>CAWJAY010000013.1:0-20900 GCA_963840925.1 uncultured Alphaproteobacteria bacterium
TGATCGCCGCTAAGATCCCATCGCCGCGTGGCTGGTCGGCACCGGCCTGATCTGGCTTCTGGCTGGCCTAGTGCTCGGCTCAGTCGTTCGGTTCACGCTGGTCGTGATGTCGCCGACGAACAAACAGCTGGAGGATTCCGCTCTGGATGCGACCAGCGAGCTCGCTCGCAGCCTGCTGGTCCGTCCGGGGTCGCCTGTCACAGAATCCTGTTCTGTGCTCAGCCTGGCCGGGCAGTGGTCCTGGTACCGTCCTGGCCGCGCCAAGCGCGGCGGGTTGCAGCAGGTGGCGTCGGCCTCTGGTCGCGCTGATCACCCGGCTCTTGTATGCTCGCATCAGCATGGACGCAGCGGCGATGATCGACCTGGAACGCAACAAGCGCAACGTGGTGGCTTTCTACGACCTCATGTTCAACCAGTGTCCGCCCTCGCGAGGCCATCGAGCGCTACGTTGGAGACAAGTATATCCAGCACAGTCCCGGTGTTGCGGACGGTAAGCAGGGCTTCATCGATTACTTTGAAGAGGCCGCGCGCGAATATCCGGGCAAGCGCGTCGAATTCAAGCGGGTGATCGCCGAGGGCAACTACGTCGTTCTGATTGCCGCCAGGAATGGCCCGGCGATCATATCTGGGCGGGCATCGACATCTTTCGGCTCACAGATGACGGTAAGATCGTCGAGCATTGGGATGTGCTCCAGATCGTGCCCGACGAAGTAGCGAATCGAACGGCATGTTCTGACGGGTCATTCCCTGGGTTATCGGCACTCACCGGCAAGCGCGATGATCGACGGCAGCACCACATCGACACCGGCGACGGCCACGACCCCGCCGGGCGGATCCCGGGTTATGACCTCAAACGACATCGGCTTTTCCTCCACCCGTTAACGTCCTCAGCGCCTATCCGGTTGGCTCAGCTGCCCCTACATGTTGTGCTGTCGCGGATGGGGTGGGCGGACGCAGGGTGCGAGCCGGCTTTGCGCGGGCGTTGGCCGAGGTCCAGAGCCGTTTCGCGACCGAGGCGCCCGGCCGCCGGTCGCTCGTCACCGCTGGCCGGACGGGCACCGGGGTCCGCAATGTGCGCACGCTCAGGCGTACAGGTTGGGCGCGCGCACCTCACCTACAAGATGTTGTATGCGGCTGAGCCAGCCGGATAGGCAGTACGTCCTTTATGTTACACAGTTTGAGGCTGAAAATAAGATAGCCCCGATCACATTAAGTCAGTTTCTCCGCACGATTGATAATGCCCAGTCGCGCCCCATTCCCATCGCGATGGCCGCGTGAATCCAGACCATGCCGAGCGGCTCGAGCAAACGCGAGAGCGCAATGTCGCCGAGGTAGATGACCTCGAACCCGAGCTCTTCGATGAGCTGGGCAACGGTGACGCGCTCCGGTCGGTCCGGGCCGGCGAGAAACATCACGGCACGCCGTCCTTCAAGCCGCGGGTCGGCCATGATCTCCCAGCCCACCTGGTTCAACGACTTGAACACCACCGCACCGTCTGCCCATGCAGCTACCCGCTCTCCGGCGCTGTCCTTGTGCCCGACCTCCAGCATCTCCTCCGTCGCCCCGAGCTTCACCGGGTTGGTGCAATCGACGACAATCTTGCCCGCGAGATCGCCGCATTGACGGATGGCCTCTTCGGTTGCGTTCCAAGGGGTGGTGAGGAAGACCACCTCGGCCCGGGATGCGGCGTTTCGGTTCGATGCGGCGGAGGCGGTCCCCGGCCCTTTAAAGTCGTTGAGCATCGATTTGGCGTCCGCGCTGTCCGGTTCGCGCATACCGAACGTCACGTCGTGACCGCTGTCCACCCATCGCCGGCCGAGCGTGCGGCCGACATTCCCCGCGCCGATGATGGCCAATCGCATGATCGTTGCCTCCGGATTTAGCTAGGGCATACCCTGCGCTAGGCTACCTGACATTGTGACCGCCTTCAGCGGTTCTTCCGCTGAGATTAATCGTATGTGATACAACTGTGCCGTCAAACAAAGGCGGCATGGAGGCTTTTTAACCTCGCAAGAGCGGTTCGGCATGGACCGCGACTTATGCCCCTGGCCCTGCGGCCGAGGGGCTGCACTGTATGTCCAAGGCTCCGGCCCAAAGAGTGCTGCGGCCGTCTGTGTATTGCGCAGTTTTAATGTTAGCCGGCTGCGGATACCCGTAAAGTCGTGGAAAGCGCGGGCGCAAGCTTTCGATCTTAGAAGAACTTTCAGACGCGGAGCATCATGTTCAGAGTATCCGCAAAATCCATTAATCTGCCGGAAACAGCAGTACGGCGTCCATTTCCCGCGCCTTTCACCGCCTTCAACCGAAATCAGGCTGTAACCCCGGCGCGGCCCCGCAGCAAGCGGAGCGCCGGCCGCCACCGGAGCCGGGGATTGCCATACCCGCCGGGCCAGCGAAAGGCTTGACGACCTGGACGACGACATACCGATGTGATTGCCGCCCCGCAGGGCGGCCCTGAGCGCTTCCGGCAACGGGGCAAGGGTAAAAACCGGAAACCGCCCTGACCCGGCCCCCTGGATCAGGGCCAGCGTGAAGGGGAATCTGTTCGACCTTGGTTCAGGAGGAAGGACAGATGCGCAAGAGCCGGTTCAGCGAGGAGCAGATCATCGGGATCCTGCGAGAGTATGAGGCCGGAGCGAAGCTCGCCGAGCTGTGCCGTCGGCACAACGTCTCACCGACGACGTTCTACAAGTGGCGGTCGAAGTTCGGTGGCATGACGGTGTCGGATGCCAAGCGGCTCAAAGGTCTGGAGGACGAGAACCGGCGCCTGAAGCAGCTGCTCGCCGATGCCATGCTCGACAATCAGGCGCTCAAAGGGTTGCTGGCAAAAAACTGGTGACGCCTGCGGCGCGGCGGACGGCGGTGGCGATGATGCAGACCGAGCATGGGCTGTCGCGGCGTCGCGCCTGCAGGCTGATTGGGATCGCGCGCTCCGTGGTGGAGCGCGACCCGCGACGGGCCCGAAGCCAGGAGCGGCTGCGTGAACGGCTCCGCGCCCTCGCCGGCGAGCGTCGACGCTTCGGCTACCGCCGGCTGCACGAGCTGCTGCGGCGGGAGGGCTGGCGCGTGAACCACAAACGCATCGAGCGGCTGTACCGCGAGGAGAAGCTCGCCATCCGTCGACGCGGCCGGCAGAAGCGTGGCCTCGGCGGCCACGCCGCCGGCGGGTGGTGCCCGATCGCCGCCAACCAACGCTGGTCGCTCGACTTCACCGAGGACTGCCTGGCCAACGGCCGGCAGTTCCGCACCGCCAACCTGAAGGACGACTGCACGCGCGAATGCCCGGCGATCGCGGTCGATTTCTCACTGCCTGGTCAGCGCGTGGTCGGCATGCTCGAGGCTGTGGCCAGCGAGCGCGGCTACCCGGACATGCTGGTGGTCGACAACGGCCCCGAGCTGCGCGGTCGTGACCTCGATCGCTGGGCCCACGACCATGGCGTGAAGCTGTTCTTCATCGATCCCGGCAAGCCGATGCAGAACGGCTCGATCGAGAGCTTCAACGGCCGCTTTCGCGAGGAATGCCTCGACCACAGCTGGTTCACCAGCCTCGCCGAGGCCAGGCGCCTGATCGAGGCCTGGCGGGTCGACTACAACCTGCATCGACCCCACACCAGCCTGCGCATGGCCACACCAGCGGCCTTCGCTGCGGCACGACCGTTCGCCAAGCGGCAACGGGCTCCGGCTCCAGAGCTCTGTGGGGGCTCACCGCCGGAGCCCGTTGCCGCCCTCACCCCGCCGGTGCTATCCGGCAATCACGGATTCCCCTAATGCCTGGCCCTACGTTGGGGGCCGGGTCATGGCCACCGGCCGGTCGTTCCTCGTTTCCCCTCGTCAGCTTGCCATGCGTCAGCAATTTTGAATGAGCTCATCGGCCTTGCGGAGCCCCAATGTCGGATCGAGTTGCAGCGGTAACCAAAGCCAGCTCCCCATCGATTGAACCGATCACGTTTGCCTGGAACTGGCGCGCGACGCCCATCCGTGTCGGGTACGAGGTGTCGGGTCCTACGAGCGCCGAGCCGATCCTGCTGCTCCCGGCGATGAGCACTGTCTCAACCCGCGGCGAACTGCGAGCCCTCGCCCATCATCTCGGGACCCGCCGCTCCGTTGTCACCGACTGGCCTGGTTTCGGCGACACGCCGAGGCCACGGCTTGACTACGACCGTGAGCTCTGTCGCGGATTTCTCGAGGAACTGGTCGGACATCTCCAGAGGGAACTCAAGAGACCCTCGTTCCCGGTGATTGCCTGCGGCCATGCGGCCAGCTACGCGATCGACCTCGAGGCGCGGCACCCGGGGACCTTCACACACCTCGTCCTGATCGCGCCGACTTGGCGTGGCCCCCTTCCGACCATGATGAGTGGGCGAAAGCCCATCCAGGGACGCATCCGGAAATTGATCCACGCCCCGGTCATCGGCGAGCTGCTCTACCGGCTGAACGTGTCGCGGCCCGTCGTACGGATGATGTACCGAAGACACGTGTTCGCCGATCCCGCGTTCCTGACTGACGACCTGCTCGGTAATCGCATGCGTATCACCCGCCAGCCGGGCGCCCGCTTTGCTTCGGCCTGCTTCGTCACTGGCGCCCTCGACCCGTTCGACGACCGGGCCTCCTTTCTCGCCGCGGCCGAGCGCATTCAGCGTCCTATGCTGATGCTCTACGGCCCCGATACGCCACCCAGGTCTCGGGCCGAAATGGAAGCGCTCGCGGACCGGCCGGAGATTCAAAGTAGGCTTTTGGGGCGCGGCACCCTCGGAATGGCCGAGGAGCTTGCGGGTGAAATAGCACCGTTGATCGAGGATTTTCTCTCGAGGAACCTCCGTACTCGCCTGGGCAAAACCCAGATGAGAAGGTGGAGACCTCCCGGTCACGGATCGGGGCCCGGCGGCGGCGGCGGCGGCTCGTCGATGTAGCTCGTGGCGAAGTCCGCCAGCAGGATCGTGACCTCGCGCTCGGTGATCTCGTCCTGGCTCTCTCGCTTCGCCGCTGCCCACGTCCGGGCGACCAGCTCGGGTGCCGCCAGCAGCTTCTGGACGTGGTCGAGCACGGCGGCTCGACGTCGCCGGCGGGCACGCTCGTCACCGCGCAGTTTTCATATCCGTCCGCGATCGCCTCGCGGGTCACGTAGTAGCGGTAGATCCGCCACGCCGTCGGGTGTGGGTCGGCGACATGGGCCGGCCGTTCGGGCCGTAGATCAGGCCCTTCAGGAGCGCGGGCACTTGGGCCCGGGTCGCCGCGCACCGCCGGTGCGCCGGCTCGGCCATCACGGTGTGCACTCTGTCCCAGGCGCGCTGGTCGATGAGCGGGGCATGCTCGCCGGGATAGGCGACGCCCTTGTGCACCGCCTCGCCGAGGTCCACGGCTTGCCGCCGCGCGGCGCACGAGCGCCGCTTCGTCACCTCCCCCGCAGTGTTCAGTTCGCGGGCGACAACGAGCGCCGAGCCGGTCTTGGCGAACCGGTCGAAGATGCGACGCACGGTCGGCGCCTCACGTTCGACCACCACCAGCCGGCGATCCTGGGCCTTGTAGCCGAGCGGGTGAGGACCGCCAGGATCATCTGGCAGAGGTCCGGGCGCGACCAGCCGCCCATCCACATGCCCTTCTTGCGCGAGGCCGCGAATTTGTACCTAATCCGCTCTCCGATCACCTCGTCGCTCGAACTGCGCGAAGCTGAGCAGGATTGAGCGTCGGCCTGGCCATCGAGGTGGTCGTGTTGAACTGCTGGGTCACATGACAAAGGTGACGTTGTGTGGCTCGAACACGTCGACCAGCTTCGCGAAGTCCGTGAGCGATCGGCTGAGGCGGTCGATCTTGTAGACCACGACCACGTCGACCATTCAGGCTTCGATATCCCGCAGGAGGCGCCTGTGGCGCCTGACGAGCCCGCCGCCCGGCCTGGCGGGGCATCCGAAAGCGCGCCGGCGACCACGCGGCGCTGCCAGGACTGCGGCGCCGAGTTCCCGGCCAGAAACCACAAGTCCGCGTCTTGCTCGGCGACCTGCCGCAAGCGCGGCCAGGCGGCGCGCAGGGCGGCCCACAAAGCGGCCAGGGGGGCGCCAGAACGCCGCCGGTCCGGCCGAGCTAGGACCCCCCACCCCAGCCGAGGTCGCAGCGCCGCCTGGCGAGCCTATGCGGACCGAAAACGGGCCTATTGCGAACGGGGATGCGCCGAAGTCGGCACCCGCTCCTGGCGGGCAGTGTTCTGTCTGTTTCGCTCCGATCGAGCCGGGCGCGACGACCTGCGCCGATCCGGAATGCGTGGCGCTGGCTGACAAGGTCGCGCCGGCCGAGCGCGCTGCTGGAGCGACCGCGTGACCCCGGCCGCCCGAGCCAAGCGCCTGGCCGCGATCGAGGCCCAGCTGCCGCGGCCGCCGCTACCGACGTCGCCGGCCTGGCTGGACGCTTGCTCTGTGCCCGAGCTGCGGGACCCGGCGTGCGGATCGGCATCTCGAGGTCATCTGCGGTGCTGTTTGTGGCGGAGACGGCTGCTGGCGCGCGCTGCCGGCGCGCTTCGGCACTGGCCCGATTTACCGCGGCTGCGCCGGTGGGCGGCGGCGGGCGTGCTGGACCGCGTGTTCGGCGCTGCAAGAGCTCGCTGATCCGCATCCGCGTCGAGTGCGTCGGCTTGGACAGCCCAGCGTTAAGGTTCACCGACGGCCGGGCGCGCGAACGGCCGCAGCCATCGGCAGTCACGGGGCGGCTGGACCGATTTATCTGGTTGCCGCGGATGACCGACGGCTCTGACTTCGCGCTGTCGCCGGACAGGCCACGACGCGCCGAAGCCGCATTGCTGACCGCCTGGCAACGCCGGCCGCTGGTGTGCCGATGGTGATGGACCGGGCGTACGAGGCGACGAGACCGGCAGCTGGTGCTGGAGCTCGGCTTTGAGCCGGTCGTACGCCACACGTCTTCGCCCTGGATACGACGCAGCCTCTACGAAGGCGCAACAGGTCGACGCTGTTCGCAGGCTCAAAGGCTTCGCCGCATCTCCGCGCTCGAAAGCTCGATCTCATGTTCACGCCTTCATCCACTTCGCCCTGATCGCCGACATGATTTGTGTAACACGCCCTAGTTTGATCGGCGACGGGACGGCGCTGCTGCTCACGGTGGGCACCATTCTCAGGGAGGCTCAAATCTGCCACCGCGCGGCGTGCGCAGCGTCCTCGACGGTGGCATAGTCATGAGCGTAGCTTCGGCAGCGATGCCGAGCCCCTGCGCGACCGCCTGCCCACCATGCAGCGGCCGACGACCCGCCCGTGAAGGTCGACATCGCACTCATCGCAGGGTCACTGAGCCGGCCGATGAGCTCCTGGAGCGCGAGCGCAGCCCTTTTGGCCGAAGCCCGAGCCGAGGAGCAGCAACCCATCGTAGAACAGAGCGCTGTTGCGCACCGCCTTGGCGAAGACAGGGTCGCTCAGAATCGGCCGGTCACCGCCGGCGCCGGTCGCGCCCGCCGGCCGGAAGCGCGAGCGTCGAACGGCCGCGCGGCGAGCGGCCCATGAGTGCCATCCGTCCATTGCTGCCATTGCCAGCTCGCGCCCTCGAGATCGCCCTTGCGGTCGAAGGTGAGCCGTCCGAGCACGGTATCGAAGTGACCGCGACGCAGCATCTTAGCCACGGCGGCGATGTCGAGCATGCCCGCTCGGGCGACCGCCTGGGCCCAGACCTGGACCGCCGCGTACCAGCCGAGACCAGCGCTGCGCGTGCCCGGGTCCTGGCCCCGCAGGCGGTTCAGCAGCTCGGTGGCCGCCGGCAGGGCCATCGGCCTGGGCTGGGCGGTGAACAGGGTGCCCGCACCGTCTTCGCCGGCGATCGTCCAGAACTCGTCCATGCCGAGGCCGTCGCCGCCGACCAGCTGGAGATCGTCGCCACGGGCCCGGAGCGCGCGGATGATGCGCGCCGCATCCGGTCCGTACCCCGCGAGGAAGAGGACCTCGATCCCGGCCGCCATCTGCAGTCGCGCCGCGAGCGTCGAATAGTCGGCTTCGCCCGGCGTATAGAGATCGTAGATCGCCGGAGCCACGCCCTTCGCGCGCAGCTGCCGGCGGACCTGCAGGGCCAAGTGCTCACCGTAGACGCTGCCATCGTGCAGGATCGCGATCGCCCCCGCCGGCCAGTGCGCCGCAAGCAGGTCGGCGGCGAGCTTGCCCTGTTGATCGTCCCGCCCGTTGAGCCGAAAGACGTTCTGCCGACCCTCCTCGGTGAGCCGGGGATGGGTCGAGCTTGGCGTGATCATCAAGACCTCGGCGGTTTCGTAGATTCCGGCGGCCAGCAGGGAGGAGTGCGAGCACAAATGTCCGATCACCGCGGGGACGCCCGCGCTGACCAACTTGCGCGCCGCCTCGGTCGCCTGCTGCAGGCCGCAGGCGTCGTCGGTGATGACCAGCCGTACTGGCTGGCCGAGCACGCCGCCATTCCGGTTCAGATCAGCGACCGCCAGCTCGACGGCGGCCCGGCTATGGCCGCCGGTCAGTGAATAAGGCCCGCTTAGCGGGCTCGCGAAGCCGAGCGGGATCTCGGCCGCGGCGCTGCCGGGCAGGGCGAGTGTCAGCGCGCCCAGGAGCAGGCAGAAACGGCGCCGGGGCAACATGATTATCTCCTTCGGCCCGCGCGCCGGGCGCTGATCGCTGCACGCTCGCGGCAGGCGCAATGCCTTTTGATCCCTGACCGGAATCTAGCTCGACACCGGGTCCCCCGCCTGTGGACTGGTTCACTCGGCGGATCATTTATTTAACTCTAATTAAGATGTATTTAACTTAATCAAGGTGAGCCGCGCCGATCGCCCGACCAGATCATCTGGTCGGCCGGGTCGACCTGATTGCGCTCGGCCCACGCGGCTTCGAACAGCTCGACAGGATTGCCCGATGGGTCATCGACCAGGATCTGCTTCCCTCCTCTTGCCAGGGTCCGATTACTCATGCCAGGCCGCGGGCCAGCCGCGCCACACCAACCTGACCGGTATGGAGATGTTCCAGGATCCAGCGCTCGGCCCGACCCACGAGGTCGTCCCTTTGCCGCCCGTCGCGCCAGCACCTCGTCGGCATAGCGTGACCGTGTAGGTTAGCCCTGGCGAAGGATCCGCGCCGGACGGCCTTTCCCCGAGGCAGGCCCTGGACCAGGGCCTGAGCGCGCATGCATTGGTAGGTTCGCCAGCGTGTCCGCGTCCGGGACCACCTTGGCGACGTGTGGTCCTCGAGCTTGCCCTCGATCCAGTCGATGAGCTCGTCCGATGCGAAGGCGTTGAGCTCGACCCGCTGCTCGAGCAGGAACTCGATCTCCTCGGGCGTGGCGCCGTTCTCGCGCAGGTTCCAGCGGGCCTTGTCGCGCGAGTCGATGTGCACGTCCTCGGTCTCGAGCCCGGCGACGTCCTCGAGGCGCAGGCCGAGGTCGATCACGCTGGCGGCGTGGCCGTGGGCGAACCGGTAGCGGCGCGTGGAGCGCCGCAGCGTGCCGACGATCGAGAAGCCGCTCTTGTCGAAGTCGTGGAGCACCAGGAGCGGCACGCCGTAGGTCGAGCACAGGAACTCGACCAGCTCCCGGGCCGCGGTGACCGACATGCCCTTGGTGGACATGATCGCGAGGTCGTAGCGCTCGGCGAGCTGCACCGCCTCGAACAGCGGGAGGAAGCCCTCCTTCTCGACGAACAGGACCGCGCCGAAGCGGTGCCGCGGGCCCGAGCGTCGGGTGGCGTCTCTCCCAGACGTCGAAGGTCGGAGCCGAGATCTTGTGGCCGCGAACCGCCGCCAGATACTGGCGGACGTGCAGAGTCCCGAGCGGCACCCGGATCTTGGTGTGCGGCTCGGTGAAGTTGCCGCGGGCGTCATAGACCACGTTCCAGACGACGCCGTGGGTCTCGATGTACTCGGGCAGCAGCTGTTGGGTGAAGTACTGATCGAACCGGTGGCCGAGCTCCCGGTCCGCGGTGCGCAGGATGTGAGGTCGCGCCGCGTACATGATCTGTCGCGCGTGCGCCGGCAGGGTGCCGTTGGCGCTGGCCTTGAGGTAGGCCTGCTCCATGACTGCGAAGGCGGCGTCGCGGATGCTGGTCGAGCGGTGGCGCGTCATCGCATAGCGCCGGTTGGCCACGGCCGCGGCGTGGCGCTCCTCGGCCTTGCGCTGCTTCGCCCACTTCTTCGTGACGCCCTGGACGGCGCCGATGATCTTGTCGGCCTTCATGATCGCACCACCACTGCCGACTTGCCGCGGTCGGTGTACTCGACGCGCGGGCAGGCCATGTGCAGCACCAGGATCACCGGCTCGTCTCGGTCGGCCCGCTGCTGGCTGAGGATCGTGTCCAGGCTCTGGCCGAAGCGGCCGAGCTCGCGGAACGGATTGATGATGCCGGGCGACCAGTTCACGCCGCAAACCAGCCGGCGGGAATCGCGTCAGGGCACCAGCCGAAGGCGGTCTCGACCAGCCACGGCACGCCGTCGGTCGTGTCCATGACCCGCCGGTAGTCGAAGCTCTCCATCTCGCAGCCGGCGGCGGCGAACCGTGCTGCGAAGTGATCGCGGCCGATGCTGCCCAGGAGCCGCGGCTTGACCGGCCTCGAGCTGGCCTTCATGGCTTCGAGCAGGCTGGCGACCGCGTCCCGGTCGAGGTCCCTGCCGTTGGCGAGCGCGGTCAGCGGTGCGCGCGCCAGCCCGGTCGACCCGAGCACCGCCTTCTGCTTCGCGGTGCCGTGCAGGCCGCGGAACTCGGCCACGAGCTCGCGCACGGTGCGCGTCCGCCCGCGGTCGGCGTCATGGGCGATGTAGGCGGCGACCAGGCGCTCGAGATGAGCGGCGTGTACCAGTGGGGCGAGGTCGGGTCCGACGGCCGCCACTTCGACCATGCCGGATCGGTCGCCGACTCGGCCGACGCGCTCGCCGAACCAGTCGACGGTGATCGAGAGATGCGGGTTGAGCCAGGCGTACTGGCCGGCGATTTGTAAAAACTGAGACCTCGCACCTCGAGGATTGAGCAAGCTGAATCGGGCCAGCCGACCATGACCCGGGTCCCGGCTTCGACGTCGCCTGGCTTCGACGCGGTGATCGACGGTCGGCTGCTGACGGATGCGGTCGACCGCCGAAGTCGATCGCGTGGCTGCACGCCCAGCGCCTCGATCTCGACCCGGCCGCGCTGGCCGTCCAGCACGAAGGCGATGGCAGACGATCGTCTTCAAGCGCGTTGCCCTGCGCGCCCCGGGTCGGGCTGACGTAGGCCTCGCGCGAGGAAACCCGGACGCTGAAGTCGAGGACGTCCTCGATCACGTCGGCGGGGATGCCGGGGCCGTTGTCCTGGATCGTGATCCCGCTGCGGTCGACGGTGACCGTGATCACCGGGGCGATGCCGGCCTCCTCGCAGGCGTCGATCGCGTTGTCGACCAGCTCTTTCAGGATGACGACCGGCCAGGCCTCCTTCGCGTGACCGATCTGGGCGACCAGCTCCTTCTCGGAGGCGAAGTCGAGCAGCCGGCTCGTGCGGAAGGTGGTCCGGTTCAGGGTGACCGCGCTCACCGGTATTGCTCCGCTGTCCCAGCTTCGCCCGGGGCGCGCACCGGGCCGCGTCGAGCCGTCCGGCCGGGGAACGCAAGGTACGAGGACCTCCCGCTCACGCCTTTCGCCTCCGCCCAGCAGCCGACAATCGCGACGTCGACCAAGCCGGTCACCGGCGCTTCGGGGAAGACCTCGAGGAACGCGTGCACCATCGCTGCTTCGAGCCGACGGGCGGCCTCCGCGGCGTCGCCGGCGCCGACCTCGGCGACGATCTCGTCGTGCACGGTCGCGATGATCGCCGCGTCCAGGTCACGGAGGCGCCGGTCGGCCTCGGCGAGGGCGATCAGCAGCACGTCGGCGCAGCTGCCCTGCACCGGGATGTTCACCGCCTGGGTGTAGCGCAGGCCCCCGTTCTCCCACGCGGCACGCAGCGGGCGCCCCAGGACCGTGCGCACCACCTGGGTCGCCTTCGCCTTGTCGGCCTGCCGCCCCATCCACGCCTTGAGCGCGGGTAACGCCGGAAGAACGCGTCCTGCGCCCGCCGGGCGTCGGCGAGGCTCAGAACCAGGCCGTAGCTGTCCCAGGCGGTCTGCACCAAACCCTTGGGGCCCTGGCCGAAGACGACGCCGAAGTTGACCGGCTTGGCCGCCTGTCGCTGCGCCTTGGTCACCTCGGCGGGATCGAGGCCGGCGATCGCGGCGGCGGTCAGGCGATGCAGGTCCTCGCCGCGCTCGAATGCGGCCCGCATCGCAGGGTCGCCGGCGAGCTCGGCAGCGGCCCTGAGCTCCATCATCGAGTAGTCGGCGACGACCAACCGGCGCCCGGGCGGTGCCCTGAACGCGACGCGGGCCTCGGGTGGCAACTGCTGCAGGTTGGGCTCGCGGCAGGAGAACCGTCCCGACTTCGCCGCCGCCGGCATGAAGTCGCCATGGATGCGCTGGGTCGCCGGATGCACGTGATCCAGCAGCGCGCGGCCGAAGTCGCGCACGCGCTTCTCGAGGCGACGAACCTCGAGCAGGTGGCGGATCGGCGGAGCCTCGGCCACCGCCCGCGCCAAGTCGCCGGCGCGCAGCGACAATCGCCCCGTTTCGGTCGTCGGCCACGAGGCGAGCACGTGCTCCGGTAGCACATTGCGCAGGAATGCCTCTTCCGCGGCAGGCTTGTCCGGCACGGCTCTGCCCACCGCCTCGGCGAACGCGCGCCGTGCATCGGCCAGATCGAGCTCCCAGCCCTTCACGGCCGCGAGATGACGATCGGCGTCGAACGGCATCCCGGCGAGACGCATGCGCGCGGTCGGCGCGAGCGCAGCCATCTGAGCCCGATAGGCGGGCTCCGCATCGCCGAGCTCGGGCCCCATGGCGCGGGCCAGGTGCAGGGCCAGGACCGCGTCGAGCGCGGCGTAGGCGACCTGGTCGGGCGACAGGCGCTTGGCGCCCCAGTCCGAGGTCTGCAGGCCCTTCGGCAGGTCTTCGATCCCCAGGTACTGCTCCGCCGCGTGGGCCAGCGTCCGGGAGCCCTTGTTGGTGCCGAGGAGCAGGCCGGCCATCTGCATGGTGCAGGCGACCCGATCCGGCTCGATCCCGGCGACCATCAGGAAGCCGAGCTCGAACAGGGCGTTGTGGATGACGAGTTGGCGCCCCCAGAGCGGAGCGAGGGCTCCGATGGGGACCCGGTCGAGGTCGAACACGAAGGCCCGCCCGCGACCGTCGTAGACCTGCGCGAGCCGCATCCTGGCCCGGAGAGGATCGAGGCCGGCGCTGCTCGCCGGCGGCTGGTTCGCGGCGATCCTGCCTTGCTTTGTCAGCGCGATCGCGCGGCCGTTCCTCGGGAGCCGTCGTTTCGATGTCGAAGCCGACCGTGCGGCCGAGGTCCGAGACGATCGAAGCGGCTCGCTCCGGATCGTCGACGAGGACGGGCCTCACGCCGAGGTCGCGCAGGATGGCCGACGATCGGCCCGCATCCTCGGGGGACAAGCAGCGCGATGATCTCGGGTGCCAGCTCGGCGATCTGCTCGCGGTCTTTCGGGTCGAGCCGGGCGATGCCGAGCACTTCCAGATCGGCGCCAGCGAGGCGGACCCCGGCGCCGGCCCCGACCACCCGCTTCAGCAGAGCTCGCACGCGATCGTCGCCGCGTTCGTGGCGGCACAGATCGGGCCCGAGGGCCGATTGTGGCGTCTGCACCGGTCGGCGGCGGACCGGATCACGGGTGCGCGTCCGACGGCTGGGCAGGCCGAGATCGCCTCGCTGGCGTTTCCTGGCGCGCATCATCATGGCCGGCAACGGAATCATGACGAGCCAGTCTTCGACGGGCACGCACCGCCCGACCGGGTCACGCCGGCGCGGCTTGCAACGGAGGACCGCGGTCATCCGTCGCTCCCTCGAACCTCGGGCCGGTGGTCCGCCCAGCGGGAGCAGTCGGGGCTGTGGTACAGCTTGCCCGCTATCTCCGCGCTGCCCTCGTCGGCATCGATCGGGAGGCCGCATTGGGCACAACAGGGTGGCCTGGTCGGCCGCCTGCGCCGGGCCCGTCCGCGCCGTTCGGTGAGGAGGTGTGCCCGCGAGAGGCCTCTCCATCCGAAACATCCGCAGCATCCGAAACACGGGCCCTGGAACCCGCGGCTTTCCTGCGCTTCTTGCGTTTCGTTTCAGCGGGACCGGATGCGTCACCATCCGAAACGTCGGGCTGCGACGCGCTCGACCCGTCGGCGTCTTGCGCCGGTTCCGGGTCGCCGTTGCGCATGGTTTCGGATGCCGGCTCCTCATCCGCAGCACCGGCAGCCCAGGCTGACTGCGCGTTTCCAGGCCGCGGTTTCGGAGTTTCGTCTGTTTCGGATGCATCAGAGCTCTCGGCGGCAAGGTACCGCTGCCACGCCGGCTCGAAGTCGGCCCGGTAGTAGCCGCGCTTGGTCTTGTCGCCGACCCTGATCACCGGCGTCTTGCGGTCGACGACGCCCTTCAGGGTCGAGCGCAGATAGTAGGCATCGAGCGGCTGGCCCCGCCGCACCGTGGGCCAAGGCTCGTCATCCCGCTCGAGCAGCTTGCCGACGAGGTCGGCCGTGGTCATCCGGTCGCGACCGCCGAACACCTCCTTGATCGCGGCCAGCAGCTGGACGAGGCGGTTCTCCTCGGCGCCGGTCTCGAAGTGGATCTTCTCCGAGGCTGCCCGAACGCGCTCCGGCCAGGCGCCGCCTGCTAAGGTGCGCTATCGCGTAAAGAGGACGCCAGAGGTCGGCGGCGCGGTTGTGCAGGAACTTCGGCACCACGGGGTCGAGGTCGAGCTCGGCCAGGTCCTGGGCCCACCGGTACAGCTTGCGCTGCACGTCATGGAACGTCGGCGACGTGCCGTTGATCAGGCGCGCTTTGACCTCCCCCGGCATCGCCCGCTGGAGCGTGATCACGATCGACCGGTCCTGGACGTGTCGGTCAGCTCGCGGATGCCGGCGAGGATCATCGGGCACCAGAACTCGAACGTCACGACCTGCCAGCCTTTCCCGTCGGGGTCAGGCACGCACACCCGCTTGCGCGCCGTTCGCCGGTAGCTGGAAGCGTTGAGCGCCGCGGTCAGGCCCTCGCCGGCGTTCTTGGGGTTGAGGTAGCGGTCGGCCTCATCCATCAGCCAGGTCGGCTGAAGCCGTCGCTGGTTCGGATGAACGCTGCCTCCGAGGTGCCGGCGACCATTTCCGGGCGGCGCACCACGTTGCTCAGGCAGTCCAGCAGGGTGGTCTTGCCGCACCGCTTTGGTCGGGCTCTGCAGCGCCAGCTTGGGCATGCAGTGCAGGCGGTCGTGCACGTGCGTCATGGCGCAGAAGAGCGCCGCGGCGTGGAGCTTGTGCCGGTCAGCGACGATGTACCGAGCGAGCTCCTCGACCAGCTCGTCGAGCGTCTCGCCGAGCTCGACCGGCTCCTCCCAGGGCTCGGGGTCGCCGAGATCCGGCGGGGCTGCTTCGGCGCCAGCGCGCTTGGCCCGGCGCGCATTGACCTCGTCCCGGATCAACTGCTTGGGCACGCCCTTGAAGACGCCGAGCGTCCGCCAGGCGTGGTGGAGCTCGGCCTCGCGGGTGATGTCGTCATCGATCCGGGCCAGCCGCTCGATGTGCCCGTCACGGCTCAGTTCCGCTGGCACCGCGCCGGCGATCAGGTCGGCCAGCGCCTTCCTGCCGTCGTCCGCAGATTGCCAGATCGAGTTGGCGTCCTCGCCCGGCGGGGTCTGGGTGATCGCGACCTGGCGGCCGGCGAGGAGCAATCGATCGGCGCCGCGGGTGACTGCGCGGTCGGCTTCGGAACCCGGCGGATCGCCATCCCTGACGATCACCACGTCGGGCTCGGGCGGCACGACCTTGCCGAGGTTGCCGACTGAGGTGAAGGCGTAGATCGGATGGCCGAGGCAACGCAGCGACAGGGCATCCTCGAGCCCCTCGGTCAAGAGCGCCACGTCCTCCTCGAGGAAGGGCTTGCCCGCTGCCTCCGTTGCCGCCCTGCGCAGCGCCTCGACCGGATCGGCTTCGCCGTCCTCAGAAGAGCTTTGCTCGTCGCGTGCGGCGGGCTGGATGCGCAGCAGGCCGCGCTCGGACCAGTCCTCGACGAGCGGCCAGAGCTTGCGTGGCGGCGCGATCGTGGACTTGGCACCGCGCGCGTCGACATAGCCCAGCTGCAGGGCGACAGGCTCGCCGTCGTCGTCGGTCAGCACGGCGACGACCGCGCCCTCGCCGGTGCGGTCGGTGCGCTCCAGAAACCGGACGCAAGCCGGGTAGGGCGGCTCCAACCCTCGTGACCGCAGGTAGGTCTCGCCAGGCGTGCCGATCACCTCGACCAGCTGCCCGAGCCAGCCCCTGGCGATCCCGCGGATGCGCTCCGACCTGGCCGCCTGCTCAGCCTCGATGTCCTCGTTCGGCGGCTCCGGGTCTGGATCGCTGCGGCCCTCGAGCCACCGGCGCGCCCATTGCTCAGCCTCCCGGCGACCGCAGTCGTGCACGCGCTGGATCAGCTCCAACGGTCCGCGCGGCCGCCGGTCGGCGCTGAAATCGATCCAGACGCCCCGCAGAAGGCCGACCCAGAGGCCACCTTTGCTGCCGAAGCGGAGCTCGTCCGGCGTCTCGCTCGTCGGCCTGCCGAGCAGCTCGATCGCCAGCTCGCGCATGCGCCGGCGCAGCCGCGCCTCCAATTGCTGGTCAGTCACCGGTCGTCACCGAGGTCCGAGCGACTAGCCATGATCTGGCCAAGCTCTGGCGGGCGCCGAAAGATGAATGGACTGTAATCATCTTGCGCGGGAGGCGTGATTATGATATTCGAGATTGGGTGTTCACTTACTTTTGCTTCGCCGACGGCCGCCTCGCATGTCCCGCCAGGCGGCCGTTTCTCATCCGGGTGCCAGTTCATCGTTCGACCCTCCTGGCATCTGCCCACTGGCGATCACCTCCGCCCGACTTGATCAGCGCGCGGATGTCCTCGACCCGCCAGGCGGTGATGCGGGGCCCCAGCTTGACGGGCTGTGGGATAGCGGCCAGACCTGACCCCTTCCCACCAGGTCGACTTGCTGACCGGGATCGGCCCGCCCGGCCCGATGATGGAGGGCAGCCGGACGAACCCGGTCTGCGGGAGGGATGTGCTGTTCGACATGGATCAGCTCCGTCTTGATGAAGACGGCGCGATCCTGGAGCGTCCGGAAGGCAGGGTGGCCGAATTCGGTTTAGCGCAAGCCGAATTCGGTCAGGCAGGCCAGGGCTCAAGCCGCTCTGGCCCTACATGCTGGTCGCTGCTTCTCAGCGCATTTGCTTCTGGCCTGCGCCGCTGTCCAGTGGCGGCAGAATTTCCGCCGCCTCTCGCAGCCATTTACGAACAGTGTCTGGATCAAGGGAAAGCCCTAAGAGGGCAAGATCACTGCAGATTTTTCCTATCGCCTCATTTCGGGCTGCTTTTGGATCATAGCTGTATCCCCGGACCGCCATGCCGATAATCAATTTCATGACGCTATCACGCTCTCTCGTTGCTAGCTACTTAGATCCGGCTTGCTGCATCTGTTCTTCCAAGCGTTAACTCGAAGAATAAGAGCGTCCCGGCCTTCGGTCAAACCGTGAGTTCTCGCTCTTTGTCGCAGTATCAGTTTCTTTAAGCTTTCATAGCAGCCTGCCAGTCCGCTATCTTGTGGCCATTTAACAAGACTTGCCTTTCGAGCTCAGGAAGATAGTCGATCTTGTTACGTCGTGCCCACGCCAAGAAAACTCCTGGCGATACCAAAGCACTGTAGTTGCTTGGCACTTACGGCTCTGTTCGCTAGATCACAAATCTTGTCATATTCATCGGCAAATGGTTGATGCGACGTCTTGTCTTTTATATTGTTCCTTTGTACGATGTCTCGGATCTTCTCCGAACAATAAGGCCACTGCCTCAGGAATTCTCCAATAGGCAGCCTTACTCCAGTGCACAAAATCTGCTCTGGCGTAGACAGCTTCTGGCAGAGTTCTCATCCATAGCGTGCTCTCGCCGTTCTGCTTTCACTTCTCTATGACGCGCAATCGGAACCACGTCCGCTCGCGCGGGCCGTCGCGAACGCCGCCCACGCCTCCATGAGGTCGCGCCGCTTGTCGAGCAGGTCGCCCCGCCGGTAGGCGGCCTCCGTCTTGTCCTTGACGCTGTGGCCAAGCGCCAGCTCGCACACCTCGCGCGGGAAGCTCGTCCGCTCGGACGCCCAGTCCCGGAACGACGATCGGAACCCGTGCGCCGTCACGTTGAGGCCCATGCGCCGCAGCGTCATCAGGAAGACCATGTTCGACAGCGGCTTGCCGACTGACCGGCCCGGAAAGACGTAAGGGCTGTCGCCCGACAGCTCCCTCGCATCGGCGAGGATCTCCAGGCAGCGCCGCGACAGCGGGACCCTGTGCTGCCGCGCGGTCTTCGTGCGCTCGGGCGGGATCGTCCAGGTCTCGCCGACGAGGTCGATCTCGTCCCACCTCGCCGCCAGCGCTTCGCTGGTGCGGGCCGCAGTGAGCACCACGAACTCGAAGGCCAGCCGCGGGGACAAGCCGATGTCGACCTCGTGCAGCGCCGCGAGGAAACCGGGCACCTCCGAGTAGGGAAGGGCCGCGTGATGGGCCTTGCGGTCGGGCTGCCTCGGCAGTCCCTTGGTGACACCGGCAACCGGGTTCTCGCCTTCGCGGAAGCCCGCGGCCTTCGCCCAGTCCAGGACCGCGCCGATCCGCTGGCGCACCCGCCGCGCGGTCTCCGGCCTGGTGAGCCAGATGGGCGCGAGCACCCTGAGGACGTCCGGGGTTTCGATCTGATCGACCCGCCGGTCGCCCATCGTCGGGTGCACGTATTGGACCAGCGTATTGATCCATTGCGCGGAGTGCTTCGCGTTCCTCCATGCGGCTGAGTGCTCGGCGTGCACCGCCCGCGCCGCCTCCTCGAAGGTCGGGATCGGGCGCCGCTCCTTGCGGCGCTCCGCCAGCGGGTCGCCGCCGTTCCGCGCCAGCTTCCGGTACGCCAGCGCCTGTTCCCGGGCCTCGGCCAGCGAAACCACCCGCAACCCGCCGAGGCCGATGTCGCGGCGCTTGCCGCGGACGACGGTGCGCAGGACCCAGCGCTTCGCACCCGACGGATCGACGACTAGGTAGAGGCCATTGCCGTCGGCGTAGCGGCCGGGCTCGGAGATCGCGCGGACGCGGACCGCCGAGAGCGCCTTGTCCGGGTGCCGACCTCTAGGCTTCATCGCTCATCCCACATTCCAGCCAACAACCTATGTGGGATGTGGTCGGATTGCAAGCGACGAGATCGGACGATGGCTCGCACCTAACCAACCGTCCTACATGGCGTTGCTCGGCCAGTGCTGGATGCCGGCGGATATCAAGACGGCGGACACCCCATCCGCCAGTTTTTGCTGTAGACAATTGAAATAGCTCACATTTCTTCTTGAACCGCTTCCTGAACCACAGTCATACCTATGAATTAGCATGGTTTGCGCCGCGGCAGCCGTGCTACACGGTGCGCCCATGGCGCGCCGCCGTCATCGCAACGCCCACCCCGCCGGGCTGGCCTCCGCAGCTCGACCAGGCCATCGCCGACTATCGAGCCGGCCAGAGCGTCGCCAGGATCGGCGCCACGCTCGGGCGCAGCGGCGCCAGCGTGCACCGTGCCCTGCGCCGGGCCGGTGTCGAGCTCCGGGCGCGAAAGCCGATCGAGCTCCCGAGCCTCGATCTGATCCGGATGGATTGGGGCGCCGGCCTCAGCTGCCGCCAGATCGCCACGAAGCACCGCCTACCCGACCATAAGTCTGTCGCCCGGCTGCTGACTGAGGCTGGCGTCGACGTGCACAGCCGGCCAGCGCGCCGCAAGATCCCGGGCGTCATCCTGGGCCGCAAGATCACCGACTTCCAGAGCCGCCTTCGCCGGCGAGCGCCGCCGATGGTGATCCCGGCCAGGGCGCCGTTTGAGCGCGGCCGGGCGTGGACCGCGGCTGAGTTCGCGGCGATCGACTACGAGCTGCGCGCCGGCCGATACCAGGTGATCCCGCGCGGCCAAGCGGGTCTGCGCAGGATGAGGTGGTCCGAGCTGGCCGCCCGCTGGCGCGCCGAGCACGGCCTCAGAGCGGCCTAGGCGTCCCCAGGAGAGGCCCGCGGGGGCGTCGCGCGCGCCCGCGCCGGCGGGTCTGTGGCGGGCCAGCGCAGGGCAGGCTCAGCGCGCTCATGGCCGGGAGGCGCCGGTCATCCCCAGCCCTGCGGCCCGTCGGCGTCGATCCCGAGCTTGGCCTGGATCTTCGCCACCGCGGCCGCCATGTCGCGGATCGCCTGCCGGGTTTCCCGGGCTTCCGTCCTGATTGTGTTGAGCAGCTTGAAGTAGGGCGCGAGTGGCAGCGCGCCGAGCACGGCGCCGGCCGCATACGGCGCCAGGAACTCGATCGCTTGCTAAGCCAGCCCGAACGCGATCAGAGCGAGTCCGAGCCCGACCCGGATCGCGGTCGGAAGCTGATCCGCGGTGATCGACCGCCACAATGTCTAGCCAACGACTAAGATCAGAATACCGATCACGATCCGCGGGAGGGTCCACGCCACCACTTCACGGCCGGCCGCCGTGCTGCAGGTCCTGCACCCCCAGCTCACGAGTTACAGGCGCAGCGTCAACGCGACTTCTGATCGAAGTCGGGCGGTTGCTCGGCACCATCCAACGATCAGATCGCGGAACCGTTCTTCTCGTCATTGACTACCTTCCTGTAGAGGTGGACGGGCAGGCCGAAGAGATCGCCCAGGAACAGATAGTCGGCCGTCGCGCTGGTCAGCTCCTTGATCCTCGCAAGGATGTGATTGGGCGGCCGCCGGTCGCCCAACTCCCACTTTGAATAGGTGCCGGCGGCGACGCCGAGCGCGTCGGCCAACTCCTTTTGCTTCCCGTATCCGGCGGCGAGCCTTACCCCTTTCAGGCGTTGGCCTGCGCGGC
>CAWJAY010000014.1:0-45198 GCA_963840925.1 uncultured Alphaproteobacteria bacterium
CGCCGCTCACTCGACCTTGTAGGCGGCGACCGCGTTGTCGACCATCATCGGGACGATCGCCAGGCGCTCGCCCGCCACGTACTCGTGATCGGCGCTGCCCTGGTTCAGGTCGATCAGCGTCTCGGCCTTGCCGCTGGCGTCGATCCGGTAGAAGCTGCGCCGCTCATCCAGTCGGTCGCCAGATAGCCGCCGCTGCCGTCCGCTTCCAGGCCGTCGAGACACCAATTTTTCGTCTCGATCGAGGAGCCGACCGCCGCGATGGCTGCCAGCGTCAGGCGGGGCGGGCGGGCTTCCATGAAGCCGCGGGGCCGGGGTCGTAGCCCAGGGGGATCGCGACTCCCAGGAAGAGGACCCGGGTGCAGCCGGCCCACGACCAGAGTGTGGTCGGCTCGAGCTGGCCGTAGAGCGCGAAGCGGATCAGCTCGGTCGCGTGGGTGAACGGGTTGGCCTGGCAGATCTGCCAGAGCAGGTACGCTCCATTCGCGCATCCGCCAGGTACGCGTAGACCTCTGGTGGCCCGAGATGGTGCGCGCCGGGCTGGCCCGTCGATTGCCCCTCAGTTCAGCGGCGGGCAATACCGCGCCGCCGAGTTCCAAGCTGCCGCCGCGGGGCGCCACGATCAGCGGAGGCTATACAATGCCCGAAGCTACTGCCGCCGCGGTAAGCTCAGCGCCTAGCCTCTAGCCCGACTTTGCGGCGAGCTGAGTGGCGTTGGCGGGCGCCAAAATGTCACCTAGCAGGGTGCGGAAATAGTGGCGATGGGTTGTGCATCTGGTAGGCTGAAGAGGGATCGACCACCAGATGCGGGGTGTGGTGATGCGCGGTGGTGATATTCGGACGGAGGGCATGTTCTCGTATCTGAGCTGCGGGGGCCGGGTGCCGAGCGATCATCCGCTGCGGCGCATCCTGCCTCTAGTCGATGCCGCGCTGAGCGATCTCTCGGCCGAGTTCGCCAAGCTGTATGCGCCGATCGGCCGGCCGTCGATCCCGCCCGAGAAGTTGCTCCGAGCGCTGTTGCTGCAAGCGTTCTATTCGGTCCGGTCCGAGCGCCAGCTCATCGAGCAGTTGGATTACAACCTGCTGTTCCGCTGGTTCACCGGCCTCGGCATCGATGATCCGGTCTGGGACGTGACCGTGTTCACGAAAAATCGCGACCGGCTGCTCAGGGGCGACATCGCCGCCAAGTTCTTCCAAGCCGTCCTCGGCCAGCCGGCGGTCAAGGCGCTGCTGTCAGAGGAGCACTTCACGGTCGATGGCACGCTGATCGAGGCGTGGGCCAGCATGAAGAGCTTCAAACCCAAAGACGCGGCGGATGACGAGCCGCCGGCTGGCGCCGGGCGGAACCCCGAGCGCGACTTCCACGGCGAGAAGCGCACCAACGCGAGCCACGCTTCGACCACCGATCCCGATGCGCGCCTGATCCGCCGGGCGTGGCGCTCCGGGGCGACCACCGGAGGTCGCCCCTGGGAGCCAGCCACGCGGCAAGGAAGCGAAGCTCTGCCACATGGGCCACCTGCTCATGGAGAACCACAGCGGACTGATCGTCGACGCCAAGCTGACGACCGCCACCGGTAGCGCCGAGCGCGCGGCCGCCGAGGCCATGCTGGCCGGCCAGACGGGCCGCCACCGGGCCACCCTCGGCGCCGACAAGGGCTATGATGCCGCGGACTTCGTCGCCGCCGTCCGTGCCCTCAACGTCACGCCGCATCTTGCGCAGAACACCTCGCGCCGCTCGGCGATCGACGGCCGGACCACGCGCCATCCCGGCTACGCGCTCAGCCAACGGACTCGCAAGCGGATCGAGGAAGCGTTCGGCTGGATCAAGACCACGGGCGGCTTCCGCAAGACCCGGCACCGGGGCACCGCCCGGGTCGGCTGGCTGTTCACCCTCACCGTCGCGGCCTGCAACTTGGTCCGCTTGCCCAAGCTGCTCGAGGCGGCCTGATCATGCCCGCAGTCCGTGCAGTGACACCGCCTCCCAACCTGACGGTCGCGCCCACAGCCGGCTCGACACCTATCGCAAAATCACTGCAACGAGGCGGTAGTGGGCGCCGATCTCGCCCTATTTCCGCATCCTGCTAGGGCATTGCCCATGCCAACGCCGTCTGATCCGAACACGCCGTCAGAGCTGATGCGAGCCGCAGGCCACCGCCTGAAACGGGTGAGGCTCGCCGCCGGATACGGGAAGCAAAAGGAGTTGACCGACGCGCTCGGCGTCGCCGCCGGCACCTATTCAAAGTGGGAGTTGGGCGACCGGCGGCCGCCCAATCACATCCTCGCGAGGATCAAGGGGCTGACCGGCGCGACGGCCGACTATCTGTTCCTGGGCGATCTTCCGGCCTGCCCGTCCACCTCTACACGAAGGTAGTCAATGACGAGAAGAACGGTTCCGCGATCTGATCGTTGGATGGTGCCGAGCAACCGCCCGACTTCGATCAGAAGTCGCGTTGACGCTGCGCCTGTAACTCGTGAGCTGGGGGTGCAGGACCTGCAGCACGGCGGCCGGCCGTGAAGTGGGTGGCGTGGACCCTCCCGGGGATCGTGATCGGTATTCTGATCTTAGTCGTTGGCTAGACATTGTGGCGGTCGATCACCGCGGATCAGCTTCCGACCGCGATCCGGGTCGGGCTCGGACTCGCTCTGATCGCGTTCGGGCTGGCTTAGCAAGCGATCGAGTTCCTGGCGCCGTATGCGGCCGGCGCCGTGCTCCGCGCGCTGCTACTCGCGCCCTACTTCAAGCTGCTCAACACAATCAGGACGGAAGCCCGGGAAACCCGGCAGGCGATCCGCGACATGGCGGCCGCGGTGGCGAAGATCCAGGCCAAGCTCGGGATTCGACGCCGACTGGCCGCAGGGCCGGGGATGACCGGCGCCTCCCGGCCATGAGCGCGCTGAGCCTGCCCTGCGCTGTCCCGCCACAGACCCCCCGGCGCGGGCGCGCGCGATGCCCCCGCGGGCCTCTCCTGGGGGACGCCTAGGCCGCTCTGAGGCCGTGCTCGGCGCGCCAGCGGGCGGCCAGCTCGGACCAGCTCATCCTGCGCAGACCCGCTTGGCCGCGCGGGATCACCTGGTACCGGCCGGCGCGCAGCTCGTAGTCGATCGCCGCGAACTCAGCCGCGGTCCACGCCCGGCCGCGCTCAAACGGCGCCCTGGCCGGGATCACCATCGGCGGCGCTCGCCGGCGAAGGCGGCTCTGGAAGTCGGTGATCTTGCGGCCCAGGATGACGCCCGGGATCTTGCGGCGCGCTGGCCGGCTGTGCACGTCGACGCCAGCCTCAGTCAGCAGCCGGGCGACAGACTTATGGTCGGGTAGGCGGTGCTTCGTGGCGATCTGGCGGCAGCTGAGGCCGGCGCCCCAATCCATCCGGATCAGATCGAGGCTCGGGAGCTCGATCGGCTGCCGCGCCCGGAGCTCGACACCGGTCCGGCGCAGGGCACGGGTGCACGCTGGCGCCGCTGCGCCCGAGCGTGGCGCCGATCCTGGCGACGCTCTGGCCGGCTCGATAGTCGGCGATGGCCTGCTTGAGCTGCGGAGGCCAGCCCGGCGGGGCGGGCGGGCGATGACGGCGGCGCGCCATGGGCGCACCGTGTAGCACGGCTGCCGCGGCGCAAACCATGCTAATTCGTAGGTATGACTGTGGTTGAGGAAGCGGTTCAAGAAGAAATGTGAGCTATTTCAATGGTCTACAGCAAAAACTGGCGGATGGGGTGGGATTCGAACCCACGAGGGGTTGCCCCCTGCCGGTTTTCAAGACCGGTGCCTTCAACCGCTCGGCCACCCATCCGAGCACTAAACCTTTGACACAGCGGGTTTCGGGTTGGGAACATAGGGCTCTCTAAACCCAGGAACAAGTTTCTCAGTGTGCCAAATTGTGCCAAGGGGGCAGAGGCAAGGGGGCAGGGAGATCCAATCCCGCCCATATGATGAAGGCCCTGGCATGCTCGGATGGTCGCCAGGGCAGCGTGCGAGGATACCCCAAGCGGGGCGCGGCTCTTGCAGTAGGCTCCGTGATACGCGAGCAGCGAGGGGACGAGCTCCCGCCGGCCGCCGCCCGGAGCGCCCGTCACGCGAGCGGGCGCGGCACCCTGGCCCGGCCCGCCGGGCATTCCAGCGCGGCGCGATCCCAGCCCGCCGCATTCGCCGCCGCCTCGTAGGTGGTCTGGAGGAAGTCCAGCAGCATCGCGTCCGGCGCCGCGGCGCTCCGGACCGCGTCGTAGGGCAGGATGAATTCGCCCAGCGTCTGATGGAAGTACGCCGCCTCCGGCCGCACCGATGCCGTGGCGAAGCCTTCGGGGACGGGGTAGGCGTAGGAATAGAACGCCGGAGAGTCGATCGCGCCGCCGCCCGGCCAGAAGCCGGCGCTGCTGACCTCGTGCGAATAGGCCTCGCGGGTGACCGCGTCCGGCAGATGGGGCACGCCGCCCGGGTGCAGCGGCGCGGGGCGGCCGGAAAAGCGCGTCACCGCATGGTCGAAGCTGCCCCAGAAGAAATGCACCGGGCTGACCTTGCCGAGAAAGCCCGTGCGGAACTGCTTGAACACCCGGTCCGCCTGGACCAGCACGCGCCAGAAGCGCTGCGCCGGATCGGGGTCATAGGCGGCGTGCGCGCGGTCCTCCCGGAACGGGATCGGGTCGGCGATCTCATTGGGGCTGCCGTGGATCCGGACCCGGATCCCGAGCTGGGCGAGCGCCGCCAGGAGCTGGTCGTGGAAGTCGGCGACCGGTCTGGGCGCGAGCGGCAGCCGGCGCACCTCGCCCTCGCTGGTCGCGACCAGCAGCGTGTGATCGAGAAAGTCGAAATCGATCTGGAACGCGCGCCCCTCGTAGGGGATCGGCGAGGTCGTGAGACCCCGCGGGGTGACGTAGAGCGTGACGTGCCACGAATGGTTGGCCCAGGGCGTGAGGGCCAGCCGGATCTTGCCGACGATCTGGGTCCACAGGTGCAGCGTCGTGCAGCTGTCCTTCCAGGCCGGGTACGGCAGCGCCGGCCAGGGTTCGATCCGCGCGCGGCTCGATCGCCCGTTCATTGGCGTCTCTCCTCAAGAGGCCTGCGAGCTCCGGCCGGCCCTTGCCGGTCCTGCTCCCGGAGAAAGCACTCGACCCGGGCCCCGGTCGGCAGCGCCGGGATTGCGCCGCGCTCGGTCGTGGTCAACGCCCCGACCGCATTGGCCCGACGGCAGATCGCGCGCACCCGCGCTTGCTCCTCGAGGCCGTCCCGGTCCGCGAGCAGGCCTTGCAGCAGCCCGGCGACGAAGCCATCGCCCGCGCCGGTGGCGTCGATCGCTTCGACCTCGAACCCGCCCACGACGCCGCTGAACCCGGCCGTGAAATAGACGCAGCCGGCCGCGCCGAGCGTCACGACCAGCAACGCCATCCGGTCGTGCCAGAGCTGCTCGCGGGCGGCCGCCGGATCGTCGGACCCGGTCAGGAAGCGCAGCTCGTCGTCGCTGAGCTTGACGACCTGCGCCTGCGCGATCGCGTGCAGCAGACCATCGCGGGCGGCGGCGCGATCGGGCCACAGCGCGAGCCGCAGGTTGGGGTCGCAGGAAACGAGGCAGCCGGCCTCCCTGGCGAGATCGATGGCATGGAGAGTGGCGCTGCGCACCGGCTCGCCGATCAGGCTGATCGTGCCGTAGTGCAGGACCTTGGCGCTGCGGATCGTGCTCGCGCAGACTTCGGCCGGCGCGAACAGCATGTCGGCGCTCGGGTGGCGATAGAACGTGAACTCGCGCTCGCCATCCGCCCGGAGCGAGACGAAGGCCAGCGCCGTGCGCGCCTCGCTCGAGAAGCGGACCGGGCCGACGTCGACGCCCGCCTCGCCGAGCACGCCGACCAGGAAGCGGCCGAAGGCATCGTCGCCGACCTTGCCCATGAAGGCGCTCGACACCCCGAGCCGCGCGAGGCCGACCGCGACGTTCGCCGGCGCGCCGCCCGGGGCTTTCCTGAACGCCGGCGCCTCGATCAGCGTGGTCGGGGTCACGGTCGGCACGAAGTCGATCAGGACCTCGCCCAGGCATACGACGTCGCTCATGGCGCGGTTGCCTCGCTGATCCCCAGTTCCGATCCCGCCCTCATGCGGGTCGGCGTTGTCATAGCGGCTATCGTTCCCGGTAGGAACGCCCGATGAAGGCATTCTGCGCCCGCGGTCCGGCCGAACCTTTGCCCGGCCTGAGCCGATGCTTACGTAAGGGCGAGCCGGGCCGGCGCTTTTTCTAGGCAGCACGGGCTGTCGAAGCAGCGGGATGACATGATGGCGCAGGAGGCCGCGCGCGGCGGCTGTCGGGTGACGGTCGCCAACACCGGCCAGAGCTTCGAGTGCCCGGCGGGCGAGCTGATCCTGGACGCCGGGCTCGCGGCCGGACTCGGCCTGCCGCACAACTGCCGGGGCGGCGCCTGCGGCACCTGCAAATCCACGGTCCTGGAAGGCCAGGTCGACCACGGCTGGGTCATGAGCTTTGCCATCTCTGAGGAGGAGAAGGCGGCCGGCAAATGCCTGATCTGCCAGAGCAAGCCCTTGACCCCGACCCTGGTGATCCGGACCGATGGCGCCATCAGCGCGGCCGAGGCGGCGCCGCCGGCGCCGGTCGAAGCGGTCGCGACCGTGCTCGCCGCCGAGCCGGTGACGCCCTCGATCCGGCGCCTGGTGCTGGCGCTTGCACCCGACAGCCCCTTTCGCTACCGGGCCGGCATGCACGTCGAGCTCAGGACCCCGGGCGCGCAAAAGCCGCGCACCTATTCGATCGCCACCGCCCCCGACGATCAGGGCCGGCCGCCCGACGGCCTGCTCGAATTCTTCGTCACCCGCCACCAGGGTGGCCAGGCGAGCGGCTGGCTGCATGCGCCGGACCGCCTGGGCGACAGCGTCCGGATCCACGGACCCTACGGCACGTTCCGGCTGCCTGAGGGCCTCGGTGGCCCCGTGCTCTGCCTGGCCGGCGGCTCGGGCCTGGCGCCGCTCCTCGCGATCGTCCGCCGCGCGCTGGCGTCAGGTTTTCCCGAGCCGATCCGGCTGATCCTCTCGGTCCGCGACCGGAGCGAGGTCTTCGCGCTCGACGCGCTGCACGCGCTGACGCGCCGTTTTTCCCGGTTTTCCTATGTTCCGACATTGACCCGGGCAGAACCGCCCGAGGCGGCTCCGGAATGGCGCCGGGGCCGGATCGCGGCCTGGCTCGCCGACGAACTCCCCGATCTGTCCGCCTGGCACGTGCTCGCGGCCGGCCCCCCCGCCTTCGTGGATGCCGCGGTCGCCAAAGCCGAGGAACTGGGCGCCGGCCCGGAGCGCATCCTGACCGACAGTTTCACGCCGACCGTCCCCTGAGCGGGTGGCAACCGAATGCGGGTCCAGTGATCAGGGGGCGGCGCCGATGATCCGGTACAGGGCGCCGTCCAGATCGACGACGTAGAGTTCGCCGGCGGCGTCCTCGCCGAACGATGCGAGCTCCAGGCCAGCCTCGAGCAGCACCGAGATCTGGCCCTGGCGCAGGCCGAAGATCTCGCCGCTGCAGAAGTCGCCGAAGACGTAGGTGCCGGCAAGCCCGGGCACGGCAGAGCCGCGATACACGTAGCCGCCGGTGATCGAGCAGCGGCCCTGGTCCTGCTCGTATTGAGCGATCGGCGGCTCCAGCCCAGGCCGCTCGCAGCCGCTGTCCGGGTCAAAGCAGGACTTGCCCTCCATCAGCCGCCAGCCGAAGTTGCCGCCGCGGCTGACACGGTCGATCTCCTCGATCCGGTTCTGGCCGACGTCGCCCGCGAGCAGCCGCCCGTCCTCGGGGTCGAACGAGAAGCGCCAGGGATTGCGCAGGCCCAGCGCGTAGATCTCGGGCCGCCCGCCGCCCTGGGCAAAAGGATTGTCGGCCGGGATCGCGTAGGGCTCTGCGCCGTCGACGTCGAGGCGCAGGATCTTGCCCAAGAGGTCGTCCGGGTTCTGCGCCCGGTTGCCGGGATCGCCGGCGCTGCCGCCGTCGCCGAGCCCGATGTACAGATGACCATCCGGGCCGAATGCGACCATGCCGCCATTGTGGTTGGCGAATGGCTGCGCGACGGTCAGCAGCACCCGCTCGACCGGCTCGATGCCGGTCTGGGCGCGGAACTCGGCGATCACCGTGGCGCCATCCGGCTCGCGCGTGTAGTTGACGAAGAAACGGCCGTTGCTGGCGAAGTCGGGATGGAAGGCGAGCCCGAGCAGGCCCCGCTCGCCGCCGGACCTGACCCGGTCGCCGAGCTCCAGGAACGGCTGCTCGACGAGCGCGCCCTCCTCGAGGAACAATATCCGGCCCGCCTGCTCGACCACGTACAGCCGGCCGCTGCCGTCGCCCGCATCGGTGACGAACACCGGCTGCCGCAGCCCGTCGACGACCAGCTGCAGGTCGATCCCGGGCTCGGCCGCCGCCGCGCCGCTACCGACGATGCAGACCAGCGCGAGACCACCGATCCTTGCCCACGTCATGCCACTCTCCCGCAGTTCGCCCGATCCCAGACTTGATCTGTTCGACTGCCGCCCGGAAGTCTAGGTTGCGGATGCATCGAGGCAGTCGGCATGCGCGAACTTGGGGAGGGCAGAAGATGGATCTGGGGCTGAGCGGGAAAAAAGCGATCATCACCGGCGGCAGCAAGGGCATCGGGCGGGCGATCGCCGAAACACTCGCGGGCGAGGGTTGCGATGTCGCGATCTGCGCGCGCAACGCCGAGGGCATCGCGAGCGCGCTCGAGGCGCTCAAGCGCAAGGGCGGCAAAGCCTCGGGCCGGGCGCTCGACGTCACCGATCGCGCAGCGCTGGTCGGCTGGGTCGAGGCGAGCGCCAAGGAGCTAGGCGGCATCGACATCGCGGTCGCCAACGTCAGCGCCCTGGACATGAACCGCACTGAGGACGCGTTCCGGCACGAGTTCGAGGTCGACCTCTTGCACACAGTGCGCACGGTCGATGCGGCGCTGCCCTATCTGGAGCGCTCCGAGGCCGGTGCCATCGTCGTGATCTCGAGCGTCTCCGGGCTCGAGTTCGATTTCACGAGCCCAGCCTACGGCACCTTCAAGGCGGCGCTCGTGCACTACGCCTCGCGGATGGCGAGCGAGCTCGCGCCCAAGCGCATCCGGGTCAACAGCGTCTCGCCCGGCAACACCTACTTCGAAGGCGGCATCTGGCAGCAGATCGAGCGCAATCTGCCCGATCTGTTCAAGGACGCCATGAGCAAGAACCCCTGGGGCCGGATGGCGACCGACCAGGAGGTGGCGAACGCGGCGGTGTTTCTCGCGAGCCCGGCCTCGAGCTTCACGACCGGCGTCAACCTTGTGGTCGACGGCGCGCTGACCCGCCGCGTGCAGTATTGAGCGTTCGCCGCGTTCTCGCGCCGGGCACCACTCGACCGGTCCGGCTCAGGCGCGGCGCAACACCATGACACGCCCGGTGGGGGCGGCTATACCTGGCGCGGGCCGGAGACCCTGACCAAGACCGGCACCGGTCGCCGACGGGAGGGTGCTGTCCTGTTTGCCCGTGCACCGATCGACACCTCGCCGCCGATCGCGGACGAGGTCAAGACCACCACCTGCTACATGTGCGCCTGCCGGTGCGGCATCAAAGTCCATCTGAAGGACGGCAGGATCCGCTACATCGAAGGCAACCGCGATCATCCGGTCAACCGCGGCGTGCTGTGCGCCAAGGGCTCGGCCGGGATCATGCAGCACTACGCACCGGCACGGCTGACCAAGCCACTGATCCGGGTCGGCGAGCGCGGCGCCTGCGAGTTCCGCGAGATCGAATGGGACGAGGCGCTCGGCACGGCCACGACCTGGCTGGCCAGGATCCGGGCCGAGGACCCACGCAAGCTCGCGTTCTTCACCGGGCGCGATCAGAGCCAAGCGCTGACCGGCTGGTGGGCGACCCAGTTCGGCACCCCGAACTACGCCGCCCACGGCGGCTTCTGCTCGGTCAACATGGCGACCGGCGGCATCTACACGATCGGCGGCTCGTTCTGGGAGTTCGGCGAGCCCGACTGGGAGCGCACCCGCTATTTCATGCTGTTCGGCTGCGCCGAAGACCACGATTCCAACCCGATCAAGATCGGGCTGGGCCTGCTCAAGGGCCGCGGCGTCAAGTTCGTATCGGTCAACCCGGTGCGCACCGGCTACTCGGCGATCGCCGACGAGTGGCTCCCGATCACGCCGGGCACCGATGGCCTGTTCGTGCTCGCGCTCGTCCATGAGCTTTTGCGCGCCGGCAAGGTCGATCTGGACGCACTGATCCGCGACACCAACGCGCCCTGGCTCGTGATCGCGGCCCCTGGTACCGCCGAGGATGGCCTGTTCGCGCGCGGTCCCGATGGCGCCCCGCTGGTCTGGGACCGGATCGCCCAGGCGGCGCGCCCGGCCAGCGATCCGGATGCCAGGCCGGCTCTGAAAGGCGAGGTGCGGCTGCAGGATGGCCGCTGCGCGCGCCCGGCCTTTCACCTGCTGGCCGAGCGCTACCTCGGTGACGACCACAGCCCGGATGCGGTCGCGGCCCGGACCGGGATCGAGGCTCCGACCATCCGCCGGATCGCGGCCGAACTCGCCCAGGCGGCGTTCGCCGACCCGCTGGTCCTCGACCAGCCCTGGACCGACGCCTGGGGCCGGCGGCATCCGCAGATGATCGGCCGGCCGGTCGGCATGCACGCGATGCGCGGCATCTCGGCGCACGCCAACGGTTTCCACACCTGCCGGGCGCTGCACCTGCTGCAGATCCTGCTTGGCAGCATCGATGCGCCGGGCGGCTTCCGGCACAAGCCGCCGTTCCCGAAGCCGATCCCGCCGGCGCCCAAACCTGCGGGCAAGCCGGATCAGGTCGCGCGTGGCCGGCCTCTGTCTGGGCCGCCGCTCGGGTTTCCGAGCGGCCCCGAGGACCTGCTGGTCGCGGCCGACGGCAGCCCCTGCCGGATCGACAAGGCGTTCTCCTGGGACGCCCCGCTCGCCGCCCACGGGCTGATGCATCTGGTGATCACCAACGCCCACAACCGCGATCCGTACCCGATCGACACGCTGTTCATGTACATGGCGAACATGGCCTGGAACTCGGCCATGAACACGGGCGGCACGCTGCAGATGCTGACCGCCAAGGACCCCGCGACCGGCGAGTACCGGATCCCGCGGATCATCTACTCGGACGCCTATTTCTCCGAGACGGTCGCCTACGCCGACCTGGTGCTGCCCGACACGACCTACCTCGAGCGCTACGACTGCATCTCGCTGCTCGACCGCCCGATCTGCTCGGCCGACGGCCCGGCGGACGCGATCCGCCAGCCGGTACTGACCCCCGACCGGGACGTGCGCCCGTTCCAGGACGTGCTGCTCGAGCTTGGTCACCGCCTGGGCCTGCCCGGCATGACCAATGACGACGGCAGCGCCAGTTTTCCAAAGGGCTACGTCGATTACCTGATCCATCACGAGCGCCAGCCCGGGGTCGGCTCGCTGGCCGGCTGGCGCGGTCGGGACGGCACCGAGGAGGGCAGGGGCGAGCCCAATCCCGAGCAGCTTCAGCGCTACATCGAGCACGGCTGCTTCTGGCAGGGCCAAATCCCGCCCGAGGCCCGCTACTTCAAGCATGCCAACCGGGCCTACCTCGACTATGCGGTGCGGATGGGCTTCATCGTCAAGGCCGAGCCGATCACGCTCCAGCTTTACAGCGAGGTGCTGCAGAAGTTCCGGCTCGCGGCGCAGGGCCATGGCCCGGTGCAGCCGCCCGAGCATCAGCGCGCGCGCATCCGGGCCTATTTCGACCCGCTGCCGTTCTGGTATCCGCCGTTCGAGGATCGCGCCGGGGACCCCGAGCGCTTCCCGCTGCACGCGATCACCCAGCGGCCGATGGCGATGTACCATTCCTGGGGCTCGATGAACGCCTGGCTGCGCCAGATCCACGGCTGCAACCGCCTCTATCTGCATCACGCCCGGGCGGCAGCGCTCGGCGTCGAGGACGACGGCTGGGTCTGGATCACCAGCCGGCACGGCCGGATCAAGGCCCAGGTCCGCCTGGTCGACGGGGTCAATCCAAACACCTGCTGGACCTGGAACGCGATCGGCAAGCGCGCGGGTGCCTGGAACCTGTCGACCGACGCGCCGGAGGCACAAAAAGGCTTCCTGCTCAATCACCTGATCGACGAGCTTCTGCCCGAGCGCGAAGGCGGCTATCGCTACGCCAACGCCGACCCGGTGACCGGCCAAGCGGCCTGGTACGATCTGCGGGTGCGGATCGAGCCCGCCGCCGGCGCCGAGGCCGGCACCTGCGCCCCGCAATTCGAAGCTCTCCGCCCGCCCCGCGGCCTGGCGCCGGCCCCCAAAGTGTCCCGCTTCGGGCTCGAGTTCCGCCGCCGGCCATGACCAGCCTGCCGGAGACCCGCCCCGCGCGTCGCCTGGGCCTGGTGATCGATCTCGACACCTGCGTGGGCTGCCAGGCGTGCGTCGTCCACTGCAAGGAATGGAACACCGGCGGTTATCCGGCGCCGCTGTCCGACCAGGACCCCTACGGCAGCGCGGCACGCGGCGCCTGGCTGAACCGCGTGCACGGCTACGAGGTGGGCGAGGGCGCGGCCGGCCGGACCGTGCATTTCCCGAAGTCCTGCCTGCATTGCGAGGATGCCGCCTGCGTCACGGTCTGCCCGACCGGCGCCTCCTACAAGCGCGTCGAGGACGGCATCGTGCTGGTCGACGAGGAGCTGTGCATCGGCTGCGGGCTGTGCGCCTGGGCCTGCCCCTACGGCGCGCGCGAGATGGATGCCGACCGCGGCGTGATGAAGAAATGCACGCTATGCATCGACCGTATCTACAACGAGAATTTGGAAGAAATCGACCGGGTGCCGGCGTGCGTCCGGACCTGCCCGGCGGGCGCCCGGCATTTCGGCGACCTCGCCGATCCTGCGGCGCCGGTCTCGCGCCTGGTCGCCGAGCGCGGCGGCTACGATCTGCTGCCCGAGTTGGGCTATCGACCGACCAACAAATATCTGCCGCCGCGCCCGCGCCGAACCGAGCCCGGCTATCTGGGCGCCCCCGCCGCCCTCGAGCCGGCCGAGGCAAAAGGCGGCTTTCTCGCCTGGCTGGACCGCGTGCTCTCGGAATGAGCCCGAGGTGCATCCGGCGCCCTCGATCATTGTCTTCACCACCGCCTCGGGTGCGGGTTATGGTCTTCTGTTCCTGCTCGGCGCCGGGGCCGGCCTGCTGCCGGCCAATTCGTGGTTCAAGCTCGGCGCGCTGCTGCTGGCGCTGGCGCTGATCACGCTCGGCCTCTTGTCCTCGACCCTGCATCTCGGCCATCCCGAGCGGGCCTGGCGGGCGGTCAGCCAATGGCGCTCATCCTGGCTCTCGCGCGAGGGCGCGGTCGCGCTGCTGACCTTTCCGCCGGCGCTGATCCTCGGCATCGGCTGGATCTTTTCCGAGCCCGACGCCCTCTGGCTGGTGATTCCGGGCGGGCTCGCGGCGCTCGGCGCGCTGGCCACCGTCTGGTGCACCGGCATGATCTACGCCTCGCTGAAGCCGATCCGCGAATGGCATCAGCCGCTGACCGCGCCGGTCTACCTCGCCTTTGCGCTGATGAGCGGAGCGTTGCTGCTGCACCTGTGGCTCGCGCTGTTCGGCCTGGCGCGCGCCGGCGCGGGCAGCCTCGCCGCGCTTGCGACCGTGCTCGCTTTCGGGCTCAAGGCTCTCGGGTGGCGCAGGCTCGGGCGGGAAAAGCCGCTCGGCACGCCCGAGAGCGCGACCGGGCTTGGCCATCTCGGGCTGGTGCGGATGGTCGAGCCGCCGCACACCCAGACGAACTACCTGCTGAGCGAGATGGGCTACGTGATCGGCCGCAAGCACGCGCGCAAGCTCCGCCGGCTGGCCCTCGCGCTCGGGCTGGGCAGCGGGCTGGTGCTGACGCTGCTGGCGCTGCCCGCCTCCGGCATGCTGGCCGGCGCGCTGACGCTGCTGGCCGCGCTAGGTGGCCTTGCGGGCATCGCGCTCGAGCGCTGGCTGTTCTTCGCCGAAGCGACCCACACCGTGATGCTGTATTACGGCCGGCGACCGGCGCCGACCGCCTGACTTGTCGCGGGGACGGGCAGGCTTCGCGAGCTCAGCCCTTCGGTGGCGTGGCCGCGACCTCCTCGCCCGCGCCGTCGCCGGTGTTGGCGAAGATCCCGACCAGGAAGCGGCCGGCATGCAGGAAGCGGGCGGGATCGTAGGCGACGTCGTCGATCCGGATCTCGTAGTGCAGATGGAGTGAGGTGCTCCGGCCGGTGCTGCCGATCACCCCGATCGCCTGCCGGAAGCGGACCTCGTCGCCCTCGGCGACGCTCAGCGACTTCAGATGGCCGTAGCGGGTGATCACCCCCATGCCGTGGTCGATCTCGATCATGTTGCCGTAGGGTCCGCTGGCGCCGGCATGGATCACGCGTCCGGGCGCGGTCGCCAGGACCTTGCTGCCCAAGGCCGCGCCGAGGTCGAGGCCGGCGTGGAACGCCCACTGACGCGTGAACGGGTCGCGCCGCTTGCCATGGCCGCTGGTGAGATAGAAGTGATCGAGCGGCGACGACAGCGGCAGCGTGCGCGCGAGCTTCTGCAGGGCCGCCAGCCGCTGGAGATTGTTCTGCATCGGGTCGGCGGCCGCCAGCTGCGCCAGCCGCTCGCCGAGCGAGTCCGGGCCCGCGACCTGGAGCGGTCCGCCTTGACCCATCTCGGCGCGGTCGGCGCGGGCGATCAGGGCTTCGATGTCGATCCCGGTCTCGCCGAACAGCTGCTCGAGCGCCTCGGTGCTGCCGAGCACCCAGTCCTTGAGCCAGACCTGGGCATTCTCGCGCTGACTGCGCAGCTCCTTAACCTCGTCCTCGAGCCTTGCGACGTGCCAACGCAGGCCGACCTCGACCTGGCGCTCGGCGTCGCGTTGCTGGCTCGCGGCCGCGAGCCGCTGCTCGGCGCTGTCCAGGCGACCCCGCAAATCGGACCGGTCGGTCAGCACGTCCTGCAGCTGTTCCTGGAGCCCGGAGAGCGACTGATGAAGCTCGCCAACTCGCCCGCGGGCGCGATCCCGCTCCTCGGCGAGCGTGATCAGCTGACGCTCGCGCGAGTTGAGCTGGCGCTCGACGGTGTCGCGGATCTCGGCCAGCTCGCGAATCGCGTCCTCCTGATGATGCCCGATCACCTCGAGCTCATCGATCTGCTCGATGAAGCTCTCGGTCGACAGCTGGGACTCGGATTTGAGATCGGCGTAGGCCTGCTCGAGATTCTTGATGTGCTGAGCGGTATCGGTGAGCAGATGCCGGCTGCCGATGTAGCTGACCGAGGTTACGGTCACCCAGGTCGACAGGCCGAAAATGATGGCGCCGGTCGCGAGCTGCGCCTTGACCGCGACCGCCGGGCTGCCGGTGCAGCAGCGGACGGCGACCCTGCGTGCGACGGCCCAGGGGCCCCCTGAAGGCCTCACACCGGCCATGACCCTACCTTGAGCATCTGATCACCCCTCGCGAACGACCATCACCGCCTCGGGCGAGGCCGCCCCCGCCCATCCCCTGACCATTGCTTGTGGGGTCGCCCTTGTCCCCAACGTTTGGTTATTCAACGGGTCGATTATGTGAAGGTTCCTCGGCTTGGGCAAGGCCGAAAGCCGCCCTCAGCCGTGAACAGCCGGCCAACACCGACGATTTTTTTTCGATCCGTTGCCGTCGCGTCCGCCCGCGTCCGACAACAGCGTCAGACGGCATCCGCGCAGCGCCGTGCAGGACCGCGAGAGGCTCGGCCGGACGCGGCGGCAACCCGTATCGGGGCAGCGGCCGATCGCGCAGCGAGCCCGTCGCGCGCTCACGCCTGAAAGCGCGCGCGGAACTCATCGGTCGCGTTGACGTGCGGGAACGGAGCCTCCGGCACCGGCAATCCTAGAAAGCAGCAGAGCGGTTGCCAGCCGTCCTTGACCTCGTAGACCAGCAGCCGCTCCGGCGGCAGGCCGCGCTGGACCGCCTCGAGGTGGCGCAGAAACACGTCCTTGACGTGCTCGGGGCTCTCGATGTCGCCGCCGAAGGTCTGCCCGACGATCAGCTGGCGCTGCATCCGCGCCCGCTGCCGCCCAACGTCGTCGTCGTCGGCCACCGCCCGCACGATCCGCGGGAAGATCGTGCTCCAGGCGCTCGCGAACCAGCGTTCCGGATCGCGCACGGTGAGGATGACCTTGGCGTCCGGATAGTGCGCCGCGAGCGCGGCCCAAAAGCTGCAGACCGGCCAGTCGACCGCGGAGCCGTAGCCTGCCAGGAGCTCGTCCCAGTCGACCGCCTGGCCGTCCGTCGCGCGCTGCCAGAACTCCACATGGCCCGGATTCTGGACCACCTCGTACATGTGATAGCAGGGCCCGAGCCCGAGCCGCTCCAGGGCGACCCTGAGCGACAGTGTCCCGGTGCGCCCGAAGCCTGCCCCGATCACCGCCAGCGCCATGGTTTCCGTTCTTCACAAACCGGCCCACACCGGGGGCACAGACGGGCATCCCTACGGTGCCTTTGTCAACTGCCCCGTGACCAGCCCTGCCGATCCCGTCCACCCGCCGCGCGGAACCATTCCCAACCGTCGCGATTATTCACACCGGCAAGAATGTCGAGAAAGGGCGCGGCTTAATGCCCGAACTCCCGGACGTCGAAGTGTATCGGCAATACGTCGACGCCACGTCGCTCCACCAGGAGGTCGAGAAGGTCGAGATCGGCGCGCCGCGGATGCTGAAGGCCGTGGCGCCCAGGAGCCTGCGCTCCCGGCTCGAGGGTGGCCAGCTCAACGCGACCCGGCGGCACGGCAAGCATCTGCTGATCGAGCTGAGCCGCGGCCCTTGGCTTGCCCTGCATTTTGGCATGACCGGCCGGCTCGACTACGCCAAACGGGCCGATGGCGCGCCGCGCCATACCCGGCTGTCGATCGCATTCGCCAACGGCTACCGGCTGGCCGGGATCTGGCAGCGGCGCCTGGGCGAGATCGCGGTGGCGAGCGATCCCGACAGCTTTGTCGCGGACCGGGACCTGGGTCCGGATGCGCTCGAGATCGAGCCGGCCGGGCTCGAGCGGCTGCTGGCTGGACGGCGCGGCGCGCTCAAGTCCGCGCTGATGGATCAGAGCCTGCTCGCCGGGATCGGGAACGTCTACAGCGACGAGATCCTGTTCCAGGCGCAACTCCACCCAGGCCGCGAAGTCCGTGGTCTCGACGGGCACGATCTCGCGCGGCTGCATCGGGCGATGCGCCACGTGCTGCGGCTCGCGATCGAACGCCGCGCCGACCCCGAGCAGGTCCCGAGATCATGGCTGCTGCGCCGCCGTGGCCCGAATCGACGGTGTCCCTGCTGCCGCGCCGGCCTTGCCCAGGCGACGATCGGCGGCCGGCGCGCGTACTTCTGCCCGCACTGCCAGCACTGAGCCGCAGGCTGCGAGCTGCGCAGAGAATCTCAGGCCAGATCGACCAGCGGACCCGGCGCCGCGCTGCGCAGCAAGGCTTTACGCGCCGGCCACTGGGCAGCCGGCTCGAGCGGCTCGAGAAACTGCACCTCGCCGGCCGCGAGCAGCGCGACCGGCAGGCCGTTACGGTAGAGCACGCGGTTGCCGGTCAGCGCGGCGAGCTTGGGCCCCGGCGTCAGGATGCCGACGAGGTTGAGCGGATCGGCGCCGGACAGCGACACCCAGGCCTCAGAGGCCGGCTTGCGCCGGGCCTCGCGCAGCATCCCGATCGCGTCCGGCAGCGCGAACTGCTCGCCCGAGAAGCCGGCGACGAACCGGCCGCCCCGGATCTCGCCGCGGGCCTCGAGCCGGCGGTAGACCCGCAGCAGGTCGCGCCAGGGCGGCAGCCAGTCGGCTTCGCGCTCGAGCAGGCGCCAGAACACGACGCCGTAACGGAGCAGCAATCGGCGCGCGACATGCTCGACCGCCTCGGGCGCAGCGTGCGGCCCGGGCTGCGCAGCCCGTGCCCGGTGCGCGAGCGCCCAGCGGCCGGCATCCTCCATGCCGAACAGCAGCGAGCGCCGCCGCCGCCGGCCACCGGTGCCGGGCCGGCGCCGGTCCGACGGCACCAGCAGCGCGCGCAGGCCGCCGAAGCTGTCCGAGTTCACGAGCCCGAACGCCACCAGTTCGGCCAGCGCCTCCTCGACCTGGGCGCGCAACAGGCCGCTGCCCTCGACCAGCTCGTCGAAGAACGACGCGCCCCGCGCCCGGATGCAGTCGGCGACCAGCTGCGCCCGGCGGCTTGGCTGGACCGCGTCCGGCGCCGGCGACAGCGACCCCCAGAGCGGGGCATGCCGGCGCGCGAGCAGCGTGATCGGCGTCGAGCGGACCGGCGACACGGCGCGCTCGCCGCCGTTCGGGCGGGCGTTGCGGGCGCTGAGCCGCGCCCAGGTGATCCGGCCGGCCAAGCACTGCTCGTCCAGCCAGCTCGGCTCGTATTCGGCAAGGCGCGCTGGCAGGATCTCGGTCTCCCAGGCGCCGGCCGGGGCCTCGAAGCCTTCGAGCTGGGCGACCACGACCTCGAGCGCGTCGGGCCCCTGCATCCGGGTCTCGGCGATCGCGTGCTGCCAGCCGAGCAGGAAGCGCAGGAAGTCGCGCGCGGCGACCGGCTCGATCTCGGCGCGCAGGCGCTTGACCGTGTAGCCGTGAATTCGGGCGAGCAGGCGGCGCTCGCACCATTCGTCGGCCGCAGCACCAGCGCGTGAAGCGGCCGCGTAGCGCGAAGCCCTCGACCTCGAGTGCTGCGAGTGCCGAGGCGATCCCGCCCGGCTCGAGCCCGAGCGGTGCTGCGAGCGCCGCCGCCATGACCGGCCCCAGGCCCTCCAGACGGCCGCGCACGATCTCGGCCAGCGCCTCGTCGCCCGCCCATGCGCGCGCGGCGTGCGCGGCCGGAGCGGCGATCGCGGGCTGGAAGCTGGCAGCGGGCCAGAGCGCCTGGAACTGCGGCAGCCGTTCGGCGGCGACCCAGAGCGTCGCAGCCGGCGCCTGCAGCCGGGTCACGCGCCGCTCGCCCGCCAGCGCGCTCAGCCAGTCGTTCCAGCCCGGCACCGCCTGCGCTTCGTCGGCGCTTAGAAAACCGAGCCAGACCAGCGCGTCGTGCAGCTCGTCCGCGTTGGCGGCATCGGGCCAGGCTTCGGAGCGCACGCGCGCGATCGCCTCGGGATCGAGCCGGCCGAGGTCGGCGGCGGCCTCCGGCGCGAGCCAGCGCCGGGCCATCACGGCCTGGGTCCGGCGCTCCTCGAGCGGCGCATCGTCGAGATAGGCGTAGGGCCGGGCGGACAGCACCTCGAGGGCGAGCGGCGAGGGCTCGGTCAGATCGCGCGCGACGACCCGGATCGCGCCCGAACTCGAGCCCAGCCAGCAGCCGCTCCAGACCTTCGATGTCCATCGCGTCGTGCAGGCAGTCGGCGATCGCCTGCCCGACCAGCGGATGATCGGGCACCTCGCGCTCGCCGACCAGGTTCTCCAGGCACGCGATCTGGTCCGGGAAGATCGCCGCGATCAGGTCCTCCGCCGCCATGCGCGCGAGCTGCGGCGGGACCTTGCGGCCGCCGCGGAAGCGCGGCAGCGCGAGCGCCACGGCCGCGACCCAGCGCCAGCGGGTGATGAACATCGGCGCATCGAGCAGCGCCTGGATCAGGAGCGGCCGGACGCTCGCCGAATGCAGGTAGTGCTGGACCTCGGCGAGCTCGAAGCTGTGCGCGGTGGTGAGCGACAGCACGATGTCGTCCTCGGTCGCGGCCGCCTGCAGCTCGAAATTGAACTTGCGGCAGAAGCGCTTGCGCAGCGCCAGCCCCCAGGCCCGGTTGAGCCGGCTGCCGAACGGCGAATGGATCACCAGCTGCATGCCGCCGACTTCGTCGAAGAAGCGCTCGAGCACGATCTGGTCCTGAGTTGGCAGACAGCCCAGGACCGCATGCGCCGCGGCCAGATAGTCGACCAGCTGGACGGCGGCCGGCTCGTCGATCCCGAGCTCCTCGACCAGCCAGCGCAGCGCGCTTCCGCCCGCCGGGTCATCGGCCACGCGCGCGGCGACCTCCGCCCTCAGACGCGAGACCGCCGCCGACAGTTCGTCGCTGCGCCCGGGCGCCTCGCCCAGCCAGAACGGGATCGTCGGCGGCTGGCCGTGCGCGTCCTCGACCCGGACGACGCCGCGCTCGACCCGCAGAATGCGGTAGGACGCGTTGCCGAGCTGGAAGATGTCGCCGGCCATGCTCTCGACCGCGAAGTCCTCGTTCACGGTCCCGATCACCTGAATTTCCGGCTCCAGCAGCACCTGATAGTCGGCGGTATCCGGGATCGTGCCGCCCGAGGTCAGCGCGGTCAGCCGGGCCCCGCGCCGGCCGCGCAGCACGCGGTTGACGGCGTCGTGATGGATCAGCGCGCCGCGTCGTCCGCGCCGGGTGCTGAAGCCCTCCGCCAGCATGGCGACCACGGCCGCGAAATCCTGCCGCGCCAGCCCGCGGTACGGCCAGGCGCGCCGGAACAGGGCATAGAGCTCGTCCTCCGGCCATTCCTTGGCGGCGACCTCGGCCACGATCTGTTGCGCCAGCACGTCCAGCGGCCGCTCGGGAATCTGCAGCCGGTCGAGCTCGCCGCCGGCGACGCTCTCGAGCAGCGCGGCGCACTCGACCAGCTCGTCGCGCGAGAGCGGAAACAGCCGGCCTTTGGGCGTCCCGTCGATCGAGTGCCCCGAGCGCCCGACCCGCTGCAGAAAGCTCGCGATCGAGCGCGGCGAGCCGATCTGGCAGACCAGGTCGACCTCGCCGATGTCGATCCCGAGCTCGAGCGAGGCGGTCGCCACCAGCGCCTTCAGCTGGCCGCGCTTGAGCCGCTGCTCGGCGTCCAGCCGCTGCTCCTTGGCGAGGCTGCCGTGGTGCGCGGCGACCTCGCGCTCGCCCAGGCGCTCCGACAGCTGGCGGGTCACCCGCTCGGCCAGCCGGCGGGTGTTGACGAAGATCAGGGTCGTGCGATGGGCCACGATCAGCTGGGTCACGCGGTCGTAGACCTGCTGCCAGACGTCGGCCGACATCACCGCCTCGAGCGGCGCGGCGGGCACTTCCAGCGCGAGGTCGCGCGCCCGGCGGTGGCCGCTGTCGATGACGGTGCACTGGTCGCCCCCCGTGCCGACCAGAAACCGCGCGACGGCCTCGATCGGTTTTTGGGTCGCCGACAGGCCAATCCGTAGCAACCGCTCGCCGCAGAGCGCTTCCAGGCGCTCGAGCGAGAGCGCCAGGTGGGCGCCGCGTTTGTTCGGGGCTAGCGCGTGGATCTCGTCGACGATCACGGTCCGGGTGGTCTCGAGCATCCCGCGCCCAGATTGCGAGCCGAGCAGGATGTAGAGCGACTCCGGGGTGGTCACGACGATGTGCGGCGGGCTGCGGCGCATGCGCTCGCGCTCGCCGGACGGGGTGTCGCCGGTGCGCACCCAGGTCCGGATCTCGACGTCCGGCAGGCCCTGGGCGCGGAGCGCGTCGCGGATCCCGGCGAGCGGCGCTTCCAGGTTGCGCTGGATGTCGTTCGAGAGCGCCTTGAGCGGCGATACGTAGACGACCTGGGTCTGGTCGGCGAGCCGGCCCTCGAGCCCTTGGCGGAGCAGCGCGTCGATCGCCGCGAGAAAGGCCGCGAGCGTCTTGCCCGAGCCCGTCGGGGCCGCGATCAGCGTATGCCGGCCGGCCTGAATCGCAGGCCACGCCTCGGCCTGCGCCGCGGTTGGCGCCGCAAAGCTGCGCTCGAACCAGGCGGCGACCGCCGGGTGGAACAGCGAGGCTGGATGCACGCGATCAAAACCGGTGTGGTGAATGGCAGCTTCCGCCTGGCACGGTCGCCGACCGGGCCAGGCGGCCATGACAATAAAGGCATCGCGGCGCGCGGAATCAACTCCCAAATCGCCCCCGCGCGGCCAAGGATCAGCTTGTCCCGCTGCCTCGGCTGCTCCAAACTGCGCCGGTCAGGACAGAGGGGGCGCATGCAGCCGTCCCGGGATCACGACGGCCGACCAGGAGGGGCTCGCGCGCGGCTGCGGACGATCGTCCTGAGCGCGCTCGCGGCGGCGGTCCTCGTGCTCGTGCCGTTCTGCTTCTTCGTCGTCGACGAGGCCGAGTACGCCGTCGTCACCCAGTTCGGCGAGCCGGTCCAGGTCGTGACCGAACCGGGCCTCGGCCTCAAGTTTCCCTACCAGAACGTCAACCAGTTCGACCGCCGGCTGTTCGTCTACGCGCCGCCGCTGTCCGAGTTCCTGACCCTGGAAAAGACCGCGGTCGTCGCCTCGAGCGTGATCCTCTGGCGGATCGCCGAGCCGCGCCGGTTCTTCGAGACCGTGTTCGACCGGACCGGCGCCGAAGCCCGCCTGAGCGACATCCTGTTCGCCGAGCTAGGCGCTGCGATCGGACGCAACCCGTTGACCGCGTTCGTTTCGGTCGAGCCCGGCGCGTATCAGGCCGAGGACGTGCTCGAGCGGGTCACCGGCACGCTGCGCGCGGCAGCGCGGCGCGACTATGGCATCGAGGTGGTCGACGTCCAGCTGCAGCGGTTCGACTTCCCCGATCGCAACCGGCTGCGGGTCTACGCGCGCATGAAGTCCGAGCGTGCGCGCATCAGCATGAAGTATCGCTCCGAAGGCGAGGAGGAGGGCCTGAAGATCCGGGCGGCCGCGGACCAGGAGCGGAGCCGGCTGCTCTCCGAGGCCTACAAGGTGAGCCAGCAGCATCGCGGCCAGGGCGACGCCGACGCGGCCAGGATCTATGCCGAGGCGCTGGGCAAGGCACCGGAGTACTACCGGTTCATGCGGACGATGGAGGCAACTCGGAAGTTCGTGAAGCCGGACACGACCATGGTCCTGCCGGCGAATTCCGAGCTGTTCGGGCTGCTCTACGACAGCCATCACTATGACCAGCCCGGCGCGTCGGGGACCGCCGCCGGGCCAGCCGAGGAGGAGATGCCGATGCGCTGACGATCGCAACCGAGCCGCATCAGCGGCCAGACTTTGGCAAAAGAACCAAGAAGGGGGAGTTGAGCAATGTTCGTTTCAGGCAGATTCGTGACCACGACCCTGCCCATCCTGGCAGCGGCCGCGCTGCTGAGCGGGCCCGCGCTGGCGGCCGAGGTCGAGTACGATCCCGGCGACACCGTCTATTTCACCTACTGCTTCTCGCACCCGCCGGCCGCCCGCATCAACCCGGGCGACACGGTCAAGACCAGCACGCGCGACGCGTCCAACGACGTGTTCTCGGTCACCGACAAGACCGTGATGTCCAAGCTCGACCTGTCGGCGGTCAACCCGCAGACCGGACCGTTCTACATCGAAGGTGCTGAGCCCGGCGACACGCTCGTGGTCCGGATCGACGACATCAGCCTGAACCGCGATTTCGGCTGGGGCGCCTCGATCCCGTTCTTCGGCGCGCTGGCACCCGAGTACAAGACCGCGATGATCACCGACCCGGTGCCGGACAAGCTGTTCATCTGGAAGCTCGATGCCGAACGGAACGTCGGCATGCTCGATCTGCCGAACAGCAAGATCGGCAAGGTCGAGGTGCCCTTGCGGCCGTTCTTCGGCACGATCGGCACCGCGCCTCCCGGCAAGGAATGCTGGAGCTCGCTGACCCCCGGGCCGCACGGCGCCAACATGGACTTCAACGAGGTGGTCGAGGGCGTGACCATGCAATTCCCGGTGTTCGAGCCGGGGGCGCTGTTCATGCTCGGCGACGGCCACGCCGCCCAGGGTGACGGCGAGATCGACGGCGCCGCGATCGAGACGTCGTTCGACGTCACCTTCACCGTCGATCTGATCAAGGGCAAGAAGATCAACTGGCCCCGGCTCGAGAACGACGAGGTGATCATGACGATCGGCAGCACCCGGCCGCTGATGGACGCGCTCCGGATCGCGTGCGCCGACATGGTCAACCTGCTGGTCGAGGACCACGGCTACGACAAGTACGAGGCGCTCCAGCTGCTGGGCCAGGCCGCCAGCATCGAGATCGCCAACGTGGTCGACCCGCAGTACTCGGTCGCGTGCGTGTTGGAGAAGAAGTACCTGCCGCAGTAGCAACGCTGACGGGTCGCCGGCTGGAGGCCGCGCTCGGTGGCCTCCAGCCGGGTCCCCGGGGGACCGGATGGTCGATTTCCTGCTCCAGGTCGCGCTTCAGACCTGGTGGATCGTCAAGGAAGCCGCGGTCTTCCTGCTGTTCGGCTTTGCGCTCGCGGGCGTGCTCGCGGTCCTGGTGCCGGCGCGGACCCTGCTGCGCTTCTTCGGCACCGGCAACGTCAAATCCGTGCTCTGGGCGTCCGCGATCGGCGCGCCGCTGCCGCTCTGCTCCTGCGGCGTGCTGCCGACTGCGCTGGGGTTGCGCCGGCAGGGCGCGACCAAGGGCGCCACCGTCGCGTTCCTGATCTCGACGCCGGAGACCGGGGTCGATTCGATCAGCCTGAGCTACGCGCTGATGGACCCGGTGATCACGATCTTCCGCCCGGTCACCGCGCTGGTCACGGCGATCACGGCCGGGCTTGCGACCAATCTGTTCGGCGAACGCCGACCGTCCAGGACGCCCGCTTCAGATGCCCTCGCGGTCAACGCGGCGCCCGCCGCGCCCGAACGCTGCTGCGAGCACGAGGGTGGCCCGGATCACGGCCACGACCACCACCATGACCACGCGACCTGGTTCGGGCCCACGCCGGCCCCGGCCGGAGCGCCGCCCGTGCAGACGCTGCGCGCGATCTACGGCTACGCGTTTCGCGACCTCTTGGACGAGATCGGTCATTGGCTGGTGCTCGGCATCGTGCTGTCCGGAGTTCTCGCCGCCTCGCTGCCGCCCGATGTGTTCGAGCGCTATCTGAACGATCCGCTCGCCTCGATGCTGCTGATGCTGGTGATCGGCATCCCGATGTACACCTGCGCGTCTGCGGCCACCCCGGTCATGGCGACCTTGGTCATGAGCGGGTTCAATCCCGGTGCTGCGCTGGTGTTTCTGTTGGCCGGACCGGCGACCAGCATCAGCAGCATCACCGTTCTGCTGAAGTTCCTCGGCGCGCGGGTGCTGATGCTCTACCTCGCCAGCATCGCGGTGATGAGCCTGCTCGCCGGGTTCGCGCTGAACTGGACTTACCAGGCGCTGGCGATCGACCCGCGCGCGACCTTCGGCACCGCGACCGGCTTCGTCCCGGAGCCGCTCAAGGTCGCGGGCGGCCTGCTGCTGCTGACGCTGTTGCTGTTCAGCCTGCGTCGCACGCCGGTGCCGGCCGAGTGGCGCTGGCTGCGCGATCGGGTGGTTGGCCTGTCCGGCATCCGCCTCAGCGCGACGCGGCTCAAGGTCGGGGCACTCGCCGCGCTCGTGCTGCTGTACCTGGGCAGCGGCCTGTTCAGCGTCCAGCCGGGCGAGCGCGGCATCGAGCTGCGCTTTGGCCGGGTCACGGCCGCCGATCTGGCGCCCGGCCTGCATTACCGGCTGCCCTGGCCGTTCGAGAGCCACCGGATCGTGCCGACTGATCTCGTGCGCCGGGCCGAGCTCGGCTTTCGCAGCCCCGCCGACCTCGGCGTCCGGACGCTCGCGCGCAACCTTTTGACCGTCGGCGGGCCCTCGAACCCGGTGCCGAACGCGATCAAGTCGACCGGCTTCTGGTTCGAGAAGCAGAGCGTGCCGGAGGAATCCTTCCTTTTGACCGGCGATGGCAACTTCATCGACGTCCGTTTCAGCGTCCAGTACCGGGTCGAGGATCGGTCGCGTTCGCCTATCGGTTGGCCGAGCCCGAGGCGCTGGTGCGCAGCCTCACGCTCGCCGCGCTGCGCGCGATCGTCGCGACCGGCGCGATCGATGCCGTCTACACGACCGACCGCGGCGCGATCGAGCAGCAGGTCCAGGACCGCGTGCAGGCGCGCCTCGACAGCTATGGCGCCGGGCTCGAGCTGTTGTCGGTGCGCCTCCTCTACGTGCATCCGCCGGAGGAGGTTCACGACGCGTTTCGCGACGTCGCGAGCGCGCAGGAGGACAAGCTGCGGACGATCAACCGGGCTGAGACCTTCGCGGTCGAGAAGGTCAATCAGGCCGTGGGCGAGGCGGCCGCCAGGATCGAGGCCGCCAAGGCCTTCCAGAGCGCACGCGTCCGGCACGCCGAGGGCGACGCCGCCGGGTTCGAGCTCAAGGTCGACGCCTATCGGCAGGCGCCCGAGCTGACCCGTTTCCGGCTTCAGCTCGAGACCGCCGAGGCAGCACTACCGGGCGTGCAGAAGTTCGTCCGCCCCGGTGCCGACGACCTGAAGGACCTCGACCTCTGGCTGCTGGAGCCGTTCGGGGCGAGCCCCAAGTGATGGCCACGACCACGCCCAGGGCCTCGAGCAGAAGGCGCCGGACGCTGCTGCTGGCGCTCGGCGCCCTCGCGCTCTGGGCGGCATGGGCGGCGCTGTTCACGGTCGATGTGACCAAGTCCGGGGTTGTGACCCGCTTCGGTCGGGTGCAGCGCGTCGTCGATGCGCCGGGCCTGCATCTGAAGCTGCCGTTCGAGCGGGTCGTGGCCGTCGACCGGAGCCTGCTCTATTCCAGGCCCGCCGAGGCCGAGTACCTGACCGAGGACAAGAAGAACGTCGTGATCGAGAGCCTTGCGCTCTGGCGGATCGCCGATCCGGCACGGTTTCTCGAGACGCTCGCGACCCGCGCCAGCGCCGAGGTCCAGCTGGCCGACGTCGTGCTCGCCGAGATCGGCGCCGCGCTCGGCGACTATCCCTTCGTCTCGCTGGTCTCGTCGGGCGACCAGGCCAGCCGGTTCCGGGACTTGGTTGCCCAGGTGCAGGCTGCGGTCGCAGGCCTACGCGCTCCCGGCCTACGGCATCGAGGTCCTGAACGTCGACGTCCGCCAGCTCGCGCTGCCCGCGCAGAACCAGGCCGGCGTGTTCGAGCGCATGAAGGCCGAACGCGGCAAGATCGCCCGGCAGTACCGGTCCGAGGGCGAGCGCGATGCGAGCCGGATGATCGCGGAGGCCGAGGCGGAGAAGACGACGATCGCGGCTGAGGCTTACAAGGAAGCCGCCCGGGTGCGGGCCGAGGGCGATGCCGAGGCGATGCGGATCTACGCCGATGCGTTCGGCGCCGATGCGCCCTTCTATAAGTTCCTGCGGACGCTTCAGGCCTACGAGGCGGTGCTGGACGAGCGGACCACGCTGTTCCTGCCGGCCGGCGCCGAGGTGCTCGAGATGCTGCGCAACGATGGCGCGGCCGACGGCCCCGGCATCGGGCCCGGCGCGCCGGCGCCGGCGCGGGACAACCTGGCGGCCGACCAGCCCGGGCCGGCCGAGGTCGCGCGATGAGCGATCTGGCCGCTGTCCCGAGCGCTCGCTGGCGGCCCTCGCCGGCGCTGCTGCGCAGCGGCCTCGCGGCCGTGGCTCTGCTGCTGCTGGCCGGCTGGCTCGGCAGCGGCTTCTACCTGGTCGATACCGACCAGCAGGGCGTGGTCCGCCGGTTCGGCGCCATCGAGGCGCGGGTCGGCCCCGGCATGCACTACCGCCTGCCCTGGCCGATCGACCGGGTGGACGTGGTCCGGACCAAGAGCGTGATGAAGACCGGGGTCGGCTTCGAGCTGCCCGCGGGCGAGCAGACCGCGGTCATCGGCATGCCGCTGATGACCGGCGACACCAACCTTCTGAGCGTCGCGCTCGTGCTCCAGTACGTGATCCGCAACCCGGCCGACTACCTGTTCCGGATCGAGGACCCGCAGACGCTGATCGGCAACCTCGCCGAGACCGTGCTGACCGAGACCGCGATCGGCATGGCGGTCGACGACCTGCTGACCACCGGCCGCCTGGCGCTCCAGGAGAGGGTCAAGACCGAAACCCAGGCGATGCTCGACCGCTATCAGAGCGGCATCCAGCTGACCTCCTCGAACATCATGACGATCACGCTCGACCCGTCGGTCGCGACCGCGTTCCAGGAAGTGACCGACGCGATGGCCGATCGCGAGAAGAGCCGGAACGAGGCCCGGATGTATGCCAACAACCAGATCCCGAAGGCGCGCGGCGAGGCCGATGCGGTCGTGCGCGAGGCCAAGGCATACCGGCAGCAGCGGATCGCCGAGGCGATCGGCGACACCGACCGCTTCCTGGCCCTGCTCGGCGAGTACCGCAAAGCGCCCGAGATCACGCGCTCGAGGCTCTACCTCGAAGCGATGGAGCGGATCCTGCCCAAGGTCAAGATCTACGTGGTCGATTCCGAGGGCGGCCGGGTGCCGTTCACGCTCCGGGTCGGCAAGCCCTGAACGCCGCCCGTTGCGGCGGCCTCAATGCCCTAGGTAGGCCTCGATCACCGCCGGGTCGCGGCGGACCTCGGCCGGCGGGCCGAAGGCAATGGTTTTGCCGGCCGCGAGCACGGTCACGGTCGCGCACAGGCGCATCACCTGGGGCATCTCGTGGCTGATCAGAAGGAAAGTCTTGCCCTGCTCGCGGTTGAGGGCCTGGACCAGCCCGGTCAGCCGCTCGATCAGGGCCGGGTTGATGCCGCCGAACGGCTCGTCGAGCAGGATCAGCTCGGGATCGAACATCAGCGTGCGCAGGAACTCGAGCAGCTTCTTCTGGCCGCCCGAGATCTCGACCGCGACCTCGTTCCTGAGCTCGGCGAGCCCGGCCAGCTCCAGTAGCTCGAGCCCGCGGCGCTCGGCCTCGCGCCGCGGCATGCCGCTCGGGATCGTCGGCACCACCAGGTTGTCGATCAAGCTCATCTCGTTGAACACGCGCGCGACCTGGAAGGTGCGCCCGAGCCCCCGGCTCGCGATCTCGCTGACCTTGCGGTTGGTGATCTCGCGCTGCTTGAAGACGACCCGGCCGCTGCTCGCGGTGTAGATGCCGTTGATGACGTTGAACAGCGTGGTCTTGCCGGCGCCGTTCGGGCCGATCACGCCGTGGATCTGGCCGCGCTCGACCGCGAGCGAGACCCCGTCCAGCACGACGATGCCGCCGAAGCGCTTGGCCAGCGCCTCGACCGCGAGCAGCGGCGGGCTCACCGGCCCGGCGGGTCCGGGGTCGCCGGGCCGGTGCGGCGGGGCAGGCCGGAGCCCACGCCGCCGCGGCGGCTCACGCCTTCAGCCAGGGCGGCACCTGGAATTCGGCCGCGGCGTGCTCGCTCGGCCAGATCACCTGGGCCTTGCCGTCGATCAGCTGGACCGTCGGGAAGAAGAAACCCTCCATGAACGGCCCGACCTCGACCTCATTCGGGGCGAGCGCGTTCTCGTTCGCCTCCCGGGGGAACTTGTAGACGTTCCAGACCCCCTTGTAGGGCGTCTCGTAGATGGTCTCGACCAGCGTGTCGAAGTCGAGCTTGCCGGCCTTGTTCAGGACCTTGAGCGCCATCCGGACGTAGTCGTAGGCGATCCCGCTCGCCGCGATCCCGGGCTCGATCCCGAACCTCTCGTTGTAGCGCTTGACCCAGTCGCGCTGGAAATCGGCGATCACCTGCGGCGAATCGATCGCGATCGCGTAGTTGGAGGCCTCGCCGGTCAGCTCGTACCACTCGCTGAACCAGCCCAGCCCGTGCGCGATCAGGAGCGCCGGCAGCTTCTGCTGGTGGAACTGCTTGACGAAGTTCGACGCGCTGACGTTGCCGGTCGAGGTCATGCCGACCAGCGATACCTGCTGCGCCTTGTACTTGGTCAGCAGCGGCGTGAACTCGGTCTCCTCGAGCGCGGTCACGTCGTAGGGCAGGACCTCGAAGCCCGCCTTGCCCAGGCTCTCGATGATCGCCTCGCCCCAGCCGCGGCCGAAGTCGGTATCCTCGACCAGGATCGCGGCCTTCATGTTCTTCGGCTGCCAGGTGCCCGCTTCGATGAAGTGCTGGAGCGGCGGGCCGTACAGGCCGGCAAGCTTGGGCGGCGCCGGCCAGCCCTTGAACCAGCCGCGGTACTTCTGCGGATCGCTGTTGATCTTCTCCGAGATGTACTGCAACTCGCCGAGGTTGCCGAGCTGGATGATCTTGTAGGGCACCTCGGCGTCGATCAGCGCCATCGCGACCGAGGAATGCCAACCGTTGCAGATGAACTCGACGCCCTGGCGGGTGATCGCGTCGGTCACCGCCTTGACCGCCTTCTCGGGGCTGGACTGGCTGTCGATCCAGACGATCTCGACTTCGCGCTCTTGACCATCGATCGTCAGCGGCAGGTCGCCCTCGGCCTTGCCGTCCTCGAGCGCGAGCGCGACGCCGTTCTTGATCTCGTCGCCGGTGCGGCTCGCGGGCCCGGTGAACGGCCCCAGCGAGCCGATCTTGAGCGGCCCCGCCTGGGCGCGCAGCGCCGTGGTCGCGAGCAGGAAGGCAGCGCTCGCCGCGGTCGCCGCACCCGCCCGCTCGATGAAGCCGCGCCGCGACAGCGCTGATCCGGGCAGCATCAGGCCATGGGTATCGTTGCGCCTGGTCATGCCAGTCCTCCCTCTCCAGCAAGTGCCTCCGGTTGTCGTTGGCTGCGGCCCGCGGGCGGCGACTTCGCCCGCGCGCCGGCCGCTCTCCCCCGGACCCGCATCATGGAAGAGGCCGGCGAGCAGCGTCAACTGGCAACCGAGAGCGCCCCCGCGCTCTAGAAGCTGAAGCGCAGCCCCGCGGTGCCGCCGTAGCTGACGAAGTTGTCGTTGCCCTGGACGGTCACGAACTGAGCGAACGGCTGCATCCCGTTGACGAACGATGCCGACACCCCCAGCGCAATGTTCGCCCAGTCCCGCGCCGGCTTTTCCCGCTGAAAGGTGAAGGTCGGACTCCCGGGCGCGTCGACGAAACGGGCATCGATGTTGCGCGCATCATCGGCGTATTCGTGCACCCAGGAGACGCTCGCCTGCGGCAGCAGCACCCCGTTCGGGATCGCGATAGCGAGGGCCGCCGCGGCGCCGAGGCTGGTCTGCACCGAGGTCTGATCGAGACCCGAGTAGCGCAGCTCGGCCCCTGTGTTCCCGTCCTCGGTGAAGCTGTCGACCTGGGAATGCCCGTAGGCGAACCCGAGGCGCGGGCCGATGGTGAAGTTGTCGATAGGGTAATCGTAACCGGCGTGGACCCTGGCCGAGTATAGATTTTCGGAATAGTCAGCTGACGTATGGCCTGGTGTGACCGGCTCGTCGGCCGTAGGGACGACCACGTTGCGATTATTGGAGTTCTCGCTCCGAGCGTAGCCGAGAACGGCGCTGACGAAGGCGCCATCGAACGGCAGGTACGTCGCGTATAGCGTCGGACTGAAAATGTTTTTGTCAAACCCGCCGCGAGTCATCATAGGTGCCGTCGAAATTCGTGTAGTTGAAGGCAATTCCGCCCAGCAGCCGCGGGTTAATCCAGTAGTCGGCGCCGGCGGTCACGCTGGGCAGCTGCGCTTCATACCCGTCCTCGAAGCGATTGTTGTGGTGGTTCAGGGCCGTGGCGCCGGCGCTGACGAACACGCTGAAGCCCTGCGCCTGGCTGATCACGATCTCGGGGGTTGCACCGGCCGCGGGCGGGAGCTGCAATTGGCCTTTGTCGGCTACGAGTTGGTCGCCGGTGTAGGAGGCACGGATGGCCCGAACTGGCCCGGGTTCCCGGCTGCGTACCTTGGATACGCGAACCGCCTGCAGGCGACGTTCGACCGCCAAACCGCCTTCGGCTTGCGGCGTCACGGCAGCCGGCGCTGCCGAAACCACTCCCGCTGGCATATTCTGGCTCAACTGAAAGGCGAGGCGATCTAGATTCGAACCCGGGGTTATCCAGCAGCCCGCCTGACCGCTTGGTTTGCTATTGCAGGGGCCCAGAAAATTCAGGCGGATCGCGTCTAACGTATTGAACGAGGCCTCGTCGAAGGGCTGAGCAGCAGTTGCCTGCGGCAGCCCGATGGCCACCAACGCCGGAACCGAAAACAGACTGACCAGTGACGCCAACGACCTCAACTTCGCCTCGGTCCCGATCGCGGCATTTCCAAGCTCGCCGTTCGATTGCTCGCGCGGCACTGTCCGATCCGCATGTACCTCACCTGACATGGCTCCCTCCCATCCTGCTCTAGTAGCCATTGGCAGCGATCAGCAGGGTGCAGGCTCGCCGTCCTGCGTCGCCTGCAGCCGTTGCTCGACCCAGATGCTGCGCTCTCGCCACTCCTCGCTGTCGGGCTGAAGATCGGCAAGCGCCAGGACGACGGTCTTGGCTTCACAGTAGCTGCGCTGCGCCTCAGCCCGCCTTCCATTGCGTTCCTGTGAGAGCCCCAGGTCCGAGTAGCGGCCAGCAGGTTCCCTTGCGTTTCGACGTCGGACGGCTCGGCCCTGGCCAGCGCTTCGACCATCCTCAGCGCGGCCTCGTAAGCCGCTAGTGCCTCGTCGGATCGGCCCTCGCGCATCCAGCACATGGGCTACATCGCGATGGGCGATCGCCAGCTCCTCCTGCCACTGCGCGATCGGCTGGCTCGTCGTCGGCAAGCCGCTGCGCGATCGCGAGCGAAGCCTCAGCTCGACCAGCGCCTCCTGCCATCGCGCTTGCTTGCGCAAGACGTCGCCCACTCGTTGCATGGCTGAGCGACAGGTCCCGCTGCGCCTGAGCGTTGGTGAGGTCGGCAGCCGCCAGGGTCGTGCGCACGTCCAAAGCCTCGCGATATTCCGCGAGCGCCGCGTCCCTCTGTCCTTGCGCTTCGAACACGTCCCCAAGGTGGTCGTGCTGCACGCTCAACTCGCTCTGCGCCAAGGCGCTTGTCGGATCGGCCGCCGCCAGCGACTCGGCAATGGCGAGCGCAGCCTCGAAGCTGCGCTGCGCGGCGTCGAGCTTACCTTGCTCCAAATGGATGTTGCCGATCAATTCTTGGGTTTTGAACACATCCCTTTGCAGGCCGGGCTTGTCGGCCCGATCGTCGACCGCAAGCGGCTCGATGATGGCGAGAGAGGCCTCGTATTTGACAAGCGCGGGATCGTATTTGCCCTGCCGCTCGAGAGCGTCGCCGAGCTTCGCCAGGCTGACCGAGAGGTCCCGCTGCGCCTGCACATTCGTGGGCTCTGCGGCGGCAAGACGCTCGGCAGTGGCGAGTGCTTCGCCGTAGAGGGTTTCGGCCGCCGTGCCGTTTCTCTGCTTCAGGAGGATGTCGCCGACTCGCTGCTTGCCCATCAGGAGATCCCGCTGCGCCTGCGGGTCGGACGGTGTGGCGGCGATAAGACGCTCCTCGATCGCCACCGCTGCGCGAAAGGCGTCGAGTGCCGGTCCCCAGTGGCCCTGCCGGCGCAGCATGTCGCCGACGTTGATGTTGCTGAGCGCGATCTCCCGCTGCCAGCGAGAGTTGCCGGGATCGCCCGCACGCCAGCCCTTCGCGAATCGCCAGCGCGGCGCGATAGCCGGCGAGGGCATCGTCCACCCGCCATTTCGATGGCATCGGCGTCGGCGATGAGGTCATTGCTCAGCGCCAGCTGCGCGCGCCATTCGGGATCGGACGGCTCCTCTTTGCTGACCGCTGTCCAGCTCGCTGCGTGCCTGCTCGGCGGTTACCCGCTGCTGCTCGATATCGCCGACCTTCCCTTCGTGGTCGGCGCGCACCAGGAGCAGCACCGCCTGCTGGCCGCGCAGGCGCGCCGGAGGGGCCGGCTCACTCCAGGGTCGCCATGGCGCTTCGGCACGCCACGGCAGCCACGGCGCCTGGGCAGTTTCGCCAATACAGTCCATCGAACGCCCTTGTGGCGCGACGGAGCAGATCATCGATCGCCTCGCGGGACACTCCTTGCTGATCGGCGACGCGAACTGCCCCGCTCACCTGATCGGTCGAGATCTTGATCGCCTGGGCGAGGAGGCCTTCGGAGTACTGGGCATAGCGCCAGGCCATCCAGCCGCCGGCCGTCGCGAGCACCGCCAGCAGCAGCATCGCGGCTCCGATCCCCTGCCACATCCGGGCGCGCCGACGAGCGGCGATCAGCTCGCGCTGGCGCAGCGCGTTGAACGGCACGCCGAGCACGCCCGCGATCAGCTTGAGCTTGGCGTTGTCCTTGCCGTCGGCCTCCGGGCGCAGATCGGCGGCGATCGGCTCGGCCGGCTGGTCGGTACGGCGGCCATCGGCATCGAGCTGGAAGCGCAGCGCCCGCGGAAAGCATTCGCGCTCCGCCGTCGCGGCGTGCGGCTCGCCGTCGACGATCAGCGGCAGGATGCGGTCGGCCCGGCCCAGCCGCTTGAACTCGGTGATCTCCTGGTCGACCCAGCGGCTCTGCGCCGCTGCCGGGCTGCAGACGACGATCAGATGCGCCGATTGCGCCAGCGCCTCGCGCAGCACGACCGGCAGATCGGCCGACGCCGCGAGCTCGTCCCGGTCGCGGAACACCGGGGAAATCTTGCTCGGGATCGGACCGTTGCGGCCCGGCTGGCCGACGAGCGGCTTGGGCACGCGATAGCTTTCGATGCCCTTGTGCAGCCAGCTTGCCCAACGTTGGTCGCGGTGGCTGTAGCTGATGAAAACCGGGTACTTGCAACCCGCGGCTACGCTCGTCGCTGCCATCTGCTCCAAACCCTCGATCGGCTTAAAATCGCGCAAATTCTACCCTAGCTACTCCTGCTCGGCAAGAAGGTGCGGGGGGCGACCGCTGCGCCGTTGACCCGATCGGGATCGGCTCCTAGAGCTTGACCGATGGCGACCGGCGGCCGGACCGGCGTGAGCCAACCATCAATAGCGCTGCCGGAAGCTACCCGGATCAGGCCGGCGATCCGTGCAGGCCAATGCGTGGCGGGGCCGCGCCCGGAGCCTCCGGCAGTGAACGCGAAGGTCGGGCGATGAACGGTCGCGGCCCCGGGAGTGCGGATCGACGACTTCGGGCGGCTTGGGTCGCGGCCGCGCGATGAGCCTCGAAGCCCGGGGCATCGTTGCCGGCTACACGCGCGAGGTGCCGATCCTCAAGGGCGTGAACGTGGTCGCGCAGGACGGGCTCGTGACCGTGATCATCGGCCCGAACGGCGCCGGCAAGTCGACGCTGCTGCGCACGATCTACGGCTATCTGCACCCGAGCGCCGGCGACGTCCTGCACGATGGCCGATCGATCAAAGGGCTGGCGCCGGCGGCGATGCTGCGCGCGGGGATCGCCTACCTGCTCCAGGGCCACAGCGTCTTTCCGGCGATGACGGTCGAGGAGAACCTCGAGCTCGGCGGCTGGATCCAAAAGGGCGATCGGGCGGCGCTCGGGCGCGCGTTCGAGGCCGTCTACGCCCGCTTTCCGGAGCTCAAGGAGCGCCGCCGGCAGCCCGCAGGCGCGCTCTCCGGCGGCCAGCAGCGGATGCTCGAGATCGCGCGCCTGACCATGACCGGGCCCAGGACGCTGCTGCTCGATGAGCCCTCGGTCGGCCTGATGCCGAAGCTGGTCGACCTCGTCTACGCCGAGATCGCCAAGCTGAAGCAGGAGAAGTTCACGATCGTGGTCGTCGACCAGAACGTCAAGAAGTCGATCGAGATCGCCGACTATGTCTACGTCCTCAATCTCGGCGAGAACAGCCATCACGGGCCGCAGCAGGACTTCACGGCGCGGCTCGAGGAGATCATTCGGGAATGGCTGTGATGGTCGATCTCAACATCCTGACCGACCCGGCCGTGCTGTCCGAGCTGATCTTCCAGGGGCTGGTGCGGGGGGCGATGTACGCGCTGATGGGGATCGGCCTGTCGCTGATCTTCGGCATCCTCGGGATCGTCAACTTCGCCCACGGCGAGCTGTTCATGCTCGGCGCCTACGTCATGTACTTCGTCGCCGCCACGCTCGGCCTGCCGTTCATCGCCGGGGTCGCGGCCGCCGGCGTCGCGCTGTTCGTGGCCGGGGTCGTGATCGAGCGCGGCCTGGTCGAGCCGCTCCGCCGGCGCGCCGGCCGTGACTGGCTGCTCAATTCCTTCGTGCTGACCATCGGGCTGATGGTGATCCTGCAGAACCTGGCCCAGATCGGGTTCGGCAGCCAGCGCCGGGGCGTGACGACGCTGATCGCAGGCAGCGTCACGCTCGGCGAGGTCACGATCACCTATGAGCGGCTAGTGATCCTGGCGCTCGCCTGCGTCGTGGTCGGCCTGCTCGCCGCCTACGTCAAGTTCACCCGCACCGGCAAGGCGATCCGGGCGACCGCCCAGCACCCGGAGGCGGCGCAGACGCTCGGCATCGACATCAACCGGATTTACACAATCGCGTTCGGAATCGGGGCGGCGCTGGCCGGCATGGCCGGCGCGATGCTGATCTCGATTTTTCCGGCTTATCCGACGGTCGGCGCCCAGCCGGTGCTGAAAAGCTTCGCGGTCGTGATCCTGGGCGGGCTAGGCAACATCCCGGGCGCGATTGCCGCGGGCTTTCTGCTCGGAATCGTCGAGGCTTACGCGTTCTTCTTCATGTCGGCCGGGTGGCAGAGCGTGATCACGCCGATCATCATCGTGCTGGTCCTGATCTTCCGGCCGCAGGGCCTGTTCACGGCCCAGAGCGAGCGGCCGTGACTGCGCTCGCCGCCGGCACTCCCGGGTCGATCACCCCGATCCGCGCGCTCAAGATCGCAGCGCTGCTCGCCCTGCTGATCCTGGCGCCGCCGTTTGCCGATCATCCCTACATCACGACGATCTTCATCTCGGCGCTGATGTTCGGCATCCTGGGCGCGATCTACGATCTGATGATCGGCTTCGCCGGCCTTGCCAACTTCGGCTACGCCGGGTTCATCGCGGCCGGCGCCTACGGCTCGGCGCTGGCGTCGTTCCACTACGGCATCAGCCCCTGGTTCGGGCTGCTGATCGGCGGCCTCTGCGGCGGGCTGATGGGCTTGTTCACGGGGCTGATCACGCTCCGCCTCAAGGGCCTCTATCTCGGGCTCACGACCTGGTTCATCGCCGAGGCGCTGCGCTTCACGATCGCCAACACGCCCGAGTACACGCGCGGCATGCTCGGCCTCGCGGTGGCGCCGTTCCCGAACCTGTTCGGCATCGACTTCTCGCGCGGTCAGCTGCTCCACTACTATTATCTGCTGCTCGTGCTGGGTGCGGTGATCCTGATCGCGATGCAACTGCTGGTCAGCTCCAGGATCGGGCTCGCGTTCAGGGCGATCCGCGAGGACCAGCTGGCGACCGAGAGCCTGGGCCTCAACACCACCAGGTACAAGCTGATCAACTTCACCGTCGCCTGCTGCTGCACCGGCGTGATCGGCTCGTTCTACGCCCACTACCTCGGCATCCTGTCGCCGACCCCCGAGGAATTCGGCGTGCCGCGCACGGTCGAGGTCCTGACGATTGCCTACGTCGGCGGCCGCGGCACGCTCTGGGGCGCCTTGTTCGCGGCCTTCCTCTTGATCGGCTTCCAGGAATATTTCCGCGAGCTCGAGGCCTGGCGGCTGGTGATGTTCGGCACGCTGTTGATCCTGGTCATGATGTTCGCGCCCAAAGGCCTCGCCGGGCTCAGGAAATATTTGTGGTAGATGAAGGGTTTCAGCTTACCAGCTGGCGTCCTCCTCGAAGCGGAAGGCATCGCCCGCCCGGCGGATGCGCCCGACCGACGGCAGCGGAAAGTGGGCGGTGCAGATCAGCGTCTCGGTCTCGCAGTAGCGCTCGAAGAAGGCGCGCCGGGTGCGCTTGGCCAGATCCGGGTCCCAGTCCGGCCAGGCGGTCCATTCCGGGCGCAGAAGCTGGATCGGCGAGTGCATGACGTCGCCGCACATGACCGCGCGCTCGCCCTTTGAAGCCAGGCAGATTGCGACGTGGCCCAGCGTGTGGCCCGGGGTCGGCTCGAGCGTGATCTGGTCGTCGAGCGCGAAGTCGTCGCCCACGACCTCGGCCTGCCCGGCCGCGATCACCGGCAGCACGCTGTCCTCGAGGGCGGCGCGCGAGAATTTCGGGTGGCCCTGCTGCCAGGAGTCGAGCTCGGTCTTCGAGAACACGTAGCGCGCGTTGGGGAAGGTCGGGACCCAGCGGCCGTCGACGAGCCGCGTGTTCCAGCCGACGTGGTCGACGTGCAGGTGGGTGCACAGGACGTAGTCGATCGCCTCGGGTGCCACCTCGAGCGCGGCGAGCGCGCGCATGTAGGTATCGTCGGACTTCTGGTGCCAGAAGGGTCGGTTGGGCCGTTCCTTGTGGTTGCCGACGCAGGAGTCGATCAGGATCGTGTGATGGGCCGTGCGCAGCAGGTAGCTCTGGACCGGGAACAGCAGCGCGCCGGTCGTGCTGTCCATGGCCCTGGGCTTGAGCCAGCTCTCGTGCGGCGCCCAGTCGGCCCGCGTGGTCTCGGGAAAGAACACCAGCGGGTCGAATGGCGAGACGATCTCAAGCGCGCTGGCGATCGCGACGTCACCGATGCGCCTGCCTTGCAATGCCATTGTAGCCTCCTCCCTTCAGCTTCCAAGCCACCTCCTCGATAACCCCTTCGGCGAAGGCCGGTGCCTCCGATGGTCGATCCTCGTCTGCGATCGGCTGGCCCGAGGAACCGCCGGGCCTTACGCCCGTTGTCGAGGAGCGCCCGACCGTGCCGTGATAACTTCTGGCGGGCAACATTGGGGGACGCTGATGCTCACTAAACCGCCGTTCAAGCGGACCTGTGTCGAATGCAACCGAAATTTCTCGACCGACCGGCCGCACGCCCGGTACTGCTCGTCGGATTGCCGGCGGGCACGTTTCGAGAGTCGCCGCGGCGGCGCGCGCACACCGGCCCCGATCGCGAAGCCAAGCCGCCCGCGCCCGAGCTAGTGTCGGCGGGCGCGGGCCGGTTCGGCGCCTCACGCCGGCGCCTGATGGACCTCGATCACGTTGCCCTCGGGATCATAGAAGAAAATCTGCTGCCAGCCGTTCATCGCGAAGCCGCCGTAGTCGGCATAGGACACGCCCCTGGCCTCGAGGCGGCGCTTGAAGCCATCGATATCGTCGGTCCGAAAGGCGATGTGGCCCCGCTCCAGCGGGTTGACCGACTGGCGCATCCGAAAGGCGACGTCGAGGTCCTTCTCGGCCAGATGCAGCTGGGTCGTGCCGTCGGAGACGAACGCGACGTCGCCGGAATAGCCCTGCCCGGTGATCCGGCTCGCATTCATGCTGGGCTCGGGCTCCAGCTCGAGCACGCCCCGATAAAACTCGTCCATCGCCGGCACATTCGTGGTCGGCAGATTGATGTGGTGCAGCTTGAGCTTCATGGGCTCTCCCTCCGCTTGCATCGGCCCAGCCGGGCGCCTAGGCAAATCCATACACCAAGACGAGGAGGCAGGCGTTGGCCTTCGAGACCATCCTCTATCACGAAGACGGGCCGGTCGGTTGGCTGACGCTCAACCGGCCCGACGACGGCAACATGTTCACCGCGACGATGTGCCACGAGATCCGCGACTGCATCAACGCGGTCCGGCGCGAGACGCGCACGCGCGTGCTGGTGATCACCGGCGCGGGCGAGAAGTTCTTTTGCCTCGGCGGCCGCAAGCAGGGCATGGACGACACGCGGCTCTATGCCGGCGTGCTGCCGACGCTCGAGATCTACGAGAGCATCGATCGGCTGCAAAAGCCGGTGATCGCCGCCGTCAACGGCTTCGCGGTCGGCGGCGGCAACGTGCTTCAGGTCGTCTGCGATCTCACGATCGCCAAGCAAAGCGCGGTCTTCCGCCAGGTCGGACCGATGATGGGCAGCTTCGATGCCGGCTACGGCACCTGGTACCTCGAGGACCTGGTCGGCAAGAAGAAGGCCAAGGAGCTCTGGTACCTGAACCCCAAGATCACGGCCGAGGAAGCGCTCGCGATCGGCCTGATCAACCGGGTCGTGCCGGACGACCGGCTGGGCGCCGAGACCCAGGCCTGGGCGCTCGAGGTCGCCGAGCGGGGCGCGTTCGCGCTCGCCTCGGTCAAGGCCGCCTTCGGCGCCCGCCACGGCGGCGTCGCCGGGCTCGCCCGGGTGGCGCACGACCTTCTGCTGCGCCAGTATCTGGACAGCGACGAATTCGAAGGAGCTGGGCGCTGCATTCGCCGGCCGCCGCACCCCCGATCCGGACAAGTTCGGCCACTGATGCGATGGGCCACCTTCTGACCCTGCACGACCCGCGGACCGCCCGGCGCTACTACGAGGCGGGCGTCTGGCAGGGCGACACCTTCTACACCCTGCTCGCGCGCCATGCCGCGCTGCGGCCGGAGTTTGCCGCCGCCCGCGACGGCGCCAGGCGGCTGACCTATGCGGCGCTGCTCGGCTGGGTCGACGCGCTGGCCGATGCCTTCGCCGCGGCGGGGCTCCGGCCCGGCGAGCGGGTCAGCCTGTGGCTGTCCAACCGGCTGGAAGCGCTCGCCGCGTTCCTTGCCTGCGCCCGCAACGGCTACGTCTGCAACCCCTCGCTGCACCGCAACTATCGGGTCGAGGAAGTATCCGGGCTGCTCAGCTACATCGACGCCCGGGCACTGCTGCTCGAAGACGGCTGGGGTGTCGCTGCCGATCGCCGGGACGACCTTCTCGCGGCGGTGCCAGGGCTGCGCCAGATCTGGCGGCTGCCGCGGTCGCGCACGCCCGGCTCCGACCTGCCCGGGCCGGGGGCAAAGGCGCGCGGCCTCGCCGAGATCGACGACAATCCCGACAAGGTCGCCTACCTCGCCTTCACCTCCGGCACCACCGGCGTGCCCAAGGCGGTCATGCACTCCGACAACACGCTGCTCGCCAACTGCCGCGATCTCGTGCGCGACTGGCGCCACGACCACACCAGCGTGCTGCTGACCCTCTCGCCGCTCTCGCACCACATCGCGTGGGTTGCGGCCGGTCAGGCGCTGACCGCCGGCATGGAGCTCGTGGTCGACGATCCGCCCGCGGGCCGGAGCCGGCTCGACTGGCTGCTCGACACCGGCGCCACCTACGTCATGGGCGTGCCGACCCACGCGATGGACATCCTGGTCGAGCAGCAGCGGCGCGGCATCCAGCGCCTGGGCCGGGTCCGGCTGTTCTACATGGCGGGCGCGCCGATCCCGCGCGCGGTCGCCGAGCGCTTTCTGGCGCAGGGCGTCCAGCCGCAGAACATCTACGGCATGACCGAGAACTCCTCGCACCACTATACCCACCCCGACGACGATGCCGACACGATCTGCGCGACCTGCGGCCGGGGCGGGCTGGCCTACCAGATCAAGATCTTCGATCAGGCCGATCCGGACCGGGCGCTGGCGGCGGGCGAGACGGGGCAGATCGGCGGCCAGGGCGGCGCCTTGATGCTCGGCTACTTCGGCAATCAGGCGGCGAGCGAGCAGTCGTTCAACAAGGACGGCTGGTTCCTCTCGGGCGATCTCGGGCGGCTCGATGCGCGCGGCAACCTCACGGTCGTCGGCCGGCTCAAGGACGTCGTGATCCGGGGCGGCCACAACATCCATCCGGCCAAGGTCGAGGAATTGGCGCTCCGCCATCCGCTGGTCGCCAGGGCGGCGGCCTTCGGGGTGCCGGACGAGCGCCTCGGCGAGCGGCTCTGCCTCGCGCTCGCCTGCGCCGGCGACGAGCGGCCGCGGGCGCAGGACCTGCTCCAGCACCTCTGGGAGCAAGGCCTCGCGATCTCCGACATGCCGGAATACTTCGTCCTGCTGAACGAGTTTCCGCTGACCGCGAGCGGCAAGGTCCTCAAGCGCGAGCTCGTGGCCTGGGCGCGCGAGGGGCGGATCGCGCCCGAGCCCTGCCGGTTCGAGGCACGAGACTGACGATGACGCGCCTGCTCGAACGGCTCGACCTGCCGCCGGGCCTGGCGCCGGAGGAGGCGATGCTGGTCGGGACCGTGCGCGCGCTCGCCGCCGACGTGATCGCGCCGCGCGCCGCGCACCACGACCGCACCGCCGAGTTCCCGTGGGGCAACGTCGAGGCGATCAACGCGCTCGGCCTGAACGCGATGTTCGTGCCGGAGGCCTACGGCGGCCAGCCGGTCTCGTACTGCGCCTACCTCGCCTGCGTGCGCGAGCTCAGCAAGGCCTGCGCCGCGACCGGCAGCATCTGGTCGACCACGTTCCACGCGATGAAGCCCTTGATCGACTTCGGCAGCGAGGACCAGAAGCGCCGTCTGCTGCCGAAGATCGCGGCCGGCGGGCTCGCCAGCCTGTGCATCACCGAGCCCCAGGCGGGCTCGGACGCGGCCGGCATGCGCACCCGTTTTGCCCCGGAAGGAGACGAGATCCGAAATCGATGGCGGCAAGACCTTCATCACCAACGGCGACGTCGCCGATCGCTACCTGCTGTTCGGCAAATGGAGCGAGATCGAGGACCCGCGGCAGGCGATCTCGGTGCTGGTGGTCGAGGAGGGGACGCCCGGTGTCTCGGTCGTGCGCACCGAGGACAAGATGGGCATCCGCGCGTCCTCGACCGCGACGCTTGCCTTCGAGGACTGCCGCGTGCCGCGCGCCAACCTTCTGGGCGAGCCGGGCGACGGGCTTGGCATGCTGCTCGCAGCGCTCAACCAGTCGCGGCCCTCGATCGCCGCGCACGCGCTCGGCATCGCCCGCGCCGCGTTCGAGGACGGGGTCGCCTACATCAACGAGCGCCGGCAGTCGGGCCGCCGAATCGTCGAGTTCCAAGGCATCCAGTTCCTGCTCGCCGATCTCGCGAGCGAGCTGGCGCTGTGCGAGCGCTTGCTCTGGCACGTGGCCGCCCTGATCGACGCCGGCGAGAGCGGGATCGGCATCGAGGCCTCGATGCTGAAACTGCGCGCCTCCGACCTTGCGATGCGCATGACCACCGAGGCCGTGCAGCTGCACGGCGGCTATGGCTATTGCAAGGAATACCGGGTCGAGCGGCTGATGCGCGACGCCAAGATCACCCAGATCTGGGAGGGCACCAACCAGATCCACCGCCAGCTGATCGGCCGGAGCTTCATCCAGAAATGACGCTTAATCAAAACGGTCGGCGTCTGCGGCGCCGGCGGCACGATGGGGGCGGGCATCGCGATCGTCGCGGCGCGCGCGGGCTTCACGACGGTCTGCTACGACGTCGACTGCAGGCGCTCGATCGCGCGAGCCGGCAGACGGAAGGCTTCCTCGAAAAGTCGGTCGAGCGCGGCAAGATCAGGCGGCGAGCAGCTCGACCAGATCGCCGGCGGCTTCGTGCACACGACAGAGCTCGACGATCTTGGCGAGTGCGACCTGGTGATCGAGGCGGTGTTCGAGGACCTCGCGATCAAGCGGGCGCTGTTCCGGCTCTGCACCAGTCTGCCCGAAGCAACGATCTTCGCCTCCAACACCTCGACGCTCTCGATCACCGAGATTGCAGGCGGCTGCGGCCGCGAGGACCGGGTGGTCGGCATGCATTTCTGCCTGCCGGCGCAGCTGATGAAGCTGATCGAGCTGTCGCCCGGCATGAACACCTGGGAAGCGACGCTCGAGGCGGCCTGGCGCTGGTGCGAAACGGCCGGGCAGATGCCGGTCAGGACGCAAGACCAGCCGGGCTTCATCCTCAACGCGCTGCTGGTGCCGTTCAACAACGACGCATCCGCGCGGTCGAGGCGGGCGTCGCCACGCCTGCCGATATCGACAAGGCGATCAAGGTCGGGCTCGGCTACAAGATGGGGCCTTGGAGCTGGTCGATCTGATCGGGCTCGATACCCAGGTGCGGCTGTGCGAGGCGTTCTTCCCGTGACCCTCGATCCGCGCGCCGCCGCACCGCCGCTGCTCCGGCGCATGGTCGCGGCGGGCTGACTGGGCCGCAAGTCCGGGCGGGCTTCTTCCCCTATCACGGCAACGCGATGTTCGGAGGCTGGGCATGCGTTACGTGATCGGGCAGCAGGCCGAGAGCCGGTCGTTTCCGGCGGGCGATGCTTTCCTCAGGGCGCCAGCACCGAGAGCCTCAGCGGCGCCAGCGCGGAGGGTCTCAGCGGCGCCAGCGCCGAGGGTCTCAGCGGCGTCGGCGGAGGGCGAGGTCGTGCTGTATCTGGGCGCGCCCAATGCGCCGGACGCCAAAGCGGCGGTGCTGGTCGAGCTGGGCACCGAGTGCCTGGGCGTGCACGCCGGCGAGGGCTATGGCGAGGAGGGCTCCAACGTGCTGGGCTTCGCGCGCTATCGCAACGGCGACGAGCCGCCCTCGCGGCTGATCGAGCTGGTCGTCCAGCCACGCAGCAAACCGGAGGCGATCGCGGCGGCACGGGCCGTGTTCGCGGGGGCCGGCTTCGAGGTGGTGGTTGCGGCGGACCAGGCCGGGCGGATCGTCGATCGCGTGGTGCGGCCGGAATATAACGCAGCGCTGCGCCTGTCGACGAGGGATGGCCAGGGCCAAGGAGATGGACGTCACGTGCCGGCTCGGGCTCGGCTATCGCGACGGGCCGATCGAGCGGGTCGTGCGCGGCGGGCTCGCCAACCATCACGACGTCGGCAGGCGCTGTTCGAGGTGTACGGGACGCCGGGCTACGCGCCCGCGCGCCGGGCCGTGGTGGCCAAGCAACGAGCGGATCGGGCGGGTGCGCCGCCGCTCGCGGGCCTGACCGTCCTCGACTTCTCGACGCTACTGCCCGGGCCGATGGCCTGGCTGATGTTGGCCGAAGCCGGCGCCACCGTGATCAAGATCGAGCGACCGGGCCAGGGCGACGAGATGCGCGCTATGAGCGAGCTGGGGGCAAGAGAGCGTCAGCTTCGCGCTGCTCAACCGCGGCAAGAGCGCGATCGCCGCCGACCTGAAGGATCCGGTCAGGCGCGCGCGGCTGCTGCCGCTGATCCGCAGCGCCGACGTGCTGCTCGAGCAATTCCGCCCCGGCGTCATGGACCGGCTGGGCCTCGGCTACGAGGCCATTGGAGGTCGGAGAACCGGCGGCTCGATCAGGTGCGCGATCACCGGCTACGGCCAGAGCGGGCCAGGCCGAGATCGCGGCGCACGATCTCAACTACATCGGCGAGACGGGGCTGCTCGCGCTCTCCGGCCGGCGCCGCGGCGCGCGGGTCATGCCGCCGGCGCTGATCGCCGACATCGCCGGCGGGACCTATCCGGCGGTGATCAATATCCTGCTGGCGCTGCGGCGGCGCGGCGCAGCACCGGCGCGGGCTGCCGGCTCGACGTCGCCATGGCCGATCAGCTGTTCACGCTGCCTACTGGGCGATCGGCAACGGCTGGCCGGCCGGACGATGGCCGCGCCCGAGCGGCGAGCTGGTGACCGGCGGCTCGCCGCGCTATCGGCTCTACGAGACCAAGGACGGGCGCATCCTGGCCGCCGCACCAATCGAGCAGCGCTTCTGGGAGCTCTTCGTCAAGGCGATCGGGCTGGAGGACCAAGTTCGCGACGATGCGCGCGACCCAGCGGCCACGACGCGCGGGTCGCCGGGATCGTCCGCGCCGCGCCGGCCGCCGCCTGGCAGGCGCGGTTCGCCGGCGAGGACGTCTGCTGCGCGATCGTGCGCACGCTCGAGGAGGCGCTGGCCGACCCGCACT
>CAWJAY010000015.1:0-16987 GCA_963840925.1 uncultured Alphaproteobacteria bacterium
AACGGTTCGGGGCCTCAAGCGTGACGCCTTGACCGGTTGCCCGGCAGGATCTCCGTTCCATATCGCTCACGGCCAAGGGGCGAAAAAGGAGATCGTGCATGTCCAATCCATGGCTGAGTTTCTGGCTGAGCGCCGCCAACAGCTGGGCGGGTGCCGCCCGTGGCTTCTCGACCGCGGAGCTGCGCCGGCAGCAGTCGGCGCTGGTCAACGAAATGACCCGTCAGACATTGCGCTTCTGGCGTAGCTCTTGGCCTCCCCGGACCTCCAACAGAAATCCAGGGGCCTCCGGCGGCTTAAGCGTTGACGCGCGGCCGCCTCTAGTCTAGTCTGGTCAGGCTGGGTCGCCTGCATGGAAGTCAATATCTACGCTGCCAAAACCCATCTCTCTCGCCTGATCGACCAGGTCAATGCGGGCGAGGAAATCGTGATCACGCGGCACGGTCGGCCGGTCGCCCGCCTCGTCTCCGCCGGGACCGCAAAGCCGCGACTTCCTGGCCTGCTCGAAGGGCAGGGGTATTGGATTGCCGACGATTTCGACGCCCCGTTACCGGATGATCTGCTCGACCTGTTCGAAGGCCGGACGAAGGAACCGGGCACAGAGGGGCCGTGAGCCTGCTCCTCGATACTCACCCTTTTGTCTGGTTTCTGATCGAGCCGCGCCGGATCCCCTCGCGCCTGATGACGCTACTGACCGATCCGAGCCGGATCGTCCACGTCAGCGCGGTCGTCGTCTGGGAGGCGACGATCAAGAGCGGGCTCGGCAAGCTCGCGCTGCCCCTCGACCGTCTCGAGGCGACGATCGCCGCCGCCGGCTTCACGGTCGTGCCGGTTACGGCTGCTCATGCGCTCGAAGTGCGCCACTTGCCAGCGCTGCACCGCGATCCTTTCGACCGGTTGCTGATCGCCCAGGCCCGTTCCGAGCGCCTGACCCTGGTGACCCGCGACCCAGCGATCCGCCGCTATCCGGTGGCGACGCTCTGGGATTAGATCCGAGCGGCTTCTTCCCGCGACCGATCAGTAAAGGTTGGGTACGACGTGCGTTGCCTGGAGCCCATCCTGAATGCCCTCGGGGCGCGGCTCCGATTTGGGCAGCTTGGGCAGCTCGACCCTGGTTTGCTCGTAGGGGATCCGGCTCAGCAGGTGGCTGATCAGGTTGAGGCGCGCGCGGCGCTGGTCGTCGGCGGGAACGATGTACCAAGGTGCGTAGCTGGTGTCGGTCGCCCTGATCATCTCCTGGTAGGCCTTGGTATAGGACCACCAGCGCCGCACCAATTCGGTATCCATCGGGCTCAGCTTCCAGTGCTTCACCGGCTCGGTGAGCCGGGATTCGAACCGGCGTCGCTGCTCATCCTGGCTGACGTCGAGAAAGTACTTCAGCAGGATAATGCCGTGCTCGACGATCTCGCGTTCGAACTGCGGGACGACCTGCAGGAAGTGCAGGCTCTGCTCTTCGGTGCAAAATTCCATGACCCGCTCGACGCCGGCGCGGTTGTACCAGGATCGGTCGAACAGGATGATTTCGCCGGCAGCCGGGAAGTGCGCCATGTAGCGCTGGCTGTAGATCTGGGTCTTCTCGCGGTCGGAAGGTTTGGGCAGGGCCACGTGCTTGAACACCCGCGGGCTGACCCGCTGCATGATCCGACTGATCACGCCGCCCTTGCCGGCGGTGTCGCGGCCCTCGAAGAGGATGATGATCCGAGCACCTTCGGCGAGCGTCCAGGCCTGCAGCCGGGTCAGCTCAACCTGCAGCTTGGCCAGTTCGTTCTCGAAGTCCTTGCGCTCCATCTTCGGCAGGCTCGCTTCCCGGCCGGCTGCGGCCACGGCGGCCTCGATCTCGCGTTTGACCTTGGTCTTGCCCTTGTTCCTGGCCACCGCACCCATCCCGTTGTCGTGCTGATCGCAAACGTCCCTCCCAGTGTGCTGACTGCCAGCCGTTGCCGCAAGCGCGCTGGTCCTGCCTGGCACTTTATAGGCCGTGGACGCTACCGGTCCTTGGGATCGAGCGCGTCGCGCAGGCCGTCGCCGATGAAGTTGAAGCAGAACAGCGTGAGCCCGAGGAAGGTCGCGGGAAAGATCAGGAGCCAGGGCGAGGATTCCATCTGGGCGGCGCCCTCGGAGATCAGCACGCCCCACGAGGTCAGCGGCTCCTGGACCCCGAGCCCGAGAAAGCTCAGGAACGATTCGGTCAGGATCACCTGGGGAACGGTCAAAGTGACGTAGACCACGACCGGCCCGAGCACGTTCGGGATCACGTGGCGGGTGATGATCCTGCGGTCGGAAACGCCGGCGGCGCGGGCGGCCTCGATGAACTCCCGGCCCTTCACCGCCAGCGTCTGGCCGCGCACGATCCGGGCCATCGTCAGCCATTCGACGGCGCCGATCGCGATGAAGATCAAGAAGATGTGGCGGCCGAAAACGACCATCAGCAGGATCACGAAGAACATGAACGGCAGCGAATACATCACGTCGACGAAGCGCATCATCAGATTGTCGACCGTGCCGCCGACGTAGCCGGCGATCGCCCCCCAGCTCACCCCGATCACGAGGCTGACCGCGGTCGCGAGCAGGCCGACCAGCAGCGACACCCGGGCGCCGTAGAGGGTGCGCACGAACAGGTCGCGGCCATTGCCGTCGGTGCCGAACCAATGGCCGTGCGCGAAGTCGGGCGGCATCTGAATCCGGTCCCAGAATACCTCGTCGTACGCGTAGGGGCTGAGCCAGGGGGCGAGCAGCGCGAGGCCGGCGATGGCCGCGAGCCCGATCATCGAGACGACCGCCGCCCGGTTGCGGAACAGCCGGCGGCGGGCGTCCTGCCAGAGCGAGCGGCCCTTGACCTCGATCGCCGCCTCGAGCGCTTCCGGGCCGACCGCGACCGTCATCGCTGCTTCACCTTCGGATCGAGCAGGCCGTAGAGCAGGTCGACCGCGAGATTGAGCAGGATGATCAGCACCGCGTAGGTGATCACCGTCCCCATCACCAAGGTGTAGTCGCGGTTGAGCGCCCCCTGGACGAAATAGCGGCCGATCCCGGGGATGCCGAAGATCGTCTCGATCACGACCGAGCCGGTCACGACCTGCGCGGTCGCCGGGCCGAGATAGGAGACCACCGGCATCAGGGCGCCCTTGAGCGCGTGCCGGACGACCACGATCTGCTCGGGCAGGCCCTTGGCGCGCGCGGTCCGGATGTAGTTGGCGTTGAGCACCTCGATCATGCTGCCGCGGGTCAGCCGCGCGATGTAGGCGATCTGGGGCAGCGCCAGCGCGATCACCGGCAGGATCAGGTTCGGCGCGGCGCCGCCGTTCCAGCCGGCGACTGGCAGCCAGCCGAGCCAGACCCCGAAGATCAGCGTCAACAGCGGCGCCATCACGAAGTTCGGGATCGTGATCCCGGTCATCGCGCCCGCCATGACCGCGTGGTCGAAGCCGGCGTTCTGGCGCAGGGCCGCCAGCGTGCCGAACAGGATGCCGAGCAGGATGGCGAGCCCGATCGCGAGGCCGCCGACCTCGAGGCTGGCCGGAAAGCCGGTCGCCAGCAGCTCACCGACCGTGAAGTCCCGGTACTTGAACGACGGCCCGAAGTCGCCCTGGAGCACCCCCAGCAGATAATCCCGGTACTGCAGCAGCAGCGGCTGATCGAGCCGGTAGGCCGCGAGCACGTTCTTCTCGATCTCAGGCGGCAGCGCCCGCTCGCGATCGAACGGGCCGCCCGGCGCGATCCGCATCATGAAGAAGGCGATCGTGACGATCACCAGCAGCGTCGGGATGCCGGCCAGCAGCCGGCGGGTGATGTAAGCGGCCATCGGGGGCCCGGCCTGGCCGGCAGCGGCGCCCGCCGCCGGCCGGCCGCCCGGGTCAGCCCTCGACGTCAAGCCAGCGCGTGCGATGGATGTCCTTGGTGTTGTCGATCCAGCCCTTGACCGACTTCGCGACCAGGTCCTTGGACACGTAGTAGTAGATCGGGATGTTGGGCATGTCGGCCATCGCGACCGCCTCGGCCTCGTGCAGCAGTTGCGCTCGGGCCTTGAGATTGGCGGTCCGCGACGCCTCGGCCATCAGGCGGTCGTACTCCGGGCTGGCGTAGCCGCCGTAGTTCAGCACGCCGGTCCCGCTGTCCATCAGATAGAGGAAGTTCTGGGCATCGTTGTAGTCGGCGATCCAGGCGGCGCGCGCGATCTGGAAGTTGCCCTGCTGAATGTCGTCGTAATGGACCTTGACCTCGCTGTTGAACAGCTCGGTCTCGATGCCGAGCTGCTTCCACATCGCGGCGACGGCGACCGCAACCTTCTTGTGGGTCTCCGAGGTGTTGTAGCGCAGCGTCAGCTTGAGCGGCTGGTCCGGACCGAAGCCTGCAGCCTGCAGCAGCTCCTTGGCCTTGGCCAGGCGCTCGGTCTGGGGCATGCCCTTCCATTCGACGTACGCGGGCTCGTCGTAGTTGCCGGTGCCGGGCGGCACGAAGCTGTAGGCTGGCAGCTCGCCCGTGCGCAGGATCTTGTCGGTGATCGCCTCGCGGTCGATCGCGAGCGCCAGCGCCTGACGCAGGCTCGGGTTGTCGAGCGGCGCCTCGCGGATGTTGATCACATAGTAGTAGATGCCGAGGTAGGGCGCGATCCGCGTCTCGTCCGGCAGGTTCTCCCTCAGCCAGTCGATCTGCTCCGAGGCGAAGTCGTACTGGATGTCGATCTCGCCGGCGCGGAACCGCTTGGTCGCGGCGTTGCGCTCCTCCGCCGGATAGTAGGTGACGCTGTCGATCGCGACGTTGTCGGCGTCGTAGAAGGCCGGGTTCTTGACCGCCTTGATGTGATCGTTCGGCACCCACTCGACGACCGTGTAGGGTCCGTTGCCGACGATGGTGCCGGGCTTGATCCAGTCGTCGCCGGCTTCCTCGATCTTGTGCTTGGGCAGCGGGAAGGCGGTGTAGTGGGTCAGCTGCTCGACGAAATAGGGGGTCGGGCTCTCGAGGGTGAACTCGAGCGTCCTGGGATCGAGCGCGCGGACGCCGAGTTCGGCCGGATCGGCGAGCGCGCCCTCGTTGATCGGTTTCGCGTTCTTGATCGTATAGAGGAGCGAGGCGTATTCGGCGGCGGTCGCGGGATCGAGGATGCGGCGGAGCGCGAACACGAAATCGTCGGCGGTCACCGGCGCCCCGTCCGACCAGGTGTGGTCGCGGAGCTCGAAGGTGTAGACCAGGCCGTCGTCGCTCACCTCCCAGCTCTCGGCGGCACCCGGGATCACGCTGCCGTCCGCGGCCTCGGTCGTGAGGCCCATGAACATGTCGCCAATGATCCGGTTCTCCCAGGTGCCCTCGACGTGGTGCGGATCGAGGGTCTCGGGTTCGCCGGAATTGGCGATCCGGAGATCGCCGGCGGCATCGGCGGACCCGCCGCCCAGGCTGAGGATCAGGACGAGGCCGAGCGCGGTCCAGCGCGCGTCGATGCGATTCAAGGGCATGTCAACCTCCGCCGCTGCGCCGGCCCGCCGATCGCGCCTGGAGGCCGCGCGCCGACCGGCGCAACCGGTCTGAGCTTGCCCTGGAGCCTAGCACGCCCGGATCGGCTCACAAACCCAAAGCGCGCCACTGGTCGCGCGGCGGGCCGTGCCTGGACGGATCTAGAAAAAGCGCTCGGGTACGTTGATGATGTCGCCCGGCTGGACGAGGCTATCGACCCGCGCGTCGAACGCGCAGCCTTCGCGCTCGATCGTCGGGCCATCCTGGTCGGCGCGGTAGGTATAGCCGCCAGCGAGCGCGATGCCGTTGGTCAGGGTCATGCCGTCCCGGAACTCGTAGCTGCCGGGATTGTTGACTTCGCCCAGGACGTAGAAGGACCGATAGGTCAGCAGCTGGACGCCGACCTGAGGGCTGACCAGGAACTGGTCCTCCTTCAGGCGAGCCTCGATCTGGTCTTCGAGCGCGCGCGTGGTCAGGCCGCCGGCCTTGAACTCGCCGACCAGTGGCAGGGACAGAAAACCTTCGCCATCGATCGCGAACTGCCCCGACATGTCGGCCTGCCGGAAAATCGTCACCTGGACTTGGTCGGCCGGGCCGAGCCGGTAACCGCTGAGCCCGGTGTTCGGCGGCACTCCGCCTTTACACTCCGGCACGCCGTTGCCGGAGCACGCTGCGAGCCAGCCGAGGCTCAAGAGCATCACGGCGAGCCACGCTGCGCGCCCCGCCGATGGTTGGGTGGTGGTAAGGCGTCGAGCGCGAACAGCAATTCTCCGACCAAGACGAGGACCGCACGCGGCCCCTCGACCAACGTGAGCGGCAGGCTGACCAGGGACGTGACGAGTTCGAGCGCGGCCAGCAGGAAACACAGCAACCAATAACCGACAGTGGTTCCGGTATTTCCGGTGCTAGCGGATTGGCGGCCGGCGGGCAAGCCCTTCGATCGGTTTGGCGGATCGGCGGCTGCAGCGCGGCCGAATCGGTCGAAGCGCGCTCAGCTACCCTTGCGAGGATGGCATGGCCGGCCAACCTTTGTCGCTATGCGCACTCGCGATCTGCAGGCAGCGGACCGCGCCGCCGCCGGCGGCTGGCTGGGGGTCGCCCTCGGCCTGGTCCTGCTGCTGTCGTCCTGCGCCTCCGGCGGGCTCTGGCAGCCGGCTGGCGGGCATCCGCTGGCCGGCCGGATCTACCAGGTCGCGACCGGCCGCTTCATCGATCAGGCGACGCTGGTCGCCGAGCTTGCGCGCGCCGACTTCGTGCTGCTCGGCGAGCGCCACGAAAACCCCGAGCACCAGCGGCTGCATGCGCTGCTGGTCGAGGAGCTGCAGGCCAACAGCAGCCGCCCGCGGGCGCTCGCGTTCGAAATGATCCCGAGCGACCGGCAGCTGGCGCTGGTCGAGTACCGGCAGCGCCACCCGGGCGAGGCGGCCGGGCTCGGCCGCGCGGTCGGCTGGGAGAGCCTCGGCTGGCCCGACTGGCGGCGGTATGCGCCGATCGCGGAGGTCGCGCTCGAGCATGGCGCCGAGATCGTCGCGGCCGATCTGTCGCCGGCGCAGAGCGAGGCCGTCTTCCGCAGCGGGCCGAGCGTCCTGCAGGCGGCGATGGTGCGCCGGACCGGGCTGGATCAGGAGCTGCCGATGGACCTGGCGGCGAGCCTGGCCGAGGAGCTGCGCGCCGCCCACTGCGGCCAGGTGCCGGAGCCGGTGGTCGCCGGCATGTTCCGCGTCCAGCGGGCGCGCGATGCGATGATGGCCGATCGCTTGGCGACGCTCGCCGGCCGGGCGGGCGGCGTGCTGATCGCCGGCAACGGCCAGGTCCGGACCGACCGCGGCGTGCCCTGGTATCTCGCGCGGATGCAGCCGGACGCCAGCATCGTGAGCGTGGGCATGCTTGAAGTCCTGGACGGGATCGCGAACGTGCCGACCGGGCTGCCGTTCGACTACGTCTGGTTCACCTCCCGGGCCGGCGGCGAGCAGCGGTGCGCGCCCGCGGAGCCGGACCGCGGCTGGCTGGAGCGTCCGCTGCGCAGCTGAGACCGTCAGCGGCCGGAGCGCCGCTTGGCCTCCAGCCGGCGACGGTGCAGGATCGGCTCGGTGTAGCCGTTCGGCTGCGCCCGGCCCTTGAAGACCAGATCGCAGGCCGCCTGGAAGGCGAGGCTCGCGTCGAAATCGGCCGCCATCGGCCGGTAGGCCGGATCGCCCGCGTTCTGCCGGTCGACTACCGCGGCCATCTTGCGCATGGTCGCGAGCACCTGGTCCTCGGTGCAGACGCCGTGGCGCAGCCAGTTGGCGATGTGCTGGCTGGAGATCCGCAGCGTCGCCCGGTCCTCCATCAGCCCGATGTTGTTGATGTCCGGCACCTTCGAGCAGCCGACCCCCTGGTCGATCCAGCGCACGACGTAGCCGAGGATGCCCTGGACATTGTTGTCGAGTTCCTGCTGGACCGCCGTAGCCGTCCAGTTCGGTCGCTCCGCGACCGGGACCGAGAGGATGTCGCCGAGCCTGGCGCGCGGACGCGACCTCAGCTCCTGTTGGCGCGCCCGGACGTCGACCTTGTGGTAGTGCAGCGCGTGCAGCGTCGCAGCCGTCGGCGAGGGGACCCAGGCGGTGTTGGCGCCGGCCAGCGGATGGCCGACCTTGGCCTCGAGCATCGCCGCCATCAGCTCTGGCATCGCCCACATCCCCTTGCCGATCTGGGCCCGGCCCTCGAGACCGCAGGCGAGGCCGACATCGACGTTCCAGTCCTCGTAGGCCCGCATCCAAAGGGCTGTTTTCATGTCGGCCTTGCGCAGCATCGGACCCGCGTCCATCGAGGTGTGGATCTCGTCGCCGGTCCGGTCGAGAAAGCCGGTGTTGATGAACACGATCCGGTCGCGGGCGGCGCGGATGCACTCCTTGAGGTTGACCGTGGTGCGGCGCTCCTCGTCCATCAGGCCCATCTTGAGGGTGCCGGGCTCGAGCCCGAGCGCCGTTTCGATGCGCGCGAACAGCTCGCTCGTGAACGCCACCTCGTCGGGCCCGTGCTGCTTGGGCTTCACGATGTAGATCGAGCCCGCCCGGCTGTTGCGATAGCGGCCTTGGCCCCGAAGGTCGTGGAGCGCGATCAGGCTCGTGACCATGCCGTCCAGGATGCCCTCGGGCACCGGCTCGCCGGCCCGGTCGAGCACCGCATCGCTGATCAGCAGGAGGCCGACGTTGCGCACCAGCATCAGGCTGCGGCCGGGCAGTGCTAGCGTTCCGCCGCCCGGACGGTGATAGGTCCGGTCGGGGTTGAGATGGCGCTCGACCCCCCGGCCACCTTTCTCGAAGGTCGTCGCGAGGTCGCCCCGGATCAGGCCCAGCCAGTTGCGCCAGGCCGCAACCTTGTCTTCGGCATCGACGGTCGCGACCGAATCCTCGAGGTCGACGATCGTGGTCGCCGCGGCCTCGAGCACGACGTCCGAGACGCCCGCGGCATCGACGCGGCCGACCGGATGGTCCCGGTCTATCCGGACCTCGACGTGCAGGCCGTGGTTGACCAGGAGGACCGCGGTCGGCGCCGCCGGATCACCCTGATAGCCGGCGAGCCGTGAGGGGTCGCGCAGCCCGGTGCGGCCGCCGCCTGCCAGCTCGACCAGCAGCCGCCCGGCCTCGATCCGGTAACAGGTCGCGTCCCGATGCGAACCCTGCGCGAGCGGCGCGGCCTCGTCCAGGAACTGGCGCGCGAAGGCGACGACCCGCTCGCCGCGCACCGGATTGTAGGTCGGGCCTCGCTCGGCGCCGTCGGTCTCGGCAAGCGCATCGGTGCCGTAGAGCGCATCGTAGAGGCTGCCCCAGCGGGCGTTGGCGGCGTTCAGGGCGTAGCGGGCGTTGGTCAGCGGCACCACCAGTTGCGGGCCGGCGATGGTGCTGATCTCGGCATCGACATTGGCCGTGCTGACGGCGAAATCCTCGCCCTCGGGCAGCAGATAGCCGATCTCTTCGAGGAAGCGCCGATAGGCGTCCGGATCGAGCAGCCGGCCCTGGCGCTGTCCGTGCCAGGCGTCGATCTTGGCCTGGAGCTCGTCCCGCCTTGCGAGCAGCGCGCGGTTGCGGGGCGCAAGCTCGTGGATGATCGCATCCAGGCCCGACCAGAACCGTTCCGAGGAGAGGCCAGTGCCCGGCAGAGCCTCATCCTCGATGAAGTCGTGCAGCACCTTCGCGACCCGAAGACCGCCGGCCTGAATGCGTTCCGTCATGATGGGTGCCTTGCTCCTGCTGTCCTGGGGCGAGACGGGTCGAATCCGCCGACCCCTGCGGGACATTGATCCTTTGGCTGGGCGACCGGCGCAAGCCTCTCACGCCGGCAACGGATCGAGCGGCCAGATCGGCCGGCGCACGCGGCAGTAGGGCAGGCGCGCGAAGTCCTGGGTCAGCGCCCCCGGTCCGTCCAGCCAGAGCACTTCGCTCGCGACGGGCGCGAAGCCGGCATGGAAATGCTGGGCCGACTTGACCACGACCAGCTTTTTGTCGTCGAGCCGGATGCCGTGGTCGGTGAACAGCGCCGGGTCGAAGGCTTGGGTGCGGATCGTATTGACCAGGACGTCGATGCTGCCGGCCCGGATCGCGGCGATGTCGCCGAGCTGGGTCCAGCCGCCGGCAAAGCGCTGCCGTGCGCTCTTGGCGAGGTGCAGGACTTCGGCTTCGAGGTCGAGCGGCTCGCCCGAGATCGGCCCGACCTTGCCGCCGAGCCGGAGCCGGAGCCTGGCGCCGACTCCGGCGAGCTGGCAGAAGCTGACGACGACCGGGTCCCAGAACGGGCCGAGAGCCACGGCAATCCCCCGCTCGAGCAGCCGCCGGAGCAGGAAGGTGGCATCGCTCGGCGCGCCGCCGCCGGCGTTGTCGGAGGTGTCGGCGAGCACGATCGGCTGGCCCGGCAGCGCGAGCGCCCGCTCGATTCCGGTCTCGTGATCCAGCATCGGGGCCGCGGTCCGGCCGCGCAGCGCCTGCAGCGCACGACCGACCTCGGCCGCGAGCGCCTCGCCCCCGGCGCGGTCGCCGTCGGTGATCACCAGCACCTTCGCCCCGAGATCGGCGACGTCCGCCCACGGAAAGCCGTGGCCGAGCGAGACCGAGAGGACGCCATCCCGGCCCTCGAGCGCCTTCATCCTGGCGACCAGGCCCTTGGCCGGCTCGCGGGTGGTGTGGATGGTCGCGATCATCCGGCAATCGAACACGCTGATGACCGGCCGGATCTCGCGGCGGGCGGTCCGCACCGCGAGGTCGACCAGCTCCTCGGCGCGCTCGTAGGTGTCGGTGTGCGGGTATTCCTTGTAGAACACGAGCAGGTCGCTCGCGCGCACCATCGCTTCGCTCAGGTGACAGTGCAGGTCGAGCTCCGCCCCGACCACGACCTCCGGCCCGACCAGCGCCCGCACCCGGGTGAGCAGATCGCCCTCGCAGTCCTCGCAGCCATCGGCGACCATGGCGCCATGCAGCGACAACAGGACGATCTCGACCGGCAGCGCGCGGCGCAGCTGATCGAGCAGCCGGTCGCGCAGCGTGTGCCAGGCCGCGCGCGTCGTGAGCCCGGCCGGGGCGGCGAAGGCGGCGAGCCCTTCGATCACGGTGAGCCCGGCCGCGGCCGCGCGCCGGCGCGCGGCGACGATCGGACCGGTGAAGAAGAGCGGCTCCTCGGGATGGCTGCCGGCCTCGAACCATAAGTACTCCTCGAAGCTGCCGAGCCCGGTCGGGATCGGCGAGAAGGTGTTGGTCTCGGTGCCGAGCGCCGCCACGAACAGCCGCATGCCAACGTCCTCTCCTCGCCCGACCGCGCCTTTTGGACCTAGCGCAAAAGCCAACGCCTTGTCCCGCTCTTCCGAGTTTGCGGCCGCCCGGTGCCTGGTTTCACAACGCGGTCAGCGAGATTCAGCATTGACAGGACCCGCCAAGCGATTGAAACAGCTGTGGGCAACCCTTTTTGGCGATGAGGCCGAGCCTGATGACGCTTGGACGTGCGCGTTTGGTTTTGATCGGCCTGTCGATACTGGGCTCGATCGCCGCGCTCGGGGCCGTGGTCTCGCTGGCCTACCAGAACGCCGACAACCGCTTCGATGTCGCCGCGACGCCGCTGGTCCGGGTCCCGGCTCTGCCCACCAAGCTGAAGCCGGATGGCCTCCTGGAGACTACGAGCCCGGTGGCGCGGGCGCGCCGCGGGCTGGAGCGGCTGCTCCCCGAGCCGGGCGCGGAAGACGCTCTCGCAGTGGGCCAGGTTGGCGCATCGGTTGAGCCGCCGTTCGATCGTGCACCCGCTCGGCTGGTCGCGCTGGCCGAGCCTGCGCCCGTAGCTGCTGCCGACGGTACGGCCACAGTCCAACAGCAGGCGCCGCCCGTCTCGATGCCGTCAGCTGACTATGGTCCTGGCGAGTATCGGGTGCAGCTCATGGCAGCACGCGGCGAGGCGGAGGCAGAGCGCGCCTGGGCCGGGCTCAGCGCCAGATTCGAAGGCATTTTCACCGGCTATCGGGTCTCGATCGAGCCGGCCCAGGTCGCGGCGGGCACCGTCTATCGGGTCCGGATCGGTCCGTTCGAGACCCGCGCCGCTGCGCAGGCGACCTGCGCCAAGCTCGAACGGGAGCGGGCGAGCTGTTTTGCCCTCCGGGTCGAGCCCGGGACCTGAGCTGCAACGGATCGGCATTGAGACGTTGCTCACGCGTCCGGGAGTCGGGTGGCGCCCGGGCCCCGCTAGGGAACGGCGGACAGCCGACCCGCGTTCTTGACCGGAGCGGCCGCCGTGGCCGCTGCCTCCTCGATCTTGTTCAAACACCACCTGCGCGGCGAGCCGGCCGGTCTCAGCCGCGCCATTCATGTAGCCGCTATACGCATCACTGAGGTGCTCACCGGCAAACACGAGATGGCCCACGTGGACGTCCCGGCGTTCGTCGGGACTTTCATTCGATGTAGAGGAACTCCCGAAGCTCGTGAGCTGGCCTGGCTTGAAAGTTCGTATACGCACCTCCGGTAAATGGATCTTGGGCCCAGCGCGAGCGGGCAAAGCGCCCGGTCGCGGCATCAGCGGCACCGGGGATGAACTCCTCGAGACGCTCGACGAATTCCTGTCCTTGTGCCGGTAGGGGGTTGAGCTGCATCCGCCGCACCTGATCGCCACCGCAGAAGAAGGTCAAGGCAGCGTCGGTCCGCTCGACCTGGCGCTGCGTGGCGTCCCAGAGCCCGGCGAAGCCGAGATCGGTCGACGCGCCTAGCAGGAAACCATGCTCGGTCCGCCACGGGCGGTTCGAGAAGCCAGCGATCAGATGCTCGTTGTTGCCCAGATCCAGCTCCTGGACGAATCGGCGCAGACCGCGCGGAAGCTCGACCTGAATCTACACCCGTAGAAGCGGGACACCTCCATCTACCGCCCTTTCGGGCGAGGTTGAAGTCGTAGGTTGGCGCGCGGGAGGGGGAGGCCGTCGGCTGCGGCTGGTTTGGGGATGGGGTGGCCGGCGCTTCGGGGTGAGCCGCTCGACGGTCAGGCGAGCGCCGGCAGGCGTTCCAGCCAGATCAGCCGGCGCATGTTGTGGACCAGGTTGGCGAGGCCGATCTTGGTGGTCGCCCGGGCCAGGCCGATGGTCCGGACGAACCGGCCCATCCTGGCCTTCTGCTCGGCGAAGACGTGCTCGATCTCCGCGCGGACGGCCGACTTCTTCGCATTCGCCCGGGCGGTGCGCTCCGGCATCGACCGGCCGGCCGGCTTCCTCTGGTGGATCTGGCTCTTCAGCATCCGCTGGCGCAAAAGGTCCTCGTTCTTCTTGGAACGGTAGCCGGTGTCGGCCCAAACCTCGCTCGCGGTGTTGCCGGGGTCGAGCAGATCGGCCAGACGTGCCCCGGCATGCGCGGCGGCGTCGGTGACCAGCCAGCGGCGGATCAGCCGGTGCCGGCGATCGGCACTGATGTGGTTCTGGTAGCCGAACTCGGGGATCGCCAGGTCGACCATCGGCGCCTCGCCCGCGCGGGGCTTCGCTTTTGGTCGTCTTGACGGTCCAGCGCCATCGCGGTCCTTCTGGCGGAGCTTGGCCGGCTGGTCCTGCCAGTCCTCCGGCACCCGGCCTTCTCGGATCGCCTGCTTCTCGGCCTTGGTGTTGCGCTGCTTGGGCGCGGCGACGATGCTCGCGTCGACCCGTTGCCCGGACATCGCGAGGTAGCCTTGGGCCCGGAGCTGCTGGTCGAACAGGGTGAACAGCTGTTCGATCGCGCCGGCCTTGGTCAGCGCCTCGCGGAAGGTCCAGAGCGTGTTCGCATCCGGCACCGGATCGCCGAGCCCGAGGCCGAGGAAGCGCATCCAGGTCAGCCGGTCGCGCAAGTAGAACTCGGTGCGCTCGTCACTCAGGTTGTTCTGGGTCTGCAGGATCAGGACCTTGAACATCAGGACGCGGTCGAATGGCGGCCGTCCGCCCTTCGCCCGGTCGGCCCGTGATACCGCGCGCTCGAGCTCCGGACGGAACTGCTCGAAGTCGACCACGGCAGCCAGCCGCTCGAGGTCGTCGCCCTTCTTCGACAGCCCCGCCAACCGCTCCTCGAGATCGAAAAAGCCGCCCGGACGCCCCATTATGATCCTCCCCAGCTACGCGCCACAGTAGATCAGATCGCGCCCCTCTCGCCCAGGCTTTTGGAGATGCGGTTCTCTGATCGCGGCCGATAACGCAAGACCTTTGGGCGGTGATGCGTGTTCCTGCCGGCTCTGTGGTTCTCTCCGCGGTCGGCGCTAGGCCGCCGCATCATGGCGTTCAGGACGTGGCGCCCCAATGTAATCGGCGCGGTCCGCTTTGCAGGACGGCCGCCTCCGCATCTGCGGGGTCGCCGACGCCCTCGTCCCGGCAGGGACGCCTCCTCCGCCGGACGGCAGAGTTAGTTCGGCAGCTACGGTATCAAGCGACCGCCGCCGCTTTCTGACGGTCCGACCAGCGGAACGACGTGCCGTCGAGCCAGATCCGGTGCATGATCACCGCCAGCTTGCGCGCCACCGCGACACGTGCCTTGTTGATTCCGACCCGCTTGGCGAGCCGGGCACCCCACGCCTTCAGGGTGGACCATTTGGTCACGCGCGTGAGCAACGTGCCGGCCGCTTCGAAGAGGTAGGTCCGGGTCAAACCGTCGCCGCACTTCGAGATGCGCCCGGCGTGGTCGACTTCGCCGGACTGGTACCGGCGCGGTGTCAGGCCGAGATAAGCGCCCACGCCAGACGAGCGCGCGAACCGCTGTGGGCGGTCAATGGTCGCCACGAAGGCGACCGCAGTCAGCGCCCCGACGCCGGGGATCGTCATCAGCCGCCGGCAAGGGTCGCTGCTCTTGGCGAAGGCAAGAATCCGCGTTTCGAGCGCGGCGATCTGGCGCTCGATCAGATCGCGGACGGCCAGCAACGCGTGGACCGCTGGCTCCAGCCCCGGCTCGCCGGCGGCGAGCTCGCGCACCCGGTGCTCATAAGCGCGCTCGCCGACCTTGCCCACCACCAAGCCAAACGTCTTGAGCAGCCCTCGGATCTTGCTCCCCAGGTCGCGGCGCATGTTCACGAGCTGCGCGCGGGACGTGAGGAGGGTCCGCAGCCTGTGGCTACCGAGGCTTTTGACCGCGACCTCCTTGTACCAGCCCACGCGGACCACCTGCGCCAGGCCGTGCGCGTCGTTGGGATCGGTCTTGTTGACCTGCATCGACAGTGCCGCTTGGGCGTGCCGCGCATCGATGCACACCACGGGCAAACCGAGTTCGCGGAGGCGGTGCCAGTGCCACGTGCACAGCTGCCCGGTCTCGAGCCCGATGCGCACCACGTGCGGCGCCCTCGCGCGAATGGCGGCGCCGATGGCCTCGGGCGTGGATGCCACCGTGCCGCGCCACACGACGGCGCCTGCCTCATCGACGACGCAGATTGACGTGAACTCGAGCGACACGTCCAAACCGACGTACTGTTCCATGGCGTTCCCCCTTTCCCGGGCTCATCCTCTCGGCGACCATAGCCGAGCCTCTGAGCGCCGCGATCACGCCATGTCATCGGGCTCAGTCCCTGGCAAGCTGACAAGCTGTCCGGGCCGACCAGATGGAGAGGATGACCGTGATGAAGCGCTTCGCAGGGTTGGACGTCTCGCTGTCGACCACGACAATCTGTGTGGTTGACAGCAGAGCCATATTGTCTTTGAGGGCGTGGTGACGACGGATCCGGATGTGCTCGGAGCCGTCTTGGCGCCGCACGCGCCAGATCTGGTCGGGCTGGAGGCCGGGCCGATGTCGGAGTGGTTGCACGCGGGCCTGTCGCGACATGGTCTCGAGACCGTGCTGATGGAGACGCGACACGTCCATGCGGCGCTCAAGGCTTCGCTGATCAAGACCGATCGTAGGGACGCCCACGGCATCGCGCAGCTCCTGCGGATGGGCTGGTTCCGACCGGTGCACGTGAAGACGGCTTCCGCCCGCGAGCGGCGCGTTCTCCTTGGCGCCCGCGACACTCTGGTCCGGCGTTTACGCGATCTCGACAACAGCGTGCGAGGTTTGCTGCGTGGCTTTGGTCTCCGACCGCCGCGTCTGCTGCGGGAGCGCTGGAGCGGAGCCGTTCGCCGGCTGATCGCCGTACATCCGTGCTCGTGGCGGCGATCGACCCGATCCTGGTCGCCCGCGACCGACTCAGCGAGGAGCTCGCCCGCCTCGACAAGCTGGTCCAGGATCAGGCGCGCGATGATGCCGTCTGCCGTCGCCTGATGACGGTGCCCGGTGTCGGCGCCGTGGTCGCGCTCAGCTACGTTACGGCGATCGACGACCCGGCGCGGTTCGCCAGATCGAAGGCCGTGGGGCCGGCGCTCGGTCTTACCCCGAGCCGCTACCAATCCGGCGAGACCGATCGGCCAGGCGCGATCACCAAGGCCGGCGATGCCCGAGCGCGGGTCGCGCTCTTCGAAGCGGCGCATGTGATGATGACCCGCGTCGCCCGATGGTTTCCCTTGAAGGCTTGGGCCATGCGGGTGGCGGCACGCCGCGGCGCCAAGCGCACGAAAGTCGCACTCGCACGCAGGCTCGCCGTGATCCTGCACCGCATGTGGGCCGACGGCACCGACTTCCAGGCGCAATCGGCATGACGCCGGTTACGCCTGCGCCCCCTTCCCGCTGAGGGAAGAACCCGGTGGGGACGATGGCCGAGGGCAAGCCGCTGGACACTTCGGCGCCATCAGGACGCCGTTTTTGAGATGGGCTCCCTCCGCCAACGCCAATCGCATCAGGTGAGCGCGGCAGCACACCATCGCCGCGGATCACGGACAGAAGCCAGCACCTCGCCGGTGTTTAACAACCCCTTGGCACACGACGCCCGATGACAGAGGGTCTCCAGCGGGGTGAACGGGATGGCGACGATCACGTAGTCGGCCTCTACGACCTGGTCGGGCGTGAAGTATTAGCCGAAAACCGGCACCGTTGGGCTCGACCCGTTGCAGCAGCACCCGGTGCAGCTCGATCTGCCCCGTCAACGCTTCGCCGAGAGCCTCGATGAAGTACGAAGATCAACTGCAGAGCGGACGACTTTTCGGGTTGGACGCCATATTCGGTGCGGATGG
>CAWJAY010000016.1:0-29240 GCA_963840925.1 uncultured Alphaproteobacteria bacterium
AGCGCATCGTCGCATGAGCCGGCACCCGCGCCCATCGCAGCCAGCGCTCGTGGTGTTCGTCGGCCACGCCGAGTCGCGGGTGGCTGCGCGGGCTCCGGGCCGGCTTTCGGCACTGCTTCGTCGTGGTCCGGGAGGGAGACCGCCTGGCTCGTCTGCGAGCCGCTCAAGGATCGTTTCGAGCTCACGGGCTGCCGGTGCCGTCCGGTTCGATCTCGCAGGGCTTCTACGGGATGCGGGGCCACACGGTCCTGTTCGGGCCGGACCGCGCCCCGATCTGCCGCGGCGCGGCTCGCTCCGTCGCCCCGCTGACCTGCGTGACGATCGCCAAGCGGCTGCTCGGCGTCCGTGCCCCTCGGGTGATGACGCCATGGCAGCTCTATCGGCATCTCAAGGGGACGGGGCTTACCGGATTTCCTGACGGCTGCAGCGCTGCCCGGGGGGCGCGATTGCAGCTTGACACGACGTCGAATAATAGGAATATAAGTCCGAAAATCGATCGATTGAAGCACTGCCCGCCGATCCACGCTCTGGCTTCGCGGCCGAGTCCCCGCAGCCAGCTCGCGGAGAAGCGTGGATGGGAGAGCTTTCGCTCGAGGCGGTGTGGGCGCGCTATCAGCGGGCCAAGGCGCGGCGTCGCTGCCTGGAGGGCCTCTGGCGGGACTGCTACAGCTACGCGCTGCCCCAGCGCGGCGCGGGCCTCGATCCGGCATCGCGGCCGGGGGCCAACCCCGCCGAGCGCCTGTTCGACAGCACCGCGCTCGATGCCGTCGACCAGCTCGGCGCCTCGTTGCTCGCCGAGCTGACCCCACCCGGGTCGCAGTGGTTCGGGCTGGTTCCCGGCCGCGAGGTCGGAGCCCCTCGAGCGCGGGCTTGCTGGCCGAAGGCTCTGGAGAGAGGTTACCCGCACCGTGCAGGGACATTTCGACCGTTCCAACTTCGCGGTCGAGATGCACCAGGCGCTGCTCGACCTCGTGACCGTCGGCAATGCGACGCTGCTGTTCGAGGAGGCCCGCTCGGCGGGGTGCAGCGCGTTCCGGCTGACGGCCGTGCCGATGAGCGAGATCGCCTTCGAGGCCGGCCCGGACGGCCAGATCGACGGGCACTTCCGCGAGCGCCGCCTGCCCCTCGACGTGCTTCGCGCGCGGTTCCCCCGAGAGCCGAGCTGCCGAGAGTCGATCGTCGCGACCGACCGGCCCGAGCACGAGCAGATGGGTCCAGGTCGTGGAAGCGGTCCTGCCGAGCAACGGCGGCTTCGCCTATGTCGCGCTGCTGGCCGAGGATGCCGGGCGGCCGCTGCCGCTGGTCGCCGGTCACTTCGCCTGCTCACCATTCATCAGCTTTCGCTGGGTCAAGGGAGCGGGCGAGATCTACGGGCGCTCACCAGTGATGAGCGCGCTGCCCGACATCAGGACCGTCAACAAGGTCGTCGAACTGGTGCTGAAGAACGCCTCGATCGCGGTGACCGGCATCTGGCTCGCCGACGACGACGGATGCTCAATCCGGCCAATATCCGGCTGGTCCCTGGCAGCATCATCCCCAAGGCGGTCGGCTCCTCGGGCCTCACGCCGCTGCAGGCGCCCGGCCGGTTCGACGTTTCCAACCTGGTGCTCGACGATCTGCGAGCGCGCATCCGCCACACGCTGCTGGTCGACCGGCTCGGCCCCGTGGCCGGACCGCGGATGACCGCGACCGAGGTCATGGAGCGCAGCATCGAGACCGCCCGCCTGCTCGGCGCGACCTACGGCCGCCTGCAGGCGGAGCTGACCACGCCGCTGATCACCCGCGCGATCGCGATCCTGCGCCGCGCGGCGAGATCCCGGACCTGGTCCTCGACGGCCGCGAGGTCGACCTCCAGTACCGCTCGCCGCTCGCCCGCAGCCAGGCGCGCCAGGACGTGCGCGAGCCCTGACCTGGCTCGAGGCGACCGCGAAGATGGGCGCCGAGGCGACGGCCGTGGTCGACATTCCTGGCGCCGCGCGCTGGTTGGGCGAGCGTCTGGGGGTGCCCGGCCAGCTGGTGCGCGATCTCGAGCTGCCGCCGGCGCTGCTCGACCAGCTCGGGGGGCGGTCGCGGGCCGGCGGCGAGCAGCTGGCGGAGGCCGTCGATGGCTGAGCAGCCCTCGGCTGGAGCTGGTTCGATGCCGCAGCGGCGACGGCCGACGAAGACGCGGATCTCGAGCTTTGCCGGGCTTTCGCCCGTTGCTTCGGCGGCGGGGATGGCCGGCGGGTGATCGCCTACCTCGCCCGCACCACTTGGAGCGCCGGCTGCCGCCGAGCGCCAGCGACGCCGAGCTCCGCCATCTCGAAGGACAGCGCTGCGCGATGGCCGGCGTGGTCGCGATGATCGAGCGTGGCCGGGCCTGATTGACGATGCCTTTCGAAGCTGAAGATCGGAAGACAGTAATGACGAACAGGAAAAGCAGACCGGTCCTGCGGTGGCGGGGGCAACCGGTCGATGATGCGGCAGCTTTGAAGCGCGGGCGGAGCGCGGGGGCGGTCGAGGTGGCGAAACCTCTCGCGGCCCGCGGGCATTCCGGAAAAGTTCTGGGACCCGGAGAGGCGGCGCCGTGCGGACCGAGGCCTTGCTGAAGTCCTATCTCGAGCTCGAGCGCAAGCTCGGCTCGATGGTGCCGCTGCCGAGAGACGACGACGACCAGGAGGGCCAGGCGCGGCTGCGCCGTGTTCTCGGCGTGCGGAAACCCCGGCCGGAGTACGGATCGAGGCGCGGCACGGCTGGTCGCGCCCGACCCCGAGATCAACGCCAAGTTTCACGAGGCAGGCTTCAGCCAGCGGCAGGCGCAGATGGTCTACGATCTCGCGGCCGACCATCTCGTGCCGCTGCTCGACGACGCGATGGGCGGACGCCCGCGAGACGCGAGGCCGAGCGGCTCGCGTCGCATTTCGGCGGGCCCGCGCCCTGGCGCGCGACGGCTCAGCAGAGTCAGGACCTGGGGGCAGAGGCCAACCTTGCTCCGGAGGTCTTTCGGGACGCTCGCCTCGAGCTATGACGGCGTGCTGGCGATGCACCAGATGATGCAGGCGCGCGAACCCGCCGTCCTGAACGACGCCGGCGGCGCCGCGGGCCGAGGCCGACGAGGCGGCAACCTCCGGATGATGCGCGACCCCGCTACTGGCGCGAGCGCGATCCGGCCTCGTGGCCCAGGTCACCGAAGGCTTCAGGCGCCTTTACCCAAGCCAGAACTAGGGCTGCGGCCCGCCGTGCGTGCGCCGAGGCCCGGGCGGCCCCCGCGCCGCCGGGTCGCAGGCATGCAGATCTCGCCGGTGAAAGCAACCTGAGCACGGCACCGGCGGTGCCGGAGTTGAGGAGACCATCATGGCCAAACTCCGGAGCAAGGGATCGAGCGCGACCGGCTCGTGCGCGACGACGACCTGGTGCCGCTGCCGATCATGCCCTGGGGCATCGTCCACAACCTCGATCGCGACCGAAGCCACGGCGGCACGCAACGTCACGCGATCTCGGCGGAGTGCGGCGTGGTCAGCATCGTCGCGATCGGCGGCGGGGCTCACTTCCGGCAGGGGCGATGGCAGCGTCAGCGCGACGGTCGCGGATGCGTATCTGCCCGAAGGCGAGTGGTACGAGCTGCCGGTCTTCGAAGGCGAGTGACTGGAGCTACGTCTCGATCATCTCGGCGGTCGGCGCCGGGACGGTCGCGGCGCAGATCGTCGAGCGCCAGTGATCGATGGCGGACGTGAGCTTCCGGCGGAGCGGCCGCCTGGCACACAGACGATCGGCTCAGGGCTCGGTCGACCGGGCCAGCGCCAACTGGGGCGTGTGACCAATGACCGCACTTGGGCTGCGTTCCGGCGCGCGTCTGCGCCTCAGTTCGGGGCGGCGCGGGCTGTCCGCCGTTTCTGCCGACGCGCTTGCCGGATCTCGCTTTCTGGTACGACGCCAAGCTCAGCAGCTACGGCGAGCGGTATCTGGCAGCGACCTCAGCGGCAACGGCAACCACGCCGCTGCAGGCGACGTCCTCGCGCCGGCCGAGCAGGACCAGCGATGGCGCCGGGCGCAGCGTGCTGCGCTTTGACGGCATCAACGATGCCCTGTTGGTCGGCAATCCGCCCGACCTGTCCGCCGGCCTGACCGTGTTCGTCGTGTATCGGGTGCGCACGCCGGTCGACTTCCGTGGCATCTTCAGCGCGTCCGCCGCTACCGGCGTCGACCACCAGCAGTTCTTCACCCTGCAGTACGAGCAGGCCAGCAACCAGCGGATCCAGCTGTTCGGCCGCTCGACCCAACCAAACCAGGTGGTCGCGAAGGCGTCGATTCGACGCGAGAAGCAGTATGCGATCGCGACCTTCGACGACGACGGCATCGACGTCGAGCTGCGCGACCTCAACGGCATCGAGGGCGATGCCTCGACGGCGGTGCCCTTTGGCACGCCGGCGGCGATGGTCCTCGGTGCGCGCTACAACCAGGGGCGACCTTCAACTTCGGCGCAGTCGATCATCTATGAGGTCGGCCTGTTCAACCGCGAGCTTGGCCTCGGGCGAGCGCGACCAGCTCGAGGCCTACCTGCGGCGGCGCCATCGAGCTGACCTGGAATCCGCGCTTCATCGGCACCGAGCTCGCCTGGTTTCACGACGTCGATGCCAGCAGCTTCATCATGAGCCGGCGGCAGGTCGAGCAGTGGGATGACCTGACCAGAACAGCCGCCACTGGATCGGCAGCGGCGGCGCGCGGCCGCTGGGACCACCGACGGCGACGGGCGCAAGGTGATCAGCTTCGACGGCTCGACGATCTGCTTTCGCTGGCCGGAGGGCTGCCGACGCTGCAGCCGTTCTCGGTCGGCGTGGTGTACCGCATGCGCGAGCGCAGCGATTTCACCGGCATGCTGTCGGCGACGCCGCCGGCCGGTACTGACCATTCGGATTTCTGGACCTTCCGCAACGCCTCGCGCCGCATCCCGGCAGATGCAGCTGTTCGGTCGCTCGATCGAGGCCGACCCGCTGGAGCTGAGCCTCATCGACAGCGGCGCCGCGCAGGTCGCGGTCTGGTCGATCGGCGACGGCACGGCCGAGCTCCGCGACGGCTGCGGCTCGGACAGCGACACCTATGGCGGCAGCTTCGGCGCGCCCACCGGCATCGTCCTCGGCGGCCGCTATGACGACGCCCCGTTCGGCTATGCCGCGATCGACGTCCTCGCGACGATCGGCGCTGCCCGGGCGCTGTCGACGGCCGATCAGCAACGACTGATCGCATGGGCCACTGCGAGATGGAGCCTGTAAGTGGTTGACCGGCGCCCGCAGGACTTCCCCAACGGCACGCCCGACGGGGTCACCGACAACACGCAGGCGATCCAGGCCGCGATCGACGCGTGGCAGCCGGGCGACCAGGTGGTGATCGCCGGCGGCACCTTCCGCACCAGCGGCAGCCTGACGATCGCTCAGGACGATCTGTTGCTCAAGGGCGATGGCAAGATCCGGGCCAAGTCGCCTTCCCGGCCAACGGCGCCCTGCTCGCGTCACCGCGACCGGCGTGGTGCTCGATGCCGACGGGCTGACCCTCGACCAGGCGGACGTGATCGTCAGCGGCAACAGCATCGCCGCCGTCGGCGCGGTCGGGCTGCAGCTGCGCAACCTGATCTCGCATCGGCACGCAGCGGGCATTCCTCTCGATCGAGGCCAACACCACCGACCTCGTGCTCGCGCAGCTGCGATCATCTCGGCAAGGGCTATGGCGTGATCGCGCCCGATCCGCCGGGCGTCACGCGGCTCACGATCCGCGATTCGCACGTTCGAGCACGTCGGCAGCGGCTCGGCAGGCGACGGCGTCCAGCTCAACTGCACGACCTACGGCGCGAGCTTCGTCGACATCATCGGCTGCACCGCGCGCAACTACATCGGCGAGGCCAACTCGCAAGGGATCGGCTTCGGCTTCGCCGGGGTCACCGACGGCCGGCTGATCGGCTGCCGGGCGCTGCAGTGCGAGGGCGACGGCTATCACCTCGAGAACGGCGCGCACCGCTGGCTGTGCGCCGACCTGATCGCCGCGGACGTGGGCATCGCAAACCCGGTCGGCGGCAACGGCTCCGGGCTGATCGCCTACGACAGCGACGACATCACCGTGGTCCTGATGCTGGCGCGCAACAGCGGCTACCACGGCATCGCGCTCAGCGGTCAGAGCAGCGCCACGCCAGCGGCGCAACGGCGTCGTCGAGCGCTGCACGGTCGAGACCACGCGGCGCGACGGCATCCACCTGACCGCGCAGGCCGACTTCCGGATCGACCGCAACTGGGTGCGCGATCCCTCGAACGGCAGGCCCGGCAGCTACGCCGCGATCCATATCGCGCGGCAAGGCGGGGCCACGCTCGAGAACATCGATGGCACGGGCGCCGGCAACGTCGTGGTGCTGAGCGGTGCCACCACGCCGCTCGGCGGGATCGTGATCCGCCCGCAAGCGCTCAACGTCGATGATCGACGGGGTGGGCGGCGGCGAGCCCTGGTCGGACGGGACCTCGTGGTCCGACGGCACGGGCTGGACCGAGGCCGCGTGAGGCGTGCCGGAGCATCGCCCTGGGCGCCGCGCGCCCGATGCAGCGGGAGAGCGTCAGCCCGCTGCGACAGTTCTTTCGGCGGCTGGACGCGGAACAACCCCGCCTGGTCGACGACCGGGCGCGGGCCCGCCGGCCGACCGCCCGCTGAGGCGGGGCGTACCCGCCGAGACCGCGGCCCGTGACAGACCGGCGCCGGGCAGGCGCCCGGTCCGCCTGACGGACCAACCGCGCGTCGTCTCTCGCAACCCATCACGGAGGGACGAACGTTGTCCATTGATCAAGCCTTCGTCAAGCAGTTCGGCGAGGAGGTCCATCAGGCCTTTCAGCGGATGGGCTCCAAGCTGCGCAACACGGTCCGCGTCAAGAACGGCGTCCGCGGCAGCTCCACGGTGTTCCAGAAGGTCGGCAAGGGCAGCGCCGCGACCAAGGCGCGCCACGCCAAGGTGCCGGTCATGAACGTCGACCACACGCCGGTCGAGTGCCAGCTGCTCGACTTCTATGCCGGCGACTGGATCGACCAGCTCGACGAGCTCAAGCTCAACATCGACGAGCGCCAGGTGCTCGCCAACGCCGGCGCCTTCGCGCTCGGCCGCAAGACCGACGAGCTGATCATCACGCGCGCTCGACCAGACCACCAACATCGCCGGCGCCGGCACCGACGGCCTGACCAAGGCCAAGGTGCTCGACCGCCTTCGAGATGCTGGGCGAGATGGACGTGCCGGATGACGGCCAGCGCTACGCGGTGATCGGCTGGGCGCAGTGGTCCGACCTGCTCGAGATCCCGGAGTTCGCCAACGCCGACTTCGTCGGGCCGGACGAGCTGCCGTGGCGCGGCACCCAGGCCAAGCGCTGGCTCGGCACGCTCTGGTTGCCGCATTCGGGCCTGCGCGCTCAGCGGCAATGTCCGCCGCTGCTTCTGGTACCACCGCAGCGCGATCGGCCATGCGATCGGCCAGGAGGTCATGACCGACGTCACCTGGCACGGCGACCGCGCGGCGCACTTCGTGTCCAACTCGATGAGCCAGGGCGCCTGCCTGATCGACGAGCGACGGCGTCATCGAGATGCCCACCTGGAGAGCTGAGCATGGCCTATGATTCCAGCAACCTGAGCGCGCTGACCTACGCCAACGGCTTCACGCTCTGGCACTACAAGACCCCTGATGCGGCCGCCGCGGTCGACACCGCCGGCTACTTCAACCCGGCGGCCGGGATGCTGCGCGTCGGCGACTTCATCTTCGCCAACGCCAGCACCGGACGGCACGGTCCAGAGCGGCGTGTTCATCGTCGCCTCGAACGCCGGCGGCGTGGTCGACGTCACCGACATCACCGGTTTCGGCGAGGCCGACGTCGACTAGCCCAGCCAGCCGCGACGCGAGCGCCGTGGCCGGCCGCCGAGCGCTCGCCGAGGCCGGCCATCCACTGCCCCGCCGCGCCGTCGCCGGCAGCGCCGGCCCGGCGCGGCCCCCTCCCCGAGGAGACGGCGATGCCGAAGCTGCTCGCGATCATCCTGCCCGCCATGGTGCTGCTCGGCCTCGCGGGTCCCGCCGCCGCGCGCGACGGCCAACCTGCGCAGGCCTGTCCCGGCATCGCCACCTCGCTGTTCGAGCAGCGCTTCCCCGAGCAGGTGCCGCGCTACGCCTTCGTTCACGCGATGCTCGAGCCGTTCGTCGAGCTCTGGCACTCCGGCCGCCGGCCCGACCTGCCGCTGCCGCCCGAGCGCGTGACGGTCTATGCGGTGCCGGGACAGCCGTTCCTGGTCGGCTATCAGAGCGGCGGGTGCATGATCGCCTTCCTCGCGGTCGACCGCGACCGGCTCCTGCAACCTGCTGCGGCCGCGGCTCGGCTGGCCCGTCTGAGCGCGCGCCGCCCGCCCGAACCCCCTGCCAGGGAGCGCCAGTCATGGCTCTCAACAGCATCGAGCTCTGCTCGAGCGCCCTGATCAAGCTCGGCGCCGACGGCATCAGCTCCTTCGAGGACGGCACCGCGGAAGCGCGGGTCGCCGCCCCCCTCTACCCCATCGTGCGCGACGCCCTGCTGTCCGCCCACCCTTGGTCGTTCGCCACCAAGAAGGCTGCGCTCGCGCCGCTGGCGACGGCGCCGGTCAGCGACTTCGCCTACGCCCATGAGCTGCCGAGCGACTTCCTCAAGGCGCTGTCGGCCGGCGATGAGGGCGGGGTCGCGGCCTGGTCTTCCAGATCGTCAACCGTGAGCTGCACAGCAACGCCGAGACGGTCGTGCTCAGCTACATTTTCCAGGCCAGCGAAGGCGACTTTCCGGGGTACTTCACGCCGGCTCTGGTGACCCGGCTGGCCGCCGAGTTCTGCCTGCCGCTGACCGAGAGCGCCGCCGCGCGCCGATCACCTGGCCAGGCTCGCCGAGGCCGAGCTCAAGCTGGCCAAGCTGGTCGACAGCCAGCAGGACAGCCCGCCCCGGGTCGAGGACTTCACGCTGATCGAGGCGCGCCTCGGATGACCCAGGCGTTCCTCACCCAGACCGACTTCAGCGCGGGCGAGCTCGACCCGCGGATGCGCGGCCGCACCGATCTGCGCTCCTACCAGAGCGGTGCGGCCAAGCTGCGCAACGTCGTGGTCGAGACCACCGGCGGCGTGCGCCGGCGCCCGGGGACGAGCTACGTCGGCAACGCCAATGGCCGGGGTCGCCTGGTGGCGATGGAGACCGGCCCCAACCAGGCCTACCTGCTGGCGTTCTCCGACTTCCAGGTGAAGATCTTCCGCAACGGCGTCCTGCGCGCAAACGTCGCGACGCCGTGGGAGGAGGCGCAGCTGCCGCAGCTCGCCTGGGCGCAGCGCCAGCAGAGCCTGCTGCTGACCCATCCCGACGTGGCGCCCCAGCAGCTGACCCGCACGAGCGACACGGCGTGGTCGATCGCACAGTGGCAGTTCGCCGAGACCGGCACTCCGGCGGTGACCGCCGAGCCCTTCGCCCGCTTCGCCGCTCCCGACGTGCTCATGGCCTCGAGCGCGACGACCGGCACGACGATCGTGACGACCTCGGTTCCGGTGTTCACCGCCGAGCACCTCGGCGGCATCGTGCGGATCCATGGCCGGCAGATCCGGCTGACCAACATCCAGTCCATGACGCAGGCCATCGGGCTGATCCTGCAGGACCTCACGGACAGCGATCCCAAGACCACCTTCGATTACACCGGGCCGACGACCGACTGGGACGAGCTCGCGTTCAGCGACGCGCGGGGCTGGCCGGTCTCGGTGTCGTTCCACCAGGATCGCATGGTGATCGGCGGCTCGCGCGATCTGCCCAATGCGCTCTGGCTGTCGAAGCTCCGGCGACCACTTCAACTTCGACGTCGGCGACGGGTCTCGACGACGAGGCGATCAGCTTCCGCCTGGCCGCCAACAACGATCCGGCGATCCGCAGCCTGATGCCGGACCGGCAGCTGCAGGTCTTCACCAGCGTGGGCGAGTGGGTGGTCAGCGGCGATCCGCTGACGCCGACCAACATCCAGGTCCACCAGCAGAGCCGGATCGGCTCGCCGCGTGATCGTCAGGTGCCGCCGCGCGACGTCGATGGCGCCACGCTGTTCGCCGCGCGCAACGGCCGCGAGATCAGGGAGTTCCTGTTCGTCGATACCGAGCAGGCCTACCAGGCGGGCGATCTGGCGCTGCTCTCCCGGCATCTGGTGCAGGACCCGGTCGACCAGGACTTCGACCAGGCGCGGCGCCTGTTCCTGATCGCGATGGCGGACGGCTCGCTCGCCAGCATCGCGATCTACCGGATCGCCGACATCGCCGCCTGGAGCCGGCAGGAGACCGCCGGCCGTGCTCTCGGTCGCCAGCGCCGGCGGCGAGACCTATCTTCCTGGTCGAGCGCGCCAACGGCGTCCTCATCGAGCAGCTAGACGATCAGCTAATGGTCAACTCCGGCCTCCGGCTCAGCGCGCCCGACCCCGACCCTGGTCTGGGATGGCCTCGACCATCTCGAGGGCCAGACCGTAGCGCTGATCGCCGATGACCTGGTGGTCGAGCCGGCGGTGGTGGCGGGCGGTGCGATCACGCTGGCCACGCCCGCGCGAACGTCTGATCGTCGGGCTGCCGTTTACGCATGTGATCGAGCCCTTGCCTGCCGGCGTTCGGGCCGGGCCGGGTCGGGCAAGCGCTAATTTATCGGCCGGTGCGGATCACGATCCGCCTGTTCGAGACGCAGAGCCTGCGGATCGATACCGGCGACGGGCTGCGCGAGGTGGTGCTGCCCACGGTGGGTGGTGGCCCGACGGACGGGCGCCAAGCCCCTTCAGCGGCGACTCTCGCTGCGCGCGCTGGGTTGGCGGCGCGGCGCCGAGCAGCCGCCATGGCGCATCGAGCAGGACACGCCTTTGCCCTGCGCGCTTCTCTCTGCAACCACGGAAGTGAAGGTGAACAGCTGATGGGTGCTCTCAGCAGTCTGGCCTCGATCGGCCTCAACCTGGCGCTCGCCCAGCAGGCGTCTGAGCGCCAAGGGGGCGATATCAAGTCCGAGCGCGATCGCCAAATTCAGGCGATCCGGCAGCGTGACGACGAGGAGCAGCGGCGAGCAGGCGGAGACGCTACGTCGGCGACTCGCGGCGCAGCGTGCCCGGGCCGGAGCGGCCGGCGTCGGCGGCAGGGGCTCGGCCGGTGCGGTTCTGCGCGGCCTGATCGAGGAGGCGGCAGCGACCGAGCAGGCTCGGGCCGCCGACCTCGAGCCGGCAGCATCGCCGATATCCGGCGCAGCGCCAGCCGCGCGCGCCGCAGCAACCTGCTTGATCTGGCCGGCGGCGCTGGCAGCAGCAGCGCCTCGCTGCTCGGCCGCAGTTCGGGCCGGCTGAATCTCGCTGTTCGACCTGTGACCTGGTCGCGCTGAACGCATCCCGATCAAACGAGGCTCGTGCCCCATGTCGAACACCTTCGCCCGCGATCCCAGCCCGCGTATCCAATACAGCGGTGATGGCAGCGCGACGACCTTCGCCTTTCCCTTTCCAGTGCTGGCCAGCGACGACCTGCTGGTATTCGTGAACGACATCCCGGCGACCGGCTACGCGATCGCCGGTCTGACCGATCCGGACGGCGGCGAGATCACCTTCGTCGAGCCCCCCGCTGCGGGGACGACCGTGACCCTGTTGCGGCGGACCGAGAGCATCCGCGAGACCGAGTTCGTTGACGGTAGCCCCTTCCGGGCCGCCGCGATCAACGCCGAGCTCGACCGGATCATGCTCCTCGTCCAGGAGACCAGGGACGAGGTCGGCCGCGCCTTGCGCGGTGGTCCGACGGAAGGCCAGCTCGACTTCTCTCTCCCGGCGGGTGCCGAACGCGCTAACGCCCTGCTCGGCTTCGACAGCGCCGGCCGGCCGACCGCCTTCGGACTGGCGGAGCTGCCCGAGAGCGGCGATGCCAGCGGGCTGGTCGTGACGCCGAGCGGCGGGACCACAGCGCGCGCGCTCGGCGAGCATCTGGCGACTCTGGTCAACGTCCGCGACTTCGGCGCGGTCGGCGATGGCGTCACCGACGACGCCGCTGCGTTTGCGGCCGCAATCCTCGCCGCGGAGACCCGCTCAAGCCCGGTCTACGTGCCCGCCAGCTCGACCGCCTATGTGCTGGGCACAACCCTGACGCTCAACGGCCTCACCCTGCTCGGCGAAGGCGCCGGCACGACGCTCAAGGTCGCGGCGGCCAGCGGCTCAGCGCTCCAGCTCACGGGTATCGGCGCGCGTATCGACGGACTGCGCCTGCTGGGGCCCGGGGTCAACGGCATTCCAAGCAGCCCGGTCGACGTCGATCTGACAGGAGTTAGCTTAGCCGGGATCACCGTCGTCAGCGGCGCCGAAGGTGCCATCCTGCGCGGTGTCGAGGTGGTCGGCTGTCGAGCCGGTCTTGTGATCGAGGGCGAGGTGGCGGCGATCGTCGGCGGCCGCTTTGTGTTCAATCGCACCGGCATCGAGCTGCCGGCCGGTGCCCAGGGATTGGTCTTTGTCTCGCAGGTGCAGATTCACGCCTGCACCAGCGGTATCCTTGCCGACGCCGACGCGGCGTTCAAACAGCTGGCCCTCCGCGGCGCCACGCTCTCGGCATGCGGTCGCGGGCTTGAGTTGGCCGGGACCACCAGTGGCTGGCGCGGGGTCGAGCTCTCCGATCTGACCTTCGCCGGCAATCTGAATGCCGACGTCGAGGTCGGCCCGCGCCAATCGGTCGGTCTGCGGGGCTGCCACTTGGACGACAGCGGCAAGGCCAGCGGCGCTGCGGTCGATCTGCAGGCTTCGAGCGAGACCGTGGAAGCGCCGAATCTGATCGCCGAGAACATCCGCGCCGAGGTGACCGCGGTCAGGACCGTAGAGCTCAGCGGCGGCACCAACCTCAACCTGCTGCAGGCGGGCGACCTGATCGTGCTGGCGAGCGATGCCGACGATGTCGACGACCATTGGACCGTGCTCAAGGCCACCCGGGGCGGCGTGGTCCATAAGGTCACAAGCCAGACCACGAGCACCGCCGCGATCAAGCTCGCGAGCGCGACGATCGTGCCGCTGATCGAGGTCGGCGACCAGATCCGCGTCGTCGGCCGGTTCGGTACCGCCTTGGTCGACAGCGTCGGCGCCAGCGCGCCAGCGGCCGAGTTCATCTGGTTGCGGGCCGACGATCACTGCCGGGTGTTTGCCGCCCACAACCCGATGCCGATTGACCAGATCGAACTGGCCGGCGCCGACAGCGATCTGCGCTACCTGCCGGGGCTCGGCGGCGAGATCGCTGAGATCTCCGGGGTCAAGCTGGACCAGGGGGCCGTCAATGGCGCCCGCGTCCGCATGTTTACGTTCACCATTGCCCAGAACACGGCGGTCAGCTTCACGCCACCAGCGACCATCGGCATGGTTCAGGCGTTCGCGCGAAGCCTGGCCCTCGGCGATCCGATTGCGGCGATCTTCGCCTATCGGGCGGATGGCCTGGGCTATACCGAGCTGCTCGCCAAGGGGGTCACGGTCACGAGCGATGTTGCAGTGGCCCAGCTCACCGCGCTAAGCGGCACGACGGGCGCGGTCGGCAAGTTTACCTACTCGGCCCACACCAACGGCAAGATCTACATCGAGAACCGGCGGGCGGGCCCTCCTCACACGGTCGCTCTCTACGTCGTCGGCGCGCCTGCCTGAGCCCCGGGTGGGCAAGCCTCTTGGGCACGCGGAGGATCATGCACCGCCCGCCCGGATCAGCTTTCGCCAATTCGTCTGGCTCTGGAATCGTGGCCAGGGCCAGACGACCCCGACGCTGCATCTGGAGATCGCCGAATGGCTCGGCCGGTGCTGGGAGCAAGGCGATCGCCGGCTCGTTCTGCTGGTGTTCCGCAATGCCGGCAAGTCAACGCTGGTCGGAATCTTCTGCGCCTGGCTGCTCCTGAATGACCCGGATCTGCGCATCCTGGTACTCGCCGCCGAGCACGATCTGGCAAGAAAGATGGTACGAAACGTCAAGCGGATCATCGAACGTCATCCGCTGACCGGCGGTCTGGTGCCGCGGCGCGGCGATCAGTGGACCGCCGATCAGTTCACGGTCCGTCGCGCTCTCACGCAACGTGATCCCTCGCTCCTAGCCCGGGGCATCAGCGCCAACATCACCGGCTCGCGCGCTGATGTCGTCATTTGTGACGACGTCGAGGTCCCAAATACCTGCGCCACGCCCAACCGGCGGGCGGAGCTCCGTGAGCGTCTGCGCGAGATCAACTATGTCCTGGTTCCCGGCGGCCTGCAGCTCTACATCGGCACGCCGCACAGCTACTATTCCATCTACGTGGAGCGGGCGCGCATCGAGGTCGGTGAACCGGCCCCGTTCCTGAGCGGCTATCACCGTCTGTGTATTCCGCTGCTGGACGCGCGCGCCGAGAGTCGCTGGCCGGAGCGCTTCCCGCCCGACCAGATCGAGGCGATCAGACGGCAGTCCGGTCCCGCCAAATTCGAGAGCCAGATGATGCTGCAGCCGCGGAGCGTCGAAGAGGTGCGCCTCGATCCCGATCGGCTGATCCGATACGACGCCCCGCTGGAATATCAGCAGGGCAACGGCGAGGCCATCCTCTCGATCGCCGGCCGGCGCCTGGTCTCGGCAACCGGTTGGTGGGACCCCGCTTATGGCGCGCCCGGAACTGGCGACGCGAGCGTGGTCGCGGCGGTGTTCGTCGATGCCGACGGCGGCTATTGGCTGCATGGCATCCGCTATCTCAGCCACGATCCGGCGCTGGTCGGGGAGGTCGACGAGGCAACCCAGCTTTGCCGGCAAGTCGCTCGCTTCGCCGAGCGGATGCACTTGCCGTCAGTCACCCTCGAAACTAATGGCTTGGGCCGCTTCCTGCCGGCTTTGCTGCGCCGCGAGCTTAATGCCTTGGGCCTTGCCTGCCCGGTAGTCGAGCACGTTTCCCAACGCAACAAAGAGCAACGGATTCTCGACGCCTTCGATCCCCTGCTGGCGGCGAGCATGCTGCGGGCGCACGCGGGCGTCTGGTCCACCCGCTTCATCGAGGAGATGCGCGAGTGGCGGCCTGGGCGCCGCTGCCGCGACGACGGGCTGGACGCAGTCAGCGGCTGCCTGCTCGCCGAGCCCGTGCGCCTCCGTCGCTCGGCGCCCGGCCGGCGCGCCGACTGGCGGCCAGGGGCCAGCGTTCAAGCGGCCATCGATTTCCACCTCTGAGATGGGCGCCCCGCTCCGGCCGGCGGCGCTCTGCCCTCATACCCTGTCTGCGGGAGGAACGCTCGTGAACCAGGAGTGGACGATCAGTTGGGTGTGGTGGATCACGGCAATCGAAATCCCAGTGTTCGGCTGCCTGTTCTGGATGATGCAGCAGAGCCGGCGTGAGGCCGAGCGCGCTCTGCTCAAGGTCTACCGCGAGATCCAGATCAACCTGAACGCCGTTCTGGAGAACCTGGCCCAGTCAAAGCTCGAGGTTGCCCGGCTCTACGCCACGATCGCTGATCTCAAAGACGTCGAAAAGCGCCTGACCGACCATCTGCTCCGGCTCGAGGCCAGGCTCACCTACGCGTTTCAGGCTGAGCAACGCGCCGCCCAGCGGCGATCGTGCCAGCTGGACGAGCGGCACGCATGCCTCGGGCCCCAGGAAGACGCCGATGCGGCCTGACGCCGTCGAGGTCCTAGACCCGGAACGCGCCGGGGTCGACCGCTTCGCTCTGGCCCTGCTCACGCTCGGCGCCGATCAAGGCGTACGGGTCCTGGAGGCGCTGGCGGCCACGCTCATCAATGGCGCGCGTCAGCCGCGAGCGGATTGCGACCTCGCCCTGCGCGAATCACCACCGGCCAGTTTTGATGACGTGACCGCGGCCAGCGCCCCCGCCGATAAGCTGCAGCTCTGCCGACGCATAGCCCGGCGCGCCTTGCGGGGCAGCTTGGCCGACCCCACGCTCGGCGCGAGCGCGTTCCATCGCGTAGAGGACTATCCGACATGGGCGCGCGAGCTGCTGCCGGTCGCGACCTTTGGATCGTTCTTGTTCTATCAACTGTCGATGCCGGAATGAGGTTCGCGCGGGTATCGCCGGCGCTGTCCTGCGAAACGCAACCGGCGAAGTACCCTGACGCTGCACCAAACATGGAGTCGTAGAGCAATTATGTCCCAATGCCGTCGGGGGGCATGGGACAATCGCAAGCAAGCGGTCGCCCGACCGAGAAACGGAAACTCCAGACCCGCCGGACTGGCTTCGGTCCCGCGCTCCTCGTGGTCATCCTGCTATTTGGCAGGGGTCGGTCGAGCGGCGCGGGCCATCGGATTGCCCGGCAACGATCCGGAGTTTACCGTATCTCGATACGACCATCGGCTCTGTGCTCCTGAATGCCGATTGCAGCGTGATGCCAGTCCAGATCTTCACCGCCGCCCATCGGGCGGCGACCATCACCCGCGTCGTCGACGCCATGAAATCCAGTCGTTCCGGGCGGTGCTCTGCATCATGCTGCCTCTCGGCCTGGTCTCGGTCCTGACTTGCGCGCTGATGGCGGCACTTGGCATCGACCTCACGGTATCGACGCAACCGGGGGGCGGCGCTCGCGGTCGGGGCGCCGCGACGACCTGGCTGGTGGCGGCCATTACGGCGAGGTTGCCGCTGGCGAGCCGGAAGCGATGAAATACGCCCCTCTCGAGAGCTGCCGGGGGGGACGGCCTCGAGCTCGCTGAAGCTTGGCGCCAGACCTTGGGCGTCACGGGCAGAATCGCGTTGCTGACCGGCCTCACGCTCACCACCGGCGGCGGCTCCTGGTCTTCTCGGCGCTCCAGTTCCAGGCCGACATGGGGCTTCTCCTTGCCGCCGCCTTCCTGGCCAACCTGCTCGGCGCGCTGCTGCTGCTGCCCGCGCTCGCATGCTTGACCCGTCGAGGCAGAAGCTGATCCGGCAACGGGTTTGTCACGCGGACCGCGGCTGCCTATCATCGCCGGTCGAGATCCCAGAGCCCGGGGGCGAGCCTTTGAAAAAGTTTATCAACCAGATCGACGAGATGCTGGCGGAGAGCCTGCGCGGCTTCGCGGCAGCGCATGCCGATCTGGTCACGCTCAGCCTGGAGCCGACCTTTATCCGGCGCGCCGACGCGCCGATCGCCGGCAAGGTCGCGCTGATCTCCGGCGGTGGCAGCGGCCACGAGCCGCTCCACGTCGGCTTCGTCGGTCGCGGCATGCTCGATGCCGCCTGCCCCGGCCAGGTCTTCACCTCGCCGACCCCCGATCAGATGCTGGCGGCGGCCGAAGCGGTCGACGGTGGCGCCGGCGTGCTGTTCATCGTCAAGAACTACACCGGCGACGTCATGAACTTTGAGATGACCGCCGAGCTCTTGAGCGGCGAGCACGCGACTGTGTTGACCAACGACGACGTCGCCGTCGAGGACAGCAGTTTCACCTCCGGCCGGCGCGGGGTCGCGGGCACGCTGGTGATCGAAAAGATCGTCGGCGCGGCCGCCGAGGAGGGCGCCGATCTCGCGGGCTGCGCTGCGCTCGGCACCCGAGTCAACCAGCGGACCGGCTCGATGGGAGTGGCGCTCACGAGCTGCACCGTGCCGGCTGCCGGGCAGCCGACCTTCGCGCTCGGCTCGGACGAGATCGAGATGGGGGTCGGCATCCATGGCGAGCCGGGCCGCAAGCGCGTGCCGCTGGCCTCGGCCGATGCGGTCGCCAGCGAACTGATCGGTGCGATCGTCGACGACCTCGGGCCTCCGCGCGGGGCCCCGGCGCTGTTGTTCGTCAATGGCTTCGGCGGGACACCGCTGATGGAGCTGACGCTGCTCTATGACGCCGCGCGCCGCGCGCTCGGCCCAAGCGGCATCGAGGTCACACGCTCGCTGGTCGGCAACTACGTGACCTCGCTCGACATGGCGGGCGCGTCGGTCACGCTAACTCTGCTCGACGAGGAGATGCTCCAGCACTGGGACGCGCCGGTGCACACCGCCGCGCTCCGCTGGGGCTGTTGACGGATCCAGGATCGACATGACCGAACGTATTCGCGTGATATCTCCGGTGAATGGGGCCGTCTATGTCGAGCGGCCGCTGGCCGGCGACGCGGAGATCGAGGCGGCCCTCGGACGCGCGCGGCGGGCGCAGGCGGAATGGCGCTGCGTGCCGATCGCCGAACGGGCGGCAGCGCTGATCCGTGCGGTCGACGCTTTTGTCGCCAGCAAGGCCGAGATCGCGGCCGAAATCACCTGGCAGATGGGTCGCCCGATCCGCTACACCCCGGGTGAGGTCGGCGGCTTCGAGGAGCGGGCCCGCTACATGGTCGGCGTGGCCGCCCAAGCGCTCGCCGACCTGGAGGTCGGCGACAAGTCTGGCTTCCGGCGCTTCATCAGGCGGGTGCCGCTCGGGGTCGTGTTCGTCATCGCGCCCTGGAACTATCCCTATCTGACCGCGGTCAACGGAGTCATCCCGGCGCTGATGGCGGGCAACGCCGTCATTCTCAAGCCGTCCGCGCAGACCCCGCTCACCGCCGAGCGCTTCGCCGAAGCCTTCGCAGCGGCGGATTTGCCCGCGGGCACCTTCCAGCACCTCAACCTCAGCCACGCGGCAACCAGCAAGATCCTCGTGAGCGGGGCGGTCGACTTCGTCAGCTTCACGGGTTCGGTCAAAGGCGGCCACAGCGTCCAGGAAGCGGCAGCACACAACTTTCTCGGCACCGGGCTCGAGCTCGGCGGCAAGGACCCGGCCTACGTCCGCCCCGATGCCGATCTCGCCCACGCGATCGAGAACCTGGCCGACGGCGCCTTCTTCAACAGCGGCCAGTCCTGCTGCGCGATCGAGCGGATCTACGTCCACGAGGCCGTCTACGACCGGTTCGTCGAGTGCCTGGTCGAGTTCGCGCGAGGCTACAAGCTCGACGATCCGACCGACGCCGAGACCACGCTCGGCCCGCTGGTGCGCCCAGCGGCCGCCGAGTTCGTGCGCGGCCAGATCAGCGAGGCCATGGCTGCCGGCGCCAAGGCGCACCTGGATCCCAGCGCCTTTGCCAAAGATGCACGGGGCTCGGCCTACATGGCGCCGCAGGTGCTGAGCGGGGTCGACCATTCGATGCGCTTGATGACCGAGGAGACCTTCGGCCCGGCGGTCGGCGTGATGCCGGTCAAGAGCGACGATGAGGCCGTCCGCCTGATGAACGACAGCCGCTATGGCCTCACGGCCGCGATCTGGACCTCGGACGAGGGCGCCGCGATCCGGCTTGGCGACCAGGTCGAGACCGGCACCTGGTTCATGAACCGCTGCGACTACCTCGACCCGGCCCTTGCCTGGACCGGCGTCAAGGACTCCGGCCGCGGCTGCTCGCTTTCCCGCCTCCAGTACGAGGTGCTGACCCGGCCGAAGTCCTTCCATCTTCGAACCCAGCTGTAGCGGCAATCTCAGCTGCCGCCTTGCCCCATCGCCTGCTCGGCGCGGCGCTTCAGCTCGTCGGCCGGCACGTCCTCCTTATGGGTCGAGATGTGCCAGGTATGGCCGAACGGGTCCTCGACGGTGCCCAGGCGGTCGCCATAGAACTGGTCCTTGACCGGCCGGACCTCCTTCGCGCCGGCCGCGAGCGCGCGCCGAACGGTACCGTCGACGTCCTCAACGTAGACATGCAGGCTCACCGGCGAGCCGCCGAACGCCTTGGGGCCGCGCGCCCCGATGGCCGGAAACTCGTCCGCCAGCATGATGCACGAGCCGCCGATCTCGATCTCGGCGTGCCCGACCTTGCCGCCTGGCGACGGCATGCGCATCCGCTCCGTGGCGCCGAAGGCCTCCTTGTAGAACGCGATAGCGCCGGCGGCATCGCCCACGATCAGATAGGGGGTCACGCTATGATAGCCCTCAGGGATCGGCCGAACGCTCTTGGTCATGGCTGCCTCTCCAGGTTCCGAGCGCGCTCTGGGGTTGCTTCAGACCTGATGCTGGCGCGGCTTGGCGCCGTCTCAAGGCCCGGGCTTGCGGCCGGGCGCCGCACCCTTCGGGGTTAGGCTGGGCGGGCCCGCTCAGCCGCCGACCAGGGCTTTGATCAGGTCGTTGACCTCGGCCGCCTTTTCCATGTGCACCATGTGGCCGGCGTCGTCGAAGACGTGCACCTTGACGCGCCCGGGCAGGCCGTCGGCGTGGCCAGCCGGGATGATCCGGTCCTGCCGGCCCCAGATCACCTGGACCGGCACGGTCAGCTCGGACAGCCGCGGCTTGGCCTGCGCCGCCTGCTGGCCGCCCGCGAAGGCGTCCGCGATGATCCGACTGAGCGCCGCCTCGACCCCGTCCAGGCGCTTGAACTTGAGCACGTCCTCGATCATCTCGCGTGAGATCATGGCGGCGTCCGCAACCAGCATCTCAAGAATCGGCTGCAACTGCTTGCGTCTCTTGGCCTGCATGAAGCCTTCGATGTAGGCCATGTTGATCTCGGGCCCGAGGCCGGCCGAGCAGATCAGCGTCGCCGAGGCCACGCGGGGGGCGTGGTTCAGCGCCAGATCCAACGCCACGGCACCGCCCAGCGAATGGCCGACCAGATGCGCCCGGTCGATCCTCTTCGCATCGAGAAAAGCGACCACGGCGGCCGCCAGCCCGGCGACATCGACGTAGCCGGAGCCCATGTCCTTGCTCGAGCCGCCGTGCCCCGGCAGGTCGAGGGCGTAGGTGGCGCGGTCGTCGGCTAGCGCCTCCTGATTGAACTGCCAGTTGTTGAGATCGCCGCCAAAACCGTGCAGGAACACGATCGGCGGCGCCCTCGCCGTCCCCGAGCGCCAGGTAGCGAAAGCGCCAGGCACCCGCTTCGATCGTTTCGGGCTCCGGCGCCGCCGCGCCGGCCTCGGCGGCGTGCGCCGCGAACTCCTCCTGGAACTTCGCGACATAGGCATCGAGCTCGGCGTCCGAAACCGAGCTGTCGGCGACCACGCCCAGCAGCGCGCCGACCGGCACCGTCTCGCCCTCGCCGACCAGCCGCCGGCGCAGCGGGCCCGCGACCGGGCTCTCGTAGACGTTGGCGATCTTCGAGGTCTCGATGTCGAGGATCTCCTCGCCGCTCCGGATCTCGGCGCCTTCCTGGACCAGCCACTTGGCGACCATGCCCTCCTGCATCGCCAGGCCCCACTTGGGCATGACGATCGGCTTGATCGCATCGGTCATCGGCCTTTTCCCCGGTTTTAGCGTCTCGCTATCGAGATCCTGCCCGGCCCGCCGGCGCTGCCGCCGGGTCGGTTCGGTGGACCATGATCGCTCAGCTGGCCATGGTCTTGCGCACGGCCGCCTCGATCTTGTCCGGGCTCGGGATGTAGAGGTCCTCGAGCTGGGGCGAGAACGGCACCGGCGCGTGCGGGGCGGTCACCATCTGGATCGGGCCCTTGAGCGCCTTGAAGACGTTCTGCGCCGCGAGCCCGGCGATGTCGGAGGCCATGCTGCAGCGCGGGTGCGCCTCGTCGACCACGACCAGCCGCCCGGTCTCCTCGACGCATTCGAGGATCGTATCGGCATCCAACGGCGAGGTCGTGCGCGGGTCAACCACGGTGCAACTGATGCCCTCCTTCTCGAGCTTGTCGGCGACCTGATTGGAGAAGCTCACCATCCGGCCGAAGGCCACGATCGTGACGTCGTCGCCCTCGCGGGTCAGGTTCGCCTCGCCGAACGGGATCGTATACGGCTCGTCCGGCACCTCCTCCTCGACGTCGTACATCGCCTTGTGCTCGAAGAAGATCACCGGGTCGTCGTCGCGGATCGACTGGATCAAGAGGCCCTTGGCCTCGTAGGGCGAGCTCGGCAGCACGACCTTGAGGCCCGGGATGTGGGTGAACACCGGATAGAGGCACTGGCTGTGCTGCGAGGCGGCGCGAAAGCCGGCACCGTACATGGTCCGCACGACCAAGGGCGTGGTCGCCTTGCCGCCGAACATGTAGCGGAACTTGGCCGCCTGGTTGAAGATCTGGTCGAAGCAGACGCCGAAGAAGTCGACGAACATCAGCTCGGCGACCGGCCGCAGCCCGGTCGCCGCCGCGCCCGCGGCGGCGCCGACGAACGCGCTCTCGGTGATCGGCGTATCCAGCACCCGCTCGCGGCCGAAGATCGGCTCCAGGCCCTTGGTGACGCCGAGCGGCCCACCCCAGGCGTCGTCCTCGCCGGGAGCGCCCATGCCGCCCGCGATGTCCTCGCCCATGATGATCACCCGCGGGTCGCGCTCCATCTCCTGGCGGAGCGCCTCATTGATCGCCTGCCGATAGGATTTCTTGGACATGCCGCCCTCCGCTCAGTAGGTCGCGTAGACGTCGGTCAGAAGATCGGCCTCGGTCGGCGGCGGCGCCGCCTTGGCCTCGGCCACGGTCTGCTCGATCAGGCTCTTGATCTCGCGATCGATCGTCTCGAGCTGGCCGCCTTCGAGCAGCCCGGCCTCGGTCACCCGCTGGCGGAACATCACCAGGCAGTCCTTCTCGGCCTTGACCTTGTCGATCTCGCCGGGCGCCCGGTAGGTCATCGCGTCGCCCTCGAAATGGCCGTAGTAGCGGGCGAGCTTGACGTGGATCACGCTCGGGCCGTCCCCTGCCCGCGCCCGCTCGATCGCCTCGCGGGCGGCGTCCCAGACCTCGAAGAAGTCGTGGCCGTCGACCCGGCGCGAGGGGATGCCGTAGGCCTTGCCGCGCTCGACCAGATCGCCCGAGACCGACCAGCTGCTCGCGGTCGATTCGGCGTAGCCGTTGTCCTCGAACACGAAGATCGCCGGCAGGTTCCAGGCCTTGGCGAGGTTCATGCTCTCGAGCGTGGTGCCCTGGTTGGAGCCGCCGTCACCGACGAACGCGATCGCGACGCCGCCGGTCTTGAGCGTCTTGGCGCTGAGCGCGGCGCCGCAGATCAAAGGCGGGCCGCCGCCGACGATGCCGTTGGCCCCGAGCATGCCCTTGGACAGATCGGCGATGTGCATCGAGCCGCCTTTGCCGCCGCACAGGCCGTCCTTGCGGCCGAAGATCTCCTTCATCATGCCCTTGACGTCGCAGCCCTTGGCGATGCAGTGACCGTGGCCGCGGTGGGTCGAGGCGATCCGGTCCTGATCGTTCAGATGCAGGCAAAAGCCCACGCCCGAGGCCTCCTCGCCGGCGTAGAGGTGGACGAAGCCCGGGATGTTGCCGGCCGAGAACTCCTCGTGGACCGCGTCCTCGAACGCGCGGATCGTGCGCATCTGCCGGTAGGCCTTGAGCAACTCGTCGCGGCTCAGTTGCACGGGTGATCCCCCTGACCTGGTTTGATTGCTGTCCCCGCGCCCGCGCCGGATCGAAGCTTCCGCGGCGGGACGTGGGGCGCCTGCTCATTCCCTACTCCCGGGCGCGCATCCGGGCAAGCGGCGCCTGCCGGCGACTGCGCGGCAGGTTCGATGGCGTCGGACCTGCGGCCGGCTGAGGCATCCGACCAGCGCCGCTGGCCGATCGCTGCCCGGCGGGACTTCGATCGACGGGTAGGCGCCGGAAACGCGCCGGTCGACACCGTCTGCTCAGAGCTAACCCGCTGTTTGGGCGCCGTTTCTCGGGTTTGTTTGGTTTGCCGGCGGCAGCGCCAGCGGCAGGCGTTCGGCGGCGGGGGCGGCGGTCGCGGCCTGCAGCATCTTGAGGGCGGCCAGTGACCGGAACAGCTCGGCCAGCACCGAGCCGCGGTAGCGGACCAGGGTCGCGAACGCGCGCGGGCCATGGTTGTCCCGGATCAGCCCGATGCCGAGCTTTTCGGCCCCGCGCCGCCTCCCGGGATCGGCGCTGGGGGTGGAAAAAACAGCATCGAGCGGGCTGGCGTCGAGAAAAGTTGTGAGCACGGCCGCCTCGAGCTGGTCGGCGCGGCGCGCGCGCCAGGTGGCGATCGCGATCCGGCCGACCAGATCGGCCTGGAGCGTGCCCGCGGGCGCGAGCTCCGCCTGCAGCGCGCGGGCGAAGGCGCGGAACTCGGCCGGATCCTCGCCATCGAGCAGGACCAGCCGGCGCGCCGAGAGGCCGTGCTTGAGCGCGTTGCGCGCCGAGCGCGCCTTGCCGGCCACGCTCCGGGGGCCATGCGCTTTCCCGCCGTTCCGCCGGCTGGCTTTTGCCCGATTTTCGGAGCCGGCGACAGCGGCTGGCTCGGAGCGCCGCGGCCGAGCGGCTGGCGAGCGGCCGGCGGTCATCGCGCGCCCCGGGTCGCGCAAGCTGGCAACGTCCCGCTGCGGCAGCGGGAAAACCCGGTTCTCGAGTTCGAGCCCGGGGATGCGGTCGGTGGTCATCGTTTTCGCCTCGTTTGTGAGCTGCGGCGCGGCGGAAGGGTCGTGTCCGGCACCGGTCGGCGGTCGGTCACCATGCTGCGGCATTGTAGGAAGATATACAAGAACGGAAATTCGCGGTCGATGGCTTTTCCTGGCGCTGTACCGCTACCCTGCCCTCATTTGTCCGCACAAGAACCCTTGCGGCCCTTCGATATTTCGGAATATATTCCGCTCCGAGTCATGGACTGCCGATGCGCCCGAGGCGGTGCTGGAGCATGGGTGTTTCGTGAGACCCGATAGGCCGGAATCACTCCAAGGAGGGCTATGATGAGCTATCGCCGATCTGATCTGCAGGAGGCGTTCTTCGTGCCGGGGACGCATGCGTTCCGGGTCTGGGGCTATGGAACCGCCGACGCGCTCCACGACGTGCTGGCGCCGGGTTATTTCAGCGCCGCGGGCGCGCAGCTCCAACCCGGCGATCTCGTCTACGCCCGCGCTGGCGCGTTGGACGAGCGCCTGCCTGGCGCCGCGGCCGCTGGCTTGCGGATGGCGCTGCTGATGGTCCGGAGCGGCTCGCGCGGCTCGGTCAGCGTCCGATTGGTCCAGGATTTCGGCCGGACCGACGAGCCCGATCCGATCGAGCCAGCCCGGCATGCTCTGCCGCCTGCCGCTTCAGCGATCCCGGAAATGCCTGCGGCGGCTGCCCAGGCCGCACCCGCCAAGCGCGGCCGCGGCCGCCCGCCCGGCAGCCGGAACAGGAAAAACGGGGCACTGGCCACGACGGCCCTGAATTAGGCCGGATTTCCCGACGAGCCGCTCATCAAACCATCGGGCGCGTCGGGCAGCGCACGCGTCCAGAGGGCCTCCGGTCGGGGAAATTCGCGAATTTCCAGGGGCCATTTTCGATCCCTTGGCGAAGTGCGGTGCGAACGCGATGTGTCACTTCTGTGAACTGATGCGAACCGAGTGTGTGGTGTGGGCAAGCCATTGCCTGAGACCGACTTTTGGGCGCAAAGGCGATTTGGGTGCTGGATGCGACCGCGAAACGGCTCGATTCGGCCGCAAAAACCGCTGATTTCGGGTGCAAAAGTGACGCCAAAGGGACGGAATGCGCCATGTCGCTCAGGCCCGGCTGGCTCCTATTTTTTGCATTGTGGAATTTTACCTGGAATTTCCAAGCACGCCTGTGCCAGAACCTAGTTGCAGTACCGAGTGTCCGAACGCCGTCTGCTCTACAAACACGCCTGCGGGCGAACGCTCTATCTGCCGAGGAGTAGGCTCGGTGGTTCATCTTGTTGTCCAGCCATCGACTGAGAGGGATAGCGCGGCGGTCAGCAGATGGGCCCGGCGCCAGGCCAGGAAGACGCGGTGCTCGGGGGTAAGCTTGGCGAGTGCCATTGAGTTGTCGAGCGCCCGTCGCCAGCCGATCGGCCGGCGAGAAGCGTTCGGCGAAGCGGAGCTGCCCGGCATCGTCGAAATCGATCAGGCCGGCGTCGAACGCGGCATCGAGATGAGCGGCCAGCAGCAGGCCATTGTAGACATCGAGTCGCTCTGCGTCGGTCGCGCACTGCGCCCACGGCTTGATGTGGCTCGCGCGCAGCAGCAGCGGCTCGGCGCAGCCGGTGATCGCGCAGCGGCTGCCCCAGTAGTCCATCAGCGCGGCGCGGAACACGTCCTGCCCGACCCGCTGGACGACCAGGCGCTCGACTTCGGTGGCCGCGGCAGGCCGCGGGTCTGCTGCTCGAACGCGCGCAGCGGTGCCAGCGGCAGCGCCCGGGCGAGGCGCCACATCTCGCCCACCAGCTCATGCAGCGGCGCGGTGTCGGCTACGACGAAAGCGGTGAAGCCCGGCGGGGAAGTTGCGATCCCAAGGCGGCCAGCGGGTAGCGAGGTCGGCCGGCGACTCCCGCGTGATCGACCGCCGCGACGTAGCCGCCCTGGACCGCGGTTAGGCGGATCGCCGCGGGCGCGCCCAGGCCCTCGTAGGCGAGCCAGTCGCCCACATCGGCGCGGCGGATGCCGAAGCCCTCGTCGACCGCCGCCTTATCGAGGCGAATACGCTCGAAGGGCGTAGGCGCCATCGTCTACCTTACCGGTCAAGGAAAGCGCCAGTCTCCGGGCGGCCTGCCCACTTCAGCAACGAATTGATAATTTCACTCGGCACGCGCCTCTTGAGCATGATTTTCCTAAGGACCTCAACGAATGCGGTTTCTCGCAGGTTTTCTGGTGCAACGTTCTTATAGAGGATCTTCACGACCGGGGTCGTCGAACGAAACGGCGCTTTCGAAAATCTCCTGCGCAATCGCTGGAGTTCGGCCCCGATGTTCTGGTGCGTGGCCTCGATGCGCCTCGGGCAAAAAATCTGTGGAGGATTTCGTTCCCACTCGGGCCCGAATTCGCAAATGATTTTCCGTTCCATCTGACCGTGACCTGCTCAGCGCATCTTTAAAGCGGCCTGGTACTTCTCTACAATAGATCTGAATTGTTCTGTCGCCCTATCGAACACCTCCCGGTCGCTATAGAGTATCACTCGCCCGAAGTTGTTGATCTGATAGGTATATTCGTTCTCGATCCGTTTTCTCTCTCTGTTGAGCCAGTCGTCATCGACTCCCTTCACGAGTCTCGGATTTGCCGTCATGGTCGATGGTGACGTCGAGCTTACCGATGCCATCGAATGGGGGGCGAATTCGGCTGCTGATACGGTCTCTTAGGTCATCGTCGGCCACGTCGACAAGCTCTGGCGGCAAGGGTATCTGCCGCGTCGTGAGACGGTAGTTCGACGCGGAGAACTCGACGTACTGCACCTTCGAGGAGAAAACGTTCATCTTGCGTGTGATGTCGAACGGCCTCGGTGGGTTTGCCTGCAGGTCCGCCTGCATCTGCTGAACCCTGGCGGGCTTGAGTGCGTTGTCCCCCACCTCGGCCTTTGGCGTCGTGTCGCTCGCGTCTGCGCCAGCGGCGACTGCAATGCGGTCGCTCAAGCTGCCGGTCAGAACGAGAGCGTTGGGTCTATCCACCGAGGTCGACCCCGCCTCGATGTTTTTCGAGACCGGCGAGTAGACCATCATCGTGTCGTCGGAAATCACGACGCCGATCCGAACGCCGGGCTGCTCCCGAAGGTCGAACAGCGCTTCGGCGCTCGCTACGCGGATCGTTTCCAATGCCTCCCGATCGCCGAAGCCCAGACGGTACACCTCGGGATCGGCGTCCAGGATCACGGTCACGCTCACCTGTCCGAGTTCGTCGAACCGGCGGGAAACTGCATCGGCGACCGGTTTCGTCAACGCGGGGGCGATGACGACGAGGCGACTTCGGGCGCGGGCGATCAGCTCGACGAGAGCCTCGTCAGAGGCCACAGCGAAGGTGCGCATGGGGTCTGCCACGTCAGCTCCTTTCAGAACAGCTCACGAGCCGGTCAGCCTGATCAAAGGCAGCGAGGACGAGGCGCTCGGTGCGGTACTCGCCAAAGCGCGCGATCTCGTTCTTCTGGAGCACGCGGAAGGTCTCAGACGGGTAGTCCTCTCCCTTGGCCTTGGCCGGGTCGAGGACATAGACCAGCTCCTCGCGGGTGAGCCCGTAATTCATGGCGAAGAAGGCGTCGAGCTCGGCGCGCAGCTGCTCGCGGCGGTCCCCGGGGTCCGGTCGGGAGAGGGGCCCGACCCCTCTTCGACCCGAGGACCGTCCCAGGCGAAGGAGGGGCGGGGTCCAAAGATGGCACAGATCCTCGGCCCACGGCCGCAGGCGCATGACTGGTGTAGGTCAGCTCCAGCACCCTTGGCGTGATGAAATCAAAATCTGCCTCCTTGAAATCAGAAGGCGGTAGGACTGGGAGCTGTTGTGCAATGAAGAAGTTCAGGTGCGTACCCCCGACCTTGTGCCTCGCCGCGAAGTCAAGAACCAGGCTCGACATCAGCCCGACGAATGCTGCTGCCTCTCGAGCGCTAATCGGCTGACCGAGGTACCAGACGGGAAGATTGTTGCCGACGCCAACTTTGGGAAAGGACGGCACCGATCACTGTGCGTTCGTCGGTCGAGCTGGCAGATGTCGCGCCAGCCCATCAGCCAGCGGGGCTGCCTGCGCTCGATGATCGCCCAGGCGAGATCCAGCGGGTCGGACGGGCGCTTTCGCGCAGAAAGACGAGGTCGTCCCAGGTGAGCGGCGCCTCGGCCTGCATCTCATCGCCGTCGGCACCCCGGCCAGCCAGGCCGTGAACGGCTTCCTTGACGATCCTGATACCAGTCGAGGTCGTGACCGAAGATCGTCGCGGAGATCGTCGCTCGGCGAGCGGCCTGGCCTTCGAGGTCCGGGACAGGCGCCTGCCAGCCACTCGCCCAGGACGCGCGCGCAGGCCTCGGGATCCTGGTCGCGCCGGCGCCAGGCCGACTTGAGCCGGCTCGGCACGCGGGCGGCGCGGAGCGTCACCTCGGCCTCCGGCACCCAGTAGCGGGGCTGGGGCTCGAAGCGCAGGGTCGCGCTTCTCGTCCAGGGTGACGTCGCGGGCGTCATCATCACCGGCGCTCGTCGGCTCGGGATACGTGGCCCAGCGATGATCGAAATGGTGGATCATCTTGGCCTCGTAGAGCGGCACCCGCCGCTCGAGGCCGTCCGCGCCCTCGCGCACCCAATTCGGTGCCGTCGCGAACTCCAGCCATCGTCCGCGCAGCTGGGCCGCGGTCCTGAAAAGGCCGGAGTCGATTCGATCATGTCGAACAGGCGTCTGGAACGTGATGCCCCAGGGGTTCACGTCGCCGCCGTCCTCCTTCGGGCGTTCCTCGATCAGGACCGGGACGCGATCGTAGATCTTGGCGGTCAGCGCGGCGTCGGCGCGCGAGCGAAACACCGGCGCGGTCTGGGTGTTGGGATTGATGCGCGCAATCTGGTCTGGCGAGAGCGAGAAGCGCCGTTCGGGCTCCTCGTATTGCTGCGTGTTGACGAGGAAGAAAGCGAGTTCGGCTTGATCTGCCGAACCTATCCCGAGGATGCTGAACTTCATCCGGCTATCGACCGCAGGAAACAGTCTCTCGCGACTCCGAAGTCGATTAACCGTGCCAGGCGCCGCTTGCTGACGAGA
>CAWJAY010000017.1:0-45390 GCA_963840925.1 uncultured Alphaproteobacteria bacterium
CCGGCGATCGCCTTGCTCCCAGCACCGGCCGAGCCATTCGGCGATCTCCAGACGCAGCGTCGGGTCCGTCTGGCCCTGGCCACGATTTCAGAGCCAGACGAATTGGCGAAAGCTGATCCGGGCGGGCGGTGCATGATCCTCCGCGTGCCCAAGAGGCTTGCCCACCCGGGGCTCAGGCAGGCGCGCCGACGACGTAGAGAGCGACCGTGTGAGGAGGGCCCGCCCGCCGGTTCTCGATGTAAGATCTTGCCGTTGGTGTGGGCCTGAGTAGGTAAACTTGCCGACCGCGCCCGTCGTGCCGCTTAGCGCGGTGAGCTGGGCTCACTTGTAACATCGCTCGTGACTCTGTGACCTCCCTTGGCGAGCAGCTCGGTATAGCCCAGGCCATCCGCCCGATAGGCGAAGATCCCGCCGCAATCGGATCGCCGAGGTGTCAGGCTTCGCGCGGCGACGCCAACCATGCCGATGGTCGCTGGTGGCGTGAAGCTGACCGCCGGGTTCTGGGCAATGGTGGAACGTAAAACATGCCGTGACTGGGTGCCATTGACGGCTCCCCGGCCTAGCTTGACCCCGGAGATCTCTAGCGATCTCGCCGCCGTAGCCCCGGTCAGGTAGCGCAGATCGCTGCTCGGGCGCCTGGAACCAGTTCCGATCTGGTCAATCGGCATCGGGTGTGGGCGGCAAACACCCGGCAGTGATCGTCGGCCCGCAACCAAAGATGAACTCGGCCGGCTGGCGGCGCTGGCGCCGACGCTGTCGACCAAGGCGGTACCGAACCGGCCGACGACGCGGATCTTGGTCGCCGACCTGCGATCAGCGGCAGCGATCGTCGCGCCGTCGAGCTTGATCGCGGCGGTGCTCGGGGCGGGTCCTCGGCTTGTGACCTTATGGACCACGCCGCCCCGGGTGGCCTTGAGGTACGGTCCAATGGTCGTCGACATCGTCGTGTATCGCTCGCCAGCACGATCAGGTCGCCCTGCCTGCAGCAGGTTGAGGTTGGTGCCGCCCGGCTCTGAGCTCTACTGGGCCGACCTGCGGTCACCTCGGCGCGGATGTTCTCGGCGATCAGATTCTGGCGCTTCCACGGTCTCGCTATCGAAGCCTTGCAGATCGACCGCAGCGTCCGCTGGCTCTTGCCGTCTGTCGTCCAAAGTGGGCAGCCCTCGCAGACCGACCGATTGGCGCGGGCCGACCTCGACGTCGCATCAAGATTGCCGGCGAAGGTCAGATCGGAGAGCTCGACCCCGCGCCAGCCACTGGTGCGTCCTTCGTGCCAACTCAAGCCCGCGACCGCAGCCGAAGAGGCGTGGGCGCCGCGGAGGGCCAGCTGTTTGAACTGCCGCGTCGGCTGTCGGCTAGGGATACCGCTGGTGCAGGCGTGGAATCTGCACCTGCGAGACAAAGACTCAATCCCTCTGGGCACCGGCCCGGGGAGCTCGATGCCCGGTGCGATTGAACACAAAGCGGCCGCCGACTGATCGCCTGACACTCTCGCCCTCGATCCACAAGACCGGCTCAGGGAGCCGACCACCTCGACATCCGCGCAGGATGGCACCTTCGGCGCCGCTGACGACGGTGATCCCGGCTAAGCTAACTCCTGTCAGATCGACGTCGACCGGGCTGCTTGGAATGCCGTTGACCCCGGGCCCCAGCAGGCGCAGTCCGTCGATACGCGCGCCGATACCGTGAGCTGGAGCGCTGAGCCGCTGGCCGCCGCGACCTTGAGCGTCGTGCCGGCGCCTTCGCCGAGCAGGGTGAGGCCGTTGAGCGTCAGGGTTGTGCCCAGCACATAGGCGGTCGAGCTGGCGGGCACGTAGACCGGGCTTGAGCGGGTCTCCGCGGCGAGGATTGCGGCCGCAAACGCAGCGGCGTCGTCGGTGACGCCATCGCCGACCGCGCCGAAGTCGCGGACGTTGACCAGAGTTGCCAGATGCTCGCCGAGCGCGCGCGCTGTGGTCCCGCCGCTCGGCGTCACGACCAGCCCGCTGGCATCGCCGCTCTCGGGCAGCTCCGCCAGTCCGAAGGCGGTCGGCCGGCCGGCGCTGTCGAAGCCGAGCAGGGCGTTAGCGCGTTCGGCACCCGCCGGGAGAGAGAAGTCGAGCTGGCCTTCCGTCGGACCACCGCGCAAGGCGCGGCCGACCTCGTCCCTGGTCTCCTGGACGAGGAGCATGATCCGGTCGAGCTCGGCGTTGATCGCGGCGGCCCGGAAGGGGCTACCGTCAACGAACTCGGTCTCGGATGAGGTGGACCCCATCGTGAGGACCAGGGGAGGGCCTGGTTAAGTTGGACGAGCGTCGTCCGTCGGTTCCGTTTCAAGCGGCATCAATGGTCTGCTGAGATTGCCGCGGTGGGCATGTGGGCGACGCCGGGGCGTCGTCCAAGCTCTGAGCCGTAGGCTGGAGCGTCATGTCCACGGCGTTCGCGGGCAGGAGACCGGTCATCCCCGCCCGCCACACGGCCATCGGGGCGCAGCCATCGAGTGCCTGATGGGGCCGCGTGGCGTTGTAGAACACGATCCAGGCGGCGATCCCGGCGCGCGCCTCACGGCCGTCGGCGTAGCTCTTCAGGTAGACCTCCCGTACTTCAGCGATCGCCACAGCCGCTCGATGAAGACGTTATCTAGCCAGCGCCCACGGCCGTCCATTGAGATCCGCACGCCGGCTCGCTGCAGAACCGCGGTGAATGCGGTCGAGGTGAACTGGCTGCCCTGATCGGTGTTGAAGATCTCCGGGCGCCGAACCGGGCGAGCGCCTCCTCCAGCGCCCGGACGCAGACGTCGGCATCGAGCGTGTTCGACAGCCGCCACGCCAGGACCGCTCGGCTCGCCCAGTCCATGATCGCGACCAGATAGAGGAAGCCGCGCCCGATCGGAACGTAGGTGATGTCGGCCGCCCAAACCTGGTTCGCTTGCTCGATCACAAGGCCGCGCAAGAGGTAGGGGTAGATCTTGTGTCCCGGCGCCGGCTTCGACGTCTGCGGCCTCGGGCCGAGGGCTGCGAGCCCCATCAGGCGCATCAGGCGCCGCACCCGCTTGCGATTGATCCGCTGCCCCTCGGCCCGCAGCATCGCCATCATCCGGCGCGAGCCGAAGAACGGCCAGGCCAGGAATAGCTCATCGAGCCGGCGCATGATCACAAGCTCGTCGGTGTCGGTGGCCGACGCAGGTCGGTAAACGTTCGAGCGCGCCAGCCCGAGCAGCCGGCACTGGCGTCGGATTGACAACCCGGCGTGAGCGCGATCGAGCATGGCTGTGCGGTCCGGAGCGCTCATCTTCCGAACCTCGTCGCCAAAAAATCGCGTTCCACGGTCAGCTGTCCGATCTTGGCGTGCAGCTTCTCGACCTCGCGCTCCCGTTCCGCCTCGGCGTCCGCGCCGACGCCCGGGTCGAACGCCCGGCCAGCGTTCTCGAGTAGCTGCTTCTTCCAGGCGTAGATCTGGTTCGGATGAACCTGATACTGCCGCGCCAAATCGGCGATGGTCGCCTCCTCACGGACCGCGGCGAGCGCAATCCGCGCCTTTGTCGCCGGGTCGATCTTCCGTCGCATCTTCTTCGTCATCGTCCGCTCCGTCTATCATGACGGAACAACTCTCTCAACCAGGCCCCTGGTCCTCAAATCGGGGTCCACTTCACGGATGCTCTCGGTCCGCCGCAACAGGGTCACGGTCGTCCCCGCAGCGGGGGGCTCGACGAAGGTGATCTCGCCGCCGTCCGGATCGGTCAGACCGGCGATCGCGTAGCCGGTCGCCGGGATGTCGTTCACGAATACCAGCAGGTCGTCGCTGGCCAGCACTGGAAAGGGAAAGGCGAAGGTCGTCGCGCTGCCATCACCGCTGTATTGGATACGCGGGCTGGGATCGCGGGCGAAGGTGTTCGACATGGGGCACGAGCCTCGTTTGATCGGGATGCGTTCAGCGCGACCAGGTCACAGGTCGAACAGCGAGATTCGGCGGCCCGTACTGCGGCCGAGGAGCGAGGCGCTGCTGCCGCCAGCGCCGCCGACCAGATCAAGCAGGTTGCGGCTGCGCGCGCTGCTGGCGCTGCGCCGGATATCGGCGATGCGCCGGCTCGATTTCGGCGGCCCGAGCCTGCTCGGTCGCGGCGGCCTCCTCGGTCAGGCCGCGCAGAACCGCACCGGCCGAGCCCCCGCCGCTGACGCCGGCCGCTCCGGCCCGGGCACGCTGCGCCGCCAATCGCCGACGTAGCGTCTCCGCCTGCTGCCGCTGCTCCTCGGCGTCACGCTGCCGGATCGCCTGAATCTGGCGATTCCGCTCGGCCTTGATATCGCCCCCTTGGCGCTCAGACGCCTGCTGGGCGAGCGCCAGGTTGAGGCCGATCGAGGCCAGACTGCTGAGAGCACCCATCAGCTGTTCACCTTCACTTCTGTGGTTGCAGAGAGAAGCGCGCAGGGCAAAGGCGTGTCCTGGTCGATGCGCCAAGGCGGCTGCTCGGTGCCGCGCCGCCAACCGAGCGCGCGCAGCGAGAGATCGCCGTTGAAGGGGCTTGGCGCCCGATCCGTCGGGCCACCACCCACCGTGGGCAGCACCACCTCGCGCAGCCCGTCGCCGGTATCGATGCGCAGGCTCTGCGTCTCGAACAGGCGGATCGTGATCCGGACCGGCCGATAAATTAGCGCTTGCCCGACCCGACCCGGCCCGAACGCCGCAGGTAGGGGCTCGATCACATGCGTAAAGGGCAGTCCGACGATCAGAGTTCGCGCTGGCGTGGTCAGCGTGATCGCACCGCCCGCCACGACCCCCGGCTCGACCACAAGGTCATCGGCGATCAGCGCTACGGTCTGACCTTCCAGATGGTCGAGGCCATCCCAGACCAGGGTGGGGGTCGGGCTCGCTGAGCCGGAGGCCGGAGTTGACCATTAGCTGATCGTCTAGCTGTTCGATGAGGACGCCATTGGTGCGCTCGACCATCAAATACGACTGGCCGCCGGCCACGGCCACCGACAAGACACGGCCGTGGGTCTCGTGCAGGCTCCAGGCGGCGATGTTGGCGAGCCGATAGATCGCGATGCTGGCGAGCGAGCCGTCGGTCATCAAGATCAGGAACAGGCGCCGTGCCTGGTCAAAATCCTGGTCGACTGGGTCCTGGATCAGATGCCGGGCCAGTAGCGCCAAGTCGCCCGCCTGATAGGCCTGCTCGGTATCGACGAACAGGAACTCCCGGATCTCGCGGCCGCTGCGCGCCACGAACAGGGTGGCGCCATCGACGTCACGCGGCGGCACCTGACGATTACGGGGTGAGCCGATGGCTCTGCTGCTGGGCCTGAATGTTGGTCGGCGTCAGCGGCGCCCCGGTGATCACCCACTCGCCAATGCTGGTGAAGACCTGCAGGTGCCGGCTCGACACTAAGCTGCGGATTGCCGGATCATTGTTGGCAGCCAGGCGGAAGGCGATCGCCTCGTCGTCCAAGCCGTCGCCGACATCGAAGTTGAAGTGATTGCTGGTCTTCGACAGCCAGATCCCGTTCGCTAGATCGCGCGAACCGCCGATCACCAGCCGATCCTGGTGGAAGGAAACCGCGACCGGCCAGCCCCGCGCATTGCTGAACGCGAGCTCGTCCCAATCCCTGGTCGGAGCGGTATTGACCAGAGAGTTTGGAGCACTAGGCCAACCGCCTGGGTTGACGTCTGGATATTGGTCAACTCCACCTGCTTGCCGTTCAGGCGGACGATGCCACCCAGGTGCTGGGCGATGAACACGGGCGCCGAGGTCGTCATGGTGACCGTGCCGGTGGTCGCGCTCGCCTGCATCTCTACGTCGGGGTTGGCGAATCGAGCAAAGGGCGCCAGCGTGGTGCCATCCCCGGCCTCGGCGAATTGCCAGCCGCTGATGGTCCAGACCGTATTGGTCACGCGGGTCAGTTGCCGCGGCGGCACCTCCGGATGGGTAATCAGCAGGCTCTGCCGACGTTGTGCCCAGGCGATCTGAGCCAGCTGGGCCTCATTCCAGGGCGTCGCGACCGTCGCCTGCAACACGCCGTTCCGGTAGACGTCGACCTGGAAATCCGAGAACACCAGGAGGAAGGCGGAATCCGGACCGATCTCCAGGGATACTAGGCGACCCGGACCCTCTGCGGTCGCCACGTAGGCCATGCCGGGCCGTCGCCGGACGCCACCGGTAGTCTCGACGACGACGTTGCGCAGCCGGGCGGCGCCGCTCTGATAGGACTGGAGATCGGTTCGACCGAGCAGCCTCGGATCGAGCTCGCCGGCCGTGAAGTCGGTCTGCGTCAGGAACGCCTGGGTCATCCGAGGCGCGCCTCGATCAGGGTGAAGTCCTCGACCTTGCCCGGCGTGTCCTGCTGACTGTCGACCAGCTTGGCGAGCTTGAGTTCGTCGTCCGCCAGCCGGGTGAAGCGATCGGCGCGGGCCGCATCCTCGGTCAGCGGCAGGCAGAACTCGGCGGCCAGCCGGGTGACCAGTGCCGGCACGAAATAGGCGGGGAAGTCGCCTTCGCTCGGCCGGAAGGTGTAAGTCAGCACGACCGAGGCCGCGTTCGTGTGCAGCTGTCGATTGACGAGCTGATAGACGAGCCCGCGGCCCCGCCCGTGCCCGCCCGCGGACCACGCGTTCAGGAAGTCGTTAGGCAGCTGGTAGGCGTAGGCGAACTCGGTGACGGGCGCGCTCGCGAGCCGGACAAGCCCGATCTGTTTGGCCGCGAACGACCAGCGATGGACGGACAACATGCCGTCGCGAACGAGGGGATAGAGGCGCGCGGCCACCTTGGCCTCGGCCGTGCCATCCTCGAATGAGCTGATCGTGTCGGCGCCCAGCTTGATCAGGGCGCTCGAGCAGAACTCGATGCTGTTCAGGGCCATGACAGGTGGTCCTTACACGGGGGTTCGCGAAGGGCTCAGATCGACCAGCCAAGGCGTGGCCGGAGCCATTGCAGGAGACGCTGGCGCTCGACCGCGAGGAACGCGATCACGCACTCGCCGGTCTCATAGCCGATCAGAAAGGGGCGACCCGGGACGGCGTAGACCGTGACCCGCTCCGGACGAACTGGCAGATCCGGTCGCTGGGCCGCGTGCCAGAGCTGCACGAAGGGTTCGAGCAGTGCACGATCGAACTCGTACCGGCGGACCTGCTCTGGGATCCGTTGCTCGAACGACGAGGTGGTGATCCCGGGACAGGCATGAACCGCACCAGTCGGCTCACCGATCGCTTGGTCGAGCGGACCCAGAAGCGTCAGGAGCACGAGGGCGCTCGCGCGCAACTTTCGCATAGCCGTCTCCTCGGGGGGTGGCCGCGTCGCGCCAGCCGGAGCTGGCAGCCGACGCGGCCTAGGCGGTACATGGTCCGAAGCGACCGGGTGATCGCCTCCGACCAGGCTGAGGACCACGCCGCTCGCAGCGCGGTCCCCAGCTTGGGCTTAGTCGGTGTCGGTGCCGCCGAAGGCAACCGCGTCGGCGACGTCGACCACGCCAGCGGCGTTGGAGACCACGACGCTCACGCCAGCTCGGCGTGCCGTCCAGGTCAAAGTTGCCAAAGATGAAGTCGCCAACGCGCAACATCCCGGCCGCATTGTTGAAGTAGCCGGCGGTATCGACGACCGCGGCGGTGTCGTTGGTCTTGTAGTGCCAGAGTGTGAAGCCGTTGGCGTAAGTCAGCGCGCTCAGGTTGCTCGAATTATAGGCCATGCTTAGCTCTCCAGGCAGGGCATCTCGATGACGCCATCGCTGTCGATTAGGCAGGCGCCCTGGCTCATCGAATTGGAGACGAAGTGCGCCGCGCGGTCGCCGTGCCAGGTGACGTCGGTGATCACGTCCTGGCCGATCGCATGGCCGATCGCGCTGCGGTGATACCAAAAGCAGCTGCGCACGTTGGCATTGAGCTCGAGGCCCGAATGCGGCAGCCAGAGCGCGCCCAGCCAGTGCTTGGCCTGGGTGCCGCGCCACGGCAGATCGTCCGAACCGACGAAGTCGGCGTCGGCGAACTCCGGGATGTCGAGCAGGTCGGACCACTGCTTCCAGCCGATCACCGCATAGCGCTGGCCATCGTCCGGAACGTCCTTGTCGCCGAGCATCTCGAACGCCTCGAGCACCTTGGCCTTGGTCAAGCCGTCGGTGCCGGCGCCGGCGGTGTTGGTGGTCTGGTTGAGCGCCGTGATGATCAGCTCGTCGGTCTTGCGGCCGAGCGCGAAGGCACCGGCGTTGGCCAGAACCTGCCGCTCGTCGATGTTGATCTTGAGCTCGTCGAGGCGATCGACCCAGTCGCCGGCGTAGAAGTCGAGCAGCTGGCATTCGATCGGGGTGTGATCGACGTTCATGACCGGCACCTTGCCGTGCCGGGCCTTGGTCGAGGCGCTGCCTTTGCCGACCTTCTGGAACACCGTCGAGCTGCCCTGGACACCGTTCTTGACCCGAACGGTGTTGCGCAGCTTGGAGCCCATCCGCTGATAGGCCTGGTGGACCTCTTGCTCGAACTGCTTGATGAAGGCGTGGTCAATGGTGGTGGACAACGTTCGTCCCTCCTTGGTGGTGGCGAGAGACGACACGCGGTTGGTCTGCGCAGCGGGCAGTTCGCAGTCGGCGGCTCAAAGCTGCCGTCTGCCTTCGAGTGCCTGCCGATCAGGCCGCGGTCTCGGCGGGTACGCCCCGCCTGAGCGGGCGATCGGGCGGCGGGCCCCTTGCCGGTCGTCGACCAGGGCCGAGGTTGTTCCGCCACCGAGCGCCAGGAAACGATTAGGGGAGCGGCGCGCTCTGCTCACTGCTGCGGTCGAGCTCATGCCGCTTCGGCCCAGCCCGTGCCGTCGGTCCAGAGCGTGCCATCCGACCAGGGTTGGCCACCGCTCACGCCGTCGATGATCACGCTCACGCTCTCAGGGCGGATCACGATCTCGCCCAGCGGCATGGTCGCACCGCTCAGCAGGATCACGTTGCCGGCGCCCGTGCCGTCCATGTTCTCGAGCGTCGTGCTCCCCTGCCGGCCGACGCGAATCGCCGCGTATTGGCCCGGATTGCCGTTCGACGGATCGCGTACCCAGTTGCGATCGATCCGAAAGTTCTGCTGCGCGGTCATGTGGATGCCGTCGCGCCGCGTGGTATCGACCGTGCAGCGCTCAATGGTCCCATTGAGGCGCTGAGACGGGCTGTTCTGACCGCTGAGCGCGATGCCGTGATAGCCGCAATTTTGGCCAGCATCAGGACGACGGTGATGTCGTCGCTGTCGTAGGCGATTAGGCCCGAACCGTTGCCGCCGACCGAAATCGGGATGCCAACGTTCCGAGCGATCAGATCCGCGCACAACCAGCGGTGCGAGGCGCGCTCGAGATGGAAGCCGTCAGCCTGGCACTGAAGCGCCCGGCAGCCGATCAGCCGGCCATCGGTGACCCCGGAGAAGCCGAAACCCATGCCCTTGTCATTGGCCTCGCCGATGAAGTTGCGCGCAGTGCAGCCGACCACGTCGACGAAGCTGGCGCCAAAGGTCCGGCAATTGAACTGGACGCCGTCGCCTTCGGAGCCGCTGCCGACGTGCTCGAAGGTCGAATCGCGAATGGTGATCCGGCTCAATCCCGAGGGGTCCGGTGCGAGCACGCCGTAGCCCTTGCCGAGATGATCGCAACGGGCGAGCAGCAGATCGGTCGTGTCGGTATCGACCAGCAGGAACGCCCGCTGGGTCCCTCTCGAGATGACGCCCGAAACCTGCAGGCCGACCGCACCGAGCGCGCGGATGCTGTTGCCGTTGTTCATGACGTCGGCCTGGTCGAGGGTCAGCCCGTCGGTGTCGAACATGACCCCGCTCCCGGCGACTTCGAGGATCGACGAATTGGCCGGGAAGGTGGATCGCGCCCGAATCTGCCATCGCCCCGGAGCACCAGGTTGTTTTGGTTGATCGTGAGCTGGTTGCTGGTCCAAAAGTGCCGCCGGAGATCACCACCTGGTCGCCCGCCTGCCAGGCGTCGATTGCCGCCTGGATCGCGAGCGTGTTGTCGGTGACCCCGTCGGGAGTGCCGTTGGGGAAGTCCTGCGGACGCCGGTCAACCACTTACAGGCTCCACTTCGCATTGGCCCAAGCAACCAGCCGGGCCTGATCGGCGGCCGATAGCGCACGCGTGGCGCCGATCGTCGCCAGCACGTCGATCGCGGCGAAGCCGAACGGCGCGCCCTCGTATCGGCCGGCAAGGACGATTTCGGCGGGCGCGCCGAAGCTGCCGCCGTAGGAGTCGGTGCCTGAACCGGCCCCGTCCCGAAGCACGGCCGTCCCGCTGCCCATCGTCCAGACGGCGACCTGCGCGGCGCCGCTATCGATACGGCTCAGGCTGAGCTCATTGGTCTCCGCCGAGCGACCGAACAGCTGCATCGCGAGCGACCCGGCGCTGCCATTGCGAAACGTCCAGAAGTCGGTGTGATCGGTGCCGGCGGGAGGTGCCGCCGACTGGATGCCGTCGAAGTCACCTCGCTCGCGCACGCGGTAGACCACGCCGACCGAGCACGGCTGGAGCGCAGGCAGCGAGCCGGCGAGCGTCATGAAATCATCGATCCCGTCGAACTGAACGACGTTGCGGCCGTTGCCATCCGTGGTCTTGAGCGGCCGCCCGGAACCGCTCTGGGTCCAGTGGCGGCCGTTGCTGGTGAGATCCTGCCACTGGTCGACCAGGCCGCCGCTAAGCACGAAGCTGCTGTCATCGACGTCGTGGAACCACGCCAGGTCGTTGCCGATGAACCGCGGCTCCCAGACCAGGCCATGGCGGAGCTGCACGTAGGCATCGAGCAGATCGCGCTCGACCGGGCCAAGCTCGCGGGCAAACAGGCCAATCTCGTAGATGTCGACCGCGCCGAACCGGAACGCCGTGCCGTCGTTGTAGCGCGCTCCCAGGACCATTGCGGCCGGCGTCCCGAACGGGGCGAAGCTCGAGCTGTCGATCGCAACGCCGGTCAGATCGCGCAGCTCGACCGTGATGCCGTTGCTGGCCAGGGTCGCCAAGGCGTACTGCTTGAGCGTCGAATCCACCGCCGTGGCGAACAGCTGGTTCGATTGGATCGAGCGTCCGAACAGCTGAAGTCGCTGATTGACCGCCTGCTCGTACTGTAAGGTGAAGAATTGCTGATGATCGGTCCCGGTCGCGGCCGACGCGGTGAAGATGCCGCGGAAATCAACCGGTGTACGCACCCGGTAGACGACGAAAAACGTCACGCCGTTGGACAGATCAGGTGGATCGGCGACCAGCAGCGCATCGTTCACTCCATCGAACTGGAGCAGGCGGCGACCCACGGCATCGGCGGTCTGGGTCGGTCGCGCTGAGACGCTCGGCTGGGAAGCATGATTGTCGTTGCCGCTAAGATCGCTCCAGATGCCGCCCTCGTAGCTGCTGAGCTCCGCATCAAACCAGAAGGCGAGATCCGGCAGGCGCGTCGGCACGAACGGAGACGGCCGGTGCCGGCCCAAGGGACTCAGACCGAGGCGTCCGCTCAAACCCAGTCGAAGGGCCGTCATGAGCTTACCCGCCCTGTCCGGGCGCTGGCCGCATCGGCCAGCTGGATCGCGCTCTGGGTCGCAACGGCCCAATTGCCACGGTTCGAGATGCGGCGGCGCGGTCCCGGCAAGCGGTGTGGCGCGAGCGGCCGCGCCTCCAGCCGCGTCGGGCAAGGGCAGAGCCGGCAGACGGGGTTGAGCGCGGGCATGCTCATGGCATCGCGTACCTGATCGTGAGCATTGCCGGCGCTAGGCTCGCATGATCGCGGGCCGCGACCTGCCGCGCCCCGGACCCGCCGTCGGTCTGTCGCAACAGGAACGCAAGACCATGCCCGGCCGCCCAGCCGGCGCGCTCGAGCACCTCCTGGACCACGTGCCGGAGGTCCGGCGTCCGCTGGTTCAGACCCCGGTCACCGGCGAGCCAGGTCTTGGCGCCAACGCTCGGTGGCAGGTTCCAGCTGACTGACTGGGCGGTGGGCGGCCGGTCCGTGATGTTCTTGCTGGCAGTCGTAAACGTTGCTGCGCTGTCGGCGTTTTGACACCAGATCGTAAGTGTGCAGGCAGCAATCCCGCCGCCCCCGATCGTGGCCGAGCTGGTGAATTGGATGTAGGCACGGAGCACCCGAGCGCCCTGCGGAACGCTCGGTGTGAATCGAAACCCAGCAAACCGGTCGGATTGAAAGCCAATTGTTGTTCCGGTGACCGAGACGACGCCATCCGACCCGCCACCAACCACCTCATTGGCGTCATCGGCGCTCAGCGCAAGCAACTGCTGCACCAGCTGACCCGACAGGCCGGACTGCAATGGACTGACCCGCAGTCCCTCTCGAAGGCCGAGGCGCAGGCGGGTCATGACCGCACCACCTGACGACCCTGCTCGGCGATCGTGCGATCGACCGCGCCGGTCACGGTAGGATGACTGCGTGCGGCGCCACTCATGCTAGGGATGACCATTTCCAATCCCCAGGAATTGCGTCGAGGACCAGAACCCCGGGCCAGGCGCCGACGTACGCCTCCAGCCAGTCTCGACCGATTGCGCGCCAGGGGTGGACGATCATGCATCGCCCGTCGGCGGCTTGGGCATAGCTGACGGCATTGACCGGGGCGTCCGGATCGTACCAGACCCACACCGGGCCAATGCCGTCCTCCAGGTCCGGCGTGACCGCGATCTCGCGCAGCACAGCGTCGGCAGTGGCCCGGTCGGGGAAGATGACGTAGACGCTCACCCGAGCCGACCTTTGGCGGTCCCACCCAGCTTCTGCTTCAGCCGCTCGTTCTCGGCTGCCATGGCCGCACGGGCGTCGGCGACGCGTTCAGCGCGCAGTCGATCCCTGCTCCGCTGAGTTGCGGGGCGCCGCCAGGCGGCGAGACGAAGCAGGCGGGCAGCCTCGCGATCAGCGCCCTGCCTGCCGGGGTCTGCGAGACGGCTCATCACGTCACCCCGCGTCCGACCGGCAGATCTCCGCGCATCAGTTGCGCTCGACGATCTGCGCCGCGATGGTCCCAGCCCCGCTGGCCGAGATCATCGACACGTAGTTCCAGGGGGTGCCTTCGAAGACCGGCAGCTCGTGCCATACGCCTTCCGGCAGGTATGCATCAGCGACCGTCGCCGTGACGCTCACTTGACCCTGCTTGAAATGAGCCGGGCCGCCGATCGCGATGATGCTGACCACTCCGCAGTCGGCCGAAATCGCGGTCGTGTTGCGCGCGGCGGTCGCTTCGGTGGGCGTCAGATTGTGCACCGTGCCCCAGGGCATGATCGGCAGCGGCACGCTGTCATCGTCGCGCACGAGCCTGGTCGCGCTCGACCCCTTATTCCGGAGTCTGGCCATGATCGTCTCCTTCGCTCCGGCACCAGACGGCGCCGTACTGGGTTGGTTTCACCGAAGCTCGGCCGCCCTGCGCCTCGGCGGATGACGTGGACGTGCCGAGCCGGGTTTCGAGCGTCTCGGATCGACGGGCCGACGACACCGGCGACCGCCTAGGACTGGTTCGGGTAGAGCTGTTCGAAACCGGCGGTGACCTGAGCGACGAACCCCGGGTCGCGATCACGCCAGTAGCGCGGATCGCGCATCATCCGGACCAGTGCGAGCTCGTCGAGATCGGATCCCGGCCCGCTCGCCTCGCTCAGGACCGCGGGCTCGCGCCCCTGCATCATCTGATGAATGGCCAGCACCCCATCGTAGCTCGAGGCCAAGGTCTGAAAGACCTCCGGAACCAGGTTGCTGTGCCCCCAGGCCTTCAGTTGGGGCGCCATCGTGCGCCAGGTCGCTTCGCCGCCGAAGCGCGCCGCGAGCCGGTCGACGTCGCGGCTCGCGTGGAGTTCGCTCAGCGCGTCGTCGAGCAAAGGCATGAGGTGATCGGCGGCGAGATCGTAAACCAGCTGCGCCTGGCGCTGAGTGAACCCGGCTTCGTGCAGCCTGGCATTGATCTGCGGATCCGGCTCGATCAGCTGATCGCGCGCCTCGATCTGATACTGGGCCGAGGATTCGGGCACGCCGAGGGCGCGCAGCAGGCGCGTCTGGCCGTCGTGATCGGCCGCGTCGGACGGCAGCTGCACCATTGACCCGAGCTTACGCTCGAGTTCGAGGTAGGATTTGAGGAGCGCCTCGGTGCGCACGCTGCCACTGTCTGGATTCCAGAACTTCTCGGGCACCCCAGCCGGCCGAGCCGGCCTATCCAGTTCGACACCTGCCGCTGCGCCTGCCGCCGGAGCGGCCAAATCATCGCCCGGATTGACCCCGGCCACCGCCGGGACGGTCTGCAGTTGCTCGTCAGTCATTCTTGGATCCTGACCTTCAGCTTGGAGAGACATCGTCAATCACACCCGGCCACGGTCGATCATGGCGAGCAGGCCGGCGACCGCGCACCGCTGACCTTCGAGGTGGCGAAGCTCGGCATTGCTGGCGCTGGGCGGCAGCCGGCGGTCGAGAACCGATCGAGTGAGATAGGCGAGTACCGCCTGGCCGTCGGACCCGGTGAAGCAGCGGGCGCACGCCCGGCAGAGCTCGGAATCGGACAAATCGCTGGCGGACGCCGGTGCGGTCTCGAACCAGCTCCAGCCGCTAGGGCGCTCAGCCAGCATGTCCGCCGCCCGCCACCTGATCGCCGACGATCTCCTCGATCGCTCGGTCGAGACCGTCGAGCAGAGCCTGCGGCAACGCCAGGTCGCGCACGAGCTGGCCGGGCACCCCGAGCCGGTCCGCCAGCCAACGGGCGGTAGCCGGAACGTCGACTACGGCAGTCGCCTCGCCGCCCATCTGCGCGGTCGCCTCGAGCCACATCAACGTCTCGCGAACGTCCTGACGCGCCTGGCTACGGGCGAGCGGCGACTTGTACTGCAGATCGACCTCGCGCCCGTCGAGGGTCATCGGGGGAATCTCGCCGCGACGCCTCAGGATGGCGATCGCGCGGTTCAACAGCGGGGTCGTGAGTTCGGCCTGGAGCCGCCCGTAGGTCGCGCCGAGCAGTCGGGTCGTCTCGGCGCTGCGTTCGGCCACTTCGGTCGCGGTCATCCTGGCGCTGCGGATCGGCCCGAGGCGATCGACCAGCAAGGCATGGCGGATGCGCGCCCGCAGGTCCTCGAGCACCAGGGTCGAGACGTCGAACCGGCCCGGTGCCTGGAGTGGAGTCAGACCGGCCGAGCCGACCGCCTTGGGGATGATGCTGCCCGGAACCAGGCGGATGTTGGCTGGATTGAGCACGCCGTCGTCATCAGCGAGCCAGATGCCGGTGACCGCGATCGACGCATTCTTCAGGATCAGCTCGACCACCTTGTTGACGGTCTTGATGTCGGGCAGCGTTGCCATCACGGGCGAGCGGCCATAAATCTCGCCGGCGCCCTTAAGCCAGCGGAAGCTGATGAACGGTGAGGAGACGAAGTGGCCGGTCGCCAGCAGCACCGGGGAGGCATCGGCGAGCAGCGCGGTGTAGGCGAAGCCGCCGCTGCTCGGCAGCACCGCCTCGACGACTGTCACCGAGCGTTCGGGCTCGGCTTGGCAGCTGGCGACGATCGCGGGTGGCAGCTCGGCACTCGGGGAACCGGGTGCGTAGCAGCTCGAGGGACAGGCTGCGCTCGCGGAAATGGCCGTCGATGTGCCCGTCCGCGCCGGCTTCGAAGGCGATCTCGCTCATCGGGACCGCGGTCAGCCGGAACGCGCTCGGAGCGCCGACCGGAGCTTCTTCGAATAGAAGCGTGGCGTTGCCCACGGTCACCAGGTCGAGGAACGCCTGATGCATCTCGACTGCAATTCGAGCGATCGAAGTGGGTCTGCACGGTCTGCGTCACCCGATCCAGGCCTTCGGCCACAAGGCCACGCTCGAGTGGATCGATGTCGCGTCCGGGGATGAACCCGAACCATTGCGACCAGGGGGGAGTGAGTTCGGCGAGCAACGAGGCGCCCAGCTGGTCGACGGCGTCGAGGGCGGTGCCGTCGAACAAACGTTCTGCGGGATTGGCGCCGGGCCGGAAGGCCGGATCGAAGCCGGTACCACGCTGTGGCAGGGCGTAGGCATAGCAATCACGCCAGAGGCTCTCCCAGCAGCGACGGCGCGCCTTGGCACGCTGATAGCGCGACCAGACGGCCTCGAGCGAAAGCTCTCCCATGCGCGCTACTCCGCAAGCTGGCTACGAAGACTTCGACCGGTAGGCCCGCAGGCCGTGCCTGCGGCCGGGCAGGACTCGATCGAAGAAGTCCGGTTTATATTCCTATAATTCGGTTCTGTCAAGCCTCCAGCCCCTCTCCCCCGATCAGCCTTGCTGCGGACGGCGACGAATCCGCACGCGCCGGCCGTCAAATGCCGATACAGCTGCCACGGGGTCAGCACCCGAGCTGCCCGCACGCAGAGCAACCGTTTGGCGACCGTGACACAGGTCAGCGGCGCAATCGCGAGCGGCCGGCGCGGCAGACCTGGCGTGGTCTGGCCAACCAGCACCGTGTGTCCGCAATCGGCGTAGAAGCGGGCGAGATCCAAGTCCGGTCGGACTGGCAACAGCGAGAGCTCGATTCGATCTTTGAGAGATTCGCAGGTGAGCCAGGTACTGCCTACCCGCAAGGCGACGAAGCAATGACGGAAACCAGCCCGCAGGCAGCCCAGCCAACAGCAATCGGCGTGGCCGACAAACACCACGAGCGCTGGCTGCGATGGGCGCGGGTGCCGGCTCATGCGACGATGCGCTCGATCATCACGGGCGGTCCTGGTCGGTGGTGGCGGGTGCGAGGGGTGCGCCGGAAGGCGGCAGAGATCGGCGTCGGTCGGCTGGCGACCGTCGGAGACTATATACCTATATCCTGAGCGCAAGTCAATGGATCCAGACCATATTCCTACTGACAGGCAATCCCACTATCCGTAGATTGGCCTTGGCATCTCGCGTTCGTACGGAGCTGATTCCTATGTTCACGCACGCCGATGTGTGGCGTGGCATTGACCGACTCGCCAAACAGCATGGCTTGACGCCATCCGGCTTGGCCCGTCGGGCCGGCCTCGATCCCACGACCTTCAATCCCAGCAAACGCACCACGAAGCAGAACAAGTCGCGCTGGCCGAGCACCGAGAGCCTGGCCAAGATCCTGACTGCGACGTCGACGCCGTTCGACAGCTTCGTAGCCCTCATGGCCGATCGACCGGCCCCGCCGGCGCAGCCGGTATCGCAGCGGCTGCGTTGCCTTGCCACGGACCAGGCCGAACGCGAGCGCTGCTTCGACGAGGCCGGATTTCCGATCGGTGACGACTGGGACGAGATCGATTTCCCGAACCTCGATGACAGTCATCCCTATGCGCTCGAGGTTCGCGGTGACGGCTTGCGGCCAACCTATCGCGATGGCGATCTCCTGGTGCTATCTCCCGTGGCTAGCATCCGGCGCCATGACCGCGTCGTCCTCAAAACCACAGGCGGCGCGCTCGCTGCAGGCGTCCTGTTCCGTCGGACCGCGCAGCGGATTGAGCTTGCGGCCTTCGCCAAGGGTGCCGGCACCCGCGTCTTTCCGATCAGGGAGGTGGCTTGGATGGCTCGTATTCTCTGGGTCAGCCAATAGGCTCGGTCAACCGCTGGCCAGCCGCACGCCCGGCCCTCGGCCACTCGCCGCAGCGGTCGAAGAACGCCAAGAAAATGGCCGCCGGCGAACCGGCGGCCAAAGCAACAGGGAGGCATCACAACGTCAGGGAGGACATCGGCTTGGCGGTTCACGAAGATCGCTGCGAGACGGCCTTCGCGACATCACATCCAAGCCATGGCCCTTGTAACACGGCGATCGTTAACGATTTCTTAGCGCCGAGTGCCATGCAGCCGCCTACGGTGAGGCACAGGAAGCGACGGATTTGGCGCGATTCTCCCCGGCTCGGATCGGGCGCTCTCATCAACTGCTTTTGCATCCCCATGTAACAATTTGCCACATAAAGTGATTAGAGTTCGGCCCTCGCGCTCGCTAGCATCCGGCCGCTAGAACTGGCGGTTAGCGTCCCAGCAGATGTGGGCTATCTGGGTCGTCGAACCGTCCAGACGAGCGCCGAAGCTGGTGACCAGGATCTAAGCGGGTCCGGTCAGAGACTGGATGTGGCGGGATCGAATTGCTCAGTGGCTGTGTTGATGCCGGGTCGCCCGGTCCGCGCGTGTGGCACAGGCTGCGTGCGCTCCGCTCCGTGACCAGCAGAGCTTTACCGCCACCGTCCGGTCCTCGCTCATGTCGTTCGTTGCCGGCCCGCAACTGCGGCGTTCGCAAGTTTGCGCCTCCGGCGGAATAGCGGTGGTGATGGGGCAGAAGCGCCGGTATAGCGATCGGTTCGGTAGGTAGAAGCGCAGCTGGCAGGCGAGAAAGAGGAACCGGTAATGAGTCCCACGCCGAGCACCAATTCGAGCCTGCCCCATCGTACCGGCGGCTTTGAGAGCTTGGCGGCTGGGCTCGACTACGCCGCCCAGGGTCAGACTGGCTGTAACTTCTTCTCCGCCCGGGGTGAGCTTGAGCAGACGCTGTCTCATACCGGGAGCTGCGTGAGCGCGCCATCGACCATGGCGCTTCGCTTGCTCGATCTGGGCCTGCCCGCGAGGCGCGCGGAGTCGCGATCGTCGCCGACACGACGCCCGACTTCCTGATCTTCTTCTTTGGCTGCCAGTATGCCGGGCTGGTTCCGGTCCCGCTGCCGCTGAGCGTCAATTTCGGCGGCCGTGCGGCCTACGAGGAGCGTCTAGCCGGGATGATCCGGGCCGCGCGGCGCACGGCTTGCGATCGCGTCGGCCGAGTCTGATCGAGCCCGCTGCGCAGCGCGGCCGCCGGCTCGACCGTCAGCCTGGTCGGAACCCACGACGAGATTCCGCGAAGCTGCCCTCGGCTGGCGCCGACCTCCGACCGCTGAGCGCCGACGAGCCGTGCTACATCCAGTACTCCTCCGGCAGCACGAGCTTTCCGCGCGGCGTGCTGGTCAGCCAGCGGGCGCTCGCGAGCAACGCCAGCGCGATCGCCCGCCACGGCCTGCCGCTGACCGCAGGCGACCGCTGCGTCTCGTGGCTGCCGCTCTATCACGACATGGGGCTGGTCGGTTGCTGCCTGACGCCGGTGATGACCCAGACCTCGATCGACTACATCCCGACCACCGGCTTCGCGCGGCGGCCGCTGACTTGGCTGAAGGTCCTGTCTGAGCAGGGCGGCACGATCTCGTTCAGCCCGACTTTCGGCTATGAGCTCTGCGTGCGTCGCTCAGCCAACGAGCCGCACGACGAGCTTTGATCTGTCTCAGGTGGCGGGTTGCGGGCATCGGCGGTGAGATGATCCGGGCGCGTGCCCTCGAGCAGTTCGCCGAACGGTTCGCGTCATCGGGGTTCACCGCCGAGGCCTTCGTGCCGAGCTACGGGCTGGCCGAGGCGACGCTGGCGGTGACGTTCTCGGAGTCGGGCAAAGGCGTGCGCGTCGACTGGGTCGATTGCGGGCCGGCGTTCGAGCGCGGCCGGAAGGCGCTCGCGGTGATGCCGAAGTCCGATCAGCGGGCCGCCCGGGTGCGGCCGTTCGCGATCTGCGGCCGGCCGATGCCCGGCTACCGGATCGAGATCCGCAACGATGCCGGCGACGTCCTGCCGGAGCGCACCGTCGGTCGGGTGTGCCTGCAAGGTCCGAGCCTTATGAGCGGCTATTTCCGCGACCTGTCAGCGACCTGCGCGGTGACAACGGCCGACGGCTGGCTCGATACCGGCGATATGGGCTACCTGGTCGACGGCGAGCTGGTGATCACCGGGCGCAGCAAGGACCTGATCATCCTCAACGGCCGCAACATCTGGCCGCAGGATCTGGAATGGGCGGTCGAGAAGCTGGACGGGCGTGCGGCCGGGCGAGGTCGCGGCCTTCGACGGTCCAGCGCGATGACGACCGCGAGCGCGTCGTCGTCGTGGTCGAGTGCCGGATTGGCGACTCCGGCGGCCGGCGGGCGCTGCGGCACGCGATCAAGGCGACCGTGCAAAAGGTCGCGAGCGTCGAGTGCGAGGTCGTTCTGGCCGCGCCGCGTTCGCTGACCTTCACCACCTCGGGCAAGCTCAGCCGGGCGGCGGCCAAGGCCAACTATCTCGCCGGCATGATCCAGGACGTCGCCTCACCGCTCGGTGATCGGGTCGATGCCGCGCGATCTGGAAATCTACGCTGTCGCGAGCTGACCCGGATGTGACCGGGGAGGACGCGACCGCCGTCCAGACCTGCGGAGAACGCGATGGCCGGCGCCGGTCGCCGTGACGGGTGGCAGCGGCTTCATCGGGCGGGAGATCGTTCAACGGCTGATCGAGCGCGGTTGGCCGGTGCGGGCCCTGACCCGGCGCAACGGCCCCGGCCTCGAGCAAGCCGGGGTCGCGCACGGTTCGTGGGACCCTCGAGGACGAGGCGCCCTGGCCGCGGCTGGTCGCCGGCGCCGCGGCCGTGGTGCACTGCGCGGGCGTGGTCGCCGCACCCGACGCCGCGGCGTTTCGCGCTCGTCAATGTGGTCGGAGCCGCGCGCCTGATGCGCGCGGCGGCCCGCGCGACGGCGCACCCCGCTTCCTTTTGCTCTCATCGCTGGCGGCGCGCGAGCCTGCGCTGTCGCGCCTATGCCGAGAGCAAGCGGCGGGCGAAGACGAGGTCGCGGCGCACGGCCGGCGACCACATCGAACTCTGCATCCTGCGGCCGCCGGCGGTCTATGGCCCGGGCGACCGAGCGACGCTGCCGATTTTTCGCCAGCTGCAGCCGCGGCCTGCTGTTCGTGCCGGCTGCGCCGGACGCGCGGTTTTCGCTGATCTACATCGACGACCTCGCCGAATTGGCCATTCGGCTGCTCGACGAACCGAACTGGGGTGGTCGTGTCCTCGAGCTAGACGACGGCCGGCCTGGCGGCTATCGCTGGCGGGATCTGGCCGAGATCGCCGGTCGGCAGCTGGGTCGACGGGTGCGCACGGTCGCGCTTTTCCGAACGCTGCTCTGGCCGGCCGCGGCGGCCGGCAGCTCGTAGGCGCGGCGCTGGGTCGCCCGCCCCCGTTCTCCTTGGGCAAACTGCGTGAGTTGTTTCATCCGGACTGGGTGTGTCGCGCCCTGGCCAGGGCTGACCTTGGCAGGCTGGTCTGGCACACACGACATTCGAATGCGGCTTCGCACGGACCATGGCATGGTATGAGCGCAACCAATGGCTCTGATGCCGCGGTGCGAGGTCCTCGTTTGGGGCAGATGCGGCGCGAGCGGATGCCATGGCTGGTCGGCGGACGAGATAGGATCGAGATGTCATGACCGCACAAGGCGACGCCCTCTATCGTGACATCTGCGCGATTCTGGCGAAGCACGCGCCGGCCGCGGTCGAGCTCACGCCGACCACCGAGCTCAGCGGCGATCTCAATATCGATTCGGTCGCCGCCATGGATCTGATCATGGAGATCGAGGACAAGTTCGGCATCGACATTCCCATGAACCTCGTCTCGGACTTGAGAAACCTTCAGGATCTGGTAGACGTGGTTCGCCAACAGATCGAAGGCCGCTGAGTACAATGGACCTCTTCGACAAATACGCCCTGGTCGCGGGTCGTCACGACAAGGTTCTGCAGGCAGGTGCCGACCCCTTCGGCGTCTGCCTCGACGAGGTGCTGTCCGGCCACCGAGGCGCGCATCAACGGCCGCCCCACGATCCTGGTCGGGACCAACAATTACCTCGGCCTGACCTTCGACCCGGACTGCATGGCGGCCGCCGAGTGCCGCGATCCGCGCCCACGGCACCGGGCACCACCGGCTCGCGCATCGCCAACGGCACCTATGGCATCCATCGCGAGCTCGAGGCGGAGATCGCGCGCTTCCTGAACCGGCGCTCGGCGCTGATCTTTCCGACCGGCTATCAGGCCAATCTCGGCATGCTGGTCGGGCTCGCCGGCCCGCGCGATGTCATCCTGATGGACGCCGACTCCCACTCGAGCATCTATGATGGCTGCCGTCTCAGCGGCGCGACCGTGGTCCGCTTCCGGCACAACGATCCCGACGATCTCGACCGGCGTCTCAGCCGGCTGGACGGGCAGGGCGACTGCCGGTTGATCGTCGTCGAGGGCATCTACAGCATGCTCGGCGACCGGGCGCCGCTCGCCGAGTTCGCCGAGATCAAGCGACGGCACGGGGCGTATCTGCTGGTCGACGAGGCCCATTCGCTGGGTGTGCTCGGCGCTCATGGCCGCGGCGCCGCCGAGGAAGAGGAGATCGAGGCCGAGGTCGACTGCGTGGTCGGCACGTTCAGCAAGAGCCTGGGCGCTGTCGGCGGTTTCGGGGCGTCGGATCACCCGAAGTTCGACGTGCTGCGCTTTTGCAGCCGGCCGTACATGTACACGGCGTCGTCCTGCCCCTCGAGCGTCGCCTCGGTGCTGTGCGCGTTCCGGCAGATGCAGGCGCGGCCGGAGTTGCGGGAGCGCCTGTGGGAGAATGCGAAGGCTCTGTACGACGGCCTGCGCGCAGCCGGCTTTGAAATCTGCTCGGCGATGAGCCCGATCATCGCCGTCCGCCTGCCAGACGAGAGGACCGCGGTGCTGGCCTGGAACCGGCTGCTCGAGCACGGAATCTACGTCAATCTGGCCTTGCCGCCCGGGACGCCCAATGCCGCCTGCCTGCTCCGTTGCAGCGTGTCGGCGGCGCACAGCCGTGCGCAGATCGATGAGGTCTGCGCTCGCTTCGCGAGAGTCGCGGCGGAGCTCGCGGATGAAACCCCGGTCGGGATGGCTCGCGCCGCTCGCGGCTGACATTCATCGAAGGCCGCGGGCGCGGAATAGCCGCCAGGCGAGCACGGGAGGGTCGGATGGCGCCGCTGCCAAGGCGTGAGTTCGATCGTGACGCCCGAGTGGCGGCCGACCTTCGGGACCAAATAGGCGCTGCCGCCCTCGAACATGAAGCTCGCCTGGAGCAGGCACGTGATTGCCCGGAACGACTGAGATCTGCTCGGGCGGCCCAAGGCACGCAGCCAAGCTGCAGCCTGAACGAACTCGGCCGGGAGCGCGATGTTGACCAGATCGCCGGTCGCCACGATGTGATCTGGCGCCAGGGCCAGCAGGTCGCGCCGGAGCGCCGCCAGGACGTCCTGGCAATCGGCCCGATGCCGGCGCCAGCGGCAGGAGAGATAGCCCAAGAGGCGCTTGCCCAGCAGATCGCGCGGCGCGACCGGAGGCAGAGGCACGATGTGCAGATCCGAAATGTGCGCCAATCGAAACAAGCAGCCTCACTCAGCCTCTGCCATGCAACAGCCGTGGCTATCTGACCGCGACGACCCGCAACCTAGGCCGGCTCGGCCGGCTCGTCGAGGCGCGGACCGTGTGCCGAGAGATCGCGAGACAAAAGCATCGCATCGGCGCGCGCCCGGCGCTCAGCTGCGTCCCGCCAGGACGGCGTTAATCAGCTCGAGGTCGGCGGGCTGGTCGACGTCCATCGCGGCGTCGGCAAGCGGCAGGCGGGCCGCCGCCACCCGGACGCCGAGGATCGCCGACGCGCGCGCCGTAGCGCCTTCCAGTGTGAGGCGCCCGAGCAGAAGGCAAGCAGAGACCCGGACCCAAAACCCGCAGCATGCGCCAAGAGCCCTTGCATTCCTGCTCGACCCGGCGCCAAAAAGCGACTGCCTTATTTGATTCGGGCGTCACTAGTGGTCAGACGCAATCATAGGATTCCCATATGATGGGATGCGTGGCATGTTGCGGCATGCGCGAAGGGATCAGCATCGAGGTGAGCGCTGCGGACCGTGGCCGGCTGGAGCGGGTCGTGGCGGATCGGAACAGCCCGCAAAAGCATGTCTGGCGGGCGCGGATCATCCTGGCGACGGCGGCGGGCTGCGGCACGGCGGAGATCATGCGCCGCGCCGAGGTGTCCAAGCCCTGCGTCTGGCGCTGGCAGGAGCGGTTCATGCGCGAAGGCGTGGCCGGGCTGGTGCGCGACAAGACCCGCAAGCCCGGGGTGCCGCCCTTGCCACCGCAGCGCGTTGAGCGTGTGGTCGCGCTGACGCTGGGCGATCCGCCCGCCACGACGACCCATTGGTCCGGCCGCGCGATGGCGGCAGCCAGCGGCGTATCGTTGCGCTCGGTGCAGCGGATCTGGGCGGCGCACGGCCTCCAGCCGCACCGGGTGCGGCGCTTCAAGCTGTCCACCGATCCGGCGTTCGCGGCCAAGTTGCGCGACGTGGTCGGCCTCTATCTCGATCCGCCGGCGCACAGCCTCGTTCTGTCGGTCGACGAGAAGTCCCATGTGTGGATGGCCCCCGGCTCGCAAGAGAAAAGTTAGCGTGTTGGCATAATCAGGCTGCTTTGCGGTCATGTGTCCGGCCTGTTGACGCGGCCGTCGCACGACCGCTGGCCCCGATGGGTTCCGCGGACCAGGGCCTCATCAGATCCTCGGGATTCCGTCCCTCGACTTCTCCAGGCTGCTCCCGGTCCCTCGGCACAACCGACTACCCCATCACGTTTCCTTCCCTCGCAAGCGTCACATAATCGGCGAGCTCGGCCTAAGCCGGGACTGCCTGCCGATAGTTCTGCCCGTGCGCCATCACGGCCCAAACGATGCGCGCCATCTTGTTGGCCAGAGCCACGGCGACCACGAGGCGGGGTCGTCTCGCCAGCAGACCCTGGATCCACGCATCGGACCGGGCTGCCTTCGAGCGCAGCAGGACGGTTTGGGCGCCGACGATCAGCAGCTGCCGGATGTACTTGTCGCCGAGCCTGCTGATCCGGCCCAACCTCTGCTTGCCGCCGGTGGATCTTTGCCGCGGCACGAGGCCGAGCCAGGCCGCGAACTCCCGCCCGCCCCGGAAGGCGTCGCGGTCAGGCACGGTGGCGGCGATGGCGGTGGCGATCAGCGGGCCGATGCCCGGAATGGTGACGAGCCGCCGGCTGACAGGGTTCGCCTTGTGCCAAGCCATGATCCGGGCGTCGACCTCGGCGATCCGCTGGGCCACCTCGTCGAGCTGAGCCGCGAGGAGCTCGAGGACTTGACGCGCCAGCTCCGGCACGCGCCGATCCTCCTGCATGCTCGCCAAGAGCCCTGGCACGTTCCAGGGTCCCTGGGCTCCAACGAGACCGAACTCGGCCAGGTGCCCGCGTACGGCGTTGATGAGCTGGGTTCGCTGCCGGACCAACAGCTCGCGGACCCGGTGCATGGTCATTGCCGACTGTTGCTCTTCGGTCTTGACCGGCACGAAGCGCATGGACGGCCGCGTCACGGCCTCGCAGATCGCCGCGGCGTCGGCCGCGTCGTTCTTGCCCCGCTTGACGTAAGCCTTGACGTACTGTGGCGGCATCAGGCGCACCTCATGTCCCAGCGAGCGCAGCTCGCGCGCCCAGAAGTGCGCGGTGGCGCAAGCTTCCATGCCGACCAGGCAGGTTGGCAGCGCGGCGAAGTAGGTGATGACCTGAGCACGCCGGAGGCGGCGCTGCACGACGACATGGCCCGCCTCGTCCACGCCATGGACCTGGAAGACCTGCTTGGCCAGGTCGAGGCCGATCGTGGTAATCTCCATCTGGATGGCTCCCCTTGGTGCTGTTCGACAGCCACCACCTTGGCACGACGATGCCGTGAGGGGGCCATCCACCCCATCAGATCCAGGCGCTGGACCGGACCCAGCCGGGATTGCCGCTCAAGAAGGGCCGGGCCGGCACGATGACGCACGATTACATCCGCCATGGCACCACGACCTTGTTCGCGGCGCTGAACGTGCTCGACGGCAGCGTCATCGGCCAGTGCATGGCGCGGCACCGGCACCAGGAGTTCATCCGCTTCCTCAACCGGGTCGAGGCCGCCGTGCCGGCCGGCAAGATGATCCACGCGATCCTCGACAACGACGCCGCCCACAAGCACCCCAAGGTCCGCGCCTGGCTCACCCGTCACCCCCGCTGGACCTTCCACTTCACGCCGACCTCCTGCTCCTGGGTCAACGCCGTCGAGACCTTCTTCGCCACGCTGACCCGCCGCCGCCTGCAACGCGGCGCCTTCCACTCGCTGGTCGACCTCCAGGCCGCGATCAACCGCTACCTCGAACAGCACAACCAGCACCCAAATCCCTTCATCTGGACCGCCGACCCCGACCGCATCATCGAAAGATCAACCGAGGGTATCAGGCGTTAGCATCAGACCACTAGCGCGAACAGATTGGCGCCCGAGTACCGCCCCTCGCGGAAGCGCCAGTAGGTTCTGGCGGTGCTCGGGTAAGCTCCCCGGATCACCTCGGCAGCGGCCAAAACCGCTACGACGTCGGCGTTAGACGCACGCGCCGCCGCACAGAAGAGGTTGATGATCTCGCCCGAAGCATCGCCTGGTCGCCGCGGTGACGAGCAACGGCAGATGGGCTCGATCTGATCGAGCGCCGCAGAACGCTCGAGCCGGGCGTCGCCGCGCTCGGCAGCGCGGTGCAGGGCGGAGCGCCCGGCAGCCGGTCGAGAATCGCCGGGTCTTCCAGGGCAACGAAGGTCCGTCTGATCTCCGGGCTCGCGGCGAGCGCAGCCAGGACGCGCGCCAGCATCGGCACGCCGCCGGCCAGAGCCGCATTTGTGCTCGACGCCAAAATGCCTCGCGACCGGATCTTCGCCACCGCCCCGGCCGGCCAGCACCAGCGCCGTGAACGGGCTTGCAGTCACGCCAGGGTTTTCTCGTAGACGCGGTAGGTCTTGTAGGGCCGGCCGCCGCCCAGTTCGATGAGGTCGTGGGTCGGGCGATTGTCCTCGAGCACCCAGGAGAGCTCGGCTTCCTTGATGCCGTGCGCGGCATGCCAGCGGCGCACCGCCTCGATCACGCCGAGCGCCAAGGCGGCGCCGCGCGGCATCCCGTGATAGCGGCTGCGGACGCCCATCAGGGGCATGCGGGCGCTGCGGGTGCCCCGGACCTTGAGCCGCCAGAGCAGCTTTGCCCAGCCGAACGGCAGCAGCCGGCCGTTCAGGTCCGCGATCGCCTCGTTGATGTTGGGCAGGACTACGCACATGGCCGCCGGCCGGCCGTCGACCTCGCCGATCCATGCGTGTTCGGCGTTGACGATCGGTTTCAGGTTCTTGCCCATATAGCGGACCTCGGCCGGGGTCATAGGCACGAAGCTCCAGTTGTGCGACCAGGCATCGTTGAAGATGTCGACGATGGTCTGCAGTTCCTCCTCGAAGCGGCGCATCACGATCGGCCGGAAATTGAGCGTAGCGCCCCGGCTCAGATGCTCGACCATGCGTCTTGCGCGGGGTGGGAACGGAGCCGTGACATCGAAGGTATAGGCGATCAAATTCTTGGCGGTCCGGTAACCCTGCTCCTCGACCCGCGGGGCGTAGTAGCGTGGCCCGTGGCCCATCATGATGTAGGGTGGCGTCTCGAAGCCCTCGACCAGGAGCCCGCTCTCGTCGTTGATCGAGAGGCTGAAGGGGCCGGTCACGCGCTTCATGCTGCGTCCGCGGAGCCAGGCCTCGGCGGACTCGAACAGAGCGGCGAACACCTCGGCATCATCCTCGGCGTCCAGGAAGCCGAAGTGGCCCGTGGCGTCGCCGTACCGCTCCAGATGCAGATGGTCGATCTGCGCGCTGATCCGCCCCACCGGGCGCCCGTCCCGAAACGCCAGCCAGTAGGCGACCTCGGCGTGGTCGAACCAAGGATTCTTTCTGGGATTGAGGTGCTCGAGGCGCTCGAACATGAGCGGATGCACCCAGTTCCGGTCCTCCGCGTGGAGCTTCGCCGGCACGCGCAGAAACTTTTTTAGCGCCTGGCGGTCCTCGACCCGCTGGAGGTGCAGTCCGGATGGCACGGATCGAGCTGCTGGGGGGCGTGATCAGGCGCTGGCCGAGCTGCGATCGGAGGCGGCGGGCTGGCCTGGTCCCCGCCTGCGGGCGGCAGCATAGGCATCGTCGTCAGCCGACAGCTCGGCGACCCAGGGATAGGCCTCGCGCTCCGTACCGGCGTAGCCGAGGTTGTGGACGGTCGGGCTCCGCGCGACCTGCTGCGGCCGCCGGTACAAGGTGCCGAAAACGCGGTCCCAGATGAAGCTGGTGATGCCGAAGTTGCCCCGCTCGCTGTGGAAGTGGTGGGCGAGATGATGTTTCTTGAGCGTCCGCAGCCATTGATAGCGCGGCGTGAACGGCAGATGCTGAACGCAGTGGCAGAACTCGTAAAGCGAGAACAAAGCGAGCGCGGTCGCGAAGGCGGCTGCCGCGCCGGACGGACCGGCGATCAGCCAGCCGATCGGAGTCGCGATCACGAAAATGGTCGGCAGCGTCGTGTATAGCGCGCCGAACAGCACGGCGAGGTCGTTCGGGTTCTGGTGATGGTCGAAGTGGATGCGCTTCCACAGCGCCGCCGTCGCCCTATGCTGGTAAAGAAAGCGGGAGTGCAGCAGGTAGCGGTGCATCAGATACTCGACCAGCGGATACAGCAGGACGATCACGAGCGCGGCGACCAGCGGCGGTCCGGGGGAAGCCGCCCAGGCGACCGCCAGCCCGATGCCGAGCGCGGTCAGCGCCAGGTAGGTCAAAATCGAGTGATGGGTGAAATACGCGACCAGGAGCTCACGCAGGGTCATCTTGTTCAGCTGGTACCTGCGCCCTGCCCAAAGGCTCAGCCCGATCGCCATGCTTCGCTCCGATGTGTCGCCAACTGCAAGTTAGGCACTAGCCCACCGGACGGCAAGCATCGCGGTCGCCGTCCCGGCGTGGCCGCGCCAGTGCGGCGGGCTTGCGTCGTGGGTGGTGGGCGCTGCTGGGATTGAACCAGCGACCCCTACGATGTCAACGTAGTGCTCTCCCGCTGAGCTAAGCGCCCACGGACCGTAGGTAAATCGAAATCGTGCGGCTTTCAACCTCGCGCGTGGCTTGCGGTCGCCGAGGCCTTGTGGTGTCATGAGGCGTCATGCCCGCGCCGACGGTCGCAGCACCGCCACCCAATGTCGTAGTCCTGCCAGGATGACGCCCGAGCTAGGCCCGCCGATCGAGGTCCTGGAACCCGAGACCGGTTCGGCGCCGCTGGTCATCTCCTCGCCGCACAGTGGGGATATCTATCCGCCGAGCCTACTGCGCGCGATTCGGCTGCCGCAGAGCCAGCTGCGCTGCCTCGAGGACGGCTGGGTCGACCGGCTGTTCGCCGGCGCGCCCGAGGTCGGAGCACCGCTGCTGCGGGCCCGCTTCGCCCGCGCCTACGTCGACCCCAACCGCGAAGCCTTCGAGCTTGACGCCGAGCTGTTCGAAGGCCCGCTGCCGGGCTACGTCAACGCCGGCTCGGCCAAGGCGCGCGCAGGCCTCGGCACTATCCCGAGCCGAATCGGCGGCAGGTCGATATATCGTGCCCGGCTCGGCTTTGGCGAGGCCGAACGGCGCATCCGGTTGGCCTATTGGCCCTATCACCGCGCCTTGCAGGACCTTCTGCAGCAGACGCAGCGCGAATTCGGGGCGGTCCTGTTACTGGATTGCCACTCGATGCCGAGTTTCGCCGTCGACGGCTCAGCGGCGCTCGATGGTGCGGTCGATTTCGCTCTCGGCGACCGTTTTGGCCGCAGCTGCGCGCCCGCGATCGTCGGGCGGGTCGAGGCGCTGCTGCGACGGCAGGGCTTTCGAGTGGCGCGCAACCGGCCCTACGCCGGCGGGCACATCACGGCCCGATACGGTCGGCCGGAGACCGGCGTCCACGCGCTGCAGATCGAGCTGCGACGCAGCCTGTTCATGGAGGAGCGCACCCGCGAGCCGCATCCGGCCGCGGCCGCTCTCGAGCGCGGGCTGCGCGAGCTGCTTACCGATCTGGCGACCTTCGTCGCCGAGCAGATGGTGCCGCGGCGGGCTGCTGCCGAGTAAGCCGGCGGCGCCTTCCAGGGCCCGCTCCGGGCGGGCAACCAAATCCTAACTGGTGATCGCGATGATCGCCGGGTGCGGACACGGTTCATCATAGCCCTCGGTCACGCCCTGGCGATGCTGGCTGGCCCCGTCGCATCGAGCCTGATCGCGGCTCCGTACGTCAATGCCGGGCTGCCGGACGTCTGCGGGACGCTCGCGGATCAGACGGAGCGCGCGGAGGGCATCCCCGAGGGTCTGGTGCGCGCCGTGGCCCTGACCGAATCGGGTCGCTGGCTGCCCGCGGACCGGCTGACCCGAGCCTGGCCATGGACGGTCACCTCGGGGCCGCAGACCTTCTATCTCGCGACCAAGAGCGAAGCCCTGCGCAAGGTCGAAGAGCTGCGCGCGAGCGGCCGCTCGAACATCGACGTCGGTTGCATGCAGGTCAATCTCGGCTATCACGGCCATGCCTTCGCGTCGCTGGACGAAGCACTCGAACCGGCCAGCAACATCGCCTATGGCGCGAAGTTTCTGAAGCATCTGCGCCTCACGACGCGCTCCTGGGCGCGTGCGACCGCGCGCTATCATTCGAGCGATCCTGATCGTGGCCAGGCGTACCGGGACAAGGTCTATCGGCGCTGGCAGGAGCTGCGCCACGATCGGATCACGCGCCCGGTCCGCATCGTCGGAGCCACTGCCGGCCGCGAGCCCTCGACGGCCGGCGCCCTCCCGTCCCGCCGGCACCTGATCCTGCCGATGCTGGGGCCGAAGCCGGCACAGCCCGGCTCGATCGCGATCGTCCGTGGCCAATGGACGCGCCGCAGAGCGGCGCCGCCCTCGGATCCAGAGTAGACCCGCGAAGCGCAGGCGCCGAGCGCCGACCGGGTGCCCGAAGCAGGGATTGCAGAGGTCGGTGCGGGTCTCTAAGTTCGGCGCGTCCGACAGGTCTTTCGGAGCCTGCAATTGATGTCGATCATCGCGCGTCGCCTGGCCGCGATCAAACCGTCGCCGACGATTGCCGTGAGCACTCTGGCGCGTGAGCTCAAGGCCGCCGGCCGCGACGTGATCGGGCTCGGCGCTGGCGAGCCCGACTTCGATACCCCGGACAGTATCAAGGAGGCCGCGATCGCGGCGATCCGCGCCGGCCAGACCAAGTACACGGCGGTCGACGGCACGCCCGAGCTCAAGGCGGCGGTTGCCGCCAAGTTCAAGCGCGAGAACGGTCTCGAGTTCGGCCGCGACGAGATCAGCGTCGGGACCGGCGGCAAGCAGATCATCTACAATGCGCTGATGGCCACCCTCGACCCTGGCGACGAGGTCGTGATCCCGGCACCCTACTGGGTGTCCTATCCGGACATGGTGCTGCTCGCCGGCGGCACGCCGGTGTTCGTCACCTGCCCTGATCAGACCGGCTTCAAGCTGGGGCCGGAGGATCTCGAGGCGGCGATCACGCCGCGCACCAAATGGCTGATCCTCAACTCACCGAGCAACCCAACCGGCGCCGCCTACACCGAGGCGGAACTGCGGGAGCTGACCGATACGCTCCTCCGCCATCCGCGGCTCTGGCTGCTGACCGACGACATCTATGAACACCTGGTTTACGACGACTTCCGCTTCGTGACGCCGCTGGCGGTCGAGCCCAGCCTCCGGCCCCGATGCCTGACGATGAACGGGGTCGCCAAGGCTTATGCCATGACCGGTTGGCGGATCGGCTATGCCGGCGGTCCGGCCGAGCTGATCAGGGCAATGGCCAATGTCCAGTCGCAGTGCACGTCCAACCCGTGCTCGATCAGCCAGGCGGCGACGGTTGCGGCCTTGAACGGGCCGCAGGACTTCCTGCCCGAATGGGTCGCCACGTTCAAACGCCGGCGCGACCTCGTGGTCGGTATGTTGAACCGGTCGCCGGCGCTGCGCTGTCATCGGCCGGAGGGCGCGTTCTACGTCTATCCGAGCTGCGCCGGCGCGATCGGCCGGCGGACGCCGAGCGGCGAGGTGCTGAACAGCAGCGAAGACTTCGCCCGCTATCTGCTGGAGAGCGTCGGCGTTGCCGTCGTTCAAGGGACGGCTTTCGGCATGGACCCCTACTTCCGGATCTCGTACGCGACTTCGACCGAGCTCCTGGAGGACGCGTGTCACCGGATTCTCGGCGCCTGTGAAGCGCTCCACTGAGACGCCGCGAGCGCGCCCTAGGGTCCTTCAAACAGTCGGTGGACGATTCGATCGCCGGGCTCGATGCCGAGCTCGGCGGTAAGGCCGCCCCGCAGCTCGAGGACCGCGCGAACCGGCTCGCCCAACTCCAGCACGGCGTCCGAAAGCGGCTGGGCCTCATGGACGATCCGACCGATCTGGCCGTTGGCGCGGATGAACAGCATGTCCAGTGGGATATAAGTGTTGCGCATCCACATCGTGACCGGCTGCGGCCGCCCGAAGTCGAACAGCATGCCGCGATCGTCTTCGAGGCTTTCGCGGAACATCAGACCGTACGCCCGCTGGTCCGGGGTGCTCGCCACCTCGACCTGAAACTCGAAGCGCCCTGCTGAGCCCTCGATCGCTAAGCGGCCGTGGTCGAAGTCGGGTGGGTTGTCCATCGCCGCCAGGGCGACGACCAGCCATGCCAGCGCGACGGCATGGTTGGCTGGCCGCTTCAGCCAATGCCATCCAGGTGAGGAGATCAAAGGATCCATCCTGGTCAAGTCGTTTGCAACCGTTGCGCGAGCCGAGGCCGCCATTGAGATTTACCGCGCTTTGTAGTAAAGTCTAGACTGTTTATCTCGTCGTTCCGCTGTTCACCGAACTTCAATAAACTGTAGGTATGGAGCTTGAACCGGCGACTTCGGAGCCACGGAGCAGGCGAGACCGACTGGCGCAGCAATTGCATGCGAGTCTATCCCGAAGGCACCGGGCACGAATGATGGTGGTACGGGTATGCCGGCGCGGCTGGTGGAGCAAGGCGGTCACAGTGAGCCTAGATAATGGTGACCGGCCCGTAGCAGCAGGAACGCGCCGCACTCATATCCGGCTTGGTCAAGCTAGCTTGGGGCTAGGGTGCAGGGTAGGATGACGCGATGGCCATAGACGTTCATAGCACACCGCGCATCGGCTACGAGCCGGCCCGGCTACAGGTGAGCCGCGATTCCGGCGGCGACGACCTCGACTGGCTGAGGCTTGGGCGGACCTTGTGGCGCCGCAAGCTGCATCTGCTCGGGTTCGTGGTGTTCGTGCTCGGCATGACCGCCGCCTACGTCAGCCGCATGCCCCCGGCCTTCGAGGCCGAAGCCCTGATCATGCTCAACGACCGCCCGGCGCAGCCGGTGCCAGAGATTCCCGACGTGCTGGTCGGCACCCCGCCGACCGAGGATAGTCTGCAGAGTCAGATCCTGCTGATCACGTCGCGCAGCATGGCGGAGCGTCTGGTCGATCAGCTCAATCTTCACCTGTTGCCCGAGTTCAATCCTGCTCTGCGACCAAAGACCGCGGATTTCGTCGCCTGGCTCGATCCGGCCAGGTTGATGCCGGCTTGGCTGCTCGATCATCTTCCGAAGGCGTGGGCGGACACGCTGATGACCACGGCCTCTGGCGTGGAGATGACCGATCAGGAGCGCGCCGCGCTGCTGCGCTCCGAAATCACTGAGACCGCGATGGCCAACGTCATGGCCGAGCCGGCTAACCGCTCGACCGTGATCGGCCTCAAGTTCATCTCGACCGATCCGGCGCTCGCGGCGCTCGGCGCCAACACCTTGGCCAAGCTCTATATGAGCGAGCAGCTCGAGGCCAAACAGACTGCGTCGCGCCGCGCCCGCGAATTCCTTGAGCACGAGATCGAGCGCCTGCGGGCGAGCGTCGCCTCGGCCGAGCAGTCGGTGCAGGACTACCGGCGCCAGCACGGGCTGGCTGGCGCGGCGCCTGACGAGCAGCAGCTCACGGAGCTGACGACGCAGCTGGTGATCTCGCGCAGCGACCGCGCCCAGGTCGAGGCCAGGCTGCGCCAGGTCGAGCGACTGCTTGCCACCGGCGCCGATCTGAGTCAGGCGGCGCAGCTGCTCAATTCACCGGTGCTGACCGAACTGCGAGCGCGCGAACTGGAGCTCAACCGGCAGCGGGCGGAGCTGTCCAACGAGTACGGCGAGCGCCATCCCCGGATGGTCAATCTGGAAGCCGAGCGGCGGTCGCTCGAGGACCGCAAGCAGGCGGAGATCAGGCAGATCGCCCAGCGCCTCAGGGATGAGGTCCAGGTCGCGCGCTCGCGCGAAGCGACGCTGGCATCGAACATCGAGACCCTGAAAGGGCAGCTGGCCGAGCACAACGAGTCCGAGATTGGGCTCGAGGCGCTGCAGCGCGATGCGACCGCCGACCGCGGTCTGCTCGAGACCTACATCAACCGGGCCAAGGAGATCAGCTCCCAGCAGAAGGCGCAGGAGCCGGATGCCCGGGTGATTTCCCGCGCGGCCCTGCCCGACGAGCCAACCTATCCGCGCCGCAATCTGATCTTCGGCATCGCGCTGGTCGGCGCGCTGCTTGCCGGCTCGCTCGCGGTGTTCGGTCTCGAGAGCCTCGACAACACGTTCCGCAGCTCCGAGCAGATCGAAGATCAGATCGGTCTGCCGACGCTGGGCCTTGTGCCGGCGATCGGCGGGCTCGACAAGCGCCACGGCTCGCCCCACGACTACGTGCTCGACAACCCGAACTCGCCATTCGGCGAAGCCTTGCGCAGCCTGCGCACGGCGATGCTGCTAACCAGCATGGGCGCCCCGCCGAAGACCATCCTGGTGACCTCTTCGATTCCCAGCGAGGGCAAGACCTCGATCGCGATGTGCTTGGCCAGGATTCACGCGCGGTCGGGCCGGCGGACCCTGATCGTAGACTGCGACGTGCGACGCCCGCGGCTGCACGAGCTGGCTGGCGTGGCCAATCAGAGCGGCCTCAGCGATGTGCTGCTGCAACACCGCGAGCTGAACGAGGTCGTGCTCCTGGACGAGCGCTCGGGTGCCTACTTCGTCACGGCCGGCGCTCCGGTGCCCGATCCGGCGGCGCTGCTGGCATCAGAACGGATGCGCCGACTGCTCAAGGAGGTCGGGAGCCGGTTCGACCTGGTGATCATCGACAGCCCGCCCGTGCTCAGCGTCTCGGACGCCAGGGTGCTGTCGCAGATGACCGACAAGACCGTGTTTCTCGTGCATTGGGGGAGCACGCGCCGGCACGACGTCATGATGGGGGTGAAGCAGCTGATCGAGGCCGGTGCCGACATGGCCGGCCTCGTGCTGAGCCGGGTCAACGTGCGCAAGCACGCCCGCTACGGCTATCGGGACTCCGGCTACTACTACGACGACAAGTACACCAAGTACTACAACAACGGCTGAGCCGGTCCGGCCGGCGCCGGTCCGCGCCGGCCCCCAACTGCCGGCGCCTGGAGGGCGCTTTGGGCTAGGCCCTCGGCAGACGTGGCATGAATCGCGCGCAAATGGTCGCCGGGAGGCGGTGCCATGGACCTCAAAGCGCAGATCCGTCAGATTCCCGACTTTCCCAAGCCGGGCATCCTGTTCTACGACATCTCGACTTTGCTGCAGCGCGCTGACGCCTTCCAGGTCGCGATCGACCGCTTGGCGGCGCTGGTGGCGCGGCATCGACCCGACCTTCTGGTTGGCATCGAATCCCGCGGCTTCATCTTCGCCGCCCCGCTGGTGCTACAACTCGAAGTCGGTTTCGCCATGGTCCGCAAGCGGGGCAAGCTGCCCGGCTCGGTGGTCGGTCATGCTTACAATCTCGAATACGGCAGCGACACGCTCGAGATCTCGGCCGACCTGATCCCGGCGCGCAGCCGCGTCGTCATCGTTGACGACCTGATTGCGACCGGCGGCACGGCGGCGGCTACCGCCGAGCTGCTCGCCAAGATCGATGTCGAGGTTGTCGCGGCCGCCTTCCTGGTCGAACTCTCCGGCCTCGATGGCCGCCGCCGGCTGCGCGTGCCGGTCGAAAGCCTGCTCGCCTACGAGGGCTAGCAGTGGCGCTCAGGGCACGAACTGCTCCTTAAGGATCCGTTCCTCCAGATTGTGCTCGGGGTCGAACAGCAGGGTGAGCGTGATCTGGCGATCCTCCCACACCTCGACCGCCATCACGTCGCGGATCTCGGTGTAGTCGGCGACAGCACTGACCGGCCGCTTGTCGGGGTCGATCACCTTGAAGCAAAACCGGGTCCTGCTCGGCAGCAGAGCGCCGCGCCAGCGCCGGGGGCGGAACGCGCTGATCGGGGTGAGCGCCAGCAGATTGGCGCCCACCGGCAGAATCGGTCCATGGGCGGAGAGGTTGTAGGCCGTGCTGCCGGCCGGGGTCGCGACCAGGACCCCATCGCAGATCAGGTTCTCCAGACGGACCACGCCGTCGATCGCGATCTGGATGTTGGCGGCTTGACGGGTCTCGCGGAACAACGACACCTCATTGATGCCGAGCCCGAGTTCGATCTCGCCGCTGCGGCAGGTCACGCGCATCCGAAGCGGGTGAAGTGGCGCGCTGACCCCCTGGGTAAGGCGTTGATGCAGATCGTCGATCCGGTAGTCGTTGAGCAGAAAGCCGACGGTACCGAGGTTCATACCATAGATCGGGACCGGCCGATCGATGCCGCTGTGCAGGGTTTCGAGCATGAACCCATCACCGCCGAGGGCGACGATCACATCGGCCTGCTCGACCGGCACGTGCGCATAGACCGCCTGCAATTCCGCAAGCCCGGCCTGCGCCTCCATCGAGTCGGCGGCGCGAAAGCCGATGTTCGTGAACCGGTTCATGATGCGTGCTCGGCCGGCGCTCACCAAGGTCTTCGACCGGCGGCACTTTGCGGCGGCCTGCGCATCCGGGTCAAGCGCGCCCAAGGGATCCGTCCGGCCGGCGCCGGTTGTCGGCCGCCCGACCAACGGCTAGATTAGGGGCAAGCAGCCTTTCGAGGGCTGGCCGTCCGGCGATCCTGGCAGGGAGAGCAGACCCAGATGCTGATCGACCCCTTCGCGCGCGCCATCACCTACGTCCGGGTGTCAGTGACCGATCGGTGCGATTTCCGCTGTGTGTACTGCATGGCGGAGAACATGACGTTCGTGCCCAAAAAGGAGCTCTTGAGCCTCGAGGAACTGGACCGGCTGTGCAGCGCGTTCGTCGATCTCGGCGTCCGCAAACTCCGGCTGACCGGCGGCGAGCCTCTAGTGCGGCGCAATATTATCGGCCTCTGTGCATCGCTGGGCCGGCACCTTCGCTCTGGCCGCCTCGATGAACTGACGCTGACCACCAACGGCAGCCAGCTCGAGCGCTTCGCCGCCGAACTGCACGAGCACGGCGTCCGCCGGATCAACGTCTCGCTGGATACCCTGGACCGTGCCAGGTTCCTGGCGATCACCCGCTGGGGCAAGTACGAGAAGGTAATGGCCGGGATTGCCGCGGCCAAGCAGGTCGGGCTCCACGTGAAGATCAACGCGGTCGCACTCAAAGGCGTCAACGACGACGAGTTCGACCGGATGATCGCTTGGTGCGGTGCCGAGGGCTTCGATCTGACCCTGATCGAGACCATGCCGCTCGGCGACATCGATGGCGATCGCACCGAGCAGTATCTGCCGCTCTCGCTGGTCCGCTCGCGGCTGGCGCGCAAGTGGTCCCTGACCGATCTGCCAGACCGGACCGGGGGCCCGGCCCGCTACGTCAGGGTCGAGGAGACCGGCGGTCGGCTCGGGTTCATCACGCCGATGACCCACAATTTTTGCGAAGCCTGCAATCGCGTGCGGGTCACCTGCACCGGCAGGATGTACATGTGTCTCGGCCAGGAAGACGAGGCGGATCTGTGCGCGCCGCTACGGGCCTCCGAGGGCGACGACCTCCTGAAGCAGGCGATCCTGAAGGGGATCGCCCGCAAGCCCAAGGGTCATGACTTCGTGATCGACCGGCGGCACCGGAAGCCGGCCGTCCGGCGTCATATGAGCGTAACCGGGGGTTAACAGGGAGGCAGGCTTCCCGATCAGCCGAAAATGATCTCGACCCGCCGGTTGCGCGGCTCCCGTTGGCCGTCCGGGGTAGGGATGCGCGGCCTGCGCTCGCCGAAGGCTTCGACCTCGAGCGCCGGCTCCGGCACGTCGCGTTGTAAGAGGGCTCGGGCGACGTTGTCCGCCCGGCGCTCCGAGAGCGCGTCGTTGTAAGAACTCCGCGCCGGACCGGTCGGCGTGGCCCGCGACCGTGAGCAGTGCCGGCCGGGCGCGCAGGTAATCCGCCTGCACCTGGTCGAGCACCGCCATCGCGACCGGCGTGAGCTCGGCCTGATCCCAGGCGAAGAATACCAGGTAACTCCCGGCTTCGGTGGTGAGCGCACGCTCGACGTCGGTCATCGCCAACTCGAACTCCCCTTTGCAGACCTCGATCTGCTCGGGCGGATCGTTCTCCTCAGCCCTCTCCAGCCAGCAATCGAACGCGGTCTGGGCCTTGGCCGCCTGCCAGGGCGCCTTCTTACGGCCGGTCTGGTCCAGAGCCGCCATCAGGCGGGCGCGCGCTGCCGACAGCTCCTCGACGTTGTCCGATTGCAGATCACGCAACTCGACCGGGTCCGGTGGCACCGCCTCGCCCTTGGCGGAATCCACTGCCTTGAACGCGAAGTGCCAGTAGTCGGAACGGTCGTACTCCGAGGTCATGACGTCGCTGTAATCGAGATAGCCCTGCCGCAAACCTTGGTTGAAGGCCGGACCCTGCGGCTCCATGACGCGCACGGCGTCGATCTCGTGCAGCACGACCTCGGTGGTGTCGACCAGTTCCGGATCGTAGCTGCAGGAGAGCAGCGCCCCGAGAGCGGCGCCGACCTTCAGCACTCTGTGCATTTCCTGCCCTGGTTCCCTTTGTCGTGCTCGGCTCCACGGCTGCCGCCGTGCTGCCGATGCTTGTTTGCAACCGGACCGCTTGAATAACAGGGCAAATGAACGCGCAGATCAAGAGGGTTTATCGGCCCCGACACTGAGCGGACCGCTGGTCCGGTGATCCGTGCTAGCCGACTCTGGTCTGCTCGAAGCCACGCACCTCCTCGATCGTGGCGCGCAGCGCCTCGAGCTGGGAGGCGCTCGGCGAGGAGCGCTCGGCGGCACGCGCAAGCTCCATCACCCTGCGGGCGCCCAGATTGGCGCTCGCACCCTTGAGCGCATGCGCGACCGCCGACCAGCTCTGGCCGGTGCGCAAGGCCTCGCCCATGCGCGCCAGATAGACCTCGGCGCTGGACAAGAACAGGGCCAGAAGCTCACCCTCGAGCTGCCGGTCACCATCGGTAAAGCCGAACAGGTGATCGAGATCGATCACTGGTGGGCTGTCCTGGTCCACCCGTACCATTGGTGGCGAGCGGCGGACGGCCGGCTCAATCGCCCGAAGCAGACCTTCGATCTCGATCGGACGGCTGAGATAGGCGACCGCACCGGCCGCGAGCCAGGCTTCGTCGGAGCCTTCGTCAGCCTCGGCACCGATCATGACCACCGGCACCGAGCCATTCGCGCCGGCGCGGATCTCGTGCAGGGTTTCGCCGCTCTCGCGATCTGCGAGCGTGGTGCTGAGCAGGACCAGCGCGGGCGGGCTCGAGCCGAGCTGACGCCGGACGTCATGCAAGCTTGAGGCGGTCTCGATCCGATAGCCGAGCTTGCCCAGCCCGAGCACGACGAGATCCCGGCTGACGGCTTGCTCCTCGGCCAGAAGGATCCAGCGGGAGGATGGTTGAGGCATCGCAGTCGAGTGGCGCTCATTTCAACTTCAGGTTTTATGGCTTCTATCGATATCGTTAAAGCGGTCAAGGTCTTTCGGCTCCTTCGACCATGCCAGCGGCGCCAGCTCGATCGCGATCTCACCTGCCAGGCGGGCGTTGGCGAGGACGAGCGCGCCGTTCAGACGCACCGTCGCACCCTGGCTATGCGCGGCTATGTGCCTCAGCATGAAGGGGGTGCGGTCGGGCCCGTGAATGCCGGCCGCGTCGGCGGCCGCGTCGGCATGCGCCACCAGCTGATCGACGACCGTCTTTGCCATGGCATGCTCGGGCGGGGGCGGCTGCGCGACCACCAGCGCGCCCCGCAGCCCGAGCGCCCGCTGAGCTTCGACTACCCGGCAAAGCCCGCTCAGATCGTCGAATTCGGGGGATCGCAAGGCCGGTCTCGGCGGTATAGAAACCTGGCAGCTCGTCGCAGCGCCAGCCGATGACCAGCACCCCGAGCGTCTCCAGACGTTCGAGCGTGCGGCGCTGATCGAGGATCGACTTGACGCCGCTGCAGACCACGACGATCCGTCGCTTGGCCAGCTCCTCAAGATCCGCGGACACGTCCAGCGTGCTCTCGCCGCCCCGATGGACGCCGCCCAGCCCTCCGGTTGCCATCACCCGGATGCCGACTCGCTCGGCGACCAAGATAGTGGCCGCGACGGTGGTCGCGCCGAGGCCACCGGCAGCCAGCACCAGGGGCAGGTCGCGGCTCGTGCATTTGGCGACCGCCGGCGCCTGGACCAGACGCTCGAGCAAGGCCGGGCAGAGGCCGACGTTGATCTGGCCATCGATTGCAGCCACGGTGGCGGGCACGGCGGCCTGGCCGCGGATCGTTTGCTCGAGCGCGATCGCAATTGAGGCGTTGTGCGGGCGCGGCAAGCCGTGGCAGATCAGGGTCGACTCGAGCGCAACCACCCCCTGACCTCGGGTCAGGGCATCGGCGACCTCCGGGTGCAGTTGAATGGTCATGACCAAGTCTCCGTCGACCGGGATCCGTGGCACCCGGTTGCTTGGCGCGGCCGGCCGATCGATCTGCCATTTTCCTCTCGAGCCAAAGGAACGGCTGCGATGCAACGACCGATCGACGAGCACACTGCCCTGATCTTTACCATGGTGTTCGTCTCCGATGCCGATGACATTATGGACGATCGCGAGCTCGAGACGATGACCCGGCAGGTGAGCTACTGGCCGATCTTCCGCGGGTTCGACAGCAGCGGGCTGGCTGCGGTCGGACGCCAGTGCGCGGCGCTGCTGGAGCGCGAGGACGGCGTCGATCTCGCCTGCGAGATAATCGCCGAAGCGCTGCCGGCCCGCCTGTGCGAGACCGCTTATGCGCTCGCCTGCGAGGTCGCGGTGGCGGATGGCGCGCTGACCCAGGAGGAGCTGCGCCTGCTCGAGCTGCTGCGCGAGCGGCTCAAGGTCGACCGGCTGGTCGCCCACGCCATCGAGCGCACTACCCGGGCCCGCTCGGCCGTACTCTGAGGCGACGTCGACAGGGGACGCGGCCGGTGCCCGGGCGCGGGGAGATCTACACTATCGCGCAGATGGCGGCCGCGGACGCCGCCGCGATCGCCGCCGGCATTCCCGGCGCCGAGTTGATGGCCAACGCCGGGGCCGCCGTAGCCGACGCGCTCATGGCGCGTTTCAGCCGGACGCCCACCGTCGTGCTCTGCGGACCCGGCAACAACGGGGGCGACGGCTTCGTCGTCGCCCGGCGGCTGGTCAGAGCGGGCTGGTCGGTCCGGGTAGCGCTGCTCGGCCAGCCGGAGCGGTTGCGCGGCGATGCGGCCGCGGCCGCGAAGGCATGGGCCGGCGCTACGGTCCCGCTCGAGCCTGCGGTTCTGGAGGAAGCTGGCCTGGTCGTCGACGCGATCTTCGGCTCCGGCCTCGCGCGCCCGATCGAGGGCGTGGCGCGGGCGACGGTCGAGGCCGTCGAGGCGGCGCGGCTGCCGGTCGTCGCCGTCGACGTGCCGTCCGGGATCGATGGCGATACCGGCGAGGTTCGGGGTGCCGCGGCCAGAGCCGTCCTGACAGTGACCTTTCATCGACCAAAGCCCGGGCACCTGCTGCTTCCGGGTCGCGCCCATGTCGGCGAGCTGGTGGTCGCCGACATCGGCATCCCCGAGGCGGTTCATGCAGCACTCGGCACTCGGCTTTGGGTGAACCGGCCGCGGCTCTGGCAGGGGCTCCTACCCCGCCGTACCGCCGCCAGCCACAAATACAGCCACGGCCATGCCCTGGTCCTGGGCGGCGGCACGGCCTCGACCGGTGCGGCGCGGATGGCGGCGCGGGCGGCGCTCCGAGCGGGCGCTGGCCTGGTCACGGTCGTCTGCCCTGAGACCGCTCTTGGCACCTACGCCGGCCAGCTGACTGCGATCATGGTTGCGCCCTTCGCCGACGAGCCGGGCTTTGCCCGGCAGCTGGAGGATCCGCGGCGAACCGTGATCCTGCTCGGACCCGGCGCCGGGGTCGGGGCCGCGCTCCGCCAACGGGTGATCGCCGCGCTCGCGAGCGGAAAGGCCTGCGTGCTGGATGCCGACGCGCTGACCAGCTTTGCCGACCGGCCAGCCGAGCTTTTCGCCGCGATCGTGGGCCCATGCCTGCTGACGCCGCACGAAGGCGAATTCAAGCGCCTGTTCGACCTCCAGGGGGACAAGTTGTCGCGCGCGCGCGCCGCAGCCGCGAAGAGCGGTGCGGTCCTGCTGCTCAAGGGGGCCGACACTGTGATCGCAGCGCCAGATGGTCGGGCGAACATCCAGCCGGACGCGCCGGCGACGCTCGCCACGGCGGGCTCGGGCGACGTCCTGGCGGGCATCGCGCTCGGCCTGCTGGCCCAGGGCATGCCGGCCTTCGAAGCCGCCGCCGCGGCCGTCTGGCTGCACGCGCGGGCGGCGCGGGGCTTCGCTTCCGGGCTGATTGCCGAGGACCTCGTCGAGGCCCTGCCAGCGGCCCTCGCCACCTTCCCTCCGCCTGGCTCCGATCGGCCAGAGCGCGAAAGATAGTTGCGAGGCTAAAGCTGTAGTTTATTCATGGCCCAGCCGGGTAGATGAGGGAGGACGGGGCGCGACGTGATCGGATCGGTCCCGCACCGGACCCGGCCGAGCCAGTCACGTTGCCCACTCGTCATCCCGTGTAGCCGGGCAGCAGCAACTCTCAGGCCCGCCACTGGGAGTGGCCCAGCGCCGAGCGGCAGTCTGGCGTCCCGCCGGACGGCCCGGGAGTCGTCATAGCTGCTCGCCGTAACGATGCTCCTTCGGGTGATGGGCCGGAGGCGGCCCGGCAGTATGGTCGGCTGGATGCGGGTGCGAGACGGTACGCTTGACAGCGGAGGGGCGACGGCCGGGGGATCGCCGACTGACGTTGACGATTGAGGCGCCATCGCAGGTGGCGGCACAGCTTCTCGACCAGATCGGGGATCCGGTCGTGATCCTCGCCGCGAGCGCCGGCGACCGGACGACGCCGCTGATCACCTACGCCAATCCGGCCTTCATCCGCCTGATCGGCCGGGCGACCGATGCGCTGATCGGGCAGTCGGTGCAAGTCCTGGCCTCAGCGGTTACCAACCCGCTCGAGCTCGCCCGGCTGATCGACGCCGTCGAACGGCCGCGCGCGGTCGACCTGCTGTTGCAGATCGCGGGCGCGGGCGGACGCCGCCTTTGGACCGAAATCCAGGGCCGGCCGCTATCCGGTGCCGAGCGGCGCTACCTGATCCGTCTGCATGATGTCACGGCGCAACGCGCCGTGGTCGCGACCGCGCGACGGCTCGAGCGGCGGTTCGATGCCCTCGCCCATCTGACCTCCGATGGCGTCTACCATTTGCGGGTCGAACCCGATTGCCGCCTCGTGCTCGATTGGACCGCCGGTGCCTTCGAGCGCCTGACCGGATATCGGGTGGCCGAGATCGAGGCGCTGGGCGGCTGGTCGGCGCTGGTCGAGCCGGCGGACCTGCGCCTCCTGCAGCGCCGCGCCCAGAGGCTGCTGGCCGGCGAGCGGGCGAGCGCGGAATATCGGATCAGGAGCCGCGACGGCACCCGCCGCTGGCTCCGCGACACCGGCTGGCCGCAGTGGGACGAGGCGCACGAGCTGGTGGTCGGCATCCTTTGTGCCGCCGACGACATCACCGAGCAGCGCCGGCTCGAGGAGCAGCTGCTGGCCGAGCAGCTCGACCGCAAGTCGCTGATCAGCCTGGCTGACGGCCTGATTTGCGAGGTCGATGGCGATGGCCGCGTGCGCGCCGTGGCCGGTCACGCAGAGGGCGACCTGCCGCTTCGCCTGCAGGCTGGTGTCGGTCGCCCGCTGCAGGACGTGATCGGACTCGATCTCGCCGAAATCTGGGGCCAGCAGATCGCGCGGACCGTTCCCGGGTGGGCGCCCGTGACCTTCGGATTTGCCGATCCGGCGACAGCCGGTGGCGAGCGATACCGGGTTCGCCTGTGCGGCGCGGCGGGCGGGGCGACCCTGGCCCTGCTCCAGCCGGAGCGCTCGCCGGCGATCGGCGGCGCGCCGACGGATCTCGAGAGCCGCCCAGATCCAAGGTTGCGCGCCCTGCTCGAACTGCAGCGCTCGGCCGGGATCCTGCTCTTGCCCGGTTTGACCGTGCTGGAGCTCAACGAGCAGGCCGAGCAACTGACCGCTTGGCAGCGCGCCGCCGTGATCGGGCGCCCCTTCGTCGAACTGATGGCGCTTACCCGCGAGCAACCAGCTTTGCTCCAGGATCTGGAGCGCGCCCGATCCGGCCAGCGGGTGACCGGCAGCGAAGCCTGGCTACGCTTGCCGGACGGCCAGGAAGGCCGCCTGGTCTGGAGCTACGTCCCGCTGCGCGGCACCGGCGACGAGATCTACGGGGTGCTGGCTCAACCGGAGGCGCTTGCCCCGCCGGCCGATGCGGCGTCCGCACAGGCTGACGATCAGCTTCGTCTGAAGGCGATCCTGGACCACGTCGCGGATGGCATCGTGAGCCTCGACACGCGTGGCGTGGTGGTCTCGTTCAGCGGTTCGGCCGAGGTGATCTTCGGCTACCGGCGGGACGAGATCGTCGGCCGGGGGATCGACGTTCTGATCGTCCGCGGGCCGGGTCGCGATGGCGATGCGCTCGACCGGATCACGGCGACCGCCAAGGCTCCGGGCGGCAGCCGCGAGATGCTGGCCAGGCGCAAGGGCGGCGAGGTGATCCCGATCGAGCTCGCCGCGAGCGAGGTCTTCTTCAATGGCGATGTGCTGTACATTTTGACACTTCGGGACATCACCGTGCGCAAGCACACCGAGGAGACGATCCGCAACCTCGCCTATCACGATCCGCTGACCGGCCTGCCGAACCGCCTGCTGTTCAACGATCGTCTGACCCAGGCGATCGAGCGCGCCCGCCGGAGCCAGCAGCTGCTGGCAGTGATGATCCTCGACCTCGATCGGTTCAAGCTGATCAACGATCCGACGCCATCGGAGACCGCCAGATTGCTAGGAAATTGATCTGATTGATGCACTTCGGGTAACTCCTGGGTAACAAACGACGCCTTGCCCGGCCCGCCGCCCTCGGCATCGTCACCACCACCTTCGTCGTGCACCGATCGGATGTGGAGCTTGAAGCCAGCGGACGCCGGCGCGGCCGTCGCTGACTTGGCTCAAGACGGGTCAGCCCGGCACTGCGCCACGGTGAGGGCCGTCCGATCCCCAACCATGCGACCATCTCGTGCAGCACACGCGGCAAGCACGTCTTCGACTTCGCGCAGCGCGTCGATCCTGCCCATGCGCCGGACACCGACCCCGACGGCAGCGACAACGAGACCCGGACCAGACTAGCGGTCGACTGCCTCGGTCCCGACGACGTCGTGGTCAACCTCCAGCCCGGGCAATGGCCGAACTTGGTCGTGCTCGGCAGCCGCGAGGCCAGCGTTGCGATTTTCACCACCGCGGTCGGCGAGTACGGCCGCGCGCGGGCGTTCGACGTCGCACGTGATCGTGGACACGGTTCGAATTGGCCTGCCAAGCAACCAGC
>CAWJAY010000018.1:0-47227 GCA_963840925.1 uncultured Alphaproteobacteria bacterium
CTCACAGCCCGTCGAGCGTGTAGAGCGACTGCGCGCTGCGGACGCCGCGCAGCGCAAAGCGGCCGATCGAGACCAGGCGGTCGGCGGACCGGCTCGCGGCGCGCGCGAACGCCTCCGAGATCAACAGATTGCGGTCGTGCTGGCCGCACAGCGCCTCGATCCGGGCGGCCTCGTTGACCGCCGGCCCGATCACGGTGAAGTCGAGCCGGTCGGTGCTGCCGACGTTGCCGTAGTAGACATCGCCCAGGTGCAGCGCGAGGTCGAGGTCCATGATCGGCTGCTCGGCGCGGGCGCGCTCGGCGCCCAGCGCGCGCACCTCGCCCAGCGTCCTGGCGGCGGCATCGAGCGCCAGCTCACAGACTTCGGCGGCCGGGCGGCCATTGAGCGGGAAGGTCGCGAGCAGCCCGTCGCCCAGGAACTTCAGCACCTGGCCGCCGAACGCGTCGATGGTCGGCACCAGGCAGTCGAAATAGGCGTTCAGCATCTCGACCACGCGCTCGCGCGCGAGGCGATCGGTGCTCGAGGTGAAGCCGCGCAGGTCGGCGTAGAAGATGACCGCCCGGATCACCTCGAGCATGCCGCGCCGGATCTCGCCGTTCAGGATCCGCCGCCCGGCCTCGGGGCCGACGTAGGTGTCGAGCAGGTTGACCGCGATGTCGTAGCCGAGCCGCGCCTGGAGCGCCAGCGCGAGGCGCGGCATCAGGTGCTTGAGCGCCGCCAGATCGCCGTCGGTGAAGCCGCCCGCGCGCTTGGTGGTCCAGGACGAGATCAGGCCGGTCTTCTCATCCAGGCTGCCGTTGACCCCGAACCAGGTGCGCTGGGCGAGGTAGTCGGTCGCACCGTCCTGGCGGAACTCCTCGAGCAGCGGGAACTCGACCGGCTCGTTGACGTCCAGGCGCACGCGCAGATCGTTGACCCCGAGGTCGACCATGCGCTTGAACGGGCTGGTCAGATAGCCGTCCTCAGGCGTCAGCCGGTGGATGTAGACGTCGGTGCTGATGCCCTGGTCCGGGCGCCAGGAGCAGCCCATGCCGCGAAAGCGCGGGTGCAGCGTCTGGGCGCTGACGTAGCCGCGCCAGATCGGGATGTCGAGCGCCACCAGGCGCTGGCAAATGCCCTCGACCAGGCTCTCGAAGCTGGTCCGAAGCAGGCCGCGCTCGACCAGCCAGTCGGTGATCCGGCTGATCTCGGGACGATAGGCTGCCGTGGTCACCTGGTCTGCCAAGCTCGCTCCAGGGCTCAGATCGTCGGGGCGTCCCTCTTATCTCGTGCATCGCCAAGGCGGCGACAACGAGGCGGTCCGCCGGGGGACGCCGAGCGCTCATGAACGAAACGAGAACATAGTAGTCCCCTATGGCTGTCGTGGGCAAGCTCAAATCCACCTGCGGCTGCACCGCCGCGACCGCGGACGGTGGTTCGGGGTCAATCGCGGCGCTAGGATGCGATCACGAGCTTGGAGCGCGGGGAGGGGAGCCATGCGACTGTCCGACTATTCGGTCCTGACCTTCGACTGCTACGGCACGCTGATCGACTGGGAGACCGGCATCGCGCAGACGCTCGGGCCCTGGCTCGAGGGGGCGGGCGCAGCCCACAGCCGCGAGCAGATCCTGGCCGCGTTCGCCGAGGCGGAAGCGCCGCAGCAGGCGGCAACCCCCGGCCTGCTCTATCCGGACCTGCTGGCGCGGGTGCATGGCGCGCTTGCGACCCGGTTCGGCCTCGCACCCGATCCGCAGGCGGCGCGCGCGTTCGGCGCCTCGATCAAGGACTGGCCGGCTTTTGCCAACTCCGCCGCGGCGCTCGCCGATCTCAAGCAGCACTACCGGCTGGTGATCCTGTCCAACGTCGACCGCGCCTCCTTCGCGCACAGCCAGCAGAAGCTCAAGGTCGCGTTCGACGCGGTCTACACCGCCCAGGACGTCGGCTCTTACAAGCCCGACCCGCGCAATTTCGAGTACATGCTGGCGCGCCTCGCCGAGCAGGGCAGCGCCCGGGAGCAGATCCTGCACACCGCCGAAATCGCTCTACCACGACCACATCCCGGCCAAGCGCTTCGGGCTCGCCACCTGCTGGATCCACCGGCGGGCAGGCCAGCAGGGGCACGGCGCGACCCGCCCGCCGGAGAGCGGCGTCCAGCCCGACTTCCGGTTTCCGACCCTGGCCGCGATGGCGGCGGCGCACCGCGCCGAGGTCGCCACGCGCGCCTAGAGGTGGGCCGCATCGGCTCGGACGAGTTCGCCCAGGCGCTGCGCGGCCAGCGAGAGGAACTCGACGCTGACCGGATCAAGCTCCTTGAGGACCGCCGCAAACGCCGGCACATCGCCGGCGCGTGCCGCTTCCTGCAAGCGCTCGCGCATGATCGCCCAATTCTCGAACATCGCCCGCACCCGCGCCTGCGCACCCGGGCCGAAGTCGGCCGGCAGCGCATCCGGATCGTAGACACCGCGGTTTCGCAATTCCACTTCCAGAAGTTTAATGGCTTCCCAGACGGTCGTGAGGCCGGCGCTGCCATTGCTGGCCTGGCCAGGTCCGTCCCGCTGGAGGGCCTGGGCCCGGTGCTCGACGAAGTCCTGGAGCCGAAAGGCGTCCTTGTACGGGTCGATGATCTCCCAGCGAAAGCGATGCGACAAATTCAACGCCGTGAAGATCCGCGCGACGCTCTTGTGGCGAACCTCCTGCTGGGTGCCTGCGGCCGCCTGCACGAACGTGATCGTGAAGGTGGCGCTGTGGTCGCCGGCCAGATCGACCCGGGTGATGATGGGCGAGTAATGCCGCTGGTCCGCCGGCGAGCGCAGCAGGGCATGGGTCGATGCCAGCTGGCCGCTCCTGACCGATCTGGCGCAGGCCTGGTAGATCGGGGGCCAGAGGGAATTGGCCAGAACCTTCTGGAAATCCGGCTCGAGCCGTTCCTGAAATTCGCCCCAGTGAAAGCCGATATCGCCCAGCTCGAACAGGCGCATGGCCGGCGACCCTCGTCGGATCCGGGTGCCTTCCGGGAAGCCGCTGCCGTCGAGCAGCCTCGCGTTGGGCGCCTGCACGACCATGATCGTTTCCGGCACGATCAATTCCACGACCAGCCGGCCCATCGCCTGCACGATCTTGTTCGCTGCCTCGCGTCGCCCGTCAGCGTCCTCGTAGGCGAAGTAGCGGTTGATCGGCCGGAAATTCGGATACGGCTCTTCTCCGAATGCAACTTTGAACAAACGCTCAAGATCCTCTGAGTCCCCGTCTGGGTCTATTTCGCATTTGACCGCCTGATATTTCTTCAAGGGATCTGGCAATGTCACCTTCGGAGGATACAAAACGACCACACAATTCGCGTCCGGATACATCATCCCGCAGAAAACGCCGGCCTCGTGGTGGCACCAGGACCAATCATCTTCTTCTACGCCAGTAAATAGCAGGAGAAACCAGTCTGAACTGTAAAGTTCTCTCTCGATCGTCTGCTGCCAGTCAGCGCCCTTCTCAATCTCTTCGGCCATGAACACCTCGATCCTGCCGGCCGAGTTGGCCCTGAGGACGCCACCGATGATGGTGGCAGCGCTGTGATCCTTCTGTTTGTGGCTGAGAAAGACCTGAATGAACTGGCGCTCGCGCGCCCGCTGAGCGCGGGCGGTCGGACCCGGGAAAACCTGCGTCCTCGGATCGCCGCCATTGCCGGTTCCGTTTGAGGTCGGTGCGTCCTGTAATCCGATCTGCATCGCCTGGCCCTCGCCGATCAGCGCCCGCGCCGAGCAGCCCGATGGAATTGGTTGCAATCTTGGAATGGTCGGACGGGATGCGGCCGTTGTCTGTGAACGCCGTCACACCCTGCGATAGAGAAATTCTTGGCTCGCTCAGCGCCGTGCGCTGGTCCGAGCGCCGCCCGGAGAACCCGCCCGAATCGGATTTCGCAGGCTCCGATCTATCTTTTGGCCGCCGCTCGCGTCGGCTAAGCGTCGGCCTCGCGCGGCCGCCAGACCCGCTGCGCCAGGCCCAGCATGTTCTGACTAGGATCTTGCGGACGTCGGCCTCGGCGTAGCCCAGGCCGAGCAGGCCCGCCGTGATCTCCGGGAACTGCTCGGGGGCGGCGATCTTGATCCGCGGGCCGGCCTTGCCGTAGCCGTGCTCGGGCGGCCACCAGCGGGCGCGATCGAGGCCCGGCGGGTCCTCGTTCAGGCCCAGATCGTAGACGTAGTCGATGCCGAGCCCGACGCGCTCGGCGCCGATCCGCTGCACCAGATAGTCGATGTGCCGCAGGATCGCGGCGGTGCCGGCCTCAGGGTCGCCCAGAAAGCGGCCGACCCCGTTGACGCAGACGACGCCGCCGGTCGCGACGCAGGCGTCGATCTGGTCATCGCGGATGTTGCGGCCGTTGTCGGCGAGCGCCAGCGGATTGGCGTGGCTGTAAACGACCGGCGCCGCCGAGGCCGCCATGATGTCGAGGCTGGTCCGGTAGCCGGTGTGCGAGCAGTCCATCAGCATGCCGGCCTCGTTGATCGCCGCGACGATCCGCCGGCCGAGCGCCGAGAGCGGGATGTCGTCGTCGTAGCAGCCGCCGCCGATGCTGTTGTTGCGGTTGTAGGCGAGGTGGATCTGGCGGACGCCAAGGTCGTAGAACAGCTGGACCATCTCCGGCCGCTCGCCAAGCGGCACGCCGCCCCCGAGATCGAACGCGACCGCGAGCTTTTCTTCCGACTTGGCGCGCAGCACGTCGCTGGCGCCGTCGACCTGGACGAACCGGTCGCTGCGCGCGCTAAGTTGCGCGCGGAAGCTCGCGATCACCGCCATGATCTGCGGCAAGGGGTTCATGTCCATGCCGATGTTGATCGAGACGAAATCGACCCCGTTCGCCCGATGCCGCTCGAGCGCCCCGATGTCGGCATCCGGATGCAGCGGCAGGCACGCATGGGCGTCCCAGACCAAGGCATCGGCGTGCAGCGCTGCCGCCCGGGGCTTCAGATCGTCCATCGGGTCATCCTCTCAGGGCCTCGCCGGCCGAATGGCCATGATGGCTCCGCAGGCCTGCCCGAACGTTAACCGTCGGGGAGCGAGCCGCCAAGATCGGCAGCACCTCCCGCCCGCGCTGTTCGGGGCTTGCCGTCGCGCTCGGAAAGCCCGAAAACTCGCGCTCGGTCCTGGGAGCGGGGAGGGTCCTCATGGTCAGCGGTCGCAGCCGCATTGCCGCATCGCTCACGCTCGTCATGTGCCTGGCCGCGGGCACCGCGGTTGCGGACGACCTCGAGGAGGTCGTCGGTCGGCACATGGTCGCGCAGGCGCTGCTCACCGCGCATCTGGTCGCCCTCGCCGGGCGGGCCGGCCTCGGCAACGAGGAGATCCGGGCGATTCTGAAGGAAGTGGCCGACCGCTCGGCGATCGACGAGTTCTGGATCACCGACCCCGAGGGCCACGCCGTCCTCAGCAACCGCGACGTGAGCTTCACCTTCAGCCCCGACCCGGCCCTGCAGCCGCAGGCGTCCGCGTTCTGGCCCCTGCTGTCCGGCGAGCAGAAGGTGGTGGTCCAAAAGGCCCAGAAGCGCGAGATCGATGACCAGATCTACAAGTACGTCGGCGTCGGCGGGATCGATGGGCCGCGCATCGTGCAGATCGGGATCGCGGCCGCAGGCATCGCGGCGCCGAAGTGATCGATGACGGACCGACCGGAGCCCCAGGTCGCACTGCGGCGGCCGATACCTGAGGTAGGTGACTGATGAGCGGAAGCTATGACGCGATCATCATCGGCGCCGGCGTGATCGGCGCCTGCACTGCCTTCGAGCTCGCCAAGCGCGGCTGGCGGACGCTCAACCTCGACAAGCTGCCGGCCGCGGGCTACGGCTCGACCGGCGCGTCCTGCGCGATCATCCGCACCCACTACTCGACGCTGGCTGGCGCGGCGCTCGCCTACGAGGGTGTTTTCTACTGGGACGACTGGCCGGGCTATCTGGGCGTCGCCGACGAGCGCGGGCTGGCCAAGTTCGAAAAGTGCGGCTGCCTGGTCATGAAGACCGAAGCGAACGGCCATCTGCGCGCGATCTGCCGGAACATGGACGCGCTCGGCATCCCCTGGCAGGACTGGGGGCCGGAGCGGATCAGGGAGCGGCTGCCGTTCTACGACCTCGGCCGCTTCGGCCCGCCCAAGCGACCGGACGATCCGAACTTCGGCGAGGCTGACGGCAAGCTCGGGGGTGCCGTGTTCTTCCCGCTCGCGGGCTACGTCAACGATCCACAGCTCGCCGCCCACAACGCCCAGCGAGCCGCCGAGGCCAAAGGCGGACAATTCCGGTTCAACAGCGAGGTCAGCGCGATCCGGCAGGCCGGTGGCCGCGTCGCGGGCGTGACGCTCGCCTCGGGCGAGACGATCGATGCTCCGGTCGTGGTCAACGTCGCCGGACCGCACTCGGCCAAGATCAACCGGATGGCGGGCGTCGAGGACGGCATGCGGATTCGCACCCGGGCGCTCAAGCAGGAGGTCGCGCACGTGCCGTTCCCCAAGGGCTTCGACTTCGAGCGCGCGGGGTTCGTCACCTCGGACAGCGACGTCGGCTGCTACTGCCGGCCCGAGATCGGCAACCACATTCTGATCGGCAGCGAGGACCCGCCCTGCGATCCGCGCGAATGGGTCGACCCGGACGACTACGACCGCAATTTTTCCGAACAATGGCAGGTGCAGGTGCAAAGGGTCGCGCAGCGCATCAGGGGCCTGCCGGTCTCGAGCCCGCTCAAGGGCGTGGTCGACCTCTACGACGTGACCGAAGACTGGATCCCGATCTACGACCGGTCCGACCTTGCCGGCTTCTACATGGCGGTCGGCACCAGCGGCAACCAGTTCAAGAATGCGGGCGTCGCTGGCGCGATGATGGCCGAGCTGATCGGCGCCTGCGAGCAGGGCCGCGACCACGACCGCGAGCCGCTCCAGTTCCACCTCGCCCACATCGACCGGACGATCGACGTCGGCTTCTACTCGCGCCGGCGCGAGATCAACCCCGAGAGCAGTTTTTCGGTGCTGGGCTAAGCCGGCGACCCGGGCCACCCGGAGGCGACGCGCCGGCGGCGGAGCAGCGGCTCGCGCCCAACCGCGGGCAACCACCTCGTGGAACTCGAAACTGCCGCCGGCAAGCGGCCGGACCTCCGGGTAGAGACGAGCGCTTGAACCGTCGGTCGACGCTTCTTCAAGCTGTTATCCCTCCGTCAACCCTCGCCGGTTACCCAGTGGTCCATGCGATCCTCGACTCTGCGCCTTTCTCAGCTCTTAAGGCGGCACGGACTCCCAGGATCGCATGGACCTGAGCACGGGAATTACGAGCTGAAGGTTAACGCCCGGTTAAAAGGGCGTCTTGCGGCAATCTGATCCAGCTCTCGACCCCGAAGCCGCCCCGGACCTCGGACAGGCCGAACCCCTTAACCTTCCGTCAACCCTTGTCGGCTACCCCGTGGCCCTGGTCCATGCGATCCTCGGACTCTGCGCCTTTCTCAGCTCTTTAGGCGGCACAGACTCCCAGGATCGCATCGACCAGGGCACGGGAGTAAAGACCTAAGGTTATCGCCGAGTTAAGGGGCTCTACGGCATTCCATCCGATGCCGCGCGCTCAGGTGCACCCCGAAGCTGGTGCGGCGCTCCTGGCTCGCCCGGCTCGCGAGCAAACCTCGGTCGCGCCATCTCGAAGCCCGTCCGCCGCCGTGGTCCGGTGAAAAAAAGCCTTCGAGCCGCGTGAGCGGCTAGGCTCTTGGCGGCGGGGCTACCACCGCCGCGTACGGGTGCCGGCGGGTGATCAGGCCGCTGTGGGAAAAAACGTCGAGTGCCACCTCGTAGGCGTCCCGGGGAATCTCGAGCGCGCCCTGCCAGCAGCCGAGGCGTTGGTAGGCGGCGATCGTCGTTGCCAGCGCGGCGGGGTCGGTGTCCGGGAAGAACCGCGCCTCGGCCTTGGCGATCGCCTCGGCCGGGCCGCTCGCGACCCAGATCCGGGCGCGCTCGAACGCATGCGCGAAGGCCCTCGCGGCGTCGCTCGCGAGCCAGCGGCGGCTCGCGCACAGGCTGCTGAACGCGACCGGCCCGATCGCCTCGCCGACCGAAGCGAGCACGTGGCCCTGACCCTCGTGCTCCAGCTGCTGCGGTGCCGGCCCCTGGAGGTGGACGTAGTCGGCCTCGGCCCGGCGGAACGCCTCGATCATCGCATCCGGCCCGCCGGCATCGATCGGCTGCAGCTCGCCGAACTCGACGCCTTGCCTGTGCAGCGCGTATTTGAGCATCGCGAGCGGCTGGGCGCCGTGGTCGGCCAGGACCCGCGCCCCCTTCAGCCTGCTCCAGGCGAACTCGGGATCGGGCCGCCGGCCGGCGATGAAGAAGCCATCCCGCTGATTGATCTGGGCAAAATGGACCAGATCGGAGGCTTCGCCGCGCTCGAGCGGACCCCAGCTCGCCGACGGCGCCGACTGGATCAGATCCAGGCTGCCGTCCTCGAGCCCCTTGCGCGGCGCCTGCGCCGGGCCCGCGACCGAGAACTCGGCCTCGAGCCCTACGGTCTTCAGAAAACCGCCGGCGTCGGTCGCGATCAGCGGGCTATAAAACGCCGAAAATCGGGAAAACATGACGCGGATCCTGGTCATCTGGTCTCCGATCCTGGCTCAATTCGTGGGCGCTCTATCGGGCACCGTCGCCCGGTCGCGGCGCGCTCGCTGCTGCGGCGCGGGCCTCGCTGAAGAAGGGCGTGGCGCCGAGGTAGACGGTCATGCCCGGCGCCGGATCGGCCAGAACGTAGCCGCCCGCGACGCTCTGCACATAGCCGGGGCCGCCGGCAGGCGGCGCGGACCCGCAGGCGGTCACCGCCCCTGCCACGAGCCAGCAGGCCCACGCCTGCCCAAGCATCCGAGCCATGCGAGCCTCCCCAGAAACCCACCCTAGAGACCGGAGCGGCTGGCCGCAACCGGCCTCGCCGGTGCCCGATGGAGGCCTTCGGCGAAAATTTTTCACAGCTGACCGGGCAAGCTCACGGCAGCCGCACGTCGCTATCCCGAAGCCGTCAGCAGGTGGTCGACGCGGCCCTGGCCCGATGGGGTCACCCGGCACCGCGTGCCACCTTTGGCCTCCCTGTGATCCCCTCCCAGCGCAACTCGGCCCCGGTCCGCCCGGGGCTTTTTTCTTCAGTTTCGGTGGCCCGGGCGGGCGCGCCGTGGCAAGCTCGGCGGCGATCGAGGAGGGGAGGGTATCGATGCGGCTCCACGACTACTGGCGGAGCTCGGCCGCTTACCGGGTGCGGATCGCGCTCAACTTCAAGGGCCTGGCCTACGAGCAGATCACGGTCGATCTGCGCCAGGGCGCGCAGCGGGAGCCTGCGTTCCTGGCGCTCAACCCGCAGGGCCTGGTGCCGGTGCTCGAGGACGACGGCGCGATCCTCACCCAGTCGCTGCCGATCCTCAACTACCTCGAGGAGCGCTATCCGGAGCCGCCGCTGCTGCCCAAGGACCTGCAGGGGCGGGCCAAGTCGCGCGCGATCGCGGTCGCGATCGCCTGCGAGATCCATCCGCTGAACAATCTTCGGGTGCTCCAGCACCTCGAGCGCGCGCTTGGCCTGGACGAGCCCGGGCGCCTGGCCTGGTACCGGCACTGGATCGCCCAAGGCTTCGGCCCGCTCGAGGCGATGCTCGGGCACTCGGCCGGCGAATTCTGCGTCGGCGACGCGCCGAGCCTGGCCGACGTCTGCCTGGTGCCGCAGGTCTACAACGCCCGCCGCTACGAATGCGATCTCGGCCCCTATCCGACCCTCCGCCGGATCGACGAGCGCTGCCGCAGGCTCGAGCCCTTCGCCCGCGCTGCGCCGGAGCGCCAGCCGGACGCGGTTCCCGCCTGAGCGGCGCAAACCCGAGCGCCAGCCTGGCGGTTCGAGCCGGCGCTCGGTGAACCATTGATGCTAAAAAGTTGGCGGGCGATATCTACTGAAAGGGGGTTCGGATTAACCGACGGTTAACCAGCTCCGGCTAGTTCCCTGCCAGGACCGATGAGCACGCATCAGCGGAGGCAGGCCGAGCCGATGGCGGGCGGCGGACACAGCGATCAGACGGCGCTCTCGATCGGCCCGCTCGCGGCCGGCGCCGGCGTGCTGACGCTGTTCGCGAGCACGCTGCTGCTGAGCGCGCTGCTGTTGTTCTGGCTCGAGCCGATGTTCGCCCGGATGGTGCTGCCGCGGCTCGGCGGCTCGCCAGCGGTCTGGAACACCGCGATGGTGTTCTTCCAGGCGGCCCTGCTCGCGGGCTACGGCTACGCCCACGCCAGCACGCGCTGGCTCTCGCGACGGCGGCAGGTGGCGCTCCATCTGGGCCTGCTGGCGCTCGCTGCGACCAGCCTGCCGGTCGAGGTCGGCGCCGGCTGGCAGCCGCCGGTCGAAGGCTCGCCGGTCCTCTGGCTGTTCGGCCTGCTCGCATGGTCGATCGGCCTGCCGTTCCTCGCCCTCGCAGCGAGCGCGCCGTTGCTGCAGGTATGGTTCGCCGGCAGCGGCCACCCCGCGGCCCGGGATCCATACTTTCTGTACGGGGCGAGCAACCTCGGCAGCCTGGCGGCCCTGCTCGGCTATCCGCTGCTGCTCGAGCCGAGCCTCGATCTCGCTGCACAGAGCCGCGGCTGGACGCTCGGCTATGCGGCGCTCGTCGTGCTGGTCGGCGGCTCGGCGCTGGTCGCCTGGCGGGGCGGACCGAGCGAAGCGCTTCGGGGAACCGTCGCGGCCAGCGCGATTCGCTGGCGCCAGCGCCTGCACTGGCTGGCGCTTGCCGCCGCGCCATCCGCGCTGCTGCTCGCGGTCACCGCCCACATCACGACCGACCTCGCGGCGGTGCCGCTGCTCTGGGTGATCCCGCTCGCGCTCTATCTCTTGACCTTCGTGCTGACCTTCGCGCGCCGACCCTGGCTGCGCCACGGCTGGCTGGTCAAGGCTCAGCTGTTCGTGGTGATCCCACTCGTCCTGGTGTTTGCCTGGCGCTTTGCCTTCTGGTTGGCGGTGCCGCTCCATCTGCTCGCGTTCTTCGTCAGCGCCATGGTCTGCCACGGCGAGCTTTGGCAGCGACGGCCGGCGCCTTGCCACCTGACCGAGTTCTACCTATGGCTCGCGGCCGGCGGCATGCTGGGGGGCTGTTCGCAGCCTTGATCGCGCCGCTGCTGTTCGACCGGGTCTGGGAATATCCGATCGCGCTGGTCGCTGCCTGCCTGCTGCGCCCAGGCCTCCAGGGCGGGCGCGGTCTGCGCCTGCCCGACCTCGCGCTTCCGCTCGCGGTGTTCGGCCTGATCCTGGCCCGGGCGGGCCTGCCCGCGCTCGGCCTGCCCGGGCACAGCCTCATGGGCTCGCTGGTGATCTTCGTGCCGGCCGCGCTGCTGCTCTATGGCATGGCCGGGCGGCCGCTGCGCTTCGGCCTCGGCGTTGCCGCAGCGCTCGCCGCCGGCCTGCTGGGCGCCGATTCGGACCAGGTTCTCACACGCGCCCGGAGCTTCTTCGGAGTCTATACGGTCAAGCAGGACCCAGGCGGCTTTCGCGTCCTGGTCCACGGCACCACGATCCACGGCGCCCAGCAGGTCGAGCCCGGCCGGCGCCGCGAGCCGCTCACCTACTATCTCCGGGACGGGCCGCTCGGCCAGCTGTTCGCGGCACTCGAGCGGGCGCCGCCGCGAACCGTCGGCCCGGTCGGCCTCGGCGTCGGCACCGTCGGCTGCTACCGGCGGCCGGGCCAGCGCTGGACCTTCTACGAGATCGACCCGCTGGTCGTGCGGATCGCGCGCGAGGGCCGCTACTTCCACTATCTCGAGGACTGCGCGCCGGGCGCCGAGGTCGTGCTGGGCGATGCGCGCCGGTCGCTACAGCAGGCGCCGCGCGGGCACTATGACCTATTGATCCTGGATGCGTTCAGCTCGGATGCGATCCCGGTCCATCTGCTGACCCGCGAGGCGCTGGCGCTCTATCTCGACAAGCTGGCGCCGGGCGGGCTGATCGCGTTTCACGTCTCCAACCGCAATCTCGATCTGGCGCCGATCGTGGCCGACCTGGTGGCCGATGCCGGCGCGCTGGCCTGGCGCCAGAGCCACCAGCCGGGGCAGGGCAGCAGGGCCGCTTTTCGCAGCCCTTCGACCTGGATCGCGATCGCCCGCCGGGCGCCGGACTTCGGCGCGCTGGCGGCGGACCCGCGCTGGTCACGACTCGAGGGGCGGCCCGATCAGCCGCCCTGGACCGATGGGTTCTCCAACCTGGTCGGCGCGCTGCGCTGGCGGCTCTGACGCTTGGCCCTTGAAACCCGGGCGGCGCGGCCCAATAGTCGCGAGGCCGTCCTTTCAACCGATCGGCGCTCCGCGGCGCCCGAGAGCGGGTCCGGCGGCGCGCACAGCAGGCGGAGCGGGTCGATGGCGAACCGGCACTACCTCTCCTACCCCCTGAGCCAGGGGCGCGCCTCGCGCCAGGCGCATGCCGACTTCCCGGCCGGAACTTACGAGCGGGAGCTGGGCAAGGAGGGCTTCTTCGGCCCGGCGACCCACATGTACCACAGTCATCCGCCGACCGGCTGGGTCGACTGGGAGGGGCCGCTCCGGCCGCGCTGCTTCGACCTCAACCGGATTGAGGATGACGCCGGCTCGCCCTGGGACGCGGCCGCGATCCTGCACAACAGCCACGTCAAGCTCGCCTTCTGGCGGGCGCCGATGAAGATGGACCACTTGGCCCGCAATGCCGATGGCGACCAGCTGCTGTTCGTCCACACCGGCGCGGGCGACCTGTTCTGCGACTACGGCCACCTCGAGTTCCGGGCCGGCGACTACATCGTTTTGCCGCGCAGCACGATGTGGCGGCTCGAATGCGCGACCCCGGTCAGCGCGCTCTTGATCGAGGCGACCGGCGGCTCGCTGATGCTGCCGGACAAGGGCATGGTCGGCCGGCACGCGGTGTTCGATCCGGCGATGCTGGACGTGCCTCAGATCGACGACGCCTTTCTCGCCCAGCAGGGCGACGCGCAGACCAAGGTCAAGATCAAGCGGCGCGGGGCGATCAGCACCGTGACCTATCCGTTCAACCCGCTCGATGCGGTCGGCTGGTCGGGCGATCTGACGGTCGCGGGGGTCAACGTTGCCGACCTGCGGCCGCTGATGAGCCACCGCTATCATCTGCCGCCGTCGGCGCACACGACCTTCGTCGGCCCGCGCTTCGTGGTCTGCACCTTCTGTCCGCGCCCGCTCGAGACCGACCCCGGCGCGCTCAAGCTACCGTTCTTCCACAATAACGACGACTTCGACGAGGTGCTGTTCTATCACTCGGGCGATTTCTCCAGTCGCGACAACATCGAGGCCGGGATGGTGACCTTCCATCCCTGCGGCTTCACCCACGGGCCGCATCCGAAGGCGCTGCGCGGCATGTTCGAGCCCAAGCGCGCCGCGACCGACGAATATGCGGTCATGCTCGATGCCCGCGATGGGCTCGAGGTCGGCGAGGCGGCGCGCGCGGTCGAGAACCAGGACTACGTCAACAGCTGGCGGGCGCCGGGCGAGCCGGCGCCCAAGGCGCCGACCGTGCGGGCCGGCGAGGCCGTAGCACGACCGCGCCGGACATGAAGCTCGCCTCGCTCAAGGGGCCGGGGCGGGACGGGCGGCTGGTCGTCGTCGCCGCGGACCTCGCGCGGGCGGTCGAGGTGCCGCGGATCGCGCCGACCATGCAGGCAGCCCTCGACGACTGGGCGGCGCTGGTGCCCGCGCTCGAGCAGGCGGCGGCGCAGCTCGAGCAGGCCGAGCCCGGGCTCGAGGACGTCTTCCGGTTCGAGCCCTCCGCCTGTGCCGCGCCGTTGCCACGCGCCTACCAGTTCGCCGACGGCAGCGCCTATCTGAACCACGTGGCGCTGGTGCGCCGGGCGCGCGGCGCCGAGCTGCCGACGGAGCTGCTGGACGATCCGTTGATGTACCAGGGCGCCTCGGACGGCTTGCTCGGGCCCGCCGACCCGATCGAGGTGACCGACGAGGCGTTCGGCATCGACCTCGAGGCCGAGGTCGCGGTGATCACCGACGACGTGCCGCTCGGCGTCTCGGCCAGAGCGGCGCTCGACCACGTCAAGCTCGTGATGCTGCTCAACGACGTCTCGCTCCGCCGCCTGATCCCGGACGAGCTCGCCAAAGGCTTCGGCTTCTTCCAGGGCAAGCCGCGCAGCGCCTGCTCTCCGGTCGCGATCGCCCCGGCCGCGCTCGGCGACGCCTGGCGGGACGGCAGGCTGCACGGCGCCCTGCGCTCGTCGATCAACGGCCAGGAGCTCGGCCATCCCGATGCCGGGGTCGAGATGCAGTTCGACTTCGGCCGGCTGATCGCGCACGCCGCGCGGACCCGCCCGCTCGCCGCCGGCACGATCGTGGGCTCCGGCACGGTCTCGAACCAGGACCGCAGCGTCGGCTCGTCGTGCCTCGCCGAGGTCCGCACGATCGAGACGATCGAGCGGGGCAAGGCCACGACCGGTTTTCTCCGGTTTGGCGACCGCGTCCGCATCGAGATGCTGGACGCCCGCGGCCGGACGATCTTCGGTGCGATCGACCAGCAGGTCGTGCGCTACGATCCGCCCCGACCGTAGCTGCCAGCGCGCTTCCCATAGCGGCCATGATGCGATAGGATCGCATCGTGACCGAACAACAGGTGATCGCATCTCAATTCCGCGGCGCTCGGGCGATGGCCAGGCTCAAGGTGGTGGAACTTGCGCGCAAGGCGCAGGTCGCCCCCAATACGATCGTTCGCATCGAAGGTGGTAGGAAGGTCAGCACGAGTTCCTTGACCGCGGTTCGGGGCGCGCTGGAGGGGAGCGGCATCGAATTTCTCGAGCGCGGAATCAGGATCAAGCCCGACGCCAGTGCCGCCGCGAATGAAGGTATCGAACGGAAGATCGCGCGGATCCTGCGCTTGGCGGACCGGATCGCCAGCCTGCCGGTGGTCCGGGAAGGCTCCGCCGAGGAGCTCATCGGCTACGACGACGTCGGCGCGCCCAACTGAATGATCATTGACGCCTCGGCCGTCCTCGCGATCGCATTCCGAGAGGACGACGCCCATCGGCTTACGAGGGCGATCGTCCGGAGCGATCTGCGGCTCATCGCGATGCCGACCGTGTTGGAGATCGCCTTGGTGGTCGGCGGACAGAGAGGGGCGCCAGGCCGGGCGCTGTTGCGGACGTTGCTTTCCGACCTTGGGCTCACGCCCGTGCCGTTCAATGCCGAGCATCTGGTCACCGCCGAGGCCGCCTGGTGGCGCTTCGGCAAGGGCCGCCATCCGGCAGCGCTCAACTTTGGCGACTGCTTCAGCTATGCGCTGGCGAAGGTCGAGAACCAACCGCTGCTCTTCAAAGGCCAGGACTTCGGTCGAACCGACATCCCGGCCGCTCGTTATTGACGCGCGTATCACTCTCGGGTGCGCCGAACTGGCGAAGGCGCGCCGCGCTTTCTACATTGAGGCCATGCTCAGCGCTGCGTGAGGGAGACGACCGTGAGCTTCGCATCCCAGGGCGATCTGGCCGAGAAGACGATCACCTTCGCCGAGCTGGCGGACGGCGTGTTCGCCTACACCGCCGAGGGCGACCCGAATTCCGGCGTGATCGTCGGCGACGATGGCGTCATGGTGGTCGACGCGACCGCGACGCCCTTGATGGCCAAGGCGCTGATCGAGCGCATCCGTAAGGTCACCGACAAGCCGATAAAATACGTGCTGCTGACCCACTACCACGCGGTCCGGGTCATGGGCGCCTCGGCCTACGCTGCCCAGGAGATCATCGCGAGCGACCTGACCCGGGGCCTGATCGAGGAGCGTGGCCAGGAGGACTTCGAGAGCGAGGTCAACCGTTTTCCCCGGCTGTTCCAGGCGGTCGAGAGCGTGCCCGGCCTGACCTGGCCGACGATGACCTTCGCGAGCTCGATGACGGTCTGGCTCGGCCGCCGGCAGGTCGAGATCAGCCATCTCGGCCGCGGCCACACCAAGGGCGACACGATCGCCTGGCTGCCCAAGGAGCGGGTCCTGTTCAGCGGCGATCTGGTCGAGTACGGCGCCGCGCCGTACACGGGCGATGCCTATCTCACCGACTGGCCGGCGACGCTCGAGCGCCTGCGCGCGCTGAACGCGGAAAAACTGGTCCCCGGCCGGGGCGAGGCGCTGACCAGCCCGGTCGAGGTCGCGGCCGGGATCGACGGCACCCGCGATTTCCTGACCGCGATGTTCGACAGCGTCAAGCGCGGGGTCGCCGAGGGCAAGTCGCTGAAGGAGGTGTTCGATGCCACGCACGCGCTGCTCAAGCCGCGGTTTGGCCACTGGGTGATCTTCGAGCACTGCATGCCGTTCGACATCGCGCGCGCCTATGACGAGGCGCGCGGCCACGTCGACCCGAAGATCTGGACCAAGGAGCGCGACGTCGAGATGTGGCGGGCGCTCCAGGCCTGACCCGCGGACCGGCGGCCATGGGCCAGCCCTACGCCTTTCGCCCCAGCGCCGACCAAGAGGCCGGGCGGACCGGGCGGCACCCGGTGGTCGTCGTCGGCGCCGGGCCGGTCGGCCTCGCGCTCGCGATCGATCTGGAGCTGCGCGGCACGCCGGTCGTGCTGCTCGAGGCCGACATCGCGCTCAGCGCCGGCTCGCGCGCGATCTGCTACGCCAAGCGCTCGCTCGAGATCCTCGATCGGCTGGGCGTCGGCCAGCGGATGCTGGACAAGGGCGTGACCTGGCGCCAGGGCAAGGTCTTCTGGCGCGACCGGATCGTCCACCAGTTCGATCTGCTGCCCGAGGCCGGCCATCGCATGCCGGCCTTCGTCAACTGCCAGCAATACTACCTCGAGCAGTTCCTGGTCGAGCGGGCGCAGGAGCTTCAGATCGACCTGCGCTTCGGCCATCGGGTCAAGGGTGTCGCCCCGGCCAAAGACGGCGTCCGGGTCGCGATCGAGACCCCGATCGGCGATCATGCGCTGGTCTGCGACTGGCTGCTCGCCTGCGATGGCGCCCGCAGCAGCGTGCGCCAAGCCCTCGACCTCGGGTTTGAGGGCCGCGTGTTCAAGGACAAGTTCCTGATCACCGACGTCCGGATGGACGCCGACTTCCCGCCCGAGCGCTGGTTCTGGTTCGATCCGCCGTTCCACCCGGGCCAGTCGGCGCTGCTCCACAGCCAGCCGGACCGGGTCTGGCGGATCGATCTGCAGCTCGGCTGGGATGCCGATGCCGACGAGGAGATCAAGCCCGCGCGGGTGATCCCGCGGCTCCAGGCCATGCTCGGCAAGGACCGGCGCTTCGAGCTGGAATGGACCAGCATCTACACCTTCCGCTGCCGGCGCCTCGCCCGCTTTTGCCACGGCCGCGTGATTTTCCTGGGCGATGCCGCCCACGAGGTCTCGCCGTTCGGCGCCCGCGGCTTCAATTCCGGCCTCCAGGACGCCGACAACCTGGCCTGGAAGCTCGCGGCCGTGCTCCAGGGCCTGGCGCCCGAGCGGCTGCTCGAGAGCTACGACCAGGAGCGGCTGGTCGCGGCCGACGACAACATCCGCCACTCGACCCGCTCGACCGAGTTCATCACGCCCAAGAACGCGGCGAGCCGGGCCTATCGCGACGCAGTGCTGGCGCTGGCGCCGGATCACCCCTTCGCCCGCGGCATGATCAACAGCGGCCGGCTGTCGACCCCGACCCGGCTCGATTTCTCGCCCCTCAACACGCCCGATCGCGACCGGTTCGAGGGCGGCCTGGTCCCAGGTTCCGTGGCCGCCGACGCACCGCTGCAGCGCGCCGGGGAGGCCTGCTGGCTGCTCAACCAGCTGACGCCCGGTTTTTCGCTGCTGCTGTTTCTCGAACGTCAGGAGGCGCTGAGCCCGGCGCTCGCGAACGCTCTGCGGGCGCTCGCTGGTTCCGCGCCGCCGATCGCGAGCCTTGTGATCCTGACCGCCGCCGGGCGACCGCCTTCGGCCTGGCACGGCCTGCCGCTGCTTGCCGACTGCGACGGTCTGGCCGCGAGCCGCTATGGCGCCGGGCCCGGGACCTGCTACCTGATCCGGCCCGACCAGCACGTCACGGCGCGCTGGCGTGGTTTCGATGCCGATCGCATCCGGGCGGCGGCGCTGCGGGTGCTCGCGGGCGGACAAGCGCCGGTCATGGCGATGGCGGGGGTGGCGATGGCGGGGGAATGACATGGGCGCCGCAAAGCTCGAGACCCGGCCCGCGGCCGATCCGGATGGGCTCTACCAGCTGCTGGTCGAGGCGCATCGCGACCTCACGGACGAGGACAGCCGGCGCGTCAACAGCAAGCTCGTCCTGTTGCTTGCGAACCACATCGGCGATCCGGCGGTGATCGCCGCGGCGGTCGCGGCCGCGCGCCAGGGGGTGGTCGAGCCGGCCCCTAGGCCTTCTGGCGGCGGCACGGCCGACCCGCCGGTCTGAGGCCGGGTTGCCCATCTGGCGGCCCAGCGCAGAAGGCTATTCGGCGCGCACCGTTCTGCCCGAGATCCGCCGCACCACCTCGCCATCGACGATCCGCTGGAAGGCGATCTCGAGACCCTGCTCGGTCAGGATGCGATCGTAGATCTGCAGCTCGTAGGTCCCGTCCTCGAGGACCATGAAAGCATAGACGTGCATCCGCGGCCCATCGATGCTCGCCCAGCGGACCGGGTCGCCGCGCATCGGCTGCGCGGTTTCGCGTTCCCGGAACGGGTTCTCGGCCTCGACCTCGATGAAGATGTTGCGGTCCTCGACCGGCTCGAACAGGGCGGCCTGGACCCGGCGCTGGACGCCTGGCAGGTCGCGCCGGCCTTCGACCAGCGTGACGTTGATCCAGTCGATCCGGAAACCGCCCTCGTGGTAGGGCTGGATCACGATGTCCATGTCGCGCTGGCCGACCTCGCCGGTCTTGATCTCCTCGACCGTGGCGACCCCGACGTAGCTGCCGAAGAACGGCTTGAGATCGTCCGGCGCCGCGCCCAGAGCCGCGGCCGGCAACAACAGCCAGAACAGCGCGAGCAGGCCCGCCCGGTGCGTCAGCGCGGCGTCCAGCGACCGGATCCGGAGCCCTCGCCGCATGCTCAACCTCCCGCGCGCTCGAGACGACCCTCGACGGTCAGGATCAGGTCGTTCTCGATCCGATGGTCGTAGCGCGCCGTCATGCCCTGGTCCGTGAGCGTGCGCGCATAGCGGTCGAGATCGAAACTGCCGTCGGTGTCGATCGCCAGGCTGTAGACCGTGAGCGTGGCGCCAGCGAGCCGCGCCCATAGCAGGGCCTCGCCCTCGAGCGGGTTGGCGGTCGCGGGATCGGCGAACAGCCGGGTCAACAGCGACGAGCTGCCGGGCTCGAAGGCAAACACGCCCGGCCGCTCGGTCGGGGCGAAGCTCGCATCGATCTTCTGGCTCTCGAACGTGCCGCCCTCCGCACGCCGGAAGACGGTCCAGCTCATCTGAAAACCGGCGTCCGCGGCAACGATCTGGACGTCCAGGTCTGCGGGGCTCGGTTTCAGGTCCTCGGCCGCGCCGCTGACGCGCAGCTCGGCGCCGCGCCAGTCACCGGCAAAATCCTCGATCGTCGGATCTTCCGCGGCAGCACCCGCCGAGGCCACGGCGAGGCCGGTCGCGACCAGAATCTGCCGCCAGTTCATGCCCGTTTTCCCTCGGCTGCCGGCAACGCTTTCCTGATCGTCGAAGTCATAGTGCAGGGCCCGGCGGGCGACCACCGCAAATCGCGGCCGGACCTTCACTCCGAGGTCTCTGAGGGCGGCGGCGGCATCGCCGCCGTGGCGGCCTTGATCAGCTGCCCGCAGTTGGTATCCTTGGTCTCGCCCGGCTCGAAGAACGGCAGGATCGCGCCGACCACCGGCAGAATCACGCCGAGCGCCAGCGCCGCCAGGCTCTTGGCCTTCAGCTCCTCCGAGATCAGGTCGACCTTCGGCTCCTTGAACGTGCCCTCGATGCGCACCGGCGTGCTCGCGGTGAGCATGCTCGCATCCTTGGGATGCGCCAGAAGCTCCAGCGCCATGGCCTCCTCGCCGAGATCGACCTGGCCCTTGCCGGTGATCGTGCTGTCGCTGGTCTCGAGCACGAGGGCCTGCACCCGCATCAGACCGTCCTGCACGTCGAAGCGGGTGATGGCGCACTGCATCGGCACCATCGTCGCGCCGCCCTCCTCCTCTTCGGAGATGATCAGCCCGAGCGCCTCGCCGACGTCAAGGCCCAGCCCCTCGATGATCAGCGCATTGATCTGGCCGCCGCCCATGACCAGCGCGATCTCGCCGTCGGCGCTGGCCGCAAGGTCGTGGACCGAGGCGCCGCGGGCGGTGAGCTTGGCGCGGCCGCCGAACGCCCCGACACCTTCTTTCTCGAGCTCGATTTCGCCGAGCTCGATGTTCAGGCGCGACAACAGCTCGGTGAGCTTGATCTGCTTCAGGCTCAGATCGAAGCTGCCCTCCAGGCCAGGGTCGCTGTTGGCGAGATCGATCACCGCCTCGAGCTCTCCACCCGCGACCTCGAGCCGCATGGGCTCGATATGGAGCTTGCCATCCTGCAGCGTCGCCTCGAGCTTCAGCTGCTCGAGCGGCACCATCCGCGCCTGGACCTTCTCGCCTGCGAACTTGATCCTGGCGTCGACCGCCTGCAGGTCCGGCAGGCTAAGCGGCTTGTCGGGCAGCACATGGGGCCTCGCCTCGGCTGCCGCCGCCTGCTGGCGCTGGGCTGCCGACGCGGTTTCGCCCGGCTGGGTGTCCGGCGGCGCGCCGACCACGACGCCCAGATCGTCGAAGTCGAGCCGCTTCGACCTGAGGTCAGCGACGACCGTCGGGCGCGCGCTCGTGAGCTCGAGGCTGATGTCGCCGCCGACGTCGCTGTCGCCGATCGTGCCGCGGATCGCCACCAGGTTCCAACGCTGCGCGTCCGCCTCGTGGGTGACCTTGCCTTTGATGTCGTAGGGCGGGGTCACCGGCAGCGACAGCTTCAAAGACTGGCCGAGCTCCTTGAGACCGGGACCTTCGAGCGCGACATCGACGTCCAAGCCCCTGTAGTCGAGCGACCTATAGACGCTCCCCTTGGCGCTCGCCCTGCTGTCGCCGGCCTGGAGCGCGAGTTCGATCGGATAGCGCCCCTCCGGGTTGGCAAGGCTCTGCTGGTCGCCGGCGTGGGCCTCGAAGGCCATCGGTTCGAAGTCCCCGAACTGGCCCCGCCCGGTCGCGTCGATTACCGCAATGCGCTCCCGGAGCTTGAGGTCGAGCTTGAGCTGGTCGAAAACGAACGCCGGAGCTGCCAGCTGCTCTGCCTGGAACTCGACATCGGCATCGACCTTGGGCAGCGCCTCGAAGTTGATGCCGGTCGGGGTGAAGATCGCGGGCAGCAGCTCCGCGGCCTCTTCCTTGACCTCTTCCTTGACCGCCTCCCGCTCGGCCGGGGTGGGCAGCAGATCCACGACCCGCAGCTGTTTGGAGCGCAGGTCGGCCGCCAGCATCGGGCGCGGACGCGACAAATTCACTTCCACCCGGCCGGCCAGGTCGCTCTCGCCAGCCTTCGCGTCGAGGTGGTCGAGCCGCCAGACCTCGCCTTCGCGCACGAGCTGGCCGGCAAGCTGCAGCCCCGGCAGCGGCGGGATGTCGATCCCGAGCTGGCGCAGCGCTTGGGCGAGGTCGGGGCTCCTGGTCGCGAGCTTCAGATCGATGCCTTGCAGGCGCTCGGGGTCGTCGATGCCGCCGCTCGCCGTGATCTCGGTCTCTCCGGCCGCGATCTGCGCATCGACCCGATAGCGTGGCTGCGCCGGCCCGGCGCCTTCGGCCGGCCCCGCCTCGACGTCGAGCGCGATCGGGCCGCCCTTGAAGCTACCTTTGCCTTCGAGCGCCAGCCGCGGCAGGCGCTCGTGCAAACCGGCCCGCAGCTGGACCTGCTGGAGCGTGAGGTCGGGCGCCTCGAACTGATCGATGCGGTAGTCGAGTTCGGCCTCGAGCTCGGGCAGCTGCTCGAGATCGAGCCCGCCGAGCACGCTCTGGAGCCGATCGAGCCCGCCCTCGGGCGCGCCAGCCGGGCGCGCGGCCGAGGGCGTCGAAGCCTCGGCCGCCGCGGCGCCGGCCGTGCCCAGCAGGCCGGCGAGCTCACCGGTTGCGAGCCGCCGGGAATGCACCTTGGCCCTGACCGCCGGCACGTCCCGCTGAAGATCAAGCTCGACGTTGCCCGCGAGGTCGCTTTCCCCCAGCCGCAGATCGAGCGCCAGCTGGTAGGGCCCGGACGGACCCTCGGGCGCAAGCGACGGGGCTTCGAGCTTGAGCTCGAGCGGCCGGCCCGCGACCTCGCCCTTGCCATTGAGCGTGGCACCGGTCGAGCCCAGGCTGCCGGCGACCTCCTCGAGGCGGGCATCGACGGTCCGGCCGACCCCGTGGTCGAGATAGGTGACCGAGGCCTCGGCGATCTGCAGCCGGGCGATCTCCGGGAGCGTCGGCGGCCCCTCGTCCGGGCCCTGCTTCAGCTGCCAGTTGGGCGGGCCGTCGGGGCGGGTCTCGAGGCGGAGCGCGGGCGCGCTGACGTTGACCTCCGGCAGCACGATCCGGCCGCGCCAGAGGGCTGGCAGGTCGACCACGAACTCGGCGCGCTCGACAGCGACCATCGGCTCATCGCTCGCCCAATCCGGGTTGGCGAGCCGCACCTTCTCGACCGTGATCCGCGGCCGCAGCCCGAGATCGACCTCGAGATCGCCGGCGATCTGGAACGGGCGGCCGAGCCGGCTCGAGATCTGGCTCTCCAGCGGCCCCTTGAGCCAGTTCCAGTCGAACAGAATGAGGAAAGCGACCACGGCCACCGCGAGCGCGGCGAACGCGATCAGAAACCGCCTGCGCCCCCCGGTCATCGGAGATCTGGGAGCGGTTGGGGGAGATGGGCCACGCTTGACTGAACGCCGGCGCCAGCTTCCGGGTTCCGCGCGCGGCGGGGCATCAGCCGGGCCCTGCCTCGGCCAGCGCCCGAGTTCAGCGCCTCGAACGGCAGCAGCACGCAGTCGTGCCGGCTCTTGTGCGCGTGCACCGGGGCGAACGCGTCGAGCTCGGGCCAGAGGCCGCCGCCGGCCGCCGGACCTTTGCGGACCGCGAGCGCCAGCCGGGTCGCAAGCTCGGACAGCGCCGCCGGCGTCTCGCCCGGCGCGCGGGCCGCGATCACCGCGGCCGCCGCCTGGCAAAGCAGGCAGCCCCGGACCTTGTGCCCGACCGCGCTGACCCGGCCGTCGGCCAGGATCAGATCGAGCGTGACCCGATCGCCGCAGAGCGGATTGTCGAGCGTGACGCTGGCATCTGGCGCCTCGAGCCGCGGCGTGAGGGCGGCCTCCTTGGCGAGCTCGAGGATCGCCCGGTGGTAGAGCTCGTCGGTCATCGGAGCAGGGCCAGCGCCGCGTCGAGGCCGTCGAGCAAAGCATCGACGTCGGCGTCGTCGTTGTAGGGCGCAAGGCTCGCGCGCGCCGTCGCGACCAGCCCGAACCGCTCCATCAGCGGCTGCGCGCAATGGTGGCCGCCGCGCAGGCACACGCCGCGCGCGCCGAGCAGATGGCAGAGGTCGTGCGCGTGGGCGCCGTCGGCCTCGAACGCGACCACGCCGATCCGGCCCTGGAGGCCGGTCGGGCCGACAATCCGGATGCCGGGCAGCCGGCCCAGGCCGTCCAGGATCCGCTCGGTCAGCCGCAGCTCGTGGCGGGCGGCCGCCTGCCAGTCGAGCCCGGCGAGCCAGCGCGCGGCTGCGGCCATGCCGATCGCGGCGCCGATCGGCGGCGTGCCGGCCTCGAAGCGGTGCGGCGGCCGTGCGAAGGTGGTCTCGGCGAACGTGACCGCGCGGATCATCTCGCCGCCGCCCAGGAACGGCGGCAGGTCCTCGAGCAGCTCGCGCCGGACCCAGAGCGCGCCCGCACCGGTCGGGCCGAACATCTTGTGGCCAGAGAGCGCGTAAGCATCGACGCCGAGCGCTGCCAGGTCGAGCGGCCCGTGCGGCGCCCGCTGGGCGCCATCGAGCAGCACTCTGGCGCCGACCGCGCGCGCCGCCTCGACCAGGCGGCCGACCTCGGTGATCGCACCGGTGACGTTCGACGCATGGGTGACCGCGATCAGCCGGCAGCGCCGGGTCACGACCCGCTCCAGCTGGTCGAGGTCGAGCCGGCCGTCATCGGTCACCGGCAGGACCTTGAGCACGACCCCGCGCCGCGCGCGCAGCAATTGCCAGGGGACGATGTTGCTGTGGTGCTCGAGTTCGCTGAGCACGATCTCGTCGCCTTCGCCGAGCCCGGCGCCGAACGCCTGCGCCATCAGATTGAGCCCGAGCGTGGTGCCGCTGGTGATGATCACCTCGTCCGGATCGGCGACGCCGAGGTAGGCGGCAAGGCTCGCGCGCGCCTCATCGAAGGCGACCGTCGCCGCCTCGGCGAGCGGATAGATGCTGCGTTTGACGTTGGCGCGGCTTTGGGTCTCGAAGCCGAGCAGCGCCTCGGCCGCTGGCCGGCAGATCTGGCCGGTCGCGGCGCTGTCCAGGTAGTGGAAGCGGGCAGGGCGGTGCTCGAAGATCGGAAACTCGGCCCGGATCCTGGCCACCTCCAGGCTCATGTCGCGGTCTCGAGCAGCGCGGCCAGCGCTTCCGGCGTATCGATGTCGAGCAGCGGCGCGTCGTCCTCCATCTCGATCTCGACCACCTCGTCGTCGTGCTCGCCGATCAGATGGCGGGCGCCGACATCGCCGGTGATCTGGCGCATCTCGGGCACGAACCGGGTCGCGAACAGCACCGGGTTGCCGCGCTTGCCGCGCACGGTCGGCACGACGATCGCGCGCCCCTCGAGCGGATTGAAGGCGGCGATCAGCCGGTCGACCTGAGCGCTGCGCACGCGCGGCATGTCGCCGAGCCCGATCAGGACGCCCTCGACATCGTCGGGCAGCGCCGCGAGCCCGGCCCGAAGCGAGGTGCTGAGCCCCTCGGCATAGTCGGGATTGGCCACCAGGTGGACCGGGCGGTCGCCGAGCGCGGCGCGCACCCGCTCGGCCTCGTGCCCGGTGACCACGACCACCGGCGCGGCGCGCGAGGCGAGCAGCGCGTCGACGACGTGGGTCACCATCGGCCGGCCGTCGACCTCGGCCAGCAGCTTGTTGCAGGCACCCATCCGCCGCGACTGGCCGGCCGCGAGCACCAGCGCCGCGATCCGGCCGTGCTTGGCCGGCTTCCCATCGCGCGGCTGCGGCCGGCTCGGGATCTCCATCAAGAGGCCGCCCACGCCCATGGCCATGATGTCGCGCCGCGTGACCTCGACGCCGGCGGCGATCCGCTGCAGCACCCAGTCGAAGCCGTTGGGCTTCGGCGAGCGGCAGCAGCCCGGCAGGCCCAGCACCCGCCGCTCGCCGATCCGCGCGAGCAGCAAAAGGTTGCCGGGATCGACCGGCATGCCGAAATGCTCGACCACGCCGCCCGCGGCCTCGATCGCGGCCGGCAGCACGTCCTTGCGGTCGGTGATCGCCGAGGCGCCGGCGATCAGCAGCAGATCGCCGTTGCTCTGGCGGATGCGCTCGGCGAGCGCCTCGGTCCCATGGGCCGAGCGCGCCTCGCTGATCAGGCGCCCGCCGGTCGCCCGCACCCGGTCGGCGGTGATCGCGACCGTCTTGTCGAGCACCGCCTCCTTGACGCTCGGCAGCCGGGTCTGGATCAGCGCGACCTCCAGATGCCGGTAGGGCGCGACGGTGACCAGCGGCCCGGCCTCGACCGCGATCTTGATACAGCGCTCGACCACCGCCCGGTCGACCGCGAACGGGATGATCTTGATCGTCGCGACCATCTGCTTGGGCTCGACCGGCTCGAAGGCGGCAAGCGTCGCGATCGTGACCGCCTCGTCGATCAGGTTCAGCCGGTCGATCCGGGCCCGGTCGAGAACCAGCAGCCCCGCCTGCTCGGCGAACAGGTTGACCCGGCCGGTGAACGGCTTGTCGACCTTCAGATGCGCCCCGGCCGCCGCTTCGGCGACCAGGCGCGCGGCCTGGTCCTCGTGCACGTCCTCGGGCCCGAGCCGGGCGGCGGTCACCGAGCCGACCCCGGCCGCGGCGAGCGCGGCGAGATCGTCCGCCGACAGCCGCCGGCCCTTGCGGAAGACGATCTTTTCGAGCTTGACCGAGTGAGCCAGGATCGCGCCTTCGGCCTCGGCGAGCGGCAGGTCGCCGAACTTCACGCCGCCGGCTCCTGGCGGAGCACGCTCGTCATCTCGGCCATCACCGAGAGTGCCACCTCGGCCGGGCTGACCGCACCGATCGCGAGCCCGGCGGGCCCGTGGATGCGCCCGAGCGTCGCCGCGTCGTGACCGAGCACGGCCAGCCGCTCGAGCCGCGCCGCGTGGGTCCGCCTGCTGCCGAGCGCCGCGATGTAGAAGGCCTCCGAGCGCAGCGTCAGATCGAGCGCCGGGTCGTCGAGCTTCGGATCGTGGGTGAGCGTCACGACGGCCGTGCGCGCATCGGGCTTCAGGTCCTCCAGCGCCTCGTCGGGCCAGTCGGTGCGCACGTTGACGCCGGGAAAGCGGGCATCGCTCGCGAACGCGCGCCTGGGATCGACCACGGTAACGTCGTAGCCGGCCAGGCTCGCGATCGGCACCAGGGCCTGCGCGATATGGACCGCGCCGACGACGATCAGGCGCAGCGGCGGGTTGAAGATCTGGATGAAGAGTTTTCCGGACTCACCTTGAATCGTAACGCCTTTGTCGCGCCGGTGCGCGGCCCGGACCGCATCGAGCACGGCCGCCGGCAGCGGTTCGCCCAGGGCCACCTCGCCCGCGACCACGAGCGCTTCCTCGCCGCTCTCCAGCCAGCGCAGGTGCGCCGCCGGCCGCTTGGCGGCGCGGGCCTCGAGCAGACGCTGCAGCAGCGCACGCCTCACCGCGCGGCCCCGCTCAGCTCACCGCCTCGATATAGACCTCGAGCTTGCCGCCGCAGGCGAGCCCGACCTCCCAGGCCTGCTCGTTGGAGACGCCATAGTCCAGCAGCCGGGGTGGTGCCCCGGCCATGACTTCGAGCGCTTCCTTGACCACCGCGCCCTCGATGCAGCCGCCCGAGACCGAGCCCACCATTTCTCCGGATTCGCTGACCCCGAGCTGGCTGCCGACCGGCCGCGGCGACGAGCCCCAGGTCGCGACCACGGTCGCAAGCGCCGCCTTTTGCCCGGCCCCAGTCCAGGCCGCGACCTGCTCCAGGACCTGATCATGCTCGTTCATGGATGCCTCCGCCGCCGGTCCAGGGCATAATGTAAGCGGTTCTGGCGGTCGCGCCAGCACCAAGGCCAGGCACTGCCGGCAACTGCCAAGGAGGTCCTCGGATGCGCCGTCTGCTCGTGCTGCTGCTCGCTCTGCCATGGGCGCTCGGAAGCCCGCTCGCAGCCCCCGGCGCCAAGCCCAAGCTCGGGCCGGATGCCGTGCCGATGACCACGGAGGTCGGTCATCTGCGCAGCGCGGCCGCCCCGGACTATTGGAAAATGAGCGCCTTCTACGTGCCGCAGTTCACGACCAGCGCGTGCTCGGTCGCGGCCGTCGCGATGGCGGTCAACTTCGCCCGCGGCCTGCCGGAGGACTCGCAGGAGCCGGTCGTGACCCAGACCGCGCTGCTCGACAAAGTTGCCGACACCGAATGGTCGAAGCGCGGCGCCGAAGGCGGCGACGGCGTCACGTTCGACGAGTTCCTGAACGTGCTCGAGGCGAGCCTCGAGACCTACGGCATCCACGGCTACGGGATCGAGATCATCCGACCGCGCAGCGCGGACGCTGCGACGCTCAGCAAAGTGCGCGCCGCGCTGGCCGCGAACGAGACTTCGGACCGCGACCTGATGCTGATCTACTTCAACCAGGGCGTATTGACCGGCGACTGGGACGGCCCGCACATCTCGCCGATCGGCGCCTACGACCAGCGCACCCACCGGGCGCTGGTCATGGACGTCGACCGCGAATGGTATGTTCCGTACTGGTCGTCGGACCAGAAGCTGCTGGACGCGATGCTGAAGCCCGCCCCCGCCGACCAGGGCCCGCTCGCCGGCGAGACCGGCGGCCTGGTCTGGATCAAGCTCCAACCGAACTGACTTCGAACGGCACCCACCGCTCGCCGCGCGACATCGCCACGAGCCAGGACCGGCGAACGCGACGAGGCCGGTAGCCGTTAACGATCGGTTACTGGCCACGGCTTCACATGGTGTAGCATGGCTGCACATTAACCTTGCATTTTTGCGGCATTGGAGCTACACGTCGACACATGACGGAACCCCATTGAACTGGCTTCGGCGTTACCCCGTGTTACCCCGCAGGAGCCGTTAACGGAGCAGGTAACCCCGATGCCGAGCACCAAGCTGACCGAATTGTCGATTGCCAAGATGCGTCCGCCCAAGGCCGGCCGGGTCGAGTGGTTTGACACGCTGCTGCCGGGCTTCGGCCTGCGGATCACCGCGCGCGGCGCCAAGAGCTGGGTCCTGATGACCCGGGTTCACGGCCAGCAGCGCCGGATCACGCTCGGCCGCTATCCCATCAAGGGCCTCGGCGAGGCGCGGGAGGCGGCGCGGGAAGCGCTGCGCGACGCCCAGGCGGGCCGGACCCCGGCCGGCACCAGGGAGCGTCGCAAAGCCGCGGACGGCGACACGGTCGCTGCGGTGCTCGCCGAATTCATCGCCCGCGACCAGCGAGCCAAAGGGCGCCGGTCCTGGCGCCAGGTCGAGCAGGTGCTGACCCGCGAGCTGACCGCCGCCGGCTGGATGGACAGGCAGGTCGCCTCGATCGCCAAGCGCGACGTGATCCGGCTGCTCGACGGGATCATGGACCGCGGCGCGAGCTACATGGCCAACCGGATGCTGGCCCATGTCCGGCGGATGCTGGCCTGGGCGGTCGAGCGCGGCATCCTGGAGGTGTCGCCGGCGGCCGGGGTCCGGGCGCCAGGCGAGACCAAGTCGCGCGACCGGGTGCTGACGCCCGCCGAGCTTGCCGCCGTCTGGCACGCCTGCGACGGGCTGGGCTGGCCATTCCGCGACCTGTACAGGCTCCTGGTCGTGACCGGCCAGCGGCGGGTCGAGGTCGCCCACATGGCCTGGACTGACATGGACCTGAAGCGTCGGCTCTGGACCCTGCCGCGCGAGCTGACCAAGGCCGACCGGGTACACGAGGTGCCACTGTCGGCGCTCGCGCTCGAAATCATCGAGAGCCTGCCTCGGCTGGGTGACGGGCTGGTATTCCCGGTCAATCGGGCAGATGGCCCGGCGCGGCCGGTCACCGGGTTCTCCCACGCGAAGCGGAAACTCGACGAGCTGTCCGGCGCGACCGGCTGGCGGCTGCACGATCTGCGCCGGACCGCGGCCTCAACGATGGCTCAGCTTGGCCATGCGCCGCATGTCGTGAGCGCGGTGCTGAACCACGCGCCGGCATCAACCCAGGGGATCACCGCGGTCTACAACCGGCATCGCTACGGCGACGAGAAGCGCGCGGCGCTGGACGCCTGGGGCCGCGAGGTCGAGCGGCTCATCGGCCGGGGCGAGGCCACGGTCGTGCTGCTGCGGCCGAGCGGTGCGTACCGGTTACGCGGAGCGGAGGCCAGCGCGGGGTAGTATCTCAGGTGGAAATTCAGCTCGCGGGATGAGACCAGAAGAGCCAGATCAGAAATCCGGCCGCCACGACCCAGATAGCTATGATCACCGCCGTTGCCACGCGGCTCGTGCGCCTGCCCTCAGCCGCGATTGCGGCCGCGCGGTGTTCCGCCATGACCTCCGGTGGGATCAGTTTGATGGCCAGCATGATTCCGAGCGGGAGTACAACCAGCTCGTCCAAATGGCCTAGAACGGGGATGAAGTCAGGTATCAGATCGATCGGACTTAAGGCATAGGCAGTAACAGCCGCCGCTACCGCTTTAGCGTACCACGGGACGCGAGGATCACGCGCGGCGAAATAGAGCGCGACCACATCGCGCCTAACGCCCTTCGCCCACGCCTTAAGAGATTGGACCCACGCCATCCATGTTCGGCTTCCGATACGGCCTATTTCAAACTGAGACACTACCCAGCGCCGGTCGGGCTAGCCAGGAACCGAGCCACGCGCTATCGTGTGCATTCCGTCGAAGTCCTCAACCTTCTGCTTGCGAGAGACCGCCCGGTCGCGATCCCGGGCGGCCTTCGTTTCAGTCGAGCCATGACCGTTTTCAGTTGAGACCGCCCAGGACGGCGAACGCAAAGATGGGATTGCCCGGATGGTCCGGGCGCGCGAGATTTGGGGAAGCCATTGTCGCTCCATCTCAGCGACGATGGTCAGGTCGGCGCTGGTGTTTGAGCCCACCGGCGCCGGCCGCCTGCCCTCGGCAAGCCCGAACATAATGCACATGAGCGCCCGGCGGCGTCAACCGGGAATGTGACCGCGGCGTCACAATTTTCCTTGACGCCGGCAGCCCTTTCGTGACCACATGGTCACTCACAGCAGCGGCCCGAGTCCGGTCGGAGAGCTGAACCCCACAGCGAGAGACCTTGATGTCCCGACGCCCGCTGTTCGGCCGGCCCATGACCGCAGTCGAGCGCCAACAACGCCGACGCCTGAAGCTGGCCGGCGGACCAGCGCCTCGGCTCAAGCGCGAGGTGCAGCGGGCACTCGAGGCCGGCCTGCTGCCCGCTGAGGCTGCGCAGGCGCTCGCGCCGATCTTGGGGGGCACCGGAGTACCGGCCGAGGCCACATCGCCCCTCCTGGGACACCAGAAGCGTGACGTTCCGGTCACAGACGAGGCGAAAGCACTCGTCGCTCGCTTCAAAGCGCTGAACGAGCTGGATCAGGCGCGGTTCATCACGCATCCGGCGATCAGACGGGCCACCCAGACGACGCGCGGATCGCCCGTGCCCAAGTCCGAAGCCGACTGGCGCGCCATCTGGCAGGCGTTTCTGGCCGACGAGACCGTCAAACAAGAGCTGCAGGCGGCGGCGGCAAAACCAGCCCGAGCGCGCCGACTCCTCCAGCGCAAGGTCGCCTTAAGCGAAGATGTGCGTCGACGCTTCGGAGGGACTGCCCGGAAGTGTGCCGCTTGCGGCGAGGTCGTGACCCGCGAGTACGTCACCGTGGATCGGAAGGACTATCACCCGGAATGCTTGGCCAAGCCGGCGGTAGCAAAACCGGCCCGAGGTCGCCGACCAAGCCACCGTAAGCCTGCCGTGACCAAGCCAGTCACGAAACGCCGGTGCTAGCCTCGTGCCGGGGCGCCTCTGCGGGCGGGGCCCAGGGCGCCCCAGACCACCTCACACGCCAGCCATGCCGCAGAGCTTCGCGCAAATGTTGATTCCAGATCAACATTTCGCCTCGCAGCTTCACTCTGCCGCCTCAGCTCAGCGCCTGCACCAAAACCCACGCCATTACACCCAACGCCACAACACTGACCGACGCCGGCCACACCGCCCCAGGACCTGGCGCCGGCCTCACTTCACCCGCCGAACCGGCTCGACGGTCTCGGCCTGAGCCACAAGCGCGACCAAAACCGCAGTCGCCACAACGCCCAAAAGCTCGCCGCTCGCGCTCAGACACTGGTAATCGAGCACATCACGCTGCCGGCCAGCCACAGGCTCAGACAGCGTATTGGGCCGAAGCGAGCCAATCAGCTCGATGTTGATGAACCCACCGTCGATGGTCTTGATGAGCCTCACGCCGCCGTCTCCGTCTCGCTGGCCAACACCGCCGCCTTCAGCTGCTCGAGCTGACCCGCCAACAGCCTCGCGGTCTGCCGCAGCCTGGCGGCCCTGGTCGGGTGGCAGATCAGGAAGCTCGCCTTCGAGCTCCAGCAACGCCATGCGACGCGTCAACGCCTGGACCTCGGCCGGCCAGACCGCCAGCTCTGGCTTCCGCGGCGAGCCAGCGCGACCCTGCATCACGCAGGCACCCGCGGACCACCGCGCCGCCCGCCGGCGTGCCGGCTCCGCCTCCTCGGCATCGGGCTCGGCAGCAGCCGGCGCCATCTTGGCAGCAGCGCGACGCACTCGGGTCGGCGCACGTCTTTGCAACCGACCCGTTCGCCGCGGCCTCGCGCTCCGCCCCCGCCGCCTCGCCAGATGACGCTGTGGCCTCCGGCCGGGTAGATCCTGCCCGGCCGCATCCGGCCGGATCCTGACGCCCGCCGCGTACCCTGGCGAGCCGTACGACTTGCCGCTCACGCCAACTTCAGACACGCCGCCGAGCAGTACAGCGTCCGCCGGTCGGACGGCTCGAAACTCACCCCGCAACAGATAGGTTTTTGACCCCAGCTGCAGGCGTACCCGGTCATGCGCAAGATGACTCCCCAGAGCCAGTCGTCACCGATCCGTCTGCGCGCGCCGCGCACTCCTGAGGCGCCTCTGCCGGGAACCTAGCCATGGCCCCGTGGTTAGGTTGCAGGTCCTGCACAGGCGGCGACGCCGACCAGGCCACCACCGCCGGCGCCAGCAACTCCGGCCGACGCAGAACTGGCCCAGCTCCGGTGCAGCGCTCGCGCTCCGCTAACATCGGCTCACACGCCAGCCTCAGCACCAGGTCTCATACAACTCCGGCACCTCCACCAGCACCCGTCATTCGCCGCCGCCCGTGCCTCACGAGCCGCCACCCGAACCGCACGACGCGTCGCCCCGCAGAAACTGGGGTGAGCAGCAGCGCACCCGGGACTTTGGCTGTCCAACCTCGGTTCACGTCTTCACTCCGCCGGTGCCACGATTGGGAGGTCTATTACCCGGCCCGGTGCAAACGGTTGAAAAAGTTTTGCAACAATTTTAAGTGATGTGCAGGAGGACGCGTCGCCTGACACGGCTCCGACAAAAAAGGACGTGTCATGGCCAGCGTCACCAACAGCCCCGCGGGCGGAGACGACATCTTCGGCCTCGGCGGCGCCGACCGGATCGACGGCCGGAGCGGACCCATCCTCGTGGTTCTCCCTATGATCGTGCATGGTATCGGCATGATCTTGACGCTATACGCGAGCCCCTCGTTCCGGAGCGGTTTACCGTGAGCCGGTCGCTGCTCGTAGGGTTGGGCACGTTGGTCCTGGCAAGTTGGATCATCATCCTGGTCCCATTGCGGAGAGGTGGTGATCTGGGCAGCGTTCTTCTTCGGGACCGGCGGCATTTCCAACGCCAGCACGGCTTACTATTCCGCGCTGCTCGAGTACACGACCCTCGGGAGCAACCTCAACCTGCCGCTTCATGGCGCTTGCTCGAGGTTCTGATCGCGGTCGCCGGGGTGCTCACCTCACCTTCGCTTGGTCGGCCGGTGTCCTGCTGACGCTGGCACAAAGCTTTCGAAGAATAGCAACTGCTGGTACTCCAGCAGCGACGGGAGAGGCACCGACATGGGCCGACATTCTCCGCACCGCGCCCGTCGTTGGACGATCGGCATCCGGAGGGATAGGTACGTGACCAGCTTCCAAATTGGCTTGGTCGTGCTCGCGTGCGTGTTTGGCGGTGCGCTGGCCGGCATGCTCCTGGGCCGGGTGCTGCCGGCGCATCATCTCGGCGACGACACCAAAAGCTTGGTCACCCTCGCGTCTGGCACGCTCTCGGTCTTGTCAGCCCTGGTCATCGGCCTGCTGATTTCCTACGCCAAGGGCGATTTCGATGCCCAGACCAAGGTGGTGCAGAAGTTTGCCGCCGACCTGATCCTGCTCGATCGCGTCATGCGGCAGTTGGGGCCGGAGACTGCCGAGGCGCGCGACCTGTTGCGACGCTACACCACGCTCAAGATCGCGCTGACGTGGCCCGAGGAGAACGCAGGGCGAGAAGGACCGCGCCTGGATGACCCGGCCGAGATCGAGATGCTCGAAAGCACGCAGGCGAAGCTGCGAGGACTAACCCCGCACAGCGAGGCCCAACGCTGGCTTCAGTCGCGCGCATTGCAGATTGGTGGCGATCTCGTCGAGGCGCGTTGGCTGCTGGCTGCGGAAAACGCGAGCTCGGTGCCGCGGGCGTTTCTCGCCACGCTGATTTTGTGGCTGACCATCCTGTTCACCGGCTTCGGCTTATTTGCCCCACCCCATGCCACCGTCGTAGTGGCGCTGCTCCTGTGCGCGGTGTCCCTGGCGGCCGCGATCTTCCTGACTCCTGGAGATGGACCGCCCGTTGGATGGGTTCATCACGGTCCCAGCCACGCCGATGCGCAGCGCTCTGGCGCATTTAGGAGCTTGATTTTAGGCGCCCGCCCTGCCCAAGCTCGCTTTACGGTGCCAGAACACGGTTCGATGGCGAAGATAAGGGAGTTACCGTCAGCGATCAGCCTTGGACGCCTGTTGCCGGAGCAGGGGGTCGGCGCGCCACCGCCAGCGGCCGCTCGCGTCGGTTAATGCCTTGTTCACCGAGGGCTCCGAAACCGCGGACTGAAGGACGCCAAGGCGACTCCTCGACAAGTTTGGCTGACGACATTTCGGGGTTGGTTAATGTTTGCTCTTGCTAAGCCTAGTCTTACTCTAGCCCGGTAGCCGACTCAAGATCGAGCATTGGGGCTCGGTTCGACTGCTCTACGCCCGCCAAGCGGACCTGCCACGGGCACGCCCGAGACGCCGGTGGTGAACCCATCCCGGATAATCATCATGCGAACGCTCAGGGGCAAGGAGCAGGGGCGGCATTGGCGTGTCCCGAATAGGAAATTTCCTAAAGGCAAGATCCTTTGGTTTCCGACAGCCCCGCTGCTCCGAAGGGTGCAACAGTCGTCAGCAAGAGCAGGCAGCTGAACGGCACTTCACTCGTTGACTACCGTCACGCATCGAGCCTCTTCCTCGGCTTGCCGGCTCGTGTTGGTAGACGCGAACTGGCGCCGCCGGTTCCGGTCACCGGCAGGGCCGGTGGGCGACAAGGCTCGGTGTCGGCTCAATCGAGTTCGTCCAGCCCTGCTGGGCGAACAGGCCCGCGAGCTGCTTGCCGATGCCCTTGGCCGCCCGGTCGGCATCGGCGACCACGTCGGTGCCCAGGGTCTCGGAGGCGACATGCATGCCCGCTGCTGACCACCGTCGAGACCAGCAGGTGGCCGGCGAGGCCACCCGCACCCATCGTCTCGGCCATGCCCGGGGTCAGCCCGCTCTTGGCGTCGACCTCGATGGTGTCGATCAGCTGGCGGCCCGCAGACGTCACCTCGTAGACCTGGGTCTGGGCGCGGACGTCGCTGCGTCCGGCGCCGAGCCCGATCGCGACCCGCTCGGCCCGATTGCCCTCGTCAATCGACACCAGCTGGCCGGCGATCAGCAAGGCGCTCTCGGTGCCGGGCGGCACCGCGCTGCCGCGCTCGGCGTGCAGCCCCAGATCGCGGATCTCGACCACGAGCTTGTCGGCGATCGCGTCGGCGACCTGGCGACCGACCTGCAGCTCCTGCGCGGTGCGCGGGGTCGCGGGCTAGCGCGGGCGACGTCCTAGACCTCGGCGATCAGACCCTCGCCCAGCTTGACCTCGTCGGGCGCCGCGGCGAACTCCTGGACGATCACGAGCTCTGGCGGCGCCGACATCGCGCCGGCGGTATCGGTCCCGCTCTGTGAGGAGGTGCAGGCGGCGAGCAGGGCCAGACCCGCGACCGCAGCCGTTCTCAGGGGCAGCTTGGTGGGCTTGAGCACTGACGGTCTTCCTGTGTTGCGGCGGCCCCTAGAGGCGCCAGCTCAGGTTCAAAGCGAAGAAAATGGAAGTCGTTCGATTGGTAGTCGCCCTCGAGACGCCCGGCGAGCGGGCCGCGCTCGACGTCGAGATCGGCGTTGCCCCCGTTCAGGTATTGGTAGGCGGCGCCAACCGTGAGTCGTTCGTTGAAGCTGTACTGGACGACCGGTGCCGACGCGGAACTGCTGGTCGAGCGGCAGCGCGGGCTGAACGCTCGCTGTTCGACATCGGCGATGTGTCGAAGCCGCCGCCGAGCGACCACAGCCAGCCGTCCGCGAATCGCGTATTGAGCGCCGAGCGCGAAGCCCCAGGTATCGTCATAGCTGAGGTCGGCCTCGAAGTTGTCGACCCCGGTGTTGGCGACCGAAATGTCGGGTTTGCCGAACTCGCTCCAGTCCTGCCAGACGACGTTGCCCATGATCGCCAGTTGCTCGTTGAGCCGGTGGTAGGCGCTGACCATGACCTGCTGCGGCACGGTCAGGCCGAGATCGATCTTGCGCTCGAACAATCCGCGCGTCTCGAGCAGCGCCTGCAGCACCGGGCCGAGGTTGCTGGTGTTCGGGTTGTCCTTGAAGTCCAGCTCGACCGGCGAGATGTAGGTGACGCCGAAGCGCGTGCCCTGCCACGGCTCGAGCATGAGCCCGACCATGCCGCCGAAGCCGAGGTCGTCGTCTTCGAACTCGAGGCGCCCGTCGCCCGGCTCGAGCAGGGTGTTGATCGCCACGTCTCGCTCGAGCTTGCCGTAGAGCGCGAACGGCCCGCCGCCGATCGAGAGCCAGTCGTTGATCTGGTAGGCGGCGTTGATGCCGGCGCCGAGCGTGATACCTCGGCCTTGGTGCCGTAGTAGCGCCCCGACCAGCCGTCCTCGTACTGCACCGCGCCGCCGAAATAGGAGCCGCTCCAGAAGCCGAGCTTGATGTCCGGCGTCACGCTCTGGGCGTAAATAGAGGCTGCCGCCCAGGACCAGTCCCGGCGGCGTTGCCGCCGTTGCCGCCGCCGACCGTGGTGTCGGCGCCGCGATCGAAATGGGCATCGCCGTAGACCAGCTGGGTGCCGACCAGCAGCTGCGAGTCCGCCAGGCTGGTCATGCCGGCCGGATTGCCGAACACCGTCGCCGCGTCCTTGGCGAGCGCCGCCCGGCCCGCCGCGGCGGTGCCGAGATCGGGCGTGCCCATCTCGTAGACCCAGAGCCCGCCGGCCAGCGCTGGCGAGACCGACGAGCAGGACGCAGCCGGCGACCAGAGCGCCGCCGCCAGCGATCCGGGCCAGCCGCCGCATAACGCGTGCCACGACTCTTTGCTTCCCGGTCAACGCCCGGGGATCCAGTTCGATGTCCAGACATCCTCGTCCAGCAATCCTCAGTTCGCGGCCGCGCGGCGAGCCGCGTCCGGCGGCCTGGACGCCCTTCCTGCCGTGCGCATTCAGCACGGTCCGGAAGCCCAGGTGGCTGGCGCCGAGGCCGAGCTCCTGTGGCTGGCGCGCGGCCGGGCGGTAGCGGGCGCAGAAGTTGGGCGCGCATAAGTACGAGCCGCCCTTGATCACCACCGACGGGCCCGGCGGCGCCGGCGTAGCGCGACGGCGAGCGCCCGATCCGGCCCCTGCGGCTCGGTCGCGCGCCCGGGCGGGTGCCCCGGCACGTACCAGTCGCGCGCGTACTCCCAGACGTTGCCCGCCATGTCGAACAGGCCGTAGCCGTTCGGGCGCAAAGCAGCCGACCGGCGCCGTCGCCGTGATAGCCGTCGTCGGCATCGTCCTTGAGCGGAAAGAGCCCCTGCCAGCTGTTGGCGCGCCAGCCCGCGACCGGGTCGTAGTACTCGTCGCCCCAGGCGTAGGTCGCGCCGTCCAGCCCGCCGCGCGCGGCGAACTCCCATTGCGCCTCGGTCGGCAGCGCGCGGCCCGAGCCAGCGGGCATAGGCCTGCGCGTCCTCGTAGGCGACGTCGACCACCGGATGGTTGGCCCGGCCCTCGATCGAGCTGCCCGGGCCGCTCGGATGGCGCCAGTCGGCGCCCGGCACGAAGCGCCACCACTGGCTGAGGTCGACCAGGTTGAGCAGGCCGTCGGGCGGCGTGAACACGACCGCGCCGGGCGCCAGCAGCTCGGGCGGCAGGCCCGGATGGTCCTTCGGCGTCGAGGCCGCGCTCGGCGATGGTGACGATAGCCGGTCGCCGCGACGAAGCGGGCGAACTGCGCGTTGGTCACCTCGTGGCGGTCGATCCAGAAGCCCGCGACCGTGACCTCGTGCGCGGCGCGCTCCTCCGGCCGCTGGTCGTCGTCGCCCATGCTGAAGGTGCCGCCCTCGATCCAGACCATGCCGGCGTGCGGGCCGTCGCCCTCGGGCAGGCCCGAGATAGGCGATCGCAGAGCCTCGCGGGCGGCGCGTTCATCGGCCCTGGCGGCGGCCGTCATCAGCAGCGCCGCGATCGCGGCGGCCGACAGCCAGGGCGGCAGCGCCGCGGCTCATTTGGTCGGCCTCCGAAAAGATCGTCTTCCAGTCGTTCTTCATGCTGATCACGATCCAGCCGCGCTGTTTCGCCTCGTCCGCGAGCGCTTGGGGGAACGTCCCGACCTTGCTGTCCGGCAGGCCGTTCGCCGGGCCGTAGGCGTATTCGCGCTCGGCGTCGTCGTGCAGCACCAGCATCTTCAGCCGCGCGCCCTCGCCGGCGCCGGTCCATTCCAGCATCTCGCGATCGCCGCCCGAGTTGCCGAACGCGGCATAGGGCCGCTTGCCGATGAACAGATTGATGCCGATCGGCTTGCCGGTGCTGATCGTCGATGAAGAACACCTTGGGCTCGCGCATCAGCACCGGCTTGCCGTCCTGGTATTCGTACTTGGTGGCGATGCTCGAGCCCACCACCTGCTCGACCGGGACGCCGTAGACCCGCTCGCTGTAGACGCGCACGAACTCCTGGCCGCCGCCGGTCACGATGTAGGTCCGAAAGCCGTTGGCGCGCAGGTAGTCCATGACCTCGAGCATCGGCTGGTAGACCAGCTCGGTGTACGGCCGCTTGAAGCTTCGCGTGCTTGGCTTTGGCCAGCCAGTCACCGACGAGGATCGCGAATTGCTCGTTCGACATCCCGGCGTGGGTGGCGGCGATGATCTCGGCCCAGTCGCCCTCGCTGAACTTGGCCATCGCCGCGCGGTCGCCGGTGAGCACCGCCTTGAACGGCTCCTTGTCCTTCCACTCGGGGTGCTCAGGCGCCAGCTCGCCGACCCGGTCGAGCGCGAACATGGCCTGGCCGTAGAGCGGATGCTCGACCCACAGCGTGCCGTCCTGGTCGAAGGTGGCGATCCGGTCCGCCGGGCGGCACGAAGTCGGCGCCGCCGTCGGTGGTCACCGCTTCGACAAACTCGACGATCGCCTGCCTGGCCGGCCCGTCATTCCACGACGGCAGCGGGTCGCTCGATTGAGCGAGCGCCGCCTCGGCCCAGCATCCGAGCGTGAGGGCGACCAAAGCAGCGGCGGCCCGTTTGAAGATCGCGGCCATTAACTTGTTGTCTTCGGAGTTCATCGGACGTCTCCCTCGATTGCTCAGTTAGCCGCCAGCGGCCGGTCTCCCGGCGAACCCATCCATACGTGCATCACCAACGCGTCAGATTCGCCGCCGGCGGGTTCGGATAGCTCCGGAGGCTGGCCTTGTATTCCTCCACGACCTTCAACGTCGGTCCGATCACCCACTCGTAGAGCGCTCCGATATTGTGCTCCTCGCGCGGATCCGACTCGATATTGAAGACCTTGGGGTAGCCGTTCATCGGCGCGGCGCTGCTGCCCGTCCCCGGCAGGCCGTGTGCGCCGCCCCAGCCGCTGCGGCCCGGCGCCACGTCGACGAAGTACGTGCGGAACTGCTTCCAACGCACCGCGACGAGATCGGGGCCGATGAAGGTCAGCAGGGCGTCTCGCCGCCCGGTGTCGCTCGCGCCGAGCAGGAGGTCCGTCTGGTCGACACCATCGATCGGGCGGTCGTCCGGCACCTTGCCCCCAGCCAGGCGCGCGAGGGTCGGGAAGAAATCCATGATCGAGAACATCGCGTACGTCGACCCCGGCCGAATCTGGCCTGGCCAGCGGATCATCGCCGCGGTGCGGATGGAGCCTTCGCTCGCGTCGCCCAGTTCGCCGCGGTAAGGGCCGGGCGACCCCATGTCCGGCATGTCACCACCGAATTCCCGCACCACTTCGCCCTGGGGCCCGTTGTCGGAGGCGAAGATGACGATGGTGTCCTGCTCGAGCCCGAGTGCCTTCAACGCATCGAGCATCCTGCCCACGATGGCATCTCCTTCCATCAAGGAGTCGCCGAACTGGCCGATGCGCGATTGGCCCTCAAAGCGCTTCGATGGCAGGTTCGGGAAATGGGTCCTGGAGATCGGCAGGTAGAGAAAGAACGGCTTGCCGGCCGCTTTCTGGCGCCGCATGAAATCGCTGGCCCCGATCCACCAGCTCCCAGTCGATCTCGCGCCGCACCTCGGCCGTGTAGGGTTTCACGATCTTTAGCGGCTCGCCCCGCTTGGCCTCGACGATCTGGGGTCCCTGGTCCAGCGGAATCTCGAGCGTCTTGGTCTGCCGGCCCTGGGGAATCATCAGGAAGGCGTCCCAGGTATCGCCAGGCGGGATACCGTAGAACTCGTCGAAGCCCTTATTCTGCGGCAGGCTGTAGGGCTGGGCGCCGAGATGCCACTTGCCGAACATCGCGGTGGCATAGCCAGCGTCACGCAGCATCTCGGCGATCGTGATCTCGGTCGCCGGGAGCGAGATGGGACTCCCCGCCACGGCGACCAGGGATAGCCCCGACCGGATGGAATAGCGCCCCGTCATCAAGGCGGCACGGGAGGGCGTGCAGCCCGGTTCGACGAGGAACTGCGTCAGCCTGAGACTCTCGGCGGCGAGCTGATCGATGCGCGGCGTCGGGGCCCCACGCAGCTCTCCGCCACCGTAGACCCCGAGGTCGCCGAAGCCGAGGTTGTCGGCCAGGATGAACAGGATGTTGGGCTTCTTCTCCTGCGTCGAGGCGGGGGACACGGCCGCCACCGCGGCGGTGATCGCGAGCGCTACCGCGGCACCGAACAGCCGTCTCGATGAGGCTTTCACGACGGCCTTCCGCGCCGTTGCCGGAGCGCCGGGGCGACGTCGCCCCGTCTGTTGCAGCTAGTGCGGGCGTGAGCACCCTTCATCTGATCGACGATCTCCGATAGGTTGATTGATTTCTGGAACGTGCAGCGCGGGCTGCCAGCAGCGCGGCCCGAGCCAGACCACGCGGGCGGGCATGCGGGCTGTCCTCTCGGTGTAGGCCCGAACAGGCATTGCAGAGCATGGTGAGCTGAGCGCCGCGATGTCGGTGCAGCCGCACCCTTGATCCGTTGTGCGAGCATGGCAAGGCCTCAATCGTCTAGAAGGGGCCGGCACTCCGGTATCGGACTGCCGGCTCTGAGAGTTTCTCGGGCGTGCGAAGGTCAGTTGCCGGTGGGCATCGGAATGCTGATGCCCTCCTTCTCGAGCGGCTCCCGCACGTACTGGAAGCGCTCGTAGTCGCGTGATCGTGATCGGGCCGGTGTAGCCCTCGCTCTGCAGCTTGCGCGGCGGGTACTGCGACGTAGGTCTTCATCAGCTCCTTGATCGCCTGCGCTGATCGTGACCATGCGTCCAGGTCCGCTCGGTGTAGTTGTTCATGAAGATGTCGTAGCGCTCCTGCGGGTCCTGCCAGAGGTCGAAGACCTGGGGCACGGTGGCGACGTACTTCTCCGCGCCCTTCCAGCCGAGGTTGGTGTCGACCGCGAGGCCGCCGGTCGGCTGCGCCGTCGTCGCCGCGCAGGTTGAACACCGCCTTGTAGTTGCCGACGCGCGCGGCGCCCGGGCGTCAGCTCGTTCTCGGTGAAGTAGAACCAGGCCTTGCGCGCCGACTTGCCGGTGCCGAACAGGACCGGCGACATGTCGTAGCTGTCGAAGATGATCGGCTGGCCCTCGCGGTCCTTCTCCGGCAGCTTGACGCCGGCGACGGCGGCGAAGGTCGCCATCAGGTCGAGGCCGCCGACGATGTCGTGGTTCTTCGCGCCCGGCCTTGATCTTGCCCGGCATCCAGGCGATCGCCGGCACGCGGTTGCCGCCCTCGCGGACGGTGCCCTTGGTGCCGCGGAACGGCGTGTAGCCGGCGTCGGGGTAGACGTCCTGCCAGGCGCCGTTGTCGGTCGTGTAGAAGACCAGCGTGTTCTTGTCGAGGCCGAGCGCGCGGACCTTGTCCATGATGCGCGCCGATGCGGGCGTCGAGCTCGACCACCGAGTCGGCGTACTTGCTCTTGGACAGCGACTTGTGGACGTAGTCCGGGTGCGGCATGTTCGGCTGGTGCACCTTCATGAAGTTGACGTTCATGAAGAACGGCTCGTCGCGACTTGGCCGCCTGGTCGAGATAGTCGAGCGCCGCCTTCTCGACGTAGCCGTCGAAGAACGGGATGCCGACGACGCCCTTGCTCGGGCGTGTCGACGTACTGGCCGTTGATCTTGAAGTCCTCCTTCGCCGGCTCGCCCGCCTTGCCCGACAGCGAGCCCTTGGTCACCTTCGCGAACATCGCGCGCAGCTCCGGGTCCATGTCCGGGAACCAGGTCGGGTCGGCGTAGGTGTAGGCGTTGAGGTGGTAGAGGCCGACAGTACTTCATCTCGTCGTAGCCCTGGGCGTTGGGCAGCGCGTAGTCGGCCTCGCCGAGGTGCCACTTGCCGGTGAAGAAGGTCTGGTAGCCCGCCGGTCTTCAGCACCGAGGCCAGCGTCCACTCCGCCGCCGGCAGGCCGCCGCCCTGGCCCTGGAAGGCGACGGTGGTCATGCCGCTGCGGTTCGGGATGCGGCCGGTCTGCATGGCGGCGCGGCCCGGCGTGCAGCTCGGCTGGGCGTAGAACGAGCAGAACTGCATGCCCTCGTTGGCCAGGCGGTCGATGTTGGGCGTCGGCATGCCGCGCCCCTCGCCGCCGCCGTAGGGGCCGAGGTCGCCGTAGCCGGTGTCGTCGGACACGATCAGGATGATGTTGGGCTTGCCTTTCCTGCGCCGACGGGCGGCACCCGCGGCCACGGTCGCCGCAATCGCGATGCGGTATCGCGGCCGACAGCAGACGTTTCGATGAGAACTCTCATTGTGCTCTCTCCCTTTTATCTGACCCACTAGGGCGTGGTTGATGACAGGCTGTGACAACGTCGTGCCTTGTCAGGCCGGGCAGGCGCCCAACTGGTCGGCCTTGGCGAACTGTTCGACCTACGCCTGGAACGTGTCAATCATTGCCTCATGGAGTCGACCAAGTCGGCCCCAGGCTCTCCATCAGCTTCTTGCTCTTGGCCCTAAGATGCACCGGAGCGCAGTGCTGTCGTCGTCCCTCCGATTGGCCGACCAGTCTTGGAAGTGGACTCGGTGAGTGAACCCGCGGCCATTCCCCCCCGGCCCGAAATTCGACCACTCCCTGCGTGTCGCCACATCGCTGCAGGGCAGCCCCTTTGCCGGGCTTCCCAGTGCGTCAACCGGTACACCCGCCTGGCATCGGTGTCTATTCGCTTGCCTTTTTTCGCCGGCGGGCCTGCCCGACCCGCCAGAGGTCACTTCAGCTCTTGCCGCAAGTCCTTGACCTCCGCGTGCGCACATCGAGCACATCGCGGACGGCCTGCGCAAGGCCGGCCTCGCCATCGCGCCCGCGCCAGGGCCGTCGCGATCGGACGCGTCGCCTGGTCGTCGGGCCTGGCTCGACCTGATCACAAGTGAGGGATGGCCGTGCGCAGCGCTTGGGCGTGCGGGCCCACAGATCTTTGCATGACAGCCGGGCTACGATCCGCCATCCGATCGGCAGGGCTGCGCGCATCGCGAGGGGGCGAGTCGAACGCCGGATGACTGAGGCGCGAGGCGATCGACCGATCTTGTCTCGCGGCATTCCTGGCCGTGCGGCGCGGGTGACCGCTGCCGCCGGCGAGGAGGCCAAAAGACGCGCAACGCACTCTTGCCCCGCCCGCAACGGTGGCCGGCGTCTGGGCGTCGGATCGGGACCTACAAAGGGAGATATCGCACTCATGTCCGCGAACTTGCGTCTCCAGGATTTCCACGCTCGGCGGTGCGGCGGACGAGTGGCCCGATCGTCGCCCTCGCGCTAACGTCGCCCTGGCGCTCGGCGGCTGCGCGGGGGGCTGGGATCAGGAAAATGCCGACGGATGCCACCACCGATAGAGCTGGCAATGTGCGAGCAGCAGCACTGGACGGCGGGAGGGAGGTATGTGCGTGCAAACAGTACGAGCCCCATAAAGACACCGGAGCGAGCTGCGAGGGCTGACGGGATCGAGGCGCTGGGGGACTTGCAGGCAGTGCCGGGGCGGCTGACGATGAGGCGAGACGCGCCGCAGCGGGCGCTGACAGGGAGGTGCTGGAACCGGGTCTGGCGGGATCAGGAAGGCGCCTCCCGTTGCCGGCGTCGGGCTGTAGTCCGGTAAGCCTGCGGTAACGTGATCTTCAAACACTGTTGCCCCCAATCGCCTTTTACGGCACAGTTTCAGGGAGGAACCAGCCCAGGAAAACCCTGGCGTGCCCTTCGAACAGGAGAGGAATAATGAGAAGAATGTTGGGAGCGGTGACCGGTGCCGCCCTGGCTTTGGCTGCAGGCGTCGCCCTGGCGGACATGGCTGAGGGCACCATCCGAGCATCAACCAGACGTCCAATAGGCTTACCGTGGGCGACAAGACCTTCCAGTGGTCCTCCTCGAACTCGATGGGCGTCAAGCTCGAGGAGCTCAAGGAAGGCGACCAGGTCAAGATCAATATTCGAGCCAAACCAGGACGGCACCAACTCCGTGCAGGTGGATCGAGGAAGGCGGAATAGCCGACCGAGGTCCGTGCTCAAGCGGCAGGGCCGACCCTGTCGCTTGAGGGTCGCGGGTTGATTGGGGCTCGATTGCGCCGGAGACGACAGTCGTCCTCCCGCCCGGGTTCGTGACCCTGGGGCTCGCCGCTCTCGCTCGGCGCAATCGCGCGTCGATGCGGGATGCGGTTGGCCTTCCCCCCTTGTCTCCCCAGAGCTATCAGCGATTGAGATCGGGATCGGCCAGAGCGCCTGCCGCGGACCGACGCTGCCACCCTATGGTTGCGGCCAATGATCGGTGGGGGCGTCTTCGTTCTGCCGGCGGCGGCGCAGGCGCCGCGCCGGCGTGGGATGCTGTCCTTTGTCCTACGCCATGGCCAGGGTCCCTCCCGCCACCGGAGCCGCCCGCCGCGACGCTCAAGGATCGCGCGACAGGCCGCGCTGCTCGAGCGCCTTGAGGTAGTCGGCCCAGAGCTTGTCCTGGTTGCGGCCGAGGTGGTGGAGGTAGCGCCAGGAGTACATGCCGGTGTCGTGGAGGTCGTCGAAGCGGATGCGGACCGCGTAGTTGCCGACCGGCTCGAGGTCCATGATGCCGACGTGGCGGCGGCCGGCGATGATCTGCTTCTGGCTGGGGCCGTGGCCCTGGACCTCGGCCGACGGGCTCTCGACGCGCAGCAGCTCGGCCGGCAGCACGAAGCGCTCGCCGTTGTCGAAGGCGACCGTCAGCGTGCGCGCGGCGCGGTCGACCCGCAGCTCGGTCGGCCAGGGGCCCGGCGCCGCCTCGTCAACCCGCGGCATCGTCGGGCGCCGCCGCGCCGGGGCGCGCCCGCACCGCTTCGGGGATCGCCTCGTCCTGGTCGAGCGGGCGCGCCTCGTCGACCAGCATGATCGGGATGCCGTCGCGGATCGGGTAGGCGAGGCCCGCCTGCTCGCTGATCAGCTCCTGGCGCTCGCGGTCGTAGCGCAGCGTGCCCTTGGTCAGGGGGCAGACCAGGAGGTCGAGCAGCTTGGGGTCGAGCGGGCCGCCCGCCTGAGCTCGCCATGCTCGCGCTTCCCATTCCCTCAGTGCCGCGGCCCGGCGTTGCGCTCGCGCGGCGCCGCAGGCGCCCATCTGCAGGAGCGCGATCAGCACCTTGGCGCGCTGCTCGGGGTCCTCCGCCTCGAGCAGCGCCTGCTTCTCGCAGGGCTCGAACGGGCAGATCATCGCGAGCGAGGTGACCAGCCCGGCGAGCGGTGCTGCCTGCACCTGGCCCCAGTCGGCGCTGATCTCGTAGACCTCGAAGTAGCCGCGCAGCGCGCCCACCAGCGTGCGGGCGCAGGCTGTCGGACGGCGTCGGCGGCTCGAGGTCGCACTGCCAGCGCTCGAAGCTCGCGACCACCTGGCGGTAGGGCGTGTCGACCGCGAGCTCCTCGACCACCTCGAAGCGGCAGACCCCGGTCAGCGTGATCAGGTAGCGGCCGTCCTCGGTCTCGGCGAAGCTCGTGATGCGGCCGGCGCAGCCGATCGGATAGATCTCCGGCGCGGCCTGCGCGCCGCCGCAGGGCTGGATCATGCCGATCACCCGGTCGGTGCGCATCGCATCGCGGGTCATCGCCAGATAGCGCGGCTCGAAGATGTTGAGCGGCAGGTTGCCGCCCGGCAAGCAGGATCGCGCCCGGCAGCGGGAAGATCGGAAAGCGGAGCGGCAGCGCCCCGCTCAGCCCCGGCTCGCCGGATGCCGTCATGGCGCCTCGCCAGCCGCAGGGCCGCCTGCGCGCAAGGCTCACGAGAACAGCACCGCCGAGAGCTTGCGCCGGCCGGCGACGGTCGCGGGATGCCTGGGCCCGAGCGCCTCGAAGAAGCGCACCAGCTGCTTGCGCGCCGCCTGGTCCTGCCACTCGCGGTCCTTGCGGATGATCGTCAGCAGGTGGTCCATCGCGGGCTCGATCTGGCCGCGCAGGAACAGCGCGGTCGCGAGGTCGAGGCGCGCCTCGTGGTCGTCGTGGTTGGCCTGCAGGCGGGCCTCCAGCGCCTTGGGGTCGGGCAGCGTGCCGGCCTCCTCGGCGAGCGCGAGCGCCGCGCGCGCGCCGTCGACCTCGACGTGGCTGGCGTGCTCCTTGGGCACGCTGTCCAGCGTCTGGCGCGCCGGCTGCAGGCGGCCGAGGCCGATCTGGCAGCGCGCGAGGCCCGCGATCGCCTCGGGATTGCCGGGCTCGCTGGCGAGGATGCGGTCGTAGATCTTGGCGGCGCGCTCGAGCTGCCCGGCCTCGGCGAGCTGCCTGGCCTGCTCGATCGCGACCTCTTCCGGCGCCGGCCCGATCGGCCCGGCGAGGCGCTCGATGAAGACCTTGATCTGGCTCTCGGGCAGGGCGCCCGCGAAGCCGTCGACCGGCTGGCCGCCGCTGAAGGCGTAGACCATCGGGATCGACTGGATGCGCAGCTGCTGGGCGAGCTCGGGGTTCTCGTCGATGTTGATCTTGACGAGGCGCACCTTGCCGCCGGCGTTCTTGACCGCGCGCTCGAGGAGCGGCCCGAGCTGCTTGCAGGGCCCGCACCACGGCGCCCAGAAGTCGACGATCACCGGCTGCTTCTGCGACGCCTGGATGACGTCCTGGACGAAGTGCTGGGTGTCGCTGTCCTTGACCAGCTCGCCGCCGGCGGCGGGCGGCGCGCTCTTTCCTCTCAGTCCCGACAGCAAGGCCATGCCGATCCCTTCACCCTGGCGCGATTTCTGGCCTTAACATGGCTAACCGCCGGCTGCCGATCAAGGGGAGCCGGGCGGCGCAGCGCGGCGGGCGCGATCGGCACCCTTGCCAAGCGCCCGCGCTTCCCTTATCTAGCGCCTGCGACACGAGCGGGCGGGCGTAGCTCAGGGGTAGAGCACAACCTTGCCAAGGTTGGGGTCGAGGGTTCAAATCCCTTC
>CAWJAY010000019.1:0-103477 GCA_963840925.1 uncultured Alphaproteobacteria bacterium
CAGAGATGCGCCACGTCCGCCGCGACCCGCGAGGCCAGGGTGGCGCCAAGCTTGCAGATCGATGCGCCGCTGGCAACCACCTGCGGGCTGCCGCCCGATTGCGCCTTGGCGATAGTTTTTGACACCTGCGGGTACATCGGCGCGCCTGTCGCGGTCGCGCAATGACCGTCGCCGGGGAGCCGATGCGCCAGCCTCGTGGCCCGCGAAGGGTTTCCATGCTCCTCGTCGACGCTGTCTGGGTACGATGGGTGGCGGCCGAGCTCGACCGCGCGGGGCTGCCTACGGCGCAGCTTCTGCGCGAGGTTGGACTCCGCCGTGAGCAGCTGACCAAGCCGGACGCACGCATTCCCTTCGCCGCGCATGTCGGGCTGCTCGAGGCCGCGGCGCGCGCCCTGCACGAGCCGTGCTTCGGGTTTCGCCTGGGCTCAGCCGTCAAGCTGACCGAGACGGGCTTGGTCGGCTACCTCGCTCTCAGCTCGCGCGATCTCCGCGAGGCGTTGCGGAACCTGTGCCGCTACCTCGCACTCCAGACCGAGGGCGCGTGTGCGAGCTGCGCGAGGAGGCCGGGGAGGTGCGGTTGCTCTTCGCCGCGTGGATCCCGTTGGCATGGCCAGCCAGCAGCTCGCGGACTTCGCCGCCACGCGGCTCGTCCGCCACCTCGACGCGCTCACCGGCCATCGCGCGCGGCCCATCCGGGTCGAGCTGCGCCACGAGCCCGCCTGTCCGACCCTGGCTCGACATCTCGGCCTGCCCGTGGCGGTTCACCAGCCGCACAACGCGGTAGTCCTTGACGCCGGCTCGCTGAGCGTGCCGGTGGTCGAGGCCGACGCCCGCCTGCTCGCGATCCTCCAGCGCTACGGCGACGAGCTGCTGGCGCGCCGCCCGCACCAGGGGGACCTCGTGACCAGCGTCGAGCGCTGGATCCTCGAGAACCTCCATACGGGCGAGCTCGGCACACCGGAGTTGGCCCGTGGCCTCGGCATGAGTGCCCGGACGTTGCGGCGGCGACTGGCCGAGCACGACCTCACGCTGGCGCGCCTGGTCGAGCAGCTGCGGCAGGAGCTGGCAAAGAGGTACCTGGCGGAGGGCGCCTTTTCACTCGGGCGGATCACCTACCTGCTCGGCTACGGCGATCCTGCCACGTTCACCCGGGCGTTCCGGCGGTGGACCGGGACGACACCGACGAGGTGGCGCGTGGACCTGTCGCCCGCCTCGCAGCCGCCGGCATCACCAGCACTCCCGCATTAGGTCGGCCCACTCGCTCCCGCGTCCGACGCAAGAGAATGCCCGCAATCCCGGTGCTGCCCTCGCGCCGGCTGTGCTGCCGAGGTGATGGCTGGAAATGTCAAGTGATTGGCTGTCGCCGCTAACGACGCGGCGCCGGCGCCCGGCCATGTTCCGCCTCCTCCAGGGGCGAGCCCGAGATCGCACGGACGCGATGCTGCACCGCAGCTTCGGCCCGTGAGATTGGCCGTTCCGCTGGCCAGCAGGTTTCCTTTGGGTCCTGGCCGGGGCGCGCCCTGGTCGTCATAGATCTTCTTTGCCAGCAAGGTGTCAGCATGCACGTCCGGATTGCCATCGCCGTCGAGTCCGATCAAAGGCGATGGATCGCCTACGGCGCCAGCGACACAGCCGATTGCGAAGTCATGGGCACGGTCCGCGACATCGTCGGCGGTCACCCGGCCACGATGTGGCTGGAAGTGCAGTTGCCGGAGCCGCCGGCCACGGTCCCGGCCCGGATCGAGCTCCACCACCCGAAATGCGCAACTGAAGCGTAGGGCAGGGCGGTCGCCTGACCCGCGCGGCGGCGCAGCACTTCGAACTTGCCGCCGCCCCCTCTCCTCGCCCATCCCGGCTTCGAACGTCGCTTGCCCGCGACCTTCTGCGCGCTGGTGCCGAAGCCTTCGCGAGCCCGAACGTGGCTGCGGGACTGGCTTTCCAGAATTCGCGGCCGCGGGCGTATACCCTGGATTTGACACCAGGATTGGGCGGTTAGCAGGCGCGCGGATGAACGCAACCGAGCTGGACGCGATCGAGGACATCGAGAACGTCTGGATTCCGATGTCGGACGGCTGCCGGATCGCGGCCCGGATCTGGCTGCCCAAGGCCGCCGGGGCCAGGCCGGTGCCGGCGATTCTCGAGTACATCCCCTACCGCAAACGCGACTTCATGCGGGCGCGGGACGAGCCGATCCACCGGTATTTCGCCCACGCCGGCTATGCCGCGGTCCGCGTTGATCTCCGGGGCTCCGGCAATTCCGACGGCATTCTGCTCGACGAGTACACCCGCCAGGAGCAGGACGACGCGCTCGAGATCATCGCCTGGATCGCAGGCCAGGCCTGGTGCACCGGCGCCATCGGGATGATGGGGATCTCCTGGGGCGGCTTCAATGCGCTCCAGGTCGCGGCGCGGCAGCCGCCGGCGCTGAAGGCGATCATCACGCTGTGCTCGACCGACGACCGCTACGCCGACGACGCCCACTACATGGGCGGCTGCCTGCTCAACGAGAACCTGCAGTGGGGCTCGGTCCTGCTCGCGCACTGCGCCTATCCGCCCGACCCCAAGATCGTCGGCCCCCGCTGGCGCGAGATGTGGCGGCAGCGGCTCGAGGATCTGGTGCCGTTCCCAGCACTCTGGCTGCAGCATCAGTGGCGCGACGAGTTCTGGCGCCACGGCTCGATCTGCGAGCACTACGGCGCGATCAGGTGCGCGGTCTATGCGATCGGCGGCTGGGCGGACGGTTATTCCAACGCCGTGCCACGCCTGCTCCAAGGCCTCACCTGCCCGAAGAAGGGCTTGGTCGGGCCCTGGGCGCATCGGTTCCCGCACAATGGCGTGCCCGGGCCGGCGATCGGGTTCCTCCAGGAAGCCGTGCGCTGGTGGGACCACTGGCTCAAGGGCGTCGAGACCGGGATCATGGCCGAGCCCGCCTATCGGGTCTGGATGCAGGAGAGCGTCGATCCGCAGCCCTACTATGAGGAGCGGCCGGGACGCTGGGTCGCCGAGGCCGCCTGGCCCTCGCCGCGGACCAAGAAGCGGCGCCTGTTCCTGAACCCGGGCCGGCTGGAGCCGGTCCCGACCCAGCCGGTGCTGCTGGCGTTCTCCTCGCCCCAGACGACCGGGCTCATGGCCGGGGAATGGTGCGCGTTCGGCGCCGAAGGCGAGATGCCGCTCGAGCAGCGCCCGGACGACGGCCGCTCGCTGACCTTCGACACCGATCGGCTGCCGGAGCGGGTCGAGATTCTGGGCGCTCCGGTGGTCGAGCTCGACCTCGCGGCCGACGAGCCGGACGCGCTGCTGGCGGTCCGCCTCAACGACGTCCAGGCGGACGGCACCTCGACGCTGGTCACCTACGGCCTGCTCAACCTCACCCATCGGGACGGCCATCGAGCGCCGGCGCCGCTCGAGCCCGGCGTCTTCAACCGCATCCGGGTCCAGCTCAACGACATCGGGTACGCGTTTGCCGCCGGCCATCGGCTGCGGCTGGCGCTGTCCTCGAGCTACTGGCCGATCGCCTGGCCATCGCCGGCCGCGGTCGTGCTCACCGTGCGCACCGGCAAGAGCGCGCTCTATCTGCCGGTGCGGCCGCCGTCGGCCGACGACCGGCGGCTGCGGCCGTTCGAGCCGCCGGCGGCCGCGCCCGGGGTCCGTCATCAGCGCCTGCGCGAGTTGCCGCTGCGGCGCACGATCGAGCTCGATCTGGCGACCCACGCGACCGTCTACACGCTCCAGGCCGGCGACTTCGGTGCCGAGCACGCCCGCATCGAGCCGATCGACATGGACTTCGGCCACAGCTTCCTCAAACGCCATCGGATCTTAGAGTACGACCCGCTGTCCGCCGAGACCGAGATCGAGCAGCAGACCACGCTGCGCCGGTCCGACTGGTCGGTCCGGATCGAGTGCCGGACCCGTCTGAGCGCGACCCCGACCACGTTCGAGTTCGGCGCCGAGGTCGAGGCGTTCGAAGGCGAGGACCGGTTCGCGCACCGCCAATGGCAGCTCGCGATCCCCCGCCAGCTGGTCTGATCGGCCTCAGCCGAGCCCGAGGCGGACGCGCGCCGCGTCCAGGATCATCTTCAGCATGTCCGGATAGCCAATGCCGGCAAAGCCGGCCATGAAGGCGAGCTTGCCGTCGTTGGCCCAGGCCGGGTTCGGGTTGACCTCGAGCAGCTTGGGCTGGCCGTCTCTGGCGCAGCGGAAATCGAAGCGGGCGTAGTCGCGACAGCCCAGCCGCGCGAACAGACGCCGCGCCTGGTCGGCCATGCCGGCCAGCAGCGCCGGATCGGCCTCGGCGCGCTTGAACTTGATCTGGGTCCAGTACGGCGAATCCGGCAAGACCTTGGATTCGTAGGCCAGGATCGGATTGAGCCCGGCCGGCAGCCGGGAAAAATCGACCTCCAGCGCCGGCAGCGCGGTAAGCTCGGCCCCGGGATTGCCGATCAGGCCGATGCCGTATTCGGGCCCGGGCAGATACTCCTGGACCAGCAGCGCGCGCCCGGGCAGCGCGCTTCGCGCCCAGGCGATGTACGCCTCCGCCTCGGCGCCCGAGCGGACCACGGCGTCCTGGCGGATGCCGATACTGCCGTCGGCCTGATTGGGCTTGATCAGTGCCGGATAGCGGTCGGGCAGCGCCGCCGGCGACGGGTCCGGCCCGAGAAAAACCTCGGCCGGCACCGGGATGTCGAGCGCCGCGGCCAGCAGGCGCACGACCTGCTTGTCGTAGCAGAGCACCATGCAGGCGGGTGCCGCGCCGCTGTAGGGCACGCCCAGCAGCTCGAGCAGTGCGGGGACGTGCAACTCCTGGCTCGCGACATTGCCAAAGCCGGTGTCGCAGAAATTGATCACCAGGTCCGGCGGCGCCCGGCGCATGCGCTCGAACAGCGCCGTGTGATCATCGATGAACTCGAGCCGACAGCCCGCGAACAACTCGAACGCCTGGCGCATCGCCCGGAAGGTCGTGAAATCCTCGTCGTTGTAGCGGTGGTCGCGCTTGGTCAGATCGGGCAGGCGGGGATCGCCGGTCAGGACGTCAACGCGCAGCGGACCCGTCATCGCGAGAGCGTGCACCAGACCGGCACGTGGTCGGATGGCGCCTTGGCGGCGCGCTCCTCGGCGTCGATCGCGGCCGTCTCGAGCCGGTCGACCGCCTGCGGCGACAGCAGCAGATGGTCGATCCGAAGCCCCTGGTTGGCCCGGAAGAAGCGCCCCTGATAGTCCCACCAGCTGTACGCCCGGGTCCGCGGCTCGACGATCCGGTAGGCGTCGTACAGGCCGAGGTGGAGCAGGGCGCGGAGCTTCGCGCGCTCGGCCGGGTGGTAGCAGATGGTGCCGTCCAGCACCTGGGGGTCGAAGACGTCGAGCGGGTAGGGACCGACGTTGTAGTCGCCGCCGATCACCAGCGGTTCTTCATATCTCAGAAGCTCTTCCGCATGAATCCTCAAGCGATCGTAGAAGGCGAGCTTGAACGGGAAGCGGGGCGAGTCGAGCGCGGTGCCGTTCGGGACGTAGACCGAGGCGACCCGGACGCCGCCGACCACCGCCTCGAGATAGCGTGCCTCCTGGTCCTGAGCGTCGCCGGGCAGGGTCCGGCAGACGTCCTCGATCGGGCTCTTGGCCAGAATCGCGACGCCGTTGCGCCCGCCCGGCTCGCCGATCACGGCGAGGTTGTAGCCCAGGTCCTCGAGCGGCCCAGCCGGAAACTGCTCGGGCGTGACCTTGGTCTCCTGGAGCAGAGCGACGTCCGGCCGCGCCGCCTCGAGCCAGGCCAGCACCCGCGGCAGCCGCGCCCGGATCGAGTTGACGTTCCAGGTCGCGATCTTCATCGGGACCTGCCGATGCCCGGCCGCTCGCGGCGCAGCCTCAGACGGCGAACGAGTTGCCGCAGCCGCAGGACGAGCTGGCGTTGGGGTTGGTGACCCGGAAATAGGACCCGGTCAGATCCTCGACGTAGTCGACCTCGCAGCCCATCATGTAGAGCAGCGACATGCCGTCGATCACTACGCGGGCGCCGTCCCGCTCGACCGCGATGTCGCCGTCCTCGTCGCGATCGTCGAGCGCGAAGCCGTACTGGAAGCCGGAACAGCCGCCGCCGGAGACGCTGATCCGGAGCTTCAGGCCGGGCTGTGACTCCTTGCCCAGGATCGCGCCGATCCGCCGGGCAGCGTTCTCGGTGACGCTGAACGGTCCGGGCCGGGCCTTGATTTCCGCCATCGACGACACCTATTGTAGCGCTCGCGACGGGGTCCGGCTTGTCGCTCCCCGCCTCTTGCCAAATGTAGGCAGAGCGATCGTCTTGTCAAACCGCCGCCTCGGTCTCGAGTGCCAGGTCTACCGGGCGCTGGCGCCCTGGGCGTGCGATCCGGCCCGAAGCCGCGGCCGCCGCCACCTGGAGCCCGAAAGCGCGCTGCGCAGCCCGTTCCAGCGCGACCGCGACCGGATCGTCCACAGCGGCGCCTTCCGCCGGCTGGAGTACAAGACCCAGGTGTTCGTCAACTACGAAGGCGACCACTTCCGGACCCGCCTGACCCACACCCTCGAGGTCGCCCAGATCGCCCGCACCGCGGCCCGCGCGCTGGCCCTCGACGAGGACCTCGCGGAAGCGGTGGCGCTCGCCCACGACCTCGGGCACAGCCCGTTCGGGCACGCCGGCGAGGAGGCGCTCGATGCGGCGCTGGCGCGCTGGGGCGGCTTCGACCACAACGCCCAGACGTTGCGCGTGATCACGCTGCTCGAGCGCCGCTACGCCGAGTTCGACGGCCTCAACCTGACCTGGGAGACGCTCGAGGGCGTGGTCAAGCACAATGGTCCCTTCGCAGGCGCCTTCCGGGAGCGGGCGGGGGCGGCGCCCGCCTACGTCGCCGCCTATGATGCGCTGCACGACCTCGCACTCGCGAGCCAGCCCAGCGGCGAGGCGCAGGTCGCGGCGCTTGCCGACGACATCGCCTACACGAGCCACGACCTCGACGACGGCCTGCGCGCCGGACTGTTCGAGCTCCAGCAGCTGAGCGCGCTGCCGCTGGTCGGCCCGGTGCTCCAGCAACTGCTGGCGCGCTACCCCGGGCTCGAGCCGCAACGGCTGATCCACGAGACGCTCCGGCGCCTGATCGACGCGCTGGTCACCGACCTGATCGACGAGACGACCGCCCGCCTCGAGGCTCTGCGGCCGGCGGCGGTCGAGGGGATTCGGACTGCTGCTACCCCGGCGGTTGGATTTTCACCAAAAGTAGAGACTGCGCTGCAAGACTTGCGCCGGTTTCTGCAGACGCACATGTACAGTCACCCCAGGGTCGAGCAGATGGCCGGCAAGGCGCGTCAAGTGGTTGGAGAGCTGTTCGAAGGCCTGCGCGCCCGGCCGGACTACCTGCCGCCGGACTGGCAGGCGAGGGCGAGCCTCGGCGACGAGGCCGAGACCGCCCAGACGATCGCCGACTACATCGCCGGCATGACCGACCGCTTCGCGCTCGACGAGTGCCATCGCCTGGCCGAGCGGACGAGCCGCGCCCGATGAACCTGTTCCGGGAACTCCTGAGCGACGTCGAGGCTGCGGTCGCGGCCTGCCAGCGGGCCGGCGATCTGCCGGCCGGCCTCGCGACCGACCGGATCACGGTCGAGCCGCCGCGCGATCCTGAGCACGGCGATGCCGCGACCAACGCCGCCCTGCTGCTGGCCAAGCCCGCCGGCCGGCCGCCGCTCGAGATCGCCGAGGCGCTGGCCGCACGGCTGCGCGCGCTGCCGAAAGTCGCGAGCGTCGAGATCGCGCGGCCGGGCTTCGTCAACCTGCGCCTGACCGACGATTGCTGGCGCGCCCAGATCCCGATCATGCTGCGCGCCGGCGGCGCCTACGGCACGGTCGATCTGGGCCACGGGCGCAGCGTCAACGTCGAGTTCTGCTCGGCCAACCCGAGCGGGCCGCTGCACATCGGCCACGGCCGCGGCACGGTCTATGGCGACGCGCTGGCGAACCTTTTGGCCAAGCTCGGCTGGCGGGTGACCCGCGAATATTACGTCAACGACGGCGGCGCCCAGATGGACCGGGTCGCGCGCTCGGTCCACCACCGCTACCTCGCGGCGCTCGGCGAGGCGCCGGCCGTGCCGCCGGAGGGCTTCTACCCCGGCGACTATCTGATCCCGCTCGCCCGCCAGATCGCCGAGCAGGACGGCCCGCGCTGGCGCGACCGCCCCGAGCGCGACTGGCTGCCGGTCTTCCGCGAGCGCGCGGTCGACGCGATGCTGACCCTGATCAAGGACGATCTCGCAGCGCTCGGGGTCGAGCACGACGTCTTCACCTCCGAGGCGGCCCTGATCGGGGCCGGTCGGATCGAGCAGGCCCTGGAGCGGCTGGCGGCCCGCGATCTGGTTTATACCGGCACGCTGCCGCCGCCCAAGGGCAAGCCCAGCGATGACTGGGAGCCGGTGCCGCTGCTGCTGTTCCGCGCCAGCGCGTTCGGCGACGACGGCGACCGCCCGCTCAAGAACTCGCGCGGCGAGTGGACCTATCTCGCCGCCGACCTCGCCTATCATCTGGACAAGATCGAGCGCGGCGCCGTGGAGCTGATCGACGTCTGGGGCGCCGATCACGGCGGCTACGTCAAGCGGCTGCAGGCGGGCGTCCGCGCGCTGAGCGAGGGGCGGGTCGAGCTCGATGTCAAGATCTGCCAGCTGGTCAACCTGTTGGATGGCGGCCAGCCGCTTCGGATGTCAAAGCGCGCCGGCCGGATCGTCACGCTCCGCGACGTGGTCGAGGAGGTCGGCAAGGACGTCGTCCGCTTCATCATGCTGACCCGCAAGAACGACGCCGCGTTGGACTTCGACCTCGCCAGGGTCACCGAGCAATCGCGCGACAATCCCGTATGGTACGTGCAGTACGCCCACGCCCGCATCTGCTCGGTCCAGCGCCATGCCAGCGAGGCCGGCCTGCCGGGTGGGCCCGAGGCGTTGACCGCGGCCGCGCTGGCGCCGCTGACCGAGGCCGCCGAGCTTGCCCTGATCCGGCAGGCGGCGGCCTGGCCGCGGGTGCTGGAGGCGGCCGCGCTCCAGCATGAGCCGCATCGGATCGCGTTCTACCTGGGCGATCTGGCCGCGAGCTTCCATGCCCTGTGGAATCAGGGTAATGAGCGTCCGGAGCTGCGCTTCCTGCGGCCCGACGCGCCGGCTCTGACCCTGGCCCGCCTGGCGCTGATCGCCGCGGTCCAGGTCGTGCTCGCCAGCGGTCTCGAGCTGATCGGGGTCCGCCCGGTCGAGCAGCTGATCTGATCGTTCGTTTCCTCTGGTAGGTGCTGCCGTGCCCGATTCCCCAAGCTTCGACGCCGCCGCCCGCGCCCGCCGGCCGGCGTATGAGCCGCCGCCCGCCGGGCGCCGCCGCCCGCATCTGCTCCTGGTCGGCCTGCCGATCTTCGCGGTGTTCGCCGCGTTTGGCGCGATCGTGTGGCTCGCCTACCAGCATGGCGCCGACGTCCCGCCGGTCGGCGAACCGCCGGTGATCAAGGCGCCGGCGACCGCGCTCAAGCTGTCACCGGACGAGGCCGGCTCGCTGGCCAGCGCCGAGGGCGGCGAGGTTCGCGATCTGCTGACCGATACGCCACCCGGCGATCAGGTCGAGCGGCTGTTGCCGCGGCCGGAGGAGCCGCTGGCGCCGATCGTCGCGGCCCCCGCCTCGGACCCCGAGACCGACAGCGCACCTGCGCCGACGCCAGAGGCACCGGTCGCCACCGCCGCGGTCGACCCGCCGGCACCTGCGCCGACGCCAGAGGCACCGGCTGAGACCGCCGCGGTCGAGCCGCCGGCCGAGCCCGCTCCGGCACCCGCTGAGCCGGCGCCGCCAGCCGTTGAGCCCGCTCCGCCCCCCGCCGAAGCCGCAGCGCCGCCGCCCCAGATTGCCGCGGCGACGCCCGCCGAGCCGACGCCGGAGGCGCCCCTCGCGGTCGAGCGGCAGTCGCCGCCGGCAGCCGAGTCGAATGGGGCCTCGGCGGCGCCGCAGCCATCGCCCGAGGAGGCCGAAGCCGCTCTCGACGCGTTGCTCGCGGAGGTCACCCAATCGGCGGCGGCCCCATCGCCGCCATCGTCGGCGCCATCGCCGCCGCCGGCACCCGAGGTCGCCCGGCCGGCGCCGACCGCGCCGGTCCAGCCACCGCCGGAGGTCCCGGGCGTCCGCCTGCCGGCCCCCGAGCCGACCACGGTCAGCCCGTTCACGCCCCCAGGCGGGGAGGTCACCGCGATCGCGCGGGAGCGGCCGAGCGCGCGCCCGTCCAGCCCGGGACCGGTCGCCGCGCTGCCGAGCGGGCCGGTCACGAACGGCAGCCTCGGCGCGGTCGATGGCGACTTTCGGATCCAGCTCGCCGCGGTCCGCGACGAGGCCGATGCCCGGCGCGCGTGGGATCTGTTCCTGGTCGACCTGGGCTCGGTGCTGTCGGGGGTGCAGCCGTTCATCGAGCGGGCGGAGACCGCGAACGGCGTCTTCTACCGGGTCCAGATCGGGCCGTTCGCCAGCCAGCCCCAGGCCGAGACGTTGTGCGACGAGCTCAAGCGGCGCAATGCCAGCTGCTTCGTCATCCGTCGCTGACCCGGCCGGCCGGCCCCCGGCGGCCGCGATCGTCGGGGTCGCGGGGCCGGAGCTTGAGGCCGTCGAGCGGGCGCTGTTCGAGGCGCGCCCGCCGTTCGGCTTCATCCTGTTCGCGCGCAACTGCCGCCGACCGGACCAGCTGCGCCGGCTGATCGGCGATCTGCGCGCCGCGGTCGGCCGCCCCGACGCCCCGGTCCTGATCGATCAGGAAGGCGGCCGGGTGGCGCGCCTGGGACCGCCGCACTGGCCGGCGCACGGGGCGGCGCGGCCGATCGGCAAGCTCGCGGAGCATGATCCCGAGGCCGGATTGCAGGCCGCTTGGCTGCACGCCCGCCTGATCGCGGCCGACCTCGAGCCGCTCGGGATCACGGTCGACTGCGCCCCGGTGCTCGATCTGGCGCTGCGCGGCCGGACCGCCGCGATCGGCGATCGCGCGTTCGCCGCCGAGCCGGCGCTGGTCGGCGAGCTCGGTCTGGCGATGATCGAGGGCCTGCTCGCCGGCGGCGTGCTGCCGGTGATCAAGCACCTGCCAGGCCACGGCCGCGCCCGGGTCGACAGCCATGCCGCGCTGCCGGTGGTCGACGCCGGGCTCGGGCGGCTGCGCGCCACCGACTTCCAACCGTTCCGTATCTGTCGCGGCGCGCCGTTCGCGATGACCGCGCACGTCCTCTATCCGGCGCTCGATCCGGAGCGGCCGGCGACGCTCTCGGCCCGGATCATCGCCGAGGTGATCCGCGGCGAGCTCGGCATCGCCGGCTGCCTGCTCAGCGACGATCTGGGCATGGGCGCGCTCGAAGGCGGCGCCGGCGAGCGGGCCGCGGCGGCGCGCGCGGCCGGCTGCGATCTGGCGGTACACTGCAACGGCCGCTACGCCGAGCTGGTCGAGGTCCTGGCCGCGGCCGGGCCGCTCGAAGGCGCCGCCGCCGGCCGGGCGGCGCAGGCGCTGCGCGAGCGCCGCCGCCCCGAACCGCTCGATCGCGAAGCCGCGCAAGTCCGCCTTGAGGCTCTGCTCGCCGGGGTCGAACCCGCACTGGGACCCGGCGTCTGAGCCATGGACGTCACGACGATCGGCCAAACGCTCTCGGTCTGGCTGCTGCCGGTCGTGATCGCGATCACGCTGCACGAGGCGGCGCACGGCTGGATGGCCGAGCGCTGCGGCGACAACACCGCCCGGATGCTCGGCCGGGTGTCGTTCAATCCGTTGAAGCACATCGATCCGTTCGGGACCCTGATCCTGCCCGGCGTGCTGCTGCTGCTCGACGCGCCGTTCCTGTTCGGCTACGCCAAGCCGGTGCCGGTCAACTTCGGCCGCCTCAACCACCCCAAGCGCGACATGGTCTGGGTCGCCCTCGCCGGCCCGGTGACCAACGTCATGCTGGCGTTCGTCTCGGCGCTGGCGCTGCATCTGGTCGCGCCCTCGACGTCCACGCTCACGGCCTGGATCGGCACCAACCTGCGAACTCGATCGGCATCAACCTGGTGCTCGCCGTGTTCAACATGCTGCCGCTGCCGCCCTTGGACGGCGGCCGGGTCGTGACCGGCTTGCTGCCGCACCCCTACGCCTGGAAGTTCGCGCAGCTCGAGCGCTATGGCCTGGCGATCCTGATCGGACTGCTGTTCCTGCTGCCGATGGCGACCGAGGCCATGGGCATGCCGTTCAATCCGCTGGTCAGCGTGCTCTGGCCGCCGGTCCAGGTGCTCTACGAGCTGATCCTGACGCTGGCCGGGCTGTCGTGAGCGCCGGGCGATGACTCCGCATCCCGAATTCGCCCCGCCCGAGCCGGCCCCGCCGGTGGCCGATTTCGTCGTCAATCTCGAGGGCTTCGAGGGGCCGATCGATCTGCTGCTGGCGCTCGCGCGCGAGCAGAAGGTCGACCTCGCCAAGATCTCGATCCTGACGCTCGCCGATCAGTACCTGGCCTACATTCAGCAGGCGCGCGAGCTGAAGCTCGAGATCGCCGCCGACTATCTCGTGACCGCCGCCTGGCTCACCTATCTCAAGTCGCGCCTGCTGCTGCCCCAGGAGCCGGCCGACGCCGAGCCTGGCGCGGCCGAGCTCGCCGAGGCCCTGGCCAATCGGCTGCGTCGGCTGGATGCGATCCGGCAAGCGGCCGAGCAGCTGCTCGCCCGCCCACAGCTCGGCGGCCAAAGGTTCGGCCCGGGCCGCCCGAGCGGGCTCCGGGTGCGCCGCAAGAGCCGCTTCCGGCTGGCCTTGCACGAGCTGCTCCAGGCCTACGTCGACCAGCGCCTGCGCTCGCGCGAGCAGCGGCTGACCCTGATCGCGCCGCCGGTGTTCCGGGTCGAGGACGCGCTCAAGCGGCTGACCCGGGCGCTCGGCGGCCCCGACTGGCGCAACCTGCTCGCCTATCTGCCCGCGGGCCTGGGCGACGAGCGCCTGCGCCGCTCGGCGCTCGCGGCCTACCTCGCCGCCAGCCTCGAGCTCGCCCGCGACGGCGTCGTCGAGCTGAACCAGACGAGCCCGTTCGGGCCGGTCTTCGTCCGCCGCAAGCGCTGAGCGCCGTTCGTGACCCGGGAGCTGGGCAAACGGATCGTCGAGGCGCTGCTGTTCGCGGCCGAGGCGCCGCTCGAGGCGGCGACCATCCAGGCACATCTGCCGGGCGGCATGCACGCCGGCGAGCTGCTCGACGAGCTGGTCCAGGACTATGCCACCCGCGGCGTGCGTCTTGAGCACCACGGCGGCCGCTATGCGCTGCGCACGGCGCCCGATCTCGCACCCTTTCTCGAGCGCGAGCAGGTGCAGAGCCGGCGCCTGTCGCGAGCGGCGCTCGAGACGCTGGCGATCATCGCCTACCATCAGCCGATCACCCGCGCCGAGCTCGAGGAGATGCGAGCGGTCAGCGTCAGCAAGGGCACGCTCGACCTCTTGCTCGAGACCGGCTGGGTGCAGCCCAAGGGCCGGCGCGAGAGCCCGGGCCGGCCGGTCACCTGGGTGACCACGGCGGCTTTTCTCGACCATTTCGACCTCGGCTCGCTCGACGATCTGCCACGGATCGAAGAGCTGCTCCAGGTGGGCCTGCTCCGCACCGGCAGCACCCCGGTCCGACCGTTCGGGCCGGCCGACGAGCTGGCCGAAGATCTGCCCGATGCCGAGGACGATCCGCCGGAGCTCGTGGACGGTCCCCCAGACGACCCGGACGACTGACCGCGCCGGGTTGACCTCGGGGCGGCTCGACCGTACCTGCTGTGGGCATGCTCGACGACGGTGGACCCGAAATGGCCGTCATGGCCCAGCCGCGCGCCGATCTCGAACCCGCCGGCCTCGAGGTCGAGGGCCTCTGCCATGCCTACGGCAAGCGCACGGTCCTGCGCGAGGTGAGCCTCGGCCTTGGTCCCGGCGAGGTCCATTGTCTGGTCGGCCCCTCGGGCTGCGGCAAGACCACGATCCTGCGCCTGATCGCGGGCCTCGAGCCGGTCCAGAAGGGGCGGATCCTGATCGCGGGCGAGGTGGTCGCCGAGCCGGGTTACGCCCGCGCGCCCGAGATGCGCCGGGTCGGGCTGATGTTCCAGGATTTCGCGCTATTCCCGCATCTGCGCGTGCTCGACAACGTCGCCTTCGGCCTGCGCGGCCTCGACAGCCGCGCGCGCCGTCACCGGGCGTTCGAGCTGCTCGCCCAGGTCGACCTCGATGCCCATGCCGACAGCTATCCGCACATGCTCTCGGGCGGCGAGCAGCAGCGCGTGGCGCTGGCCCGGGCGCTCGCCCCCAAGCCCCGGTTGATGCTGCTCGACGAGCCGTTCTCGAGCCTCGACGCGACGTTGCGCACGCACGTCCGGGACGACGCGATCGCGCTGCTGCGGGCCGCCGGTACCCCGGTCCTGATGGTCACCCACGACGCCGACGAGGCGGTCCGGGTCGCCGATCGGATCCACGTCATGCAGGATGGGCGGGTGCTGCAGCACGGCACGCCGGCCGAGCTCTATGCCCATCCGGCGAGCCCGTTCGTCGCCGGCTTCTTCGGCCCGCTCAACCGCTACAAAGGCTGGGTGGTCGGCGGCCTGGTCAGCACGCCCTTGGGCCCGCTCGAGGCGGCCGACCTCGCCGACGGTACGCCGGTCGACGTGCTGATCCGGCCCGAGGGGCTGCGGCTGCTGCGCGACGGCGGCGCGGCGCCCTGTCGGTTCCCGGTCCGCCGGATTCGCGATCTCGGCACCAATCGCGTGCTCGAGCTGGAGCTGCCCGATGGCCCGCCGCTGATCGTGCGCATGACCAGCATTGCCGACTTCTGCGCCGGCGACGTGGTTGCCGTAGTAGTCGACCCGCGCCAGGTCTATATCTACCGGGCGCCTTCAAAGCGGTAGCGCTGCGTTGCGTGAGCGCGGGTTTTCTGCGACACTTTGAGCCAAGGTCTCGAGACGCCGCTGCCGGCGCAACAGGCTGCATGGCATGGCGGGGTCGGCGCGAGAGGAGTTGTTGATGAGTATCGGTATCTGGCAGGTGGTCCTGATCCTGGTGATCGTCCTGATCCTGTTCGGTGCGGGCAAGCTGCCGAAGGTCATGGGCGACGTCGCTCAGGGCGTGAAGAACTTCAAGGCCGGCATGAAGGACGACAACGACGAGGACAAGCGCGTCCTCACCGCTGACGCCGGCGAGCCGCAGGCGACCGTCGCCGAGCCCGCCCTGAAGCGGGACGAGGTGGTCAAAGGCTGAGCCTCGGTCGCCAGGCAGGAGGAGCCCCGGCGGTGTTGGATGTCGGCTGGTCGGAGATGGCCCTCATCCTGCTGGTCGCCCTGATCGTGATCGGGCCGCGGGACCTGCCGCGGGTCGCGCGCACCGTGGGCAAGTGGGTCGCCAAGGGCCGGGGGATGGCGCGCGAGTTCCAGCACGCGATCGAGGACATGGCGCGCGAGGCTGAGCTCGACAAGATCAAGAGCGAGATCGAGAAGGCCGGGCGCACCGACGTCGGCAAGACGATCGAGAACACGATCGATCCGACCGGCGAGCTCGGACAGGCGTTCGATCCGACCGCCAAGAGCCGCGCCAAACCCAATGAACCTGCAAGCGCCAGGCCGGCCGATGCCGGAGCGCCCGCCGCGCCCGTCGCGCAGCCGGCCGCCGCCGAGGCGGCCAAGGCCAAGCCCGGCAACGGCCAGGCGGCCGACCTCCAGCCGGAGCCGCCGGTGGCCGGGAGCCGCTCCGGGAGCAAGGCGCCCGAACGCGAGACCGCGCCGGCCGATCCGAGCTAGATGGCGCTGATCAAGGACCTCGATGACCGGCAGATGCCGCTGCTCGATCACCTGATCGAGCTGCGCAACCGGCTGATGTACGCCGCCGGCGCGATTCTGGCCGGCTTCCTGGTGTGCTACTTCTTCGCCGATCACATCTACGGGTTCCTGGTCCAGCCGCTGGCCGAGATCTATCAGGGCCAGACCGGTCGGCGCATGATCTATACCGGCCTGACCGAGGCCTTCCTCACCTACGTCAAGGTCGCGTTCTGGGCCGGCACCTTCCTGACCTTCCCGTTCGTCGCGGTCCAGCTCTGGCTGTTCATCGCGCCCGGGCTGTACCGCAACGAGAAGCAGGCGTTCCTGCCGTTCCTGCTCGCGACCCCGGTCCTGTTCTTCATCGGCGGCGCGATCGCCTACTATGTCGTCTTCCCGCTGGCCTGGCGCTTCTTTTTGAGCTTCGAGACCCAGGGCGGCCCAGGGTCGCTGCCGATCGAGCTCGAGGCCCGGGTCGGCGAGTACCTGTCGCTGGTGATGAAGATGATCTTCGCCTTCGGCCTCGCCTTCCAGCTGCCGGTGGCGCTCACGTTGATGGGGCGGGTTGGCCTGATCTCCTCCCAGCAGCTGTCCGCGAGCCGCAGGTTTGCGATCGTCGGCGTGTTCGTGGTCGCAGCGGTCATCACGCCGCCGGACATCATCAGCCAGATCACGCTCGCGATCCCGCTGCTCGTGCTTTACGAAATCTCAATCGTCGCAGTGCGAATGGTCGAGCGCCGGCGGGCCGAGGCCGAGGCTGCCGAGGCGGCCGCCGACAAGACCGTCTAGAGCGAACTCGACCGCCGTCGATGAACGGTTTAGGCTACTTGCAAGCCGATGCCATCGCCACGTGTGAGCTGACGTGCTCGATCTGAGATGGTTGCGTGAACAGCCGGACGCGCTCGACCGGGCCCTCCGGCGCCGCGGCCTGGCGCCCGTGGCGGCGGCCCTGCTCGAGCAGGACGCCGCGATCCGGGCGCTGCAGACCGGGCTGCAGGAGCGCCAGGCGCGCCGCAACGCGCTCTCGCGCGAGGTCGGGCGCCTGCGCGCCCGGGGCGGCGGCGCCGACTCGGTGATCGCCGAGGTCGCCGAGCTCAAGCGCCAGATCCAGTTCGACGAGGACCTCGTGCGCGCGCGCGCCGACGCGCTCGAGGCCGAGCTGGCGCTCCTCCCCAACCCGCTCGCCGACGACGTGCCGGACGGCGCCGATGAGAGCGCCAACGTCGAGCTGCGGCGCTGGGGCGAGCCCCGCCGGTTCGACTTCGCGCCCAAGGAGCACGATGAGATCGGCGCCCCGCTCGGCATGGATTTCGGCCGCGCCGCCAAGCTCGCCGGCGCCCGCTTCGTCACGCTGTCCGGGCAGATGGCGAGGCTCGAGCGGGCGCTCGCCGCCTTGATGCTCGACCTGCAGACCAACGAGCACGGCTACCTCGAGGTGAGCCCGCCGCTCCTGGTCCGCGACCACGTCCTGTTCGGCACCGGCCAGCTGCCGAAGTTCGCCGCAGGATCTGTTCCAGACCACCGACGGGCGTTGGCTCATTCCGACCGCCGAGGTCGCGCTGACCAACCTGGTCGCCGACGAGATCCTGGACGCCGGGCAACTGCCGCTCCGCTACGCCGCCTGGACCCCCTGCTTCCGCTCCGAAGCCGGCGCCGCCGGCAAGGACACCAAGGGCATGATCCGCCAGCACCAGTTCACCAAGGTCGAGCTGGTCAGCATCACCCGGCCCGAGGAGTCCGACGCCGAGCACGAGCGGATGACCGCTTGCGCCGAGGCCGTGCTGCAGCGGCTCGAGCTGCCCTATCGGGTCGTGCTGCTATGCAGCGGCGATACCGGCTTTCAGGCGCGCAAGACCTACGACCTCGAGGTCTGGCTGCCCGGGCAGGGCCGCTATCGCGAGATTTCGAGCTGCTCCAACTGCGGCGACTTCCAGGCGCGCCGGATGCGCGCGCGCTTCCGCCCCGACGGCGAGCGCCGGACCGAATTCGTGCACACGCTGAACGGCTCCGGGCTCGCGGTCGGCCGCAGCCTGATCGCGCTGCTCGAGAACGGTCAGCAGGCCGACGGCAGCGTCCGCGTGCCCGCGGCGCTCAGGCCGTACCTGGATGGCCGGGAGCGGCTCGTCGCCGATGGCTGAGCCGGCTTCGCGCGCGCCAGCCGGGCCGGCGGCCAAGGGCCCGCGCATCCTGGTGACCAACGATGACGGCATCAATGCGCCGGGTCTGAGGGTCCTGGAGCGGATCGCCCGGCAGTTGAGCAGCGACGTCTGGGTCGTGGCGCCGGAGACCAACCAGAGCGGCGCCTCGCACTCGTTGACGATGCAGCGGCCGCTGCGCATTCGCCGGCTGTCGCGGCGCCGGTTCGCGGTCGACGGCACGCCGACCGACTGCGTGCTGCTCGCGCTCCAGATCGTGATCAAGGGCGGCGGGGCCGATCTGGTGCTCTCGGGGGTCAATCACGGCGGCAATCTCGGCGAGGACGTGACCTATTCGGGCACGATCGCGGCCGCGATGGAAGCGACCCTGTTCAATGTCCCGGCGTTCGCGCTGAGCCAATGCTGCCGCAACGGCCAGCCGGTCCGCTGGGGAACCGCGGAGCAGCATGCGCCATCGATCCTGGCGCGTTTGTTCACAAAGGATTGGCCCAAGGATCTGCTGATCAACATCAACTTCCCCGATTGCCCGATCGGCGCCGTCGCCGGCTATCAGGTGACGAGCCAGGGCAAGCGCAAGCTCGGCGACGAATTGCTCGAACGAATCGACCCGCGCGGTCAACCCTATGTCTGGATTGGCGGTTTGCGCTCCGACGAGGTCCAGCAGGCGGGCACCGATCTGCAGGCGGTCGCGCAGAACTACATCTCGGTCACGCCGGTCCACATGGACATGACCCACCGCGCGAGCTTCGACCGGCTCCGGCGCGCGCTCGACTAGATCAGCTGCGCTTCAGCTGAGAGTGCTAACCTCATGTAAGATGACGGTAATGCGCCCGTATCTGAAGTTCTGCTCTTAATTGTTAACCTTAATATCTCTTGCCCTCGATTGTCATCGCGCGCAGAAGGCATACTAAAGGACGCTACATTTCCAGCGAATTGCCTTGCTTCAAAGGCCAAGGGTTTATTAACCTTGCGCCATGCAAAGACTTGTTTGGCAAAAGAGCCAGTGGCGACTGGCGCTGATCATGGTCGCGGGCGGGGTCGCGGCGGCCTGCTCGACCTATCGTCCGCTCGACCACGGCAGCCAGGTGCCCTGGGCGGAGGCCAGCGGGGCGCCCGAGGTCGGCCTCTTGACCGAGATCGCGGTGCGCGGTGACGGCGGGCTGCCGGCGAAGCGGCCGGCGGTCGCGCTGCCGGGCGAGGGCTACGTCGTGCAGCGCGGCGATCGCCTGGCGAGCCTTGCGGCCAGCTGGGGCGTCAGCGTGCGCGCGCTCGCAAAGGCCAATCAGCTCGAGGCGCCCTACCTGATCTACGTCGGCCAGGTCCTGCGGATTCCCGCGGGTGCGCCGCCGGCCGGGCGGAACCAGACCCAGGTCGCGGATGCCGGGCTCGACGTGGCGCCCGCAGCCGGCGCCAGCCTGGTCGATCACCACGTGGTCCAGCGCGGCGAGACGTTGTGGGCGATCTCGCAGCGGGTCAACGTGTCGATGGTCGAGCTCGCGGCCGCCAATCAGATCGCCGCACCCTACCAGGTCTTCGCCGGCCAGCGGCTGCGGATTCCCGGCCCTGACGAGGTCACGGCGGCCAGCACCCTGGCCGCCCACCGGCCGAGCACCGGCGAGCCGCCGGCCCTCAGCGGCCGCGGCTTCCTATGGCCGGTCAATGGCAAGGTGGTCGGCGGCTTCGGCCGTACCGACCAGGGCCAGCGGCGCGACGGCATCGACATCGCGGCCCGCGAGGGCGCCCCGGTGCTCGCCGCCGAGGACGGCATCGTCGCCTACGCCGGCACCGGCATCCGCGGCCATGGCCGCCTGATCCTGCTGCGCCACAGCGAGGGCTACATCACGACCTACGCCCACAATGCCGCGCTGTTGGTCGAGGTCGGCCAGCTGGTCGAGCGCGGCCAGGTGATCGCCCGGGTCGGCTCGACCGGCGATGCCGCGCGCAGCATGCTGCACTTCGAGCTGCGCAAGGGCCGCAAGCCGATCGATCCGGAGACCATCCTGGTGCGCGAGCCGACCACGGTCGCCAGCACCGAATAGCCCCAGCGTAGCGCTGGACAGCCCCCGGCGAAGCTGGTCTGCTGGCGCCCGGTCGATCGAGAGCGGGCGTCATAGCTGATGACCGTTGGCACCAAGATCACGCGACGCGTCCGCGGCGCAGCCAGCCATCCCTCGATCGCGGGCATGATCGAGCAGATTCGCCGGGTGCCGTCGGTCGAGCGAATCCTGCTGTTCGGCTCCCGCGCGCGGGGGGATCACCACGAGCGCTCCGACATCGACCTCGCGGTCGCCTGCCCCGCGGCCGACGACGCCGACTGGGCGAAGATCTGGCTGATCGCCGACGACGCCCCGACGCTGCTGGCGGTCGATCTCGTCCGCCTGGAGCACGCCGGCGACGCGCTGCGCCAGCAGATCGAGCGGGAAGGCCTGGTCCTCTATGAACGTCGATAAGCTCCAGCAGGCGCTTGACAGCCTGGGCAGCGCCTTGGCCCGCCTGGAAGGGGCGTTCGCTTTGCCGAACGACGATGACGTCACGCGCGACGTCGTGATCCTGCGCTTCGTGCTGGTCTACGAGACCAGCTGGATGGCGCTGAAGCGGTGTCTTGCAAGCGAGCAGATCGACGTGCGCTATCCGAAGGCAGCTTTTCGCGAGGCCTATCGCGTCGGCTGGCTCGAGCATGAGACGCCGTGGATCAATATGCTGGCCGATCGCAACCTGATCGCCCACACCTACAACGAAGTCACGGCGATCCAGGTCTACGAGAATATCAGAGGCTATCTGCCGGAGTTCCGCCAGCTCTACACGTATCTGAGCGGGCGGTTCGGGGCTGGGAGCTGAGCTAACCGCCACCCTCGCGGCCGAGCAGGTCCTGGACGAACTGCCAGGCGACCCGGCCGGAGCGGGCGCCCCGGGTCTGGGCCCACTCCAGCGCCTCGCGCCGGAGCCGCGCGGCCTCGATCCTGAGCCCGAAATGGGCGACGTAGCCCTGGACCATCGCCAGGTAGTCGTCCTGTGAGCAGGGGTGGAAGCCGAGCCAGAGGCCGAAGCGGTCGGACAGCGACACCTTCTCCTCGACCGCCTCGCCCGGGTGGATCGCGGTCTGGCGCTCGTTCTCGATCATGTCGCGCGGCATCAGGTGGCGGCGGTTCGAGGTCGCGTAGAACAGCACGTTGTCCGGCCGACCCTCGATCCCGCCCTCGAGCACGGCCTTCAGCGACTTGTAGGTGGTATCGCCGGAATCGAAGCTCAGATCATCGCAGAACAGCAGGCAGCGCCGCTCGCTTGCGGCCAGGCGCTGGAGCAGCCGCGGCAGGCTGTCGACGTCCTCGCGATGGATCTCGATCAGCGCGAGCGCGCCCGGCTGCGCGGCCTGGATCTGCGCATGGATCGCCTTGATCAGCGAGCTCTTGCCCATGCCGCGGGCGCCCCACAAGAGCGCGTTGTTGGCCGGGCGGCCGGCGGCGAAGCGCCGGGTGTTGGCGAGCAGGATGTCGCGCACCCGGTCGATCCCGACCAAAAGCGGCAGCGGCACATGGGCGACCGTCGCGACCGGCCGTAGCTCGTGCGCCTGCGCCTCCCAGACGAACGCGTCGGCGACCTCGAGATCGACCGCGGCAAGGTCGGCGGCGCCAGGCGCTCGACCGCGGTCACGAGCCGAAGCAAAAGCCCGGTCAGGTCGGCTGCCATGCAGGCTCACGAGCCGTGGGCCTCGAAAGCGCCGCGGCAGGCTAGGAGCTGTCCGGTGCTCGATCAAGCCGCACTCGCGGCCGCCGGCCGCCTCTCCTTGGCCTCCCCCAGCAGCCAGGCGCGGAACGCCCTGATCCTGGGCTGCTCGGCGGTCGCCTCGGGGCTGACCAGGTAGTACGCCAGATCGTGCGGCACGCTGACCTCGAACAGCCGGACCAGGCGGCCGGCGGCGAGGTCGCCGCGGCCAACACGCTCCGGGCGAGCGCCACGCCCTGACCCTCGGCCGCGGCCTGCACGACCATGCCGGAGTCGGTGAACATCGGGCCGCGTTTTGCGTCCACCCCCGGCGACCCCGGCCAGCTCCAGCCACAGCTGCCAGTCGGTGTGGTCGTCGTCGTGCAGCAGCACGTGCTCTCGAAGGTCCTCCGGACGCCGCAGCGGATGCGGGCCGCGCAGCAACTCCGGGCTGCAGACCGGCACCAGGCTCTCGCCGAACAGCTGGTCGACCCGAAGCCCCGGGTAGGTGCCGCGGCCCATCCGGATGCCGACGTCGACGTCGTCGCGCGCGAAGTCCACCAGCTGCGACGAAGCGCTGACCCGAAGGTCGAGGTCGGGGTGCGCCGCCCGGAAGCGACCGAGCCGCGGCACCAGCCATTTGGCCGCGAACGACGGCAGCACGCTGACCGTCAGGCTGCCGCTCGAGCCGCCGGTGGCGAGCTGCTCGGTCGCGGCCGCGATCTGATCGAAGGCGTTGCGGACCGGCGGCAGATAGCGCTGCGCCTCCTCGGTCAGCAGCAGCCCGCGCGGCAGCCGGCGGAACAGCCGCACTCCGAGGCGCTCCTCGAGGCCCTTGATCTGGTGGCTGATCGCGGTCTGGGTCACGTGCAGCTCGTCGGCCGCACGGGTGAAGCTCAAGTGCCGCGGGCGGCTTCGAAAGCGCGCAGCGCGTTGAGCGGCGGCAGCCGCCGGCTCATCGCCGGCCCAGATGAGGATCTCTCATATCGAGCATGAAAAACCATCGTTGGTCGGATCGCAAGGGCTGGCGTATCTCTCAAGGCACGGGCACTGCCGAACATGAGGAGAACTCATATGTCGACGATCAGCCTTCGCTCCTCCCCCGCGACCCTCGCCGGGCTCCGGCCAGGCGGTCGCTCCAGCTGGCAGCGCGAGCTCGCCCGTGTGCTCGACCGTGCGCTCGCCTGGCACGAGCGGGCGCGCCAGCGGCGCCAGCTGCAGAGCCTGAGCGATCACATGCTGCACGACATCGGTCTCGGCCGCGCCGACGTCGAAGCCGAGACCGCAAAGCCGTTCTGGCAGCCCTGAGGACCCGCCGCTCGTTCGGGCGCTCTAAGCCTTGAGCGCCCGGATCGAGTACATCAGCGGCAGCCGCTCCGGGGCCTCGGGCAGCCGCCACCAGCCGGCCTCGTCCTCGACCATGAACGGCAGCGCCTGCCACAGGCAGGTTCGATGCTCGTGCAGCGATTGGATCGTGAGGCCGGCCTCGATCAGAGCGGTCACCACCTCGCCAACGCCGTGCTGCCAGACGTAGTGCGTGGTCGCGGGTGCTGCGCGGGTCTGGTCCCAGGCCGGCGCACCGTCCCAGCGCTTGGGTGATCCGGTCTCGAAGTAGGGCAGGCCGATCACCAGCTGGCGGTCCGCTCGCTCGTCGTCGAGCGACCAGAGGACCGGATGCGCTTCCCGGATGTAAAAGACCCCGCCCGGCGCCAGCAGCCGGCCGACCGCGGCTGCCCAAGCGCGGATGTCCGGCAGCCAGCAGAGCGCGCCGCCGCCGGTATAGACGACCTCGAAGCGCTCGGAAATGACCTCCGGGGCGGCGTAGAGCTCGGTTTCGACGAACCGGGCGGGCAGGCGGGCGCGGCTCGCCAGATCGCGGGCGGCCGCGATCGCGCCCGGCGCGAAGTCGACCCCGGTCACGACGGCGCCGAGCCTGGCCCAGGCCAGCGTGTCGAGGCCGAAGTGGCACTGCAGGTGGAGCAGCCGCTTGCCAGTGACGTCGCCGATCGCCTCCCGGTCGGCGGCGACCATCATGGTCAGCCGGTCAGGGTCGTTGAGAAAGCCTTCGACGTCCCAGCTCGCGAGGTTGAGCGCGGCCTCGCGATCCCAGTAGTCGCGGTTCGCGCTGCGGAACCGATCGATCGTCATAGAAGCCTCCCGGGCCGGGCCAGATCCCGATCGTAGCGCCGGCGCGACGCCGCCACCATCCCAAGCGGGCCTGCCGAGCCTTGACCGCTGCAAGGGGCGCAACTACTTCCCAGCCAGAAGTCTGGTCGGCCGCGTGCTGTTGGCATTTGGTCAGGGCGCGGCTATAGTCCGCGGCCACTTCGGCGCCCGCTCTCGACGAGGAACGTGATGCTGTTTTCCCCGGCCTACGCCCAGGCGGCGGGCGGTGCCCCCGCTGGTTTCGACCTGATCTCGCTGCTGCCATTGGTGCTGATATTCGTCGTGTTCTATTTCCTGCTGATCCGGCCGCAGCAGAAGAAGGTGAAGACCCACCGCGAAATGATCGGCGCGGTCAAGCGCGGCGACAAGGTGCTGACCGGCGGCGGCATCATCGGCACCGTGGTCAAGGTCGAGGAGGGCGACGACGTCCTGCTGGTCGAGATCGCCAAGGACATCCGGGTGCGGGTCGCGCGCGGCACGATCTCCGATGTCCTGAACAAACCCCAGGACCGCCGCTCAGGCCAAGGCCGAGGGGGGCGCTGGAGACTCCGGCCAAGACCGGCCTGATGGCGCAGCTGTTCGGCAAGAAATAGCCGTCGATGCTCCGCTTCCCCACCTGGAAGGTCGCCCTGATCCTCGGGATCTGCGCGCTCGGCCTGGTCCTGAGCCTGCCCAACCTGTTCCCGCGCGCCGAGCTGGAGCGGCTGCCGGGCTGGCTGCCGCACAACCAGATCAACCTGGGCCTGGACCTCCAGGGCGGCTCGCACCTGTTGCTCGAGGTCGATCTGGACGCGGTCGTCGAGGAGCGGCTCGATACGCTGGTCGACGACATCCGCGGCGTGCTGCGGCCGGCCCGGATCGGCTATCGCGGCCTCGGCGTGCACGGCGACGCCGTGGCACTGACGCTCACCAGCCCGGCGATGCCGCCCAGGCGCTCGAGCTGCTGGGGCAGCTCGACCCCAATCCGTTGGCCAGGGAGCTCGAGGTGGTCGCGAGGGACGGCGGCCGGATCGACGTCCGCCTGACCGAGAGCACGATCCGCGATCTCAGGATTCCGCGGTCCGGCAGTCGCTCGAGATCGTGCGCCGGCGGATCGACGAGGTCGGCACCCGCGAGCCGACCATTCAGCGCCAGGGCAACAACCGGATCCTGGTCCAGGTGCCGGGCGAGAAGGACCCCGAGAGCATCAAGCGCCTGCTGGGCCAGACCGCCAAGCTGACCTTCCACCTGGTCGACCTCGAGGTGCCGCTGCAGCAGGCGCTGGCCGGCAACCTGCCACCCGGCTCGGAGCTGATGCCGAGCAGCGAGCAGGGCGGTGGCGAGCAGGTCGTGGTCCGCAAGCGGATCGAGGTCAGCGGCGAGAGCCTGGTCGACGCCCAGCCGACCTACCAGGACAACCAGCCGGTCGTGAGCTTCCGCTTCAATTCGGTCGGCGCCCGCAAGTTCGGCGAGGTCACCCGCGAGCACGTCGGCGAGCTGCTCGCGATCGTGCTCGACGGCAAGGTGATCAGCTCGCCGCGGATCCGCGAGCCGATCCTGGGCGGCAGCGGCGTGATCTCGGGCAGCTTCACGACCCAATCGGCCGACGAGCTTGCGGTCCTGCTGAGGGCAGGCGCGCTGCCGGCGCCGCTCGAGATCGTCGAGGAGCGCAGCGTCGGGCCCGATCTCGGCGCCGACTCGGTCCGGGCCGGCAAGATCGCCGGCGTGGTCGCGTTCGCGGCCGTGATGGTGTTCATGGTCGTCTACTACGGGCTGTTCGGGATCATCGCCGACCTGGCTCTGGTCGCCAATCTGTTCTTGATGTTCGGCGCGCTCTCGGCGTTGCAGGCGACGCTGACCCTGCCCGGCATCGCCGGCATCGTGCTGACGATCGGCATGGCGGTCGATGCCAACGTGCTGATCTACGAGCGGATCCGCGAGGAGGCGCGCCGCGGCCGCACGCCGCTCGCCGCGGTCGATGCCGGCTTCCGCGAGGCGCAGCGGACGATCATCGATGCCAATCTGACGACCTTGATCGCGGCGGTGCTGCTCTACGCGTTCGGCTCCGGTCCGGTGCGCGGCTTCGCGGTGACGCTTGGCATCGGCATCATCACGACGATGTTCACCGCGATCAGTCTCAGCCGATTGCTGGTCGCGAGCTGGCTGTGGCGCGCGCGCCCGGCCATGCTGCCCGTTTGAGGACCCGGCCATGCGCGGCCTCCGGCTGGTACCCGACAACACCAAGTTCCGCTTCATGCGGTACGAATACGTGGCCTACGCGATCACGGCCGTGATGATTCTGTGGCACGTTGATCCTGGTGCCGCTCAAAGGCCTGAACTTCGGGATCGACTTTCAGGGCGGCATCGTCATCGAGGCGGGGATGCCGGGCGAGCAGGCCGATCTCGCCGGCATGCGCCAGGCCCTCGACGGTCTCGGGCTGGGCGAGGTGGCGCTGCAGGAGTTCGGCAGCGCCAACGACGTTCTGATCCGGATCCAGCGCCAGGAGGGGGGCGAGGAGGCGCAGCAGGCCGCGGTCAGCAAGGTCAAGACCGCGCTCGCGGCGCAGTTCGGCCAGGACATCTCGTATCGGCGGGTCGAGTTCGTCGGCCCGAAGGTCAGCTCGGAGCTGCTCTGGGCCGGGACCCAGGCGGTCGTCTATGCCATCCTTGCGATCCTGGTCTACGTCTGGTTCCGCTTCGAATGGCAGTACGGGATCGGCGCGGTCATCTGCCTGATCCACGATTCGATCACGACCGTGGGCCTGTTCTGCCTCTTCAATCTGGAGTTTAACCTCGCCTCGGTCGCCGCGATCATGACCATCGTGGGCTATTCGTTGAACGACACCGTCGTCATCTACGATCGCGTGCGCGAGAATCTGCGCAAGTACAAGTCGTTGCCGCTGCCCGAGCTGATCGATCTCTCGATCAACGAGACGCTGGCACGCACCGTGATGACCTCGCTGACCACGCTGCTCGCGCTGCTGGCGCTGGTCGTGTTCGGCGGCCCGGTGATCCGGGGCTTCACGATCGCGATGATCTGGGGCGTGATCTGCGGCACCTATTCCACGGTCTATGTCGCAACGCCGGTCTTGGTCCACTTCAAGCTGCGCCGGGCTGGCGAGGCGGCGGTGCCGGCGGCCAAGCCTGCCTGAGCCCGCCCCTGAGCCCGTGGACGCCGGCCGCCATCTGATCCAGGGCTACGACGCCGGCGGCTTCCGGATCGCCGGCCACCGGCACGCGGGCTCGGTGCTGCTGCTGCGCGAGCGGACGCTCGCCTGGCCGGTCTCGGCCCCGGAACAGGTCACGGCCGAGAGCCTGGCGCCGATCCGGGCCGCCGAGCCTGCGGTCGAGATCCTGGTCCTGGGCTGCGGCGCCCGCTTCGCGATCGTCCCGGCCGAGCTACGCGCCACGCTCAGGGCGGATGGCATCGTCATCGAGGCGATGGACACCGGCGCCGCCTGCCGCACCTACAATCTGCTGCTTGCCGAGGATCGCCGGGTCGCCGCCGCGCTGATCGCCCTCTGAGGACGCCGCGGACCGCCCGCTAGTGATAGCCCTCGCCGGGCCGGACCTTGCCGCGGAAGACGTAGTAGGAAAACGCCGTATAGCCGAGAATGACCGGCAGCAGCGCACCGACGCCGACGAGCAGGAATATCTGCGTCTGGGGTGGGGCGGCGGCGGCCCAGATCGTGATCGCGGGTGGGACCGCGTACGGCCACAGGCTGATGCCGAGGCCGAGGAACGACAACAGGAAGAGGCTCATCGCGAACAGGAACGGCAGCCGCTCGCGCCGCCGCCCGATCGCCCGCCAGAGGCCAAAGGCGACCAGCGCGGTCACGACCGGGACCGGCGACAGGTACAACAGATTGGGCCAGCCGAACCAGCGCTCGGCGATCGCGGGCTCGCGCAGCGGCGTCCAGACGCTGACCACGGCGACGAAAGCGAGCACCGCGAGCAGCAGCGGCCGCGCGATCCGGAACGCCCAATCCTGCAGGCCATCCTCGGTCTTCCAGATCAGCCAGCAGCAGCCGAGCAGCGCATAGCCTGCGACCAGCGCGATCCCGGTCATGACCGCAAACGGCGTCAGCCAGTCGAGCATGCCGCCTGCGTATGAGCGGCCCTCGACCTCGAAGCCCTGGATGAAGCTGCCGAGGACCAGGCCCTGGGCCACGGTCGCGAGCAGCGAGCCGTAGTGGAACGCCTTGTCCCAGAGATGCCGGCCGGTGGTCGCCTTGAAGCGGAACTCGAACGCGACGCCGCGCAGGATCAGCGCGATCAGCATGATCAGGAGCGGCAGGTAGGTGCCCGAGAGGATCACCGCATAGGCGAGCGGGAAGGCGCCGAACAGCGCCGCCCCGCCGAGCACGAGCCAGGTCTCGTTGCCGTCCCAGATCGGTGCCACCGAAGTCATCATCAGATCGCGGTCCTGATCGCCTGGCGCGTACGGGAACAGGATGCCGACCCCGAGATCGAAGCCGTCGAGCAGCACGTACATGACCACCGCGAGCACGATGATCCCGGCCCAGGCGAGCGTCAGATCGATGCCGAGATCGCTCATCGTCAGGCCGCCGAGAGCGGTCGCGCCGGCCGCCCGTGCGTCTCGCGGTCCGGCTCCGCCGGCTGCGGGCCTCGCTGCACCAGGCGCAGCATGTAGTAGATGCCGGCCAGGAAGATCAGGCCATAGACGATCACGAACGCCGCGAGCGAGGTCAGCGCCGCCGCCCCGGTCACCGCCGGCGTGACCGCGTCCGCGGTCCGCATCAGGCCGTAGATCACCCAGGGCTGGCGGCCGGACTCGGTGGTCACCCAGCCGGCCAGCAAGGCGATGAAGCCGATCGGGGTGCAGGCGAGGGCGAGCTTGTGGAACCAGCCGGCATCGTAGAGCCGCCCGCGCAGGCGCAGCCAAAGCCCGGCGGCGGCGACCGCCAGCATCAGGACGCCCAGGCCGACCATGATCCGGAACGCGAAGAAGACCAGCGGCACGTACGGCCGGTCCTCGGCCGGCCACTGGTTCAGCCCGGGCACCCGGCCATCCAGCCGATGGGTCAGGATCAGGCTCGCGAGCTTGGGGATCGCGACCTGGTAGTGATTGGTCGCGGCCGCCTGGTCGGGCAGCGCGAACAGGATCAAGGGCGCGCCCGGCTGGTCGTGCCAATGGCCCTCCATTGCGGCGACCTTGGCCGGCTGATGCTCGAGCGTGTTCAGGCCGTGCAGGTCGCCGAGCAGGATCTGCAACGGCGCCAGCACCGTGATCAGGCCAATCGCCATCGAAAAGCCGATGCGCGCGTGCGGGACCATCCGCTCCTTGAGCAGGTGCCAGGCGCTGACGCCCGCGACCACGAACGCGGTCGTCAGGAACGCCGCGGTCACCATGTGCGCGAGGCGATAAGGGAAGGACGGGTTGAACACCACCGCCCACCAGCTGGTCACGAAGAAGATGCCATCGCGCACCTCGAAGCCCGCAGGCGTCTGCATCCAGCTATTCGCGGAAAGAATCCAAAAGGCCGACATCAGGGTCCCGAGTGCCACCATGCAGGCGGCGGTGAAGTGCAGCCAGGGGGCGACCCGCCGGCGGCCGAACAACAGGATGCCGAGGAAGGTCGCCTCCAGGAAGAAGGCGCTCACCACCTCATAATTCAACAGCGGGCCCAGCACGTTGCCCGCACTCTCGGACAGCCGGCTCCAGTTGGTGCCGAACTGGAACGACATGACCACGCCCGAGACCACCCCCATGCCGAAGGAGACGGCAAAGATCCGGGTCCAAAACTCGGACAGCTCGAGAAAGAGCGCGCGCCCGCTTGCATACCAGCGCGCCTCCAGCACCACGAGCCAGGCCGCGAGCCCGATCGTGAATGCGGGGAACAGAATGTGGAACGAGATCGCGACCGCGAACTGCACCCGGGACAGCAGCAGAGGGTCGAGGTCCATGTGCCTCCCGTGCTCGACGAGACCACCTGCGGATGCGGCGCGAGCCGCGGGGTTCCGCCAGCTGCTAACGTAGAAATGGCGGCGGCGGCGGTCAGCCGCGCGTGCCGTTCTGTCGCAGGTGCCGGGCCCGTGTTAGGCTCCGCTGAAACCGCCGCGGAGGGGGTGCGATGCGCGTCTGTGTGCTGCATGCCGCCAAGGATCTCAGGCTGGAGGAGCGGCCGGAGGCGGCGCTCGGGCCGGACCAGGTGCGTGTCCGCTTCGGCGCCGGCGGCATCTGCGGCTCGGACCTGCACTACTACTATGAGGGCCGGGTCGGCGATTTCGCGCTGCGCGAGCCCCTGATCCTCGGCCACGAGGTCGCGGGCGAGGTGGTCGAAGTCGGGCGGGAGGTCGCCCGGGTGCGGGTCGGCGACCGGGTCGCGGTCAACCCGAGCCAGCCCTGCTGGCAATGCCGCGCCTGCCAGGCCGGGCGGACCAACCTCTGCCGGCGCATGACGTTCTACGGCAGCGCCGCGGTCTTTCCGCACGTTCAGGGCGCGTTCCAGGAGCAGCTGGTCTGCCTCGAGAGCCAGTGTCACGTGGTCCCGCCGACACTGCCCTACGGCGTCGCGGCGCTCGCCGAGCCGCTCGCGGTCTGCCTGCACGCGGTCCGGCGCGCGGGCGATCTGCTCGGCCGCAAGGTGCTGATCACCGGCTGCGGCCCGATCGGCGCGCTGACCTGCATCGCGACCAGATCGGCCGGCGCCGCCCGGATCACCGTCACCGACATCGCACCCGAGCCGCTCGCGGTCGCGCACAGCGTCGGCGCCGACGAGACGATCGATGCCCGGGCCGAGCCCGAGCGGGTTGCCGCCTATCAGGCGGACAAGGGCTGGTTCGATGCCGCCTTCGAGGCGTCCGGCAATCCGCACGCGTTGGTCAGTTGCCTGGAGTGCGTGCGCCCGGGCGGCCGGATCGTGCAGCTCGGCATGCTGCCTTCCGGCGAGCTCGCGCTGCCGCTGACCAGGCTCACGCCCAAGGAGATCGAGCTGGTCGGCACCTTCCGCTTCCACGACGAGTTCGGCCAGGCGGTCGAGGCGCTGACCAGCGGCCGGCTCGACGTTTCCGCTTTGCTGACCGGCACCTTCAGCGCCGCCGAGCGCGACACCGCCTTTGCCGCCGCCCTGGATCGCCGGCGGCACATGAAAGTCCAGCTCGTGTTCGACGGTGCCTGAGGCGTCGTCCTCAGTCGAGCTCGAAGGCGTCCTTGTAGTCCCGCTTCAGCGCCTGGTCCTGGCGGTCCTTGGCCAGCACGCAGTTGCCCGCGACCAGCATCTCGACCTCGGTGCCCATGAAGCAGTGGAAGGCGTCCTCGGGCGTGCACACGATCGGTTCGCCGCGCACGTTGAAGCTGGTGTTGACCAGCACCGGGCAGCCGGTGCGCTCCTGAAAGGCGCCGAGCAGGCGGTGGTAGCGGGGGTTGGTGTCGGCGTGCACGGTCTGGATGCGCGCCGAGTAGTCGACGTGGGTGACCGCCGGGATCTCCGAGCGCACGACGTTCAGCTTGTCGATCCCGAACAGCAACTCCTCGTCCTCGTTCATCAGCCGGCGCCGGCTCGGGATCACGTCGGCGACGAGCAGCATGTACGGGCTGTCGTCGTCGAGCTCGAACCAGTCGGCGACCTGCTCGCGCAGGACCGAAGGCGCGAACGGCCGGAATGACTTCCGGTACTTGACCTTCAGGTTCAAAAGTTTCTGCATCGTCGGCGAGCGCGCGTCGCCCAGGATCGAGCGGGCGCCGAGCGCGCGCGGACCGAACTCCATCCGGCCCTGGAACCAGCCGACCGCCTTGCCGTCGACCAGCGCATCGGCGGTGCCGGCGATCATCTGGTCGTCGCCCACGACCTCGAACACGGCGCCGGCGGCGCGCAGCCGCTGCTCGATCTCGACCTGCTCGAACGCCGGCCCGAGATAGGCGCCGGCCATGCCGTCGAGCGCGCCGTCCAGCCGGCGCGGCTGGCCCTTGAACAGGTGGTGGGCGGCGAGCGCCGCGCCGAGCGAGCCGCCGGCATCGCCGGCCGCGGGCTGGATCCAGATCCGCTCGAACCGGCCATCGCGCAGGATCTTGCCATTGGCGACGCAATTGAGCGCGACGCCGCCGGCCATGCACAGGTTCTTCTGCCCGGTCTCGTTGGCCAGCGCCCGGGTCAGCCGGAGCATCACCTCCTCGGTCACGACCTGGATCGAGGCGGCCAGATCCATGTCGCGCTGGGTCACCCGCTGCTCGGGCTTGCGCGCCGGCCCGCCGAACAGCTGGTCGAACCGGGCGTTGGTCATCCTCAGCCCAGTGCAGTAGTCGAAATACTCCTGATTGAGGCGGAACGTGCCGTCCTGCTTCAGATCGAGCAGATGGTCGAAGATCAGCTGGGCGTATTTCGGCTCGCCGTAGGGCGCCAGGCCCATGACCTTGTATTCGCCGGAGTTGACCTTGAAGCCGGTGTAGTAGGTCAGCGCCGAGTACAGCAGGCCGAGCGAATGGGGGAAATGCAGCTCTTTGAGCATCTTGAGATCGTGGCCGCGGCCGACGCCGACGCTGGTGGTCGCCCATTCGCCGACCCCGTCGATGGTCAGGACCGCCGCTTCCTCGAACGGAGAGGGGAAGAACGCGCTCGCGGCGTGGCTCTGGTGGTGCTCGGCGAACAGCAGCCGCTCGGTCGGGTCGCGCTCGCCGCCGAGCTCCTTGAGCTTCTCGGTCAGCAGGCGCTTTTGGAACAGCTTCTCCTTCAGCCAGACCGGCATCGCCATCCGGAACGACGTGAAGCCTTTGGGCGCGAACGCGAGGTAGGTCTCGAGCAAGCGCTCGAACTTGAGGAACGGCTTGTCGTAGAACGCGATGTGGTCGACCTGGTCGAGCCCGACGCCGGCCGCCGCCAGGCAGTAGGCGGCGGCGTGCTTGGGGAAAGCCGAGTCGTGCTTCCTGCGGGTGAAGCGCTCCTCCTGGGCGGCGGCGACGATCCTGCCGTCCTCGAGCAGCGCGGCGGCGCTGTCGTGGTAGAACGCGGACAGACCGAGAATGCGCATCAGCCTCACTCAGAAGATAGTGTAGATGAACGGTGCCACGGCGCTGCCCTGGGTCAGCACGATCAGGCCGCCGAACAGGGCCATCATCAGGACCACCGGCAGCAGCCAGTACTTCTTGCGGACGCGCATGAACCGCCAGAGCTCGGCGATGAACGACATCGTGGCACCTCTGAGCTGGACGATGGGGACTAGAACTGATCGGTCATCGACTGGGGAGCGGGGCCGGGCGGATCCCGGACGACCCAGTAGCTTTGCGCCCGATCGTCGAACTTGAGGCCGAGCGCGTCGCGGCCGGTCAGGCGCATCAAGAGGCCCGTCGGGACGATCACGCTGGCGTAGATCAGGCCGAGCACGACCGGGTTGACGAACTGGAACATGAACAGCCCGAGCTTCAGCCAGGCGCGATTGAGCCCGCGCAGCGTCCAGGGCGCGACCAGCCCGAGCAGGATCAGGATCAACCCGATTGCGGCCAGTCCGTATTGAACCCAGCCGACGCCGTGAAAGTAGCTGCGGGCGGCTACAATCACCAGTAGAATGCCGCCGACGGTCAGGCCAAAGCTGCGGTCAGTGCCACTTCGGACTTCGTCGTGGCGACCGAAGTCCTCGTGAAACGATGGTTTCATGCCGGTTCGCTCCGCGCAGTCGAGCGCGGCCCGATCGTAGCAGCTCGAACCCCGGCAGGCCACCGTTTTGACCGCTGTTCCGGCTGCGCCGATGCGGGCGACCGTGGCGCGCCGCGCCCGAGGTCGACACCGACAGTCGTCAACACGCGTCGGTCCGGGTTTTCTCGCGCAACATGGTATGGCGGCACCGATCGCATCAGTTGGTGATCTTGAGCGGCGCCAGCGCCGCCAGCGGGCTGTCCTCGCTCTGCAGCAGATAGAACTCCCAGCGCGGCGTAGTGTCGGTGATCACGACGTTGACCACCACGGTCTCGTCCGCCCCGACCTCGGCGCCGAGGAACTGGACGCCGTCGAACGGCTCGGTCGTGTCGAGAGTGTCGGTGAATTGGTCGGAGCGAAACGGCCGCCCGGCCTGGCTCGCCTGGCCGAACGACAGGCCGTCGCCAAACGGGCTCGCGTGGTCGAGAAACTCGCGCAGCTCGAGATTGAAGAACGACCAGGGCCGCTGGGTCCGGTTGCGCAGGATCTTGGTCAGCGCGAAGCCGATCTCGTGGTGCGAGCGGATCCGGTTGCCGAAGCGATGGCTCATGCCGCGGATGGTCAGTATCGCGGGCCCGTCGGCGGTGATGTCCTCGACGACCACGAACGGGTCCTCGAGCGAGCCGCTGCCGGACGCCCCGACGATGTCGAACCCGCCGAGCTCGTCGCTGAAGGTGAGGCCGTCCAGGCTCACCGGCTCGGCCAGCACCGGCAGCCCGAAGCTGACCTCGACCGCGAGCACCAGGACCCATGGCCAACCGTTCACGACCGCTTCGCCCGATGCCCCATCGAAGCGTGATGACCGCCCGCGCGCCCAAGGTCAAGGCAGGCGTTCCTCGCCAGGCGCGCAGCGGCGAGCGGGCCGCCGGGCAACAAAGCCTGGCCGATCGCGCGGGAATAGATGAGCGCCCCGGACGTTCGCCGATTTGATCTCGAACGTCTTCCTCTGAAAGGATCTGTTGTGACATCTGTCATCCGGCGCGCCACCGGCGCCATGATCGTGGCCTTGTCGCTCGTGTCTCTGCCGATCGGCGCGTCACAGGCTCAAGAGCAGTACCAGCAGGCGAAGCTGGAGTCGTTCGTGACCGCGGCGCTCGCGGTCAACAAGCTGATCGAGCAGTGGACGCCGCGCATCCAGGGTGCGCAGAACGAGACCGAGGCGACCCAGATGCGCGAGCAGGCCAACGGCGAGCTGGTCGCCGTGATCCAGCAGTCCGAGGGCATCACGGTCGACGAATATCGCCAGATCAGTCAGGCGGCCCAGAGCGATCCGGCGCTGATGGCCCGGATCTCCGAGATCTACGGCGAGCGGCAGCCGCAGACCCAGACCGAGTAGTAGCACGTAGCACCGGCCGCACTGGCCGGGGGCGCTCAGTCGGCGATCATGCTCCCGAGCCCGGCCGCGCACGCCTTGCGATAGGCGAGCAGAGCGACCGCGCTGTCCAGGGCGCCGGTGCCGGCCAGATCGCAGACCGTGATCTCGCCCTCGCCCTGCCGGCCAGGCTGGCGGCCGGCGGTGATCTCGCCGAGCTCGATCGCCTCGAGCCCGGGATGCGCCGCCAGCGCATGGTGCAGCTCGCCCCGGCGCGCGCACTCGGCGCGGCGGTCGCAGACCAGGCGGTCGGCGCGCGCCAGGACCGCGGGATGGAGCTCATTCTTGTCCGGGGCATCGGCGCCGATCGCGGTCACGTGCAGGCCTTGATGCAGCCAGTCGGCGACCACCAGCGGCGCACGGGCAGCGGTCGCGGTGACCACGACCTCCGCTTCCAGCACCAGACGCTCCACGCTCGCGACCGGCAGCACATCGAGGCCCAGACGATCGGCCAGCTGATCGGCGAAGACCTCGGCTTTGGCGGCAGCGCGCGCCCACACCAGGACCCGCTCGATCGGCCGGACCAGCGTCAGCGCCTCGATCTGGAGGCGCGCCTGGATCCCGGCACCGAGCACGCCTGCGACCCTGGCCTCGGCCGGCGCCAGTGACCGCGCCGCGACCGCTCCGGCCGCCGCGGCCCCCAGGTCCGTGAGCCAGCCATGGTCGAGATGCAGCGCCTCGAGGCGGCCGGTCTCGGCCGCATACCCGGCCCGGACGTCGACCTCGGCGGTCACGTCCGGCAGCGCGATCTGCAGGCTCGGTGGCACGACCGGGCTCTCTGAGGCCAGCGCGGTGAAGGCGTCGCCGACCGCATCGACCAGCTCCAGGTCGAGGCGCACGCACTGGCGCAGCTCGGCTTCGCTCAGGACCAGGACCGGCATGCGCGCTGCCCTCAGTCGGCGCCGGTGACGATCTCGGTGAACCGCCGCAGGTCGACGTTGCCGCCGCTCAGGACCACCGCCAGGTTGTCGCCCGGCGGCAGGCTCCTGCCAGCGAGCAGCGCCGCAACCCCGACCGCGGCACCGCCCTCGACGATCTGCCGCTCCTGCCAGTAGCAGTGGCGCATCGCGGCTGCGATCTCGGCCTCGCTGACCAGCATGGTCTGATCGACGTGCCCCCGGACCAGCGCGAAGGTATAGCGATTGTCGAGGCCGATGCCGCCGCCCAGGCAATCGGCCAGGCTCTCCTCCTCCTCGACCGCGACCGGTCGCCCGGCGGCGAGGCTTTGGACCATCGCCGGCCCCCGCTCCATCGAGACGCCGATCACTCGGATCGAGGGGTCGGCGCTCTTCAGGGCGAGCGCGATGCCGCCGATCAGCCCGCCGCCCGAGAGCGGCACCAGCACGGCATCGAGCGCCGGCAGGTCCTCCAAGAGCTCCAGCCCGATCGTGCCCTGGCCGGCGATCACCCAGGGATCGTCGAATGCCGAGACGAAGGTCAGGCCGCGCTCGGCGGCGAGCTCGATCGCGACCAGCTCGGCCTCGTCCTGATTGCGCCCGACGATCTGCACCTCGGCACCCAGCGCGCGGACCGCCTCGACCTTGTTCTGCGGCACCAGCGGCGACATGCAGACGACCGCGGGCACGCCCTGGACCCTTGCCGCGTGGGCGAGCGCGCGCGCGTGATTGCCGGTCGAGGCCGTGACCACGCCCCGCTGGCGTTCGGCCGGGCTCAGCTGCAAGAGCCGGTTAGTGGCACCCCGAAGCTTGAAGGCACCGGTCTCTTGCTCGGTCTCGAGCTTCAGGTGGACGTTGCGGCCGAGCCGCGCGCTCAGCGCCTCGGAACGGATCAAGGGCGTCTGCCGGATCAACGGCAGGATCGCGTGGCGCGCCCGCCAGATCGTCCTCTGGGTGAGCTCCGTCATCAGCCGGCTCCGCAGTCGGTCGCGCGCGCCGAATGGGTGGACCGCGGCGCATCATCTGGCAAACTGGCGCCCCTGTCGACCGCCCGCGGCGCTTGAGGCATGGTCCGTCGGACCTGGAGGGAGATGACCCCTGTGACGATCTCGACGGTTGCGATCATGGCACCTGGCGACATGGGCCACAGCGTCGGGTCCGTGCTCAAGGCGAGCGGCCTGCGGGTCGTGACCTGTCTTGCCGGCCGCAGCGGACGGACGCGCGCGCTCGCCGCCAAGGCCGGGATCGAGGATCTCGGCGACGACGCCGCGCTGGTGCGCGCTGCGGACGCGCTGCTCTCGATCCTGGTGCCGGCGCAGGCGGACGCATTGGCGGAGCGGATCGCGGCCGCGCTCCACGCGACCGGCGGCGATCTCCTCTACGTCGACTGCAACGCGGTGGCACCCGAGACCGCGCGCCGGGTCGGCGCGACCGTCGAGGCGGCCGGCGCCCGCTTCGTCGATGCCGGGATCATCGGCCCGCCGCCCCGGCCCGGCGCCGCAGGCACGCGCTTTTACGCCGCCGGCGCCGCGGCCCCGGAGTTCGAAGAGCTGCGTGCCTGTGGCCTCGACGTGCGGGTAGTCAGCGCGCGGCCGGGCGACGCATCCGCGCTCAAGATGTGCTACGCGGCGCTGACCAAGGGCACGACCGCGGTCATGGCCGAGCTCAAGATCGCCGCCGAGCGGCTGGGCGTCGGCGCGGCGCTCGATGCCGAGCTGGCGCTGAGCCAGGCCGCCATGCTCGAGCGGATGCAAGGGAGCGTCCCGGCCATGGTGCCCAAGGCGCATCGCTGGATCGGCGAGATGGAGGAGATCGCCAGGACCTTCGCGGCCGTGGGCCTCTCGCCGCTCACCTTCGAGGGCGCGGCCGCGGTCTATGCGCTGGTCGCCGAAGCACCGTTGGCACGCACCTCGCCGGAGCAATGGGCGAGCGCCCGGCCGTCGTTCGAGCAGGTGATCGCGGAGCTGGCCGCATGCGGCCAGCAGCCGCCCGGGCGGCGCTAACCGCGCTCGATCGGCAGGCTCGGGTCGCGCGCCCACTCGGCCATCGAGGCGTCGTAGAGGGCGAGGTTGGAATAGCCCAGCCGGTGCAGCAGAAAGAGGCCCTCGGTCGCCGAGATGCCGCCGCCGCAATAGCAGATGATCCGCTCGGCCGCGCCCGTGCCGAGCGCGTCCAGCCGTCGCTTGGCCTCGTCGAGCGGGATGAAGCGGTGGCTTTCGGGATCGGTGAGCCCGGGCCAGGGCAGATTGACGCTCCCGGGCACGCGGCCGGGGCGGCCGTAACGCGACGGCTCGTCACCTTTGAAATCGGCTTCGGTCAACGTGTTGATCAGGCAGGCGCCGGGCTGGTCGAGCGCCGCCATTACATCCTGCTTGTCGACGACCAGCTCCGGGCGGGGGCGCGCCGTGAAGCTCGCGGGCCGATAGCGGCAGGGCTCGGTATCGACCGGACGGCCTTCGGCCAGCCACCTCTCGAACCCGCCATCGAGCACCGCGGCCTGATCGAAGCCCATCGCGTGCAGCATCCACCAGACCCGGGTCGCCCACATCGCGCGCTCGCGGCTGTAGAGCACGACCCGGGTGCCATCGCCGATGCCGTGGCGCGACATCGCCGCGGCGAACTCGGCCGGCGGCAGCATCGTGAAGTGGACCGGCGCATCCGGCCGCGACAGCGCACCTGGCACATCGAGGAAGCCCGCGCCCGCGATGTGGCCCTGATCGTAGTCCGCGCGGCCGGCTTCGGGATGGTAGGGCACGCCGTCCTCGGGCGCCGCCGGCCGCAGATGGGTCGTGCACTCGAAGACCCGCAGATCCGGGTCGGCCAGATGCGCCTGCAGCCACTCGGTCTGCACCAGGCACTCGGGATGATGGTCGCGTACCATGGCTTGCCTGACCTCCGATCGCTGCGCCCAATCCGGGCGCCTTGCCAAGGCTAGCGAGTGATCATGACGGGTCGGCGGCGAGACGCTGGAGGCCGTCGCGATCGATCCGGTACGACAGCCAGTCCTGGACGTGCTCCAGACCTAGCTGCTGGTAGAAGTCGCGCGCGGGGTTCCAGTGCAGGACCGAAAGCGCCAGGTGCGCGCAGTCGCGCTCGAGCGCGATCGCGGCGAGCCGCGCCATCAGCTTGCGGCCGATGCCCCGGCCACGCGCCGCCTCGCCGACGAAGATGTCCTCGACCCAGACCTCGGGCCGGCCCGCGAAGGTCGAATAGGTGTGGTAGAAGAGGGCAAAACCGAGCGTGGCACCCTCGGCCTCGGCGAGCAGGCATTCGAAGCGGGGGCGCGCGCCGAAGCCGTCGCGCAGGACGTCGGCCTCGCTGATCCGCACGTGCTCGATCAGGTGCTCATAGTCGGCCAGCGCCCGGATCAGCCGGACGATGGTCGCGGCATCGGCGGCGGTCGCGAAGCGGATCGTCACCGAAGACGTCGCTGTCGGCTCGGCCGGGCGCGGCTCGGCCGACACGGGGTCAGCCCAGCTGCGGCTTGGTCCGGGCGACGCTCGGCCGGGTCTGCACCCGCTGCCACCAGCGGCGCAGGTTGGGCCTCGCCTCGAGCAGCTTCTGGCCGTCCGGGATCTGCGCGACGTAGTCGTAGATCGGGATCAACAGCAGGTCGGCAAGGCTCAAGCGGTCGCCGGCGAGATAGGGATTGCCGTCGATCAGCTGCTCGAGCGCGTCCAGCGTGGTTTCGGCCTTGGGCAGCGCGGCGGCGATCACGGCTTCGTCCGAAGCCTGGCCCAGCATCGGCATCAGCGCCCGCTGGAGGAAGATCGCGGTGATCAGGCTGGGATAGCCGTAGTTGCCGATGACGTTGATCGCCTGCGCCATCCGGGCGCGGCCCTTGGGGTCCGAAGGCGCCAGCTCGGTGCCCGCAAAGGCCTCGTTGACGTAGCGGGTGATCGCGTCGGTCTCGTAGAGCGCAAAGCCGTCGTGCTCGAACGCCGGCACCTTGGCGAACGGATGCCGGGCGAGGTACTCCGGCGTCTGCACGGCGCCGGCCAGCAGATCGATCTCGACCAGGTCGTAGTCGACGCCCTTTTCCTCGAGGGCGAGCCGCACGGTGCGGGCAAAGGTGCTGTAGGCGGGTCCGTAAACCACGGGCTTGGCCACCGCTTGCTCCCCCTTTCGACCCCTGACTACGCGAGTTCGATCCTGCCGTCGATCGTCTCCGCGAGCCGGACGTCGCCGATCGTGATCGTGACTTTGGCCTCCAGCGTCTCGTGGCCCTTGAGCCGGCCCTGGTCGATCGCCGCGCGGACCGCCTTTTCGATCTCGCGCTGCGAGGTCACGCCGACCTTCTTGAGGAACTTGCGCAGGCTCATGTTGAACACATCCTCGTCCATCGTCGTCTCCATCGCGATCAGGCAGCCCCGGCGAGCGCTCGCGGCGCGACCTAGACCGACCAGCTCGGCACGCGCATCGCCTCGTCGAGCGAGACCGTCTGGGTGACCCCCTCCTTGGCCAGACGCATCGCCCCGTTCTCGGCCAGGCCGGCGAAGGTGCCTTGGCGCATCTGGCCGCCGACCTCGATCGCGACCGGCTTGCCCAGCCCGGTCGCGCGGCTCATCCAGGCCTGCACGACCGGACCGACGCCATCTTCCTGCCAGCGGTTGATCCAGGCCAGGAAATGCCGCGCGAAGGCCTCCAGAAGCTCGATGGTCTCGACCTCGGCGCAGCCCTCGTCGGCGAGCGTGGTCCGGTGCACTTCGCTGGCCGGCTTGTCGTCGCCCCAGGAGCCGCGCAACGCCACGCCGAAGCCGATCACCAGCCAGTCCGGGGGCAGCGCCGGGGCTGCGGTCGGGGCGCTGGCCATCCGCACCCCGCCGACCACGCCGCCATTGATCTCGAGCCGGTCCGGCCAGCCGAAGGTGACCGCGACCAGCGGCGGCACCAGGGAGCCCAGGCCATCGCCGAGCGCCAGCATCGCGACCAGCACGACCGGCAGCGAGGCCTCGAGCGACTGCTCCGGCGCCAGGACCACGGCGCATTCGCAGGCGTCCTGGCCGATGCTCCAGAGCAGCGTGCCGGCTTCGGCGCCCTCGGCCGCGACCTCGAGGCAGCGCTCGAAGGGGTCCAGGTCGGGCGTGACCGCGAACGGCCGGTAGAGCGGCGGGAACTCCGGTCGCTCGTTCATGACGTCCCGGTCTGGCGCGAGCCGGCGCGCCCCGATACCGGCGCCCGCGTCCTCGAGCCTCGCTGCATGGCGCTTGGATGCTCATACGGTCCCATTGCCCGCTAGCTTGCCGTAAGCGCAGGCGAAGCGGAAGGGATTAACCGTGCGCGCGGCGTGAGAATCGGGCCGCGGCCGCCGATCAGGCCCGCCGTCGCCGGCGCTGCGGCCGATCGCTCGCGGACGGCGCGTTCGCGGGGCCCGGCAGCGGCAGCGCGACGATCGCGGCGAGGTTGGGGTAGGGGGCGCTCGCGTGGGGGATCGCCATCGCGGCGACGAAGTGCTCCTGAAACCGCGGCTCGACCGCGGTCTCGATCTTCTCGATCCGCTTGACCAGCCGCTCGATCTCGGCGCGCGCGGCGCGGTTGAGCAGCGCGATCCGGGCGCCGGTGCCGGCGGCGTTGCCGGCGGAGCCGACCTTGGCCAGATCGCAGTCGGGGATCAGGCCCAGCACCATCGCATACTTGACGTCGATGTGGCTGCCGAACGCGCCGGCGAGCGTGATCCGCTCGACCCGCTCGATGCCCTGGTGGTCCATCAGCAGCCGGGCGCCGGCGTAGAGCGCCGCCTTGGCGAGCTGGATCGCGCGGACGTCGGTCTGCAGGATCCGCAGCTCCGGTTCCCCGGCATGCAGCAGGTAGGAAAACGTCCGGCCATCGGCCTGAACGCGCGGGCTGCGGGCGGCGCAGGCACCGTCGATCGTGCCGTCGCGCCGCAGGATGCCGGCCAGAAACATCTCGGCCAGCGCCTCGATGATCCCCGAGCCGCAGATGCCGGTGACGCCGGTCTGGCGGGTCGCCTCGACGAAGCCCGGCTCGTCCGACCACAGGTCGGAGCCGATCACCTTGAAGCGCGGCTCGAGCGTCAAGGCGTCGATCCGGACCCGCTCGATCGCGCCCGGCGCCGCGCGCTGGCCGCAGGAGATCTGAGCGCCCTCGAAGGCGGGGCCGGTCGGCGACGAGGCGGCGAGCAGCCGCTGCCGGTTGCCGAGCACGATCTCGGCATTGGTGCCGATGTCGACGACCAGCGTCATCTCGTCGGCCAGATGCGGCGTCTCCGACAGCAGCACGCCCGCGGTATCGGCGCCGACGTGGCCGGCGATGCACGGCAGCACGTAGACCCGGGCGTTCGGGTGCACGCCCAAGAGGTCAAGCTCGGTCGCCCACAACGTGATCGCCTCGTTGGTCGCGAGCGCGAACGGCGCGCCGCCGAGTTCGGTCGGGTCGATGCCGAGCAGCAGGTGGTGCATGATCGGATTGCCGACGAAGGTGAGCTCCAAGATCTCGCGCGGATCGATCCTGGCCTCGGCCGCGACCTGCTCGGCGAGGCGCGCCACCGCCTCGCGGACGGCGCGGGTCATCTCGACCTCGCCGCCTGGGTTCATCATCACGTAGGAGACCCGGCTCATCAGATCCTCGCCGAAGCGGATCTGCGGGTTCATCAGCCCGGCCGAGGCGATCACCTCGCCGCTGGCGAGATCGCACAGATGGCCGGCGATCGTGGTCGAGCCGACGTCGACCGCGAGCCCGAAGGCGCGATCGCGAAAGCCCGGCCAGACCGCGATGATCCGGTTGCCCAAATGGACCGCGACGGTGACCTTCCAGGCGCCCTGGCGGAGCGCCGGCTGGAGCGCCTGCAGCATGCGCAGGTCGCAGGTCAGCTCGCCCAGCTGCCACTGCTCGCGGAGCGCGTCCTGCAGCCGCTGCAGATCGCCGCTCGGGTGCTCCATGTCGGGCTCGGCGACCTCGACGTAGTGCAGGCGGACGACCGGATCGAGCTCGATCGCCCGGACCTCGGCGCGTTTCCTTACGACCTGCTTGTGGACCTGGCTCTCGGCCGGGACGTCGACCACGACGTCGCCCAGGAGCCTGGCCTGGCAGCTGAGCCGGCCTTCGGGCCCGAGCCGCCGCCGGCCGCGATAGCTCTGCTCGACCGCGCCGAACGGCGACACGTGGTCGCGCGCCGAGCGGATGCCGTGCTTGGCGAACTCGCCCTCGGCGATCGTCACCTGGCAGCGGCCGCACAGGCCCCGCCCGCCGCACACCGAATCGACGTCGACCCCGAGCGCGCGCGCGACCTCGAGCAGCGGCGTCCCGACCGCAAAGCGCCCGCGCCGGCCCGACGGCGTGAATACCACCAGCGCGAGCTCGCTCACTTGCGAAACGTGGTCATACGGTTTCGGCGGCAGGCGGTAGACGGCGCTGGGCGAAGCGTCATTATTGCGGCGGCCTGTTCTCAAGCCGACCTTCGCTCCTGCTTAGTCGGCCTTCGACTCCGCCCAGTCGATGCTCAACTTGCCCGAGTTCGGCTCGCCAATCCCCCTTGTGCGCTACCGAGCTGTCCCTTGATCTCGAGCAGCTGACTTCTGGAGATTGCTGATGCCGACTTGCACGCCGCTGAGTCCGGCTCGGATATCGCCCATCCGGGCAATCGTCTGCCATTGCATCCAGAATACGCCGACCACGATCGCAATAAGGAAGCCCATCATCCGCTTGAGGAGGGCAGTGTCGCTCTTGACCTGCTCATAGGTCGCGATTTCCTCGGCCGCCTCGCCAGCCTTGTCCTCCGGCACATTAGCCAAGCGCAAGGCGTCATACAGGCGGCTCAGCATCAGGGCCATGGCGACTGTCCCGCTGTGCTCCGCATGCTCAATTGGGACTTCGTCGGCAGGTTAGCAAGCTTGCGCCATGCTCAGCTCCGCCGGCGCCGTCGCTCGCGCCGCTCGCTGCCGTCGCCCTCGGCCGGCGGCTCCCGGAACGCGCGCAGCCAGCGCCGGCAGTCGCGGTCGTGGCCCATCAGCACGTCGGCGCCGAGGATCGCGGCGGTCTCCTCGGCGTGCAGCGGGTTCAGGATCGCCGAGGTCATGCCGGCGCCGATCGCCATCGCGAGGAAGCTCGCGTTCAGCCCGTGCCGGTTGGGCAGACCGAAGGCGATGTTCGAGGCGCCGCAGGTGGTGTTGACCTTGAGCTCCTCGCGCAGCCGCCGGATCAGGTGGAACACCGAGCGGCCCGCCTGGTTCAGCGCGCCGACCGGCATGACCAGCGGATCGACCACGATGTCGGAATGCTTGATGCCGTGGTCGGCGGCGCGCTCGACGATCCGCCTGGCGACCGCGAAGCGGACGTCCGGGTCCTCGGAGATGCCGGTCTCGTCGTTCGAGATCGCGACCACCGCGGCGCCATATTTCCGGATCAGCGGCAGCACGGCCTCGAGGCGCTCCTCCTCGCCGGTCACCGAATTGACCAGCGGCTTGCCCTGGTAGGCCGCAAGCCCGGCCTCGAGCGCGGCCACGATCGAGGAGTCGATCGAGAGCGGCAGGTCGGTCAGCGACTGCACGAGCTTGATCGTCTCGGCCAGGATCTTGGGCTCGTCGGCGAGCGGGATGCCGGCGTTGACGTCCAGCATGTGGGCGCCAGCCGCGACCTGGGCGAGCGTATCAGCCTCGACCGTGGCAAAATCGCCGGCCGCCATCTCGGCCGCGAGCCGCTTGCGCCCGGTCGGGTTGATCCGCTCGCCGATGATGCAAAACGGCCGCTCGAAGCCGATCACGACTTCCCTGGTCGCGGAGCTGACGACGGTCTCGGTCATGCCGGGCCGGTCCCGCTGGCCGGCTCGAGGCCGCCATTGAGAACCAGCGTGCGCAGCCGCTCGGCCGGGTACTCGGCCTCGAGGCGGGCGGCCGCGGCATCGGCCTCGCGCTCCAGATCTTCGCTGACGGCGGGCGCGACGGTCCGCCGCCATTCGCCCAGATAGGCATCGGTGTCGCGCAGGCCCGCGCGCATCGCCGCCCGGTCGATCGCCGCCTGGAAGCGGTCATCGAGCGGCCGCTTGGCGCTGCTGCGGCCGGCCTTGACGATCACCTGGGCGGGAATGTCGCGCCAGCACACGACGATCAGCTCGGCCATGGAAGGGTCAGCTCGCCCGACGCAGGAAGTCGGCGAGGCCGCCATAGCCCGTGCTGCGCTGCTCGAAGGCGAGCCCGAGCCGCAGCGCTGCCGCCTTCGCCTGCCGCTCGAGCTCCGGATCGGCGCTTTGGGCGAGGTAGACGAGCTTCTCGTAGTTGCCGAAATAGAGCGGCAGCAGCTCGGGATGGCGGTCGAGGCCCAGGCCCTTGATCACCAGCGTCTCAAAATGGCGTGCGAGATAGTCGGTGAGATAAAAGCAGGCCGGCTCGGCGTCATGCTCGGTCTCGAACCGATCGAGCCCGCGGTAGAACGCATAGCAGTGCGGCCCCGCGATCCGCTCGACGCCCTCCTCGGCCAGCACCCGGTCGAGCTCGCCGCCGGTGCCGCAGTCGCCGTACAGCACGAAGATGCGCTCGTAGTGCTTGCGCGCGGCCCGGATCTTGGCGCGCACCGCCGCCGCAATCCGCTCGGGCCGGTTGTGCAGCTTTGCCGGCAGGCAGGCGAGCTCCATCTGCCGCCAGCCGTTGCGCTCGATCAGCGCCAGGACCTCGCGGGCGAGCGCCCCGCAGGCGATCAGCAGCGTCTTCGGCAACGTCGGGGGCGGCGCCATGAACACCCGCTCAGGCGGTCGCCAGCGCCGGCTGGCGGTTGTGCCGCCTGGCGACGAACGCCTTGGCGGTTTCGACCGCGACCGCGGCGTCCCGGCAATAGGCATCGGCGCCGACCGCCTGGGCGAACGCCTCGTTGAGCGGCGCGCCGCCGACCAGGACGATGTAGTCGTCGCGCAAGCCTTTTTCCTTCAGCGTGTCGATCACGACCTTCATGTAGGGCATCGTCGTGGTCAGCAACGCTGACATGCCGAGGATGTCCGGCTTGTGCTGCTCGAGCGCATCCAGATACTTCTCGACCGCGCAGTTGATGCCGAGATCGACGACCTCGAAGCCGGCGCCTTCCAGCATCATCGAGACCAGATTCTTGCCGATGTCGTGGATGTCGCCCTTGACCGTGCCGATCACCATCTTGCCGACCGCGGGCGCGCCGGTCTCGGCGAGCAGCGGCCGCAGGATCGCCATGCCGCCCTTCATCGAGTTGGCGGCGAGCAGGACCTCGGGCACGAACAGGATGCCGTCGCGAAAGTCGATGCCGACGACCGTCATGCCGCCAACCAGCGCCTCGGTCAGCACCTCGTACGGCTGCCAGCCGCGCTCGAGCAGGATGTGCACGCCTTCTTCGACCTCGGGCTTGAGGCCGTCATAGAGGTCGTCCTGGATCTGCTTGACCAGCTCGGCATCGTCGAGCGAGCGGAGGTCGAGGTCGTCATTGTCGGACATCGCGGCTTCCTACCAACGCCCGGTGGTCGCCACCGAGCCGATCGCGTCCGGGCTCAAATAGGTTTGGCACCGCCACCGAGCTTGTGCTCCGACGACCAGCACTAGCGCAAATACGACACGCTGCCAATCCAGCACAGGCCTTGCGGTTCAGTCGATTAGGCGCCGGCGCTCGCCCAGGGGTAGAGGCAGCGCGGGCTCACTCCTGCCCGCGCATCACCTTGGCGACCGCCCGGCCGTCGGGCTCGCCGCTCGCCTCGAGCGCCGCGATCACGCCGGCGCGATCGGCGGCGGTTCGGTTCTGATTGAGCTTTCGCTTGCCGTCCAGGCGCGCAATCTCGATCTCGAACGCGACCACGCCGCGCCTGAGCGCGGCCAGGCTCGGCGCTGCGACCTCGGCGATCGACCAGGGCGGCTTCGGTGCCAGGCCCGCTTCCATCGTCCGGGTCAGCCGGGCCAGCGCCTCGGTCACGGCCGCCTCGTCCTCGAGGATGCGGGGTACCCCATAAGCGTGGACCGCGAGATAGTTCCAGGTCGGGACGAGGCCGCGGCTCGCGTACCAGTCGGGCGAGACGTAGACGTGCGGCCCCTGGAAGATCGCCAGGATCTCCTGACCTCCCGCGAACCGCGACCAGATCGGGTTGGGGCGCGCGACGTGCGCGATCAGCGTGCCGAGCGCGCCGCGGTCCCGATCGAGCACGAAGGGCAGATGCGCCGCCTCCAGCGGCCCGTCGGCGGCGATCAGGATGCCGAAGTTGTAGGCCTCGATCAGGTCCTGGAGCGCGGCCGTGGCGCCGTCCGGAAACGCGAACGGCTTGGGGATGTACATCGTCCGCTCAGAAGTCGGGCGCCTGCCAGCCGGCCGCGGCCAATTCGCTCGCCAGCGCCCGGGCTTCGACGTCCGGCAGCGGCAGGAACGGCGGCCGGACCCGGCGCCAGGCCGGATCGGCGCGCCAGTCGGCGAGCAGATGCTTCATCACCGGGATCAGCGGCCGCAGCTGGAGGATCTTGCGGACCGTGGTCAGCGCCTCCTGCTGCGCCTCGAGCCCGTGCTCGCCGGCATGGTAATCGTCGTAGAGCGTCCGGATCGCGCCGGGGTTGACGTTGCACGACGCGCTGATGCAGCCGGCCCCGCCCGCCTTGAGCCCGGCCAGCAGCATGGTCTCGGCGCCCGGGAAGATCGCGAGTTCCGGGAAAACGGTCGAGCAGCAGCCGGGTGTTCTGCCAGTCGCCGGAGCTGTCCTTGACGCCGGCCAGCGTGTCCGGATAACGGCGCTGCAGACGCTCGATCAGGCCAGCCGTGATCGGGACCCCGGACAGGCGCGGGAAGTGGTAAAGGTAGAGCTTGAACCGATCGGTGCCAACTCTTTGAATCACTTGATCGAAGCTCGCGAACAAAGCGTCGTCGGACGGGTCCTTGTAGTAGAATGGCGGCAGCATCAGCACGCCAGCCACGCCCTGCGCCAGCGCGTGCCGGGTCAGCTCGACGCTGTCGGTCAGCGCGCAGCAGCCGGTGCCGACCAGAAGGCGCTCGCGCGGCAGCCCGGCCGCCAGCACCGTTTCCAGGAACTCCAATCCGCTCCGCGACCGAGAACGAATTGGCTTCGCCCGTGGTCCCGAACAGCACCAGGCCATGGCAGCCGGCGCGCAGCAGCCAACCGGCATGGCGGCCCAGGCGGTCCGCGTCCGGCCTGAGATCGGCATCGAGCGGGGTCAGCGCCGGGCACCAGACCCCGTTGAGCTCGCCGACGCCGGCCCCGGTCCGCTCCGCCACTGCCATCGCCGCCATGGCTCTGCCTCCGCTGCTGCCCAGGCTGCCTTCGCACGCCGGCGAATTCGTTGCAAGGCTCGCGCGCCGGCGGCCCGCTTGTCGGGCTTGCCTCCGGCGTCGTAGGAGGGTCGCCGGGTCGTCTGGTCCGCGGATGCGATGAGAAGACAGGCCGCCAACATCGCCGCAGTTGCGGCCGCCCTGCTGCTGGCGCTGGCCCTGCTCGAGGCCGCCCTGCGCCTGTGGCCCGGCCTGATCGCCGAGGCGGTGCTCGCCAACTTCGAGCAACCGCTGCAGCGCGAGCTTGCGGCCCGGCTCGATTTGCCGCTCAAGCAGGCGCGCCGGTGTCTGGCGCCGGCCGAGCGCAGCGATCATGGGCCGGAGCTCTGCCTGATCGCGCCCGACATGCGCTTTCGGATGCCCCTCGATCCGCCCGATCTGGCCGCGGGCGCGCAGGCCGTCATGGCCCACGACGGCAAAGGCTTCTGCAATCCGCCGGCCAAGGCGGAGCGGCCGCGGGCGACGATCGTGAGCGTCGGCGATTCCTTCACCTGGTGCACCGTCCTGCCGCCCGAGGCGACCTTCACCGCCCGCCTGGAGAGCATGCTCGGCGAGCCGACCTACAACCTCGGCGTGCCAGGGATCGGGCCCTACGAATATCTCGAGATCCTGCGCCGGTTCGGGCTGCCGCTGGCGCCGCGCCTGGTGCTGTTCAACATCTACGAAGGCAATGACCTGCGCGACGCCGACCGGTTCGCCGACGAACTTGCCACTCCGTCCTCCGACGTGAGCCGCGAGCGCGCCGAGCGGCGCTCGCCCGGCGAAGCGCTGATCGGACGGAGCTACGCGCTGAACTTCATCGCCGGCGCGACCGAGCATCTGGTCGACCAGTGGCGCCCGCAGCAGCTCGACTTCCGCTACCAGGTCGACAGCCGGCAGGGCAAAGTCCTGATGAATGCCGGCCAGACCGATCGCGACGAGGTCAAATACGCCCGCCGCCTGCGGACCGGCGAGATCGGCCTCGCGCTGTGGGATCGGGCCTTCGCCGACCTCGCAGCGCTGGCCGGGGCAGAAGGCTTCATCGCGGTCGTCAGCTACATTCCGGCCGCCTACACCGCCCACGCGGCGAGCGTCGACTTCGTCGACCCCTCGATCGGCCCGGACCTCGCCGCGATGAGCCAGACCCAGCGCAGCTACCTGCGCCAGCTGTGCGCGGCCCACCACCTCGTCTTCATCGACCTCGCCGAGCCGATCCAGGCGGCGATGCCCGGCTCGGAGCTCGCCTACTTCCCCGCCAACCTTCACCTCACGGCCAGCGGGCACCAGCTCATCGCGAGCGCGCTGGCGCCCCGCCTGAAGGAGCTGCTCGCGTCGCCGCCCGCGCCGGCGCGTTAACGGCTCGCTATCGCCCCCCGTGCTAATCCTGCGGCCGCGCCCGCTCCGGCACGGCCGCCACGGGCGCCCTCACCGAGCCGCCGCGGCTCAGGCGCGCGCAGCGTTAACGCATATTCGGGGGCGCTGGATCGCCAACCTTGGCCGACCCCCGGCAAGCCCCGCTCAGAGTAAATTGACCCCCCTTGTCTCTTCGACCCGGAAGCACGAGCGGCATCGCTCACAAAGATCAGGTGTGAACATGCAGGCGGACGCGGTTTGGCGGATCCCGGATCCGGACTACGACGACCATCCGGCCTACGGTCGGCTATTCGGGCGGCCGCGGCTGGCGGACCGGCTGCGCGCGCTGGCCAAGCTGCTACCGCTTCTTGGCGCCTACGCCGCGTACGATGTGCTGAGCCGGCTGCGCCGCCGGCCGGCGCCGGCCGCGGCCGCCGCCAAGTCCCCCGTGTTCGAGGCGCTGGAGCGTGACGGCGTGACCGCGCTCCGCCTGGCGCCGGCCGACATGCAGGCGATCCAGGCCGCGCTCGCGCCGTCGATGGCGACCTTACGCGCCAAGCTCGCCGATCCGGCCGGGGCCGTGGCGACGACGCCGGCCTCTGGAGCCGCCGGGCTCGCGGGCCTCAAGCACCAGAACGCGCTCAGCGCGCTGCACAAGCAGCTGAACCCGTACAGCTCGGACAACGAGCTGTTCATTCACGAGGGCGACGCGCCCGCGGTCTTCGAGGCCCTGCGCGCCGCGATGCGCAGCCAGGGCGTGCTCGAGGCCGCCAGCCGCTATCAGGGCAAGGCGCTCGACGTCCGCTTCCTCAAGCTCGCGATCAACCACGCCGTCGACCACTGGTGGCGGGCGCCGTTCGCCGACGTCGGCCTCGACGAGCCGCCGGCGATCTCGATGCATGTCGACCATCTCTGGACCACCAAGGCGATCCTTTACCTCAGCCCGGTCGGGCCGGACAACGGGCCGTTCTGCTACTGCCTGGGCACCAATCATCTGCGGATCGGCTGGCTCGAGGGCGCGGCGCGCCGGGCCAACGACCGGATCGACCTCTCGTCCTGCGCGCCCGACCGCCGCCGGCTGTTCCACGCGCTGCCCAGGCGCCTGCGCCGCAAGGCCAAGTTCGGCAACGACCTGGAGCAGGACCATCCCGAGGTCGCTCGGCTGCTGGCGAGCGAACGCCGGTTCACCAGCGCCGATGGCGACCTGATCCTGTTCGACGATCGCGGCATCCACCGCGGCGGTCTGGTCGAGGCCGGCGAGCGCTACATGCTGCAGATCCGGCTCGGCTGAGCCGGCGCGGGCCGGCCGGGCTCTGCCAGCGGACCCGCTTGCCGCCCCGCGACCAACCGGGATGGTCGCGGGCGGCGAGTCGGGCTACAGCTCCGGTCATGGCTGCGCGCGATCAGGCATCTCCGGGCGACCGGCTCCGGGCCCGCTACCAGGCGGCGCGCGCCGAAGGCGGGCTGCAGCCCGATCCGGCGCAGCTGCACGTCATTGAGCGCCTGGCAGCGCTCGCGGACGCGCTGACCGGCTACGCGCCGGCCGCGCCGCGCCGGGCCTGGCTCGATCGCCTGCGTGCGCGCGCCGGCCGGCCCGAGCCGCCCCGGGGGCTGTACATCCACGGCCCGGTCGGGCGCGGCAAGTCGATGCTGATGGACCTGTTCTTCGCGATGGCACCTGCCCGGGCCAAGCGCCGGGTCCACTTCCATGCCTTCATGCTCGAGGTCCATGGCCGCCTCGACCGGGAGCGCCGCCAGGCGGGCGCCGGGCAGGACCCGCTGGCGCAGCTCGCGGACGCGTTGCTCGAGCGCGCCCGGCTGCTCTGCTTCGACGAGTTCCACGTCCAGAACATCGCTGATGCGATGATCCTCGGCCGGCTGTTCGAGGCGCTGCTCGAGCGCGGCGCCGTGATCGTGCTGACCTCGAACTTCGCCCCCGACCGGCTCTATGAGGGCGGCCTGAACCGCGACCGCTTCCTGCCGTTCATCGCACTGCTGCGAAGCCCGGCTCGAGGTGATCGGCCTTGATGGCGTCAGGGACTACCGCCTGGACGGGCCGGACGACGCTGAGGGCTATCATCATCCGCTCGGCCCCACGACCGAAGCGAAGCTCGCCCGCGCGTTTGCCCGGCTGACCCGCGCTGCCCCGGCCGCGGCCGAGGTGATCGAGGTCGGCAGCCGCCGGCTGGAAGTGCCCAAGGCCGCCGCGGGTGTCGCCTGGTTCGACTTCGAAGCGCTCTGCGAGCAGCCGCTCGGCGCCGCCGACTACCTGGCGCTGACCGGGCGCTACCATACCCTTCTGCTGTCCGGCGTCCCGCGGCTGACCCCGAGCGGCGCAGCCAGGCGCGCCGCTTCATGACGCTGGTCGATGCGCTCTACGACCGCCGGGTCAACCTGATCATCGGCGCCGAGGCGCCGGCGGCCGAGCTCTACCCCGCCGGCGAGGGCGCCTTCGAGTTCCAGCGCACCGTCAGCCGGCTGGCCGAGATGCGGAGCCAGGCCTACCTCGAGAGCCCGCCGCGCGCCGGCGAGCATCCGGGCTTCACGCCCGTTCGCGCTGACCAGCGATTTGATCTGAACGCTAGGACCGCTCAGCAGCCCAGCTGGTCGGCGAGGTCGAGAAAATCAGCGGCGACCACGTCGAAGTCATGCTCGGCGCGCAGGTCGCTGGTCTGGCCGGGCCGTGCTCGGTCGGGCGCGCGACGAAGGCGGTGCGGAAGCCCGCAGGCGCGCGCCGCCACGAGGTCGCCGTTGTGGGCCGCGACCATCAAGCAGGCGGCGGGCGGCAGGCCCAGGTAGTCGGCGGTGCGCAGATAGGCCTCGGGCAGTGGCTTGTAGGCGCGCGCGACCTCGGCGCCGAGGATCGCGTCCCACGGCAGGCCGCCGTGGCGGGCGAGGTTGACCATCAGCGCGACGTTGCCGTTGGAGAGCGTGGCGAGGATGTAGCGGCGCTTCAGCCGGGTCAGGCCGGCGACCACGTCGGGCCAGGGGTCGAGCCGGTGCCAGGCGCGGTTGAGATGCTCGAGCTCGGCCTCGGGGAGCCCGCCGAGGCCGAGCTCGTCGAGCACCGCCAAGAGGTTCTCGCGGTGCAGATCGTCGAGCTTGGCCCACGGCCGGCGGCCGCTGCGCACCGCCTCCATCGCCGGCTGGTAGCGCGCGCGCCAGCGGTCGGCGACGCGCGCGCCAGTCGCGCTGCTGGCTCGCGCCCGCCGAGGACCGCGCGCGAGCTCGCGCGCGACGCTCGCCGCGCCAGTCGACCACGGTGCCGAACACGTCGAACGTCAAGCGCCTGGACCTCGTCCGGGCTCATGCGCTCGTCTCCGGTCGGCGGCTGCGGTGGGCTCCTGCGCGGCCGCTCGCGGGACAGCAGCGTCGGCGACGAAGGCTCAGGACCTCTTCCCCTCTGGTTCTGATTGACCATCACCGAGCGCAGCCGGACGATGCCGCGATCGGGCTTCGAGCGCGAGGGCCTGACCTCGAGGATCTCGAGCCTGGCCTCGAGCGTGTCGCCCGGGCGCACGGGCTTGAGCCAGCGCAGCTCGTCGATGCCGGGCGAGCCCATCGCCGCCGCGCGGCCGAGCATGCCATCGACGAACAGGCGCATGAAGACGCAGACCGTGTGCCAGCCGCTCGCGATCAGGCCGCCATAGATCGAGGCGTCGGCGGCTGCCTCGTCGAGATGGAACGGCTGCGGGTCCCATTCGCGCGCGAAGGCCACGATCTCGTCGCGCCCGAGCGTGCGCCGGCCGAGGTGATGGACCTGGCCCGGGGCCAGATCGTCGAGATGGATCTCGGGCATGGCGTCGTGGTCCACGGCGAAGGTCCGACGAAAGTGTCCCCCTGCGCATAGCGGCTGCGTCCCAGCCCGGCAAGGCTTGGCGGCCGGCCGGCGCACCGCGGGCGGCGTGCGATTGCAGGCCAGTCGTCGTGGCCAGTGCACTTAAGTAATGGTTACGGTTTGACTTCGACGGTGTAACAGGCAGTCGACGGAATATTTACGTCTGGTTAATTGAGCCATGCCAGCTGTTTGACTGGCGTGTCGCGCCCGCTGCGGCGAGCCGGACCGGCGATGCCGTTGGAGCCGCGCCCGCGCGGCCCGTGCCACGGAGGGTGGCGGCGATGAGCGAGCACTGGGGCAGCTGGCGTGCCGACCTGCGCTCCTGGTCGGGGACCAGCGCGGCGCGGTCATGGTGATCGTCGGGCTGGCGATCATCCCGCTGTTCGCGATGATCGGCCTCGCGATCGACGCCGGCCGCGGCTACATGCTGAAGTCCAAGCTGTCCTACGCGATCGATGCCGCGGGCCTGGCGGGCGGCCGCGCGTTCGACGACCGACCTGCGCGAGACAGGACATCGACGATGTTCTTCGACGCCAATTTCCCGCCCGGCTACATGGGCGCGGTGCTCGCGCCCGGCCATCCGATGGTGACCTTCGACGACGAGGAGAGCACGATCACGATCGAGGCCACCGCGACCATCCCGACCCGGTTCATGAGCGTCGCCGGCGATCCACGAGATGTCGGTCTCGGCGCGCACCGTGATCAAGCGCGAGCTGCAGGGCATGGAGCTGGTCCTGGTGATGGACAATACCGGCTCGATGCGCGGCAACGGCGGCAAGATCGACGCGATGAAGGAGGCCGCGAGCCGAGCTGATCGACATCCTCTACGGCGGCCGCGACGAGGTCGAGAACTTCTACGTCGGCCTCGTGCCCTACGCCGCGACGGTCAACATCGGCGACCCAGCACGAGCGACTGGCTGACCGGCTACGACGCCGACGACTTCGCGCCGACCACCTGGAAGGGCTGCGTCGAGGCGCGCGACTATCCCAACGACAGCAACGACGCGACGCCCGCGACGAGGAGGCCTGGACGCCGTTCCTGTGGGAGACCACGCTCCGCAAGTACTGGAGCGACGGCTACTACGGCGCCGGCAACCCCAACGTCAACGACGGCAACGGCGACGGCCTGGACGAGACGGCAACCCGTTTCCTGGTCGGCGACAACGAGTGGGATCCGGCCGGCCCGGAGTCGGCGCTCAAGCTCGACAACGACCTCTACCAGAACGAAGGCACCGGCCCCAACCTCGGCTGCCCGCCGGCGATCACGCCGCTGATCACCAGCAAGGCGCACGTGCTCGCCGCGATCGACGAGATGGGGCCCTGGCACCGCGGCGGCACGATGGCCAACCTCGGCCTCGCCTGGGGCTGGCGGGTGCTGTCGCCGGAGTGGCGCGGCCTGTGGGGCGGCGACACGCCGGAGGAGCTGCCGCTCGACTACCACACCCCCAACATGCACAAGGTCATCATCCTGCTGACCGACGGCAACAACGAGTGGTACGACTGGCCGGGCACCAACTGACAGCAACTGCGGCAACCGCAGCCCCTACATGGGCCTGCCCGGCACAGAACAGCTATCGCCAGCGGCGTGTGCAACACCTACGCCGGCTATTTCCCGGGCGCCGACTACACCGCCTACGGCCGCCTCAACGAAGGGCGCCTCGGCACCACCAACAAGGGCGCGGCGAACGGCCGTGGTCAACGACCGCATGCTCGAGCTGTGCGCGGCGATGAAGGCGCAGGACATCATCATGTACACGATCACCTTCCAGGTCAGCAGCACCGACCACGCCAGAACCTGTACCGCAGCTGCGCGACCGACAGCGACCACTACTTCAACTCGCCGAGCAACAGCCAGCTCGAGGAGGCGTTCGAGCAGATCGCCGACGAGCTGAGCAACCTGCGGATCGCCGAGTGAGCGGCGCGGCGCGAGCAGCGGAGGTCCGACCATGGGCGGCTGATCGGCCCCGTCCGCTGCCCGCGCCGGCGCCGCGCGCCGGCGGCGCCTGGCGCGGCTCGCCGCCGAGCGGCGGCAACGCGATGATCGAGTTCGCGTTCATCGCGCCGATCTTCCTCGGCATGATCGGCGCGATCATGGAGTTCTCCGGGCATCATGTTCATCCAGACGCTGCTCGAGGGCAGCGCCCGCGAGGCCTCGCGCTACGGCATCACGGGCTTCACCGAGCCGGGCGTGTCGCGCGAAGATCAGATCCTGGAGATCGTCCAGCAAGAACACCTACGGCATGATCGATCTCGACGAGCTCGCGATGGAGACCCTGGTCTACGAGAACTTCGGCGACGTCGGCCAGCCCGAGCCGTTCACCGACCCCAACGGCAACGACGCCTATGACGCCGGCGAGCCGTTCAACGACGTCAACGGCAACGGCGGCTGGGACGAGGACATGGGCGCCGCCGGGCTCGGCGGCCCGGGCGACGTCGTGGTCTACCGGATGAGCTACGACTGGAGCATCATCATCCCGATGTTCCGGCCGTTCTTCGGCGACGCGATCACGCTGCAGCGCCAACATCGCGGTGCGCAACGAGCCGTTCGAGTGAGCCTAGGGCAGCGGAGTGATCGCCATGCCATCGGTTATCGCCGTCACCGCAGCCGCCGCGTGGCGCCGCCCGGCGTGCTCGGCGCGCCGCGCGCGGCCTGGCGCTCGCGCCGGGCGCTCGGCGCGCTGCTCGGCCGGCAACGTCTCGGTCGAGTTCGCGCTCGCCGTGCCGGTCCTGCTGTTTATGATGCTGGGCAGCGCCGAGATGGCGCGCTTCGTGCTCCTGCACCAGAAGCTCGACCGGGTCGCGACCACGGTCTCGGACCTGGTCTCGCGCGCCGAGACCATCACCGAGAGCCAGATCGTCGACATCTTCACCGCCGCCGATCAGGTCGCGGAGCCGTTCGATCTGCCCGACCTCGGCGTCGTGATCGTGTCGTCGATCACCAATGCCGACGGCACCGGGCCGCTGATCGCCTGGCAGCGCAGCGGCGGCGGCACCTATTCCGCGGCCAGCGAGCTCGGCGCCGAGGGCGACGCGCCAATGCTGCCCGACGGATTTCCTGGTGCGCGAGGGCGAGACCGCGATCATCGCCGAGGTGTTCTACGACTTCTCGCCGTTCCTCAGCGAGGTGATCGTCGAGCCCCAGGTGATCTATCGGACCGCCCGCCACCGGCCGCGCCTGGGCACGCTGGAGACCGTCGAAGCCGGTTGAGTTTCCCGCTCGGAGCTCGCCACCGCGATCGTACGCCGCGGCCGTCGAGCTGCCGCCGGCCATTCTCCTGGGGGATGCCGATCGCGAGCGCCGCTCTAGGCGCCGGGCCGGCCGGCGCGCCCGGCGCCCGTGGCGCTGGCGGCAGCGGCCACGGCCGGGCGGTCTCGAACGCGCGCGCCGCCCGCAGCACCAGGTGGTCGGCGTGCATCGGTCCGACGATCTGCAGGCCGACCGGCAGGCCCGCCGCGGTCAGTCCGCAGGGCACCGAGGCCGCCGGCTGCTGGGTCAGGTTGAACGGATTGCTGAACGGCGCCCAGTGGATCCAGCGCGGCTGCCGGTCCGGGTCCGGACGCTCCGGCCGGCGGCGAACGCGGCGAGCGGCAGGGTCGGGGTCAGCAGCAGATCGAAGCTGTTCGTGGAAGCGCCGCATCCGGGCGCCGAGCTCGGCCGCGGCGCCGGACCGCGGCCAGGTAGTCGAGCAGCGAGGTGGCCAGGCCCTGGGCCGCGATCTCGCGCAGGCCCGGATCGATCCGGGCGCGCTGCTCCGGCGGTGAAGCCGCGCAAGCAGATTGGCGGCGCCGACCTGCCAATGGCACAAGAAGACCTCGATCGGGTCCGCAAACCCCGGATCGACCTGCTCGACCTGTGCGCCCAGCGCCTCGAACGCCGGCACCGCTCCGGCGACCAGCTCGGCGACCTCCGGGTCGACCTCGGCAAAGCCCAGCGTCGGGCTGAACGCGATCTTCAGCCCCTGGACCCCGTCCTCGAGCCCGATCCGGTAGTCCCGGCGATCGTCGGGCAGCGCGAACCAGTCGCGGCTGTCGGGCCTGGCGCAGCACGTTCAGCATCAAGGCCGCATCGGCCACGGTCCGGGTCATCGGCCCCAGGTGGGCGACCGTGCCGAACGGGCTGAGCGGCCAGGCCGGCACCCGTCCGAAGCTCGGCTTCAGCCCGAAGATGCCGGTGAAGCCCGCCGGGATCCGGATCGAGCCGCCGCCGTCGGTGCCGACGTGCAAGCGCGCCCATGCCGAGCGCGCAGGCGACCGCGGCGCCGCCGCTCGAGCCGCCGGGGGTCGTGTCGGTATTCCACGGATTGCGGGTGATGCCGGTCAGCGCGCTGTCGGTGACCGCCTTCCAGCCGAACTCGGGCGTGGTCGTCTTGCCGATCAGCACAGCACCCTGCTCGCGCAGGCGCGCGGTCGCCGGCGCGTCCTCGTCCCAGGGCTGCTCGCGCACGGTCGTCAGGCTGCCGCGCAGGGTCGGCCAGCCCCTGGTCAGGATCAGGTCCTTGATCGTCGCCGGGACGCCGTCGAGCAGCCCACAGGGCTCGCCCCGCTGCCAGCGCGCCTCGGACGCCCGCGCGGCCGCGAGCGCCTGGTCCGGATCGACCAGGCAGAACGCGTTCACGGCCGGATCGAAGCGCTCGATCCGCTCGAGCACGGCGCGGGCCGCCTCGACCGGCGACAGCTGCTTGGTCCGGTACAGCTGGAGCAGTTCGGTCGCGCTGAGGACGGCAGGGTCAGTCACCGGCCGCCATCCGTCCATAAGTGTGGCCGACCAGCGCCCCAGGCGGCCAAGGCTCGCCGGGGGCGGGCAGGGGCGGTACCGAACCCACGCCCAACCCCGCTCGGCGCGCGCCCGGGCGGCTGCGCGGGACGCCCGCCAGGTCCAGCGCCGGGCAAGCGCCAGCAAGCCGAACCCGACCCGCGCTGCACCATAGTCGGGAAGGTCCAGCCACTGCGGCGCCGGCGCGGGGCCTTCTCCGGGACCCCCGAACTCATCAACCCCGGCGACGACGGCGCCGGCAGTCCAGCGAGGACCAGGGACGGACCGGAGGACAGCGACACCGACGACCTCCACGGCAGGGTGCGCTGTCCGACATAGCCGGGCGCGCCGGCTACATCAAGGCGATCCGGGACGGACAGCGGGCAGAGAGTTTCGGTGGCGCTCAATGCGCCGGGGAGGTCGAGCCCGTCTCGTAATGCGAACCCCAATCCTTGATCGACGCTGACGCCAGCAGCGTGCCAGGCCCGCCGCGCCCGGGCACCCGCCACCCGGAAAGCACCCCGCCGCCGCTGCGATCTGCGCCGGCCCGGCCGCTGCCCCGGTCCCGCGGGTCGGCTCTGCCCTTGCGCCCGCCTGCGCCCGCTCGGCGCAATCGGAGCGATCGCATCGGCCCCTGCGGTCGGGGGACGCCCCGGCTCCGTGGCCGGAGGGTCCCGCCTTCGCCTGCAGCCGCAGCCGCCGGAGCGCCAGGCGCCGCCGCGGCGTGCGGCCGCGCCTGGGCGGAGCGGGTGGCCGCGCGCCGCCCGGCCCGGCGGTCCCGGCTCAGGCCATCGGGTCGGTCTTGATCAGCGGCAGGCTCTCCCAGCTCTTGCCGGCGGCGACGATGCAGCTCATGCCGTTCGGCGTCGTGCTGACCACGGTCCAGGTGTTCTTGTCTTCCGAGGCATAGACCTGGAGCAGGTTGCCGTTCGACTGCAGGCCGAAGGCGACCGGCGCCTCGTCGTACTTGCTGCTCAGCTGCTTGGCGATCTCGGTCGCGTTGTGGCACGGCATGCGCGTGCCCGCCGGCGGCATCTGCTGGGCAGCGATCGGGCTGACGAACGCGCCGCTCGCGAACAGCAGGCCGGTGGCAAAGAGGCGCAGACGACGCATCGCACAGTCTCCTCTCAATGGGCACGGCCAGGTCTGGCCCGCATCGCCATTTGGCGCCTCAACTGGTAAAGACTTGGTTAAAGTCTCCAGAATTATGCGACCATAAGTAGAAGCCAAGACCGCACGCCAGCTCCTGCCGGTCGGGGCCCGGCCGCCGCCTCAGGTCAGGCCGAGCCGGCCGATTCCGGGCAGCTTCAGCGCCAGGCCGAGCGGATCGATGCCGATGGTCAGGCCGAGCAGGTTGAACTCCAGGCCCTCGGCGCGCCCGATCGACAGCCCGAGCAGGCCCAGCACCGAGACCTGGAAACCGCTGCCGCTCGGGGTTCGGGCGAGCAGGCCGCCGTGGTTCAGGAAGTCCTTGCCGATCGCAGTCGGCGGCATGTCGAGCCCGAGCTCGGGCACCTGGCGGCCGACGTGGGCGATGAAGGTGTTGGAATTGGGGCCGGGCCAGGTGCGGTACTCGTGCGGGTAGGGATAGCGCGCGATCGCCGCCTCGATCCGGTCGATCAGCGCCTCGATCCCCGGGCCGCGCCGGTCGACCAGCACCCGCGGCGGGTTGCCGGCCCAATAGCCATCGATCGTGCGCATGTTCATCCGGAGCGCCGGCGCGCCCCGGCGCACCCCCCAGCCGACCACCTCGTAGCGCTCGAAGGCCGAGGCGCCCGCCCGCTTCATGACGATCCAGCTGTGCACCGCGAAGATGCCCTTCCAGCCCCAGGCGCGCGCGGCGTAGACCTGGACCACGGGCCCGGGCGTGGTCGCCGGGTCGGGTGCCAAGCCCGCACTGTCCCAGCGCGCCTCGCTCCAGTGCCGGGGCGCGCTGCCGCGGACCGCGCCAGCGCTCCAGATCAGCGGCACGAGCACCACCAGCAGCAGACCGCCGAGCCAGAGCATCCTTGCCGACCTCATGTCATCTCCAGGCGATCGCCGCAGTCACGCGCCGGGGCGGCCAAGTTCGAGCATTTTCCGCGCGCTGGGGCAAGGCGCCGGCTCAGGGCTGGTCGCTCTCCAGGCCGAGCCGCGCGTGCCACTCGCTGATCGCCTCGTCCGGATAGCCCTCGAACACCCGGTCGCGAGGGCCGATCGCCGGCACAACCCAGGGCGCCTTGGCGCCGACCATCAGGTGGGTGCGCTCGGGCGGGATCGGCAGCGCGGTGTCGATCGCGGAGGCGAACGGGTGGATCAGCTCGGGCCAGCGCGGGTCGAACAGCCACAGACAGCTCGCGCACAGGCCGCAGAAATGGCGCTCGGCCGGGCTCGTGCACGGCTCCTCGCCCGGCTCGTCCGCGATGCGCGCGTGGTAGATCCGGACGTGCTCGCGGCCCTCGACCTCGAGGCTCGCCGCATCGCCGCCGAGATTGATCGCAAAGCCGCCGCCGCCCGCAGTCTTGCGACAGATCGAGCAGTAGCAAAGGTTGAACGGGTAGGGATGACGCGAGCGCAGCCGGAACCGGACCGCGCCGCAGTGGCATGAACCCTCGAGCCGCATCGCTCTTTTTCCTCTTTTGGAGTCCGGCGCAGACGCTGGCGCCGTCCGCCTGCTTGATCTGGAGCGGCCGGCGGCGGAGACTAGCCGAACCTGGCGCCGCCTGCGCCAGCGCTTGACCGCGCCCAAGCGGGGAGAACCGAGCGCCGATGACCGAGCCGACCCGCCCGCCGCTCGCAAACCCCAGCCGGCCGCGCGCCAAGGTGCCGGCCGGCGCCTGCGACACCCACGCGCACGTGTTCGCGCCCGCCGGCGTCTACCCCTATGCTGCGCGCCGGCCCTATACGCCAGCGCCCGAGACCGGGCTCGAGGCCTATCGGGCGCTGCTCGGCAGGCTCGGCTTTGCGCGCGGCGTGCTGGTCCACTCCAACATCTACGGGGCCGACAACCGCGCGACCACCGATGCGCTGGCCGCGCTGGCCGGCCGCTGGCGCGGCATCGCGCTGGTCCGCCCGGAGATCGACGAGCAGGCGCTCGCCGCGCTCGCCGCGGCCGGCATGCGCGGCGTTCGGATCAATCTCGAGTTCCCGGGCGAGGTCGGCCTCGATGAGCTGGAGGCGATGGCGCCCCGGCTGGCCGGGCTCGGCTGGCACGTCCAGATGCTGACCAGCGTCGATAAGCTGCCGGCGCTCGCGGGCCGGCTGCGGGCGCTCCCGATCGACGTCGTGATCGACCACATGGGCCTGCCGCGCCACGACGACGATCTCGCAAGCCCGGGCTTCCAGGCGCTCCTCGACCTGCTCCAGACCGGCAAGGTCTGGGTCAAGCTGTCAGCACCCTACTACGCCGACCGCGAGGAGCCGGCCTGGCCGTTCGCGACCCGGGCGGCAGCGCGGCTCTGGCAGGCGCGCCCCGGGCGGATGCTGTTCGGCACCAACTGGCCGCATCCGCACGCCGAGCTAGTGCCCGACGACGGCGCGCTGGTCGACTGGATCGCAGCCGTGGTCGGCGGCGAGGCCGGGCTCCACCAGATCCTGGTCGACAACCCCGCCCGCCTGTACGGTTTTCCGGACTCCTGAGCTCACCGTTGCGACCGATGCGGCGCGTCCGGATCAAGATCTGCTGCATCCAGTCCGCAGCCGAGGCGCGGCTCGCGGTCGAGGCCGGCGCCGATGCGCTGGGCCTGGTCGGCGCGATGCCGAGCGGCCCCGGCCCGATCGACGACGAGACGATTGCCGCGATCGCTGCCGCCGTGCCGCCGCCGGTCGCGACCTTTCTGCTGACCAGCGAGACCGACCCTGAGGCGATCGTCGCTCACGCGCGACGCTGCGGCACCAATGTCTTACAGCTGGTCGATCGGGTGGCGGATGAAGTCTACCCGCGCCTCCGCGCCACCCTGCCCGGCATCAAGCTGGTCCAGGTCATTCACGTCGGCGGCGAGGCGTCGCTGGCGGAAGCGGTCGCCGCGGCCGATAACGCCGATGCGCTGCTGCTCGATTCCGGCCGCCCGCACGAGGCGGTCAAGGTCCTGGGCGGCACCGGCCGGGTCCACGACTGGTCGATCAGCCGCCGGATCGTGGCGGCGGTCGCTTGCCCGGTTTTCCTCGCCGGCGGACTCCGCCCGGACAATGTGGGCGCCGCGATCCGTGCCGTGCGCCCGTTCGGGGTCGATCTCTGCACCGGCGTGCGCCGGGCCGACTACAGCCTGGATCCGACCAGGCTCGAGCCGTTCGTCGCCGCGGTCAGGGCCGCCTAAAGCGCCACGATCTTGCCCGGGTTCATCAGGTTCAGCGGATCGAGCGCCTGCTTGACCTTGCGCATCACCTCCAGCGCGCCCGTGCCGTGCTCGGCCTCGAGATAGCCGATCTTGCCATGGCCGATGCCATGCTCGCCGGTGCAGGTGCCGCCCAGCGCCAGCGCATGCTCGACCATCCGCCGGTTGACCGCCTTGGCGCGTGCGACCTCGTCCTGGTCCGCAAGGTCGACGAGAAAGATCAGATGGAAGTTGCCATCGCCCACGTGCCCGACCAGCGGCGCCAGCAGGCGGGCCTCGGCGATCTCGCCTTTGACCCGGGTAATGCATTCGGCCAGCCGCGAGATCGGCACGCAGACGTCGGCGACGATGCCCTTGGCGCCCGGCCGCAGCGCCAGCGTCGCATAGAACGCGTCGTGGCGCGCCTGCCAGAGCCGGTTGCGCTCCTCGGCCGCGCTCGCCCACTGGAAATCGGCGCCGCCGAAGTCGCGCGCGAGCGCCTTGACGGTCTCGGCCTGCTCGGCGACCCCGGCCTTGGAGCCGTGGAACTCGAAGAACAGCGCCGGTACCTCCCGGTAGCCCTCGAGCTTCGAATAGCGGATGCAGGCCGCCATCGTCAGCTCGTCCAGAAGCTCGATCCGCGCCACCGGCACCCCCGACTGGATGGTCGAGATCACGGTGTCGACCGCGTCCTCGATGCTCTCGAAGGTGCAGACCGCGGCCGAGATCGCCTCGGGAATGCCGTGCAGGCGGAGCCGGATCTCGGTGATCACGCCGAGCGTGCCCTCGGAGCCGACGAACAGCCGGGTCAGATCGTAGCCGGCCGAGGACTTGCGCGCGCGGCCGCCGGTCCGGATCACCAGGCCGTCGGCGAGCACGACCGTGAGCCCGAGCACGTTCTCGCGCATCGTGCCGTAGCGGACCGCGTTGGTGCCCGAGGCCCGGGTCGCGGTCATGCCGCCCAGGCTCGCGTCCGCGCCCGGGTCGATCGGAAAGAACAGGCCGGTGTCGCGCAGATGGAGGTTCAGCTGCTTGCGGGTCACCCCCGGCTGGACCAGGCAGTCGAGGTCCTCGGCGTTGACCTCGAGGACCTGGTTCATCGCCGACAGATCGATCGAGATCCCGCCGCGCAGCGCTGCGATGTGGCCCTCGAGCGAGGTGCCGGTGCCGTAGGGGATGACCGGCAGCCGATGGCGGGCACAGATCTGGACGATCTTCGCGACCTCGGCGGTCGACTGCGCGAACGCGACCGCATCAGGCGGCGCGCCCGGGTGATAGGTCTCGTCCTGGCCGTGGCGCTCGCGCACTGCGGCGGACGTGGTCAGGCGGTCGCCGAGCAGCGTGGAGAGCTCGTCGAGCGCGCTCGTGAGCGGGGTCGCGGCGAGATCGTTCATGGCGCTGGCCTCCCGGTGAGCCGCAGGCGAGGTGCTCCAATCCTACCAGCTGGGGGCGCCGGCGGCACAACCAAACCTTAAGCATCCATGGCTACGATGGCAGCTGCCGCCGTTCGCCGCGGCCTTCGAGGCGTGGCCGGCAGGCGGCGACCAGCTGAGGGACCCCTGATGGCGTCATTGCCGCCGCTCAAGCCGGAGCACCATGAGACGCTGCGCAGCTTGACCGCGACGCTGGCGGCGAGCGCGGTCGCGCGGATCGGCTTCGGGCTCTCGGAACGGCCAGAAGGCCGCGAGCCTGCGGGCACGGCCGGGGCGCCGCCGATCTTGCTCGCCAGCGTGTCGCTCCGGATCGAGGACAGCCTGCTGATGGCCTTCGGACCCGAAGGCGATCCGATCCCACCCGCGAGCTTCGTGGCGTTGGCGGCCGGGCAGCCGGATGCCGAGATCGCGCTCGCGGGCGGCGGCAGCGCGCCGGCGCTCCGGGTCGCAGCCGTGCTCGAGGCGCAGGCTAAGGGGCCGCTCGCGGGCGGCGAGCCGGCCGGCGGCGAGGCCTGGATCGAGGCGATGCTGGGCCTGGGGCCGCAGCCGGTGCTGGCGGCCGCGGCGGAAGTGCGCGGCGAGGATCGCGTGTGCGAGCTCACCGTCTTCGGCCGCGAGCTGATGCTCGCGATCCCGGGGGCGCAGAGCTTCCTGATTGCCGACGCCGCAGCGGCCCAGGCGGCGACGGGCGTCGGTCTGCTGGTGGCCGATGGCCGGCGCCTGTCGGTCGGCGATCTGGCCGAACGGTTGCGGGCAGCGGTCCGCGCGCGCCCGGCCACCACTGCGGATGCCGGCGCCGTGCACCCGTTCGCGGAGATCGTGCTGCCCGACTGCGTGCTCGAGCAGAGCGAGGGTGGCCTGCTGCTGATGCTGCCCCCGGTCGGCGCCGTGCGCCTGACGCGCCTTGGCCCGAACGCCCCGGCCGGACCGCGGGTCAGCATCGTCCTGCGCGGCGGCGAGCCTGCCGACCTCGCGGACCTGACCGCGGCCCTCGACCGGGCGGAGACTGCGCTGGATCGGGCTGAGGTCGGCCCGGCCGGCACCGGCGGGACCTCGAGCGAGCCTGATGCGGCCGCGCCGGAGCCGGATGCCCGGACGCGAGCGCTGCCGGTCGCCTTCGCCGTGCCCCGGATCGAGGGCGTCGATCCCGATCGGGTCGCCGCCCTGATCGTTCGCGGGCTGCCCCCGGGCGGCGCGCTCTCGGCCGGGATCGATGACGGCGATGGCCGTTGGGTCTTGAGCCCGCGCCAGCTGGTCGGGCTGACGCTGATCCCGCCCGCAGGCTGGAACGAGGCCCTGTCGCTCCAGATCACCGCGGTCGCCGCCCGCAACCGCGCGGGCGAATTCGTGACCGCGACCGAAAGCGTGGTCGTGCCGCTCGAGGCCCATGCCCCCGCCGAGACGGTCGTGCCGCTGGCGATCGACCCGACCGTGGCCGAGGACGGCAAGGCGCTGAGCGCCGTGATGATCCGCGGCCTGCCCGCCGGCGCGCGGCTGTCGGCCGGGACCTACGATCCCGCGACCGGCGGCTGGGTGCTGCGGCCCGATCAGCTCGAACGCCTCACGGTCGCCGTGCCGATCGGCCAGCGCGGGTTCGCGCTGACCGTGCTCGGGATCGCGCTCGCCACCGGCGGCCGCGCCGACGCCCGCCTCTTGACCCGGCTGGCCGTCCCCGCCCGCTGAACCGGGCCGCGCCGCGGCCGCGGGGCCGCCGGCGCAGGAGGCGGCAGCCGGCGTTCAAGCCCCGGCCGGCCGCCGACGCAGGCGGCGGCCGGCGTTCAAGCCAATGGACAGCCGCGCCCGCGAAGGCTAATTCTGACCCTCATCCGAACCGCGAACAAGCGGCCGCGGCAGCCGGCAGGGCGGCAGCGCGGGAGCAACCAGAGGGGGCATCGCAATGAGACTTCGGCATGCGGCATGGCTTGGCGCGGCGCTGGTGGCGCTCGGCGCCCCGGTCGCCTTGGCCGGCCAGTACGTCGACTGGCACGACGACGGCACCGTCGATCTCAAGCTCGGGCCGGACTACGACAACGCGGTCATCAAGACCACCAAGGACCAGCTGGGCACGCTGTTCGGCCCGGAGGAAAAGCCGTTCGAGGGCACCACGATCACGGTGCTGACGCTCGATTCCGGGCCCAAGGGCGGTATCTCCGGCCCGATCAACGCCTTCCGCCCGGTCTGGGAGGAGCTGTCCGGCGGCAAGCTCGACATCGCACTGGTGCCGATCACCGACCTGTTCGCCAAGATGATGCTCGACCTGCGCCAGGGCACCGGGCTCTACGACGCGATGATCGTCGGCGCCTTCTTCTACGGCGACCTGATCGCCGGCAACTACATGATCCCGATCGACGACTACATGGCGAGCGGCGAGTATCCCCAGTGGACCTACAATTCGATGCCGGACTCGCTGCGCAACCTCTATACCTGGCAGGGCGTCGGCTACGGCGTGCTGAACGATGCCGACGGCCAGGTCCTGTACTACCGGCGCGACGTCCTCAGCGACCCGAAGTGGCAGAGCGAGTTCAAGGCGGCGACCGGTCACGACATGGTCGTGCCGCCCAAGACCTGGCAGCAGCTGCTCGAGATCTCGCAGTTCTTCAACGGCAAGAGCTGGGACAGCAACGATGCCGATCCCGACAGCGGCACCGTGCTCCACCTCAAGGTCGGCGAGCAGGGGCACTATCACTTCCAGTCGCTCTCGGCGCCGTTCGCGATCACGCCCGGTGATGCGGTCGACCAGTTCCACAACGTCTACTGGTTCGACCCGACCGACATGAAGCCGCTGATCAACAGCCCCGGCCACGTCAAGGCGCTCGAGTTCCTGCAGGCGCTGCACCAGACCGGGCCGGCGGCGCAGGTCGGCTGGAGCCTGGGCGAGGCCTGGGACTACTTCCTGCGCGGCAAGTCGGTGTTCGTGTTCAGCTGGGGTGACGTCGGCGCGCTCTGCCAGGACGAGGCCCGCTCCAAGGTCAAGGGCGTGTGCGCCTCGGCCGTGCTGCCCAGCTCCGCGGAGTACTGGGACCATCAGGACCAGAAGTGGGTGCAGAACGACAACCCGCAGCTGGTCGGCAACACCACCGGCGGCTCCTGGCACGGCGTCGTCTCGGCGTTCTCGGCCAACCCCGAGGCCGCCTACTCCTACCTGTCGCTGATGGCGATCAAGGACGTCTCGAAGTGGCTCGCGACCTACGGCTGGGACGGGGTCGACCCCGGCTACAGCTACCAGATGCTGGAGCCGGTCGGCGAGGCCAAGGTCGCGGACTACCTCGCCGCCGGCTGGGACGAGGCCGACGTCAAGGACTACCTGGACGCCTACTCCAAGAACTACAACGCCCAGACCATGCTGACCTACCTCCGGATCGAGGGCGCGCCGGAGTACTGGGACATCATGGACAAGAACCTCTCGGCCGCGATGAGCGGCGAGAAGACCGCGCAGCAGGCGCTGGACGACACGGCCAAGACCTGGGAGGAGATCACCGACCGGCTCGGCCGCGACAAGATCCTCAAGCAGTACCAGGAAGCAATCGGGTACAAGGGCTGATCGGAGCCCGAGGAGCCCATCCGGGCCGGCTCGCCAAGGCGGGCTGGCCTGGACGCCGGGGCCGCTGCGCATGATCCGCTGGACCAGCAAGGTCAAGTTCCTGTTCCTCCTGCCGGCGATCTTGTGGGTGCTGGCGTTCACGCTGTTCCCGCTCGGCTATTCGTTGTTCCTGGCCTTCCACCACGTCGAGCGCCAGGTCGTGGTCACCGGCCGCGAGCAGGTCCCGATGCTCCGCGCCGACGGCCAGCCGGCGCTCAAGAGCGACGGCACGCCGCGCACCCGGACCAACGTGATCCGCGAGCTGCAGACCACGTTCACGTTCGCCGGGCTCGCCAATTTCGCCCGCGCCTTTCGCGACGAGGAGGTCTGGAGCGCGGTCCGGGTGACCGCGATCTTCGTGATCGCGGCGGTCGCGGTCGAGATCGCCCTCGGGCTCGGGCTCGCCTGGCTGTTCAACCGCCGGATCTACGGCCGGCCGGTGCTCCGCTCGATCATGATCCTGCCGATCTTCGCGACCCCGATCGCGGTCGGCTACCTGTTCTTCACGATCTTCTACGAGGTCGGCGGCCCGCTCGAGTTCACCGGCATCCCCTGGCTCTCCGACCCGCGCTGGGCGCTGGTCTCGGTGATCCTGGTCGACCTCTGGCAGTGGACCCCGTTCTGTTTTCTGGTATTTCTCGCGGCGCTCCAGGGCATCCCCGACGAGCTGCTCGAATCGGCCGCGCTCGACACCAATTCCCAAGTCGACCTCTGGCGCTACGTAGTCTTGCCGATCCTGCAGCCGGTGATCATCATCGTGCTGCTGCTGCGGCTGGCCGAGGCGATGAAGCTGTTCGACATCATCGCGACCTTGACCAAGGGCGGGCCGGGGATCGCGACCCAGTCCTACAGCTATCTGGCGTTCACCCGCGGCTTCAAGCTCAACGACTTCGGCTACGCCTCGGCGATGGCGTTCATGCTGCTGATCGTCGTGATGATCGTGATCACGGTGTTTTTCCGCCGGCTGAGGCAGACCTATGAATGACGCGGCCCAGATCACAACCGGGGTGCGCCGCCCGGCGGCCGCCGCCCGCGCCCGCGCGCAGCGCAAGCCGCACTCGCTGGCGGATGCGTTCTGGTCGCTGGTCGCGCTGCTGATCGCGCTCTTGTTCTTCTTCCCGATCTATTGGGCGGTCTCGAACTCGCTGCGCCGGCCGGCCGAGACCTTCACGGTCGCGGGCCTTGGCATCCCGTTCGTCGACTTCACGCCGACGCTGCAGAACTGGACCCAGCAGCTCTCGGTGCCCGAGGCCTACCACGCCTTCCTCAACAGCAACATCATCGCGTTCGCGGCCATGGTGCTGGCGCTTTGCCTGGGCCTGCCGGCCGCCTACGCGCTCGCCCGCTTCCGCTTCTTCCTGGTCCCGAACAAGGACCTGACGGTCTGGTTCCTCTCGCAGCGCGTGCTGCCGCCGGTCGCGACCGCGGTGCCGTTCTTCATCGTGTTCTCCTCGCTCGACATGCTGGACACGCGGATCGCGCTCGCGCTGGTCAACGCGACCTTCATCCTGCCGTTCGTGGTCGTGATCTGCCGCCAGACCTTCTACGACCTGCCGATCGAGCTCGAGGAGGCAGCGCTGGTCGACGGCGCCAGCCACTTCGGCGCCTTTTTCCGGGTGGCACTGCCGCTCGCGGTGCCGGCGATCGCGGCCGCGGCCTTGATCATGTTCGCGTTCGCCTGGAACGAGTACCTGTTCGCGGTGATCCTGACGGTCAAGGACGCGGCGACGATGCCGGTCCACATCGCGGGCGGGGTCGACACCCGCGGCGTCCAGTTCTGGTTCGTCGCGGTCCGCTCGCTGATCGCAATGATCCCGCCGGTGCTCTTGGCCCTGCTCGCCCAACGCTACATCGTCCGCGGCCTGACCCTCGGCGCAGTCAAGGGCTGAGCTGGCGAGTTGGATCGCGTCAGCGCTCCGGCATATGGTAGTATCGCGGCGTTCAGCGGGAGTGCGGCCGTGCGGTTCTATAACTTCGCGATCGTGATCGAGAAGGAAGCGGAGGATAAGGGCTGCAGCGCCTACAGCCCGAGCCTGCCTGGCTGTTTCAGTAATGGCCGGACGATCGAGGAGACCAAGCGCAACATGCGCGAGGCCATCCAGCAGCACGTCGAGACACTGCTGGCCCATGGCGAGCCCGTGCCGCAGAACGAGCGGCTGGTCCACCTGCTCGGCCAACGCTAATCGTCCGCGGCCTGACGCTGGGAGCGATCAAGGGCTGAGGTGCGGCGCGCGCCCGAGCGGGTCAACAGCTGGAAGAGACCCGCGCGAGCCGCTCCGACCGGCAGGTCACCGACTGCGACGCAAGGTGGCGGCGCGGGCCGGGATCGCGGCTTGACAGGGTTGGCGAAGGCACTGACATTCGCCTGCGAGCCGTGAACAGGGAACGACTTTCCGGGAGGCATCGAGATGCAGGCACTCGTTGGGCGTGCCGCGGCGGCCGCCGTGGCGGTTCTGGTGGTCGGGCTGGCCGCTGCGCCGTCGCCGGCGTCGGCGGTGACGCTGCAGATGCAGGCCGCGTGGCCGGCCTCGCAGACCCTTTACGAAAACTTCCTGATGTTCGCCGAGCGGGTCGACAAGCTGTCGGGCGGCCGGCTGCAAGATCGAGACCATGCCGGCCGGCACGGTCGTGCCGCCGTTCGAGGTGCTGGACGCCACCAACAAAGGGGTGATCGACGGCGCTCACGCCTGGGCGGGCTATTGGCAGGGCAAGAACAAGACCGCTATCCTATTTCACTGGCGGGCCGGGCGGCACGTTCGGCATGGACTACATCGACTATATGGGCTGGATCTACGAGGGCGGCGGGTTCGAGCTGTACCAGGAGTTCTACCGCGACGTCCTCAAGCTCAATGTCATCGCGATCCCGATCCTGCCCTCGGGCCCCCAGGCTTTCGGCTGGTTCAAGAATCCGATCAAGAGCCTGGAGGACTTGAAGGGCATGAAGTGCCGGGAGACCGGCATCGCCGCCGAGGTGTTCACCCGCATGGGCATGAGCGTGGTCAACATGCCGGGCGGCGAGATCATGCCGGCGGCCGATCGCGGGGTGATCGACTGCGCCGAATGGGTTGGCGGCGTCGAGGACCTGCGCTTCGGCTTCCATAACATCTGGAAGTATCATTACACGCCGGGCATCCACGAGAGCGTCACGGTCGGCGAGCTGTTGATCAATGGCGAGGTCTGGGACGGCCTCGAGCCCGATCTCCAGGAGATCGTCAAGAGCGCTGCGACCGAGACTTTCATCCGCTGGTGGGCGCGCTGGCAGAAGCAGAATGCCGATGCGCTCAAGGAGCTGCAGGAAGAGCACGGCGTGCAGGTCCTGCGCACGCCCGGACGATATCCTGATCGCGTTCCTCAAGACCTGGGACGAGATCGCCGCCGAGCAGGCTGCGCAGGATCCGTTCTTCAAGGAAGTGCTCGAATTCGAAGCGGGCCTACGCCAGCGTCGTGGTGCCAGCGAAGCAGGTCATGTTCCTGCCCTACTCCTTCGCCGCCGATTACTACTGGGGCAAGACGAACTGATCGACGAGCTCTAGCTCGCACGCGGCCTGCGCAGGCCGCGGAGATGATGCGGCCTGCGTCGCCGCTCCCGGCCGCCTGAGGAGACGCTGTCATGGCGGAACCGTCACCGGTCCTGCTCGGGACCATCCGCGCCATCGACGCCTTTACCTCCTGGTCCGGCAAGCTGATCGCCTGGCTCATCCTGCCGCTCGTCGTCGCCGTGACCTATGAGGTCTTCGCGCGCTACCTGTTCCACGCGCCGACGATCTGGTCTTACGACCTCACCTACATGCTGTGCGGCACGCTGTTCATGCTCGGCACGGCCTATGCGCTTCGCCGCGGCGCCCACATCCGCACCGACGTCTTCTGGGATACGCTACTCGGTACGGACCAAGGGCCTGGTCGACGCGACGGCCTATCTTCTGTTCTTCTTCCCCGGCATCCTGCTCCTTCTGTTCGCGAGCCTGGACGAAGCCTACTACAGCTGGCAGATCGCCGAGCGCTCGGAGCAGACCGCTTGGCAACCGGTCCTCTACCCGTTCAAGGCGGCGGTCCCGCTCGCGGCGATGCTCTTGCTGATCCAGGGCGTGGCCGAGCTCCTGAAGAGCCTGTACGCCGCGCGCACCGGCGTGCCGATCGAGCGGCCGGAGACGCACGTCGTATGACCGGGCTGGAGTTGCTCGGCCTGGTCATGCTCGTCCTGCTCCTGGGCGTCATCTTCATCGGTTTCCCGATCGCCTTCACGCTTCTGTTCCTCGCCTTCGTCTTCGGCTTCATGGGCCTCGGGCCGCGGGTGTTCGACCTCGCCTACTTCCAGATCATCGGCCTGATGAAGGAGGAGGTGCTGGCGGCCGTGCCGCTGTTCATCTTCATGGGCTACGTGACGGAGCAGGCCGGCCTGATGGAGCGGCTGTTCCGCGCTTTCCGCGACGTGTTGGCGCCGGTGCGGGGCGCTTTGTTCCTGGTCGTGATCCTGACCGCCACGGTGTTCGCCATGGCGACCGGCATCGTCGGCGCGGCGGTGACGGTGCTCGGCATCATGGCCGCGCCGATCATGATCAAGAGCGGCTACGACCCAAAGATTTCGCGGGCGCGATCGCCGCAGGCGGCACGCTCGGCATCCTGGTCCCGCCGATCGTGATGCTGGTCGTCATGGGCCCGGTGATCGGCGTGTCGGTCGCCCAGCTCTACGCCGCCGCGTTCGGGCCCGGCTTCCTGCTCGCCGACGCTCTACATCTTCTACTGCCTTGGCCGGAGCTTCATGAACCCGCGGCTCGGCCCGCCGGTGCCGGTGGAGGAGCGGGTCCATTCGGCGGCGACCATCACGCGCGAGGTCGTCGTCGGCGTCGTGCCGCTCGCGCTGCTGATCACCGCGACGCTGGGATCGATCCTCGGCGGGCTGGCGACGCCGACCGAGGCCGCCGGCATGGGTGCGACCGGCGCGCTGATCCTGGCCTTTCTCTACCGCCGGCTGACCTTCGACGCTCTCAAAGGTGCGGTGTTCAGCACGATGACGACCTCGAGCATGGTGCTGTTCCTGGCGGTCGCCTCGAACGTGTTCGGCGCGGTGTTCGCCCGCCTCGGCACCGCGAGCCTGATCACCGAGACCCTGCTCGCCCTGCCGCTGCCGCCGTTCGCCATGCTCCTCCTAGTCATGGCGCTGATCTTCCTGATGGGCTGGCCGTTCGAGTGGCCGGCGATCATTCTGGTGTTCCTGCCGATCCTCTATCCGGTGATCCAGGCGCTGGATTTCGACCCGCTCTGGTTCGGCACGCTGGTCGCGGTCAACCTGCAGACCGCCTTCCTTTCGCCGCCGGTGGCGATGTCGGCCTACTACCTCAAGCAGGTCGTGCCCAGCTGGAGCCTGGCCACGATCTACCGCGGCATGACCGACTTCATGGTCATCCAGGTCATCGGTCTTCTGCTGGTCATGCTGTTCCCCGAAATCGCGTTCTGGTTTCCGGCCTATCTGTTCGGCGATTGACCGGTCGCTCGGCTTGCCGTGCTAACGGAGCGGTTGCGGTTGCCGGGCCCGTGCGTCGTGCGTCCAGCTCGCAGCGGACCTTGCGCTCGGCGCTCGCGGTGCGGGCCCGCTTGGGCTACAGTCGCGATGCCGACCGGGGTCGTCGATCCGGGGTCGGTCGAACCACGAAGCATGAGGGAGGTCACCTGATGGGCAGACAGTCTCGGCTCGGCCGGCACCCGCCGCGGTTGGCGCTCGCGCTCGCGGTCGCGCTCGGCGCCGGCGCAGCGCAGGCGGAGAGCTTCACGCTCGGCTATTCGGTCGGCTTCCTGACCGATCCGTTCCAGGCGATCCAGGTCGACCTGACGATGGCCGCAGGCCGAGAAGGCCGGCCTCAAGACGCTGCCGGTCGCCAACGCCAACGGCGATCCCGGCAAGCAGATCACCGATTTCCACAACCTGATCGCGCAGGGTGCGCAGGGCATCATCGTCGTGCCGACCGACAGCGATGCGATCGTGCCGGCGCTGACCTACGCCGCCGACCAGGACGTGCCGGTGGTCGCGATCGACATCGGCCCGGCCGGCGGCAAGGTCGGCGATGATCGTGCGCGCCGACAACATCCGCATGGGCGCGGACGCCTGCCAGGCAGATGGGCGAGGCGCTCGGCGGCAAGGGCACCGTGCTGTCGATGATGGGCGACCAGGCGACCACCAACGGCCGCGACCGCACCAGCGGGCTTCAACGCCTGCATGCAGGAGAGCTTTCCCGAGATCAACGGTGATCGAGCAGCCGACCTACTGGAAGACCGACCGCGCCACCTCGGTCGCGCAGACCGTGGTGACCTCGACGCCCGATCTTGCCGGGATCTACATGCAGAGCGATGCGGTGATGCTCGCGGGCGTGCTCAGCGTGCTCAAGAGCGCCGGCAGAGCTGAAGGCGGTCGGCGAGCCGGCCACCTCTACCTGATCAGCATCGACGGCACGCCGTTCGCGCTGAAGAAGATCCGCGAGGGCTGGCTCGACGCCGCGATCTCGCAGCCGCTCGACCTCTACGTCAAGTATGGCCTTGCCTACCTGCAGGACGCGGTCGCCGGCAAGACGTTCGCACAAGGGCCGACCGATCACGACAGCCGGATCGACGAGCTCAACGGCAATCCGATGGACCTGCTGCCGGCGCCGATGGTGACCAAGGCCAACGTCGACGACCACGACGCTCTGGGGCAACCAGGTCAAATAGCGGCGATGCCGGCATCGCCAGCCAGCGCCGGCGAGCCGGCGGCGGCGCACGCGGAGCCGGACGGTGCCGCCGCGGCCGCACCGCCGGTCGCCGAGGCGATCGGCGTCTCGAAGCGCTTCGGCGCGAGCCAGGCGCTCGAGCGACGTCTCGCTCGTCGATCCCGGCGGGCGACTCGCGGGCGCTGGTCGGGCGCAACGGCGCCGGCAAGTCGACGCTGGTCGCCGTGCTGACCGGCCTGCTGGCGCCCGATGCCGGCCAGGTCCGCCTCGCCGGCGCGGACGCGCCCAGCCTCGCCGACCGCCAGCGATGGCGCGAGCGGGTCGCCTGCGTCTACCAGAAGTCGACCGTCATCCCGACGCTGACGGTCGCCGAGAACCTGTTCCTCAACGCCCAGCCGACCGTCGGCGCGCGGCTGGATCGCCTGGCCCGCGCTGCGCCGCCAGGCCGAGCAGGTGCTGGCCGACTGGGGCCTCGAGGTCGACGTCGACCTGGATGCCGCCCGGCTCACGGTCGAGCAGCGCCAGATCGTCGAGATCGCCCGCGCGCTGCTGCAGGGCACCCGCTTCATCATCCTGGACGAGCCGACCGCGCAGCTCGAGGCCCGCGAGGTCGCCCGCCTGTTCGAGCGGATCGTCCGGCTGCAGCAGGGCGGCGTCACCTTCCTCTACATCTCGCACCACCTCGAGGAGATCTACGAGGTCTGCCGCAGCGTGACCGTGCTGCGCGACGGCCAGGTGGTGGCCAACGCGCCGCTCGCCGAGATGCCGAAGGACCGCGTGGTCGCGGCGATGGTCGGCGGCGCGGTCCGCGGGCGCCAGCGCGACCGGGCCGCCGGCCGCCCGCGGCCCGGCGACTGCGGCGCATCGCCCTGCCTGGAGGTGCGCGGGCTCTGCATCGACGGCGCGGCGCTCGACGTCGACTTCGCGGTCGCGGCCGGCGAGTGCGTCGGGCTCGCCGGCCTCGCGGGCTCGGGCAAGGAGCGAGGTCGGCGATGCGATCGCCGGGCTGGTGACCGCCCGTCTGCGGGCGAGATCAAGGTCGCGCGGCACGCCGTTGCGTCCGGGGCGACGTCGCCGATGCCCGGCGCAAGGGCGTCGGCTACGTGCCGCGCGACCGGCATCGGCCGCGGCATCGTCCCGCAGCTCTCGCTCGCCGAGAACCTGACGATGCACGATCACCGAGCGGCTCGGCCCGGCGGGCCTCGTCCGTCCGGCCGCGCGCGACCGCGAGGCCGCACGCCTGATCCGACGCGCTCGAGATCGTCGCCGCCGTCGACCGAGCAGCCGATCGCCGAGCTGAGCGGCGGCAATCAGCAGAAGGCGGTCATGGGCCGGGCGCTCGCCTCCGAGCCCAAGGCTGCTCGTGCTCGACGCATCCGACCCAGGGCGTCGACATCGCCTCGAAGGAGGCGCTGTTCGCGATCGTGGAGCAGGCGCGCGCAGGCGGGCACGGGCGTGCTGGTCGTCTCGGACGATCTCGACGAGCTGGTCGGTCTGCGACCGGGTGCTGGTGATCTTCCGCGGCCGGCTGGTCGCCGAGTTCGGCGCCGGCTGGCAGGACGCACGAGCTCGTGGCCGCGATCGAGGGGGTAGGGTGGCGGCTGAGGCAGCGCGAGCGTCGGCACGCGGCCGGGCCGGCGTCGGCGAGGGTCTCGCGCCGGGCGCGTCGGCGTTCCGCGTTCCGCGAGCTGACGCTTATTGCCGGCCATCGTGCTCGCGATCATCGTCGGCGCGCTTGGTCAGCGACGCCTTCCTGACCACCAACAACTTCCTCAACATCCTGCAGCAGTCGTCCGAGCTGTCGATGCTGGTGATCGCCGAGTCGCTGATCCTGATCGCCGGCAAGTTCGACCTGTCGCTGGAATCGGTGGTCGGCCTGGCGCCGATGCTGGCCGCCTGGCTGATCGTCGACCGAGACGACCTTCGGCGGCTCGGGCCTCGGGCTGAACGTCTGGCTCGCGATCGCGCGTGCTGTTCGCGACCGGCGCGCTGGTCGGCGCGCTCAACGGCTTCCTGATCGTCCGGCTGCGGCTCAACGCGTTCATCGTCACGCTCGCGATGCTGATCCTGCTGCGCGGCGTCACGCTCGGCATCACCAACGGCAAGACGCTGTTCGACCTGCCGCGACGCCTTCCTCTATCTGGGCTCGGCCAAGTGGCTGGGCGTGCCGGTCTCGATCTGGATCGCGGGCGTCCTCTACCTCGCTGGTCGGCCTGTTCCTGCGCTACCACCGCACCGGCCGCGCGATCTACGCGATCGGCGGCAATCGCCGAGGCGGCGCGCGCCGCCGGCATCCGGGTCGAGCGGATCACCTGGGGCCTCTACGTCGTGGGCGGCCTGCTGGCCGCGCTCGCCGGGCTGATGCTGACCGGCCGGATCGCCTCGGTGGTCGCGAGCCAGGGCCAGAACATGATCTTCTACGTGTTCGCCGCGGCCGTGATCGGCGGCATCAGCCTGAACGGCGGCCGCGGCCGCCTGCTCGGCGCGCTGACCGGCGTGCTGCTGCTCGGCATCCTGCAGAACGTGCTGACGCTGTCGCAGATCGCCGGCGTTCTGGATCGATGCCGCCTACGGCGCTGATCATCCTGATCGCGCTGATCCTCGCCCGGGTCACCGCCGGCGCCGCGCGCGAGGCGTGAAACATCGGTCGGGGGCCGAGCATGACCGCCACCTGCCCGCAGCCCCACCGGGACTTTGCTGACGCCCCGGTTTCCCGGCCCGAGCCCCATCCACGGCGAGGCCGCCTCCTCCATGATGGTCAACCACAACCAGCGGGCAGCATCGTGCTCGACCTCGAGGCCGAGGCGTTCGCTGCCGAGGGCGCGGTCGTGCTCGGCGCGCCTCTGGGCCCGGACGGACGAGTGATCGAATCGCTGCGCGGCAACGACGTCTTCGAGTTCGCCGGTCACCTTCTCGTGATCCCGCGGACGCAACCGCGATTGTTCTTGCTCAACGAGACTGCCCGGCGAGTTTGGCAAACCCTCGACGACGGCGCGTCGATCGAGCAGGCGGTCGAACGGCTCGCGGCGCACTATGGCCTGCCCCTTGCCCAGGTCCGCGCCGATGTCGAGGCGATCGTGGCCGAATGGCGGGCGCAGGATCTGTTGACCAGCGAGTGTCCTCGGCAGTCTTCAGACGATGCGGCCGCGATCGGTGGCGGCGCTCCCCCACCGCGCGCCCGCCGCCTGCACGCGGAACGGATCTACCGGCTGTGCGGTCACCCGATCCGGGTCCGCTTCGGCAGTCCCGTGACCGAGCAACTGTTCCATCCGGCTGCCGCCCATACGGCAGCACCCGGGAGCGCAGCCGCGGATGTCATCGACTTCGTGCAGGACGGGCCAGGCTTCGTCGTGACCTGCAACGGCTGCGACGTCGAGCGCGCGGAGCAGGCCGAGCAGGCGCTCGGGATCGTCCACGGCCGGATCCTCGAGCTCAGCTATCCCGATGCCGAATGGCTCGCGGTCATGCACGCCGGGGCGGTCGGGGACGAGCGCGCCGCCGTGGTCATGGCCGGGGCGAGCGGCAGCGGCAAGAGCACGCTGACCGCGGCGCTGGTCCATGCCGGGCTCTGCTACCTGGGCGACGATATCGCACCGCTCGACCATTCATTGCGGCTCCGGCCGATGCCGACCGGCATCGGCCTGAAGCAGGGCAGCTGGTCCGTGCTGGCCTCGCGCTACCCAGAGCTGGCGAGCCTGCCGGTTCATCTTGGCGGGCGCCGCTATCTGCCGGTGCCGGAGCAACGGTACGCGCCATTCGGGGGGCTGCCGGTCAAGTGCCTGGTCTTTCCGCGTTATTGTGCCGACGAGCGGACGACGCTGCGCCCGCTGTCGTCGATTCAGAAGCTCGAGCGCCTGACCCATGCCCGGTCCTGGTTGTCGCTTGACCGTCGCCGGTTTAGTGTTACTCTCGGCTGGCTGGAACAGATGCCAGGATACGAACTGAGCCACGCCTCGCTCGAAGACGGCGTGCGCTCGATCAAATGGTTGTTGAGCCGTGAGCGCCTCGACCCCGGCCTGTTCCTGGATTGACCACTGAGTGGGGAAACGGCCATGACTGAAGACAAGCGCAACGACGAGACCACGGAAGAGCGCTCGCAGCCCGAGCAGGCTCGGCGCGAAGCGCTGGCCAAGATGGGCCGGTTCGCGGCCTACACCGCCCCAGCGATGCTCGGCCTGCTCGGTGCGACCAAGGCGCGGGCAGATCCAGCTGCGCCGCCTGCTGTTCCACCCGGGTGACGGCCTTAGCCGAGTTGTTCCGAGACGAGGCCGCTCAGTAGCGCCCGCAGCTGGACGGCCCGGCGCCAGGTCTTGGCCGAGACGGGTTGGTTCGCCGGCTATGCTGCGCCAGTGATGCTCGGCCCGCTCGGCGCGACCCGCTGCCAGTAACGGGGGATGGTTAGGCAGTCGCAGGGCTGAGCGCGCCCACGGGGTGGCCTCAACCTTGATGATGCTGGCTGGCAGGCTGGTGAGTACAGCGTGCTCTTTTGGGGGCGTCGGGTACGTGCTGCTCGATAGCGTTCGACAGCTGGGCGAAGAGGTCGAGGACGCCTGGGCCCGGGCAGACTACGCGATCGACGCCTTTGCGCCGATTGCGGTCCGCGATCTCGAGCGTCACGCGCTCCACGAGCAGTTCGATCTCGGTGACTTCAGCGATTGGCTGAGCCAGACGGACGAACTGGCGAAGCAACTCGGGCCGAGGTCGAAATTTGGCGATCCGCCCATCACTCTCTGGCGTTCCTCGCGGTTTGTCATCGACATCTATTTCTGGATCAATCCCGAGACCGCACTCCATGACCACGGCTTTGCCGGCGCCTTCACCAACCTCACCGGTGAGAGCCTGCACTGCATCTACGGGCTGGGTCCGGTCGAAGAGCCGGCGCCCGGCGTGATGTTGAGCAGCCTCGACCTCCAGACCGTCGAGCGCTTGGACAAAGGATCGATCCGGCCAATCCTCGGTGGACGCAAGTTCGTGCACCGGGTCTGGCACATCAGCCGGCCGACAGTGACCATATGTGTCCGGACCGCCGGCGGCGACCCGGGACTTGGGCAATATACCTATTTCTACCCCCGTGTCGGCGTCGAGGAAAGAAGAAAACAGGAAGAAGAGGACGAGCTGTTACAACGACGCCTGAAGTTTCTGACGTTTCTGGCCTCGACCGGCGACCCGCATCTCGAGCATTACGTGGAGAACCTGCTCAAGACGGCAGACGCCCGTCAGGCGATCAAATTCGTGCTGGCGCTCAATCACAACTCAGAAGCCAGCGTCCTCGAGCATCTGCCCCTGATCGACCGACTCCTCGACCTCATGGAAGCCAGATACGGCGCCTGGACCGGCGAATTGGCCGCGTCTTTGGCCTATCAACTGAGGGAAAATCGGGTAAAATGGCACGACCTCCGCGATGTCGATCAGCGATTTCTCGCTGCGGTGCTGTTGAGTTTCTCCAATCGCGCCGAAGTCATTGAGGCGGTGAGAGAGTTCCGCGGCGCAAACGAACCGGTCGAGTGGATCATCGCGCGCCTGAAAGGCATGCTCGACTCCGATGGTCTGGCCGTCAACCTCGACGACTTTCAATTTGCCGTGTTGCACGACCTGATCCTGGGCCGGCCCGAGGCGGAAGTCGTTGCCGCGGCCGTGGCGGACGCGCGCCACGAGCAGACCGAGGCAGATCTGCAACGCCTGTGCTCCGCGCTCAAGCAGATCGACTTCTTCCAGCCCCTGTTCGCCGGCGCCTGAGAGCGCGCCGCGCTCCGCTCCCCACCAGCCGAGATCCGCTGGTCGCGGCGATGGATTCCCACCATGGCTCGGGCGGGAGCCGCAACGTCGTCTGCCTCTGCACCGACCGGCAGATGCTCGTTCCGGCCCTGTTCGTCGCCAATTCGGTCAATCAGGCGGCGGGATCGGCGCGCCGGTTCGAGACGCAGGTCTTCGCCGCGGCCTCGGAGGTCTCGGCGGTGCACCGCCAGTGGGCCTCGCGGCGCGGGATAACGCTCGCGGACGATCTCGACACCTCCGCGATCGAGGACGTCCCCATCCTGCAGGGACGGCTGACCTCGGCGACGCTGATGAAGCTCTTGCTTGCCGGCCATCTGGCCGGCCGCTGCGACAAGATCCTCTATCTCGATACGGACCTCACCATCCACGGCGACGTCTCGGCGCTGTTCGCCCTCGACACCGGCGACTTTCCGCTCGCCGCCGTGCCGTCCGGCCAGGTCTGGGTGGACGAGGAGCGGCGGCGGAAAGCCGAAGCCCATTTCGGCGCCCTCGGCATGACGGCGCCCTATCGCTATTTCAATACCGGGGTGGTGCTGATCGACGTCGCCAAATGGCTCCGCGAGGATCTCGGCAATCGCGCCCTCGACTTCATCCGGCAGCATCCCGAGCTCTGCGTGCTTCCCGACGAGGACGCGCTCAACGCTGTCCTCGACGGACGGTTCGCGGAACTCTCGCCGATCTGGAACGCGCGCCCGATAGTTCGGGCCTGCCGATCGTGCCGGAGATCGCCCCGGTGATCGTCCACTATTCCGGCCCAGACAAGCCGTGGCGACGATACGGCAACCGCAAGCGGCTGTTCCCGGACCGGACCGCCTATCGCCTCTATCAAGCGTTTCTGGCCGACACGCCCTGGCCCGGCTGGCTCGACGAGCAGTGGACCGGCCGCGACCTCTGCGGCTCGATGCGTCTGGGAGATCAGACGCATCACCCGCCGGCTGCGGCGCAAGCTCGACGAGCCGTCGCGGCAACAGCGCCGCACCTATGTCGAGGCGTGTCGAAGCTACCTGGACCGGACCGAGTTCGCCGACATAACCCAGGGCATCGCCGTGCGCCAGGACGGCAGGGTCCGGCTGAACGATCACCAGGCGACGGTCGCGTGACCCGCGGACGGATCATCATCCTTGGTGCCGGGCCCTGCGGATTGGGGGCCGCCTACCGCCTCGCCGAGCTCGGCCACGACGACTTCATCGTCTGCGAGCGCGCCGCTGCTGCCGGCGGCCTGGCGTCCTCGACCACCGACGAGCGCGGCTTCGTCTGGGACTACGGCTGCCACGTGTTGTACTCGCGCTACGACTACTTCAACCGCGTCCTCGACAAGGCGCTTCCCGGCGGCTGGATCGACCAGCCGCGCGACGCCCGGGTCTGGATCGCGGGACTGCCTGGTGCCCTATCCGCTCCAGTACAACGTCCATCGGCTGCCGGACGACATCCGCCGCGAATGCGTGCTCGGCCTCGCCGCCGCCGCCCTGCGGCCGCCGCCAGCCGCGCCCGCCAATTTCCGGGACTGGATCGTCGACGCCTTCGGCGACGGCATCGCCCGGCATTTCATGCTGCCCTACAACGCCAAGGTCTGGGCCCATCCGCTCGAAGAGATGGACGTGGCCTGGGTTGCCGAACGGGTGCCTCGGCCCGACCTCCAGCGCGTGCTCGCTAGTCTGCTCGACGGAAGGGACGACGCGGCCTGGGGGTCCAATGCCCGCTTCCGCTATCCGAAGACCGGCGGGATCGGCGCCGATCTGGCGGCGCATCGCCGAGCATCCTCGGCCGCGAGCGCGTGCACTTCGCCCGCACGGCGACACGCATCGATCCGGCGGCGCGGCGCGTGACTTTTTCGGACGGCGCCGACGAGCCATACGATGCGCTGATTTCGACGATGCCGGTCGACCGGCTCGTGGAACTGGCTGGCCTCGGCGAACTGAGGGCGGCCGCGCGGCAGCTTTCGGCCTCCGACGTGCATGTGGTCGGGCTCGGCATCGCGGGGCGGCTGCCGGGCGAACTGAACGACCGCAAGTGGACCTATTTTCCCGACTTCGACCTGCCTTTCTACCGGGCGACGATCCTCTCCAACTTTGCGCCGGCCAACGCGCCCGCCGGCCACTGGTCGCTGCTGGCCGAGATCGCCCATTCGGCGCATCGACCGGTCAACGGCGCAACCATCCTGGACGAGACCATCGCCGGCTTCCGCCGCGCCGGCGTGCTGCCGCCCGAGGCGCGGATCGTCAGCCGGTTTCATCAGGTCGCCGCACCCGGCTATCCGAGGCCGACGCTCGGCCGCAACCGGGCGCTCCAAAAGCTCCTGCCAGCGCTGGAACAGCTCGCGATCTACAGCCGCGGCCGGTTCGGCGCCTGGCGCTACGAGATCGCCAATCAGGACCATGCCTTCATGCAAGGCGCGGAGATCGCCGGGCGGCTCGCTCTCGGCGAAGCCGAGCCGACGCTGGCGTCATGATCGCGGCGACTGCGGCGACCGAGGCCGCCGCCGCCGGCGCGGGGTCTTTTCACCATCGCCGATCTCCGATCTCGCTCACCAGCGGCCCAGCCGCTGACAATAGGCTGGCCGGCAGCGCACCGGCAATCGAAACCGCGTGTCCAACGGCAGGGTGGCCGCAAGCGCATCGTCGCGCCCGGCGGCAGCGATGATGTTCGCTTTAGCGGCCACGTGACAGCAGGACATCGTGGTGACAGCGCCATCAGGCTTTCCCGGTTTTCCGTTAGGCCGGCCGCGCGGCTTGGGCACGTCGGTGCTCGAGAAAGAACCGGAGCATCTCCCGTGCCGCATCGGGCCCTTGCTGATCGGTGTAGGAGCCGGCCGGGCTGCCGCCCGACCAGGCATGGCCGGCGCCGTGGATGACCCAGTGCTCGAGGATCGTCTGCCCTCTCGCGTCGGCGTGAAGCGTGCGGCTGTAGGCATGCCCGCCGGGGACCCGACCGTGCTGCACGGTTGTCCGCAGGTCCGTCATCGGGGTTGCCCCGGACTGCGCGATGACCTGATGGCCGTTGCGCGGATGAACCGTGCCGTCCTGATCCCCATGAAACACGATGGTCGGGATCATTCGCCGGTATTCTCCGGATCGGCGCACGGCTACGGCCTCGCCCTGGCGCATGGCGGCGAAAGCGGAGGGGAGGTCTCCGGCGGCCCCGCAGGCAAGGCCGGAATGCACGCCGATCGCGGCGTACAGGTCGGGGTAGGTCATCCCCATGATGGCGGCGGCCGCCGCGCCTGCCGAGAGCCCGGCGACATAGACGCGTTCGGCGTCGACCGAGTAGTCGCGCATGATCTGCCGCGTGATGCCCGCGATCAGCGAGGGCTCGCCCTGGCCGCGCTGCTGGTCGCTCGGTCTGAACCAGTTCCAACACTTCGCGGCATTGGCGGAGGCGGCCTGGGCAGGATAGGCGACAAGGCACGTGTGCTCCTCGGCGAGCACATTCATCCGCGTGCCGGCGGCGAAGTCGTCAGGCGACTGGGTGCAGCCGTGCAGCATGACAACCAGGGGGACTGCCTGCCCATGATAGCCGCTGGGGACATAGAGCTTGTAGTCGCGGCTGCCGGCTTGGTTGCCGTAGGAAGCTACCAAAAACTGTCCGCCGTCCGGCACGACGTCGGGCGCGTGCATCGGAGCCCGCTTGGCCAGCCCGCCTATGCCTGGCTCGAGGTGGATCCCTTTGATCCGATGGAGGAAGTTGTGCAGCGCCTCGGGCAGGTGCGGCTGGGCCGTTCCCGGCGTTGAGCCGGCCGGCCGGCTGCTGGCTCCGGTGCCGGACGCCTGACCGGCGGGCGGCGATGGCTGGGGATCCGTCCACTCGATTGTCTCCGGCGTCAGGTCGATGATGCGCGAGCCGCCTCCGACGGGCGCGTGCGCGGACTCGCCGGTCCGGCCGGACGCAGTGTCCGGCACCGTCCCGACGCGAAGCCCGCGCTGCAGGAGCGCGGTGGCTTCAGTGAGCCTCCCGGCGCGGGTCAGGCGGGTCGCCTCGAGCATGTCAGCGTGCAGTGCGTCGTTCATGTCCGGAGCTTTCTGAAAGAGATCAGGCGACCGCGAGGAAGCTGATCCGACTCGTGGTTGAGAACGTCATTGGCGCAATCTGATGGCGCGGGCGGCGGTGCCCACGGCGCATCAGCAATGCGAGGCCAGCGGTGCGAGCCCCGCCTCGTCACCGGATCCGGTCGGCCAGAACGGCCTTGACGGCCGGGCTGGCGCGCAGAGCTCCCAGCACGACGACCGACTCGATCGTGGCGCAGGCAAGCTCGGGCGTAACGTCATGGGCAATGCTGGCAAGACCCAGCACATGGATGTGAAGCGTCTGGCCGGCTGCGCGCACCGCTTCGAGATCCTCGCGGCTGTAGTGCCGCAGACCGAGGTCCAGACTCTTGCGGGCTACCGACCGCTTCACCGCGTCGGAATGTCGCTCGAGCTGGTTGCGAATGGCGGTGCGGATGAAGTCGGTGCGGTTCGAGTAGAACCCCTCCTGCACCATCAGGTCGATGTGGCCGAGGTCGACATAGCCGAGGTTGATCGTGATCTTCTCGGTATCGCCCGTCCTGGGCCGCAGCTCATGCACGTTGCCTGCCATGCGGCTTCACCCTCCTGGCGCCATCCTCTTGGATGGTATATGGAGGGCCGACTCTGGCCAGACAAGATGCTACCCGCCGATAAGAACTCGGGTGCTCCGCTGTGCCCTGGAGGTAGAAGGGAATCCACGAAGAGCCACAGACGGAGGATCCTGCGGATAGCGCTGCTGGCGCCCGACATCGGAGGCGATCCTCCCGGAGACGGCTGACCAGTCGCCTTGCTGGAGAGGCTGGACAGCCGCTGCCGATGAATGGGTGGAACTGTGCGAACTCATGCTCGAGCAGTGAGGTCACCGAGGACGCGGTGGCTAGCCGAATGCTGGGCGCAGAATCTCGACTGCGCTGCGCAACCGAGGGTATGATGAGCCTACTTCATGACGCTCGCCATTGCCATTGAGAAGCGCCTCAAAACCGAGATCGCCCGCGCCTTGGAGATCATGGAGCGCGTGCGTGATCGCCCGGAGGGCCTGAACAGGCCGATACCAAGGGTGCGTCCGTCGACCCCGGTCCCCTGGCTGGGAGCTGCGAGATCCAGTGACGAGCCATCCGGAACCGATAAGCAACGGCTGGAGAAATTGGGATGATGCTCACCAGTCCGGATCATGCGCTGACGCCGAGAAGCCGGGGGATTCGGGTTGAGGGGATCTAGGTGAGAGGGAAGCCGATGGACGTCTTCGATCTCGACGAAAGGACCTTGGATCAATACGCGAAATTCGCGCGCTCGTTCACGAAGATCCGCTCCAGCGAGATCCAGGACAAGGTCGACCGACTGTATCAGGAGCGGCGGTTCTGGCCCGAGCCGCTGATCCAGCTGAATCCCCATTACGAAAGTGGCGGCTCGATCCGGGATCTCGTCGGCGAGGGTGGGTTGGCGCCCGAATGCGCTCAGATTTTCCGCGACCCGCGAGCCGGGGCCGAACGACGCCGACCGTAGCCTGAAGCTCCGGCGGCACCAGGAACAGGCGATCGGCCTTGCGCTCGCCGGCAAGAGCTTCGTGGTGACGACCGGTACAGGGTCCGGAAAGTCGCTCTGCTACTTCGTTCCGATCGTCGACGCCGTCGTCAAGGCGAAGCGCGCTGGCGAAGGGGCCCGCACACGCGCGGTCGTCATCTATCCCATGAACGCGCTCGCCAACAGCCAGCAGGAAGAGCTCCGGAAGTTCCTGGGCAACTCGGATGGTTCCTCGGCTGTGACCTTTGCCCGGTACACCGGCCAGGAGGGCCCGGAGGACCGCGAGCAGATCAAGAACAATCCGCCGGACATCCTGCTGACGAATTTCATGATGCTCGAGCTACTGATGACCCGGCAGTCGGAGCTTGACCGGAAGGTCGTCGAGAACTGCTCCGGTTTGCGCTTCGTGGTGCTCGACGAGCTGCACACCTATCGTGGGCGCCAGGGCGCCGATGTCGCCATGCTGATGCGCCGTCTGCGTGCGCGGGTCGGCGATCCCGACCGGCCGCCAGTCTGCGTCGGCACCTCGGCGACGATGGTCAGCGGGGACGATGAGGACGATCGAAACCAGCTCGTCGCCGAGGTCGCGTCCAAGCTCTTCGGAACCACGATCTCGCGGGACGCGGTCGTCACCGAGACGCTGAAGCGTGGGACCGATCCGAGCCGCTCGGCCGATCGGGGACTTGCAGATCTCGGTGCTGCCGTGGACGCCGCCGCGAGTGGCTCGCCCTACCTCGGGCTGCGCAATTCGGAGATCGCGGACGATCCTCTCGCGATCTGGGTCGAGACTCGCCTCGGATTGGCGAACGTCGACAGCAAGCCGATCCGGGCGCGCCCACGATCGCTCGAGGACGCCGCCGAGGCGCTCCAGGAGGAGTCGGGACGGCCGCTCGACCGAGCTCGAGCGGCGCTCAAGTCGGCGTTGCTCGCTCTCAGCCTTCGGGAGAAGGATCGTGGCGTCGCAGACGGGCTCGACGAGCCGCTCTTCGCCTTCAAGCTCCACCAGTTCATCTCGGGTGCAGGCCGACTGTATGCCACCATCGACGATGCGGGCCAGTCGCACCCTCACCTTCGATGGGCAGATCTTCGATCCCGATCATCCCGAGAACCGGCTCTTTGCGACCCACTTCTGCCGCAACTGCGGGCAGGAGCATCACCCGGTCATGCTGCGCGACGCCGATGGCACCCCTCGCTTCGAGAAGCGCGAGATCGACGACGTGCCGCTGAACGAGGACGACGATCCCGACGGGCCCGGCGGTCGCTGGGGCTTCCTGATGCCGGAGCCGGTCGATGGTCAGTTCGATTTCCAGGGCCGCGATGAGGACTACCCCGACGCCTGGCTGGAGGAGACCAAATCTGGCGAGACGCGGCTGAAGGCGACCTATCGGCGGAGCCGCGCGGAACTCTTGTCGGTTCATTCGGACGGCTCATGCGATCCAGGCGGCCGGCGTGCCTGGTTCATGCCCGGGCGCTTCAAGTTCTGCCCCGCGTGCCGCGAGCACCACAGCGATTCGACCCGCGACATCAACCGCCTCGCCTCGCTCAGCGCGGAAGGCCGGAGCTCGGCGACGACCATCATCATCGCTGCCATCCTGCGCTGGATGGGTGGCGCCGAGGCCGATCTCGGTCCGCACACGCGCAAGCTTCTCGCGTTTACCGACAACCGGCAGGACGCCGCGCTGCAGGCGGGTCACTTCAACGACTTCATCTTCGTGACGCTCCTGCGCGGCGCCATCCTCGCGTCGCTCGAGGACGCCGGCGACGACGGCCTGCTCGAAGACCAGATCGGCCCGGCAGTCCAGCGCATGCTCGGCTTTCTCGCTGCGAACGTGGGCCGCCGGGCCGAGTGGCTGGTCGAGCCCGAGCTGAAGGGCGCCAACTTGCTGACCGCCGAGCGGGGCATGCGCGAAGCGCTCGCGCACCGCTTCTGGATCGATCAGCGGCGCGGTTGGCGCTTCACCAACCCCAATCTTGAGCAGCTCGGACTGATCGAGGCTCGCTACGTCTCGCTGGACGAGCTGGCGCGGGATGGCGCGGCGTTCGAGTCGGCGCCAGCGCCGCTCCGCCGAGCCACCCCGGAGGAACGCGAACAGGCGGCGCGCGCTCTGTTTGACGTGATGCGCAGAGGTCTCGCGGTCGAATGCGATGCGCTCGATCGTCTGAAGATCGAAGGCCTCGCGGGGCGCATGCGAAGTCTGATCAAGGCGCCCTGGAGCCTGAACGAAGAGCAGTTTCGCTCTGCCACGACGTTCATGCCCCGGCCGCCGTCGCGCCGGGATCTGAAACTGAAGGATGAGGACCTCATCCTCCGTGGCAGCCGACAGAGCGCCATCGGGCGCGCGTTGCGCACCATGAAGTTCGGCGGCGAGCGGCCGAGCGGTCAGGAGATCGCCGGTATCGTCGAGGGGTTGCTTCAGGCAGCGACCAAGTACGGCCTCGCAACCCAGGTGGCTGCTCCCGTAGGTGGCATGGGATGGCGCCTGATCGGTTCGGCGATCACGTTCCACCGTGGGTCCGGCGACGCGGAGGTTGGCCGCAACAATCCGTATTTCTGCGGGCTCTACGAGGAGATCGCACGCCTGCTCGCCGAAGGCGGCGCAGCCCTCTTCGGCTTCGAGGGTCGGGAGCATACGGCGCAAGTCGAGGGCGAGCTTCGCCAGATTCGCGAGGCTCGCTTCCGCTTCGGTCCAGACGATCGGAAGGCCCTCGAGGAAAAGGCGGATCAGCTGAAGGAGATGGGCGAGGACGGTCGTTTTCTGCCGACGCTCTTCTGCTCGCCGACCATGGAGCTCGGCGTCGACATCTCAGCGATGAACGTCGTCTACATGCGCAACGTGCCGCCGACGCCCGCCAACTACGCGCAGCGGAGCGGACGTGCGGGACGTAGCGGGCAAGCCGCTTTTATCGTCGCCTACTGCGCCGCTCAGAGCCCGCATGACCAGTATTTCTTTCGCCAGCCGAAGGAAATGGTTGACGGAGTGGTTCGTCCACCCTCGATCGATCTGACCAATCCCGATCTCATCGAAAGCCACCTGCACGCGGAGTGGCTGGCGGCGAGCGGTGTCAACCTGAATTCATCGATCGCCTTGAACCTCGACATGGCCGGGCCCGGCAAGCCGCTGCTGGCAGAGCATTGGAAGCTGGTTTCGTCGGCGGAGTCAAAACGTGCCGGTAGCGAGAGGACCCGTGCCGTCCTTGAGATGCTCGCCGCGGACTTCAGGGCAGAGCGACCGGCGTGGTTCTCCGACCCTGAGACCCATGCGCAGAAGGTAGTCGACGAGGCGCCGCAGCGCTTCGCAGGTGCGTTCGATCGCTGGCGCGACCTTCTGGCGGCCGCCGAGCGGCAGGTCGACGATGCTGCCCGCACGCTCAGGGACTATTCGATCTCGCCCAAGGAGCGTCGCGCCGCCGAGATGCGCCAGGCCGCCGGCAACACCCAAACCAAGCTCTTGCTGAGGGGATCGGAGGCTCAGGGCTCCGACTTCTACGTTTATCGCTATCTGGCCACGGAAGGGTTTCTGCCGGGGTACAACTTCCCCCGCCTGCCGCTCATGGCATTCGTGCCGGGCGCTCGCGGCGGCAAGGGCGAGCGCTATATCCAGCGCGCACGCTTCCTTGCCATCTCCGAGTTCGGCCCGTACAGCCTCGTGTATCACGAGGGCCGGGCCTATCGGGTGGATCGGGCGCTGCTGAAGGAGGCAGGTGGCGGTCCCAACGGCGAGCTGCCCACCTTCAGCGCCGCGATCTGCCCGATGTGCGGGGCGGGGCACGAAGGTGAAGCGCCCGAGGAATGTCACGTCTGCCGTCACCCGCTTGCGGCATCCCACATCATCCGCGAGCTGCACCGGATCGAGAACGTCGGGACGCGCGAAGCCGAGCGTATCACGGCCAATGACGAAGAACGCCGCCGTCAGGGCTTCGATCTGCAAACCACCTTCTCGTTCGCCCAGGCCCGGTCGGTGAGGACCCGCGTGCTGGAAGACCTGCAGGGTGAGGTGCTCACGGCCACTTTTGCGCCCGCTACCTTGGTCCGCCGAGTCAACAAGGGGCTCCGCCGGCGCCGGAGCGAGAGTGAGATCGGGTTCTGGATCGATCCCAGGTCCGGCTACTGGGCGGCCGCCGGCGACGCCGGGGAGGCCGAAGAGATCTCGCCGATCAAAGCGCGGCAGCGCATCACGCCCGTGGTGGAAGACCGGAAGAATGCGCTTTTGATTCGCTTTCCCGCCGCTTGGCGAGCCGCGGCCGGCGACGAGGCTGACCGCGTGATGGCCACGATCCAGCACGCGCTCGCCCGCGGCGTCGAGACGGTCTACCAGCTCGAAGAGGGCGAGATCCTGGCAGAACCGACGCCGACCAGGAAGGACCGCCGGGCGCTCTTCTTCTTCGAGGCGGCGGAGGGCGGCGCCGGCGCCTTGTCGCGGCTGATCAACGAACACGACGGGTTCCGATCGATTGCCCGCGCGGCGCTCGAGAACATGCACTATTTGCCGAGTACGTTCGAGGCGGCGCTTGCCTCGGGGCCGTCCGAGCTGGCGAGTGCGCCCGACGCGCGCTGCGTGGCCGGCTGCTACCGCTGCCTGCTGTCCTACTTCAACCAGCCCGACCACGAGCTGATTGACCGCCGGAACCAGCTGGCGCTTCAGTTTCTCATCCGCCTTGCCCATGCGAACGGGCACGAACCTGCTCGGGACGTTCGCTCCGTAGAGCTACTGGATGGGTGTCCGCCGCCCGACCCGGAGCCGATCGAGGTCGAAGGCGTTCGCATCGATCTGATCTGGCGCGCAGCAAGGCTCGGCGCAATCGAAGAAGATCTCGCGTCTCACGGTCTGGTCGAGCGTTTGGCAGCCAAGGGCGTCGAGCTGATCGTCCTGCCGCGCGCCGCTGAAGCGCGCCGCGCCGCGTTGGCATGCCTCGCAGAGGCTCTGGGGAGCGCCCTATGACCGTCGCTGCAACCTTCTCACCAGGCGAGCTGGTCCGGGCGCGCGGTCGCGAATGGATCGTCCTCTCGTCCGGCGATGAGCTGCGGCTGCGTCCGTTGACCGGCTCCGAGGACGAGGCGGAAACGCTGATCCCCGAGCTGGAAACCGAACCCGTCGACTTCGCCGCGTTCGCACCGCCCACCGGCGACCGGCCCGGCCCGCGCGAGGCCGCGCTGCTCCTGCGCGATGCCCTCAGGCTTTCGTTGCGCCGCGGCGCCGGCCCGTTCCGAGGCGCAGGCCGGATCAACTTCGAGCCGCGCGCCTACCAGCTCGCCCCTTTGATGATGGCGCTCCGTCAGGAAACCGCGCGGCTGCTGATCGCCGACGACGTCGGCATCGGCAAGACGATCGAGGCCGGCCTGATCCTGCGCGAGCTCATCGACCGCGGCGAGATCGAGCGCTTCGCGGTTCTCTGCCCGCCGCACCTGGTCGATCAATGGACCGCCGAGCTGCAGACCAAGTTTGCGCTGGCTGCAACGCCGGTCACGGCATCGGGCGCGGCGCGGCTCGAGCGCGAGCTGCCGAACACCATGAGCGTCTTCGATGCCTATCCGTTCACGGTCGTCAGCCTCGACTTCATCAAGAGCGATCGCCGGCTCGACGACTTCCTGCGCGCCTGCCCTGAGATGGTGGTGGTCGACGAGGCGCACGCCGCGGTCTCCGGCGGTCGCGCGCGGCACCGGCGCTTCGAGCTGCTGCGCAAGCTCGCCGAGCGCGCGGACCGGCACCTTCTGATGTTGACGGCGACGCCACATTCCGGCGACGAGCAGGCCTTTCACAACCTGCTCGGTCTCCTGCATCCCGACTTTGCGCGGCTGCACGACCTCACGGGCGACGCGTACCGGCTGCTGCGCGAGCGCCTCGCCGGCTATTTCATCCAGCGCCGCCGGCGGGACATCGACGAATGGCACGAGCCCGGCCTGTTCCCCAAGCACGAGACCGCCGAGCGCAGCTATCGCCTGTCGGGCGACTTCGAGCGCTTCTACGGCGGTGTGCTCGACTACTGCGCCGAGGTGGTGGAGGCTCAGGAGGGCGAGCAGCGTCGGCGCCTCGCCTTCTGGGGCACGCTTGCCCTGATGCGCTGCGTCGGCTCGAGCCCCGCGGCCGCGGCACGGGCGCTGCGCACGCGCGCCGCACTGGACGTCGACGACCAGGAGGCCGAGCTGATCGCCGCCCGCACCCTCGACGACGAGGAGGTCGCCGAGGACGACCTGGAGCCCGGCGCCGCGATCGATGACCCGCGCCTCGCGGCGCTGATCGCGCAGGCCGATGCGCTCGCAGCGCAGTCCTGCGCGCGATCCCAAGTTCGCGCTCCTCAAGGCAGTGCTCGGCGACCTGCTCGACGCAGGGCTTCGCGCCGGTCGTCTTCTGCCGCTACATCGCCACCGCCGAGGCCGTGGGTGCAGCGCTCGCCCACGCCTTCAAGCAGCACCACGTCGAGGTCGTGACCGGCCTGCTGCCGCCCGAGGAGCGCGAGACGCGGGTCGAGGCGCTGGGCGAGGAGGAGAAACGCCTGCTGGTCGCGACCGACTGCCTGTCCGAGGGCATCAACCTCCAGGCCTGCTTCGACGCCGTCGTCCACTACGACCTCTCCTGGAACCCGACCCGCCACCAGCAGCGCGAGGGCCGGGTCGACCGCTTCGGGCAGAAGAGCCGCACCGTCCGCACATTCCTGCTCTACGGCGAGAACAACCCGGTCGACGGCGCCGTGCTCGAGGTGATCCTCAGGAAGGCGCGCGCGATCGAGCGCCAGACCGGCGTGCGCGGTGCCGATGCCGGACGAGGGCGGCAGCCTGACCAAAGCGCTGATGTCGGCCGTGCTGCTGCGCGCGCGCGAGCAGCGCCAGTTCACCCTCGACCTCGACGTCACCGAGATCCCGGCCGCCAGGGACATCGAGATCGCCTGGCAGAACGCCTCCGAGCATGAGAAGGCATCCCGCACCATCTTCGCCCAAAGGAGCCTCAAGCCCGAGGAGGTCGTGCCGGAATGGGACGCGACCCGCAAGGCGCTGGGCGGCTTCGAGGATACCGAACGGTTCGTCTCGCGTGCCTTGATCCGGCTCGGCGCCGCGCTGACCCCATTCGAGGGCGGCGGCTACGGTGCTCCCTTGCACCTCGTGCCCGACGTGCTGAAGGAGCGGCTCCAGGCCGAAGGGCTGCTCGACGAGAGCCCGTCGCCCAAGCCGCTCCGGATCGCCTTCGAGGCGCGCCCGCGCGCGGGCTTCCTCTCGATCCATCGCGCCCACCCGCTGACCGGCGTGCTGGCCGAGACCTTCCTCGAGAACGCCCTCGACGACGGCGCGCGCCAGGACGATCCGGCGACCCTGCCGCGCTGCGGCGTCTGGGACACCGACGCGGTCGCGGCCGTGACGCACGCTGCTGCTCCTGCGCATCCGCCATCGCCTCCACTCGCGCGGCCGCCTCGGGCCGGTGTTCAGCATGGCCGAGGAGGCGGCCGCGATCGCCTTTGCCGGCGTGACGCGGATCGCCGCTGGGGACGCGGCCTTCGCCCTGCTCGACGCCACCAGCGGCTCGGTGATCGACCGCGTGCGCGACGCGAGGCTCCAGGACGCCGTCGCGGCGCTCCCCGCGCTGCAGCCGGCGCTCGACGCCTACGCGGCGGAGCGCGCCGCGACGCTCGCCGAGGACCACACCCGCGTGCGCCAGGCGCTCGGCTCCGCGGGCGCCGGTCACGGTCGAGGCGGTCACGCCGGTCGACGTGATCGGCCTCTACGTCCTTCTGCCGCGCCTTTGAGCCGGCCATGGCCGCCAGGCCCATCCGCCGCCGTCGCTCCCGCGCCAACGCCCGCCTCGATCTCGCCGCGCTCGAGATCGCGGGCGCGCTGCTCACCCCCGACATCGTCGCCCGGATCGCGGCGTTCGACGCCAGCGAGCAGACCGAGGCGGGCTACGGCGTCCCGCCCGGCCTCAAGGTCCGCGACGAGATCGCCCGCTACTTCCGCATCGGCGAGGCGCTCTGGTCCCGCTTCGAGGCCGCGCCGCGGCGCCAGCATCGCCGCCTCCGAGCGCTTCGTGCTCGACCTGCTGCGCCAGTGCTTCGGCTTCGACACCATCGCCGAGCAGGCCCCGGTCCGGATGGGCGAGCGCGTCTTCCCGATCCGCCATGCGGCGCTCGCAGGCCGCGTCCCGATCGTCATCGCCCCGGCCGCGGCCGAAGGCGCGCGCCGGAGCGGCGTCGACGAGAGCCTCGTGCAGTTCGCCGACGGCACCCGCCGCCGCTCGGCGACGCTGCTCCTGCAGGAATACCTGAACGCCCACCAGACCGCGCTCTGGGGTCTCGCGAGCGACGGCCTGACGCTCCGCCTGATGCGCGACAACATCAGCCTGACCCGCCCGGCCTGGATCGAGGCCGACCTCGCGAAGATCTTCACGGACGGCCTGTTCCCCGACTTCACGGCGCTTTGGCTCCTGATCCACCAGAGCCGCTTCGGCGCCCCGGATGCCGCGGTCACCGACTGCCCGCTCGAGCGCTGGCGCGAGCGCGGCCGGACCGAGGGCACGGCCGCCCGCGACAAGCTGCGCCTGGGCGTCGAGGCGGCGCTCGAGGAGCTCGGCCAGGGCTTCATCGAGCACCCGGCCAACGCCGCGCTCCGCCAGGCGCTGAGCCGGCGGCGACCTGTCCCCGCAGGCCTACTTCGAGCAGCTGCTCCGCCTCGTCTACCGCCTGATCTTCCTGTTCGCCGCCGAGGACCGCGACCTGCTGCATCCGGCGAGCGCCACCGCGGCCGCGCGCCGCATCTACGCCGAGGGCTACGGCGTCGCCCGCCTGCGCGAGCGCTGCATGCGCCGCACCGCCTGGGACCAGCACACCGACGCCTTCGAGGGCCTGAAGGCGACCTTCAAGGCGCTCTCGCGCGGCGAGCCGAAGCTCGGCCTGCCGGCGCTGGGCGGCCTGTTCGCCCACGACCTGACCCCGCAGCTCACCGCGTCGCGCATCGCCAACCGCCGCCTGCTGGCCGCCATCTGGCGCCTCGCCTGGCTCCGCCCCGAGGGCCAGCCGCTCACCCGGGTCAACTGGCGCGACATGGAGACCGAGGAGCTGGGCTCGGTCTACGAGGGCCTGCTCGAGCTGACCCCGCGCGCCTCCGCCGACGCCCGCACCTTCGCCTTCGCCGAGGGCGACGAGACCCGCGGCCACGCGCGCAAGACCACCGGCTCCTACTACACGCCCGAAGCGCTGGTGAAGCTGCTGCTGGACTCCACCCTCGACCCGGTCCTGGACGCGGCCGAGGCGCGCAATCCCGCGGACCCGATCGCCGAGATCCTGAGGCTCTCGATCCTCGATCCCGCCTGCGGCTCCGGCCATTTCCTGCTCGGCGCCGCGCGCCGCGCGGCCGCCCGCATCGCCAAGCTCCGGAGCCCCGGCGCGCCGTCCCAGATCGAGTTCCAGCACGCGCTGCGCGAGGTCGTCTCGCGCTGCATCTACGGCGTCGATCGCAACCCGCTCGCGGTCGAGCTGTGCAAGGTGGCGCTCTGGATCGAGGCGCTCGAGCCCGGCAAGCCGCTCACCTTCCTCGACGCCCGCATCCGCTGCGGCGACAGCCTGATCGGCGTCTTCGACTACGCCATGCTGAAGGACGGCATCCCGGACGAGGCCTACAAGCCGCTGACCGGCGACGACAAGGACGCCGCCAAGAGCCTGGGCAAAGCTCAACCGCGGCCAGCGCGACGGCAAGGCCAAGGACGGCATGCTCGCCGAGATCCGCCCGCCCGCGGGCCTGCTCGATGCCGCGCGCGCCATCGCCAGATGCCCGAGGACACGCTCGAGCAGATCGCCGCCAAGCAGAAGGCGCTCGCCCGCCTCCACGCCGGCAGCTGGCTGCACCTCAAGGCCGCCTGCGACCTCTACGTCGCCGCCTTTTTCGCGCCCAAGACCGAGCCGCCGCCGTCGATGGTGCAGCTCGGCACGGCCACGATGCCGCTCACCGACCACGTCTGGCGCGCCGCCGCCGGCCACCAGGTCTTTCCCCGCTGTTCGCCGAAGCCGACCGCATCGCGCACGCCGTCCACGCCTTCCACTGGCCGCTCGAGTTCCCCGACATCCTCGCCCGCGGCGGCTTCGACGCCGTGGTCGGCAACCCGCCATGGGAGCGGATCAAGCTCCAGGAGCAGGAGTTCTTCGCCGCCCGCTCGCCCGAGATCGCGAACGCGCCGAATGCCGCCGCCCGGGGCGGGCTGATCCAGGCGCTGGCCGAGGCCGAGGACGGCTCGCCTGAGCGCCGGCTCCACGACGACTTCGTCTTCGCCAAGCGCGCGGCCGAAGGCGGCGAGCGAGTTCGCCCGCAACTCCGGCCGCTTTCCGCTGACCGGCACCGGCGACGTCAACACCTACGCCCTGTTCGCCGAGCTCTTCTCCCGACTCGCCCGCGCCGCCCCGAGCACGGCGCCGGTGCGCTCGATCGCCCAGGCGATCGTCGAGCGGCCCTCGCGCCACGATCCGCCACCCGGCCGCGCCGGCGTCATCGTGCCGACCGGCATCGCGACCGACAGCTCGACCAGCGCGTTCTTCGGCGATCTCGTCGAGCAAGCGCGTCTGGCACGGCTTGATACGACTTCGAGAACCGAGCCTGGGTTCTTCGATCGGATCGGTCACGCCGCTTCAAATTCTGCCTCCTCGGTGCTTGGGCGCGTGGCAGATCACGAGCCGCAGAGTTCGCTTTCTTCCTCGTCAGGCGCAGCGACTCGACGAGCCCGAGCGCCGCTTCTCGCTGTCGCCAGAGCAGATCGCGCGAATCAATCCGAACACCAGGACCGCGCCGGTGTTTCGCTCGCGCGCCGACGCCGCGCTGACCGCCAAGATCTACGATCGCGTCCCGGTCCTGATCGAGGAGCGCCCGAAGGAGGACGGCGGCGACGTGAACCCCTGGGGCATCACGTTCCAGCGCATGTTCGACATGTCGAACGACTCCGGCCTGTTCAGGACCGCGGCGCAACTGCGCGGACGACGGCTGGAGCCGCGACGGCACCGACTGGGTGCGCGAGGGCGCGGACGGCCTCGAGCGGCGGGTGCCGCTCTACGAGGCCAAGATGATCCACCATTTCGATCATCGCTGGGCCACGTATCCCGACGGCAGCGCCGGCGATGATGACGCCCGCGACGTCACCCTGGACGAGAAGCGCGATCCCGCGTTCGAGCCCCAGCCCCGCTACTGGGTGCCGGAGGACGAGGTGACGCTCCGCGCCGCCCGCGTGCCGAGCCGGCTCAAGTCGGCCTGGCGCAGGCGCGACAAGGATCCCGACGCCTGCGCGCGGGTCCTGGGCGAGTGGCTGGCCGGCGCCTTCCCGGACCTCGAAGGCCGGCCGCTCGCCGAGGACGATCTCCGCGACGATCTTCGGTCACGACCTCGACTGGTATCGGATCGTCAAGAAGCCCTTCTCGGTCTGGCTCGCCGGGGCCAAGGGCGACGAGATGCAGGCGGAGACGCCGCTCACCTGGGACGACCTCGCCTTCCTGCGCGAGGGCCCGTCCGACCCGCTGGATCTCGCCTGGGCGATCATCGAGCGCAGGCAGCCCCGCTGGCTCATGGGCTGGCGCGACATCTGCCGCTCGACCGACGAGCGCACGGTGATCGGTGCCGTCTTTCCCAAAGTTGGCGTCGGCAACAATCTTCCCGTCTGGTACCTCGGTCAGCCGATCAGCGCTCCAGAGGCAGCAGCATTCATCGGGCTGATGTCGAGCTTGGTTCTTGACTTCGCGGCGAGGCACAAGGTCGGCGGTACGCACCTGAACTTCTTCATTGCACAACAGCTCCCAGTCCTACCGCCTTCTGATTTCAAGCGAAGCAGATCTTGATTTCATCACGCCGCGGGTGCTGGAGCTGACCTACACCAGCCACGCGATGCGGCCGTGGGCCGAGGATCTGGGCCATCGGGGACCGCCGTTCGCCTGGGACGAGGAGCGCCGTGCGTAGCTGCGCGCCGAGCTCGACGCCTTCTTCGCCATGAAGTACGGGCTCAGCCGCGAGGAGCTGGTCTACGTCCTCGACCCGGCCAAGGCCAAGGGAGCCGGACTACCCGTCCGAGACCTTCCGCGTGCTCCAGAAGAACGAGATCGCGCGCTTTGGCGAGTACCGCACCGAGCGCCTCGTCCTCGCCGCCTTCGACCGCCTGACCGGCGCGTGAGCCGTGCTGGAAGGAGCTGCCGTGGCAGACCCCGTGCGCACTTTCGCTGTGGCCTCTGATGAGGCCCTCGTCGAGCTGATCTCCCGCGCCCGAAGTCGGCTCGTCGTCATCGCCCCCGCGTTGACGAAACCGGTCGCCGATGCGGTTTCCCGCCGGTTCGACGAACTCGGACAGCTGAGCGTGACCGTGATCCTCGACGCCGATCCCGAGGTGTATCGTCTGGGCTTCGGCGATCAGGAGGCATTGGAAACAATCCGCGTCGGCGAGCGTCAAGGCGCTGTTCGACCTTCGGGAGCAGCCCGGCGTTCGGATCGGCGTCGTGATTTCCGATGACACGACGATGGTCTACTCGCCGGTCTCGAAGAACATCGAGGCGGGGTCGACCTCGGTGGATAGACCCAACGCCTCGTTCTGACCGGCAGCTTGAGCGACCGCATTGCAGTCGCCGCTGGCGCAGACGCGAGCGACACGACGCCAAAGGCCGAGGTGGGGGACAGAGCGCTCAAGCCCGCCAGGGTTCAGCAGATGCAGGCGGACCTGCAGGCAAACCCGCCGAAGCCGTTCGACATCACACGCAAGATGAACGTTTTCTCCTCGAAGGTGCAGTACGTCGAGTTCTCCGCGTCGAACTACCGTCTCACGATGCGGCAGATACCCTTGCCGCCAGAGCTTGTCGACGTGGCCGACGATGACCTGAGAGACCATATCAGCAGCCGAATCCGCGCCCATTCGATGGCATCGGTAAGCTCGACGTCACCATCGACCATGACGGCAAATCCGAGACCTGAAGGGGGTCGATGACGACTGGCTCAACAAAGAGAGAAAACGGATCGAAAACGAGTATACCTTCCAGATCAACAACTTCGGGCGAGTGATACTCTATAGCGACCGAGAGGCTTTCGATAGGGCGGCAGAACGATTCAGATCGATTGTAGAGAAGTACCAGGCCGTTTGAGAGATGCCCTCAGCAGGTCACGGTCAGAGTTCGAACAGAGAATCGTCTGCGAGTTCGGCCCGAGATGGGAACGAAATCCGCCAGCGTTTTTTGCCCGATGGCGCATCGAGGCCACGCCCAGAACATCGGGGCCGAACTCCAGCGATTAGCGCAGGAGATTTTCGAAAGCGCCGTTTCGTTCGACGCCCCGGTCGTGAAGATTCTCTACAAGAACGTTGCGCCAGAAAATCTGCGAGAGACGCGCATTCCTTGAGGTCCTTAGGACAATCATGCTCAAAAGGCGCGTGCCGCGTGAAATCATCAATTCGTTGTTCGAGTCGGGGCAGGCCGCCCCGGAGACTGGCGCTTTCCTTGGCCGGTAAGGTAAACCATGGCGCTTACGCCATTCGAGCGCATTAGCCTTGATAAGGCGGCGGTCGACGAGGGCTTCGGCATTCGCCGCGCCGATGTGGGCGACTGGCTCGCCTACGAGAGCCTGGGCGCGCCCGCGGCGGTCCGCCTAACCGCGGTGCGGGGGCTACGTCGCGGCGATCGATCACGCTGGAGTCGCGGCGACCTCGCTCTCCGCTGGCCGCTATGGGATGGCGCACCCCCGCCGGCTTCACCGCTTTCGTCGTGTCCGACACCGCGCCGCTGCATGAGCTGGTGGCGAGATGTGGCGCCTGGCCCGGGCGCTGCCTCTGGCGCCGCTGCGCGCATTCGAGAAGCAGACCCGCGGTCTGCCCCGGGCCACCGAAGTCGAGCGCTTGGTCGTCCAGCGGGTCGGGCAGGACGTGTTCCGCGGCGCGCTAATGGACTACTGGGGCGGCCGCTGCGCGATCACCGGCTGCGCCGAGCCGCTGCTGCTGCGGGCGAGCCACATCAAGCCGTGGGCGCAGTGCGAGTCCGACGCAGAGCGACTTGATGTTTACAACGGTCTGCTGCTGGCTGCCCATCTCGATGCCGCGTTCGACGCCGGCCTGATCGATTTCGACGATACCGGGCAGCTCCGCTTCGCCGAACGCTTCTCGCCGGCCGATCGGCTGGCGATGGCGCTCGACAACTCAATGGCACTCGCCAAGCTTACCCCCGAGCACCGCGTCTTCCTCGCCTGGCGCCGTAGCCATCTGCTGACCGCCGCGCTATCCCTCTCAGTCGATGGCTGGAGCAGACGATGAACCACCGAGCCTACTCCTCGGCAGATAGAGCGTTCGCCCGCAGGCGTGTTGGTAGAGCGGACGGCATTCGGACACTCGGTATCGCAACTAGGTTCTGGCGCGGGCGTGCTTGGAAATTCCAGGTAAAATTCCACAATGCAAAAAATAGGAGCCAGCCGGGGCTGAGCGACATGGCGCATTCCGTCCCTTTGGCGTCACTTTTGCACCCGAAATCAGCGGTTTTTGCGGCCAATCGAGCCGTTTCGCGGTCGCATCCAGCACCCAAATCGCCTTTGCGCCCAAAAGTCGGTCTCAGGCAATGGCTTGCCCACACCACACACTCGGTTCGCATCAGTTCACAGAAGTGACACATCGCGTTCGCACCGCACTTCGCCAAGGGATCGAAAATGGCCCCTGGAAATTCGCGAATTTCCCCGACCGGAGGCCCTCTGGACGCGTGCGCTGCCCGACGCGCCCGATGGTTTGATGAGCGGCTCGTCGGGAAATCCGGCCTAATTCAGGGCCGTCGTGGCCAGTGCCCCGTTTTTCCTGTTCCGGCTGCCGGGCGGGCGGCCGCGGCCGCGCTTGGCGGGTGCGGCCTGGGCAGCCGCCGCAGGCATTTCCGGGATCGCTGAAGCGGCAGGCGGCAGAGCATGCCGGGCTGGCTCGATCGGATCGGGCTCGTCGGTCCGGCCGAAATCCTGGACCAATCGGACGCTGACCGAGCCGCGCGAGCCGCTCCGGACCATCAGCAGCGCCATCCGCAAGCCAGCGGCCGCGGCGCCAGGCAGGCGCTCGTCCAACGCGCCAGCGCGGGCGTAGACGAGATCGCCGGGTTGGAGCTGCGCGCCCGCGGCGCTGAAATAACCCGGCGCCAGCACGTCGTGGAGCGCGTCGGCGGTTCCATAGCCCCAGACCCGGAACGCATGCGTCCCCGGCACGAAGAACGCCTCCTGCAGATCAGATCGGCGATAGCTCATCATAGCCCTCCTTGGAGTGATTCCGGCCTATCGGGTCTCACGAAACACCCATGCTCCAGCACCGCCTCGGGCGCATCGGCGGTCCATGACTCGGAGCGGAATATATTCCGAAATATCGAAGGGCCGCAAGGGTTCTTGTGCGGACAAATGAGGGCAGGGTAGCGGTACAGCGCCAGGAAAAGCCATCGACCGCGAATTTCCGTTCTTGTATATCTTCCTACAATGCCGCAGCATGGTGACCGACCGCCGACCGGTGCCGGACACGACCCTTCCGCCGCGCCGCAGCTCACAAACGAGGCGAAAACGATGACCACCGACCGCATCCCCGGGCTCGAATCGAGAACCGGGTTTTCCCGCTGCCGCAGCGGGACGTTGCCAGCTTGCGCGACCCGGGGCGCGCGATGACCGCCGGCCGCTCGCCAGCCGCTCGGCCGCGGCGCTCCGAGCCAGCCGCTGTCGCCGGCTCCGAAAATCGGGCAAAAGCCAGCCGGCAGAACGGCGGGAAAGCGCATGGCCCCCGGAGCGTGGCCGGCAAGGCGCGCTCGGCGCGCAACGCGCTCAAGCACGGCCTCTCGGGCGCGCCGGCTGGTCCTGCTCGATGGCGAGGATCCCGCTGAGTTCTCCGCGCCTTCGCCCGCGCGCTGCAGGGCGGAGCTCGCGCCCGCGGGCGCGCTCCAGGCCGATCGGTCGGCCGTGATCGTCGATCGCCACCTGGCGCGCGCGCCGCGCCGACCAGCTCGAGGCGGCCGGTGCTCTACAACTTTTCTCGACGCCAGCCCGCTCGATGCTGTTTTTCCCACCCCCAGCGCCGATCCCGGGAGGCGGCGCGGGGCCGAAGCTCGGCATCGGGCTGATCCGGGACAACCATGGCCCGCGCGCGTTCGCGACCCTGGTCCGCTACCGCGGCTCGGTGCTGGCCGAGCTGTTCCGTGTCACCGGCCGTCCTCGAAGATGCTGCAGGCCGTCGACCGCCGCCCCCGCCGCCGAACGCCTGCCGCTGGCGCTGCCGCCGGCAAAACCAAACAAACCCGAGAAACGTGCCGAGAACAGCGGGTTAGCTCTGAGCAGACGGTGTCGACCGGTGCGTTTCCGGCGCCTACCCGTTCGATCGAAGTCCCGCCGGGGCAGCGATCGGCCAGCGGCGCTGGTCGGATGCCTCAGCCGGCCGCAGGTCCGACGCCATCGAACCTGCCGCGCAGTCGCGCAGTGCGGCCTCCGCCTGACGCCGGCCCGGGGAGAGGGAATCAGCAGGGTCCCGTACGTCCTCGCCGCGGAAGCTTCGACCGGCGGCGGCGCGGGGACAGCAAAAATCAAACCAGGTCAGGGGGATCGCCCGTGCAACTGAGCCGCGACGAGTTGCTCAAAGCCTACCGGCAGATGCGGACGATCCGCGAGTTCGAGGACGCCGTCCACGCGGAGTTCGCGGCCGGCAACATCCCCGGCTTCGTCCATCTCTACGCCGGCGAGGAGGCGTCGGCCGTGGGCGTCTGCATGCATCTGACGACGACGACCGGATCGCCTCGACCCATCGCGGCCATGGCCACTGCATCGCCAAGGGCTGCGACGTCAAGGGCATGATGGAGGAGATCTTCGGCCGCAAGGACGGCCTGTGCAGCGGCAAGGGCGGCTCGATGCACATCGCCGACCTGTCCAAGGGCATGCTCGGCGCCAACGGCATCGTCGGCGGCGGCCCGCCGCTGGTCTGCGGCGCGGCGCTCGCGGCCAAGACGCTCGGGACCGGCGGCGTCGCGGTCGCGTTCGTCGGCGACGGCGGCTCGAACCAGGGCACGACCGCCGAGAGCCTGAACCTCGCCAGGCCTGGAAGCTGCCGGCGATCTTCGTGTTCGAGGACAACGGCTACGCCGAGAGCACCGCGAGCGGCTGGTCGGTCTCGGGCGATATGGTCGAGCGCGGCAAGGGCTACGGCATCCCGGCGCGCCGGGTCGACGGCCACGATTTCTTCGAGGTCTGGGACGCGGCGCGCGAGGCGATCGAGCGGGCCCGCGCCGGCGAGGGCCCGAGCGTGTCCACGTCAAGCTCGCCCGCTACTACGGCCATTTCGAGGGCGACGCGATGACCTACCGGCGCATGGCGAGATCGACAAGATCAAGGCCGAGAAGGACTGCCTGAAGATCTTCCGCCAGCGGGTCACCGAGGCGGGGCTGCTCGAGGGCGCGCAGCTCGACGAGATCGACCGCGAGGTCAAGGGCCTGATCGAGCAGGCGGTCGCCGAGGCCAAGGCGGCGCCGCCGCCGACCGAGGCCGATCTGCTGACCGACGTCTACGCCTCCTACTGAGCGGGGACGCCACAATGTCCAAGAAGTCCTACCGGCAAGCGATCAACGAGGCGCTGCGCCAGGAGATGGAGCGCGACCCGCGCGTCATCATCATGGGCGAGGACATCGCCGGCGGCAAGGGCGCCCCCGGCGAGGACGACGCCTGGGGCGGGCCGCTCGGCGTCACCAAGGGCCTGATGCCGAAGTTCGGCCGCGAGCGCGTGCTCGACACGCCGATCACCGAGAGCGCCTTCGTCGGCGCCGCCGCCGGCGCCGCGGCGACCGGCCTGCGCCCGGTGGCCGAGCTGATGTTCGTCGACTTCTTCGGCGTCTGCTTCGACCAGATCTTCAACCAGGCCGCCAAGTTCCGCTACATGTTCGGCGGCAAGGCGACCACGCCGCTCGTGGTGCGCACCATGTACGGTGCGGGCTTCCGCGCCGCCTCGCAGCACAGCCAGGCCTCTACCCGATGTTCACGCACATCCCGGGCCTCAAGGTCGTGATGCCACCTCGCCCTACGACGCCAAGGGCCTGCTGATCCAGGCGATCCGCGACGACGACCCCGTGATCTTCTTCGAGCACAAGATGCTGTACGACGTGGAGGACGAGGTGCCGGACGAGCCCTACACGATCCCGTTCGGCGAGGCCCGCCTGACCCGCGAAGGCGACGACGTCACGATCGTCGCCTTCGGCCGCATGGTGCGCTTCGCCGACAGGCCGCCGACAAGCTCGAGAAGGAGGGCATCAGTTGCACCGTGATCGACCCGCGCACGACCTCGCCGCTCGACGCCGAGACGATCCTCGAATGCGTCGAGGAGACCGGCCGGCTGGTCGTCGTCGACGAGGCCCATCCGC
>CAWJAY010000020.1:0-112142 GCA_963840925.1 uncultured Alphaproteobacteria bacterium
AAGCCCGGAAAATTCACGAGGAGCTGGCGGGCGCGACCAAGCCGTTGAGATCGTGTAGGATTCTGGTGCGAGAGCAGAATCAGCACGGTCAACGGGGTTCGCGCCCGCCATGGCGGATGATGCGCCGTTTCTGCCGGGCTTGTCACCCGTCGGCGGCAAGCCCGTGCACCTCACCTTCGACGGCGGCCGGCTGACCTCGGACGCCGGGGTGCTGGTGCTGGCCGAGATCGAGCGTCGGCTCGGGATCGCCGATCGCCTGGCGCGCTGCCTCGAGGACCCGCGTGAGCCCGTGCGGGTCCATCACGGGCTCGCCGAGATGATCCGCTTCCGCGCGTTGCTGATCGCGGCCGGCTACGCGGATGCCAACGACTGCGACGCCCTGCGCGCCGATCCGGCCTTCAAGATGGCGGTCGGCCGGCTGCCCGAGAGCGGCGCCGACCTGTGCTCGCAGCCGACCATGTGCCGGCTCGAGAACCTGCCCGGACCGATCGCGCTCAAGCGGATGATGGCGGCGATGGTCGAGCTGTTCTGCGACAGCTTCGACGAGGTGCCGCGGCGGATCGTGCTCGACATCGACGATACCGAGGATCGGGTTCACGGCGGCCAGCAGCTGTCGCTGTTCCATGCCCATTACGACAGCCGCTGCTTCCTGCCGATCCACATCTACGAGGCGACCACCGGCAAGCCGGTGGCGGTGATCCTGCGGCCCGGCAAGACGCCGGGCGGCGCCGAGGTGGCGCTGGTGCTGCGCCACGTCGTCAGGGCCATCCGCGCCCGCTGGCCACGCTGTCGAGATCCTGGTCCGCGGCGACAGCCACTACGGTCGGCCCGAGGCCATGACGTGGTGGAGCACAACCGCGTCGGCTACATCTTCGGCCTCGCCGGCAACCAGGTGCTGCTGGCCAGGGTCGCCGATCTGGCCGAGGACGCGGCGATGGGCCGAGTCGTCGGCGAGGGCGACGAAGGTCCGCCGCTACGGCGAGTTCCGCTACGCCGCCAGGACCTGGCAGGTCGAGCGCCAGGTCATCGCCCGGGTCGAGGCCTCGCCGCAGGGCAGCGACAGCCGCTTCATCGTCACCAACCTCGCCGGCGCGCCGAGCTGGCTCTACGAGAACGTCTACTGCGCCCGCGGCCAGGCCGAGAATCTGATCAAGGCGCACAAGCTGCACCTCGCCTCCGATCGGACCTCCTGCTCGAAGGCGACGGCCAATCAGTTCCGCCTGCTGATCCACACCGCCGCCTACTGGCTCCTGCACACGCTGCGCGGCTTGGCGCCCAAGACCTCGTTCTGGCGCGACGCCCAGTTCGACACCATCCGCCTGGCCCTGATCAAGGTCGCCGCCCGGGTCACCGAGATGGTCACCCGGATCAAGGTCGCCCTGCCGTCCTGCTATCCTTATCCAGGAGCTGGGCGCTTCTCGCCCCCCGCGCCATCAAGCTCCCGCCCTGACCCGCGGGGCAGCGTGCCCCGACCGAGCCCGTCCCTCTCAACCCCAAACCCGACCGATCCGCGCCCCTGGCGCCACCCTCACCCGTGTCGCGCAACCGCAGCCTTCCGGCGCTCATGAATGATCCGGGTTAAGTAGGAAAGCACCGCCATGGCGGCATTCGATGTTCTGGAACAAGAAGGCATGCGGCTGGTGAGGATCACCATCGGCGACGAGACCGTGCGCGCCGAGTTGGGTGCGCTGTCCCACTTGCGCGGCGCGATTGAAGTCGACGCGCCGATGCCCTCGGTTGGCCATGCCATCCGCAGCATCCTGTCCGACGAGGCAATCATCCGCCCGCGCTATACCGGCACCGGCGAGATCTACCTGAGCCCGTCGCTCGGTGGCTATCACATGCTCGAGGTCGAGCAGGACGCGTGGATCCTGGAGGACGGCGCCTACTGGGCCTCCGACGGCGGCGTCGAGCTTGGCCTGCACCGTGAGCGGGTGATCACCTCGTTCTGGGCCGGCGAGGGCCTCATCGACTTCCAGACCCTGGTGGGCGGCGCAGGTCGGGTGGTGCTCAACACCACCGGGCCGGTTGAGGAGGTCGTGCTGCAGGGCGGGTGGATCGCCGCCGAGGGCAAGCAGATCATCGCGCGCACCGCGAGCCTGTCCTATGCGGTCCGACGACCCATCCGTTCACTGATCGGCTACTCCCTTTCCGGTGAGCATGCTCCGCGAACGTACTTCGGGGTCGGCAAGGTGCTCCTGACCACGGCTCCCTACCTCAATCAAAGGCTGCTATCGGCGTTGGAGCGCTGAGATCGGCGCTGCGCGGGCGGCCTGGGCCGCGCGGGCGAACCGCCATGCTTCGCACGGATCCGTCCGGGGGGTCCCTAGTCGCCGCCAGGGGAACATGAAATAAAAAATTGTCGGGACAATTCGGGACTATTGCTGAGACGTTTCCACCCTTTTAATTGGGTTGCTCGCAAATGACTGCGAGTGACCCACCATGAACCCCAATTGGGCGATTCGGCAAGGGTGCCATCAAGGCTGCTAGAAGTTCCCAAGCAAAATATGGGAACGGCATCAGCAGCCGCTTGCGACCGAGCTGCTTGAGAGCAGTTGCAGGAGCGCCTTGTAGGTATAGGCTCGGGGCCCGCCTAACTCGTAAATCCTGCCTGTGACGGTGGCGTTGATGCCGGATGCATCCACGGCCAGCCAGGTCAGACCGCCTACCAGAAAGTAGATCGGTATGCTTCGGATACCGAGCAGACCCATCCCGACAACGATCGCGATTCCGAGCCCGCCGACGGCAAGTGCAGCCCAGTCGAGCTGGCTGCCGTAGCCGATAGCGACGACCAGAATGGCGCCGATGTCGTCGACGATCGCCAGCGAGAGCATGAAGACCCGCAAGCTCTGCGGAATGCGGCGCCCGAGAACGGCCAGGCAGCCAATGACGAATGCGGTGTCGGTGGCCATGGCAATGCCCCAGCCATGGGCGCCCTCCTGACCCCACTGCATCATCACGTAGATGGCGGCAGGAACGAGCATGCCGCCCGCGGCCGCCGCGATCGACAGCGCCGCCATGCGTGGGTTTCGCAGCTCGCCCAACACCAGCTCGCGCTTGAGCTCCAATGCGATCACGAAAAAGAACAGCGTCATCAAGGCGTCGTTGATCCAATCCCGCAACGAGCGGGCGGCCTCCAGCGACCCGATCCGGATCCCGACGGGCAGCTCCCAGAAGGTGAGAAACGGATCGGCCCACGGGGAATTGGACAGGACCAGGGCAGCGATAGTGACCACCAGGAGGATTGCGCCGCCCGCAGCCTCGATGCGCAAAAACGACCCAAACGGCTTCGCCAGCCAGTCGACGAGTTCGCCAGGCAGCCGATCGAGCCCCGTATCTGCTCGTCGATCTTGATTTATGCCGACTTCATCCGATCTATCCGACCCGTAGTGGCCGTCGCCCCTGGCCAATTCGATGATGTCCGTCGTCGAGAGCTTGCTCTGCTGCGCCGGATCGGCGCAAACTCGGCCTTGAGAGAACGGTGTTCTGGGGAAGCTCGGTTATGTTCAAGCGGTCCTTGTTGGTTGGCGCGCTCGCTTTTGTGTTGATGTTGCCCAGCATCCCGGCGGGCGCGCAAGGCGATCGACGGTCGGCGGCGGAAGCCTATGCCCGCGTCGTCGACTACCGCCTGTTGATTGAGAAGACCGCGACCCGAAGAGCCGCCGAGTTGCCGGCGTCAGAGCGAGAGGCCTTCATCGAGTTCGTGACCGAGGAGGTGGATTTCGACATGACCCGTTTCTACGCCATCAGCGCGATGGTTGACCTGTTCGAGGCAAGCGAGTTGCAGGCGCTCGCGTCCTTTGCCGCGACGCCCGAAGGCCGTTCGGCCCTTGCCAAGCTGCCTGCCCTCGGCGCGATCCTGAATCCGATCGTCGAGCGCCAGATCGAGGACGCCGCGCGGAACTTTCGCGAGCGCTGACCGAGCTCGAAGCACGCGTGTGGACGGATCGCTGATCGAGGCGCTTCGACCGAACAGGTACTGCTTCGTCCACGGGTACGGCACCAGATCAGTAGGGGCGCCGAAGTACGCGTGCCTTCCTCTGCGTGCTAGAAGTTTAGTTCGGGCGCTATATATCGATGCTATCACCCGATGATGCCGGGCGCCAGGATCAGCGCCGCGAGTGCGAGCAGCACGGCCAGTGGCGCGAGCAAGCGGAAGCGGTGCGCCGCTAGAGTGTCCTTCACGATCTCGCTGGTCAGGTACATCTTCGGGACTCCTTTGAGCCATTCGCACTCTTTGCCTGAGCGTGATGTGGGATCGCGGCGCGTCGGGACCTGTGAACTGCGTCACAGGCAACGCCAGATTCTTGCTCCGCCACGGCAATGTGGTTCCCGCGACGCCATGTCATCCTACGTGTCGCTCTGATTTTCGAGATGCGCCTGTTCTTCGAGCCGCATCTCTCGTGCACTCCCCCTTCCCGTGCCCACGACCAAAGAGAAAGGGGCGCCCGCACACGGCGGACGCCCCCTCGATGGCTGCCCCGCGCGCGGGGCAGCGTGGCTTTAGGCGGATCAGGCGGCCTTCTTGGCCTCGACCACCTTCTTGCCCTCGATCATCTTGGTGCCCGAACCGGGCTTGCTCTCGACGGCGATGCGGCGCGGCTTCATCGCCTCGGGCAACTCACGCTCGAGGTCGACTTGCAGGACGCCGTCGGCCAGCGTCGCACCGACGACCTTGACGTGATCGGCAAGGCTGAAGCGGCGCTCGAAAGCGCGCGTCGCGATGCCGCGGTAGAGGTAGGTGACGCCTTCGCGCGGCTCGCCGAGGTTGCCGCTGACGACGAGCAGGTTCTCCTGCGCGGTGATCTCGACGTCGTTTTCGCCGAACCCGGCGACCGCCATCATGATCCGGTACGTGTCGTCGCCCGTCTTCTCGATGTTGTAAGGCGGATAGCCCGGGGTGCTGTCATCGGCGCGCAACGCGGCGTCGAACAGGTCGTTCCAGCGGTCGAATCCGACGGTCGAACGGAACAGCGGAGTGAAGTCGTAGGTACGCATGGCTCAATACCCTTCTTGAGAAGCGGTATCTCAGTGTTGCGGCGGGTCCGCCGCCCATGCGGCCGGACCCGGGATCGGACCCGCTTGCGGCTTCCGATCACTGTGGTAGGAAAGATTTGCCGCTGATTGTTAAATGGTGTGGCTGTAACAGGTTTACAAGATGTAATCGATAATTTTTCAGAACGACAATATTTCGAAGAAATACGAGCATGTAACATTACTTTTGCTATACATCAATCAAAGAAGTTTGGCGCACTTTACGCGCCGGCTACGTCGCTCTGGCGCGGTCTACATGGCGCCCCGTTCCCAGTGGCGGCGGGCTCTTCCGCATCCCATATTGCATGCATGATCGCCAAGACACCAAAGAGACGTAAGGCGAGCAATCCGCTGGCCAGCGCCCTTGCCAGATGGGAAAGCGAAGGAGGTGCGTCTGGGCCAGCATCGGAGAACTGAGCCGCGACAAAGACCTTGCCCCTCTCGGAGGAAGAGGAGCGTATCCTGCAGTGCCTTGGGGCGGCGGTCCTTTTGCAGTGGAATGATCTGCCTACACCCATCCAGCGGCAACTTTTCGAACACGCCGTTGCCATGGGTGAGGCGGGCCAGACGGCGCAATTGAAGGAGCAGATCGCGCGCTTTCTTCACAAGCACAAGGATGACGCGCGGGAATCGGAGTGAAGCGCTGCCGGCGTACCTGCTAAGCTCCAGCAGGCGGGCTCTGGTGGGCTTGGGCAGCTCCACGGACTTCCGCCTGTGATCGAGGACCGGTGCCGCTCCTGCCAATGAAATCCGGGCCAGAACGAGGCTAGCGCTGAGATGCTGCGGTGGTTGCAGCGGCTAGTGGCGCCCAGCAAGTGTCTCTTTCACTGGCCCAGCGCTGCCCGACAGCGGATGGCAGCAGCCGGGTCGCTGCGGCAGGTGCTCGAGCGGCGACACATTTCGCATCGAACAAATGGGAATTATATACTTGACGGAACATGGGAATGGGAGCAGACCGAGGGCGACAGGCCAGCGTTTGCGTGACGCCAGCGCAGGCGGAAACCGCCGCTAGGCGTCTCTGGGAGTTGGTGGGAGACGAGGAACTGTCAACGGCGGAGAGAAGATGCATCGCCGTGGCGGAGCAAGAATGCATCAGGTGGCGTGATGAGAAGGGCCCCGCGCGGGGCCCTTGTCATTTGGCGGTCAGCCTGCCTGCTGTTGGCTGGCGTCGGACCTGGGCGAGCGCTGACGGTGCTTGCTCTGTCGGAGACGATAGCTCTCCCCGTTCATCTCGAGGATGTGGACGTGATGGGTGAGGCGGTCGAGGAGCGCGCCGGTCAGGCGCTCGGAGCCGAACACGCTGGTCCACTCGTCGAACGGCAGATTGCTGGTGACGATGACCGAGCCCCGCTCGTAGCGTTGGCTGAACACCTCGAACAGCAGCTCGGCACCGGTTGGTGAGAGGGGCACGTAGCCGAGCTCGTCGATGATCAGCAGCTGGCACGCGGCGAGCTGACGTTGCAGCCGCAGCAGACGCTTCTCGTCACGGGCTTCAATCAGCTCGTGGACGAGGGCAGCGGCGGTGGTGAAGCCGACCGCAAGGCCCTTCTGGCAGGCGGCAAGACCCAAGCCCAGCGCGAGGTGGGTTTTGCCGGTGCCGGCATTGCCGAGGGCGATCACGTTCTCGCGGCGCGCCAGATATTCGCATCGAGCCAGCTCCAGCACGAGCGCCTTGTTGAGGCTGGGCAGAGCGGTGAAGTCATAGCTGTCGAGGCTCTTCACGCTGGGGAAACGGGCCGCCCGAATGCGCCGCTCGACCAGGCGCTGTTCCCGGTCGATCATCTCCAGCTCGGCCAAGCGGAGCAGATAGCGGACGTGATCGAGGCCCTCGGCGGCGCATTGCCGAGCCACCTTGTCGTACTCGCGCACAAAGGTCGGCAGCCTGAGCGCCTTCAGATGATGGCCGAGCAGGACCTGCGGCGTCGCGCTCATGCCGCCCGTCCCGCCAGCAGGCTCAGATAGGCGTGGGGTGACGTCGTCTGGACCACGGCCTTGGGCAGGTAGGGATACAAGGTCAGATCGAGCCGCGGTGGCCGCCGTTCGATCCGGCACAGCACCAGATGCTTGACGGCATCGAAGCCGATCGCGCCGCGCGCCAGGGCGGCGCCAACGGCGGCGGTGACAACCTCGAGCGGGAACACCTCCAACAGGCGCAGAACCTGCACGAACTCCCGCTTGCCAGACTTGCCCAGGCGGGCTTCGAGCAACCGGCGCAGCACACCGAACCCGTCGGGCAGCTGCCAGCCCGCCAGCGGTGCTGCCTGGTCGAGCGCGCCCGGCTTCTGCTCCAGCAGCGCCAGGTAATGCAGCGGATCGAAGACGAAGTCCTCGCGGGCGTAGGAGCGCCGGTGGCAGGCGATCTGCTCGCTGCCGCAGACGATCTCCACCCGGTCGACATAGCCGCGAATCATCACCGCGCGGTGGCCGTAGGCGGTCGGGACCGAGTAGTCATTGTTGCGATAGCGCACCAGCGACAGCGAGCTGACCCGACCAGGTCGCTTCTCGCATGGCTCGTAGGGCACCGCTGGCAAGTCAAGGAAAGCTGCCTGATCCGCCGCCAGACGGCTCCCGATCGTGGCGTCGTGACCACGCAGGCGATCATCGAAGCGGCGCCGGCAGCGGGCTTCGAGCTGCGCGTTCAGCTCCTCGAAGGTCGCCGCCCGCGGCAGCGGCACCAGATAGTTGCGCCGGGCATAGCCGACCAGATTCTCGACCTTGCCCTTATCCGGCATGATCGCCTCGGTGCCTCGACATCCCTGCCGCACTTCGGTGGCTGGCGGTAATGGTGAGACCATCCGGGATGTGGGGCACTGGGAGCACGCGAGTGCGGGCAGACCGAGCGAAAGACATGGGCCGTGAGCCCGAGCCTTTAAGTGGTCGCCCCTGCGGCTCGCCCGGATGCGCTACGAGCGCGGATCTGTAGTTGCCGTGTAGCCCGCTGGCTCCCGAGAACGACAACAACGGGAGCAGAGATGCGAATCATCGGGCTGGACATTCATCGCGTCTTCGCGGAAGCGGTGGCACTCGACAACGGCGAGCTCAGGCGCCTCGGCCGGATCGGCATGACGCGCAATCACCTCGAAGCCTTCGCCAGAGCGCTTTGCCTGACCGACCATGTCGTGGTGGAAGCGACTAGCAACGCCACTGCAGTGACGGAGATCCTGGCACCGTATGTCGCAAGGGTCGCCGTGGCCAACCCCCTACAGGTGCACCTGATCGCGAAGGCGAAGATCAAGACCGACGCCATCGATGCAAGAGTCTTGGCCAAACTCTATGCCGCCGGCTTCCTGCCCGAGGTCTGGATCCCGGACGCGGCGACGTTGGCCCGCCGGCGGCAGGTCACGCGACGGACCCAACTGGTTCGACAGAGGGTCCGCCTCAAGTCGATCGTGCAATCGATCCTCCACGCCAATCTGATCCCCAGATGCCCACATGCGGACCTGTTCGGCGGCAAGGGGCGGGCGTGGCTTCGGGCACAGGATCTGCCAGGCGACGAGCAAGAAGCGGTTGAGCAACACATCCAGGAATATGACCGCCTGACCGAGGTGCTGAAGGGCATCGAGCGCGACATCGCGAGAGCTGCCCTAGCCGATCCAAACGTGACACGGCTGATGACCATTCCCGGTATCGACATGGTCGTCGCCGTGGGGCTCATGGCGGCGATCGGTCGGATCGAGCGCTTCTCCAACCCGGGCAAGCTGGCCGCGTACATCGGGCTCAACCCGAGTGTCTACCAGTCCGGCGACGGCGCAGCCCATCATGGCCGGATCACCAAACGTGGCCGGTCGAACGCCCGCCACCTGTTGGTGGAGGCAGCTTGGCAGACCGTGCGCAGTCCAGGACCGTTGCGCGCCTTCTATCACCGGGTTCGGGCCAAGCGTGGCAACCACATCGCCGCCGTCGCTGTCGCTCGCAAGCTAACGGTGATCATCTGGCATCTCCTCACCAAGCATGAGGACTACGACTGGGTGCGGCAGGCCCTCCACGCCAAGAAGATACGGGATCTCGAATTGCGCGCCGGCTATCCAGAGCAGCGTGGCCAAAGAGGCCGCTCCTACGACTACAACCTCCCCCACCGCCGCCGCCACGAGCGAGCCCGTGCGGAGCAGGCCGAGTCTGCCTACCGACGCATGACAGAGGGTTGGCGAAGGACAGGCCCGCGGCGACCCACGGGTGCCGCAATTGAGGAACGACAATGAGCTGGCTCCGCGGCAGGGCTTGTATCCTCACGCCCTGCTCTTCGCCGCGCGGTCACCCGTGAGCACGCAGAAAATACCGCGAGCCAGCAAAAAGGGGCTGTTCAATCTCATCCGTGTCGTTGCCCTTGCCAGGCCGACCAAAGCGATCCTCGAACAGGTAGTGGGACGTCAGCTCGCTGAAGGCGCGGGTCCGCTGCCGCTTGCCGTCGCCGAGAACCCGCGCCACCGCCAGCTTGGTGTTGTCGTACAAGATCGACCGCGGCACGCCGCCGAAGAATGCGAACGCTGACACGTGCCCGTCGAGAAAGGCCTCGGTCGTCTCCCCCGGATAGGCCTTCACGAACCCCGCGTCGCTTTGGGGCAGGTCCATCACGAACAGATGAACCTTCTGCGTCACCCCGCCGATCACCGCCACCGCTTCGCCAAAATCCGCCTGGCCATGGCCCGCCGGATGCCACAACGGCACGAACACCTCGCGCCTTTGCTGCCGACGCACCCGCACGTAATCCTTGACCGTCGTGTAGCCGCCTCCGTAGCCGTGCTCGTCACGCAGCCGCTCGAAGATCCGCTTCGCCGTATGCCGCTGCTTGGCCGCTATCGAGCCATCGTCGTCCAGGATCTGATCGATGATCCCGGTGAACGGGTCGAGCTTCGGCCGCGCCGGCGGTCGGCTCCGCCGATAGCCTGGCGGCACCGAAAAGCGCATCATCTTGGCCACGGTGCGTGGGTCGATCCCAAAATATCGGGCCGCACCACGTTGGCTCATCCCCTCCACATAAACCGCTCGCCGAACCCGCGCATACAGATCCACGCCCTTCATCCCTCCGCCTTCCGCCCTGACCCGGGCCGAAAGGCTTAGCTCGGTGACGCACTTTTGCGCCGCCGCGGCCGGACTATCCGGCCGCTACACGTGAGGGATTTTTGCGCCGCCGCTTACAGGGTCGCCTTTCGCGCCTATGTCAAGCAGTTCCTGGCGCCGGCGCTCGACCCCGGGGGACGTGGTCGTGCTCGACAACCTGGCCTCGCACAAGGACCAGGGCGTCTGAAGCGCTCGCCGGGTCGGGGCCGAGGTCTCGCAGCTGCCGCCCTACTCGCCCGACCTCAACCCGATCGAGCAGCTGTTCGCCAAGCTCAAGGCGCTGTTGCGCAAGGCCGCGGCGCGGACCAAGGACGAGCTTCTGGTCGACCATCGGCCGCCTCCTTGACACCTGGGCCCTACCACCGAATGCGCCAACTAACTCAGACACTGGGGGTGATGGTTCCACCGTAACAATGAAAACGCTCTAGAAGATGAGGGTAAATCCGATGCAGAAGCGCAGTAACCCTCCGGCGGAGGCCGCGGCGGCGACATTATTACGATCTGGCTGCTGCCGCCCTCGCCCGCTCGGCCTCGCACTCGGGAAGCGCTTGATGCCCAGATCCTTTGCAAGCTGCTCGGCAGTCGCGCAGATCGGGAGGCCCGCCTTGCGCCAGCCGTCCAGGAAGAGCGCGCGGTTCGCCGCGGCCGCCGGCGCGAACTCGCGCGTTGCGCCCAGCTCGCGCTCGGCCGACCAGTCCTCCAGCTGCTTGGAGAGGGTCGCCGCCTGCCTAGCCTCGTCATCTCGGCCGAGCTGGGCGTAGCTCATCGCCAGGACGTTCAGATCGCCGCCGTGGGGCTGGTCGCCCTTGGCCTTGATCACCGCGATCGCCTTCTCGAACTGCCCCGCGTAGTAGTAGGGGTGCTTCGCATGGTTATAGTAGCTCGCCGGCGGGTGCGGGTTGAGCCGGAACGCCCGCTCGACCAGCCCGACCGCCCTCCCGGGCGGCTCGAGCCAGGACAGGTCCCTGCCGGCGTTGATCAGCACGTCGGGGTTGTTGGGCTCGAGCTGGAGGGCCTTCTCGAGCTCGGCGCGCTGGCGATCGTAGTCGTTGATGTAGCTGTAGTAGCGACCAAGGCACACATGGGCCATCGCGTCGCTCGGGTCCAGCGCCACGGCCTTGTGCGCCGCGTCGCGCCAGCCATCCATGGCCTCTTGCCAGGGCAGGTTCCAGGCGAAGTCGACCTCGACATAGTACGCCCATGCCAGTTCGAGGTGGGCGCGCGCGGAGGCGGGATCGAGCTCCACCGCCTTTCGGGCAAACTCCAGGGCCTTGACGTTATCCTCCTTGCTGTGGCGGCGTCGGTAGTAGGTCGAGAGCAGAGAGTAATCGTAAGCCTCCAGCGATCTGGGCTTCTTGCGATGGACGCCCGCGATCTCACTCGCTGCAATCCTGCCATCGCTGCTGCCGAGCGTGGCCGCGATCGTCGCCGTCACCTCGTCCCGCACCGCAAAGAGGTCGTCGAGCGGCCGGTCGTAGCGCTCCGACCAGACATGCGCGCCGGTCGGGCATCGATGAGCTGCGCGGTGACCCTAAGCCGCCCGCCGTCGCCCTGCACGCTGCCCTCGAGCACGTACTTGACGCCGAGCTCCCGGCCGACCTGGCGGACGTCGTGCGGCTTGCCCTTGTAGACGAAGCTCGAGTTGCGGGCGATGACGAACAGCTCGCGGAAGCGGGAGAGGTCGGCGATGATGTCCTCGACCATGCCATCGGCGAGCCGGCCCAGGCGCTCATCCCCGCAGAGATTGTCGAACGGCAGCACCGCGACCGAAGGCTTGTCCGGGAGGGGCAGGCCGCCCGCCTCGGCTCGACCGCTCTGGTACCACCACCAGCCGCCCGCGCCTGCACCGGTCAGGAGGAGCAGGATGGCGGCTGCACGCGGCCGGCCGACGCGGGCCCCGGCGCAGCAGCCTCGGTTTGCGCGAGCCCGGCCGACCACGTCCAGGGCCACACGGTAGACCCGCAGCGGGCGCTCGATGTTCTTGACCCGCTGCTCGCCCAGGAACTCGAGCCCGCAGCCAAGCCTGCCCTGGAGGTGGTCGTAAGCGGTACCGGATAGGGTGATCCCGCCAGGCTCGGCGAGCTGCTCGAGCCGCGCGGCGACGTTCACGCCGTCGCCGTAGAGGTCGCCGTCCTCCTCGAGGACCACGTCGCCGAGATTGACGCCGATCCGGAACCGGATGCGCTCATCCTCCGGGACATCCCGCTCGCGCTCGGCCATGCCGCGCTGGATGGCGACGGCGCAGGCGACCGCGTCGACGACGGAGGCGAACTCGCACAGGGCGCCGTCGCCCATGAGCTTGACGACGCGGCCGCGGTATTCGGCGATCAGCGGCTCGATGAACGCTTTGCGGTGGCTCTTGAGCCGCTCGAGGGAGCCTGCCTCGTCGTGCTCGACGAGCCGCGAGTAGCCGACCACGTCGGCCGCGAGGATCGCGGCGAGCCGGCGTTCGGCGCGGGGTGCGGCCACGGCACAGCCCTCCTGGGCGCCTTCGATGGCGCGATACTATCCGAGACGGGGTCGGCTGTCAGGTCATGGTATGGTGCGAATTGAACGAAACACGCTGTCGCGGTATGAGGCTGCTGACTGCGACACATCATGGACTGGCCCGAGGGCGCGCGCGAAAGCGCGCGTCAGCTCTTCGCGCGCTGCTGCTCGCACTGTTCCAGACGCTTCATGTCCGGGTATTTTTCCAACTGCTCTCGGTCGCGCAGAGCGGCAGACCCGCCTTGCGGTGGCTGTCGAGGAACAGATTCAGCTCCGTCTCGCGGGCGAACCGCCCGGTGTCGCTCAGAACCCGCTCCGCCGAATAGTCCGGATACTGCGCTGCGAGAGCTTCTGCCGCTGGCGCCTGCGGCTTCTGCATAGCGGCCGAGCTGAGCATAGACTCAGCGGTTACGATAGACTGAGCCCATAGGTCTCCGGATTCAGCTCGACCTGGACGCGGCGATCGCTTGCTCGAACTGCCGGCGCAAAGAAATAGGCGTTTCAGCTGGCTGAATTAGTACCAGTCCGGATGATTGCGGGTTCAACCGGGCCGCCCGTCAACCAGCTCTCGCCTCGCTCCGGCCTGCCCGAACAACGGCATGGATCGCACGCGGCCTTCGAAAGCATGTCGGCATCGTTCGGATTCAGGCTCACGCTTTTTCGGCTGCGGCAAGACTTCGCTCGAAATCGCCCACGTACTGAGTAGTAGATAGCCAAGCAGACATGGGCGTGGCTGTCGGACGGGTCCAGGAGAGCGCCTTCTGGACGCCTTCAACCAGTTGTCCATCGATTCCGGCCGCGACGTCGTCCAACCAAAGTCGATCATCGATATATGTGTCTGCGGCCAAGCCGATGTAGGCGCGGGCAAAGCTCGGATCGATCTCGATCGCCTTCTTCAGAGAGCTCCTGCGCCTTCTGGTTGTCCTCTTTGCGTGAACCGCTGCTTGTGCTCGATCCGCGAGCAAGTAGTAGTCGTAAGCCTGAAGGTCTGTTGGGCGGCTTGCGCCGGGCAACCTCCCGACCAGCCCTGGCCATGGCGCCGTGCCATAGCCGCCAGCTGGAGCCGGCGATCGTCTGCGTGACTTCGTCCTGCATCGCGAACACGTCGTCGAGCGGGCGATCATAGCGCTCCGCCCAGACATGGTTGCCGGTCGTGGCGTCGATCAGCTGGGCCGTGATGCGCACCTGGTCGCCATCGATCTGCAGGCTGCCTTCGAGGACATACTGCACGCCTAGCTCACGCGCGACCTGGCGCATGTCGACGGGCTTGCCCTTGTAGACCTAGGTCGAGTTGCGGGCGATCACGAACAGCTCGCGAAAGCGCGACAGGTCGGTGATGATGTCCTCGGTGATACCGTCGGCCAGCCGCTCGTGCCTGGGTCGCCGGAGAGGTTGTCGAACGGCAGGACCGCGATCGAGGGCTTGTCGGGCAATGGCAGCGCGGGCTTTTCTCGTCCGGCTGAACCCGCCGCTGTTTCAGCGACCGGCGGCGAAGACGGAAGCGGCCAAAGCATGTACCAGGCGCCCGCCCCTCCAGCTGCGAGGATCAGCACGACCGCCGCCGCGGCCGCCATCCAGCGATGCTGCGTCCAGACCGGACGGCGGCCCAAAGCGCGGCCCGGAGCATCGAGGTTGACCCGGTAGACGGAGACCGGGTCGGCGATGTTCTTGACCCGGTGCTCGCCCATCGGCTCGAAGGCGAGGTCGAGCTTCGCCTTGACCTGGTTGTAGACGTTGCGGGCGATGCAGATGCCGCCGGGCTCGGCGAGGCCCTCGAGGCGGGCGGCGACGTTGACGCCGTCGCCCAGGATGTCGCCGTCCTCGACGATGATGTCGCCGACGTTGATACCGATCCGGAACGCGATCCGACGGTCCTCGGGCAGGTCGCCTCGCGCTCGGCGACGCCGTTCTGGATCGCGACGGCGCACTCGACCGCATCGACCGCGCTCGCGAACTCGACCAGGGCGCCATCGCCCATCAGCTTGACGACGCGGCCGTGATACTCGGCAATCTGCGGCTCGATGAACTCCTTGCGCAGCGCCCTGAGCCGCGCGATCGTGCCGGCCTCGTCGTCCCCGACCAGGCGCGAGTAGCCGACCACGTCCGCGGCCAGTAATCGCCGCGAGCTTCCGATCCGTGCGCGGGGCCATGGCAGCGCCCTCCGTCGCTGCCGTCGCAATTCGACGACGCTCACGATCTGTACCCCCGTCACGCGCCGTGGTCGACAAATGTTGCCGCGCTGTTTGATGCGTGGGCGCCCGCGCACCCGGCATTTGGAGGGACCTGCGATCTGGGCGAAGCCCAGCTTTTCTGCGCCTTTTGCCTCCGAAGCGCTGTCGCAACGGACGTTATGGGATGGGAATGGGGGAGGCAGGAGAGATGAGGGATTCATGGCCTCCGATCCGTCGCTCTGGTAGCTATTCGCCACGCGATCACCTCCCGATGAGGGACGCTTGTGGACATCGCGGCTTGGCTGCGGCAGCTGGGGCTGGAGCGCTACGAGGAGGCGTTTCGGGAGAACGAGATTGACGCCGAGATCCTGCCCAAGCTGACGGCTGACGATCTCAAAGACCTTGGCGTCACCACCGTCGGGCACCGGCGCAAGCTCCTCGAAGCGATTGCCGCCCTGGCCGAGCCGGCTTCGGTACCGCAGGTAGTCCAGAGCGCTCCAGCCGAGGCCGCACCCAGAGCGGGGCCTGCGGAAGCCGAGCGACGGCAGTTGACGGTGCTGTTCTGCGACCTGGTTGGCTCGACCGAACTGGCGTCGCGGTTCGATCCGGAGGACATGGGTCGTGTGATCCGCGCCTACCAGGACACCTGCACCAAGGTGATCGAGCGCTGGGGCGGCCACGTCGCCAAGTACATGGGCGACGGGGTGCTCGCCTATTTCGGCTGGCCGCAGGCGCACGAGGACGAGGCCGAGCGGGCGGTCAGGTCCGGGCTAGCGATGATCGAGACACTCGCGGAGTTGGAGACTCCAGCGGGAGAACCATTGGCGGCCCGCGTCGGGATAGCGACCGGTCTGGTCATGGTCGGCGAGCTGATCGGTGTGGGCGCAGCCCAGGAGCAGACGGTGGTCGGCGAGACCCCCAACCTAGCGGCCCGGCTCCAGACTCTCGCGCAGCCCGGCAGCGTGGTCATCAGCCAGGCGACCCGGCGCCTGCTTGGTGGCCTGTTCGAGCTGACCGATCTCGGTCCGACCCGGCTCAAGGGCTTTGCCGAGCCGCTCGCCGCCTTGCGGGTGGAGGGCGAGGGCCGCGCCGAGGGCCGGTTCGAGGCGCTGCACGGCGAGCGCCTGACGCCGCTGGTCGGGCGCGAGCACGAGCTCGGCATCCTGCTCGAGCGCTGGGCCTGGGCCAAGGACGGCGACGGCCAGGTGGTGCTGCTCGTCGGGCGAGCCCGGGATCGGCAAGTCGCGCCTGATCCGGGCGCTGCGCGAGCGGCTCGGCGACGAGCCGTACACGCCGCTCAGCCACTACTGCTCGCCCTACCACACCAACAGCGCCCTTTACCCGGTGATCGGCCTGCTGGAGCGGGCGGCGCGGCTTTGAGCGCGACGACCCGCCGGAGGCGCAGCTGCGCCAAGCTCGAGGCGCTGCTCGGCCGTCGAGCGAGCGGCTGGACGAGGCCGTGCCTCTGATCGCCGCCCTGCTCGGCGTCCCGACCGGCGACCGCTACCCGGCCCTGACCCTGAGCCCGCAGGGCAGAAGCGGCGGACGCTGCGAGGCTCCTGCTCGAGCAGCTCGCGGGTCTCGCGCGGCGCAGCAGCCGGTGCTGGTGCTGTACGAGGACGTGCACTGGGTCGACCCGTCGACCCTCGAGCTGCTGGATCTGCGTGGTCGAGCGCGGCGCGCGGCTGCCGGTCCTGGTGGTGGTCACCTTCCGGCCGGAGTTCCAGCCGCCCTGGACCGGGCCAGGCGCACGTCACCGCGCTGCCGCTCAGCCGGCTGGGCCGGCGCCAGGGCGCGGCCATCTGGTCGAGCGGGTCACTGGCGGCAAGCGCTGCCGGCGGCGATCGTCGAGCAGATCGTGGCGCAAGCACCGACGGCGTGCCGCTGTTCGTCGAGGAGCTGACCAAGACGGTGCTGGAATCGGGCCTGCTCGCGGACGCCGGCGATCGCTACGAACTCGCCGGCCCGCTGCCGCCGCTCGCGATCCCCAGCAACGCTGCACGACTCGCTGATGGCGCGCCTCGACCGCCTCGCCCCGGTCAAGGAGGTCGCCCAGATCGCCGCGGTGATCGGCCGCGAGTTCCGCCACGAGCTGCTCGCCGCGGTCTCGCCGACCTGCGCGAAGCCGAGCTGCACGCCGCCCTCGACCAGCTGGTAGCCTCCGAGCTGGTCTTCCGCCGCGGCGCGCCGCCCGACGCGACCTACAGCTTCAAGCACGCGCTGGTCCAGGATGTAGCCTATTCGAGTCTGCTCAAGAGCCGACGCCAGCAGTTTCACGGTCGCATCGCTCACGTCCTGGAGGAGCGCTTCCCGGAGACGGCCGCAACGCAGCCGGAACTGCTGGCGCATCACTTTACGGAAGCGCACCAAATCGAACGTGCCGTCGGCTATTGGCTGAAGGCCGGCGAGCGTGCCGCCGCCCGCTCGGCTAATCTCGAAGCGATCCGGCATCTTACCCGGGGGTTGGAGACGCTAGGAACGCTCCCGGAAAGCCCCGAACGGGATCGCCGTGAGCTCGCGTTTCAGATCGCGATCGGCACGCCTCTGATCGCCGTGCATGGCTATTCTGCTCCGCAAACAGGCGCCGCGTTCAGTCGGGCACGCGCCCTATGCGAGCGGCTAGGCGAGGCGGAGCCTCTCGTCGCTACCCTCAGCGGTGAGTTCGTGTATTACTTTGTGCGCGGCGATTATCCCGTTATGCGACGACTGGCCGACGAGGCTCGGCAGGTATTGGAGCGCTTGCCAAACCCGGTGATTCGCCTCGCCAGTCACCGCCTGGCCGGGATCACGGCCATGCACTTCGGGGCGTTTCCCGAGGCTCGCTCCGAGTTTGAGGCGATCCTGTGCCTGTACGACGCGAGCGAGCATCGATCTCAGCCGGTGCATTACGTTCATGACCCGAAGGTCTCGGCCCTCACATACCTCGCTCCGGTTCTCTGGATTCTGGGCTTTCCCGAACAGGCGCGTCGCTCCAGCGTCGCGGCTTTCCGATGCGCCGCGGAGTTGGACCAGGCGAACCTCACAGCCCACGTTCATAACTTCGCGGGCGCCGGGCTCGATGAACTTCTCGGCGATGTCTCGGGCGTGCGAGGGCACGCCCACTCGATCCTCCAGCTGGCCGATCGGCACAACTTGGGCTACTGGCGGTTGAACGGCCTGATCCTTCGAGGTTGGGCAATGGTACGCGAGGGTGCAGCAGAAGCGGGCATCGCGCTCATGCGCCAGAATGCCAGCGATCGCGCAGTACTCGGCGTCGGCTGGTATCAATCCCGGTATCTCTGCATGCTCGCCGAGGCCTATGCCCGATTGGGCCAGGCTGAACCGGGGCTGCGTGCGATTGCCGAGGCGAAGGACCTGGTCGCACGAAATGACGAGCACATGTGGGAGGCTGAGCTCGACCGCGTCGAGGGCGCCTTGCTGAAGATGCAAGGTGCGTCGGGGCCTGAGATCGAAGCCTGCTTTGCGCGGGCGGTTGCAGTAACTCGCCAACAGGGCGCGAAGTCGCTTGAACTGCGCGCAGCAAGCAGTCTGGCAGGCCTGTGGCGTGATCAGGGCCGGCATGCCGAGGCTCGCGACCTGCTCGCGCCTATCTATGGCTGGTTCACCGAGGGCTTCGACACCGCCGACCTGATCGAGGCCCAGGAACTGCTCGACGAACTCGGCTGACGGCCGCCGCCGCTCTCGCCCGAGTTGCAAGCGTGGTGCGCTCTGCTGACCTACGACGAACTCAATTGGCTGGAGGCGACGTTGTTCGACATCGAGATCACCGGTCGCGAGGCGACCGCGTGGGAGCAGGCGCGGGTGGCCGAGATCTCGACTTTGGTGCGCCGGCGTCAGCTCCAAGACGGGCCAGCGGCATGATCGACGACGCGTTCGGGATGGCGCTGGTGGCCGTGATCGTGGCGGCGCTGGTCGTGGTCGCGATGGTGCTGCAGGCAACAGGGAGCCAACCTTCCGAGTTAATCGTGCACCTGCTGGCCCCAGCGGCGATCGCTCCAGGACGGCGGGCGACGATTTTTTCCTTGCCCTGAACAACGCATATGAACGTGCTAAACTACACGAAGTGGCGGCAGCCATTGCTTCGGGCAAACCTTTCGTTTCGCCTCATGACACAGACGACCCTCGCGAGCGGGTGCGCTACTTTGGTATGCATCCTGTCCTCCTGCATGCCGCCGCGGGGCAGTTTCCCTCGGGAGGCAGCCCGGGCGAAACCTCTGCTAACCACGATATTCACTTCTTCTCGAACTGAAGCAGCTCGATGCCATCGGCCCTGTTGCGGCGGATAAAGTTCCGGCTACCCCCGGGCCCCGACCCGAGGCGCGGATCGAGGGTGGCGGTTGGACCGCGCGCAGGGCCATCAGCCGGGTGGTGGCGCTTGATTTCAAGTGTCTGCCGCCGAGGACAGGCTCAGGGCCGCTGCCGCCGAGACCGGGTAAGCATAGATCGTAAGAGGGCCTTTATGCGACCAATCTGTGAACTGGTTCACATATCGCGCGGGCGGCCAGTGGTAGGTGTGCGCAGACCGACCTGACCTCCATCGATCCTCCGGGAGGGCCATCGATGTCTCTGACCAGCGATCTCGTGAACGAGTCGCGCTCAGCCCGCCGCCTCCGGTTTCTTGCCCCGTTGATCGCGCTCCTCGTGCTCCTAGCGTTAACCATGGCGCCCACGATCGTTACGCAGCTGCCATAACGCCGGATAGCGGCTATGACCTCTTAGAGACCAGGCGAAGCTGCACTGAGCGCCTGCTCGAGGTCGGTCGGTCAGCCGGGCCCTTCGAGTGTTTCCCTGACCCGCGCCTGGAACCGAAGCGCCAGCTTTTCCGCGCCTTTTGCCCCCGCGGCGCTCTGCGAACGGACGTTATGGGATGGATGGGCGTCGCTCGGGCCCACTGCCGGCAAGCGTCGCAAAACGACTTTCCGTTGGCGAGAGAGCGCGAGAATCAGTAGCCTGTCGGGCGCCCGGCCGCGCTGTCGGGCTCCGAAGGTGACGACAGGGAGGTATATCATGGCATTCGCAAGGTGCGCGTCGGTGGGAATCATTGTGGTTGGCCTGGTCGGCACGGTGGCAGTCGAGGCACAGGAGCCGATGCCGTATGGGCCGGCAATCACGCTCAAGCAGGCCAAGGAGGTCATGGCCGACGCCGAGGCGGAGGCCCAACACAACAGCTGGCCTGTGGTCATCGCGATCGTCGATACCGGCGGGAACCTGGTGCTGTTGCAGCGGCTCGACAACGCGCAATTCGGCAGCCTTGAGGTGGCGCGGCAGAAGGCTTGGTCAGCAGCGGCATTCCGCCGGCCGACGAAGGTGTTCCAGGACGCGATCGCCAGCGGCGGTGCCAACCTCCGTCTCCTCGCGCTCGAAGGGGCGAGCCCGCTCGAGGGCGGAATCCCTCTCATTGTGAACGGCCAGATCATCGGCGCGATTGGCGTCTCGGGCGTGACCTCGGAGCAGGACGCTCAGGTCGCCCAGGTAGGCGCCAAGGGCCTGGCGAACTAGGGACATCCCCTACATCGCGATCGAGGCCGACGTTATGGGATGGGAAAGGGGGCGCAGGAGAGATGAGGGATTTATAGCCTCCGATCCGTCACTCTGATAGCTTTCGCCACCGATCACCATCCCGATGGGAACGTCGTGGACATCGCAGCTTGGCTGCGGGAGCTTGGTCTGGAGCGCTACGAGCAGGCGTTCCGGGAAAATGAGATTGACGCCGCGATTCTGCCCAAGCTGACGGCTGACGATCTCAAAGACCTTGGCGTCACCACCGTCGGGCACCGGCGCAAGCTCCTCGAAGCGATTGCCGCCCTGGCCGAGCCTGCTTTAGCGCCGCAAGCGGAACCGAGCGCGCCGGCCGGGGCCAGCACCCAGAGCCAGACCTGCGGAACCCGAGCGACGGCAGCTGACGGTGCTGTTCTGCGATCTGGTGGAATCGACCGAGCTTTCGGCGCGGCTCGATCCGGAGGACATGAGCGCGGTCATCCGTACCTATCATGGTGCCTGCACTGAGACGGTCGAGCGCTGGGGCGGTCACGTCGCCAAGTACATGGGCGATGGGGTGCTTGCCTATTTCGGCTGGCCCCAGGCGCACGAGGACGACGCCGAGCGGGCGGTCAGGGCCGGGCTAGCGATCGCCGCTGCGATGCCGGAGCTGGAGACACGCGCGGGCGCACTGTTAGCGGTCCGAGTTGGCATCGCGACCGGCCTGGTCATGGTCGGCGAGCTGATCGGTGCAGGCGCAGCGCGCGAGGCAGCCGTGGTCGGCGAGACGCCGAACTTGGCGGCGCGCTTGCAAGCGCTCGCGACACCGGGGAAGGTCGTGATCAGCCAGGCGACGCGAAGGCTGGTGGGCGGGCTGTTCGAGCTGACCGATCTCGGCCGCGGCGTCTCAAAGGTTTCGCCGAGCCTCTTTCCGCCTGGCAAGTCGAAGGTGAGGGTCGCGCCGAAGGCCGTTTTGGTTCTCGTCGTACGAAAGTGCAGCCACGCGCCTGGCGCTCCCTTTGGCACCGGGATGTGAACGCCCGGCAAGCCTAGCGACTTTGGCGGCAGAGAACCAGCCGGTGCGCGAGTGAGGCTGTCGAAGCACGAACAGATCGGACTCCACCATGCCGACTGGGGCCGTCGAAGCGGATCGTGCCCGCCGTCGCGCGCGAGCAGCCTCGGCGATCAATGGAGATCAGACGGCGGGCATTGGCGGGCCCTGATCAAGGGCCGTCATCGCGAACTCATCGCTCCACAGCGCCTCGACGGATCGGCCGCCATCGAGGCAAAGGATCGGGCAGGCGGGCGGGTCTCCGTCGTGCACGTCTCTCGACGATCACTTGTCGCCGGTTGTGGCGGTGCCGAGCACATGAGCGTTTTGCCAATCACGTGTTGGCAGGTTCGCTCGAAGCGTCCCCGCAGACCAGGTCGTCGGAGGAGGCTGCCTTTGCGGGGCCTCCGTCGATTGCCCTAGCCGGGTTCTTGAGGGTATCATATCAAGCGAAGCTGATGGCGGACGCAGCAAGCGAAGTTCGTCAGCTCAAGGAGTTACCTGCGCAGTGCCAGGTTGAGGTCGCGCCCGCAACGCAGGTCTCGCCGAGCCGCTCGTGGCGGTGACCGAAGAATCCGTTCGAGCGGATCAGGGAGGGGCCGCAATGGCCGACGATAAGATGCTGGATAGTGATGAGGATTTGCGGCACCGCGGCAGGATCCCGCGTCGCCGGGTGCTCGGCTGGAGTATAGCCAGTGCCGGCGCTCTCGGGGCCGCAAAGCTGGCGCCGGCGCCGTGGCGGGCCGCGTTCGGCCAGGCCAAGCCGTACAAGATCGGCACGCTCCAGCCGCTGTCGGGCGCCGCCGCCGCCGGGGGCAAGACCGCGCTGGTCGGCACCCAGATGGCGATCGACCGCATCAACCAGTCAGGCGGCATCAACGGCCGGCCGGTCGAGCTGATCGTCGCGGACTACGAGTCCAAGCCCGACGTCGGACGGCGCAAGGCGGAGAAGCTGGTCCTCGAGGACGAGATCGACGTCCACCAGGGCGGCTTCTTGTCCAACGTGTGCCTCGCCTGCATGCCGGTCTGGGAGGAGTATCAGATCGTCAACATGATCGGCGTGTGCCTCGACACCACGATCACGACCAGCAAGTGCAGCCGCTACACCTTCCGGCCGTTCGACTATGCCCCTGCTCAGGCGGTGGCCTTCGCGCCCTATCTGGTCAACAATCTCGGCAAGAGGTGGCACATCGCCTATGCCGATTACGCCTGGGGCCAGTCGACCCGCGATGCCTACGCGGAGCAGATCAAGAAGGCGGGCGGCGAGGTCGTCGGCACCACTGGGATTCCCCTCGGCACCGCCGACATGACCCCGTTCCTGTCGACGATCACCGGAGACTTCGACGGCCTGTTCGGCATCTTCTTCGGCAAGGACGGGGTGACCATCGGCAACCAGGCCTTCGACCTGGGCCTGACCAGGAAGTACAAATGGGCCGGCGACGGCGCGATCGCGGAGTCCACCAACCTTCCGGCGCTCGGCAGCAAGATCGAGGGCTTCGTCGGCATCAACCGATACATCCCGGTTCTCGATCCACCGCTCGACACGCCCGCGCACAAGAAGTTCTTCGAGGAGGCCGTGGCCCGGCTCAAGGAGATCGATCCGTCCGGGCCGCTGCCCGATCGCTACGTGCAATCGAACTTCGAGGCCATGAACGCGCTCAAGATCGGCATGGAGAAGTCAGGCTTCCAGGGCCGCGAGGACACGCCGAAACTGATCGAGGCGCTGGAAGGGCTCGAGATGAAGGAAGGCGACGACTTTCCGCAGGGCGACAAGACGCTGCGCAAGGAGGACCATCAGGCCTTCATCCGCGAGTTCATCTTCGAGATCAAGGACGGCAAGCACCGGATCATCGAGGTCGTTCCGAAGGAAAAGACGGTGTTCCCGCCGGCCTGTCAGTTCGCCTGACCGGCTGGCGGGCCTCGCTCGAAGTGCCCTCCTCGGTCGGCGCCGGCGAGAGGGGACCCGATCCTCCGTGCCGAAGGCCTGACCATGCGCTTCGGCGGCCTGGTCGCGCTGAACGGCGTCAGCTTCGAAGTCCAGCGCGACGAGATCCGCGCGATCATCGGGCCGAACGGGGCGGGAAAGAGCACCTTCTTCAATTGCCTGACGGGCGTCCTGCGCCCCACCTCGGGACGCATCCTGTTCAACGGCGAGGACATCACCGGGCTGCCGCCCGACCGGGTCTCCCAAAAGGGCATCGCCCGCTCGTATCAGATCACCAACATTCTGCCCAACGCCACCACTCTGGAGAACGTCCGCATCGCCGCCCAGTCACGGCGGCACCGCTGGAGCCTGCTGATCCACCACCGTCGACTACCGCGACATCATCGATCGAGCCGAAGCGGTGTTGGAGGCGGTCGGCCTGCACGGCCAGGGGGACGAGCTGGCGGCCAACCTCTCCCACGGCGAGCAGCGCCATCTCGAGATCGGCATCGCGCTGGCGACCGAGCCGGAGCTGCTGTGCCTGGACGAGCCGACGGCGGGCATGAGCGCCGCCGAGACCCATGACACCATGGCCCTGATCCGCCGCATCGCGCAGAACCTGACGATCCTCATCGTCGAGCACGACATGCAGGTGGTCATGGAGCTGGCGCAGCGGATCACCGTGCTCCACTACGGCGAGGTGCTGGCGGAGGGAACGCCGGCGGAGATCCGGCAGGACGCCAAGGTGCTGGAGGCCTACCTCAAGACATGAGCCCGAGCGAGCCTCCCCGGCAGCCCCTCCTCAAGGTCGAGGACATCCACACCTACTACGGCAAGAGCCACGTTCTGCATGGCGTCTCGCTCGAGGTAGGCGCGGGAGAGGTCGTGGGGCTGCTCGGGCGTAACGGCGTCGGCAAGAGCACGACGCTGAAGACCATCATGGGCCTCGTCCATCCCAGCCAGGGCAAGGTGCTGTTCGAGGGCAGGCCGACCAGCCACGTGCCGGCCCATCGCGTGGCCCGGCTGGGGATCGGCTACGTGCCGGAGGATCGTCGGATCTTCCCGCTCCTGACGGTGATGGAGAACCTCCGCACGGGTCTCGATCGCCACGGCGTGACCGAGGCCAAAAAGAAGGACGCTTCTGGAGAAGGTCTACAACTATTTTCCGATGCTGGCGGAGCGGCGCCATCAGCCCGGGGGCACGCTTTCAGGTGGCGAGCAGCAGATGCTCGCCATCGCCCGGGCGATGATGCTCGAGCCCAAGATCATCCTGCTCGACGAGCCGACCGAGGGCCTGATGCCGCGCATGGTCTCCCAGATCCGGCAGATCATGGGCGCGCTCCATGGCGAGGGTGTGGCGATTCTGCTGGTCGAGCAGAACGTCCCCTTGACGCTCGAGGCCAGCCGGCGGGTCTACATCATGGAGAAGGGTGCGGTCCGGCATCACGCCATGGCGTCCGAGCTGCGGGTGGACGACGCGATCATGCACCAGTATCTGGGAGTGTAGCGTGGCCCTCGAGTAGTCCTTCAGGCCATTCCCTTCGACCAGCTCCTGATCCAGACGATCAACGGCATCGTCACCGGCATGATCCTGGCGCTGGTGGCCTCCGGCCTGACGCTGATCTTCGGCATCATGGACGTAGTCAACTTTGCCCACGGCGAGCTGTTCATGTTGGGCGCTTACGTGGGCGTGATCACCTTGGCCGCCACCGGCGACTTCTGGATCGCACTCCTGGTCGCCACTCTGTCGTCGCGCTGCTCGGGGCGGCCATTCACGTGACGGTTCTGCGCCCGCTGCTCGGCCGCCATCACTTGACCACCATCCTCGCCACCTTCGGCATCTCTTTGGTGCTGCAGAACTATGCGCTCTGGCAGTTCGGCCCGGTGGCGCGCAAGATCCAGGAGCCCTTCACCGGCCACTTCACGCTGTTCTATCTCGACTATCCGTGGTACCGGCTCGTGATCGCGCTTCCTGTCGGCCGCGATCATCGGCGCGCTCTGGCTCTTCCTGAAGTTCGGCACCTACGGAATCTGGATCCGCGCCACGACTCAGGATCGGGTCATGGCTCAGGCCATGGGCATCCCCGTGCCGTGGGTCCTGACCTTCGTCTTCGCCATCGGCGCCGGCATGGCGGCCGCCAGCGGGGTGCTGTTCGGCCCGCTGGTCGGCGTCAACCATGCCATGGGGCTCGATTGGGTCCTCAAGGCCTTCATCGTGGTCGTGGTCGGCGGCATGGGCAACCTCTGGGGCTCGGTCGCGGCGGCTATCTTCATCAGCCTCCTGGAAGCGTACGCCGCGCTCTGGGTCAGCCCGGCCCAGGCGGTGATCGCGTCGTTCGTCGTGCTGATCCTGACCCTGTTGTTCCGGCCCACGGGCCTGTTCGTCCCGACGCCGAAATGACTAGTCGCCGAGGGGTCGTCTATTGGACGGGGTTCTCGGTCATCCTGGCGCTGCTGATCGTCGCGCCGCTCGTCCTGCCGGAGTTCTGGCGCCGCTTCGTCACCGAGATCCTGATCTGGGGACTGCTGGCCATGTCCTCGGATATCCTGATCGGCTACGCGGGCATGATCTCGTTCGGCCACTCCGCCCTGTTCGGCCTCGGCATCTACGGCGCCGCCGCGGCTCTCTTGTCGGTGAGCCGCCCAATCTCTGGCTGGCGATCCTGTACGGGCTGGTCGCGTCCGCGGGAGTCGCCGCCTTCGTGGCCTATTTCTCGACGCGTCTGCGCGACATCTACTTCGCGATCACGACCTTGATCTTCTCCCAGATCTTCTACGTCATCATCTTCACCTGGACCGAGGTGACCGGCGGCGAGAACGGGCTGACCTTCAGCCGGCCGGCGCTGGCAATTCCCGGGCTGTTCTCGGTCGCGTTCACCACCACGACGCTGCATTGGTTCGTGCTCGCGGTGGTGACCCTGTCCTATCTCGTGCTGCGGCGCGTCACGCAGTCGCCGTTTGGCATGGTGCTGCAGGCGATCCGCGAGAACGAGGCGAGGACCAGGGCGATCGGCTATCCGGTCCAGCGCTACAAGATCGTGGCGGTGATGCTCTCCGGGCTGTTCGCTGGGCTGGCCGGCGTGCTCTACGCGATCCAGAACCGGTTCGCCGCGCCCGACTTCGTTTTCTTTCTGATCTCGGGCGAGGTCGTGATCTTCAACGTCATGGGCGGCATCGGCACGCTCGTGGGCCCGATCGTCGGCGCTGCGTTCTTCTTGCTGCTGCGCGAAGCATTGTCGCGCTTCTTCACGGAGTACTACCTGATCCCGCTCGGGCTGATCTTCATCGCCATGGTGATTTTCATGCCCCAGGGGCTGCTCGGGTTCATGCGGCGCTGGCTGAACCGATAGCTGCGAGGTGCCGGCGCCTCGACGCCCTGGACACGCAGTGTGCGGCGCCGCACACCGATGAAGTGCGGAAGATCGGCGGTGACGTCCTCGAAGCTCTCGTAGTGCATCAGATACACCGCCTGACCTTGACCGTCATCGTGTGAAACTCTCGGCCATCGCGTTGTCGTAGGGATTGCCCCGCCGTCCCATCGAGCCGACAGACCATGCTCGGCGAGCAGTTTGGGGTAGAACTCGGAGGCGTATTGCGCCCCTCGGACGCTCTCATGTTTGTCAAGCGGTCAGATGCCTGCCTGATACCGCTGGGCGGCCCCGGGGCTGTGGATCTATGGACAAGCCTCCGGCTTGCCCACAGCCCCACAGCAGCACAACATCGGTCAATCCATGTGCTCATGTAGCAACACCGGTCAGTTTACGTGCTATCGACAGCGGTCAGATGCCCGCCTGTCGCTGACGGTGAGGAGGCTTGGCGGCGAGGGTGTTGTAGACCTCGCGGGCCACGTAGCGTTTCAGGCATCGCATGATCTCGCGGATCGACAACCCTTCTCTGGTCCTCCGGGCGATGTAGGACTTCGTGCGCTGGTCTGTGCGCATGCGGCAGACGACCACCATGTGCAGGGCCGAGTTGAGCTGCCGGTTGCCACCTCGGTTCAGCCGATGTCGCTGGGTCTTTCCGCTGGAGGCCGGGATCGGGCTGGCGCCGCACATCATGGCGAAGCTCGCTTCGCTCTTCAGCCGTTCCGGGTTGTCACCTGCCGCCACGATGAAGGCGCCGGCGTTCTCGACACCAATGCCTTCCAGGTCGATGAGGCCTGGCCCCAGCTCCCCCACGAGCGGCTTGATTATCGCGTCGAGCGTGGCGATCTCGTCGCCGAGGCCGAGAATGCGCCGCGCCAGCGCCTTGAGCGCAATGCGCGATGCGACGGCGGCGTCCCGCCAAGCCATCATGTCGGGGCGGGAGCCGGCGCATGTCCGGATCAGCTGCATCCGGGTCAGATCGCGCAGGGGCTCGCGCACCTCGTCCGGGGCAGCCAGGACGGTGTTGCGGAGCTGCTGGAGCGCGGCGCGCCGACCTTTGACCGCTGAGCTCCGCGTGGTGCGGAGAACGCGCAGAGCCTCGACGGCACCTGAGCGGTTCTTCGCCACCTGGACGCGCTGCCCGGTGAGAGCGGCGCGGGCCGCTGCGACGGCATCGAGCTCGTCGTCCTTTCCTTTGGAGCGCCGCCCGGCTGGCTCCGGTCCCGTCACCTCGAGCACCGGCACACCAGCGAGCGCCAGATGGCGGCTGAGCCCTGCGCCGAAGCTGCCGGTCTGTTCGACCCCCACACGCAGCACCTCGCCATGCGAGCGCATCCAGTGCAGGATCGCCCGGTACCCGGCGCGCGTCGTCGAGAAGGCCTCGGTCCCGAGCACAACGCCATCCGTCGTGATCACGGCGGCCATGTGCATGTCCTTGTGCGTGTCGACGCCTCCCACGACGTCGATCCTTTGATCGGCCTGCTGATCTGTTGGTATCGGCATATCCCTCTCCCGGTCATGAACTTGCGGACCAGTGGCGGCACGGACCTCGCCCGGGAGCGGACACGACAGTGAAGGGACGCCTCAGATCAGGCTCTCATCAGGTCACGCGCTCGGTCGAGGTCGAGCCTCGACCGGTTGCCGCGGGACGACCGACAGGTCCGGAGGATGACACCGTGGTCGATCGGAGTGGGGGTCAGGCCGCCCGAGGCGACCGGCCCCACAAGCCCGGCAAAACCTACTTCGAGTGCAGGTCAGATCGCCACGCGGAACCGGCCCGCTCACACTCACTGTCGGAATGGTGCACGCAGCCCGAAGGAGGGACGAGGACGAACGGCGGCCTTGAGAGCCGCCAGCGTCAGTCGGGCATCGACCGACCGGCTGATCGCAGAGCCGACCACTCGGCACGGCCGGGCATCGGGGATGGCGGCCAGATAGACGAAGCCGGCCGCGATCGCGATGTAGGTGATGGCGGCGGCCCAGAGCTGGTTCGGAGCGTCGACGACCATGCCCTTGGCCCGGCCCGGGAAGATCGGGCGATCGTGATCGCTGTCGGTGGTGGCAACAACCGGCGGCGCTGCCTCGGCTGCAGGTCGTGCAAGCGCATCAGCCGGCGCACCCGCTTGCCGTTGACGGCGATCCCCTGATGGCGCAACGCGGCGCCGACGCGACGATAGCCGTAGCTTTCGAACTCGTCGCAGATCGAGCGCATGCGGGCAACGATCTCGGCCTCGCCCGCCAGCGAGGCCGGCAAGAGCTCCCCACCTGTGCGGCGCCAGGGGCGCATGTGTGTGGACGGGCTCGGCGGTGCAAGGGGATTTCGACGTCGGACGCTGGTCGGGTGCAACCCAGGGCGGCACGCCGACCAGCCTGACCTTCAACCGCATCAGCCAGTTCCAGGGCTCGATCAGGCGCGCCGGCAGCCCGGTCGGGAACCTGACCGGCGGCTCGGTCACCTACTCCAACAACCTGGAGAAGATCGAGACCATCCGGGACGACGGCCTGATCGAGGGCGCCGACCCGACCATCGCCGCGCTCACCGGCAAGGTCGACGTGCGCTTCGCGGACACCACGCTGATCGACCTCGCGGCCGGCGGCACCCCGGTCGACCTCGAGTTCGCCTACACGCTCTCGGCGCAGGCGAAGCTCGTGCTGACCGCGCACGAGGTCTACCTGCCCAAGCCCAAGCTCGCGGTCGAGGGCCCGGGCGGTGTGCAGGCCAGCTTCGACTTCCGTGGGGCGAAGAACACCGCCGCCGGGCGCATGCTGACGGTCACCCTCACCAACGACCTCGACGGGACTGTCTACGCCTGATGCTGCCGGGAGCCGTGCAGTGAACATACCAGGCTCACCCACAGATCCTCGCTCAGACTTGTCCCGAAATCGGTGGATAGATTTGACGGTCGCATGACGATCGCGATCTCGCTCGGAGAGCCGGGCAGCGCGGAGCAGGAGCGATGAACACCGCAGACGGCCCGTCCGGGACGTAGTTCCGGGTCATGAGGTTTGGCGCTTTCACGGACAGTCGCACGCTCCGGACCTGCCATGGGCCGGCGCAGTCCCGCCGGTGCTGCTCGTCGAAGAACACCCGCCGACCCAGCACCGTGCAAGGTACTCCGCACAGCTCGTTGATCCGACGCAGCGCTCGGCCCGCCGACGGCGCCCGCACCAGGCCCAGGACCTCGCCGTCTGGAGCCGATACCTCGTAGACGTGTGTTGCTTGCCTCCCCATGCAACTGAAGATGCCTCGGATGGCCGATGCCGTCCAGGCTGGAGGTCTTCTTGGGTCAGAAAGCACAAGAGCCGAGCGCAGCGCGCGCCCGGCTCCCGGTGCAACCCTCGGCGGCCTTGTCGCTGAGCTTCGTTAACGAAGGATGAAGTCATGATCGATCTCGGGCAGCGCTCGGAGCCCTACGAGATGGCGCTCCCCTATGGCCTGTCGGTGACGGTACGGCCGCTGACCACTGCCGGCATGGCCGCGGCCCAGGCGGCCGCCCGGCGGGCGGTCGAGGCGATCGAGCGCCAGGCCAGGGAGCGCACGGAAGCCGGATTGGCTCTGGATGGGCTGCCCGGCTTCTCCGATGAAGGCGAGCGCGACGGCTTCTACCAGGCACAGCTGATCCGCGAGCTGGCGGTGCGGCACATCACGAGCTGGACCGGCGTGGAGCTGGAAGGCGGACCGGCGCCGCCGACGGCCGAGAACATCGCCGCGGTGATGGATCTCTACCCGGTGGGCGAGCGGTTCTTCCAGGAGTTCACGCTCGGCCAGGTGCTGCTGAACGCGGCAAAAAACGGATGTATGGACGCCTCCCGCCCTGCAAGGGAGTTCCTCGATCGTCCGGCATGAGCAGTCAGCTGCTGGAATGTATCCGGCCTTTGATGCGGCCGTGTGGCCGCTGGCCTTGATGAGATCCGCGGTTGGCTCCCGATTATCAGGGCGAGCTCGAGGCTCTGCGTTTTTTTCGGGCTCTACCAACCCCGGTCCGACCGGTCATGCCATCACGTCATAGAACACCTTCGCAGCCCGTGGAAACTGTCGCTCCGAGGGAAGAATTAGCGGACCCGGTCCTGGTGGTTGATCCGCTCATCGAAGACTTCGATTAGGCGGTCGCACGATAGGTCTCATCGCGGCCGAGCATGGCCCAGATGATGCGCGCAAGCTTGTTGGCCACCGCAGCAACCACGACGTTGAAGGGCCGTCGGGCGACCAGGCCATCGATCCATGTCCAGAAGCGGCCCTGACGACCAGCCGCGAGCCGGACCAGCGATCGAGCGCCGTGCATCAGCTGTCGGCGCAGATAGCCGTCACCCCGTTTGCTGATTCCCAGCAGCCGTTGTCGGCCGCCGGTTGCGTGCTGGCGAGGGGTGAGACCGAGCCACGCGGCAAAGCTCCGGCCACTGGGAAAGATCTGCGCGTCGACGACCGTCGCCACCATCGCTGTCGCGATCACCGGGCCGATGCCTGGGATTGCAGTCAGCCGCTTGGCGGCCTCGTCGCTGCGAGCCTGGTGTTGCAGACGCTCGTCGAGTTCGGCGATCCTCGTCTCGATTGCCCGCAGGTGCTCGACCTGAAGGACCAGGAGATCCCGCGCCATCGGCGGCAGGCGCGGATCGTCGAGGTCCGAAATGATCGCCAGCAGCTCCTTCATGCCGAGCCCACGACGTGCCGCGACGATCCCGAACTCGGCCATATGCCCGCGAACCGCGCTGATGCTGCCGGTCCGCTCCGCGACCAGCCGATCCCGAATCCGATGCAGCATCAGCAACGACTGCTGGGTCTCGCTCTTGACCGGGACGAACCGCATGCTCCGCCGCTGGACGGCCTCGCAACAAGCCTCGGCGTCAGCCGCGTCATGCTTGTTGGTCTTGACGTACGGCTTCACGTACTGCGGCGGCATGAGCCGGACCTCGTGGCCGAGCTTGGTCAGTTCGCGGGCCCAGTAGTGCGCCCCGCCGCACGCCTCCATACCGATCAGACAGCTCGGCAGGTTGGCGAAAAACTCGAGCACCTTGCCGCGCCTCAGCTTCTTCCTCAGCGTCGGCCTGCCGCTCGCCGCGATGCCGTGGACCTGAAAGCTGCTCTTTGCGATGTCGAGGCCGATGATGGTAGGGGTTGTCACGGACGTCTCCCGCGTTCGTGGTGGTTCACACGCCCACGCTGGCACGTCGATGCCGTCAGCGGGAGGCGTCCATGTCATTATCAGGGCCCTCTGCCGCTGGCACTTCCAGCCGGGCGGAGGGCCCGAATACTGCCGGGCCTGCCACGACGACGGCCTGCCCTGCGCCCGAGGCGAGCCAGGAGCCGACGGGCGGCTCTGCCCCTACCGCGAGCACGCCTTGATCAGCCGCCAGGAGCATGAGGCCTGGGACGTACTGCTGGCCTGCCAGGGCCAGCTGCGGCTCGCGCCGAACGGGCATGTGATCGGGATCGACATCGATGCAGCCCTCCGGATGGCCGAGGCACGCGGATGTGACCTCGCGGCGCTGTCGGAGCTGCTCCTGTGGCTGAGGCTGGCCTAGTTGAGGCGTTGTCTATCGACCGAGGTCGGCCGGGTTGAGGTTTGATCAGCGCCACCAACCTCGCCTCTTGACCCCATAGACCTAGCCTTGACGGCTCGGGGTAGACCGCCAAGCATTGGCGAATGTCGCGCGCCATCAACTCACCTCCTCCACCGGAGATCCAGATCGCTCCGCTGACGCCGGCCCGGTGGGCCGATCTGGAAAACGTGTTTGGCGACGGGCGCGGCGTATGCGGCCAGTGCTGGTGCATGTACTGGCGCATGCCGCGGCGCCACTTCGAGGCGTCGCTTGGGGCCGGCACCCGGCAGCTGTTCCGGGCGCGCGTCGAGGCAGGCCCGCCCCCCGGGTTGCTCGCCTATCGGGGCGGGGCTCCGGTCGGCTGGGTCCAAGTCGGTCCGCGCGCCGATGTGCCAGGCTGGAATGGCGCACGTCGTCTCACGGCGCCTACCGCCGAGGCTCCAGCCGACGACCCGCGGGTCTGGGGAATCTCCTGCTTCGTGACCAAAGCGGGCCGCCGCCGGCAAGGGATCGCGACGGCGCTTCTCTCAGGCGCTGTCCATTGGGCCCGCCAAAACGGCGCACGGGTGCTCGATGCTTGCCCGGTCGACGCCAGCGCCTATCGACCGCCCATCTCGCTTTATCACGGGCTCGCGTCGACGTTCCGCCGAGCAGGCTTTCGCGAAGTCGCACGACGTCGCGCTGATCGGCCGCTAATGCGCCTCGAGCTCAGTGCCTAAACTCATGGGCCCGGTCCGCAGCTTGGTCGCCGAGTTCCGCAATGTTCAGCTGAGGGCGCTGGTCCGTCGTGAGGCTGACATCGGACGCAACAGCCTAACTCATAGATTGTCCTGACCATCCGCCTTCGCCGGCGCTGGATCGCAGCACCTGGACTGAAAAGAAGTCCGGGGCCGCGATCCGGAGGCGGTGCTGGCCCGGTGGCCCGGTGCCAAGTCTCAGGCTATCGTTGAGGTCGACGGCTATCGGCTGACCGGACGCTGCGCGTTTGTTAGCGGCGGCCGGCACGCCAACTGGCTGGGCGGGCATGCCCGCGTGATCGACGTCGACGGCTCGCCCCGACGTGGGCGCCGACGGCGAGATCGTGGTCTGTACGTTGTTGCTGCCCGCCAGCGAGGCCACCTGGATCGACGCCTGGGACGTGGTCGGGCTGCGGGACGGCAGCGACAGCTATGAGGTCAAGGACCTGTTCGTTGGCCAAGACCACTCGTTGCTCCGCGACGATCCTGCCGAACGCCGTTATCAGGCGCCGCTCTACCTGTTTCCGCGGATCAGCCTTTACGCCATCGGCTTCTGCGGCACCGCGCTCGGGATTGCCCGCGCGATGCTCGATGCCTTCACCGAGCTCGCGGTGGGCAAGCGGCCGCGGCTGGCACAGCAGCTACTTCGCGACACCGGCATGGTGCAGTACGAGGTCGCCCAGGCCGAGGCCCGGATCAGGGGGCCACAGGCCTTCGTGATGAGCGAGCTGGGGGAAATCTGGCAGGAGGTCGTCGCCACGAAGGCGCTCAGCATCGCCAATCGCATGCGCATCCGGCTGGCCACCACCTTCGCGATCTACGAGGCCAAGGCGGCGGCGGATGCCGCCTACGACCTTGCCGGCGCCACGGCGATCTTCGTCGGCAACGACTTCGAGCGCCGCTTTCGCGATAACCACACCGTCACCCGCAGCTCCAAGGCCGCCGGGCGCACCTGCAAAGCGTCGGCGCCTTCCTGCTGGGGCTGCCGCCGGACCTCGACATCGCCTGAGCGGCGAGCATCAGGCATCGGGACGGATGCGGCGAGCATCAGGCATCGGGACGGATGCTAAGCTCGCGCGCGTACGGGGGAGATCCGGCGCCTCATCCGTTTGGTGCTGGGCGCCTGAAGGCGTACAGGGGGTAACGCCATTCCTCGCCGTTTCCGGCTGATGAACGGCAGAAAGCGGCGCCAGGATACGCTCAGTCTGTGTCCGCCCTTCGGAGCTTCAGCCGGACAGCCTGATGCTGGCCTTCGCGGAAGTAGATCTCTCCCTGCTCTGAAAATGGATTCGGATGCTCCGACACGGTTACGAGGTCCGGATCTCTGACGTTCGACATGTATAGCACCCGTCACCGACCCCTCCGATGCCATCGAAGCCGCGTCGGCCACCTTGGCCCGCGAGGATGAGCGCGAACAGAGACCGCGATCCTCGAAAACGTCGACGGCGTGGCCTACCAGGGGCGCCCGATGCGCGCGCGGACCGGATCGCGGCGGCTATTGCTCCCCGGAGACCGCCGGCGGCTCGGTGACGCGATTCGGATTACCGCTCGCGCCGGCCCGCGAGGTCCCCACCGCCGGCGTTTTCTTTTCCGGCGCCGTATCGGGGTCGACCCATTCGGCGACGCCGACGCGCTCCGCGCGCGGATCGGCGATCACCCGCGTGTACTGCCCGCTTACCTGCACCAGCACCGGTGTGCCGGCCGGCAACGGCGCCTCGTCGGCCGCGCGGTTTTGCACCAGCGTCACGGTTCGGCCGTCGTCCATCTGCAGCACGTACTCGATGCCATCGCGGTTGTTCAGCTTCTGCTGCGAGAGGTACCCGAGGCCGGCGCCGATGACGCCGCCGATCACCGCCGCGAAGTCCCGAGCCGCGAGTCGCCAGCGCCGTGCTCGACGCACCCAAGGCGCCACCGGCGACCGGTCCGACCGCGTTGGATTCCCCGGCGACCGTCACCATGCGCGAGGACACGACCGAGCCTTTCTCGGTCTCGATGGTCCGACCGACTTCGCCCGCCTCGTAGGTGGAGCCCGACGGGTGCGCGCAGCCGGTGAGCACCACAGCCGCGATCAGCGACAACGCGACTGCCCTCATCCGGTGTTCTCCCCGCACCGCTCGGATCCCCCACGGCCGTCGCCACGCGGCCTCGGCGGCGCCGGCCAAGCTACCAGCCTTGATTTAGCCGTCCCGCTAAATGAGATATATTTGGCTGATGACCTGACAAGGCCGGCCGTTCCCCCGCATCCGCCGGCCGGCAACGGCAGATCTGGACGGCTCGAACGGGTCATCCGAGCCTATGAGTCCACAGAACGCCGCGCGATCGCGGGGGTCCGGCCCGGACAGCCGATGCGCAAGCGGGGGAATGGCCATATGCAGGGGGGACTGTCCGCCAGCCGGAACTGCGCCAGAGAGCGCACGCTGCTTCGCCGCCGGCTGCTCGCGATGACGGTGGCGGTGCTGTGCCTTGCCGGCGGTGGCGAGCCGCGGTACGTCGCCGCTCAGGCGGATGCGGACGAGGACTACGTCGGGCCTTTGGTCGATGACGCGCTCGAGACGCAGAGGTCCGGCGTCGCGGTCCCCTGGAGCAATCCGGCCACCGGCAGCAGCGGCACGATCACGATCGAGCGCACGTTCTATCGTGATCCGCGCACCCCGTGTCGCGACTATCGACGCACGCTCGAGCGGGCCGGCGCGCCCAAGGTCGAGATCGAGGGCACCGGCTGCCGGATCGGCCTGGGCCGCTGGTCGCTGGACGAGGAGGAGCCCGGAGCCGCCGCAGCGACTCCGGGCGCGGGCCCGGCGTCACCGTCGTCAAGGGCCGCAGCGCCTGCTCCGAAGGCGGCCGCCGGTCCCGCCCCGGCCAGCTGCCCGGCGCTGAAGCCCGCGCCGGTGTCGTGCGCCCAGCCGCCGGCGGTGGCCGACTACACCATGCCGCCCAGGACCGAGCTCTGAGCGCGCCCATGGCGACGCCCGGCTCCGCGCTCGACCGGACCGCCAGCCGCCACCCACGGCGGCCATCCGGCGTGCTCCTGGCGAGCCGCTACCGCCTGGAAGGCGGCACGGCGGATCGCATCGAGGCGGTCGACCGCACGACCGGCGAGCGGGTGTTCGTCAAGTTCGGCTCACGCGCCCCAGGGTCCGGGTCCGAAGCGGACCTCCTCGCGCGGCTCGACCACCCGGGGATCGTTCGCCTCAAGGATCACGGCACCGATGGCGACCGTCCGTTCATGGTCCTGGAATGGGTCGACGGCAGCGAACTCGAGACCGTGCTGACCGGCAGCGGTCGCAGGCTCACCGATGAGCGACTGATCGAGCTGCTGGGCAGGCTCGCGGATGCGGTCACCGCGATTCACGCAGCGGGGTTCGTGCATCGCGACCTCAAGCCCGCAAATGTCGTGGTGCGGCCGGACGGCGGCCCGGTGATCGTCGATTTCGGCGCGGCCGCCGCGATCGGCGATGCTGTCAGCACGCCGGAGAGCGAGGTGACCGACGGCTACGCGGCGCCGGAGCAATACCTGACCGACGCCGCGGAGGGCCCCTGGACCGACGTCTACGCGCTCGGCGCGATCGGCTATCAGGCGCTGTGCGGCCACGCGCCGGTACCGGCGCCGGCGCGGCTGCGCGGCGAGGCGATGCCGCTCGCGATGGACCTCGTGGGCAGGCATGCCGAAGCGCTGTGTCGGGCGGTCGACTGGGCGCTCGCGCTCGAGGTCAAAGAGCGCCCGCAGGCGGTCCAGGACTGGAGCGCCGCGCTACGAATCTCGGCCGAGGAGTTGGGCGTGCTGGCATCCGGGGCTGCTCCGAAGTCCTCGCACGACGACTATCCGCCGACCGTGCGGGTGCGGCGCGCACCCCGGGCCGAGCTGGCGCCGGCCGCCGGAGCGCCGACCGCCGCGCTCGCGACCCCGTCCGGACGGCGGCGCGCCGGGATCGTGCTCGCGGCGAGCGCGTTGCTGGCGCTAGGCGCCGGTGTCGCCGGCGCGGCCTGGTACGGCCGGCCGCTGTACGACCGCTACTTCAAGACGGCCTGGGTGGTCGATCCCGGCGGCGGCGGCGACGCGCTGTCCATTGCCGACGCCATCGCGCGCGCCGGCGCCGGCGCGACCATCGCGATCCGGCCCGGCACCTACGACGAGAGCGTGACGCTCGAGCGCGCGGTGCATCTGGTGCCCGCGGTGCCCGAGGCGGCTCCCCTGATCGCGCCAAACGAAGGGCCGTGCCTGGTCACGACCGGCGCCGGCGGCTCGATTTCGGGGTTGCGGTTCGCCGGCGCGAGGCCGGACGAACCGGCGGCCGCCCCGGCGCCGTGCCTGCTTTTGTCGAGGTCCGGCCTGCGTCTCGAAGGCAACCGGATCGCCGGCGGCGCAGGTCCGGCCATCCTGGTGCGTGATGGCGGCGCGCCCGCGATCTCCGGCAACGCCATCGAGAACGGCGACGGCCCGGGCATCGTGGTCGCCGCCGGCGCTGCCCCGCAGATCACGCAGAACACCATCACCGGGGTGGCCCGCGCCGCCCTGATCGTGCGCGGCGGCGCCGCCCCGGAGATCATCGACAACACCATCGCTAACAGCGGCGGCCTGGTGTTCGCGGAGGGCGCCGGCGGCACCTTGCGCGGCAACCGGATCAACGCGAGCACGACGTCTGGCATCGAGATCGCCAGCGGCGCCGCGCCATCGGTCGTCGACAACACGATCGAGCATGCAGGCGGTGCTGGCGTGTTCGTGTACGATCACGGCGGCGGTCGCATCGAGCGCAATGCCATCATCGGCAGCCGACTGTCGGGGGTGGTCATCACGGCCGGCGGCAAGGTGGAGCTGTCCGACAACGCCATCCGCGAGAGCGCCGAGCACGGCGTGCTGGTCGTCGAGGGCGGACGTGCGGTGCTCAAGGATAACGCGATCACGGACAACAAGGGCAACGGCGTGGTCATCGACCGGGACGCCGTGGTCGAGCAGACCGGCAACGAGCTGCGCGGCAACGCCGAGCCGCAGCTGCTCGATGGGCGCAGGCCATGAGATCCGGGACGGTGGAGGGGCCACACTGAGGATCCTGGTCATCGGACGCAGCCCGTCGGCAGACGTGGTGATTCCCGACGCATCGCTGGCCCCGCATCACGCCGAGCTGGTGATCACCGACGACGGGCGTCTGTACCTGACCGACTGCGCCACCGATGGCGGCACCTGGGTCAGCGGCGGCGAGAGCGCATCGGGCTGGCAACCTGTGCGGCAGGGCTTCGTACGCCCGGACCAGCCGCTGCGCCTGGGCGACCATCAGTGCACCGCCGGCGATCTGCTGCGCCGGAACCGCGGCGCCCCGGCGGACGCATCCGCAGGTGGCGGAGCCTGGGACGGCGGAGCGCAGCGTCGGGTGCGCGGGCCGGTCGCGCGTGATCCGGCGACCGGCGAGATCGTGCGCCGCAGGCCCTGAGTGGCATGCTGCACGTTCCCGAGATCCGCGGAGCCAGGCTGGCGGAAGAGGGGCCGCGCATCTGGCGCGCGTACAGCCATCCGATTATCCTGCTCGCCTGCCTCGCCGGCGCCGCTCTGATCATCCAGCTGATCGATCTGCTCCTGCCGGCAAGCTGGGCGGTGACCCTTCTCGACAGGACCCGGTCGACCTATCCCTTGACGGTGCAGAACCTGACCTGGCTCGCTTTCGGGCTCGGCGTGGGCGAGCTGATCGTGCGCGCGCGCGACGCCAGGGCGGAGCGTGCCGAACTGCACAAGCGTTATCTGCCGGAGGACGAGACCACTGTCCTCCAGGCGCCCGAACTGCGCCACATCTATGCCCTGGCGCGCGCGTCCGGCCAGGCCGGCTCGCCTTCTCAGGAGCGTTATCTGCCGCGGCTCATCCGCCGCGTGGTCACGCAGTTTCAGACCAGCAGGTCGGTGGATCAGGCGAATGCGCTCTTGAACTCGAGCCTCGAGCTGTGCCTGCACGAGATCGATCTGCGCTACAGCCTGGTCCGCTACATCATCTGGGTGATTCCGGCGCTCGGGTTCATCGGCACGGTGATGGGCATTTCGCTCGCGCTCGCCTACGCGGGCACGGTCGATCTGCAGGACCCGTCGCTCTTGTCCGGCCTGACCAGGCAGCTCGCCGTCGCCTTCGACACGACCCTTCTGGCCCTTGTCCTCTCGGCAGTCCTGGTGCTGGCTCAGCACGTGGTGCAGGCTTACGAGGAACGAGCTTTAAATCAAGTCGGCCAATATTGCTTGGATAATTTGATCAATCGTCTTTACACTGACTGATCGAGATGCGGATCAATCGTCGAGAACCTATGGAGATGTTGACCATCTCGGCGCTCGACATTTTCGCGTCGGCGCTCGGAGTATTCATGCTGGTGTCGATTTTGATGTTCCCGAATTACCTGAAGCAGCCTTCGATTGAGGCGGAGCAGGCTGGCGCGCGCGCCGAGCTCGCGGCCGCGGCGGACGACGTGGTGCAGGTCCGGCGGGCGATCGTGAATGCGACGCAGGAGCAGACCGCAGCCGAGGCGACGCTCGCGCAGGCACGGGCGCGGCTGACCGAGGCAGAGGCGCTGGCCGCGCGCGCCGCGGCGCGGCCGGTGCCGCAGGAGGTCGGGGCCCCGGCCGAGCCGGACACCAAGGGCGAGCGGAAGGTGCGCATCGCGATCACCGACCTGGACTTGGTGTTCGTGATGGACACGACCGGCAGCATGCGTCGCGAGATCGCCGATCTGCGGGCCAACCTCGTCGGGATCATCCGCTTGCTCTCCCGCCTGGCGAGCTCTTTGCGGATCGGCTTCGTCGCTTACAAAGACCGCGGCGAGCCCTATCTGACCAAGGTTTATCCGTTGGAGCGTATGAACGACGCCCATGCCGCCGAGCTGGTCAACTTCGTGAGCGGCCTGAGCGCCGAGGGCGGCGGCGACGATCCCGAGGCCGTCGACGAGGGGCTGAAGGCGGCGCTCGCGATGCCGTGGCGCGACAATGCCCAGGGTCGGATCGTCGTGATCGGCGACGAGCCCGCCCACCACCAAGGGCAGGCCTTCGGGCTCGCGGAGCAGTTCAAAGGTTCGTCGCCGGGCACGCAGGCGCCGCGCACCGTATCGGCGATCTACACCGGCGAGAACCTGGCGTTACGGCTTTTCTTCGAGCGCCTGGCCGCGGCCGGCGGCGGCGACCTCTCGGATCATCAGGGGCAGATGATCGAGAGCGTGCTGCTGTCGGTCTTGAAGAAGGCGTAGCAGACGTGGCGTCCCCGAGCTCGCCTGCCAAAGCCCGTCCGCCCCTCGAGGCCGGGTGGGTGCTGAGCGGCCGCGATGGCACCGGCAAGCCGATCCGGCTGATCTTCGGCGATAGCGAGCTGTCCCAGGCTTATCTCGGCCTCGTGATCGGGCGGCATCCGGCGCTGTGCGATCGGGCGATCGATGATCCCAGCGTGTCGCGGCGGCACATGCGCATCGGCATGGCCGAGGGCAGGCCGTACGTCGAGGACCTCAACTCGCTGAACGGCACGCTGCTGGACGGCGCGGAAGTGCCGCAGTTCGAGCCGGTGCCGTTCGCGGCCGGGCAGGAGCTGACGCTCGGCCGCGTGGTGCTCGCAATCGCGCGCCCGGACGTGCCCTGAGGCATGGGCGATGCGGCGCCGCAACCGCAACATCTCGATCTTGAGCATGTCCGCGCTCGACGTGCTGGCCATGGCGACCGGCGTGTTCGTGCTGCTCCTGGTCATGCTGATGCCGTACTACCGCAAGACCATGGACGCCTACGCCGAGATCGATGCGGCCCGCGTCGCCACGGCCGTGGCGCATGCCGAGGCGCAATCGCTGCAGGCGAGAGCGGCGCGCTCGCGCGCCGACGCGGCAGCGGCGACGCAGCAGGCAGCCGAGCTGGACGCTCGCGCCGCCGCGCTGGAGCAGGCGGCCCGGCAGAAGCTCGCGCCCAAGCCCGCCGCGCGCGAAGGGCCCGATGCCCGACATCAGGTGGTCGAGGCGATCGACGTGGTCTTCGTGATCGACACCACGGCGAGCATGGGTCCGGTGATCCGGGAGCTCGCGGTGTCGACCCGCAGCATCGTGCGCATCCTCGAACGCCTGGTGCCTTCGGTGCGGATCGGGGTCGTGGCGTACAAGGACCGCGACGTCCCGCTGCCTCCGGTGATCACCCTTCCCCTGACCCCGACCGATCCGGACTTGCCGCGCATCCTCGGCTTCCTCGAGGACTTGGAGGAGTCGCCGATCGGCAGCCGTACGATCGAAGAGGACGTCCATCTCGGCCTGGAGGCGGCAACGCTGATGCGCTGGCGCCAGGACGCCAAGCAGGTCATAGTGCTGATCGGGGATGCGGCGGCGCATCCGGAGAACGTCAACGAGACGCTCTGGCGGGTCCGAAACTTCGTCCAGGGCAACAAGCTGCGGAGCTTCTCGGCGCTGTTCGTGACCACGCCATCCTCGCTCTCGAAGGGCAACGCTGCCCGCTCCTATTTCCAGGCGCTCAGCCAGGCCGGCAGCGGCACTTTCAACGACCACACCGGCAGCATGATCGAGAGCGTGCTGCTCTCGGTCCTGGTGGGCTGAACGGTCGCCCTCGGACCGGGCTCGCGCGGCTCGAGCAGGGCTACAGCCCGTCCCAGACGGGTTCGAGCGCGCCGAGCGCCTCGATCACTTCGTTCTCGTCGGCCAGTAGGTCCTCGGCTGTACCGCTCTCCCGCTGCGCCGCGGTGAGCGTCCGCGCGATCAGCTCGGCGACGCGAGCAGCCGCCGAACCTGCTCCAGGACGGTGGTCTCGACCTCGCTGGCCGCGATCGAGCGCACCGGGCAGGTTTCGGCGAGCTCGACCAGGGCCCGGTCGACGACCAGGACCATGGGTCGCCGGGCCTGCGATCGCCTGGCCCGGGGCCAGCATCTTGAGGCGCCGAGACAGACGTAGTAGCGATACAGCCGGCCGCGCCGGCGCGAGTGTCATGGCCCGAACTGCAGTGCGCACAGCGCATCAGGCCGCGCAGCGGCGCGGGCATCTGGGCGCGCGCCTCGTTGCCCCGGCGCCTTGCGTTCCAGGTCGCGCGGTCGACGATCGGCTCATAACTCGCGGGGGATAGTTCTGGCCGGCCCTTGTGCAGGGCCAGCAAATTTCAGCGGTTCGAATCAGCCATCTCTGCCTCTCTCGAGCTCCTAAAGAGGATGGCGACGGCCTTCCGTCGGGCCAGACACAGCTGAATCGGGTCAGCCGCCTGTGCGCGGAGATCGACGAGCGCGTGCGGTCCTTCCTCGAGCGGCCGATCGAGGGCGACTGGCCCTATCTTTGGATTGATGCGACCTATGTGAAAGTGCGCGAGGCCGGGCGCGGCGCTCCGGGTGACCACCGGGGTCGCTGGGCCAGCCGCGCGTCGGTCGCGGTGACCCTCGCGGTCGCGGTCAACACCGACGGCCGCCGCGAGATCCTCGGCATGGCCATCGGCGCCTCGGAGGCCGAGACGTTTCTGGGTCGACTTCCTGCGCAAGCTCAAGCGCCGTGGCCTGGCCAGTGTCAAGCTGGTGATCTCGAGACGCGCACGACGGCATCAAGGCCGCGGTCGCGCGCGTGTTCGGCGCCACCTGGCAGCGCTGCCGGGTGGGGCTGTTGAAAAACCCGGGCTTTCGTGAAATTGCATCCAGATCTGGTGGGTCTGCTGGGTGAGCCGCACGAGATGTTGGGACGCAAGGAGCGTCGGCAGCCGGAGCTGTTCGTCGCCGGGTCGTTGCGTGACGTGCTGCCGGACGACCACGTGCTGGTCCGGGTGGACCGCGTGCTCGATCTGAGCTGGCTGCACGACGAGATCGCCGACCTCTACGACGCCGCGGCCGGCCGGCCCAGCATCGACCCGGAGGTCGCGGTACGGCTGATGCTGGCCGGGTTCCTGCTCGGGATCGTTCACGACCGGCGGCTCCTGCGGGAGGCGCAGGTCAACCTCGCGATCCGCTGGTTCTGCGGCTATGGCCTGCACGAGGCGTTGCCCGATCACTCGAGCCTGACCCGGATCCGCCAGCGCTGGGGCGCCGAGCGCTTCCGCCGCATCTTCGAGCGGACCGTGCGTGCCTGCGTCGACGCGAAGATCGCCAAGGGCGAGGTGGTCCACGTCGACGCGTCATTGATCCGGGCCGACGTCAGCTGGGAGAATTCTCGCGGTTCGCCACGTCGAGGTGGTCAGCCGCGAACACGAGGCGGCCCCGGACGAGGCGGAGAAGGTCAGCCGCAAGAGCGGCAAGTACAAGAAGGTCTGCACCACCGACCCCGACGCCACCATGGCGACCAGCGCCCGCAACCGGCGGCTGGAGCCGGCCTACAAGCAGCATGCCGTGGTCGACGACGTGCGCGGCGTGATCCTGGATGTCGAGGTGACGACCGGCGCGCTCAACGAAGGGCAGGTCGTGATCGAGCGCATCGATGCCACCATGGCGACGACCGGCACGCCGATCGCGACCGTCACCGCCGATGCCGGCTACGCCTATGCCAAGATCTACGGTGAGCTCGAACGCCGCGGCATCGACGCGCTGATCCCGACCAAGGCCGAGCCGATCCGCAGTGCCGTACCGCTGCGGCGGTTCCGGTACGATGCCAGGAACGACCTCGTGAGGTGCCCGCGGGGCAAGATCCTGCGGCCAGGGCGGCCGATCACGCACGGGCGCTTCTTTTATTCCCGGGCCAAGGACTGTGCGCGTTGCCCGTTGGCGGCGGCCTGCCTGTCGCGGGGGCGCGTCAACAAGGCGGTCGTGATCAGCGCTCACTACCCGGCGCTCCTGCGTGCCCGGCGTCGGCGGGAGCGCTGGTCAGCGGAGGACGCGCGTCTCTACCAGCGCCACCGCTGGCGGTCCGAAGGCTTCCATGGGGAGGCCAAGACCTGGCACGGGCTCGCCCGCGCGGTGCGGCGCGGGCTCCAGAACATGCGCATCCAGGCCTTCCTGACCGCCGCCGCGGTCAACCTGAAGCGGCTCGCGGCCGCTCTTCTGACGTTCTTTCTCGCCCTCTGGTCGCGGATCACAGCCGCCCGGGCGGCGCCCCGGCTGCTCCCTGCCGGCTGAAAGGGAACCAGTCCGCTGCGAAAGGGACGTGACGCCCGCGTCGAACCCGGCGCCATCCAAACCGAGCTTCTTCAACAGCCCCCGGGTGCACTTCATGCGCAACGCCCTCGCCCACGCCGGCAGGAGTGGCCGGCGCGTGGTGTCGGCGTTCATCGCCACCGCCTTCGCCCAAGACGACGCCGGCGCCGCCAGGGCCCAGTGGCGCCAGGTCGCCGACCAGGTCCGCCCCAAGCTGCCGAACTCGCCGTCCTCTCGACGAGGCCGAGGAGGACGTCCTCGCGTACATGACCTTCCCCAAGGAGCATCGCGCCAAGATCCACTCGACCAACCCGCTCGGAGCGTCTCAACGGCGAGGTCAAGCGGCGCACCGAGGTGGTCGGCATCTTCCCGAACGAGCCATAGGCAATATGCTTGCGTCGCAGCCTGGTATCCGAAATCCCCTCGGAAACCCGGCCGCCAGAAGCCGCACAAACCGTTGCTCGGAAATCGGCGGCCGCTCCATTCACCGGGCATCAGGACCCCGAAACGCAGCTCCTCGCCCTGGGCCAGGTCGCCGAGCGCGCCGGGTGGCAGATCGCGGGCGAATACGTCGACCACGGCATCAGCGGCGCCAAGGGCCGCGACAAGCGGCCGGAGTTCGACCGGCTGCTCAAGGACGCCACCCGGCGCCAGTTCGATGTGGTGATGGCCTGGTCCATCGACCGGCTCGGCCGCTCGCTGCAGGACCTCGTGGCCTTTCTTGGTGACCTTCACGCCCAAGGCGTCGACCTCTATCTGCACATCCAGGGCATCGACACCACTACGCCCGGCGGTAAGGCGCTCTCCAGATGATGGGCGTGTTTGCCGAGTTCGAGCGGGCCATCATTCAGGAGCGGGTGTGCGCCGGGCTCGCCAAGGCGCGGGCGCAGGGCAAGCGGCTTGGGCGACCCAAGGTGCCGCCGTCGGTGGAGCGCTCCATCGAGGCCGCGCGAGCGGCTGGCAAGGGGCAGCTGGCGATTGCCCGCCAACTCCGGGTTGGCGCCGGCACGGTACGCAGGGTGCTGGGACTCTAGCCACCTTGGTACCGAGGTGTCATAGCAGGTTCAAATCGGGGGGCAGAAAACCACCGACAGCTTCACCTGCCAGCTCTGCCCATCTGACCCCGACGTGACGGCGCCCTCTGGAACTACGGCGGCGCGCCCGCCCAGCTATCGGCGGCGCTCAGCCAGAGCCTCATCCAAGGATTGCGCATGGGGATCTCCCCTTCAATCGGTTGTAGCAGAAGCGGCGCAGGCGACCCAAGGATGTCTCCCCGGGTCGCCCGTCGCGGCGGCCTGCCGCATCGGCAGGGGTCGGATTATGGCTCAATCCAGGCGGCGGCGTGGCATCACGCCGTCGGCGAACGCCGGATGCACGACGCCCGAGCGGCCGCCGAACCAGCCGGCGATCGCGCCCAACACGAGCGCGACGAAGGCCACCAGCGCGCCGGTCGAGATCGCTGATGGCCTGGGCACCAACAGCACTGTGACCACCACCACTGGCAGCTCGACCAGCTGTCGCTGGGGACTGGCAGTTCATCGGCAGCGAGATGCTCGACGACCCCTACGTCCCGTTCTTCGGCACGTTCGGCGCTGCATGGGACGGCGCGATGATCGCCGGATGGAGCGCCAATCCGCTGGGCATGCTCTGGCCGGAGAGGGATGCGGGGTTCCTGGCTGGCGACAGCGGTGGTGGGGGCCGCCGGCCGTGTTGCGGCGGCCGGTCGTCACGATCGCCGGGAGTTAGAATAGCGCTGGAGAGGCGGAGCGGTACCGGCACCCATTTAGAATAACTGTGAGATGAAACATCCGCGAATTCGGTACGCACTACCCGATCAGCCGCTCCAACAGCGGCCCAAGCTGAGCCAGGGCGTGGGTCGTCGCATAGTCGCTGATCGCATACGGGATCACCAGCCAGCCGTTGTGAATCAGCGATCCACAGCTGTAGACCACATTCGGGACGTACCCGTCGCGCTCGTGATCGAGCGGTTCGAGCAGCGGCTGGCGGAGGCGCCCGATGACCCGGCGCGGGTCTTCGCGATCAAGCAGGGCGGCGCCGATGCAATAGTTGCGCATGGCGCCGACCCCATGGGTGAGGACGAGCCAACCAGCTTCGGTTTCTAACGGTGAACCGCAGTTGCCGATCTGAATATACTCCCAGGGTGCCTCAGGTTCCAACAAGACCTCAAAGTCTTCCCAGTAGTGGACATCGTCGGAGAACATGAGGGTCATGTTGGCTCCGCCTTGGCGGCCCAACATGGCGTAGCGACCGCCGATCCGGCGAGGGAACAGCGCCATGCCTTTGTTGTGGGCGGCGGCGCCGTGCAACGGCCCGAGCCTGAACGTCCGAAAATCCTCGGTCTCGATCAGCTGCGGCAAGATGTGATTGCGGTCGAAAGCCGTGTAGGTGGCATAGTAATGGTAGCTGCCATCATCCTCGCGAAAGCGCACGAACCGGGCGTCTTCGATGCCGCCCTGCTCGCTTGGCGACACAGGGAAAATCGCGCGTTCGGACAAGGTCGATGAATTCGGAAACTCCAGCAGATACTCGCCGTGCGCCGCCCGGCGGATCGCATCTCGGACGAACTGCTGTTCGTGCTCAGCCGTCGAACAGGGCCAACGCTCCGCGTGGCGCAGAAAGTCCTCCAGTTCTCCGGGACCGAAGGTTGCTCCAAGGTTGCCGAATGCGGCAGTCACGAAAGGCTCGCCGATTCCCAGTTCCAGCAGGGTTGCGATGAAGTGAGCTTTGCAGCAGCTAGGGTAGCTGATCGCGGGTGAGATCACCGACGGGGAGACCGGGGCAAATGCGAGGTCGCCTTCGGCACTGACGAGGCCTTCGCGAAATTCGATCGATGAGAGGTGGCCCTCGCCGGTCGCACGCAAGCTCATGACGAAGCGCAGGGCGCCGGCTGGGACCCCGTCCTGAGAGGGATGCGGAACGATCGACGGATTGAACAGCGCCGACGATTGCAGGCTGTACTCGCTCATGAAGTAGGCGCCGATCAGCAGGGACTGCGCCGGCGAAGGTTCCTCAGCCAGCGGCACGAGGTGCGCCAGTTGCCGATAGCGGTCGGAGAACACGGCATCGAGGCCCGCATGTTTATGGCTCAGGCACCGTGTCACATCCTGCCGTCCGACCTCGACCTCGGACGCGGACATTCCGAGAATCCGCTCGATGATCTCACGGACCCGGCGATCACCGCCGGGCAGAAATGGGCGCAGGAGCATGCGTGAGTTATCGGGGCGCAGATACTTACCGGAGCGGCTAACCGGGAATTTGTTGTCGGTCCCCTTGGCAAGAGGACTGTAAGCTTGATCCATGCTGTCTCGTTTCTGCCTTACGCGTGTATCTCCGCCAAGCTTGAGCTCGAGCCTGGCAACCGATCCAGCCGCACGATCTCTGCCGCATCGGTCACCTGGGCGCTCGCCGCCGTGGCTGCCTGCAGGGTCGTCACCTCCTCTAGCGCCAGCAGAAAAGCCAGCGTGGATTCCGCGCCCTGGTTTAGATTAACGCGGTCGAAATGCAAGCCGTCATAGCAGCCGCCGGACGCCGGATTGTACAGCGGCTGGTCGAGATCGTTGCGGCCGAGGAACCACTCGAACGCGCGCCTTGCTTCATCGCGCCAGAAGCGGTCACCGGTCGCCTCAAAGGCTTCGACGCAGGCGGAGACCGTGGCCTGGGCCTCGATCGGCTGCTGGTCGAAACGCGCCCGCGGGCCGTTGCGGCGATAGAACCCGTTCGAGCCGATCGGCACGAAGTAGCCATCGCGGATCTGCTCAGCAACAAGCCAGCGCAGCGTCTGCAGCCCCAGCGCCAGCGCCCGCTCCCGATGCGCCCCGCCATGTCGGCCGCTGCAGATCAGAGCGTGCGGCAGTTTCGCGTTGTCGTAGCTCAGGACCGGCTCGAACCACGGCCAATCCGGCTCGCTTTGCGCCTCGTACAGGCGGATCAGCTTTTCGGTCAGCCGGTCGTTGATGGCGCTGACGCTGCGGTCGCCGCTCAGATGCTCGAGATATTCCTGCACGCCGATCAGCCCGAATGCCCAGGCGCGCGGCGAGCTCATGACCTCTAGCTCCGGCAGAGCCCGAAGAAAGAGCTCGGCCGCCCATTTCTGGAAGCTGCGGTGCTTGGAACGTCCAAGGCACATGCCCAGGACCCACAGACAGCGGCCGAAGCAATCGTCCGAACCGGCCTCGTCCAGCCAGCGGCGATCGAAGCCCATGAAATTGCGAAAGCGGCGGCTGTCGCGATCGAAAGCGTGCTGCACGAAGGCGGAGTACTTGGTCGCGAGCTGCCGGCGCACCGGCGACTCGTGGCTCGACGAACTCGAGCAGAACCATGAGCAGGAGCGCGCGCGCGTTGTCGTCCGTGCAATAGCCGTCGGCATAGCTCGGCATGGCGTAGGCCGCATGTTGAAAAATGCCGATCGAATCGGTCAGCCGCTCCAGATGATCCAACGTGAGCTCGGGGAGTTCGAGGAGTTGTTGAGCCAGAGTCTTGACCGCGAACCGAGGGCCATAACGGCGCCTGTGGTCGCTGCGCGCCTTGCGGAACGACGCGAAATAATGGTGGGCGGCCTGGCTCCAGATCATCCCGCGGCCGGCAAGGTAAGCCCGTTTGCGCATCGCATCGAGGCGCGCCTCGTCGTCCAGCAGGCCGCACACCGCCGTCGCGATCGCCGCGTTGTCACGGAACGGCACAAGCACGCCGCGATCCCCCGCCAGCAGCTCCTGGGCATGCCAGTAGGGCGTCGAGACGACCGCTTTGCCGCAGCCGAACGCATAGCAGAGCGTGCCGGAGGTGGCCTGCGCTTCGCTCAGATAGGGGGTGACGTAGATATCTGCCGCGCCGATGAACTGTTCCAGCTCCTCGAGCTCGACGAAGCGGTTGTAGAAGGCGACGTGTTGCGTCATGCCCGATTTCTCGGCCAGACGCTCAAGGCTAAGCCGGTAGGCTTCGCCTTCCGCACGCAGGAGGTTCGGATGGGTCGCGCCCAGCACGATGTAGATCAGATCCGGATGCTGCCGGGTGATCTCAGGCAGCGCCCGGATTACGTACTCGATCCCCTTGCCCGGGGACAGCAGGCCGAAGGTCAGCAGCACCTTCTTGCCCTCGACCCCTAACTGATCCTTGAGGGAGCTCGGATCGACGAAGAGCGTATCCGGTATGCCGTGCGCGATCAGATCGATCTTGGCGGCCGGGGCGCCATACACCTCGCGAAGGATCGTGCCCCCGCGCTCGGTCATCACGACCAGCCGGTCCGATTGCCTGACAATCTCGTCCATCACCCGGCGTTGGTCGGGAGCGGGCTCCTCGAGGATGGTGTGCAAGGTCGTCACTACGGGGAGGTCGACCTCGCGGAGAATGGCCAGTATGTGGCTCCCCGATCGGCCGCCATAAATCCCGAACTCATGCTGCAGGCAGATCGCATCGAAGCCGTTGAAGCGCAGGAAGTTCACCGCCTCCTGATAGTCGCGCAGGCGCTGCTCCTGCAGTTCAAACTGCACTTCCGGACCATAGTCATAGCCTTCCGGCACGTCGTTGATGGCCAGCACGCCGCACTCAGCATGTGGATACTGAGCGACCACGGCACCGCGCAAGTCGTGCGCGAAGGTAGCGATGCCGCACCGGCGTGGCGAATAGTCGGAAACGAACGCGATTTTTGACGGTTGGTCTGCTTGCTTCATGGCTGATTGGACCTCGTTGCAGCCGGGCCCTCCGGGGATACTCAACGCCCGGCTCTGTCATCGAAACGGCAACGGAGCCCTCCCGATCCGCACGGTATCGTGCGTCATTGTCGCTTCCTGTCCTCGAGCCCGAAAATCGTCGCGTAGACCTGCTCATAGGCTGCGACCATGGCGGCGATCGAAAAGCGCTGCCCGACGCGGCGCCGGCAGGTGCTGCGGTCGATCTCGGCGAGCCGCCCCAAGGCCTGAACGGCCTGCTCGGGGCTGTTGACCAGGAAACCGGTCTGCCCGTCCAGGATGACCTCGCGGCAGGAGCCGAGATCCATCGCGATCACGGGCACGCCCGCGGCATTGGCCTCGGCCAGGACCAACCCGAACCGTTCGGGGACGGTGTTGAGGTGCAAGAGCGCGCCTGCCGCCGCGAACAGCTCGTTTTTGCCCGCCACGTCCACGGGCCCGAGATAGTCGACCGTTCGGCCATCGAGATGGGGTTCGACCTGCTCGCGGAAATAGGCCTGGTCCTGAACGATGCCGGCGATGATCAGGCGCCGGCCGCTCCGGCGAGCGACCTCGATGGCGAGATGGACGCCCTTGTCCGGATGGATGCGGCCGAGAAAAATCAGGTTCTCGCCGGCGCGCCCCTGGAACGGGTAGAGCGAGAGATCGATCCCGTTGTAAACCGTCGCCAGATAGTTCAGTGCGGGGGCGCGGTCGGCATCGCTGATCGAGACGAAATAACTATCGCGATATTTTTCATAGACCGGCATGATTTTGGGCGAGGAGAAGCCATGGATGGTCGTCAGCACCGGTGTCCGGACCAGGCGGCAGTAACTCAAAGCCATGAAGTCGTAGTGGCTGTGGATGAGATCGAACTCGACGGCGTGCTCGAACGCTTCCGCAATGTGCAGGTATTCGGCGACCTTGGGATCGGCGGTGGGGTCTTCCTCATAGCCCTTGGCGATCACGGCGTGGAGCCGGGCGCGGGTGATCGAGTCCCTGGTGGCGAACAGGGTCACGTCCCAACCGCGCCCGACCAGGCCCTCGGCAAGGTTGCTGGCCACCGTTTCCCAGGCGCCGTAATGTCGGGGAGGGGTCCGCCAGGCGACCGGTGACAGCACAGCCACCCTTTTCGCGGCTTCACCGCACCGGACCACGGCCACTCAGGCATGCCGCACCGAGTTGCCGCCGTGGAGAATCGTCTCGATCAGGAAGGCGGCGTCTTCGTGGGCGGCTGTGCCGCCGTCGGCGGCAAGGGGTATGGAGTTGCGATGGGCGGCCGCGGCGTCCTCCAGGATCGCCCGCGCTTCGGCTTGGTCGATGATCTTGTTCTCCGTGAGCGACAGGAGCATCGATTCGCAGATGGCAAGCGCCGCATGCCCTGCCGCACCTGAAATGCTGCTCATGGCTTCCTCCTTTGGGCGGATTGAAACCGGGTGGCCTCGCGAGGAGTTCCCGGTCTTGGTGGCAGGGGAGGATATCCGTTTGAGAGCGGCACCAGACTAATCTAGAGTAGTCGTCGACGCCGGCTCGTGCCCGCGCGCACAGCGATGGTCGGCCTGACGGCGGACGGGAGCGCGTTCAAAGGATGAGGGCGAGGAACTGATGGCGGCGGGCGCGAGCGCTCTGGTCCGGAAGCTGAACCGGTTCCTGCCGCTGAAGCCCGACGAGCTGGCGAGCCTTGCCGGCCTCGAGGCGCGGCGGCGTCCGATCCCTGCGCACACTGAGGTCGTCCACGAGCGCCAGGAGGGTCACCACGCGTTCATCCTGCAGGAGGGCTGGGCGTGCGCGTACAAGCTGCTGCCCGACGGCGGCCGGCAGGTGATCGATTTCTCGATCCCGGGCGACTTCATGGGGCTGCGCAGCGTGCTCCTGCGCACCTCGGACCACGCCTTTGCCGCGGTCAGCGACATCGTCGTCGCCGAGGTCTCGGCGCGGCAGATGATCGACACCTTTCAGCGGATGCCGCGGTTGGGGGCGGCGATCCTGTGGGCCGCCTCGCGCGACGAGGCGATGGTGGTCGAGCACCTGGTCAACATCGGCCGGCGCAGCGCGCTGGTGCGCACGGCCCATCTGCTGCTCGAGCTGGGGCTCCGCCTGCAGCTCGTGGAGCTCGGCTCGGACAGCGGCTTCGCCTGCCCGCTCAACCAGTATCATCTGGCCGATGCGCTGGGGCTCACCGCGATCCACGTGAACCGGGTCCTGCGGCAGCTGCGCGAGCGCAGCCTGGTGACCTTCCGGGAAGGTCGCGTCGAGTTCCACGATCTCGCCGGTCTGCGCACCCTCGCCGAGTACCACAGCGGCTATCTCGACCAGAGCAACGGGTTCGGAAACTAAAACCGCCCCGGCTGCTGTCGGGGCGGACTTGCCGCGCTGATCCAGGTTAGTGCCGCCCGGCGGCCGTTCGGCTAGCTACGGGGTTGTTTGGCGGATCGGCCGCGCGTGGTGGTCGCTCCGCCCGGATCCACCGTCCACTTTGGGACTGCGTCTGCATGCCCAAGCGCCCGCCTCAGCCTGACCTCCGTGTTCCGTCCAGCGAGCGGCTTGGCGAGCTGATCGGACATCTCACGGAAGGACTCGTTGGCCTGAACGAGCGGGCGCCTTCGGGCGCCGCCGAGCTCACGCCGGACCTGTCGTGCATCGCCATACCCGCTCGACACGAGGAGATGCAACGGCTGCTCGGCGCGAGCAGCGACGAGAACCGGCACCTCACGGCCCAGGTTCGCCGGCTCGAGGCGGAGCTGCGCAGGAGCTCGGCAGAGCTCGCCAAGCTGCGCGGCGAGCTGCGTGGCGCGGTGCACGATGCCCTGACCGATCCGCTCACCCGGCTGGCCAATCGCCGGGCGTTCGATCTCGAGCTGGGGGCGGTCGAGCGCGCGCGCGAGCAGGTCGTCACCCGCGCACCTCGCGATGGTCGATATCGATCACTTCAAGCGAGTCAACGATGTCCATGGCCACGACATCGGCGACCAGATCCTGCGCATCGTCGGCGAGGTTCTCCGCGCCAATGTCAGGCGCGACAGCCTGGTCGCGCGGCTGGGCGGAGACGAGTTCGGGCTCCTGCTGCCGGGGGCGAGCTTGCCCTATGCCGCCGCGGTCGCGATCCGTCTGTGCCAGGCCCTCGCCTCCCGCCCCATCGTCCTGCGCGGCCACCCCGAGGTCAGCGAACGGATAACGCTCTCGATCGGGCTGGCCGGTTGGCAGGCGGTCGACAGCAGTGCCGGATGGTATGCCCGCGCCGACGTGGCGCTCTACCGGGCGAAGCGAAGCGGCCGCAACTGGGTCGCGCTCGATCGCGAACAGCAGACTGCCTCCGTGGCCTTGCCTCCGGAGGCGTCCGGAGCGGCACTGACCGCCGCAACTAATCGAGGTTAGTGCCGGCCGGGCAACTCGGTTGCTGCAGGTGCCTCGGTGAGGATCTCCACTTCGAAGCAGAGCGTCGGTCTGTCGGGTTGCCGGGTCGGTTTGGAATGAGGCCGGCCCGGGACTCTCCGAGAGGGGGCGCCAGAAGAGGGGGCACCAGCTATCGCCACGGACGGTAACAAGGTAGCCGGGATGCAGCAGACGGTCGAGGGTGTCGATCGCCACGCCGGGGTGCGCCGGCCGGCGGAACCGGATGCGCGGCGCTGGGTGACGGCGCTGGCCCCCTACCGGGAGCCGAGCCTCACGCGCAGCGTGGTCGAGTTCGTCGTCACGGTGGTGCCGTTCGTGGCGTTTTGGCTCCTGATGCTGCTCAGCCTCCGCTACTCCTGGTGGCTCTGCCTGCTGTTCGCGGTGCCGGCGGTAGGCTTGCTCGTGCGTCTGTTCATGATCCAGCACGACTGCCTGCGTCTCGCTCTCTGGGACGAGGACCAGCACCGACTGGTGGGCTTCCGCGACGCCCGCTCTTTGGCAAACGGCTTCGTGGGCGCTCGACGAAATTGCGAAGGTGCCTCTGAAATTGCCCAGGGAGGTTGAGAGCACTGAAGGCCAGGGTCAGAGGCGCGAACGTCGCATCCGACGCGGTCGGCGGCCTCGGCGCGAATCCAGACGACGGGCGGTCGATGCGGAGGATGTCTAGCGAAGGCCTCGACCATGCTGGGGACCATCCTAGTCGTCGTGCTCATCCTGGTGCTGACGGGCAAGCTCTGAACAAGGGCCTCGTCGAGGCCTTCAGCGCTCACGGGTCCGGCCGAGCCGCTTCAATCTCCGGATCCGCAACCCTCGCGCAGCCTGACCACGCCCTTGGGCGCTCGCGATAGGGACGCGCGGTGCCTGAAAAATTCACCAATCGTTCGCGGAGGGGCGGCGGAAGCTTGCCAATGGGAGGAAGAATGCTCGAGACGATCGGTACTGTGATGATCGCGGCCGCGATCGTGGTTCTCCTGATCCTGATCGCGCTCGCCTACCAGCCGGGGGGCACCGAGCGGCGTCCGGCGGTCGCCGAGACGATCATCGCAGGCCTCGCGGCGCTGCTCGCGATCGGCCTGGGTCTCGCCGAGTTCGGGACGAGCCGCTCCGAGGGCGAAATCCACGGCGTAATCGAGGTCGGCCGGTTCGGCATGGCCGGCGGGGCGTTGGTGCTGATCTGGCTCTGGGTCCGCCTCGGCCGCGATCGTTGGGCAAGGGCCTCGCCATAGCCATCCTTGGCAGGCAGAGCAAGCTGGGCAAGGCCCGCGCGCCTGCTGAAGAGAGCACGCTCTCGATCGGCGTGGCCGGTTGCCATGCGCGCATCAGCATCGCTCGCGCACGTGGCGCCTAAGTTTTAACTTCGCAGGCCGATGTAAATGTCAAGTTTGCCCCCATATGTAATTTCGAAGAATTCCAGCGATAAGACACATGCGAAGATCTGGAGACATCTGAATGACTGTGCGCACGAGCCGCGAGACCGTAACCTTTATGCAACCCTTTTCGCTAAGCGGGATTGACGGGGTGCAACCGGCCGGTTCCTACACGGTGGAGACCGACGAGGAGGAGCTTCCGGGTTTGTCGTTTCCCGCCTACCGGCGCATCGCGACTCTGATCCTCCTGCGCTCGCGAGGCGGTGGCCGGGTCTTGGAGGAGAGCGTCAACATCGATCCACTGGAGCTGCAAGCAGCTCAGGAAAGGGATGCCGGCCTTCAAACCCTGGCCGGTTATCACAACGGCTTTCTCGGGCGGAGCAACGGCCTGATGAACTGAAGGACTGCCCCGCCGGGTCCGCCGGGCAAGCGCGCGCTGCGAGATGAATGGTGCGCTCCTCCCGGAGTTCTCTTTGGGCTCTCTGGATACCGTTCGACTGGACTAGTCTAGAGCCACGCTCGGCCGTTAGTTACTTCGGGAGACAACTCGTGCACGGGCATAAGAACAAACGCAACGGCATACCGTACTCATTGATCGCTGACTGGTTCGCGCTGAACAGCAACGAACTCACGTGGATCGCCTTGGTCACCGTCGGCGTAGTCTTCGTTGGGATGTCGATGTAGACGCACGATCCGACGACATTTCGGTTCTGTGGGCGGCAGTGCTGTGCTAGGTGCTGATTTGACCGCCATCCCGATCGGGCGGAGGCTCCTGAGCGATCGCCGAGCGAACTGCATCAGCCGGCGAGGCAATCAGCGGCGTGTGGAGCACAGCAAAGAAGCGGCGCTTGTCGCTCCCTCCAACTCGCGACGACCAAGCATAACAGCGGTCAGCCGACCGATGCCCGCCGAGGCTGAAGATATGGACGACGCCCTGCCAGAGCGGCCGCCCCTCGAACGACACAGGGACTGCCTCCACCAGCTGGGCAGGGCATCCATGTAGCCGCTCGACCGCATCCCTGAGCTCGTTGGCGTCGACTTCCGTAGTCATATTGTCCTATCTAAGGGTCTCCGCCACTAGCCGAGACTGCCTCGGCTCGATCTCCACAGCCCGCAGTTCGGAGTGGTTAGCAGATATCCTGCGTGAGCAGCAAGGGGCTTGGCCGCGGCGACGGCTGCTCCCCTGAGCCGTCTTTGGTGCTCAGGTACGGGTGCGCGGCTGCCTTCTGGTGCAGGCGGCATCGCATCGATCACCTGCTCGCCCTGTCGGCCGGCATCTGGTGGTTTTTCCGGAAGTCCCATGCCGGCCTCGAGACGGCGCGCGAACCCCGGCGACGATTCGCCGGCGTGGCTGATGCAGATTAGCAGAGCGGATCGCTGGCTCGGCTAAGACTAGCGGTCAAGGACGCCGCGCGAGCGCCTGGCGCACTCAGCGCAGAGGAAAAGCCTCAGGGCTACGACCCTGCTGGTCCTTGTGGGATCGGCCACTCTGCTCGACGCCTGCGGCACGACCCGCAGGGCCGGCGAGCACCTCAGCCAAATCTGCTTCAGCACGAGGCAGACCCATCCAGAGAGGTTGCCATGCAACAGCACCAAGGCCAAAATCTATCGCAGCGCTTCCAACAATACCGGCCGAGCAAGACGGCGCTCTTCTGGTCCTGTGGGGGGTGCGTCGTCCTCGCCACCATCGTTGGCTTCTCCTGGGGTGGCTGGACGACCGGCGGCACGGCCCAGGAGATGGCGGAAAATGCGGCCGCGCAGGCGCGCCAGGAGCTGGCTGCGGTGGTCTGCGTCGACCGCTTCATGGCTGCGCCGGACGTGGGGGTCCAGCTGACTGCGCTGAAGGACATTGAGAGCTCCTACGCGCAGAGCAAGTTCGTCGAGGACGGCGGCTGGGCGCTGATCGTGCCCGCCAGCAACCCGCCCGACCGCAAGGCGAGCGCTGATGACCGCAAGGCGGCCGGGCTGTGCGCCGGGGAGCTCGCGAAGCGCGAGATTGCCGCGCCGGGCAAAGCCGCGCAGGCCGGCCACGGCGCGACCCAGGCGCAATAGCGGCACGCGCGCTGCCGCTACGCGCGAGGCGGCACACGCCGCCGCCTCGGACCCGCCCTTGGAATGGTTCGAGTTCGTCAGGGCCTCTGAGGTTGCGGCGACCGCTGCCGCCCGCTAAAGCGCGGGTCGATCGTCAGCGCTCCCGGAAGCGGCGCTCGGCATCCCCGATCTGACGTTCGATGATCGGGTTGAGGATCGTGCCGAGGGCAGGCAGCTTGGCAAGGGCCGAGCGGCCCTCCCGCGTGGCGGCGAAGGACGCCAGCGCCGTCAGCTCGCTGGCCTCAAACAGGTCGACCATCGCGCTGATGGCGTAGAAACGGGTCATATCGAAATCCACCTCCCTGGTGATGAACTCGATGAACGCCTCTCGCTCCGCTGCCGGGACGTTGGCGGCTCTCCGGGTCGCGGCCTTCTCGATCAACAAAGGATAGTCGACCACGCGGGCATAGGCTTCCGCCGCCGACCGCCGGTCGCTTTGCGCGCTCGCCGGGATATTGAGCAAGGCCAAAGCAAGGGCGAGCGCGCCGAGAAACCAGGACCGTTTGAGCATCAACCGACCTTCCCCCTCACCCGGATGAACATGCACAAGAATGCGCGTCTGACGCCCCAAGGTCGACTCCTGCGGGTGCAGCGGATCACGGAGCAGGGCTGGACGGTTGCGCCGACCAGGCGTCCATGTAGCTCGAGGTCCGCCTCAACTGTGTTCGCCTTGCTGTCATGGGCGAGGTAGCATCCCAGTGGTACCAGAAGTGGCCATTCATCCGTCGGCGCGTGGCGGTATCGGCATAGGGCAGGTGCCACTGGCCAGGGTACAAGGCGAAGGGGGTGCTTGCCTGTATTGCTTTCCATATGCGCTCGGCGACACGTCCTCACCCGGTCATAGCAGAAGGCCTCAAACGGAGAACTGCAAGTGGGCTGGCTTGTGGGTTGGGAGCGACAGTTTGGCCGGAGATCGCTAGATTCCAGGGCCTTGGGGGGACCCTCCGCCACGCACCCTGTGTATCCCAGAGTGCCGTTTCCTTCAGCGCGAAAACCTCCGAGTTTCCGCGGGTTGAGTCGCTGCATACGGTCGCCGAGACTGCGAGCAGCAGGCGATGGCGGCCGGTTTGGGCGTCGTCTCCGTCCACGGCTTGGCACGGTCCGGTTCCCTGTTCCGGGCAGTTCTGCAGGCAATCCGATTGCAAATGCCCTCTGGTCCGCCGTGACAATGGCGGGTCGTGTCGCGAGGTTGGTGGAAATTGGATGAGGCGGCGTAGGTTCCGATTGGCAAGATCGAGAAGGAACCCACGCCATGAAGGAAGTTACGCCAACCGTGCTGGCAGGGCCATCGCCGTTCGTCAGCAGCGACTGGTTCGATCCGTTGGAGGAGGCGGTCCGTGGTCAGGTCCGCTCGTTCATCGAGGAGCTGCTGGAGGAGGAGCTGGAAGGCTCGCTCGGCCGTGGGCGTTACGAGCGAGGAGCGGTCTGCACTGGTCGGCGCCACGGGCACCGGCCGCGCCAGCTGGTCACCACCTTCGGCCTGCTGACGCTCTCGGTGCCGCGCGCTCGTCTGCGCGACGAGGCTGGCGAGCAGGAATGGAAGAGCGACTTGCTGCCCGCTTACAAGCGGCTCTCCCATCGCGCCGAGGCCTTGATCGCCGAGGTCTACCTCGCCGGCATGAACACCCGCCGGGCGCGGCGAGCGTTGGCCAGGTTGTTCGAGGGCCATGTGGGCAAGGACGTGGTCAGCCGGGCCTGGCAGAAGACCCGCTCGGCCTGGCAGGCCTGGCAGGAGCGTGATCTTGCCGGCGACGACATTGTGCGGCTGATCCTCGACGGCACCGTGGTCAAGGTCCGGCTCGATCGCAAGGCCACGGCCATCTCGCTGCTGATTGCCCTGGGTGTCCGCCGCGACGGCCAGAAGGTGGTGCTCGCCATCAAGAACATGGGTGGCGAAAGCGAGGCCGCGTGGCGGGCCATGCTGGACGACCTGACCAGCCGTGGGCTCGGCCGACCCGAATTGGTGATCGTCGACGGCGGCAAAGGCCTGGAAGCGGCGCTCGCCAGCCTGTGGGACGATGTGCCGGTTCAGCGCTGCACCGTGCACAAGGAGCGCAATCTGCTCGCCCACGCGCCGAAGCACCTGCACGACGAGATCAAGGCCGACTTCAACCACATGATGAACGCCAAGGCCGCCGCCGAGGTCGTAGTCCGGCGTAAGGCGTTCCTGGCCAAGTGGAAGCTTCGCTGCCGGTCGGTCGCGACGAGCTTGGAAGAAGCCGGCGAGCGCCTGTTCACGTTCGTGCGCTACCCGCCCGAGCAGTGGCGCTCGGTGAGGACCACGAACGCGATCGAGCGCCTGCACGAGGAGTTCAAGCGGAGAATCAAGACGCAGTGCCTGCTGCCCTGTGCCGAGACCGCCGCCATGCTGTTCTGGGCGCTGTTGGCGTCCGGTCAGATCACCATGCGCCGGGTCGACGGCTGGCAGACCCTCGAGCGCTCGCCCACCGATCTTGACTTCGCCGCCTGATGCCGACCACCATGCCTTCGGACCCGCGCCGCCGAATTTCCACCACCTTCGCGACACGACCCAATGGCGTCAAAGCCCGGGTTCCCGATGGTTTGCACCGGTCATTCCCCGGGCGAGCGAGCAGGAATGTCTTTGAGCGTGCAGGGAAACTTCAGGGACGAGCAGGGAGGCGGATCGTCGGAAGAGGGAAGGGTGTGAGCGGGCTGTCAAAGCCGAGCCAGCGGGCTGGCATTGTCAAGCAAATTGGCTTGAGCCCGGACCGGGTCATCCATAGCCTGCGGCGATGCGCAATCCCATCCGCTGCTTCAACAGCTCGCCGGAGGTGGTCCCGCCTCACGGGTGATGATGTATGTCCGGTATCCCCTCTCGCTGCGGCAGGTCGAAGATCTGCTGTTCGAGCGCGGGATCGATCTCTGCCACGAGACCGTGCGGTCGTGGTGGAACCGCTTCGGTCCGATGTTCGCCGCGGCGGTCCGCAAGCGACGCGTTCAGAACCAGGCGTATTCCCGCTGGCGTTGGCATCTGGACGAGGTGTTTGTCCGGATCAGTGGCGAGACGCACTATCTATGGCGGGCCGTTGATCACGAGGGTGAGGTGCTCGAGGTGTTCGCCACAAAGAGCCGGGATCGGCGGGCTGCGCTGAAGTTTCCGAAACGAGCGCTGAAGCGCTATGGCCGGCCACTCACCATCGTGACGGACCGGCTTCGCTCCTACGGTGCCGCGATGAAAGCCATCGGCATCGTGGCGCGCCAGCAATCTGGAGGATCTGGCGGAACCAGAGCCGGTAGACCGCGATCACGATGAAGAAGAAGGCAAGGACCACGAAATAACGCAGCTCGGTCCAGAACGCCTCGACGTTCTTGTCGTGCAGCGCATTGAAGAAGCGGGCGTTCCAGTCGTTGAAGAGCTTGGTGATGTAGACCAGCACGACGCCCGCTGCCGAGCACGATCGCGAGCAGGCCGCGGGCGCTCCAGCGCTCCTCGGACCAGAAGTAGGGCGCCGTCAGCTTCCAGAGCTTGGCGAGAAACCCGTGGGCGGCGGCCAGCCGAGTGCTCAGCTTGCGCATCGCGGGTCCCGCACCTCAGCCATCGCTCCACACCTCAACCGGGCGCGACCGCGCCAGAGTTAACCGAACCTTGCCGCGCCAAGGCTAATGAACGGTTAACGGCAGGGAGCGATTCCCCGGCGGCCTACCACGCCGACCAGAAGAGCACCATGCCGATCAGCATGATCAGCAGGGCGCCGCCATAGTCGCTGGCCATGGCGACTGCCGCACTGCGGCCCCTGCCCGAGCGCTCGAGCCGAGCCGCGACGGTGGTGCGGGCGACGATGCTGAGCATGCCGAGTGCGCCCATCGTGATCGCCATGCCGGCGGCGATCGCCAGCACCAGCAGCAGCCCCGGCAGCAGGATGTCGTTGGCGAGCGCATAGAGCAGGATCAGCACAGCTCCCGTGCACGGCACGAGGCCGACCCCGAGTGACAGCGCGCCCTGCTGGGCGCGGCCGGCGACCCCGTCGCCGGCACCGTGCTGGTGGCCGTGGCCATGATCGTGGCCGCAGTCGCGCCCGACCTCGATGCCGGCGCGCCGCAGCCGCGAGCGCCGGATCGCCTGCGCCAGCATCGCGGCGCCGATCAGCGCGATCAGGCCGTAGCTGGTCAGCCGCACGCCCGCGACCTCGGCCGGGGCGCCGCGGAACGCCTGGCGCAGCACGAGATCGGCGAGCGCCACCACGACGATCGCCGACAGCACGTGGCACGCCGCGATCTGTAAGCCCATCAGCAGCCCGCGCCCGATCCGGGCGTCGCGGGCAAGGAAATAGGTCGCGACGACGACCTTGCCGTGGCCCGGCCCCAGCGCATGCACGACCCCGTAGGCGAACGCCAGCAGCAGTCCGATCAGCAGCGGGACCGCGGTCTCGCCGTCGCGGATCGCCTTCATGTGCTTAGCGATCAGGCGGTTGCTCTCGCGCTGAAAGGTGAGCAGCGCCCTGCCAACCGCCGCCACCGGGCCAGTCGCCCGCGCGACCGCGGGCCGATCCTCGGATCTGGTAGAACCCTGGCTGGTGAACGGGTCGGCCTGCGCCAGCGCGCAGCCGAGCAGCAACAGGAGGAGCAGACAGCGGCCAAGTATCCCGGCCATGATCAGCTGGTCGCGCAGTTGAGCCTGATCGCGAGTGGGTAGACCATGCCGAAATAGATCGGGGTGTCGACATCCTCCTTGATGTCGAAGGTGCAGACCCCGCTCGGCGACCCCGAGAAGCGGACCGGATCGTTCTCGTCCAGCAGCACCTCGACATAGTATTCCGGATCGTAGATGCCGACCACCAGCGTCTGCGCGGCCGGCTCGACCACCGCCGGCAGCGTCAGCGTGAAGTCGTAGCTGAGAACGCCATCCACGATCGTCGCCTGGAAATCTTCGACCTGATCGAGCGGCAACGGGTCACCATCAACCCGCAGGTGGGTAAAGTAGCCATACTCCCGGAGCTTGGAGAACGCGGCGGCCTGAACCGATGCCGTCTCGGGCTGGTCGAACGCGCCGTTGCCGTCCCGGTCGTGCTCCTGGATCACGAACGAACTGAAGATCTCATCGAAGCTCCAGTGGTGGTGAATGCCGACCAACTGCCGCTCCTTGAAAAGGAACGTGGTGACGTCGGTGATCCAGACGTGCGGGTGCGCGGCCGCCGGGCCGGACTGGCCGATCAAGCCCAACGCAACCGTCGCGCTTAAGGCGCTCCAGCAACACCGTAGCATCAGCGGTGCCGACGCGGCATCACGTCTCTCCACAGTGACCAACTATCTGCCGACAGCATAGCAAAAACGCTGCTGCAAAACCAACGAGCCCTTCGGTCACCATGCCTCAGGCAGGCTCGCTGAGCATGGCCGCTTTCAGCAGCGGCAGGTTGTGCCTGAACATGTCGAGGTAGGTCGGCGCCGGGCCGTCGGGCTTGGAGAGCGCATCGGCGTAGAGCGTGCCGCCGATCACGGCACCGGTCTCGCGGGCGATCTGCTCGACCAGGCGCGGGCTCAGCGCATTCTCGAGGAACAGAACCTTGATGTGCTCGCGGCGGATCTGGTCGATCAGCCGCTTCAGGTCGGCGGCCGAGGGCTCGGCATCCTCGCTGACCCCCTGGGGCGCTACGAAGTCGATGCCGTAAGCGGCGCCGAAATAGCCGAACGCGTCGTGCGAGGTGACGACCTTGCGCCGCGCCGGCGACACCTCGGCAATCTCGCTCCGCACCTGGTCGTCGAGCGCGGCGATCGCCGTCAGATACTGCTGGGCGGCGGCTTGGTAGTCGGCGGCGTGGGCCGGATCGGCGCTGGCCAGCGCGCGCTCGAGGTTGACCACATAGCGATGACCGTTCGTCAGGTCCTGCCAGGCATGGGGGTCGGTCACGGTGGTGCCGTCCTCAGCCATCTGGCGCGGCTCGACGCCCTCGCTGGCGACCAGCACCGGCCCTCGGTAGCCGGACGCCTGGATCAGCCGGTCCAGCCAGCCTTCCAGCCCGAGACCATTGACCACGACCAGGTCGGCTTCGTTCAGCGCCCTGGCGTGGGCCGGAGTCGGCTCGAAGGCGTGGGCGTCGCCATCCGCCCCGATGAGCGTGGTCAGCGCAACGTGCTCGCCACCGACCTGCTCGACCATGTCGCCGAGGATTGAGATTGTGGCCACGACCTTGAGCTTGCCCGACGGCGCAGCGTGGAGCGGAACCGGGACGACGATCAGGGCCGCACCCGAGATCGCCAGCCTCAGCAGGATACGGCGATGCATCAGCGAGTTCCCCGTGCTGTTCGAGGTCATGTGGACCGGAGCCGCAGCCCGCGGCTAAAGATGCCGCCCTGCGGCCCCACGACCACGGACAGCACGTAGATGGCGCTCGCGGTCAGGATGATCGCCGGCCCCGAGGGCAGCGCGGCATGATAGGAGGCGAGCAGGCCGATCAGGCCTGAGAGCAGCCCGATCGCGCTGCTGGTCAGCGCCAGCGACCAGACCTCGCGCGCCCAAAAGCGCGCCGCGGCCGCCGGCACCATCATCAGGCCGACCGCCATCAGCGTGCCGAGCGCCTGGAAGCTAGCGACCAGGTTCAGGACCACGAGCACGAGAAAGATCGCGTGATAGAGCCCGCCGCCGACCCCGACCGCGCGCAGGTACAACGGATCGAAGCATTCGGTGACCAGCGGCCGGTAGATCAGCGCGAGCGTCACCAGGGTCAGGCTGGACAGGCTGCCGACCAGCAGCAGCGCCTGGTCGTCGACGGCGAGCACCGAGCCGAACAGCACGTTCAGCAGATCGACATTGCTGCCTCTGAGCGAGACGATCAGGACCCCGAGCGCCAGCGAGGTCAGGTAAAAAGCGGCAAAGGCCGCATCCTCGCGCAACGGCGTGAGCCGGGTCACGAGGCCCGCGAGCAGCGCCACGGCAAGCCCGGCGACCAGGCCGCCGAGGCTCATCGCGGAGAGCGACAGGCCGGCGAGGAGAAAGCCGACCGCGGCGCCGGGCAGGACCGCGTGGCCGAGCGCATCGCCCATCAGGCTCATCCGCCGCAGCAACAGGATGATCCCGACCGGACCGCAGCCCATCGCAAGCGCCAGGCAGGCGACCAGCGCCCGGCGCATGAACTCGTAGCCGGCGAACGGCTCGATCAGGAGCGCGTAGGCGCTCATGCCGAGCGGCGCAGCCGCTGGACCCCGGGACCGGCCGTGTGCGCATCGGGCAGGCCCCAGGCGCGCAGCAGATTGTCCGGGCTGAGCACCCGCTCCGTCGGCCCCCAGTCGATCACGGCATGGGCGAGCAGCAGCGTCTCGGGAAACTCGCTCCGCACCTGCTCGACCTGGTGGAGAACGACGACCACGGTCCGGCCGTCCTGGTGCCAGGCGCGGATGATCTCGAGCAGATCGGCCGTGGTCCGGGCATCGACCGCCGCGAACGGCTCATCGAGCAGCACGATCGGGCAGTCCTGGACGAGCAGGCGGGCAAACAGGACGCGCTGGAACTGGCCGGCGGAAAGCGTCCCGATCGGCCGCCTTGCGGCGCCCTCGAGCCCGACCATAGCCAGCGCCCGGGCCACGGCCTTGGCACCCGCCTGCCCGAGCGACCGCAAGGCGCCGCTCCGGCGCCAGTGGCCAAGGCCGACGACGTCCTGGACCGCGATCGGGAAGGTCCGGTCGACCTCGGAGCGCTGCGGCAGGTAGGCGACCTGACCGCGGTCGGCGCCGACCAGCTCGACCCGGCCGGCGCCGGGTGGCAAGAGGCTGGCGATCGCCTTCAAAAGCGTGGTCTTGCCGGCGCCGTTCGGACCCATGACCGCGGTCAGCGAGCCGGTCGCGAAGCTGCCCGTCACCTGCGACAGCGCGGGCTCGCGGCCATAGGCGACCGTAAGCTCGTACAGCCGGATCGCCGAGCTCAGGGCACTCATCCCCACCAGCCGAGCACGCCGCCGATCGCGGCCCAGAGCACGACCAGCGCCGGGGCGACGACGGCCAGGCGGCCGAGGGCGCCCGCCGCGAGCGGGGTGACGGCCGACCCTTCCCGCCGCATCCGCTGGATCATGCGCGCCTCCGACAGGACGTTATACTATTACATAGCAAGCGCCGATCGAGCCCGCAACCGACGCCGACGCGGTCGGCGCCTCGAGGCCTGCTCAGCAAGCCATAAGGCCGGCTCGGAGAGAGCTACTTGGTCCCGTACAGCCGGTCGCCGGCGTCGCCGAGACCGGGCATGATGTAGCCGTGGTCGTTCAGCTTCTGGTCGATCGCGGCGGTGAAAATCGGCACGTCCGGATGCGCGGCCTGGAACCGCTCGACCCCCTCGGGCGCCGCCAGCAGACAGACGAACTTGATCTGCTGCGCGCCCTCCTCCTTGATCCTGGAGACCGCGGCGACCGCGGAGTTGCCGGTCGCGAGCATCGGGTCGACGACGATCACCAGCCGCTCCTGCAAATCCTCCGGCACCTTGAAGTAGTACTCGACCGCGGTCAGGCTCTCCGGATCGCGATAGATGCCGACGTGGCCGACCCGGGCCGAGGGCACGAGGTCGAGCATGCCCTGGAGCAGACCGTCGCCGGCACGCAGGATCGAGACCATGCAGAGCTTCTTGCCCGCGAGCGTCGGCGCGATCATCTCGGCCAGCGGGGTCTCGATCGGCGTCGTGGTCACCGGCAGGTCGCGGGTGACCTCATAGGCGAGCAGCGTCGCGACCTCGCGCGACAATTGGCGGAACTTGACGGTCGTGGTCTCGCGCTTGCGCATCAGGGTCAGCTTGTGCTGGACCAGCGGGTGTTCGACCACGGTGACGTTGGGGCGCGCTGTGCTCATGACTTCCCTCGCTGACCACGGCCGGCGCTTGGACCGGGCGCGCTGATCCTACCAGACAAAGGCTGGCCAAAGCATCAATGCCCGGCATGGGGGCTGGCGCTCAGGCCGCGGGCTTCGGGCGCGGGATGGGCGGGTTCGACCACGGCGGCGCGGCGAGGAAATCCAGCATCGCGGCGGCCAGCGCTTCGAAGTCCGGGTTGAAAGTCAGCCGGCGCATCAAGTGCCCTGCCAGGTTGTCCGGGGTGATCTCGCCATAGCGGATCGTCGAGTTGTCAGGGGTCTTGGCCGGGTCCTGGCAGATCAGCCAATCCGGCGTCTCGGTCTGCCAATAGTAGTGGCCGCAGTCGAGATAGTCGGCGGCGATGCCATAGTGCGGATCGTCCGGCGCGATCGGTAGCGCCGGGTGCGCGAGGTCGAGGATGCCCGGCCAGCCGTCGCTCGCCCGCGGCTCGACGAAGCGGCAGTCGCTGGCCGGCTCGGTCCCCGCGGCGTACCAGACCAGAACGCGCGGCCCGACCAGCTGGCGGCAGAACCAGTGGCGCGCCGCCGGCACGTCGATCGTGACGTCAGCGGCGCTCAACGCCATGAACACCGGCAGCGGCAGCAGCCGGTCCCGCGCCTCGAGCTGATCGACCAGCGCGCCGAGCTGAACTTCGGCATTGCCCGCGATCGAGCGGTAGCGGACCGGATCATCCTCGGGCAATAGCTGGGGGAAACCATCGGCCGCGCCGGGCGCGCCCAAGCCGAGGTAGCCGCGCGCGAGGGCCTGAAAGCCGCCCGGGCTCGCCATCTCCGGTGCCAGCAGCACGACCCCGCCGAGCGCCGGACCGATCGCCTCCGGAGCGCGCCCGGCATAGTCGATCGCGAGCGTGGCGCCGGCACCGAAGCCGACCAGAAAGAGCGTCTCCGCCTGATCGGCGAAGCTCGCCACGCCCGCCTGCGTCGCCTCGGTCCAGGCGGCATGGCCGACGCTCAGCAGATCGCCCGAGACCATGCCGTGCCCCGGCAGCAGGACCGCCCGCACGAGGTAGCAGGCGGCGGCAAGCCGCTCGCCCAGAGCGCGCATCTCGTAGGGCGTGCCGCCAAGCCCGTGGATCAGCAGCGCCGCCCGCGGATGGCGCCCGTTCGGCGAGGGATCGCACCCTGCGCCTGGCTGCAGCTCGAACGGCGCCCGCTGCTCGATCGCCTCCGGCGGCAACGGCCTGTCGATCGCGGTGTTGGCGGCCGCGATCTGCGCCTTGGCCTCATCGACGTAAGCGGCGAAGTCGACCGTCGGGAGCGGGGTCTCGAGGCCGGATGGCGCATGCTGCGCCTCGAGCGTGCCCTCGGCGGCGCAGGCCGCGAGCAGCAACGCGAGGCCGGCCGCGGCGAGGACGCCGCTGCCGGCGGTCAACCTCGGCGCTTGCATCACGCGCCGCACTGTAGCCCACCCGAGCCGCCGCGCAACCGCGCTCGCGGGCCGGGCTTTACCGGCTGTCAAGACCTCTGGTGCATTCTCGGTCGCCGTGCCGCGGCGGTCCGGCGTGGGCGACGGCGGCCAGCGCGCCGCCGAGCACAGAACCGGTGGTCGATCAAAAAACCTGACGCGGGCGCCCCGGCTGTGAACTGGTTCACTTTTCACCAGGCGCAAACACGCGTACCGTCGCCTTTCGTAAAGAGAAGTGTGTGTATCGGGAGAGCGCCAAACGACGGGGTATACGCCATGGAAGAGCGCATCGGAGACAGCATTATCGACATTCTGGAGCGGGCCGGACAGTGCTCTTTGAGCGCCAGCAATTCGCGGGCCTACTCGGCCCTGCTGCTGCACATCGGCGGCACCGATGCGCTCCGGCCCTATCGCGCCAGCGACGGATACTGGAAATCGGTCCAGGCGATCCTCGACACGTTCTTCACCTCGGCGCAGCGCGCCGAGATCTGCGCCAGCCTGGTCGATCAGCCGGGATTGCGGGCGCGCGCTGAGTTCCAAACCTTTCTTTGCCACGCGCTGGCCGAGCAGCGGGTCCAGGAGCTGATCAGCATGGCGGCAACGGCGGGCTCGGCGATCGGGCTCCCGCCGCTGGCCCCGGTCCGCCGCGGCCGCTAGCCGACCACCCGCGAACTCGCGCTCAAATCCCGGATCAGGGCTCCGGGCCCGAGGTGCGGCCGCACCTGACGGCCGCCCCCTCGGCGGCCGCGGTGCTGCCGGCCGCGGCGCTTGGCGCGCTTGCCCCGATCTTTGCTTTCTGGCAACGAGCCCGGTAGATCATGCCCGCCAACGGCCGGACCCGGAACAGCCATGCCCACCTTCGCGAGCGCCACCCTGCACGCCCTGATCCGCGCGGTCTGCGCGGCCGGCGGCAGCGCCGAGCGCGAGGCGGTCCTGGTCGCGGACCAGCTGGTCGAGGCCAATCTGACCGGCCACGATTCGCACGGCATCGGCCTCATGCCGTACTACGTGCAGGCGCTCGGGACCGGCGCGCTGGTGGCGAACCGCCATGCCGAGATCGCGCATGGCCAGGGCGCGGTCCTGATCGTCGATGGCGAGCGCGGCTACGGCCAGGTGATCGGCCATGAGGCGATCGAGCTCGGCATGGCGCGCGTTCGCGAGCATGGCCTGGCACTGCTGGCGATCCGCAACAGCTTCCATCTCGGCCGGATCGGCCACTGGGCCGAGCAGTGCGCGGCCGGCGGCTTCGCCTCGATCCATTTCGTCAACGGCATCGACCATGCCCCGATCCAGGCGCCGTTCGGCAGCGCGCAGGCCCGCCTCAGCACCAATCCGTTCTGCGCCGCGCTGCCGGGCCGGGAGGGGGCCATGGCGGTGCTCGACATCGCGACCAGCAAGATCGCGCTCGGCAAGGCGCGGGTCGCGGCCAATCGCGGCGCGCCGGCGCCCGAGGGCAGCCTGCTCGATGCCGACGGCCGGCCGACCCGGAACGCCGCGGTCATGTTCGAGGAGCCGAAGGGCGCCCTGGTCGCGATGGGCGAGCACAAGGGCTCGGGTCTGGCGATCCTGTGCGAGCTGCTGGCCGGCGCGCTCACCGGCGGCCGGACGGCCGAGCCCGGCCATCCGATGGCCGGCGGCACCGTCAACAACATGCTCTCGGTGATCATCGACCCGGACGCGCTCGGCGGCCGCGACCAGCTCTGGCGCGAGGGCGGCGCGCTGCTCGCCTACCTGAAGTCGGCCCGGCCGCTGGCCGGCGTCGAGGAGGTTTTGGTGCCAGGCGAGCCCGAGCAGCGCCGGCGCCGCGAGCGCCTGGCCGCGGGCATCGAGATCGACGAGCGCAGCTGGGCCGACATTCTGGCGGGAGCCCGCGCCGCCGGCGTGCCGGCCGGAAAGATCGAAGCGCTGCTTGCCTGAACCGACGAAGCGATCGAGGATCGGGGTATGGAACGGGTCGACTGCGTGGTGATCGGAGCCGGCGTCGTCGGGCTCGCCGTGGCGCGCCAGCTGGCGCTCGCCGGCCGCGAGGTGATCGTGCTCGAGGCGGCCAACATGATCGGCACCGAGACCAGCTCGCGCAACAGCGAGGTGATCCACGCCGGCATCTACTATCCGACCGGCTCGCTCAAGGCCACGAGCTGCGTCGCCGGCAAGCACAAGCTCTATCCCTACTGCATCGAGCACGGCGTCCCGCACCGGCGCTGCGGCAAGCTGATCGTCGCGACCGCTGAGGCCCAGAACGCGACGCTGAAGCAGATCCGCGCCAAGGCCGCGGCCAATGGCGTGACCGACCTCGAATGGCTGGAGCCGCCCGCGGTCAAGGAGCTCGAGCCCGACGTGTTCTGCACCGCGGCGCTGCTCTCGCCCTCGACCGGGATCATCGACAGCCACGCGCTGATGCTCGCCTATCAGGGCGAGGCCGAGGACCACGGCGCGATGCTCGCGTTCTGCGCCAAGGTCGAGCGCGGCCGGGTCGCCGAGGACGGCATCGAGCTCGAGGTCGGCGGCGACCAGCCGATGGCGCTGAAAGCGCGGATCGTGGTCAACAGCGCCGGCCTGCACGCGCCCGACCTCGCCGCCCGCATCGAGGGCCTGCGCCGCGACCTGCTGCCGACCGCCTACTACTGCAAGGGCAACTACTTCACGCTGGCCGGCGCCCGGCCGTTTTCCCACCTGGTCTACCCGGTGCCCGAGCAGGCCGGGCTCGGGGTCCATGTCACGCTCGACCTCGGCGGCCAGGTGCGCTTCGGCCCCGACGTCGAATGGGTCGAGAGCGTCAACTACGACGTCGACCTCAGGCGGGCCGATGTCTTCTACGCCGCGATCCGGACCTACTGGCCGGGGCTCAGGGACGGCGCGCTCGAGCCGGGCTACGCGGGCATGCGGGCCAAGCTCGGGCCCAGGGGCAGCCCGGCCGCCGACTTCGTGCTCCAGGGTCCGCGCGAGCATGGCGTGCCGGGCCTGATCAACCTGTTCGGCATCGAGAGCCCGGGCCTGACCTCGTCGCTCGCGCTGGCCGAACAGGTCGAGCACGCCTTGCACCAGTCGCTCAGTCGGGCGGCCTGAGGGCAGGCGGGCGGCGCGAGCCATGCTGAAGGTCGCCAGCATCGGCGAATGCATGATCGAGCTGCGCCACCGCAGCCCTTCCGAGCTCACGCTCGCATTCGGCGGCGACACGCTCAACTTCGCCGTCTATCTGGCCCGCCTGACCCGCCAGCATGATCTCCGGGTCGACTACGTCAGCGCGCTCGGCGACGACGCCTACAGCGATGCCATGCTCGCGATGTGGCAGGCGGAAGGGGTCGGCACCGGGCTGATCGCGCGGCTGCCGGGGCGGCTGCCCGGCCTGTACACGATCCGGACCGACGCGAGCGGCGAGCGCAGCTTCACCTATTGGCGCTCGGCGTCGGCCGCACGCGCGCTGCTGCAGGACGGCCGGGCCGAGCGGCTGCTCGCGGCGCTTGCCGGCTATGACCTGCTCTACCTGTCCGGCATCACGCTCTCGATCCTGGACGAGGACCAGCGCCGGGACCTGATGGCGCTTGCCGACGCGCTGCGCGAGCGCGGCGGCCGGGTCGCCTTCGACAGCAACTACCGGCCGGTCGGCTGGCCCGACCCGGCGGTCGCCCGGACGACGTTCGAGGAGATGCTGACCCGGGCCGACATCGCGCTGCCGACGCTCGACGACGACCAGGCGCTGTTCGGGGTCGCCGACGCCCGCCAGTCGGCCGACCGGCTGCATCACCTGGGTGTGGCCGAGGTCGTGGTCAAGCGCGGCGCCGCCGGCTGCTTGCTGTCCTCGGCGGCGTTCACCGGCCAGGTGCCGCCGACCCCGGTCGCCGAGGTCGTCGACAGCACCGCGGCCGGCGACAGCTTCAATGCCGGCTACCTCGCCGCGCGCCTGTTCGGCGCCGAGCCGGAAGCCGCCGCCCGGCTTGGCGGCGCGCTCGCCGCCCGGGTCATCGCCCACCCCGGCGCGATCATCCCCGCCTGGGCGATGGCCGACCTGCAGGCGAACTATGGGCCGGGCCCGACGCCCCACGGGGCTTGATGAGCGCGTTCGGAGATCGTCGGTCGTCACTCCGGGAGCCCGCCGGTTGGCCGTGCTTCCGTCCGTAGCGAGGTGAACGGAGTTGAGGCGTTCGTAGCGCCGGTGCTGACAACGCCAGCCTCGGATACTCGATCCTTCCCCTTGACAAGACCATCCCTGAGGAGCAGCCTCAACCGCAAAGCTCTGTGACTTTGATGCGATGAGCCTTCCGAGCGTATTGGAGGGACCGATCCAATGTGGCTTCAATACGTCGTGCTTGTAGTGGCCGCTGCGCTTCTGCTTAACTTTCCGCAGATCCGCGCTGTTGAGCTCGGCGCGGTCGAATTTGCCCCGAAGTTTGGCCCGGGCCAGCCGCTGACCATTGAGGTCCGGAACCTCTCGAAGCTGCCAGTGCGGCTGACCGGCGCAACCCTGCAGTTTGCCGCGTCAGGTTCGGTTTCGCCATGCCTCCTGCGCGTCGAAATTCGAGCCGTCATTCCACCGGCGAGCCTCTCCACGGTCAATTTGGTGAAGAACCGGGACGTATTAGAATGCGTGCAGCGCGCGGGGCGAGTTCCGGCCGCACGTCTGGACCAAATGTCGGCGCTGAGCGAGCGCGAGACGGCGGCGGCATCCGCTGCGATGCCGAGCCAGCCGGTCGAGGTCACGTTCACGCTCGAAGTGGGTAAGCACCTGCCACGAGCTCTGCGCTGGACATTTCGGCCGAAATAGCGGTGCTCGCCCTGACGCCGGAGAAAAATGCCATGCGCCTCTGGCGACAAGTCAGCTCCATGATAACAGCGGCCTTGGTGACGTCAGCATTGACGTCGGGCACTGCTGCGGCTCTTACCCGCGTGGAATATGCCGCACAATGCGCGACCGAGATGGGGGTTATCCCTGCCTTCAATTGCCTCAGTGGCCAACTGCTGGACATTACCGTCAACGGCACCTCAAAGACGCAGCCGGTGCCGATCTGTGACAAGCCAGTCCAGCTCGGCCTATCGGTCGCCGGGCAATGCGTGCCCTTCGGGCGGCTCCTCGGTCTCGACAGTGGCAATGCAAATGTCACGACGGTTGCTATCTGCCGCAAATACGCTGCCTCGACAGGCCCGGAGGACCCGCTATTCGACGATATCGCGGTCATCCAGCACGATCGGACCACCGGACGCACCTGCTTTTTTCAGAGCCGCCTTGAAGCGAACCTCGATGGGCGCACAGTCCCGAGTCCGTCGGCCACCTCGCCACAGTCCAGCCAGTATTGGCTCGAAACGGCGAACGTCAGCGCTATCGGCTGCACGAGCTGCCACGGCGCCGATCCCTTCATCTGGTCGCCGTACGTGGCGCAGAAGGCCGATCTGAGCAAATGGGACCCGTTGGGCAAGTACGATTCGAATTTTGCTGATTTATTCAGCGGTCCGGTTAAGACTTTCGCGCCTCCTGGGAATAAGTGTCTTGGCTGTCACAGATTTGGGCGGGGACCCTTCAACAATAACTGGACGGCCTCGATCGACTACTTCATCGACCAAGGTAAGAAAAATGGACGCATCATCCGCGTCTGGTTGACGAAGTAGTCGCGGCGCACCGGCACTTGGGTGGCGACAGCTTCAACGCCGGCTACCTCGCCGCGCGCCTGTGCGGCGCTGCGCGCAAGCCCTCGGGGTCGGAGCCTTTCCTGCGGAGATCGGCCGATGAGCAAGGGCGGTCGGACGCGCCGAGCTGGCGTGCCGCGCCACGGCGACCTGGAGATCCCGGAGGATCTGCCGTTCCAGCGGCGCGAATGGGTTGCCGAGCGGATCGCCTGGACGGTCATGGCGCTGGTGGTCGGCGCCGCAGTCCTGGGCCTCTTCGGCAGCGGCTGGCTCAGCCGATCGATCGCCGGCGACCAGGGTGCGCCTGTGTGGCTCGAGTATGAGCGCTACTGCCTATCCGGCTGGCTCAGCCGCATACAACATCTTGTAGGTGGTCGGGGCGTGCTGGGCGGCGAGGCCGAGCAGCGATTGGAATGCGGCCATCGGCGTGCGTCGGCGATTGAACCGGAAGACGAACTCGTTGACGTAGTGGGGCAGATGTTTCGCGCTGACGCCGTGGTGCGTTCCCCTCAGCCACGTCTTCAGGTTTGAGAACGTGCGGTGGACGCGCGGGAACAGCTGGGAGGCAGCCTTGGGATTCCCCACCGTGGACGGTCGATGATCGTAGGTCTTGCGGAGCAGGGCGTAGCTTTGCCAACCATCGGTCAGCACCGTGCTGCCTGGTTGGACCGATGCCTCGACGAACCGGCCCAGCGACGCTGCGGACAGATCCTCGACGACGGCGAGCCGGATGCGGCCGGAGCCGCGGCCACGCACCTCGACCGCACCGACGACGATCGCCTTGATGCTGTCGCGCTGGCGCCCGCCGCGGCGCCCTTCCTCGACGCCGCCGACGTAGGTCTCGTCCACTTCCACGGTCCCCGAGATGCGGTCTCGCTCCGGGCGTAGCATGGGGCGGCGCAGCTTCTGGAGCATCGTCCAGGCCGTCTCGTAGCGAGCCAGGCCGAGCTGCCGTTGAAGCTGAACCGCCGAGAACCCCGGCGTGTGGGTTGTGACCAGGTACGCCCCCGCAAACCAGAGATGAAGAGGCAGCCGCGTGCGATGCAAGACCGTACCTGCCGTCACCGACACCTGATGCCGGCAAGATTGGCACTGGAACAGGTCGCGCGCGCCCAACTCGTAGGCCCCGGCGTGCGCACATCGCGGACACTGGTAACCGTCCGGCCAGCGGCATGCGACGAGATACCGCCGGCAATGCTCCTCCGTCGCAAAACGGCTCTGGAACTCGGCCAACGTTCGCGGAAAGTCCGGTCGGGCCATGGTCTTCTACCCCATCCGCGATCACAACATGTAGGGGTAGCTGAGTTAACCGGATAGGCAGTTGAGCGCTTTACCCGCCGGCTCGCGCCGGCCGCGCTCAGGGTGCACCTGGGGCCGAGCGCCGCGCAGCAGCCGACGGCCCGGGTCTGGATCGATCGCCGCTACCTGGAAAGCTTTCAGCTCCAGCAGGTGACGCCTGAGCCCGATCGGATGGAGGCGGGCGCCGAGCGGTTGGTCCTGACTTTTCCGCGGGGTGGCGGCGAGCGGGCGACGGCGATCACGCTGCACATGCGGCCGACCCGGTCCGGCAGCCTGTCCGGACGCGTCGGGCTGATCGATGGGCCGAGCGTCCAGTTCGAGCAGTTCGTCTATCCCTGACGGCCGCCCGAGCCTTGCCAGAACAGGGGGACAGGAATGGATTTCGTGCTGCGCGGCATCGTCATCTACGTTGCGGTCTGGCTGCTGATCCGGTTCAGCGGCCGCCGGACCCTGGCGGAGCTGACCACGTTCGATTTCGTCCTGCTGCTGATCATCGCCGAAGCGACCCAGCAGGCGTTGCTCGGCGAGGATTTCTCGCTGACCAACGGCCTCCTCGTGGTGCTGACGCTGATCACGATCAACATTGCGCTGGCATTGGTTCAGCTGCGTTGGCCGGCGATCGGCAAGGTCTTCAATGGCGTGCCGATGGTGATCGTCGAGGACGGCCGCCCGCTGCATGAGCTGATGGCGCGCGCCCGGGTCGAACAGGAAGACGTGCTCGAGGCGGCCCGGCGGCTGCGCGGGCTCGAACGGATGGACCAGATCAAATATGCCGTGCTCGAGAAGAGCGGGGGCATATCGATCATTCCCAAACGAGAGTGACGCAAGGGCGGGCGCGCTGTGCGTCCACGCGAGGCCGGTTTTCGCGCGGCCGGCCTCAGGCCCCCAGCGCTCCGTGCCCGCTCAGCTGAGGCCGAGATCGGCGGCGTAGGCGAACAGCCCTGGCGTGCCGCCGGTGTGGACGAAGACCACGATCTCGCCCGAGCCGATCCGGCCGGTGCGGATGTGGTCGATCAGGCCGGCCATCGCCTTGCTGCTGTAGACCGGATCGAGGATCACCGCCTCGGTGCGCGCGAGCAGCCGCATGGCTTCGCGGCCGGCCTCGGTGACCAGGCCGTAGCGCTCGCCGATGTAGTCGTCGTAGCTCTCGATCTGCTCGGGCGCGATCTCCAGGTCGAGGCCAAGATGACGGGCGGTGGCGTTCGCGATCCGCGCGATCTCGAGCGGGCGCGCCTCGGTCCACCGGATCGGCGTGATGTTGACCAGCCGGGTGCGGCGGCCGAGCGCCTGCAGGCCGAGCGCCATGCCCGCCGGCGTCATGTTGGCGCCGCACAGGTAAAGCCGGTCCGGGTCGATGCCGAGCTCGTCGAACTGCCGGTCGAGCTCGAGCGCGGCGGCGACATAGCCGAGCGCGCCGAGCGCCAGGCGGTCGAGCGCGAACGGCGCCAGCACGTACGGCTTGCGCCCGGCGCGCTCGAGCTCCTCGGCCTTAGCCTCGAGCAGCGGCGCCAGCCGCTCCATGCTGTCGAGGTCGACGACCGTCACCTCGGCGCCCATCAGCCGGTCGAGCAGCAGATTGCCCTGGAGCGCTGGCCCCTTCTCGCCGTGCAGCAGCACCAGCGCGACCTCGAGGCCGAGCTTTCTCGCCGCCGCGGTCATCTGCCGGCACCAGTTGGACTGGGTGTAGGCGCCGGCGACCACGGTATCGGCGCCCCGGGCCAAGATCTCGGCGAACACGAACTCGAGCTGGCGGGTCTTGTTGCCGCCGAAGGCGAGCCCGGTCAGGTCGTCGCGCTTGAGCCAGATCTTGGGGCCGCCGAGCGCGGCGCCCAGCCGCGGGCAGGGCTCGAGCGGGGTCGGCAGGTGCGCGAGGTGAACCCGCGGCCAGGCGTCGATCCTAGCCTGCAGCGCCGCGCGCGCGGCCGCGTTTCCGGTCATGATTGGCAAGCCTCCGCTGCTCCGCTAGTCCAGCACCATCCTAAGCGACCACCGCGAGGCGCAAAAGCGCAATGCCCGAGCTGCCGGACGTCACCGTCTACCTCAAGGCGCTCGAGGCGCGGATCCTGAACCAGCGGCTCGAGGGCGTCCGGCTGGCCAGCCCCTTCCTGCTGCGCACGGTCGACCCGCCGATCAGGGCCGCGCCGGGCAAGCGGGTCCGGGCGCTGCGCCGTCTCGGCAAGCGGATCGCGATCGGCCTCGAGGACGAGCTGTGGCTCGTGCTCCATCTGATGATCGCCGGCCGCCTGCACTGGAAAGAGCCGGGCGCCGGGCTCGCCGGGCGCCATGCGTTGGCCGCGTTCGATTTCCCGAACGGCGCGCTGACGCTGACCGAGGCCGGCGCCAAGAAGCGCGCAGCGCTGCATCTGGTTCGCGGCGAGGACGCGCTGCGCGCCATGGACCCGGGCGGGGTCGAGGTCTTCGAGGCCGACCTCGAGGCGTTCCGTGGCGCGCTGCTGCGCGAGAACCATACGCTCAAGCGCGCGCTGACCGACCCCCGCCTGTTCAGCGGCATCGGCAACGCCTACTCGGACGAGATCCTGCACCGGGCGCGGCTGTCGCCGCTGGCGATGACCGAGAAGCTCGTGGCCGGCGAGGTCGAACGGCTGTACCAGGCAACCCGAGCCGCGCTCGCCGACTGGACGGAACGCCTGCGCCGACACTACGGCGATGCCTTCCCCGAGAAGGTCACCGCCTTTCGTGCCGACATGGCCGTGCACGGCAGGTACGGCAAACCCTGCCCGGCCTGCGGCACGATCGTGCAGCGCATCCGCTATGCCGACAACGAGACCAACTACTGCCCCCGTTGCCAGACCGGCGGCCAGCTGTTGGCCGATCGTTCGCTGTCGCGACTGCTGCGCAAAGACTGGCCACGCACGATCGACGAACTGGAGCAGCTCGCGTTAGCGCGTCGGCCGGTCGACGGGGCATGATCGCGCCGCAGCGCGAGGTGCTTTACCGCCGGTCAGCCAGCCCCTGCGTCTGTCAGCCGGCCCTTGCGTCTGAATGCCGAAAGCAGTCGACCAGGTGGTCGTCGACCAAGCCGGTCGCCTGCATGAAGGCATAGCAGATGGTCGGACCGCAGAACTTGAAGCCCCTGGTCTTGAGCGCCTTGGACATGGTACGCGCTTCGGCGGTCTCAGTCGGGATCTCGCTCATCGCGCGCCGCCGGTTGACGATCGGCTCGCCGTTGACGAACTGCCAGAGAAAGTTGGAAAACCCGCGGGGCTCGCGCATCAGCTCGAGATAGCCGCGGGCGGACAGGATGGCTCCCTCGACCTTGGCCCGATTGCGCACGATGCCGGGCTCGGCGAGCAGCGCCGCGATTTTTTCCGGACCGTAGCTAGCGATCTTTGCCGGGTCGAACTGATCGAATGATTTTCGGAAGTTATCTCGCTTTCTTAAGATCGTGATCCAGGACAGCCCGGCCTGGAAACCTTCGAGCACCAGCATCTCGAACAGGCGCCGGTCGTCGCGGAGCGGCACGCCCCATTCCTGGTCGTGATAGGCGAGGTTGAGCGGGTCGCTGCCCGCCCAGCCGCAGCGGATCTTGCCGTCGTCGGCCATCGCGATCACCCCCGGCCCGCGATCGCGACCAGATCGTCGCGGCCGCGCCGCATGTCTTCGATCGAGCCGAACGCCAGCATGTAGTGCTTCTGGTACCCCGCCCTCTCGATCTGATCGAACATGGCCCGAAAATCGATCGTGCCCTGCGCCCGGATAGAGGTGTTCTTCCCGATTGCCGCGGTTGTCGGCGAGCCGGACCTCGCCGCAGCGGCCAAGATCGAACAGCCGCGTGAAGCCCAGGATGCCTTTGGGCAGCATGTGGGCATGGTTGACGGTATAGGCCCAGCCGAGGTTGGGCGAGGTGAGCTGGTCGAAGAAGTAGCGGCACTCGGCGACGTCATGGCCGAGGTAGCGGACCTCGGCATCCGGCGGCTCCCGGTTCATGTTCTCGAGCAGGAGCAGGACGCCCGCGCGTTCGGCCCAGGCTGCAGCCCGCTGCAGCCGCTCGAGCGCCGTCCGCTTGCGCCGCTCGAAGTCGCTCGTGAAGTGGTAGCCGGCATGGACCACGATCCAGCCGGCACCGAGGGCTTTGGCGAGGTCGATGTAGGCGCGCAGGTACGCGTCGACCGCCTCCCGGAGAAAAGGGGAAGTCTCGGCGACGTTGACCGCCGAGAGCGTGTGCAGGCCAAGGCGGATGCCGTGCCGCTCGAGCGCGACACGCACGTTCCGGACCCGGTCCTGCTCGAACGAGCCGAGCTCGTTGGGCGGGCTGTCGGCGCAGACGTCGAGTAGGAGAACGCGTTGGCAGCGGCCCACTCGAGCGCGTCCTCGAGCCGGAGCCTGCCGCCGAAGTCGACCCGATCCGCTCGCGCAGGCCATTGCGAACCGATCAGCCCGGCTCGGCTCAGGGCGCCACCACCGGCACGAGCCGGTTAGCGTTCGCGCCTTGCGCCGCAAGGCACGGTCGAAAGTCGCGAACGAGTCGGCGCGGACGCCCGAGGCGAGGTGCAGAGCATCAGCGAAGTCGAGCCCGTTCCGGTACCACTCGAGCGCGCGGGCGACCGCCGGGCGGTCCTCGATCTCGATCCCCGGCAGGCCGAGCAGGCGCGTGATGCCGTCCTGGATCGCCGGCCGCGCAAATCGATAGAGGCCGCGGAGCACCCACTCGGTCTCGAGGAGCACGCTCTTCAGCAGGAGCACGGCGCCGCTGCGCAACACCGCCTCGGCCCGATCGGTCTGGGCCACGTCGTCCTCGATCAGATAGCGCACCAGAATGTTAGTATCGACCGCGATCACTTGGACTGCCGCTCGAACTCTTTCCACATCCGACGCGCCTCACGCTCGATCCCCTTGTGCATCTCCTCGACGCTGATCGGCGGGCCGTCGTATTTCAGACAGCCGCGCACCTCTTCGATCGTGGTCGGCGGGAACGGGTTGGCCGGCCGGAGCACGATGACGCCGCCCTGGTCCTCGACCTCGAGCTCGATGCCGGGCTGCCAGCCGTGGCGGTCCCGCACCGCTTTGGGGATGATCACCTGTCCCTTGCTCGACAGCCGCGTCTTGGTCATGGTCCGGCCCTTCCGGTAAGATCCGGGTAAGATGGGCTTGCCGCAGCCGCCGGTCAAGCCGCGCCGGGGCGCCGGCGTCAGCGGTCGGGGTCGACCGGAAATCGGGGAATTCGTGATCTCGCGGTGGATGTCGACTCCCAGCATCAGGCCGAAGCCGAGCAGCACGGTCATCATCGCGGTGCCGCCGTAGGAGATCAGCGGCAGCGGCACGCCGACCACCGGGATCAGGCCGGTGACCATCGCGATGTTGATCACGACGTAGAGCGAGAAGGTGACCGTGATCCCCATCGCGAGCAGGCGGCCGAACTGGTTGCGCGCCCGCAACGCGAACACCAGGCCATAGCCGACCAGCACCATGAACAGCGCGAGCAGGCCCAGCGCGCCGACCAGGCCTGCCTCCTCGGCCAGCATCGTGAACACGAAGTCGGTCTGCTTCTCGGGCAGGAAGCTCAGCTGGCTCTGAGTGCCCGCGAGGAAGCCCTTGCCCCAGACGCCGCCGGAGCCGAGCGCGATCTTGGATTGGATGATGTGATAGCCGGCGCCGAGCGGGTCGCGCTCGGGGTCGAGGAAGGTCATCACCCGCTGCTTCTGATAGCCGTGGAGCTGGTGCCACAGGATCGGCAGCGCGCCCAGCGTGGCGCCGATCACCAGCGCGAACTTCCACCAGCGGACCCCGGCCAGGAACAGCACCGCCGCGCCGGCCGCGAGCAGCATCACCGCGGTGCCGAGGTCGGGCTGCTTGAGCACCAGAGCGGCCGGCGCCAGCACGATCGCGACCGGCACGACCAGCTGGCTCGGGCGCGCCACGTCCTCGAGATAAGCCCCGTGGCAATAGCGCGCGAGCGCCAGCACCAGCGCGATCTTCATCACCTCCGAGGGCTGCAGCTGGAACAGGCCGAGGTTGATCCAGCGTTGCGCGCCCATGCTGATGATGCCGACGATGTCGACCGCGATCAGGCCGGCGAGCGCGGCGCCGTAGATCACGTAGGCCCAGCGGAACCAGACCCTGACGTCGGTCAGCGCGATCGCCAGCATCAGGATCAGGCCGACCGAAAATCGCACGCTGTGGCGCCACGCCCAGGGTTGGTGCGACCCGCCGGCGGCCGAGTACAGCATGCCGTAGCCGGCCAGGCCGACCAGGATCACGACCGCGACGAACGGCCAGTGCAAAAGCCTGAGCTTCTCGAGCAGCGACAGCTCGAGCGCTTTGAAGCGGAGCGCGAGCGCGGTCGCGGTCACGCCGGATCGCCTCTTGGGTCCCGGCGGCGCTCGAGGCTCACGGTCGGCCGCATCCGGACCGGATCGAGCTCGAGCGCCTTGGCCATGATGTCGCGCGCGATCGGCGCCGCCGTCTGGGCGCCGCTGCCACCGTGCTCGACGACCACCGCGAGCGCGTAGCGCGGCTCCGCGTAGGGCGCGAACGCGACGAACAGCGCGTGATCGCGTTCCTCCCAGGGCTTGTCCTCGTTCTTGCGCACCGTGGTCGAGCGCTCGGCGTGGCTGATCCGGCGGACCTGCGAGGTCCCGGTCTTGCCGGCGAGCGCCACCGCCGGATTGCCGAGGCTGGCCTGGCGGGCGGTGCCGCGCTCGCCGTTGACGACCTCGTACATGCCCTGCCGGACGAACCGGAACGACCACTCGGAGATGCCGAGCGCGGCCGGCGGCTCGACCGTCGCTGCGGCCTCGGCGGCGGCCCGGGCGCGGACCAGCCGCGGCGACACCGCCCGGCCGCCGTTGGCGATCCGTGCGGTCATGACCGCGAGCTGCAAGGGCGTCGCCTGCATGTAACCCTGGCCGATGCCAGTGATCAGCGTCTCACCGAGCTGCCAGGGCACGCCACGGGTCGCCCGTTTCCAGCCCCGGTCCGGCACCAGCCCGGGGCGCTCGCCCGGCAGATCGATCCCGAGCGTCTCGCCGAGCCCGAACCGGCGCGCCATGTCGGCGATCGCATCGACGCCCAGATGTCGGGCGAGGTCGTAAAAGTAGACGTCGCAGGACTGGGCGATCGCCTGGACCAGGCTGAGCCGGCCGTGGCCCCAGCGCTTCCAGCAGTGGAACTGGTGGTCACCGAGCCGGACCGACCCCGGGCAGAAGACCTCGTAGTCGGGGCCGGTGACGCCCGCCTCGAGCGCCGCCAGAGCCACGATCATCTTGAAGGTCGAGCCGGGCGGGTACTGGCCGCCGATCGCCTTGTTGACCAGCGGCGTGTTGATGTTGGTCGTCAGCTCGCGCCAGCTGTCGCGGCTCAGGCCGTTGACGAAGGCGCCCGGCTCGAAGCTCGGCACCGAGGCCAGCGCCAGCACGTCGCCGGTGTGGACGTCGAGGACCACGACCGCGCCGCTCTGCTCGCCGGCCAGGCGCGCGTGGACGTAGCGCTGCAGATCGAGGTCGATGGTCAACGTCAGGTCGTGGCCAGCCTCGCCGTCGTGGCGGTGCAGCTCTTTGATCTCGCGCCCGAGCGCGTTGACCTCGAACCGGCTGATGCCGGCGCGTCCGCGCAGGGCCTGGTCGTAGACCCGCTCGATGCCGTTCTTGCCGGTCCGGAACTCGGGCAGCTCGAGCAGCGGATCGCCGTTCAGCTCGCGTTCCGCGACCGGGCCGACATAGCCCAGCACATGGGCCAGGACCGGCCCCAGCGGATAGTCGCGCAAGAGGCCCGCGTCCAGGCTCACCCCCGGCAGGTCGGGCGCGTGGATCGCGATCCGCGACAGCTCGGTCCAGGTCAGGTCGTCCTGCACCGTGATCGGCACGAAGCTGCGCCGGCGGTCGGCCTGGACGATCACCTGCTCGATCTGCTCCTCCGGCACCGGGATCAGGTGCGCGAGCGCGCCGAGCGTGGCGCGCAGGTCGCTCGTCTGCTCCCGGATCACGCGCACCCGGTAGGTCGGGCTGTTGCGCGCCAGCGGCACGCCGTGGCGGTCGAAGATCCGGCCGCGCGCCGGCGGCAGCAGCCGATGGTTGATCCGGTTCTCGTCGGCGAGCAGCGCGTACTGGTCCGCTGTCACCACCTGCAGGTAGTAGAGCCGGCCGGCGAGCGCTGCGAACAGGCCCAGCTGGCCCGCGCCGACCAAGAGCGCGCGGCGCGAAAAGCTGCGCAGCCGGTCGCCCTCACGATGCATGGATCAGCCTCGGGATCTGGTTGTGGATCCGGCTCAAGAGCCAGCTGACCGCGGGGTAGAGCATCACCGTCACCAGCAGCTCGAGCACCATCGGCTGGGGTGCGAACAGCTGCCCCCACCAGAGGCTGGAGAGCAGCCAGCGCGCGGCCTCGACCGCCGGTGCCAGCAGCGCAAAACAGCTCCAGATCACCAGGAACGAGCGGGTGACGAAGAATTGCTGCTGCAGGATCATCAGATTGCGCACCAGCAACAGCGCGAGCGAGGTCAGGCCGAGCGGCAGGCCCGAGAGGCCATCGTAGACCAGCCCGGCCAGGAAGGCCGCGGTCGGGGTGAACAGATCGGGCCGGTAAAGGCTCCAGAAGAAGACCACGCACAAGGTCGAGAACGAGGTGAGCCCGGTCGGCCCGGTGCCGACCAGCGGCGTGACGTCGACCAGCACGGCGATCAGCACGGTCGCGAACGGCACCAGCGCGCGCAGCTCCGCATCCAGCTGGCGGAGCCACAGCCAGGTCATTCCGAGGTCTCCGCCGGCGGCTCCGGATTGGCAGGGAGCTCGATCGGCGCCGGCTCGGAGACGGCCGGCGTGGGCGGCTCGGCGAGCAGAGATGCCGGCGGCCGGGCGAGGTCGGCAACCGGCGTTCGGTCGGCGCTCCGGTCCCATTCGTAGTCCGGCGGCAACGGCGGCCCGTAAAGCTCCTGCTGCAGCTCCTCGAGCTGCTCCGGGGGCAGCACCCGGGCGTATTCCAACAGCCGCACGTAGGCGAGCCGGTCCCAGTCGACCAGCGGCGTGATGCTGACTTTCTGCTCGCCGATCGCGCGCACGACGCCGATCGCCAGGCCCGGCGGCAGGACGCCGCCGCGCCCCGAGGTGACCACCCGATCGCCGACCGACAGGCGCGGATTGAGCGGCAGGAACATCAGGCCCGGCTCGCGACTGTTGTCGCCGGCCAGGATCGCCTGGTCGCGCGAGGGCTCGACCATCACCGGGATGCGCGAATTGAAGTCGGTGACCAGCAGGATCCGAGCACTCCTGCGCCCGACCTCGATCACCCGGCCGGCGAGGCCATGCTCGTTGACCGCCGCCATGCCGTTGGCGACCCCCTGCTCGGTGCCGGCGTTGACCAGGACGGTCTGGACGAACGGGCCGCCGGAATCCGCGACCACCCGGGCCGTGACCGCGGTCGGATGCTGGTCTTCGGCCACGGCGTGCAGCAGCTGACGCAGCCCGGCGTTCTCGAGCGCCAGCTGGCGCGCGGTGCTCTGCCATTCGAGCAGGCGCGCGTTCTGCTCGCGCAGATCGGCGTTCTCGGCCCTGAGCGCGACCAGCTCGCCGATGTTGCGGACCAGCCGACGCGAGGCCTCGAGCGGTCGCATCGCGACGTCGAGGGCCGGCGCCAGCAGATCACCGATCCGGCTGTCGACCGCTTCGAGCAGCCGGACGTCCGCCTTGCTGACCACCAGCAGGCCCACCGAGATGACGATCAGCGTGCCGAAGGCGAAGCGATCGACCAGCGCCTTCAGTGGCACCGCAAGCCGTGACAGCGAGCGAGGCTCGAGCTTCACGCGCAGCCTCCGTCACGAGCGACGAAGCGCCAAAGACACGACCGAGGGCCACAGCCTCGATGCTGCTCGCCGCCGCGCCGGAATCCGGACACCCGGCGCGGCCGTACCAGGACCGACGGCAAGGGGCGGCCTCTGCGGTAGTACCTTAATACGCGGTGTGCAAGACGTGGCGCAACGTCTTCATCTCCTCGAGGCAGCGGCCGGTGCCGAGCGCCACGCAGGTCAGCGGCTCGTCGGCGAGGCTGACCGGCAGGCCGGTGGCATGGCGGAGCACGAAATCGAGGTTGCCGAGTAGCGAGCCGCCGCCGGTCAAGACGATGCCCTTATCGACGATGTCGGCCGAAAGCTCGGGTGCCGTGTGTTCGAGCGCGACCTTGACCGCCTCGATGATCGCCGACACCGGCTCGGCCAGGGATTCGGCGATCTGGCGCTGGCTGATCACGATCTCCTTGGGCACGCCGTTCATCAGGTCGCGGCCCTTGATCTCGAGCACCCGGCCGTTGCCGTCCTCGGGCAGGCAGGCCGAGCCGATCTCCTTCTTGATCCGCTCGGCGGTCGATTCCCCGATCAGCAGATTGTGGTTGCGCCGGATGTAGCTGATGATCGCCTCGTCCATCTTGTTGCCGCCGACCCGGATCGAGCGGGCGTAGACGATGCCGCCGAGCGAGAGGACCGCGACCTCGGTCGTGCCGCCGCCGATGTCGACCACCATCGAGCCGGTCGGCTCGGTGACCGGCAGGCCGGCGCCGATCGCGGCCGCCATCGGCTCCTCGATCAGGAACACGCGCCTGGCACCAGCGCTCTCGGCCGATTCCTGGATCGCCCGCCGTTCGACCGCGGTCGAGCCCGAAGGCACGCAGATGATCACCCTGGGGCTCGCGAAGCCGCGCCGGTTGTGGACCTTGCGGATGAAGTGCTTGATCATCTCCTCGGCGACTTCGAAGTCGGCGATCACGCCGTCGCGCAGCGGCCGGATCGCCTCGATGTTGCCGGGGGTGCGGCCGACCATCTGCTTGGCTTCCTCGCCGACCGCCAGGACCTGCTTGCGCCCGCGATTGTTGGTGATCGCGACCACCGATGGCTCGTTGAGAACGATACCCTTGCCCTTGACGTAGACCAGCGTGTTGGCCGTGCCGAGGTCGATTGCCATATCGGCGGACAGCAGGCCAAGCAATCTCGAGAACATGGGGACGTTCCCTGGCTAAGGACCCGGGCCCAGACCCGCGGGAGCGGCCGTTGCGCATGGCCACACAAGCGGCAGCGAGCGGCCGCTCCCCCCTCCGAGTGCCTGGGGCCCGGGCGAACCCAAGCCGGGGTGGTCACGCGGACAGGGCGGCAGGTGCTGTTCTTTCCCGTTTCACTAAAAGCTTGTTTAACGCGATCACATAAGCCCGTGCAGACGCCAGTATCGTGTCGGTCTCGGCAGCTTGACCATTGACCGTCTTACCATGCTCTTCCAGTCGGACCGTGACTTCGGCCTGCGCGTCCGTGCCTTCGGTGACGGCATGGATCTGGAACAGCGACAGGGTCGCAGTGTGCGGCACGAGTGTTTGGATCGCGTTAAAGGTAGCGTCGACCGGCCCGCTGCCCTCGGCGTCCGCGGCCCGCTCGGCGCCGTCGATCTCGAGCACGACGCGCGCCAGCGACTTCGGTCGCGCGCCGCAGCGGACATCGAGATCGAGCACCTTGATCCGCTGATCGATGGTCTGGATCTCGTCGTCGACCAGCGCGATCAGGTCCTCGTCGAAGATTTCCTTCTTCTTGTCGGCCAGCGCCTTGAAGCGCGCGAACGCCTCGGCGAGCGCGTTGTCGCCGAGCTCGTAGCCGAGCTCGGCCAGCTTCTTGCGGAACGCATGGCGGCCGGAATGCTTGCCCATCACCAGGTTCGAGCGGACCAGGCCCACGTCCTCGGGGCGCATGATCTCGTAGGTGCCGGCGTCTTTGAGCATGCCGTCCTGGTGGATGCCGGCCTCGTGGGCGAACGCGTTGGCGCCGACGATCGCCTTGTTGTTCTGGACGGCAAAGCCGGTCACGGCGCTGACCAGGCGCGAGGCGCGCGTGATCTGCTGGGTCGCGATCCGGGTGCTGAAGGGCAGCAGATCGTGGCGGGTGCGGATCGCCATCACGATCTCTTCCATCGCGGCGTTGCCGGCGCGCTCGCCGATGCCGTTGATCGTGCACTCGACCTGACGGGCGCCGGCCTCGATCGCGCGCAGCGAGTTCGCAACCGCGAGGCCTAGGTCGTTGTGGCAATGCACCGAGAGCACCGCCTGGTCGATGTTCGGGACCCGGTTCCGGATCATCCGGATCAGGTCGGCGAACTCCTCGGGGTAGGCGTAGCCGACCGTGTCCGGGATGTTGATCGTGCGCGCGCCGGCCGCGATCGCGCTCTCGATGCACTGGCACAGGAAATCGTGCTCGGAGCGCGAGCCGTCCTCGCACGACCACTCGATGTCGTCGCACAAGCGGCGGGCGAGGCTCACGCTGTCAATCACCGCCTGATGCACCTGCTCGGGCGTCTTCTGCAGCTTGACCGCCATGTGCAGCGGGCTGGTCGCGATGAAGGTGTGGATCCTTTTGTGCGCGGCCGGCTCGAGCGCCTCGGCGGCGCGTTCGATGTCGGCCCGGCTGGCGCGCGCCAGCGAGCAGACGATGCTGTTCTTGATCGTCCTGGCGATCTCGCTGACCGCCTGGAAGTCGCCTGGCGAGGCGATCGCGAAGCCGGCCTCGATCACGTCGACGCCCATCTCCTCGAGGACCTGGGCGATCTTGACCTTCTCGGCCACGGTCATCGAGGCGCCCGGCGACTGCTCGCCGTCGCGCAGGGTCGTGTCAAAGATGATGATGCGGTCGTCCGGGGCGGTCTGCTGGACTGGTTCGGCCGACATGGCCCGATTCCCTTCTGGCGGATGGTTGACGCTTAGCTGTTGCACGTCTGTCCCCTGAACGCGCGCGGATCGGCAGCGGCTCAGGGGCAGCTAAGTCGAAGCTCCGCCGAAAGGAGAAGCCCGTGGACACGGTCGCCGCGACCGCTGGTCGTCGCTCTGGCGCGGCACAGCATCACCGTCGTCCCACGTCTCCGTTCACGTTCGCCCAGAGGGTCACCGGCCCGAGTTGGCGATCACCCATCACGTCACGATACAAGACCATCGCCTTGCGTTTGTAAAGCCTGATGCCTTCAAATCAGCGAGCGCCGCGGCTAGTGTGGCGCGCCCCGGGCCAAGCGCGAGGAGACCGCCATGCCGGTGTTTGACCGCGAAACCGTGCGCGGCGCCGACCGGATCGCGTTCGACGCCGAGGATCTGATCATGGCCGGCTGGACCGGGCGCGATGCGGCCGCCGTCGAGCATCACGTCGCCGAGCTCGCAGCTCTGGGGGTACCGGGCCCCTCGCGGGTGCCGCTGTTCTACCGGCTCGACCCGGCGCTGCTGGCGGGACCGGTCCCGGAAATCCAGGTCCTGGGCGAGGCGACCTCGGGCGAGGTCGAGGTCGTGTTGGTAGCGCTCGCCGACGGCCTCTGGGTCGGCCTGGGCTCGGATCACACCGACCGGGCGATCGAGGCCCAAGGCGTGGCGCTGTCCAAGCAGCTCTGCCGCAAGCCGATGGCGGCCGGGCTCTGGCGGTTCGAGGAGGTGATCCCGCACTGGGACCGGCTGCTGCTGCGCGCCCACATCCTCGAGGCCGGCGAGCGCAAGCTCTACATGGAGAGCGCGCTCGCGGCGGTCCGCCACCCGGAGGAGCTGATCGCGGCCTACGTTTCGGAACTGGGGCTCGGCGCGGCGGCGCCGCTGCCGCCCGGCACGGTCATGTTCATGGGCGCGATCGCCGCCCGGGGCGGCATCCGCCCGTCCGCGCGCTTCGAGATGGCTCTCGAGGACCCGGTCCTCGGCCGCGCTCTCCACCACGCCTATGACATCCGAAGCTTGCCGGTCGTCGCGTAGAGCGCGATAATGTTAAACTTCTCGATGAACTAGCGCTGTTATCTATGTGTTAGTTATGGAAAAATCAGCGCATCTCAACGACCGGAAAGCCCGGGCGGCGATGGCGCTGGGCGGGGCTCGGGCGGCGCTTGAGCGCGAAGGTGAACTCGATCTCGACCGGCGCGTTGCGCGGCAGCTCGGCGACGCCGATCGCCGAGCGGGCGTGCTGGCCGGCGTGACCGAACACCTTGACCAGGATCTCGGACGCGGCGTCGATCACCTTGGGCTGCTGGTCGAAACCGGGGCTGGAGGCGACATAGCCGGTCAGGCGCAGCGCGCGCTCGACCTCGTCGAGGCCGCCGGGGAGGGTCTGGTTCAGCCAGGCCAGCGCCTGCAGCACGCAGCGGCGCGCCGAGTTCTGCGCCTGCTCGAGTGCGACCTCGCGCTCGACCTTGCCGAGCGGCCCGAGCTCGCTGCCCTGCCAGGGCAGCTGGCCGCTGACGTAGGCGACCCCGCCGTGCACGACCACCGGCACGTATTGGAACGCGGGCGGCTTGACCTCGGGCAGGTGCAGGCCGAGCAGCGCCAGCCGCCGGCGCATGGTCGGCTGCTCGATCATCGGCGCCGCCGCCGGCTTGGCCGGCCCCGGGGGCTTGCCCCGCGGACCGGGGCGCGGGCGGCCAGGCGGGGGCTTGTTGTCGCCTCGAGCCACGTTCGTCCGTCCTAGTTCCTGGTCGTATCGACCAGACGTTTGGCCGTGATCCACGGCATCATGCCGCGCAGGTGCTTGCCGACCGCCTCGCTGCCATGGGCCGCGTGCTTGGCCCGCAGGGCCTTGAAGCCGACCTGCCCGGCCTTGTTCTCGAGCACCCACTCGCGGGCGAACGCGCCGCTCTGGATGTCGGAGAGAATCCGCTTCATCTCGGCCCGGGTCGCCTCGGTCACGACCCGCGGGCCGCGCGTGTAGTCGCCGAACTCGGCGGTGTTGGAGATCGAGTAGCGCATGTTGGCGAGCCCGCCCTCATAGATCAAGTCGACGATCAGCTTGACCTCGTGCAGGCACTCGAAATAGGCCATCTCGGGCGCGTAGCCGGCCTCGACCAGCGTATCGTAGCCGGCCTGGATCAGCGCGCACATGCCGCCACACAAGACCACCTGCTCGCCGAACAGGTCGGTCTCGGTCTCCTCGCGGAAATTGGTCTCGATGATCCCGGCGCGGCCGCCGCCGATCGCGGCACCGTAGGACAGCGCGAGGTCGAGCGCGCCCCCGGACGCGTCCTGCTGGATCGCGACCAGGCAGGGCACGCCCGCCCCGCGCTCGTACTCGGCGCGCACCAGATGGCCGGGCCCTTTGGGCGCGATCATGAACACGTCGAGATCGGCGCGCGGCTCGATCAGCCGGAAGTGGATGTTGAAGCCGTGCGCGAACGCGAGCGCCGCGCCCTCCTTCAGATTGGGCTCCAGCTGCTGCTGGTAGAGGTCGGCCTGGAGCTCGTCCGGGACCAGGACCATGACCACGTCCGCCCAGGCCGCGGCCGCATCCGCGCTCATGACCCGAAAGCCCGCGGCCTCGGCCTTGGCCGCCGACGCCGAGCCCGGCCGCAGCGCCACCACGACCTCGGGCACGCCGCTGTCCTTCAGGTTGTTGGAATGGCCGAAGCCCTGGCTGCCATAGCCGATCACGGCCACGCGCTTGCTCTTGATCAGGTTCAGATCGGCGTCGGTGTCGTAATAGACGCGCATCAGGCGGGCCTCCGTTCCTCGGGTCTTGTTGGCGGCGTGGCGCCGCACGGGTGCCGTAGCGGGGTTGCCGTCTTGTAAGGAAGCTCCGCGCCCCGATCAAGCCGCCGCTACGGTCGGCGAGTGGCGGTCGCGACTTGCGCGACAGTGGGGTGGGCGCTACCTGTGGGAGCGAAACGCTAGCATTGGTATCGCTGATGCGTCAGCTCGACGTCCGCAACCTGCCCGATGAGGTGGTGAAGCGCCTCAAGCAGCAGGCCGTCCGCCACGGCCGTTCGATGGAGGCGGAGCACCGTCTGATCCTCGAGCACGCGCTGTTCCCCGAGCGTCGCCGCGGCCGACCGTTGCTCGAGGTTCTCCAGGCCGGACCCTTCGCCGAGCCCGACTTCGCGCCCGAGCGAGCACGCGACCACGGGCGCGATTTCGAACTTTGAGCGGCTTTCTGCTCGACACGTCGTTCCTGTCGGCGCTCGGCAATCCTGGCCGTCCCGAGCTACGGCCAGCCCTTCGCTGGTATCAGTCGAACGACGAGCGCGACCTGTTCAGCTGCGCCGTCGTGATCGGCGAGATCGCCCGCGGCATCACGCGGCTGCGACCGGGCCGGCGGCGCGAGCGCCATAGCCACTGGCTTCGCCACGAGGTGCTGCCGGCCTTCGGCGAGCGGGCACTGCCCTTCGATGTCCAGGCCGCCTTACAGTGGGGCGCCCGATGGCGAGCGGGCCCGGCGCGGTGCCTTCGAGTGACGATGCCAAGATCGCCGCGGTCGCCTCGGTCCACGGCCTGACCATAGTGACCGCCAACGCGCGATTTCGCCCGCTCGGGGTACCGACCGTCAACCCGCTCCGTTAGCCGGGCCACACGCGCGGCAGCTCCGAGCTTGCGAGGGATAGGCGCCTTGACGATAGAACGTGCGGCGCTATTTTTGGCCGCACCGTTCTACCTTTAGCTGCTCTGGGTCACAGCCTAAAGGGGTGGCAACGTCAGCTATAAGGTGCGCTGTCGGTGGTCACGGAGGTTCGAAGGACATTCATGCGAAAGAGCACTATTTTCTGCGTGTCCCTCGCGTCGCCCGTCTCAACGGCGGTCGTCGAGCGCCCTCTCGACCGCTTGGCGGATGTAGCGCTGGCAGGAAATCCCCTGCTCCCGCGCCCGCTCCCGGACGGCGTCGAGCAGCGCTTCGGAGAAGCGAAGGTTCACCTGCCGCGTCTTGGGCAGGAACTCGAACCGCGCGGGCTTGAAGTTCTCGGGCGTGATGTAGTCGCTCAGATCCTGCTCGAGGAAGGCCTCCAGCTCCTCGTCGGTCCTCAACTCAGGAATTTTGCTGCTCATAGCGATGCGTTTCCCTCACATGCATATACCGGGCCGTAATCGGTCGGATAAGCGTGTGACCGCGGCGCTCTCGGATCGTGAACCCGACGAATACGAGCCGCCCCGCCTGCGTGCGTCCGATCGCGATGAGACGCTTCTCCTGCACGAACGCTTGTCGTCATCGGTCAGGCGCAGCAGCCCGTGGCGAAGCACCCATTCGATCTCCGCTAGCGAGAGGCCGTGCTTTTGGCATTTCGTGCGGTTGCTCTCGTCCCAGTCGAAACCGTGAATCTCAATGCTCATTCTGACGTAGTGTTAGCTCTTTGTATATACAACCGCCCCGGCGCTCAGCGGCCGCTGTTCCGGTAGATCTCGTCCAGGGAGACTCGGGCGCCGAGGTCGCGCAGGTGGACCGCATCGGCTGGCGGTTCGATCACCTCCAGCTCCCAGCCGATGTCGGTGCGCGACCACACCTCGATCCGCCGCTCCTTCTGTTCGACCAGGACGAAATGCCGAAGCGAGGCGATCCTCTGGTACTCGCGCCACTTCTCGATCCGGTCATGACGCTCGGTGGTGGGCGAGAGCACCTCGACCACGGCCGCCGGCTCTTCCACGCGATCGTCATCCGGCGCGACCGGCGTGCAGGTTACCAGCACATCCGGGTACATCACGGCGTTCGGGGTCACGACCTTGAGGTCGTCGATGTCGACCCGGCAGGGGCCCGCGCCGAGCGCGTTCCTGAGCTCGGCGAAGACGTTGCCCTTGATCGCGCTGTGAGCCGCGGAAGCGCCCGTCATCATGCGAACGACGCCGCCCACGAACTCGTAACGCTCGGGTTCGTCGGCCTCGAAGGCGAGAAACTCCTCGACCGTCCAGGGGTAGGGCCGCGCTTTGGCCAACATTCTCCTCCCTAGAGGCAGACGCCGCTCACGCTGGGTCGCGATCAACTACCGTAAGCTTATCACAAAGTCCGCGCCCCATGCGCGATCGCGACCACGCCCGCCCGGCTGACCTCGGCGAGGCCGAGCGGCTCCATCAGGTCGATGAAGGCGTCGATCTCCTGGGACGGGCCGGTGATCTCGAACACGAAGCTGTCGGTCGAGCTGTCGACCAGGCGCGCGTGCATGAAGTCGGCGATCCGCAGCGCCTGCACCCGCGCCTCGCGATCGCCGGTGATCTTGACCAGCGCCAGCTCGCGCTCGAGACAAGGGCCCTCGACGGTGAGATCGGCGACCTTGTGCACCGGCACCAGCTTGTCGAGCAGAGCCTTGATCTGCTCGATCACCTGCGCGGTGCCGGTGGTCACGATGTTGATCCGCGAGCGGCCGCGCTCACGGTCGACCTCGGCTACGGTCAGGCTGTCGATGTTGTAGCCGCGGCCCGAGAACAGGCCGATCACCCGGGCGAGCACGCCCGGCTCGTTGTCGACCAGCACCGCGATCGTGTGCCGCTGCTCTGACTGGCTCATGACCCGCTACCCTGCTCGGCAACCTGAGGTCCGACCGCCGCCTGGGGCGGCATCCGGACCGCAGGCGGCGCTACGGGCAACGGTCAGACGAGGACCATGCCCTGCTCGGAGCGCGCTACCGGCTCGGCGCCCTCGTCCTCAGGCGAGAGCTTGATCTCGTTGTGCGCCGCGCCGCCCGGGATCATCGGGTAGACGTTCTCCGCCCGGTCGACCACGATGTCGGCGATCACCGGCCGCGGGGTCTCGATCATCGCCCGGATCACGTCGTCGACCTGGTCCGGGGTCTCGGCGCGCAGGCCGACCGCGCCGAACGCCTCGGCCAGCTTCACGAAATCCGGCAGGCTGTCCATGTAGCTCTCGCTGTAGCGATTGCCGTGGAAGAATTCCTGCCACTGGCGGACCATGCCCATGTACGAGTTGTTGAGGATGAACGACTTCACCGGCAGCCGGTACTGCACGATGGTCGACATCTCCTGCATGTTCATCACCCACGAGGCCTCGCCCGCGATGTCGATCACGAGCGCGTCGGGGTACGCGACCTGCACGCCCATCGCCGCCGGCAGGCCGTAGCCCATCGTGCCGAGCCCGCCCGAGGTCATCCAGTGCCGCGGCCGCTCGAACCGGTAGTGCTGGGCCGCCCACATCTGATGCTGGCCGACCTCGGTCGTGATGTAGGTCTCGCGCTCCTTGGTCAGCTCGTAGAGACGCTGGATCGCATATTGCGGCTTGATCACCTTGCCGTTCTGCCGGAAGCGCAGGCTGTCCTTGCTCTGCCACTCGCGGATCTTGGCCCACCAGGGCTCGAGCCGGGCCGGGTCGGCCTGGTTGCCCTTGGCCTGCCAGCCGTCGAGAAGGGCCCGCAGCGCGCGGCCGGCATCGCCCACGATCGCGACGTCGACCGGCACGTTCTTGTTGATCGAGCTCGGATCGATGTCGACCTGGATCTTCTGCGAGCCCGGCGAGAACCGGTCGAGCCGGCCGGTCACCCGGTCGTCGAAGCGGGCGCCGATCGCGATCATCAGATCGCAGCCGTGCATCGCCAGATTGGCCTCGTAGGTGCCGTGCATCCCGAGCATGCCGATGAACTGCGGGTCCGAGGCCGGATAGGCGCCGAGCCCCATCAGCGTCAGCGTGACCGGAAAGCCGGTCGCGCGCACGAGTTCGGTCACCAGGTCCGAGGCCGCCGGCCCGGAGTTGATCACGCCGCCGCCGACGTAGAAGATCGGCCGGTGCGCCTTGACCATCAGCTCGACCGCGCGAGCGATCGGCTCCGGCTGCGGCTCGACCCGCGGATGGTAGGTCCGATGCCCGGCCTGATCGGCGGCGACGTAGGTCGCGGGCCCCATCAGGATGTCCTTGGGCAGGTCGACCACGACCGGCCCCGGCCGGCCGCTGCGCGCGACGTGGAACGCCTCGTGGACGATCCGGGCCAGCGCGCTGCCCGACTTGACGAGGTAGTTGTGCTTGGTGCACGGCCGGGTGATGCCGACCGTATCGGCCTCCTGGAAGGCGTCGTTGCCGATCATGTGGGTCGGCACCTGGCCGGTCAGGCAGACCACCGGCACGCTGTCCATCAGCGCGTCGGTCAGCCCGGTCACGGTGTTGGTCGCACCCGGCCCCGAGGTCACGAGCACGACGCCGACCCTGCCGGTGCTGCGCGCGTAGCCCTCGGCGGCGTGGACCGCGCCCTGCTCGTGCCGGACCAGGATGTGACGGATCTTGTCCTGCTTGAAGATCGCGTCATAAATCGGCAGCACGGCGCCGCCCGGATAGCCGAATACCACCTCGACCCCCTGCTCGACCAGCGCCTGGAGCACGACCTCGGAGCCGGTCATCGGCTGGGTCTGGGCGTCGGTGCGGGGCGGGGCAGCGGCATCTGGCACGGTTTGGGCTCCTCGATCGATGCCTCGGCGGCCGGTAAGGGATTGGCGACCCTTGGTGCGCCGGCGTTGTTGGCCCGCTCAGGGGCTGGATCGGAAACTATGCGGCAAGGCGGCATCGGTCAACAAGCGGCGCTGCAGCGCACCCGGATCGGGCAGGATCGCCGGATCATCGCCGAACCCGGGAAGCGGCTCCAGCTCGGGCAGCTGATGGCGCAGCCAGGTCACCTGGCGCTTGGCGTACTGGCGGGTCCGCTCGAGCGCACGCGCCAGCGCCTGGGCGAGGTCGAGGCGGCCGTCCAGATGGGCGCAGAGCTCCGGCACCGCGACCGCCTTCAGCAGCGGCAGACCGGCATTGCCGCAGGCGCGCCGCAGCGCTGCCAGCTCCTCGAGCGCGCCCGCCTCGATCATCGCCCGCAGCCGGCGTTCGATCCGGCCATGCAGCTCGGCGCGCGGCGGCAGCAGCGCGAGCCCGACCACCGGCGCCGGCAGGCGCAGCCGGAAACGGGGTTGGGCCTGCCAGTCGGCGAGCGAGCGGCCGGTCGCCGCCAGCACCTCGAAGGCGCGCAGCTGCCGCTGCCGGTCACTCGGGCGCAGCCGCGCCGCCATGACCGGATCGCGGCGCGCGAGCTCGGCATGGAAGCCCGGCGCGCCCAGCCGGTCGAACAGCGCCCGGGCCTCGGCTCGGACCGCGGCCGGCACCGGCGGCACCGGCGCCAGACCGCGCAGCAGCGCGGACAGATAGAGGCCGGTGCCGCCGACCACGATCGGCAGCCGGCCAGACGCGCTGGCGGCCGCGATCGCATCGCCCGCGAGCTCGAGCCAGCGCCCGACCGAAGCCGGCTCGGCGGCGCCGAGAACGCCGTACAGACGGTGCGGCACGCGCGCCTCGTCGGCCGGCGTCGGCCTTGCCGTCAGCAGCGGCAGCTCGCGGTAGAGCTGCATGCTGTCGGCGTTGACGAGGACGCCATCGAGGGCGAGCGCGAGGCGCAGCGCCAGGGCCGACTTGCCGCTCGCGGTCGGGCCGCCGAGCACCAGCAGGCCGCTCATCGCCGAGCGGGCCGGCGTCGGTGAGCCGGATCCTTTGCCTGGTCGCCGATCCCGCGCGGGCGCCGCTCGAGCCCCGGATGGTCGCCGAGGTCGGGCGCGCGCTCGGCGCCGGGCCGCGCTGGCTCGCGGCGGGCGAGGCCTGCGAGTTCGGGCTCGAAGGCGCTTGGGCGCTGCCCGCGCCGCTCCGGCAGGCGCTCGAGGCCGCCGGCGTCGACGTGGCGCTGGTGCCGGCCGAGGAACGGGTCAAGCGGCTGCTGGTCAGCGACATGGATTCGACCGTGATCACGGTCGAATGCATCGACGAGCTGGCGGGCGCGCTCGGGGTCAAGGCCGAGGTCGCGGCGATCACCCGGCGGGCGATGAATGGCGAGCTCGATTTTCGCGCTGCGCTTGCGGCCCGGGTCGCGCTGCTCGCCGGGCTGCCGGTCGCGGTGCTCGACGAGGTCTACCGTGAGCGCGTGCGCCTGATGCCGGGTGCGGCGACGCTGATCCGGACGATGCGCGCCCGAGGTGCCACGACCGCGCTGGTCTCGGGCGGCTTCCCGCCGTTCACGGCCCGCGTGCGGGCGGCGCTCGGCTTCGATCTGGTCCAGGCCAACCGGCTGGAGATCAGCGGCGGCCGGCTGACCGGCCGGGTGCGCGAGCCGGTGCGCGGCCCGGAGGCCAAGCTCGCGCTGCTCCGGCGCCTGGCTCGGGCACGCGGGCTGCCGGCGGCCGCCACGCTTGCGGTCGGCGATGGCGCCAACGATCTGCCGATGCTGCACGCGGCCGGGCTCGGGGTCGCGTTTCGGGCTCATCCGGTGGTCCGGGCCGCGGTGCCGGTCGTGATCACTCACGGCGACCTGACCGCGCTGCTCTATCTGCAGGGCATCGCGCGGCGCGACTTCGTGCTCGCCTGAGGCGCCAGCGCCGGTCGGCGAAGCCCTCCGACCGCCGGCTGGCGCCGGCGGCGCGACTACTCCTGCGCCTCGGCCAGCCGGAGCGCCACGAAGCGCAGGTCGCCCTGGCGGTCGATCAGCAGCAAGAGCGACTTCTTGTCGTCCTGCTGGGCCTGGTTGACCTTGGCCAGGATCTCGGGCGGCGACTGGACCTCTTCCTGGCCGACCTCGACGATCACGTCGCCGGGGCGCAGGCTCTCCTGGCTGGCGGCGCCGCCCTCGGCGACGTTCATGATCACGACGCCCTTGACGTCCTCGGCCAGCTGGAAACGGGTCCGCAGCTCGTCGGTGATGGTCGCGACCGAGACGCCGAGCGCCTCGACGTCGGCCGAGGTCGGGGTCTCGGCCTCGCTCTCGGTCAGCGCTGCCAGCTCCTCTTCCTCGGGCAGCTCGCCCAAGGTGACATCGAAGATCTTCTTCTCGCCGCGGCGCCAGACGATCACCTTGACCGAATCGCCGATCGCGGTCTCGGCGACGATCCGGGGCAGGCCGCGCATCCGGTCGATCTGCTTGCCGTCGAACTCCAGGATCACGTCGCCGGCCTCGATCGCCGCCTGCTCGGCCGGCCCGCCCGGGGTCACGCTCGCCACCAGCGCGCCGCCGGAGCCGTCCAGGCCCAGGCTGTCCGCGATCTCGTCGGTCACCGTCTGAATCCGGACCCCGAGCCAGCCGCGCTCGACCTTGCCGTCGGACTTGAGCGACTGGATCACCGGCAGGGCGAGGTTGGACGGGATCGCAAAGCCGATCCCGACGTTGCCGCCGCTCGGCGAGAAGATCGCGGTGTTGATCCCGATCACCTCGCCCTCGAGATTGAAGGTCGGGCCGCCCGAGTTGCCGCGATTGATCGGCGCGTCGACCTGCAGGAAATCGTCGTAGGGTCCGGCGTGGATGTCGCGCGAGCGGGCCGAGATGATGCCGGCGGTCACGGTACTGCCGAGGCCGAAGGGATTGCCGATCGCGATGATCCAGTCGCCGACCCGGATGTGGTCGCTGTCGCCGAAGATGACCGCCGGGAACGGCTTGTCGCCCTCGATTTTGAGCACCGCCAGATCGGTCTTCTGGTCGCGGCCGACCAGCTTGGCCGAGTAGGTCGTCTCGTCGCCGAACACGACCTGGATCTCGTCGGCCTCGGCGATCACGTGATTGTTGGTGACGACGTAGCCGGCGGGATCGACCACGAAGCCCGAGCCGAGCGAGGACTGGCGCTGCGGGACCTGCTCGGGCCGGTTGCGCTCGAAGTACTCGCGGAAGAAGTCCTCGAACGGCGAGCCGGGCGGCGGCTCGGGGAACGGAAACGGCGGGTTCTGGCCAGCGGCCATTGCCTTGGTGGTGGCGATGTTGACGACCGCCGGGGCGACCCGGTCGACGATGTCGGCGAAGCTGATTGGCGGCGGCGCTGCCCGGGCCGGCTGGGGTCCGCTCAGCGCCCCCAGAAGCACCGCGGCCAGCAACAGCGTGCGACCAGCCCTGCGCACGCCACGGAGTGACGCCGTCGGGACAGGGGGGGCGAAGGCTGACACCAGGCTCATTGATGGTTCTCCGCGCGATCGGCCGCAGGCTGTCCGAGCGGCTGATCTCGCTGTACGGCAACGGCACCAGATGGCCGCACCACGATCGGCATGATTGGCTTAGCAGCTAGCAGAGCATAGCCGCGAAATCGATCCCGCGCCATCATCTCGGGGCAAATTCCGGACCCTCGTCGCACCGCGAAACTGCGCGCCGCTAGCCGCGCATCAGCCAGACCAGGGCGACGCCGAACGCGACCGCGATCAGGCCGCCCATCCGCAGCTGCTCGTTGGCCAACCCCAGCGCCATCGCGGCGGCGCGCTTCATCCCGTTCGGCGATACCGCCCAGAGCAGCCCCTCCAGCACCAGCACCAGCGCCAAAGCCGTCGTCAGATCGGTCATCGGGTCGCCGCCCCTGCTCCTGCCCGTCCACGGCCCGCCGGCTCGTGGCCCAGACTATCCCGCCTGCCGAAGCGGCCGGCCAGCGCCAGCCGGCACGCCGAGCCGGCCGGCCAACCGGTCTACTCCAGCGCGTTGGTGGCCGGCGGCTGGTCGGCTCCGATCGTGGCGGCGGGCGGCGTCGGCGACCGTTCCGGCTCGACCCGCGCGGCCGTAGTGCCGGGCGCGCCCTTGGCGCCCGCAGTCTGCAGCGCCGCGTCAGGGCTGGCGAAAAAGCGGAAGAACTGACTGTCCGGCGACAGCACCACGCTCGTGCTGTCGTCGCCGAGCGCGTTGCGATAGGCCTGCATCGAGCGATAGAAGGAGAAGAAGTCGACGTCGCGGCCGAACGCATCGGCGAAGATCCCGATCGCCTGGGCGTCGCCCTCGCCGCGGGCGATCTGACCTTCCTTCTCAGCCTCGGCGATGATCACCCGCCGCTCGCGATCGGCGCGGGCGCGGATCCGTTGCGCGAGCTCGGCGCCCTGCGCCCGCAGCTCTTTGGCCTCGCGCTCGCGCTCGGTCTGCATTCGACGGTAGATCGCCTGGCTGTTTTCGGCCGGCAGATCGGCGCGCTTGATGCGCACGTCGACGACGTCGATGCCGAACTGCTTGGCCTCGGTGTTCGCCTGGTCGCGGATGTTGTTCATCAGCGCGGTGCGGTCGGCCGAGAGCACCGTGAACAGCGGCACCTCGCCCAGGACCTTGCGCAGCGAAGCATCCAGAATGGTATCGATCCGCCCGCGCAGCACCGCCTCGCTGCCGACCGCCTGGTAGAAGCGCAACGGATCGACGATCCGGTAGCGCGCGAAGGCATCGACCACCAGCCGCTTCTGATCGCCGAGGATGACCTCCTGCGCGTCGGCATCGAAATCGAGCACCCGCCGGTCGATATAGACCGCGTTCTGGACGAACGGCAGCTTGACGTGCAGGCCGGGCTCGGTGACCACCCGTTTGGGCTCGCCGAACTGCAGCACCAGCGCCTGCTGCGTCTGATGGACGGTGAACAGCGCGCTCATCGCCACCACCAGGACGATCGCTGCCAGCACGCCGGCAGCGACCAGCAGATTGCGATTCATCGCTGCTGCTCTCCATCGCTGCTCGTGCCCGCGCCCAGGGCGCGCTCGCGGGCCCGACGTTCGAGCTCGGGCAGCGGCAGGTAAGGCACGACGCCGCTCGCCTCGCCGGACTGATCGATCAGCACCTTGTTCATGTCCTGCAGCACGTCTTCCATGGTCTCGAGGTAGATCCGCTTGACCGTGACGTCGCGCGCCTTGTCGAATTCATTGTAGACCGCGAGGAAACGCTGGGCGTCGCCCTGCGCCCTGGCGACCACCTCCTGCCGGTAGGCCTGGGCTTCCTGCGAGATCCGCTCGGCCTCGCCGCGCGCCCGGGGCAGGATGTCGTTGGCGAACGTCTCGGCCTCGTTCTGGGCCCGCTCCCGGTCCGCCTGCGCCCGCTGGACGTCGCGGAACGCCTCGATCACCTCGCCCGGCGGGTCGACCTTCTGCAGCTGCACCTGGGTGATCAGGACCCCGGCGCCGTAAGCGTCGAGGATCGCCTGGGTCAGCTCGCGCGCGCCCTGCTCGATCCGGCCGCGGGCCTCGGTGGTCGCCTCGGCGATCGGCGTCTTGCCGACGATCTCGCGCATGACGCTCTCGGCCACCGCCTTCACGGTCGCTTCCGGATCGCGGATGTTGAACAGGTACTGGCCGGCGTCCTTGATCATCCAGAGCAGCACGAAATTGATGTCCACGATGTTCTCGTCGCCGGTCAGCATCAGGCTCTCGTTGGCGACCTCGCGCGCCGAGCCGGCGCGGGCGATCTCGGCCGCCGAGCGGAAGCCGATCTCTACCCGGTTGGAGCGGGTCACCTTGGGCATGAACACGGTCTCGATCGGCGTCGGCAGGTGCCAGTTCAGACCGGGCTGGGTGGTCTTGATCCATTGGCCGAAGCGCAGGACCACGCCCTGCTCGTCCGGCTGCACGCGATAGAAACCGCTCGCCAGCCAGACCGCGAGCAGAATCAGAGGGACCGCCACCAGCGTCTTGCGATTGCCGCCGAAGCCGCCGCCGGCGCCGCCCGGAAAGATCTTCTTGACCTTCTCCTGGCTGCGGCGCAGCAGCTCCTCCAGGTCGGGCGGCTGCTGGCCACCGCCGGGTCGACCGCCCCATGGGCCCTGACCACCGCCGCCCTGCCAGCCGCCGCCTTGGTTGCTCCACGGCATCAATCGCTACCTTTCGCTGCTGCGGCGGGTGCCCGGAGGGCTTTGCCCGCGCTCCGGCGTCCTCTATATCACCAGGACCCGAAGCGCCAGGGCGAGCTTCGTGCCCAGCGCGCTGCTGCCGAGAATATCGTGCGGCGACGGAGTGGGTTCAACCATGCCGCAGGTCAGCCGAGAACAGGTCCTGGATGCGCTGGCCGCGGTCGTCGATCCGGCCCGCGGCCAAAGCGTGGTCGCGCTGAACATGGTGTCCGGCGTCGTGGTCAAGGGCAGCAACGTCGGCTTCGCGCTCGAGGTGCTGCCGCGCGAGGCCGAGGCCAAGGAACCGCTGCGTCAGGCGTGCGAGCGCGCGGTGCTGGCGCTGCCGGGCGTGACCTCGGTGACCGCGGTTCTGACCGCCGAGCGCTCGCCCGGGGGCGAGCGGGCTGCCCGCCCGAGCGACAGCCCGATGGCGCGCGGCGGACCGCCGCCGGGCCGGCAGCCGGCCGAGGTCAAGCCCGCGCTCCCGGGCATCCGCTCGGTGATCGCGGTCGCCTCCGGCAAGGGCGGCGTCGGCAAGTCGACCACGGCGGTCAATCTCGCGCTCGGGCTCGTCCGGCTCGGCCAGCGGGTCGGCCTGCTCGACGCCGACATCTACGGCCCCTCGCAGCCGCGCATGCTCGGCATCGCCGGCAAGCCGTCCAGCCCCGACGGCAAGAAGCTGCAGCCGATGGCGAACTACGGCGTCCGGGTGATGTCGATGGGCTTCCTGGTCGACGAGGACGCGCCGATGATCTGGCGCGGGCCGATGGTCCAGAGCGCGATCCAGCAGATGCTGAGCGACGTCGAGTGGGGCGAGCTCGACGTGCTCGTGGTCGACCTGCCGCCGGGCACCGGCGATGCCCAGCTGACGATGGCGCAGCGCGTGCCGCTGGCCGGCGCGGTGATCGTCTCGACGCCGCAGGACATCGCGCTCCTGGACGCGCGCAAGGCGCTCAACATGTTCCGCAAGGTCGACGTGCCGGTGCTCGGCATCGTCGAGAACATGAGCTATTTCCTCTGCCCGCACTGCGGCGGCCGCTCCGAGATCTTCAGCCACGGCGGCGCGCGCGCGACCGCGGCCAAGTTCGGGGTCGATTTCCTCGGCGAGATTCCGCTCGACCTCGCGATCCGCGAGCAGACCGACGCCGGCCGGCCGCCGGTCGTGGCCGAGCCCGCCGGCGCCCAGGCGCTGGCCTATCTGCAGATCGCCCAACTGGTCCTGGCCAAGCTCGACCAGGCGGCCGCCGCCGAGCAGCGACCGTTCCCGAAAATCGTGTACGAGAACTGACGCTCGTGCCGGCCGCGCCGGCCGACGCAGGCGCAAGAATCGGGTTGTTCAGAGCGCCGCGGAGGCCGACTCTCAGGCCAGCATCACTTCAGGAGTCGAGCCCATGGCCGCCCATCTCGCGCTGGTCGAGGAGACCGCGCCCGCTGGCGACGTGCCCTACAACGCCCGGATCGCGACCGCGCTCCGCTACGTCGTCGAGCACGGCCAGGAGCAGCCCTCGCTCGAGACGATGGCCGAGCAGGCCGGGCTGTCGCCGTTCCACTTCCAGCGCATCTTCAAGCGCTGGGCCGGGATCAGCCCGAAACGCTTTCTCCAGTACGTCACGCTCGCGAACGCCAAGCGGTCGCTCGCCGCCGATGCCAGCGTGCTCGAGGCGGCGCTCGATGCCGGCCTGTCCGGCCCCTCGCGCCTGCACGATCTGTTCGTCGCCTGCGATGCGCTGACGCCCGGCGAGTTCAAGGCGCTGGGCGAGCGCCTGGTGATCCGCTGGGGCCTGCACGATGCGCCGCTCGGCCGGGTGTTGCTGGGCACCGACCGAGCGCGGGGTCTGCTGGCTCGCCTTCGTCGAGGCCGACGATCGGCCGGTGATCGCCGAGTTCGAGCGCGAGTGGCGGGGGGCCCGGCTGGTCCGCGACGATCCGGGCACGGCCGCGCTCGCGAGCCGGGCCTTCGAGCTCGGCGCCGCCTCGGCCGAGCCGCTGCCGCTCTTGGTGCGCGGCACCAACTTCCAGATCAAGGTCTGGGAGGCGCTGCTCAAGATCCCGTTCGGCCGGCTGGTCAGCTACCAGACGATCGCCCGCGCGATCGGCCAGCCCCAGGCGGTGCGCGCGGTCGGCCGCGCGGTCGGCGCCAACAACATCTCCTGGCTGATCCCCTGCCACCGGGTGATCCTGTCGACCGGGATCATCCACAACTACCGCTGGGGCGTGCGCCAGAAGCAGATCCTGACCGCCTTCGAAGCCGCGGTCGCCCAGCCGGGCGCGTGACCGGCCTCAACCTGTCCTCACTTGCTTTCCGGCGGCTGGTCGGCTTCGGCCAGCGCCGTCTCGAGGTAGAGGTCGGCGATCGCCAGCGCGATGCCCGGCGGGTCAAGGGTGATGCTGCCGTGGCGCACAATGTGGGGCTCGAGGCCGCCACCCGACCCGCGACCGTGATAGACCACGCGGCGCTGATCCTGCTCGATCACCAGATAGTGCTGGATCGACCGAATGCCGGAATAAAACTCCACCTTGTCGTTGACGTCCGCAAGCCGGATAAATTTCGAGGCCACCTCGATCACGATCACAGGCTTGGGTATCAGAGACATTCGGTCATCGATCGTTGCGGCGCAGGTCACGGCCACATCTGGAATCCGGCAATGATCGTCCTCGACACCGACAGCTATGCCCGGACCAGCCTCGTACACCCGGCAGCGCAGACCGGCCGAGGCGATGCATCGCCTCAGTGCACCGCTGGCGTTCTGCTGGATTTGGGCATGGCGGAGGTTGGTCGGCGACATCAGGCGGACCGACTGGCCGCCGACGAGCTCATAGCGCCCGTCGTCGCTCAGATCGGCGCGCCAGGTCAAAAACTCGGCGACCGTCATGCGCGACTCGCTGCGCGCCGAGGCTCTGCTCATGGGCTGAACCTGACCGACACCTGGCCCAGGATGCCGAAGTCGCCGACCGCGGTCTGGCCGGGCTCGAGGAGCACGAGGCCGGTCGTGGTCCCGGTGCTGACGATCTGGCCGGCCGGCAGCGTCCGGCCGCGCGCGGTGTAGCGGTTGACGAACCAGGCCAGCACGTTGAGCGGATGGCCGAGCACGAGCGCGCCGGTGCCCGCCGCCTTCGGCGCGCCGTCGATCTCGAGCCGGACCTCGTGGGTCGCGAGATCGAGGCTCTGCCAGTCGAGCCGCGCGGCGCCGAGGACCAGGGCGCCGTTGACGCCGCAGTCGGCGATCGCCGAGGGCGCGCCGTATTTGATCGGGTGGTCGAGGCGCGGGCTCACGACCTCGATCGCCGGGATCGGCGCGCTCACCCGTTCGGCCGCCTCGTGGGGCTCGTAGGGCCGCTCGCGCGGCTCGAAATCGGCCGCCAGCCGGAACGCGAACTCGCACTCGATGCCGCGCAGCGGGAAATCCGCGGCCGGCAGTTCGGCGGGCGACGCGAACACGACCGGCGCCAGCACCGGCCCGTAGAACGGTTCCTCGATGCCGAACAGCCGCTGGGTCGCCAGGGCGGTGCAGCCGACCTTCCAGCCGGCGACCGGCTGGCCGAAGCCCGCGACGAACGCCTCCTGGATGGCGTAGCCGTCGTCCAGGGTCTGCGGCCGGCACGCCTCGGGCAGGCCCGCGAGCGCCGTCCGGCTGCGCCGGGCCTCGGTCAGCGCCGCGACCGCCGCGCGGACTGCGCTCGGTGTCATCCTCTGGCTCCTCCCTCTCAGATCTCGAGCCCGGCGGCAAGCCCTACCACCGGGCGACCGCTCTGAGCGTTCAGCCGCCGGCGGCCTCGATCAGCGCCTGGGCGATCCGGATCTGGCGCTCGGCGCGCCCGCGCTCGGCGTCGCTTTGGGCTTCACGGAGTTTGTCCTCGGCGTCCTGCAGCCGTAGGCGCGCCGCCTCGCGGTCGATCTCCTCGACCGGCATCGCCTCCTCGGCGAGCACGGTGCAGCCGCGCTCGTTGACCTCGGCGAAGCCGCCGGCGACGAAGATCCGCCGGGTCACCTGGTTGCCCTCCCAGGTCTCGAGCACGCCCGGCCGCAACAGCGACATCAACAGGCTGTGGCCGGGCAGGACGCCGAAATCGCCGGCCTCGCCCGGGGCCACGACCATGTCGACCAGCGCGCTCGCCAGCAGCCGCTCCGGCGCCACCAGCTCGAACTCGACCTTGTTGCCAGGCGCAGTTCCGGCTTCGGCCACCCGTCAGGCTCCTCAGTCCTCGGCGGCCATGCGCTTGGCCTTCTCGACCGCCTCCTCGATGCCGCCGACCATGTAGAACGCGGCCTCGGGCAGGTCGTCGTAGCCGCCGGCGCAGATCGCCTTGAAGCCCGCGATCGTCTCCTCGAGGCTGACCAGCTTGCCGGGCGAGCCCGTGAACACCTCGGCGACGTGGAACGGCTGGGAGAGGAAGCGCTGCAGCTTGCGCGCCCGGGCGACCACGAGCTTGTCGTCCTCCGAGAGCTCGTCCATGCCCAGGATCGCGATGATGTCCTGGAGCGCCTTGTAGCGCTGGAGCGTCGCCTGGACCTCGCGCGCGACCGCGTAATGCTCCTCGCCGACCACCGCAGGCGTCAGGATGCGGGAGGTCGAAATCCAACGGATCGACCGCCGGATAGATGCCGAGCTCGGCGATCTGGCGTGACAAGACGGTCGTCGCGTCGAGATGCGAGAACGCGGTCGCCGGCGCCGGGTCGGTCAGATCGTCGGCCGGCACGTAGATCGCCTGGACCGAGGTGATCGAGCCCTTGGTGGTCGAGGTGATCCGCTCCTGCAGGGCGCCCATGTCGGTGCCGAGCGTCGGCTGGTAGCCGACGGCCGAGGGAATCCGGCCGAGCAGCGCCGAGACCTCGGAGCCGGCCTGGGTGAAGCGGAAGATGTTGTCGATGAACAGCAGCACGTCCTGGCCCTCGGTGTCGCGGAAATGCTCGGCGACCGTGAGCCCCGAGAGCCCGACCCGGGCGCGCGCGCCGGGCGGCTCGTTCATCTGGCCGTAGATCAGCGCGACCTTGGACTTGGACAGATCCTTCAGGTCGATGACCCCGGACTCGATCATCTCGTTGTAGAGGTCGTTGCCCTCGCGGGTCCGCTCGCCGACGCCCGCGAACACCGAAAAGCCGCCGTGCGCCTTGGCGATGTTGTTGATCAGCTCCATGATGATCACGGTCTTGCCGACGCCAGCACCCCCGAACAGGCCGATCTTGCCGCCCTTGGGATAAGGCGTCAGCAGGTCGACCACCTTGATCCCGGTGGTCAGGATCTCGGTCTCGGTCGACTGGTCGATCAGGAGCGGCGCCGGCTGGTGGATCGGCACCTTGATCTTGGCCTTGATCGGGCCCCGCTCGTCGACCGGCTCGCCGATCACGTTCAGGATCCGGCCCAGCGTCTCGCGGCCGACCGGCATCGCGATCGGCTCGCCGGTGTCGACCACCTCCTGGCCGCGGGTCAGGCCGTCGGTGCCGTCCATCGCGATCGTGCGCACGGTCGATTGGCCGAGATGCTGCGCCACCTCGAGCACGAGCCGGCGGCCGTGGTTGTCGGTGTGCAGCGCGTTCAGGATCGCCGGCAGGCCGCCGTCGAACTGGACGTCGACGACCGCGCCCATCACCTGCGTGACCCGGCCGCTCTGGATGTTGTCGCGACTGACATCATTCATCGTGGTTCCTCAGATCGGGCGGGCGCATCAGAGCGCCTCGGCGCCGGAGACGATCTCGATCAGCTCCTTGGTGATCTGCGCCTGACGGGTGCGGTTATAGAACGTGGTCAGGCGATCGATCATGTCACCGGCGTTGCGGGTCGCATTCTCCATCGCGGTCATTCTGGCACCCTGCTCGCTGGCCGCGTTCTCGACCAGCGCGCCGTAGATCTGGACCGCAAGGTTGCGCGGCAGGAGCTCGCGCAGGATCGCCGCCTCGTCGGGCTCGAACTCGTAAACCGCCTGCACCTCGCCCGGACCGCCCTCGCCGGGCTCGGCGGCCGTCGCCTCGACCGGGATCAGCTGCTGCAGGGTCAGGACCTGGGTGATCGCCGAGCGGAAGCGATTGAACGCGATCGTGCAGACGTCGAACTCGCCGGCCTGGTACATGCCGTCGATCCGCTCGGCGATCTGGACCGCCTCGGCGTACTCGAGCCGGCGCCGGCCGACGCCCTCGACCGTGCCCACGATCGCATCGCCGAGCTCGCGCCGCAGCATGTCGCGGCCCTTGCGGCCGACGCATAGCACCTTGACCTGTTTGCCGCGCTCGCGCAGGTCCCGGATGCGCTGGCGCACGCCGCGCACGATCGAGCTGTTGAAGCCGCCGCACAAGCCCCGGTCGGCGGTCGCGACCACGATCAGGTGGACCTCGTCGCGGCCGGTCCCGGCGAGCAGCGGCGGCGTGCCCTCGCGGTCGGCGACCCCGGCCCCGAGATTGGCCAGCATCATCGCCATGCGCTCGGCGAACGGCCGCGCCGCCTCGGCCTGCTCCTGCGCCCGCTTGAGCCTGGAGGCGGCGACCAGCTTCATCGCGCTGGTGATCTTCTGCGTCTGCTTGACGCTGCCGATCCGGGTGCGCAGGTCCTTGAGGCTGGGCATCGCTCAAGCTTGAGCCCGGGCTCAGGCAAAGGCCTGGCTGTAGCCGTCGAGCAGCCGCTTGAGCTCGGCCTCGGTCGCCGGGCTGAGCGCGCCCTCGGTGCGGATCGCCTTCAGGATCCCCTGGCCGTTGGCCTGCAGCTCGTTGACCAGCCCTTCCTCGAAGCGGGTCACCTCGGCGACCGGAACCCGGTCGAGATAGCCGTTGACCCCGGCGTAGATCACGCCGACCTGAAGCTCGACCGGCATCGGCACGTACTGGCCCTGCTTGAGGACCTGGGTGAGCCTGGCGCCGCGGTTGAGCAGGCGCTGGGTGGCGGCGTCGAGGTCGGAGGCAAACTGCGAGAACGCCGCCATCTCGCGGTACTGCGCGAGCTCCAGCTTGATCCGGCCGGCGACCTGCTTCATCGCCTTGAGCTGGGCAGCCGAGCCGACCCGCGACACCGACAGGCCGACGTTCACCGCCGGCCGGATGCCCTGATAGAACAGGTCGGTCTCGAGAAAGATCTGGCCGTCGGTGATCGAGATCACGTTGGTCGGGATGTAGGCGGAGACGTCGTTGGCCTGGGTCTCGACCACCGGCAGCGCGGTCAGCGAGCCCGAGCCGTGGTCCTCGTTCATCTTGGCGGCGCGCTCGAGCAGGCGCGAGTGCAGATAGAACACGTCGCCCGGGAACGCCTCGCGGCCGGGCGGCCGGCGCAGCAGCAGCGACATCTGGCGGTACGCGGTCGCCTGCTTGGACAGATCGTCGTAGACGATCAGCGCATGCATGCCGTTGTCGCGGAAATACTCACCCATCGTGCAGCCGGCGTAGGGCGCCAGGTACTGCAGCGGCGCCGGGTCGGACGCCGTGGCGGCGACGATGATCGAGTATTCCATGGCGCCAAAGTCTTCGAGGATCTTGGCGACCCTGGCGACCGAGGAGCGTTTCTGGCCGATCGCGACGTAGATGCAGTAGAGCTTCTTCTGCTCCTCGTCGCCGCTCTGGTTGATGCCCTTCTGATTGATGAAGGCGTCGATCGCGATCGCGGTCTTGCCGGTCTGGCGGTCGCCGATGATCAGCTCGCGCTGGCCGCGGCCGATCGGGATCAGGCTGTCGATCGCCTTCAGCCCGGTCTGCATCGGCTCGTGGACCGAGCGGCGCGGGATGATGCCCGGCGCCTTGACCTCGACCAGCTTGCGCTCGGCGGCCTCGATCGGGCCCTTGCCGTCGAGCGGGTTGCCGAGCGGGTCGACGACCCGGCCGAGCAGCCCCTTGCCGACCGGCACGTCGACGATCGCCTGGGTGCGCTTGACCGTGCCGCCCTCGAAGATGTGGCGGTCGTCGCCGAAGATCACGACTCCGACGTTGTCGGTCTCGAGGTTGAGCGCCATGCCGCGGGTGCCGTCCTCGAACTCGACCATCTCGCCGGCCTGGACCTCGTCGAGGCCGTAGATCCGGGCGATGCCGTCGCCGACCGAGAGCACGCGGCCGACCTCGGCGACCTCGGCCTCGGTGCCGAAACTGGCGATCTGCTCTTTGAGGAGCGCCGAGATCTCGGCCGCGCGGATGTCCATCAGGCAGCCCCCTTCATGGCCAGCTCGAGCCGCTGGAGTTTGGTCCGGAGCGAGGCGTCGACCATGCGCGAGCCGATCCGCACGACCAGCCCGCCGAGCAGCCCCGGATCGACCGCGCGCGACGGGTCACGGTCTGGCCGATCGCCGCCGACAGCTGCTCGCGCGCGCGCTCGGCCTGGGCCTCGGACAGCGGCACCGCCGAGACCAGCTCGGCGCCGACCTCGCCCTTGTGGCGCGCGAGCATCGCCTGATAGGCGGCGATGATCTGGGCAGGGCGGACAGCCGGCGCTTGTGCGCGAGCAGGCCCAGGAACTGCAGCGTCAGCTGCTCGAAGCCGGCGCGCTCGGCGAGCGCCGTGATCGCCCGGCCCTGGTCCTCGCGGGCCAACACCGGGCTGCGGATCAGGCGCCGCAGATCGGCGCTCTGATCGAGCAGGGAACGCGAAATTGTCGAGATCGCCCGCGACCGCATCGAGCGCGTCCCGGTCTTCGGCGAGCTCGAACAGGGCCGTAGCATAGCGGCACGCCAAGCCCGACGCGTGGGCTGATGATGCAGGCAATCCGATGCTTCCCCGGCTTCCAGAGAACCCGACCGACGGTCACGAAATGACCGGGACTCGCGCCTTCCCGTGCAGCGCGGCCCGAATAACACAGGGCCTCTCGGCCGTGCAAGCCGACAGCGCGCCGCAGCCCGCAGCCCCGGGCAGGCGCGCCGATCGGCGCGTTGGCCAAGCTCCCCCGCAAGTCACAGGAAGCTGTGGAGGTCGATGTCGACCTGGAGGCGAGGTCGCCCGGGAGCCTGCGGCCTTGACCCAGGGTCGGAGCAGCGCCGGGAAGGTCGATCTCGGGCGCGCGATCACCAGCAGGCGCTGGCGGTAGCGGCCGCGCAGCAAAGCAGCGGCGCCGGTGCCGGGCCGAGCCGCGCACACCCGCGGCGCCGGCGCCGCGCGCCAGCCGCCGCCAGGCGGCGCACCGCCTGGAGTCCCGGCCGGTGACGATCAGCGCCGCCAGCCGCCCGAACGGCGGCATGCCGCGTCGCGCCGCTCGGCCAGCTCCTCGCGTAGAAGCGCGTCCTTGTCGCCGCCGCCAGCGCCTGCATCACCGGGTGCTCCGGCAATGGGTCTGGATCAGGACCCGGCCGCGGCGCGCCGCCGCGCCCGGCCCGGCCCGCCACCTGGTAGAGCAGCTGGAACTGGCGCTCCGCGGCGCGCAGATCGCCGCCCGCGAGGCCGAGATCGCCATCGACCACGCCGACCAGGGTCAGATCCGGGAAATGGTGGCCCTTGGCGATGATCTGGGTGCCGATCAGAAGGTCGAGCTCATCGTCGCGCATCGCGCCGAGCAGCGCCGCAACCGCGTTCGGGCCGGCCGGCTCGTCGCTGGTCAGGATCGCGACCGCGCAGTCTGGCGGCGGCGCCCGGACCTCCTCGGCCAGGCGCTCGACCCCGGGCCGCAGGCGACCAGCGCTCGACCGTGCCGCAGCTCGGGCAATGGTCGGGCTCGGCGCGGCCGTAGCCGCAGTGATGGCAGACAGACGCTGGCGCAGGCGGTGGGTCACGAGCCAGGCGCTGCAGTTCGGGCAGCGCAGGCGATGGCCGCAGGCCCGGCAGAGCGTGGCGGCGCGAAGCCGCGCCGGTCAGGAACAAGAGCGCCTGCTCGCCGGCGCCGAGCGTCGCCGTCGACGCCGCGCGCAAGCTGGGCGCCAGCAATGAGCCCGCGCGGCGGGCGATCACGCCTGAGGTCGATGAGGCGCGACCGCCGGCATCTCGCGCCGCCGTGCCCGGGCCGGCAGCAGCAGGGCTCGCCGGCCGCGCGCGCGCCGACGGCGCCGGCGATCGCCCCATGGTCCAAGCAGTCTCGAGCGCCGGCGTCGCCGGCGAGCAGGATGCGGGCAGCCTTCGAGCCGGGCGCGCGCGAGCGCCAGATCGCGGCCGTGGTAGGGCACGCCGTCCTCCTGCTTGAAGCCTGATCGTGCTCTTCGTCGACCACGATCAGGCCGAGGTCCGGCGACCGGCAGGAAGAGCGCCGAGCGGGCGCCGATCACGATGGGCTCACGGCCCAGGGCGATCCGCCGCCAGGTCCGCCGCGGGGCGCGCCACGTCGAGGCCGGAATGCCAGGCGGCAGGCGGCCGGCCGAAGCGCCGCTCGAAGCGCTCGAGCAGCTGGGCGGTGAGCGCGATCTCGGGCAGGAGGATCAGCGCCTGCTTGCCCGCGCGCGAGCGTCGCCGCGACCGCCTCGAGGTGGACTCGGTCTTGCCCAGCGCCGGGCACGCCTTCGAGCAGCGTGACCCTGGCCGCGCGCGGCACCGCGCAGAGCGTGCCGCGGCCGCAGCCTGCGCCGGCGACAGCGTCGACCGGCGCCGGTGGCGGTGCGGGCGGGCCGTCCGCGGCTCCGGCACGGCATCGGGCTCAGCAGGCCGGCCCGGGCATGCCGCACGGCCCCGGCGCCGACCCCGGCCGGCGCGCGATCTCGGCCGGACCGCGCGGTCGCGATCGGCCAGGGCGGCGAGCACGGCCCGCCGCCGCGCTCGATGCGGTCTCGCTCGCGGCAGCCGCCGCCGGCACCAGGCCGAGCTGCCGCGGCGGCGGCTCGAGGGCGGCCGGCACGCTCGAGCGCGACTGCGAGCGCGGCACCGAGCGGCGCCAGCGTGACCGCCGCGACGTGCTCGATCAGCCGGCGCAGCGGCGCGGCAGGGCGGTGCCTCGAGGCGGCGCAGGATCGGCTTCAGCCGCGCCGCCGGCACCGGCGCGCCGGCGCTGACGGCCGCAGGCGCGTCCCAGACCGCGCCGACCACCTGGCGCGACCCGAAGGGCACCTCGACCAGGTCGCCCGGTGCCGCCCGGAGATCCGCCGGCGGCGCGTAGTCGAACGGCGCCTCCAGCGGCAGCGGGACCAGGACCGGACCGTCGGGATCATCGCGGGCGGGCCGCTCACGCCTACTCCGGCTTACGCGAGCACCGGCTGCCCGAGGCACTGTCGCGGGAGACGGCGTCGGAGATCGACGTGATGCGCTCGTTCCGAGCGCCGGGCCGGAGGTCGACGCGGTGGCCGCGGCGCTGGCGCGACTGGCTCTCCCATGAGAACGCCGGCGGCCGCCGACCGTAAGGCCTACAGACCGATCTCGCGGTTTTCTGGCGTTCTACTGCGATCATCTCGGCGGCCCGCCGGGGCTCGACCAGCTGGCCGACCTCGCCGCGGCCGACTTCCGCGCCTGGCTCGCCTGGCGCCACCGCGCAGGGCCTGGCCCGGACCTCGACCGCGCGGGCGCTGGCCGCGCTCCGGGCTTCTACCGCTAGCTCGACCGTCAGCACAGCCCCCACAACGCCGCGCTAAGGGCGATGCGCAGCCCGGGCTGTCAAACGGCTGCCGCGGCCGCTCTCGCCCGGGCAGGCGCGGGCGCTGATCCAGGAGGTCGCCGAGTCGCCAGGCCCGCTGGGTCGCGAGCCGGGATCTGGCGCTGCTCCTGCTGCTCTACGGCGCGGGCCTGCGGATCGGCGAGGCGCTGGCGCTGGAGCGTCGGCGCGCTCGGCGCGAGCCGCCCGCCAGCGGCCTCACGGTCACCGGCAAGGGCCGCAAGCAGCGGCTCGTGCCCCTGCTGCCGGTGGTGGCTCAGGCACTGGCGGCCTACCTCAGATCCTGTCCGCCCGCGCCCGGCGCCGAGGCGCCGCTGTTCGTCGGCCTGCGCGGCCGGCGTCTGCAACCGGCGCTCGTCCGCCGAGCATGCAGGTGTGCTGCGGCCCCTCGGGCTGCCGGAAACCGCCACGCCCGCACGCGCTCCGCCAAAGTTCGCAACCCACCTCCTGGCCGGCGGCGCCGATCTGCGGGTGATCCAGGAACTGCTCGGCCACGCCAGCCTGTCGACGACGCAAGGCTATACCGGGATCGAAGGCGAACGCTGATGCGGCTCGTACCATGATGCCCGTCCGCGCGCCTGGGCCGGACCGACGGGGCGCGGTCGCGGCCGCCGGCGGGGGCTCGACCCGGCGGTCGCGATGACACCGGCAGTACGGCGTCCTGGTCGTCGTCGCGGTCTTCGTGGCGGCGCGCTGGTCAGCGGCCTCGTCCTGTGCTGCGTCTGGTCAGCTGGAATGGCTACCGTGACCGGCTGACCAAGCAGGCCGCGGCGATCACCGGCCAGACCGCTCGCGATCGGCGGCGAGGTCGGCTCGAGCTCTGCCGCGGCCGACGCTGACGTTGGCGGAAGCGACCGTCGAGCCCATCGGCCGCCGCCGCCGGCCGC
>CAWJAY010000021.1:0-135033 GCA_963840925.1 uncultured Alphaproteobacteria bacterium
GACTTTTTGCACCGAGCTCCTGGCGAAGCGCGAGACGCTCAAGAGCGTCGGCTACCAGTACGACGGCCAGGAGGACCTGCGCCTGCGCTGGCTCGAGATCCAGCTCGGCGCGGCTCACCGCCCACGTCGATCGACTCGAGCTCCGGCTGAACGGGAGGCCGAGCAGCTCGGCGACGGGCTCGAGCGCCTCGGGCTTAAGCTCGAGGGCGAGCAGTCCTACTCCAATCCCTGATCGTAAGCCGGACGGAGCCATCAGTAAGGCCGGCCGCCGCCCCGGGGAGCAGACTCCGGTACCGGCCGATCGCGCCGAACAATCGGAGCGGCTGTGAGTGCGCACTTCACAACGACCCGACCAAGGAGTCCTATGCGACCTTGCAGGCGGCCGTGAAGCACTTCAACCGCCGCCTGTTCGAAAGCGCGCTGCCGCCCTGCCTGGTCACCTTCCAGCGCGGGCGAACACGCTCGGCTACTTCGCCCACGACCGTTTCGAGCACCGCGACGAGGGCGGCACCACGGACGAGATCGCGCTCAACCCGAAACACTTCAACGAGCGCCCGCCCGAGGAGACCCTCAGCACGCTCGTTCACGAGCTGGTCCACCTCCGCCAGCACTGGTTCGGCAAGCCCGGCCGGGTCGTGTCGCGAGGTTGGTGGAAATTGGATGAGGCGGCGTAGGTTCCGATTGGCAAGATCGAGAAGGAACCCACGCCATGAAGGAAGTTACGCCAACCGTGCTGGCAGGGCCATCGCCGTTCGTCAGCAGCGACTGGTTCGATCCGTTGGAGGAGGCGGTCCGTGGTCAGGTCCGCTCGTTCATCGAGGAGCTGCTGGAGGAGGAGCTGGAAGGCTCGCTCGGCCGTGGGCGTTACGAGCGAGGAGCGGTCTGCACTGGTCGGCGCCACGGGCACCGGCCGCGCCAGCTGGTCACCACCTTCGGCCTGCTGACGCTCTCGGTGCCGCGCGCTCGTCTGCGCGACGAGGCTGGCGAGCAGGAATGGAAGAGCGACTTGCTGCCCGCTTACAAGCGGCTCTCCCATCGCGCCGAGGCCTTGATCGCCGAGGTCTACCTCGCCGGCATGAACACCCGCCGGGCGCGGCGAGCGTTGGCCAGGTTGTTCGAGGGCCATGTGGGCAAGGACGTGGTCAGCCGGGCCTGGCAGAAGACCCGCTCGGCCTGGCAGGCCTGGCAGGAGCGTGATCTTGCCGGCGACGACATTGTGCGGCTGATCCTCGACGGCACCGTGGTCAAGGTCCGGCTCGATCGCAAGGCCACGGCCATCTCGCTGCTGATTGCCCTGGGTGTCCGCCGCGACGGCCAGAAGGTGGTGCTCGCCATCAAGAACATGGGTGGCGAAAGCGAGGCCGCGTGGCGGGCCATGCTGGACGACCTGACCAGCCGTGGGCTCGGCCGACCCGAATTGGTGATCGTCGACGGCGGCAAAGGCCTGGAAGCGGCGCTCGCCAGCCTGTGGGACGATGTGCCGGTTCAGCGCTGCACCGTGCACAAGGAGCGCAATCTGCTCGCCCACGCGCCGAAGCACCTGCACGACGAGATCAAGGCCGACTTCAACCACATGATGAACGCCAAGGCCGCCGCCGAGGTCGTAGTCCGGCGTAAGGCGTTCCTGGCCAAGTGGAAGCTTCGCTGCCGGTCGGTCGCGACGAGCTTGGAAGAAGCCGGCGAGCGCCTGTTCACGTTCGTGCGCTACCCGCCCGAGCAGTGGCGCTCGGTGAGGACCACGAACGCGATCGAGCGCCTGCACGAGGAGTTCAAGCGGAGAATCAAGACGCAGTGCCTGCTGCCCTGTGCCGAGACCGCCGCCATGCTGTTCTGGGCGCTGTTGGCGTCCGGTCAGATCACCATGCGCCGGGTCGACGGCTGGCAGACCCTCGAGCGCTCGCCCACCGATCTTGACTTCGCCGCCTGATGCCGACCACCATGCCTTCGGACCCGCGCCGCCGAATTTCCACCACCTTCGCGACACGACCCCCGGCCGCGGCCGGTATCACAATCAGCAGTGGGCTGATTGGATGGAGGCGATCGGTCTGATGCCGTCGAGCACGGGCAAGCCGGGTGGCAAGCGGACCGGCGACCGGGTCAGTCACTACATCGTCGAGGGCGGCCCGTTCGAGGTCGCCTGCCGGGCGTTCCTGGCGAAGCACCCCGGTCTGCTCTGGGGTGATCGCCCGGTCGACCGGTCGGGCAGTGGCGGTAAGCGCTCCAAGTACGTCTGCCCGGAAGATGGGGTGGCCGCCTGGGCTCGGCCGGGCATAACGCTACTGTGTGGTGAACATCCCAAAGATGAGGCAGTCCCGATGGTCGAGCTCAGTCCGCGTCCGGCGTAATGGCTTGGAAGGCGCTCTAAGGTGCTGTTGCAGTCGGTCGGGCAGGTTGGTACAGGTCACGGTGCTGTCGGCGCCAGGCGAGGTCTGGAAGCGGAGCTGGAATGGGGTCTAGGTGGTGGTCAGGGATGTACCCCAGGAAATGGGCGGGGGTACGCTGTGCCCCGCGAGCAACTCGGAGCTGTTCTTCTTTGGTTTCTAGATGCTGGCCCTGCGCCGAGGCCGACAAGCCGGACTGGCAAAGGGAAAGATGGTAGGAACGAGTATTGAATCGTGCTAGGGTGGCAGATGCGCTACGTATGAGCAAGGGCAACATGGCCGGTGCTGCTCGTGATTGGTGTGCCGCGCAGACTATCTGGGAAATGGTACAGCGTAGCCCAGAATTACAGAAACTGTGTGAAGAGATAATGGAGGAATCCAAGGACGACTGGGAAGCTAAGCTCCACGAGCTTGGGATGGACAAGAACAATGTTATCGCAGTGTTGGCATCATTGAACGCCAAAGCCAGAGATCGGGGTTATGCGCGGCACACGACTGATGTGAGTGTAGCAGGTACTGTGGAACATCGCCACCTTCACATGCACAAGTCTGGCGGTCCATTGCAAGACATGAGCGACGAGGAGCTCAAGGCCCGCATTGCGGAGCGCCGGGCTCAGCTGGCGCTCGAGAACCGGCCTGAGGTGCCGATGCCGAAGCCGAAGCTGATCGAGGGCGAGATGAAGGACGTGACGCCGGGGCCGGCGTGACGAGCGCTCAGAGCCCGAGGTCGGCAGCCCGGAATGGTGGCGGGCCGAGGTAAGTGAGAGGTAGCAGCTAATCGACGTAGTTACCGGCCGAACGGCGTCTGAGCCAGCATTTCCGCCATTTTCCACGGCGGTGGCAACGATGGGGTAACAACGGGGTACCAAATCGGCCCTTCAAGGCAGGATTTCCAGGCCATTGAGCACTCGGTCTATCCGCGAATAGCGATTTCGCTTGCGGCTGCTCCACCCGTGGGTGTTCAGTCGCGCCATGACTACCACCGCTGGCTCCTGCCCTGCTCCGACAGTCATCGCGATCGGGTCCCCCAGCGTGATCGGCGGCCGGGTCCCGCCAACGCACCGCAGATTTGATCCCATGGGACCCGTGATCGGGCAGGGTCCCCTGACCTGGAAGGCACTGCATCCATGACCGAGGTCGAGCAGGCGCCATTGACCGAGCTCGAACGCGCCGAAGCTGTGCTGTCGGATGCGCGCCGGCTTCGAGGCGAGATCGTGGCCAAGGCCGGATTGGCCAAGGGGCGGCTCGAGCGGGTGCGCCGGTCGAAGTCCAAGTACGCGTTGAGCGCGGCGACCGGCGACGAGGCGGCCAAGGGGAGCCTCGCGCAGGCCAACGTGACGCTGCGCAAGGTCGAGTTGGATCTGGAGGACCTCGAGGAGGCGAGCGAGCAGGCCGCCGAGCGGGTGCAGCTCGCCGAGCGGGAGCTGGCCAGGCTCAACGACCTGGCTCGCGCCGATCGGATCGAAGTTCTGGCCGGCGAGGTGGCCCGGGCGGCCGGCGCGGTCGACGAGGCTGCTGCAGCGTTTGGCCGAGGCGTTCGAGCGCCTGGACGAGGCGTCCCTCCGGCTCTAGGCAGAGCATCCGCCGTTGACGCCGTACATCGATCTGCGTCTGCGCAGCCCCGCCGCGGCGACGACGGCCGTGCGCGCGGCTGGCTTGGAGCGGCGGCTGCAGCTGGGCCCCTGGTTTGGCCAGCCTCGCGTGCCGTTGAGCGCCGGCATACCCGATCCACGAGGTCGAGGCGCTGGTCCGGCAGTTGCGCGGCCAGGGTCCGGGTGGTCAGGAGGAGGCGGCGTGAATGGCCTTGAGTGATCCGCCTTGGGCGACTGAGGAAGAGGAGGGGCGGCCGGCGCGGAAGGTGCGTCGGATCACGCGGTTGCAGGTTCACGAGGGCTCGCTGGTCGACCGGCCGGCGAACGAGCTCTGCCAGGTCGTGCTCTGGAAGCGCGACCAGGACGAAGACGGCGACGAGGTGTTTGAGGCCGATCGAGACGTTCGAGGAGCAGGTGATGGCGATGCAGGCGCAGGCGATGACGCAGGACGAGGTCGAGCGTCGGATGCGGCGGCGGTGCGGGCAGCTGGCGCCGATCGCGAGCTACGAGACGGCGCTGGCGAAGCACCTGAGGGATGACCCGGAGCTGGTTTTCCTGTACGGCCAGGGTGAGGTGGCGCCGGCGCCGGCGCCGCTGGCGAAGGCGGAAGCTGCCGGCGAGCAGGCGCCTGGGCGCAGATCGGGAAGCGGGCCGAGGCGGACCGGTCGCCGGACGAGACGTTGGCGGTCCAGTCGATTGCGACGGCTGCTGAGCGATCGAGCCAGAGCTGTACACGGCCTATCTGCGCGAGCAGGCGCTGGCTGAGGTCCTGATGCTGGCCGAGCTGCGCCAGCTGCGCGACCGGATCGACGCGGTTCTGCTCGAGCTGGAGCGGCTGGCGCCGGCGCTCGCGACCTGGACGGCTTCCGGGCCGGTGCCGTTGCCGGCAGGGGCGCCCGCAGAGCGCGTCGGGTCCCTCCCGGGCACTGAGACCGCCCCCACCGGATCCGTGACGCCTGCGGAGGCTCCCGCCCACGCTGGCGAGGCATCTGAGCGTGCTCCGGGTGGTCCGGCCGCAGGGTCGAGGCTCTGTCGCGGCTGCGGGAAGGAATTCCGGCCGTCCGAGCCGCAGCAGCGGTATCACTCGGTCGAGTGCCAGCAGTCGGCGGCGGAGGCGCGCCGGTTGGCTCGGAAGGCGTCTCGCCCTGGTCCGCGGCGGGCGTCAGGACGGTCGCGTTGGCGTCCGGGCAGGATCATGCCGGCCGAGGTGCCATCGCCTGCTGACGAGGCGACCGGGCCAGAGCGCGGGGCTGGTTGCGAATGGTGATCGGGAGCGGGTGGCCCGCCCGGAGCCGCTCGCGGCGCCTGAGGCGGCGCCGGACGGGCCGGGGGAGGCCATCCTGGAGAACGGTGCTGACGCTGGGGCAGTTCCGAACGGTGCGGATGACCCGCCTTTGGGTCCTGAACCTGAGGCTGAGCGCGGGTCGGAATTGCGTGAGAGCGAATGGCCCGGTAGGTCGGGGCGCAGGAGCGCGCGAGGTGGCCCGCTGATGGCGTCGTCTGCCCCGACGTGCTCGATCTGCTTTGCGCCGATCGAGCCGGGTGCGACCACCTGTGCTGACCCGGAGTGCATCGCGCTGCATGCGAAGATGGCGCCGCCCGCGGTGGAGGTGCAGCCGGCCCCAGCCAGATCCGGCGCGCTGCGTCGGGTCGGTGGCTGCGGTCCTGATGCCGTCATCCGGGTCCCGCGCTGACCCCGCAGCGTAAGGGACGGCGCGGGCGAAGTATGCGTGGGGTCAGGGCCCGGGCGTCAGCGGCATGTACGTGCCACCCCGCCAGACATGCCATACGGGTACCTGAGTGGTCACATCACCCTTCTCGTCGAAGTCCATCGGGCCCGACACGGTGTCGAACTGGTGTTGCCGCAGGGATGCGATCATCGCCTGGAGCTCCAGCGAGCCGCCTTTCTCGGCCGCCTGCGCCCACACCTGAACGGCGGCATAAGCGTACAGGGTGTAACCCTCCGGTTCGAAACCTGACGCTCGGAACCGCTCAACGACTGGCGCTGCTTCGGTGTTTCGGCGCGGATCGGCGAGAAAGGTGAAGAGAGTGCCCTCGGCCGCGGGACCGGCGATGAGGCCGAATTCCTCGGTCGCCAAACTTGGGCCAACGATGAGCTGCACCGGGTAGCCGCGGTCGCGCGCGGCACGTGCCATGAGCGCGACCTCGGTGTGGTATCCGCCGATGAACACCACGGCGATATCAGCCGCCTGGAGCCTCGCGATTTCGGGAGCATAGTCGTCCTGCCTGGGGACGTAAGCATCGTAGATCACCTCAGACACGCCCCGACTATTCAACTGCTTCTTGGTCGCCTCGGCGTTACCCTTCCCAAAGGTCGTGTTGTCGTGGAGGATCGCGATCTTCTCGTCGGCCCAATGGTCGGCCAGGTAGTTGCCGGCCACGATGGCGTCCGCATCGTCGCGGGGGACGACACGGAAAACGTTGGCACGGCCCAGCTCGGTCAACGTTGGGTTGATCGACGCCGGCGAAATCAGCAAGACCCCTGCCGCCTCGTAGACTGCTGATGCCGGGATCGAGGCCCCGGAGCAGAAGTGTCCGACGACGAAGATCACACTGTCACTGACCAGCTTCCGGGCGGCGGCGACCGCTTGCTCGGGATCACAGAAGTCGTCCGCCGTGATGAGCCGCACCTGCTCGCCGAGCACGCCGCCAGCGGCGTTGAGGTCGGCCACCGCCAGCTCCGCGCCGCGCTTCATCTGCTCGCCGAACCAGGCATCTTTGCCCGTCATCGGGCCCGCCATTCCGATCAGGACGTCCGCCCGAGCGGGCCAGCCGAGCGCGGCGGCAAACATGACAATGGCTACCGCCGCTAAACGGCACATGACTATACCTCCCGCATGCCGGATTGCCGCTTCCCCTGAGTGGAAGTTAGCCCTGATGTGGCATCGAGGACAATGGACCTTCGACGCGATCCGAGCCAGAGGGTGGGCCTGGAAAGTCTTATCGCAAGGGCCCCAAGCGGCCGACGGACCGTTGTTGCAGGCGATCGAGCAGTTCCGTGCCCGCTTGCTCTCTGCCGTCGACGCTGAGCTGCGCGAGCTCGGCGTCGGCCCCGACGACCGAGACGCCTGACAAATGGGCCGCCCGAGGCGATCGCAGACCCCGGGCGGCTTCCACCTTCGCAAGCAGGAAGTGAGGACTTCATCCTGACGGCGAGGAGCATAAGTCCCGACCAGTAAAGCGGCAAGTGTCGATCAGATTTGCTGGTCATGCGGGCCGATCCCACATTTGCCTCATGGCGCGAACATTCGGGCAACTCTGCAACCCGCGCTCGACCGGCGGCTCGAGCAGGAGCAGCTGTACGGGCGGCACGATCGGCGCCGGCAGGAGCGGCCGCCGGCCCGAGCCCGGTTCGACTTCGAGGTCGCGGCCCGGATCGACACGCAGGTGCACCTCGATCCGGCGCCGGCGCCGGGATCCGGATCGGCGCGCGGGCCTAGGAGATCGGCCTGATTAGGGGGGCGCTCGAAACCGGGGCGCGAGCCCCGCTGTGTATGGTTGTTACCCCGTGCCGTTACCCTAGAGGGTCAGACTGATGCGCGGGCCAGCGGAATCCCTTGACATCAGCCCTCTTCAACCATCACCCTGGGGGACTGGGGGTCGCCGGTTCGAATCCGGCCGCTCCGACCAATTTTCCAGCTCGTTAGAAACCATGGTTGAGAATTCGCGTGAGCCGGCCGACGGCCCGCCGCCGCCCGCCGCCTGGCTCTGCCACGTCAACGCCGGCTCGCGCGCCGAGGCGCTGCGCATCGGCCGCGCCGTGGTCGAGGAGCGGCTCGCGGCCTCCGCCAACGTGCTCGGCGGGCTCAGCTCCTGCTACTGGTGGCAGGGCCGCCTCGAGGAGGCGGCCGAAGCCCTGCTGATCCTCAAGACCCGCGCCGAGCTCGTCCCGACGCTGATCGCCCGGGTCCGCCAGCTACACAGCTACCAGTGCCCGGCGGTCATCGCCCTCCCGATCGCCGCCGGCAACCCCGACTACCTGCGCTGGATCGCCGCCGAGACCCGTTTTTCTGACTTTGCCGCCCCGCGCAGAGCACCCTATTCCTCGAGCTCGAACTCACGCTCCGCAAACCGCTCGCGCGGAAACAGCTCCTCGTCGTCCGCGATCGTGGGCGGCCGTTTGGGGATCGAGAGCAGGTGCTCGACGAAGGTCGTCTGGGGCTCGTCGGCCACGTCGCAGGTCCTGGCTGGCTGATCTCGCCAGGTGAACATGGCCTCCCGCCGGCTTCATCACAAGGACAGCGCGAACGCTGACGCGAAATGTCGGACCCGCTTTCGGCCCTACTTGCCGGCCGCCTTGCCAACTTGCGCCAGCCGTTCCTGGATGGTCTTGACGAAGTACGCGTCGCTCGGCGCCAGTCGCCCGTCTGAATCGAGCTTCTTGGCAATCGTCAGCGCCGCCTGCCAGTGGCGGCGACTTTCGGCGTCCTCGCGCCGCCGCTCGGCCAGGTCGGCGAGCTTCCAGTGAGACACGATTAGGTCGCGCTGCCACTCGGCATTGGCGGGGTCGCGCGCGGCCAGCTTGTCTCGAATCGCGCGGCTCTGCTGGTAGGCTTCGAGCGCGCCCGCGCGCTCGCCCTCGGCGACCCGCAGGTCGCCGATCTTCTCCAGGCTGACCGAGAGGTCGCGCTGCCACAGGGCATTGGCGGGGTCGCGCGCGGCCAGCTGTTCCCCAATCGCGCGGCTCTGCTGGTAGGCTTCGAGCGCGCCCGCGCGCTCGCCCTCGGCGACCCGCAGGTCGCCGATCCTCTCCAGGCTGACCGAGAGGTCGCGCTGCCACTCGGCATTGGCGGGGTCGCGCGCGGCCAGCTTTTCGGCAATCGCGCGGCTCTGCTGGTAGGCTGTCGAGCGCGCCCGCGCGCTCGCCCTCGGCGACCCGCACGTCGCCGATCTTGTTCAGGCTGACCGAGAGGTCGCGCTGCCACTCGGCATTGGCGGGGTCGCGCGCGGCCAGCTTGTCTCGCAATTGCGCGGCTCTGCTGGTAGGCTTCGAGCGCGCCCGGCGCGCTCGCCCTGCGGCGAGCCGCACGTCGCCGATCTTCTCCAGGCTGACCGAGAGGTCGCGCTGCCACAGGGCGTTGGCGGGGTCGCGCGCGGCCAGCTGTTCGCGGATCGCGCGGCTCTGCTGGTAGGCTTCGAGCGCGCCGCGCGCGTCGCCCTCGGCGACCCGCACGTCGCCGATCTTGTCGAGGCTGACCGAGAGGTCGCGCTGCCACTCGGCGTTGGCGGGGTCGCGCGCGGCGAGCTTTTCGGCAGATCGCGCGGCTCTCCTGGTAGGCTTCGAGCGCGCCCGGCGAGGTCGCCCTCGGCGACCCGCACGTCGCCGATCTTGTTCGAGGCTGACCGAGAGGTCGCGCTGCCACTCGGCATTGGCGGGGTCGCGCGCGGCCAGCTTCTCGGCGAATCGCGCGGCTCTGCTGGTAGGCTTCGAGCGCGCCCGCGAGCTCGCCCTGCGGCGAGCCGCACGTCGCCGATCTTGTCGAGGCTGACCGAGAGGTCGCGCTGCCACTCGGCATTGGCGGGGTCCCGCGCGGCCAGCTGCTTCGCGAATCGCGCGGCTCTGCTGGTAGGCTTCGAGCGCGCCGCGAGGTCGCCCTCGGCGACCCGCACGTCGCCGATCTTGTCCAGGCTGACCGAGAGGTCGCGCTGCCACTCGGCATTGGCGGGGTCGCGCGCGGCCAGCTTTTCGGCAATCGCGCGGCTGTGCTGGTAGGCTTCGAGCGCGCCCTCGCGCTCGCCCTGGGCGAGCCGCACGTCGCCGATCTTGTTGAGGCTGACCGAGAGGTCGCGCTGCCACTCGGCATTGGCGGGGTCCCGGAAAGTCAGGCCGCCGATGATGTCGTGTCTTGCCCGATAGGCGTTCATCGCCCCCGACAGGTCGCCTAGGGCTCGCCGGGCCTCTCCCAGGCCTTCGAGCGCGATCCCCAGGTCATAGTCGTCGCCGGCCTTTCTGGCGACTTCCTGCGCGCGCAGATGCGCCTGCTCGGCCGCCGCCAGATCGCCCGCCTGCTGATGCAGCCGGCCGAGGAATATCCAGGACCAAGTGTGATCCGGATCAAGCCGGGCCGCGGTCTCGTAGGCTGCGATCGCCTTCTGGGTGTTGCTGAGCGCAGCGAGCGCACCCAGATGCCTCGCTGCCTCGGCCGCTTCCTGCAGGTCCGTCGCACTTTCCGCCTGCTTGCGCCGGCCCCCGGTCTCCCGCCGCTCGGCGACCTCGGCGAAAAGCGCCTCCGCCTCCGCTGTTCTACCTTCGCCCAACAGCGCGAGCGCATGCTCGACCCCGGGCGACGCATCGGGTTCCTGCGCCTTGTCGGCCACAGCCTGGACGGCGGCTCGCAGCGCATCCCGCTCTTGCTCGAGATCTGCGGCCTTCTGGTTGGCAGCGAGCAGCTGCGGCGGTGATCTGATCGACCCGCCAGTTGGCGAGCGCGCGCCCGACCAGACCGGCGAGTTCGGCCGGGTCGTCGAACTCCGCGACCACGCGCTCCTTCAGCACGCGCGTGCGGAACGCCTTCTGCCGACGTTGCTTGGTCGCGGGCTCGACCAGACGAACGGGCAACGCGAACTCGTCGGTGGCGACGAACATCAGACGCGGCCGCCCGAGCGCCTTCGCGAGCTCGTATTCCTGCTCGGTGTAGGAGGCCGCGCCGTTCGCGGGGCTGCTGCCGTAGCAGTGCCCGACCAGCCCGACGAACACCTCGCATTCGCGGACCTTGGCGTCGTCGATCTCGGCCGCCGTCATGTCGCGGGCGCCAAAGTCGTCCATCGCGATCGGCGCGAAGCCATCGAGGCCCATGATCGCGCTCACCACCGCCTTGCGGTGCTCGACAAGGTCCTTGCTGGTCGAGCTGATGAAGACCTGGTAGACCATGGTGCCCGATGCCGGTTCGGCGATGATCGCCGGAAATTAGCATCGATTGCCGCCGATTGGCAGCCCGAAGTTGCACCCGGGCCTGAGGGATAGCACACTTTTGGCACCTTCGGTCCCGCTCCGCGCACCCTCCATCTCCGATCAACCCGCTTGAGTCGCCCTCTGAAAGCCCTATCGCGTCAAAACGATCCAAATTGCCTGCAGCCGGCGTTCTCGATCACCTGAAATTGGTATGTACGTTCATGCTCACCCAGCGTCTCAGAAGTCGTTCGGACTCCATCTTGCCTCAAGCTGCTTGATTCGCCGGATCGACTTGGCCTTGACTTGCGGCCGAGTTCACAATTCTGTGCTCTCCGGCAATCCAACACGCAACAATTACGCAACATTTGCGCACACCTGCAGTCCAGCGATGATGTCTTGATTGGGCTGAATTCGGAAAATTCCGCGCCGCCCGGAATTCGACTTCAGCTTGACCGGGCCGCTTGGGCCTGGGCAGCGAGCGCCAGCTCGCAGACCTTGAAGCAATGGGCCTGGGACATCGCCGTTTCTGTCCGCTCGAACACGTCGGCGATCAGCCGCTCGTAGTAGGGCAAGGGGGCATCGCGGCAGTCGATGTAGCGGGTCTCCTGGTCGGTCACCAGGAACAGATGGTCGGTGCCCGCGCGGCCGCCGATGTCGACATACTTGCGCAGCTCGATATAGCCCTCGGTGCCGAGGATCGTGCAGCGGCCATCGCCCCAGGTCGGCAGGCCGTCCGGCGTGTACCAGTCGACCCGGATATAGCCGCTGGCATGCTCGCTGCGCAGAAGAATCTCGCCGAAATCCTCGAACTCCGGGCTTTCCGGGTTGGCATGATTGGCGACCGCGCTGGCGACGATCTGCGCGTGGTCGACCCGTGAAGTGCAGAAACTGGTCGACCTGATGCGAGCCGATGTCGGCGAGGATGCCGCCGCCCCGGCGCGGATCGAAGAACCAGGCCGGGCGCAGGTGGCGGTTCAGCCGGTGCGGGCCGAGGCCGATCGTCTGCACGACCCGGCCGAGCGCGCCGGCCGCGACCAGCTCGGCCGCCCGGGTCATCGCCGGCACCTCGAACCGCTCGGAAAAGTTCACCGACCATATTTTCCCACTCGCCGCCTGCGGCTTGCCGGACTGCGTCGAGCTGGGCCGCCGTGATCACGCCCGGCTTGTCGACCATCACGTCCTTGCCCTGCCGCATCGTCGCAATGGCGATCTCCGCCCGCTCGCCCGGGATGCCCGCGCTCACGATCAGCTGCACCGCCGGGTCCTCGAGCAGCACGCGGGCGTCCGCGACCCGCCTGAGCTCCGGAAAACGCTTGACGAAGCCCTCGAGCGGCACCGCGTCGTCCCGGGCGTGAAAGCCCTTGCAGACCGCCCCGCGCTCGAGCAGGCGCCCGACCTGGTGATAGATGTGGCGGTGGTCGAGCCCGATCGCGGCAAATTTCAGCGGGGGATGCTCGGCCATGCCCGCTCCTCCCTCAAAACACGTCGACGCGGACCCTGCGCCCGCTCGTCGAGGAGTGCAGGACAGCGTCGATCAGGGCGTGGACGTTCAAGACCTCGCGGCCAGAGGCGCGCGGGCTCCGGTCCTGGTCGAGCGCGTCGAGGAAATCCGCAAGCAGGGCGCGGTGGGCATCGTGCGGAAAAGCCATCGGATCGGCGCCGCCGCCGGTGCCCTTGCTCCTCCCCGATTTTTTCCGTTTCTCCCATTGGCTGGTGGAGGGTCAGGACGCCGGCCGCGAGCACCGCCGTGGCGTGCGTGCCGATCAGCTCGATCCGCTCCGGAAATCCCGGAAACGCGGCCGTGGTCGCGAGCAGCGCGCCCAGCGCGCCGTTGGCGAAGCGCAGCCCGGCGCCGGCGAAATCCTCGGTCGCCATCCGGTGCAGAGCGGTCGTGCCGGTGATCGCCGCGACCTCGGCAACCGGCCCGGTCAGGCTCAGCAGCAGATCGAGCGTGTGAATCGCCTGCGTGATCAGGACCCCGCCGCCGTCGCGCGCGAGCGTGCCGCGGCCCGGCTCGTCGTAGTAGCTCTGGGGCCGCCACCAGGGGCAGATCACGTTGGCTGCGGCGAGCTTGCCGAGCGCCCCCGCCGCGAGCCGCGCGGCGAGCGCCTCCGACGCCTCGCGGAAACGGTGCTGGAGCACGACCCCGAGCTTGATCCCCGCGGCCTCGGCGGCCTCGACCAGCGCCTTCGCCCGCTCGGTCGAGCGCTCGATCGGCTTTTCCAGCAGGATCTGCTTGCCGGCGGCGGCAAAGCGCTGGACCAGCTCCAGATGCGTGCCGGGCGGGGTCAGGATCATGACCGCGCTGACGCTCTGGTCGCCGGCGATCCGCTCCAGATCGTCGCTGAGCGGGAACGCAAAGCGCTCGGCGAACGCCCGCGCGCGCGCCTCGCTCCGGCTGAACGCGTAGGCGACCTCGACCCGGTCGGCAAGGTCGAAAGGCTCCTGGCGTGCGGGGTCACCGCCATGCCGAGCCCGATCAGCGCGATCCGGCGTCGCTCCGGCATTGGCGCGCTGCCCTCAGCGGCCACTGGCCCAGGCGCGGGTCTGGTCGCGGATCGCGCCCATGCCGCCCAGAGGACGAAGTGGTCGAGGCCGTAGTTGATGAACCGGAAGCCCTGGGCGAGGCGGCGCTCCGCGATCTCGGCGCTGCCGCAGACGTAGCCCGCGGCGGTGCCGGTCTCGCTCGATGCGGCCGCGACGTCCTCGACCAGCGTTCGTGATGGGCGGCGTCGTGGCCGTTGGCCTTGACGTCGGTCATCAGGTCGAACGGGCCGATCAGGACCACGTCGACGCCCGGGCACCGCCATGATCTTGCGGACCTCGCCGACCGCGGCCTCGGTCTCGACCATGACCACGAGCATGATCTCGTCGTTGGCGCCTCGGTATAGGCCTCGAACGAGCCGCCGATCAGCTCGAGCCGGACGCCGCCCGCCGAGCGCCGGCCCTTGGGCGGGTAGAAGGCGGCCTCGACCGCGGCCGCGGCCTGGCGGGCGTCCTGGACCATCGGCACGATCACGCCCATCGCGCCCATGTCGAGCACCCGGTTGATCGTGCCGGCCTCATTGCCCTTGACCCGCACGATCGGCGCGCTCTCGACCGCCAGAAACCGCCCCAACGCCTGGTTCAGCGTGGGCTCGGTGAACTGGCCGTGCTGCCAGTCGAGCCAGACCCAGTCGAAGCCCAGATGAGCGACCTGCTCGACCAGATCGGCGGAATTCATAGACCAGGCTCGGCCCGAAGGTGGTCTGGCCGGCGCGCTGCCTGGCCAGCGCCTGATTGCGTCGCATGGTGCTGCTTGCGTCCTTCCTCTGCTAAGCTTGAGGCAGGCTCGCCTGCCCTTCGCACAATGCCATGCTGAGCCGCGCCCGCAAGCCGGCTGATCGAGGAGACGACGCCCTGGCCCAGCTCGCCCGCCCGCTTGCCCGTCCCGATGCCACCGGTCCGCGCCCGACCCGCGCCCGATGAGCATGCTGACCGGCCTCGGCGCGATCCCGCGCACGCTCGCGCATCGCGACTTCGGCATTTATGTCGCCGGCAACAGCATTTCGCTGATCGGCACCTGGATGCAGCGGATCGGGGTCGGCTGGCTCGCCTGGGAGCTTTCCCATTCGGGCGCCGTGCTGGGTCTGACCGCCTTCGCCGACCTGTTCCCGACCGTGCTGATCGGCCCGTTCGGCGGCGCGCTCGCCGACCGCCTCGATCGGCTGCGGCTGATCAAGGTCGCTCAGACGGCGGGCCTGGTCCAGGCCGTGATCCTGTTCGTCTTGACCGTGAGCGGCCAGATCACCGTGCCGCTGCTGCTGGCGCTGGTGCTGATCGGCGGCATCGCCGGCGGGCTCGAGCAGCCGGCTCGGCTCGCGCTCGTGCCAGCCTCGTGCCGCGCCCGCATCTCGCGACCGCGGTAGCGATCAACAGCATCACCTTCAACGGCGCCCGCTTCATCGGCCCGGCGCTCGCGGGCCTCGCGATCGTCTGGCTCGGGGTCGCGACCGTGTTCGCGCTCAACGCCTTGAGCTTTGCCGCCTTCCTGCTGGCGCTCACCCGCCTGCGCCTGGCCCCGATCGGTCTCGCGCGCAGGACCAACTCGGTGCTCGACGCGGTCGGCGAGGGCCTGCGCTACACCGCAGGCCACGCCGGCATCGGGCCGATCTGCTCGTGCACGCCGTGCTCGCGGTCAGCGCCCGGCCGTTCTTCGAGCTGCTGCCGGGCTTTGCCGACCACGTCTTCGGACGCGGCGCGCCCGGCCTTGCGATGCTTAGCTCGACGGTCGGCATCGGCGCGGTCGCAAGCGGCTTCTGGCTCGCCCAGCAGTCCGATCAGGCGCGTCTGCCCGCGGTCGTGCTCATCAACTCGCTGCTGCTGGCGCTCGCGACGCTCGGCTTCGCGCTCAGCAGCTGGTTCCCGGCGGCGCTGGCGTGCGTTGCGATCGCGGGCTTTGCCATGGTCGCAACCGGCGTCGCGACCCAGACCTGATGCAGGTCGCGGTGGATGAGGCGATGCGCGGCCGGGTTCTGAGCCTGTTCGGCCTGATCTTCCGCGGCGGGCCGGCGCTCGGTGCCCTGATCATGGGTGCCGCCTCCGAACTGGTCGGTCTGCAGGCGCCGCTCGCGGTCGGCGCGCTGCTCGGGATCGGCGCCTGCGGCCTGCTCTGGCGCCAGCGCCAGGCGATCGCCCGCAGCCTTGCGGGCTGACTGTCCGGCCGGCTTGGGAACCCAATGAAACGCGGCCTCGTCAGGGCTTGGGGTCACCAAATATCACGCCGAGTTCACGGGCGAGCCCGCGATCGCCGATATCGGCGGCGATCATGCGCGCGTTGAGATAGGTGGAGCCAACCTTCCAGGGATCGTTGCCAGCTGCGACGAAACAGCGATAGGCTTGGAACGCTGCCGCGGTCTGGCCGAGGATCAGGCGCGCCTCGCCCTCGGTCGCGCTCAGCCACTCATCGGCATCGCCGGATTCGCGACTCCTAGTGCAGATCTCCAGCACCTCGCCCGCTCGCTGCCTGGCAAGATTGCGGTCGCCGTGAAAGAGGAAGGCGAGGAAGGCGAGGTTGATGCCGTGGTAGTAGCCTTGCCGGAGGTCATCGCTCTTCCTCGCCAGAGCGTACGCTTTGCCGTAGTGCTCTTCCGCTTTTTCGGCGTCGGCGCGGGATCGGCCAAACAGCCATCGGCGCTTAAGGCGGCCCGCAAGCGCGCCGACAGCGTCGGTGTCAAGCTCACCGCTGCGCGCCAGTAAGTCGTAGGCTTCGTCGCGCCGGTCGAGCGCATCGAGCGCGATCGCGAGACGCAAGAGAGCGCGCTTGTCGATCTCTCCGGCGCGATGCAGAAGCTCGCGGACGATCTTGCGAAAATCGCCGACTTCGATCGCCACCAATGCCGAATCGGCGACATTGCCGGCAACGCCTCTGCGGACGATGCGGTTGATCGTCAGATCGACAACGCTGGGATCGCCGGGCAACGGATGGATCATGGTGACGTGGTTGCCCGCGATGGCGGCGCGCTGCTCCTCCGGAAATGGCATGATCGATGACTCTGGCGGCACGAACTGGTCCTTCTCGCCAGCGACGGCAAGGAACAGGAAGGGCGTGCCGTTGCCGAAATGCCGGGTCCAGTCGGCGCGCAGCGCGGTGATGAAGGGCCCGCCGCGCGCCATGTCTGCGAGCTGGCGCTTCCAGAAGCGGATGCTCCAGGCCTTGACAAGGCCGGCGCTCGGGGTGCCGAACAGGATCACTGCACGGGTGCGCTCGGCGATCGTGGGATGGTCGACCAACGTCTTCTGCACCACGAGTCCACCCATGCTGTGGGCGATGAGGACCAGCGCGTCATAGCGCTCGAGAGTTCCCTTGGAGAGATCGGCCGAGAGACGAAGTGCCAGGATGTCGAGACCGGCGTCGGCGCTCCAGATCCCGCCAACATCCGGCAACCAGCTACCGGCGTAGGTGATGCTCCAGCTATCCCAGCCCCCGAGTTGCGCGTGGCCGCTGATCCGTGGCCCGAGGTCCTTCCAGGTCCCGGACCCGCTGCCGGTGAACCCGTGGACGTAGACGACGGCGGCCCGGTTGCCTATTTTGGGGGGCCGAACTGCATCGATTGCTGGTTGCACCAGAAGCCTCCGACATGAATTCTTAGGCAATCTGTCAGCGATTTGTCAAACCACCTGTGAAATAGGCCATACCGGTCAAAGGCCGTTGGGATTGCAGCCGGCGCGTTTCCCATCTACTCCCCAGTTGCGCCTCGTTCAGTTCGGGGCGACCCCGCGGGAGGCGTGCCTCCGCACGGACAGCGGCGCCATGAACTTGCTCAGGACCAAGGTCGACCCGCGCGCCGAGGCGTTCCGCGCCAATGCCGCGGCGATGGGCGCCCTGGTCGAGGATCTCCGCGCCACGGTCGCGCTGATCAGGCAGGGCGGCGGCGCGGCCGCGCGCGAGCGCCACCTTGGCCGCGGCAAACTGTTGCCGCGCGACCGGGTGCGGGCGCTGCTCGACACCGGCTCGCCCTTTCTCGAGCTGTCCCAGCTCGCGGCCTTCGGCATGTATGGCGACGAGGTGCCGGCCGCGGGCCTGATCACCGGCATCGGCCGGGTCTGTGGCCAGGAGTGCCTGGTGGTCGCCAACGACGCCACGGTCAAGGGCGGCACCTACTACCCGGTCACGGTCAAGAAGCATCTGCGCGCCCAGGAGATCGCCCGCCAGAACCGGCTGCCCTGCATCTACCTGGTCGATTCCGGCGGCGCCAATCTGCCTAACCAGGACGAGGTGTTTCCGGACCGCGAGCACTTCGGCCGGATCTTCTACAACCAGGCGACCATGTCGGCCGCCGGGATCGCCCAGATCGCGGTCGTCATGGGCTCCTGCACCGCGGGTGGCGCCTACGTCCCGGCGATGGCGGATGAGAGCATCATCGTGCGCGAGCAGGGCACGATTTTTCTCGGCGGCCCGCCGCTGGTCAAAGCGGCAACCGGCGAGGTCGTGAGCGCGGAGGAACTCGGCGGCGCCGACGTCCACGCCCGCAAGTCCGGCGTCAGCGACCACTACGCGCTCTCCGACGCCCACGCGCTCGGCCTCGCGCGCCGGATCGTCGCCAACCTGAACCGGGTCAAGCGGCCGGAGCTGGAGCTGCGCCCGCCAGCCGAGCCGGTCCACGACCCGGCCGAGCTGCACGGCATCGTCGGCGCGGACCTGAGACGGCCGTTCGAGGTCCGCGAGGTGATCGCGCGGATCGTCGATCAGAGCGCCTTCGACGAGTTCAAGGCGCTCTACGGCCAGACCCTGGTCATGCGGCTTTGGCCACATCTTCGGCTATCCGGTCGGGATCCTCGCCAACAACGGCATCCTGTTTTCCGAATCCGCGCTCAAGGGCGCGCATTTCATCGAGCTCTGCTGCCAGCGCGGCATCCCGCTCGTCTTCCTCCAGAACATCACGGGCTTCATGGTCGGGCGCAAATACGAGGCGGGCGGCATCGCCAAGGACGGCGCCAAGCTCGTGACCGCGGTCGCCTGCGCGGCGGTGCCCAAGTTCACGGTGATCATCGGCGGCAGCTTCGGCGCCGGCAATTACGGCATGTGCGGCCGCGCCTACGGCCCGCGCCTGCTCTGGATGTGGCCGAACGCCCGGATCTCGGTGATGGGCGGCGAGCAGGCGGCGAACGTGCTGGCCCAGGTCCGCCGCGACGGCCTCGAGCGCCAGGGCAAAGCCTGGAGCGCTGAGGACGAGACCGCCTTCAAGCAGCCGATACGCGACCAGTACGAGCGCCAGGGGCACCCCTACTACGCGAGTGCCAGGCTCTGGGACGACGGGATCATCGCGCCCGCGGATACGCGGATGGTGCTGGGCCTTGGCATTTCGGCGGCGCTCAACGCCCCGATCCCGACGGACCGCCTTCGGCGTGTTCCGGATGTAGCCGGATGTTCGAGAAGATCCTGATCGCGAACCGCGGCGAGATCGCCTGCCGGATCGCCCGCACCTGCCGGCGGCTCGCGATCCGGACGGTCGCGGTCTATTCCGAGGCCGATCGGGACGCGCGCCACGTCGAGCTGTGCGACGAGGCGCATCTGCTGGGGCCGGCACCGGCGCGCGCGAGCTATCTGAACGCCCTGCGGATCATCGAGATCGGGTGCCGGGCGGGCGCCGAGGCGGTCCATCCGGGCTATGGCTTCCTCGCCGAGAACGCCGAGTTCGCCGAGGCCTGCGCGGCGGGCGGCCTGGTCTTCATCGGCCCGCCGCCGGCAGCGATCCGGGCGATGGGCTCGAAGAGCGCAGCCAAGGCGATTATGGCGCAGGCAGGCGTGCCGCTGGTGCCGGGATATCACGGCGAGGATCAGGACCCGGCCCGGCTCCAGGAAGCGGCGCAGGCGATCGGCTGGCCGGTCCTGATCAAGGCCTCGGCCGGCGGTGGCGGCAAGGGCATGCGCGTGGTCGAGCGGCCGGCCGACTTTGCCGCCGCGCTCGCCGCCGCTCAGCGCGAGGCTTCGAGCGCGTTCGGCGACGACCGGATGCTGATCGAGCAGTACCTGAGCCGGCCGCGCCACATCGAGATCCAGGTGTTCGGCGATCGCCACGGCAACCTCGTGCACCTGTTCGAGCGCGACTGCTCGATCCAGCGCCGGCATCAGAAGATCCTCGAGGAGGCGCCAGCGCCGGGCCTGACGGAGGAGGGCAGGGGTGCGATCGGCGAGGCCGCGGTCGCCGCGGCGCGCGCGATCGGCTATCAGAATGCCGGCACGGTCGAGTTCATCGTCGCGGACCAGCGCTTCTACTTCATGGAGATGAACACCCGGCTCCAGGTCGAGCACCCGGTGACCGAGATGATCACCGGCCAGGACCTGGTCGAATGGCAGCTGCGGGTCGCCGCCGGGGAGCCGCTGCCCTGCGGCCAGCAGGAGCTGAGGGCCGCTGGCCACGCGATCGAGGTCCGGATCTACGCCGAGGACCCGGAGCGCGATTTCCTACCGGCGACCGGCAGGCTTCGCCACCTGGCCATGCCCGCCGAAAGCCCGCACCTGCGGCTCGAGAGCGGCATCCGCCGGGGCGACGAGGTCAGCATCCACTACGACCCGATGCTCGCCAAGCTGATCGTCTGGGACCAGGATCGCGCGCGAGCGCGAACCCGGCTCAAGGTGGCGCTCGCCGGCTGCGAAGTCGTGGGCGTCACGACCAACCTCGAGCTGCTGGCCGTGATCGCAGAGCACCCGGCGTTCGCCGCCGGCGAGCTCGACACCGGTTTCATCGAGCGGCACCGGGCGGAGCTGCTGCCACCGCCCGGGGTGCCGGCGCCGGATCCGGTGCTGGCGATCGGCGCCTTGAGCGAGCTGTTGCGGATCGGGCGCGAGGCGGCCACGGCCGCCGGCCGCTCGCTCGATCCCCACTCGCCCTGGCATCTGGCGTCCGGCTGGCGCCTGAACGGCGACAACCAGCACAGCTTCGAGCTCGGCGACGGCGCCCGCGCGCTCCAGATCACGGTCCACTACCGGCCGGGCCACTTTCTGCTCGAACTACCCGGCGGCAGCGTCCAGGCCAGCGGCGAGCTGGATGCCGACGGCCGGCTCCGCTTCGCCCTCGATGGCGCCAACGGTGATGCGACCGTGGTCCGCACCGGTGACGATATCGCCCTCTTCAGCGCCTTCGGCCGCCATCGCCTGCAAATCAAGGACCCGCTGCACGCCACGATCCCCGAGGAGGTCGTGAGCGGCAGCCTGGTCGCCCCGATGCCCGGCAACATCATCGCGGTCCTGGTTGAGGCGGGCGCCCGGGTCGCCTTCGGGGCGCCCTTGATGATTCTCGAGGCGATGAAGATGGAGCACACGATCAGCGCCCCTCTGGACGGCGTCGTCGAGCGGGTCAACTTCGCGGTCGGCGACCAGGTGGCGGAAGGCGCTGAGCTGCTCGCGATCGCGGCGCCGCCGGACTAGTCTTTCCCACCGGCGCTGGTCAGAGGTGCCAGCAAACGTGCGGCCGGCAGCGCGAGGCGAGGCCCCGGAAAACTCATGTTGCACCCGCTCTGCGGCAGCAGCCTGGCCAACCTGCTCCAGGCGCTCGCCCGCGGTGGTCCGGTGAGGCCGGGCCGGCTACCGGACGTGGCGATCGCGCTGCTGGCCGCGCTCGTCCGCGCGCCGTTCTCCGCGGGCGAGCGGGCCTGGGTGGCAGCGCTCGAGCGGCGGGGCCCACCGATGCCGGCGCCTTTGTTCATCGTCGGCCATCTGCGCAGCGGCACGACGCACGTGCAGAACGTGCTCAGCCGCTCCCGCCAGTTCGGCCAGGTGTCGCCGATCGCGCTCGGCCTGCCGTGGGACCTGCTGATCCTGGGCGCGCTGCTGCGCCCGCTGCTCGAGCGCGCGCTGCCGGGAGGTCGCTTCGTGGACCAGGTGCGGGTCGATCCCGACTCGCCCCAGGAAGACGAGATCGCGCTCGCCAACATGCAGTCCCTGTCCTACTACCATGCCCTCTATTTTCCGCGGCGGTTCGCGCAGGATCTGCGCCGCGGCCTGCTGCTGGAGGGCTGCACGCCGGCCGAGCTGGACAGGTGGCAGCGGCGCTTTCGCTATTTCCTGCGCAAGATCTCCTTCGACCAGAGCGGCCTCCGCCTGCTGATCAAGAACCCGGTTTACACGGCGCGGATCGCGCTCCTCCGCAAGATCTGGCCGGACGCGCAGTTCATCCATGTCTACCGTGACCCGCGCCGCGTGTTCGTCTCGACCGTGCATTACTTTCGCACCCTGCTGGCGCAGTTGTCGCTCCAGGAATACCATCAGGTCGATATCGAGCGGACGGTGCTCGAGGTTTACCCGAAAGTGATGACCGCTCTGATCGAACAGAGCACAGGCCTGCCGGCAAATCGCTTCGTCGACGTGCAGTTCGAGTGCTTCGAGCGCCAGCCGATCGCCGAGCTGGAGCGGATCTACCGGCGCCTCGAGCTGCCAGGCCTGGAGGAAGCAACGCCGCGCTTCGAAGCCTATCTGCGGGCCATGGGCGGCTATGCCAAGAACGCGTACCCGCCGTCACCCGAAGCCGTGCGGCTGGTCGAGCGCGAGTGGGCGCGCTTCATCGCCCATTGGCAAGCCGGCGCGGAGCCGGTGGACGGCTGATATTCCGCCTGCCGACTTGGCACCGGTACGCGGCGCGGCGGCAGGCGATCGGCTGCTCGCCTGATCGCATGCACCGGAGTGTGACTTGCCCCGGCTCCGCGCCGCGTCTCACGTCAATCCTGGTAAAGTCCAGTTAACCACAGTCGAGTCGCCAGGCTTCCAAGTGGACGCTGGTTCCAGTCGATGGTGCCGGCTGTGCTGGTCGGCAACTGTGTTGGATAGATGATCACTGGTCGCCGCGGGCTGGCCGACCGAGCGGTGTCCAGGACGACGTCAGGAGATCAACGTGGCTGAGATCACGATCCTCAAGCGGGGCTGCCCGATCTGTGGCGCCAATCAGCTGCGGGCGGGCGCCCGCATTCAGGGCCACGGCCTGCTTCTGAGCTGTGACAACTGGGATCATCCGCACTGGGTGCTACTGGATGCTGAAGTCATCTCGCTGCGCGACCGGGCGCTGACCGGCAGCTACCGCGTCATGTTCTATTTCACGATGAGCGGGCATTTCGAGATCCCGGGTTACCATCACGCGCTCCATGGCACGCCGCCGGTCGTGCTGCCGTGGGTGACCCGCTCGTACGGCCTCGATCAGGTGCGCGCGGCCGCGAAGGCCGCCCTGTTGTCCGGCGATCCAGCGCCGGTCACGCTCGATGAGGTCACCGGCGTCGTGCTCAGGATCATGCGCGCGTTCAGGCTGCCGGCACGGGACCAGGACGACTGTGCGCAGGTGATTGAGGCGGTCTGCCGCGAGATCGGCCTCGTCGGCGCGGGCTGGCGCGTGTTCACGACCTCGGAGCGGCTGCTCCCCGGCGCTTTGCCCAAATACCAGATCGCCGCCGAATAAGGCCGCCGGACCGCTAATCCTCAACCTGGGGCGCCGCGGACAGCAGTGCGACCGGCATCGCGGCCAGGAGCTCGCCGATCGCGAGCCTGCCCGACGCTGGCGCCGCATGTCGCCGCCCGGTCAGCTCGTCCACGAGCGCCGCCTCGCCCCAGCCTTCGGGCAGCTCGACCTCTGTGTCTGCCCAGGCCGCCACGGCCGGCAGAGGCAGGTCGCCCTCCCGCAGCAACGGCGCGACCAGCCGTGGGACCACGACCACCGCCCGCGCCCGCTCGGTGCGCCGCGCGAAGGCCACGATCCGCTCGGCCTGCGCGCCGCGCGGGCTCAGCGGCAGGTACTCGCCCGCCCTGAACAGCCCCGGGTCGCGGTTGCGGAACGCGAGCGTGCGCGCGATCAGCTGCTGCTTGATCCGGCCGCTCCGCCAGTCGCCGTACAGCTCTGCAATGGGCCGCGACTCGGCCAGCCACCGGCGGCGCAGCTCGAAGTCGACCGGTCGCCGGTTGTCCGGGTCGACCAGCGACAGATCCCAGAGCTCGGTCCCCTGATAGCTGTCGGGGACCCCCGGGGCTGTCAGCTTGAGCAGGGTCTGGGCCAGCCCGTTGACCGCGCCGATCCGCGCCAGCTCATGCGCGAAGGGCAGCAGATCGGCGATGAAGGCGCGCCCGCTCACAGGATCCAGAATCCGGCGCACGAACTGCGTGACGCCCTCCTCATAGGCCGCATCGGGCGCCGTCCAGCTGGTCTCCTGCTTGGCCTCCCGCAGCGCCTTGATCATGTAGCCGACGATCCGGTCGGCGAAGTCGCTTCCGGCCAGCGCGTCGGGGCTGTCGACCTCGAACGGCCAGGCGCCGAGCACCGTCTGGTAGAGCAGATACTCGTCGTTCCGGCTCGGCACCCGCCGGCCGGCGATCTCGCGCCGGCGCGAGCGGTTGAGCAGCGCAAACCGGCGCACCCGGCGGCGCCATTCCGGCGCCAGCTCGCTCAAGCCGCTGATCCGGGCGCGCACGTCCTCGCCGCGCTTGTGGTCGTGGGTGGCGCTGGCCAGCATCGTCAGCGGATGAAAGCGCTGCGTCTGCTGCACCACGGTGTGGAACGCGGCCGGGCTGGTGCCGAAATGCTGCGGCTCGCCGCCGACCTCGTTCAGCGACGCGAGCCTGACGTAGCGATAAAAGGCGGTGTCCTCGACTGCCTTGGCCATCACCGGTCCGGTCAGCTGCTGGAAGTGCATCGCGGTCGCGATCACGTCGCGCCGCCGGTACTGACCGCTTGCCGCGAGATCGGTGCTGAGCGCCGCGTGCAGGAAATCGAACACCGAGAGATCGACCAGGTTGCTCGCGCGGCGTGCCTGGCTAAGGGCCCAGTCGAGATCGCGCCGGTCCTCGGCCCGGGCGCCGGCGGCGGTGATATAGGTGCGATAGACCGGGAAACAGGCGATCAGGTCGGCCAGCGCCTCACGCAGCCCGGTCAGCGTAAAGTCACGGGTCCGCCAGCTCTGCTGCGCTAGCCTGTGCAGCTCGTGCGCCAGCACGTGCAGCTCGCTGTTGAGCGCGTACCGCAGCACCTGGCGCTTGGCCGCGAGGACGACCTCGGCGAACTCCGGCTCCTGGCCGATGAAGCGGTGATAGGTGGCCGTGATGTGCCGCTCGGCGGCGGGATCGACGAACAGGCCGCCGACCAGGCCGATGAACTCGTAGCCGGTGGTGCCGGCGACCGGCAGGTCGTCGCGCAGATACTCATGGCGCGCCAGGATCTTCTCGACCAGGAGGTAGATCGGCCGGCCGGCTTTGGCATCGAGCGCCGGCGGCGCGCCTGGCGCATGCGGCAGCACCTCGGCGACCGCGACCAGCAGCCGCTCGCAGTAGCCCTTGGGATCGTAGAGGCCATCGATGTGATCGAGGCGGACGCCCTGGATCTTGTCCTCGGCGATCAGGCGCAGCAGCAGCTCGTGGGTCGCCCTGAACACCTCCGGCCGTTCCATGCTGAGGCCGGCGAGCTCATTGATCTCGAAGAAGCGCCGGTAGTTGATCTCCGAGCTCGCGACCCGCCAGTAGGCCAGCCGGTACGCCTGCTCCTCGAGCAGCCGGTGGAGCGCGCGAAAGCTCTGCGGCAGGCCGGGCTGGCCGTCGAGGCGGGCGACGGCGGCCTCGAGCGCGGCGCGCGCGGTGGCATCGCGCGCAACCGCCGCGAGCTCGATCTTGAGCGCGGCTGCCTCCTCGCGCCTGGCGTCGCGCCGCGCGCGCGAGCTGCCGCCAGCCGCGAGCGCGCCAAAGCGGCGGTCGAGGTCGATAAGCGCGCTGGCGCCGCGGCCGAGCCGGTCGGCCGCGTCCTGCAGCAGCTGCGGATAGTGGCCGACCGCGATCGGGAACAGATTGTCGTAGTAGCGGACGCCGAAGCTGCCGGCCGCCGCATCGAAGCCGAGCCGGAGTTCGCCCGTCTCCAGCACCTTGCCGTACTGGTCGCCCAGCACCGGCAGCAGCACCTTGTCGCGGACGCCGCGCGCGCTCGCTTCCCAGTCGATGTCGAAGTAGCTCGCGAACGGGCTCTCCTGGCCCCACTCGAGGACATCGAGCCACCACGGATTGTCGCTGCCGACGCCCATGTGATTGGGCACGAAATCGAGGATCAGGCCCATGCCGTGGGCGTGCAGCTCGGCGATCAGGGCGTCGAATGCCGTCTCGTCGCCAAGCTCCGGGTTCAACCGATTGAAGTCGATCACGTCGTAGCCGTGGCCCGAGCCGGGGCGCGCCATCGTCAACGGCGACGCATAGAGGTGGCTGATCCCGAGCCGGGCGAGGTAGGGAACGATCCGGCGCGCCGCCTCGAAGCCGAACTCGGCGTTGAACTGAAGGCGGTAGCTGGCGCACGGCGGCTCGCGCGGGGCAGGCATGACGCGCGGATCAGGCCTCGACCGCGAGGAACCAGGCGAGCGTCCAGCCGGGCAGATGGCCGTCCTTGAGCCCGTCGATCAGCTCCGGCGCGCTCTCGAACAGCAGATCGCCCTCGGGCAGCGTGAAGCCGCTCGCGGTCTCGGCGCCGAAATTCGCGACCAGGCTCAGGCGGGCGCCGTCGGCGAGCCGCCAACCGGCGCTGAGCGCGGCATCGCTCCAGGTCGCAGCACCCAGGCTCGCGACCGCGCCGTCGGCGAGCCGCGGCACGATCAGCTCATGGCGGATCCTGAGCAGGCTCGCGACCAGGTCGCGCCATTCGGCGTGCTCGGGAGTCTCGAGCTGCGACCAGTCGAGCCTGGCGGCGGCGAAGGTCTCCTCAGCGTTGGGATCTGGAATCCGCGCCCGGGCTGCCTCGTCGGCGAACTGCGGAAAATGGGCGAACTCGCGGCGCCGGCCCTCGCGCACCGCGTCGGCAAGCTCGTCGTGGAAATCGCAGAAGAACAGGAACGGCTCCTTCGCGCCCCACTCCTCGCCCATGAACAGCAGCGGCACCTGCGGCGCCAGCAGCAGCAGCGCCTGCATCACCTTGAGGGCGGTGGGCTCGGCCAGCGTGCTCAGGCGCTCGCCGAAGGCGCGGTTGCCGATCTGGTCATGGTTCTGCAGGAAATTGACGAACGCGAGCGGCGGCAGGTCGCCGGTCGGCTCGCCGCGCGGCACCCCGCCCCGGTGCGCCGACGGCTCGCCCTGATAGACGAAACCGCGATCGAGCGCCCGCGCCAGACGCTCGACCGGCCGATCGGCGTAGTCCGCGTAGTAGCCGGCGCTCTCGCCGGTCAGTAGCGTGTGCGCGACGTGGTGGAAGTCGTCGTTCCATTGGGCGGAGTAGTACAGCGGCGTGCCGTCGGCATCCCGCTCCAGGTAGCGCGCCTGGTTGGCGTCGTTCTCGAGCACGAGGTGGACGTAGCGCTCGCCGCCGATCGTCCTGCGCACAGTCTCGGCGAGCTCGGTCAAGATGTGCACCTCGCTCGGGTCCTGGATCGCGTGCACGGCATCGAGCCGCAGGCCGTCGAAGCGGTACTCCTCGAGCCAGTAGAGCGCGTTGCTGATCACGAAGTCGCGCACCGGCCGCTGGGTGTAGTCGACCGCGGCGCCCCAGGGCGTGGGCAGGTCCTCGGTGAAGAACTCGGGCGCCAGCAGCGGCAGATAATTGCCGTCGGGGCCGAAGTGATTGTAGACGACGTCGAGGAAGACCATCAGCCCCTGGCCATGGGCGTCGTCGATCAGGCGCTTCAGGTCGTGGGGCTCGCCATAGGCGCGATCGGGTGCGAACGGCAGGACGCCGTCGTAGCCCCAGTTGCGCCCGCCGCCGAAGTCGGCGACCGGCATCAGCTCGATCGCGGTGACGCCGAGCCCGGCCAAGTACGGCAGCATCTGGCGCACGCCCTCGAACGTACCCTCGGCGCTGAAGGTGCCGACGTGCAGCTCGTAGAGGACCGTGCCTGACCAGGGCCGGCCGGCCCAGGCCGGGTGCTGCCAGACGTAGGCACGGGGATCGACGACCAGGCTTTGGCCCTTGGCGTCGATTTCCTGCGCCCGCGCAGCCGGATCAGCGATCCTCAGACCATTGTCGAGCTCATAGCAGTAGCGGCTGGCGGCAGCGGCCTCGGTAACCACCTCGAACCAGCCGCCTTCGCCCTCGGTCATGGCGAGCGGCTCGCGCTCGTCGAGGACCAAGGCCACGCGCTCCTGGCCGGGCGCCCAGAGCCGGAAGCGAGCCATGCCGTCGGCCCGCAGCTCCGCGCCGAACGGTAGCTCGAAGCCCGCGACCGTTGCCGCCGTCTGCGGCGGTGCGGCGGCGGGCTCGAGCGCGAACAATGCCAGCGCACGGCCGGCGAGCGCGAACGCCTCACCGTCCGGATGGGGCTCGGCGGCCGCAGGCTCCGGCGCCGCGGTGTCGATCAGGCGGCGCCAGCGCCCGGCCGGCGCCATCGCGGGCGGCGCAAAGCTCACTTCGTCATGGTGCGCGTTCAGCAGGATCAACAGCAGGTCGTCGTCGAGCGGCCGGCCGTCCCAGGAGCGGTAGCCGCCGGCCTTGCCGTTCAACAGCAGGCCGACGCAGCGGCTGTGGCCGTTACGCCAATAGGCCTCGTCCGGCTCGACGCCCTCGGGCGTGAGCCAGGTGATGTCCTTCAGCCCGTCCAGCGAGTGATCGTGGCCGTGCAGGAAGCGCGGCCGGCACAACGCCGGATGCCGCTTGCGCAGCGCGATCAGATCGCGGACGAAGGCCTGCAGGCGCTCGCCCTCGGGACCGATCCCGGCCCAGTCGAACCAGCTGATCTCGCTGTCCTGGCAATAGGCGTTGTTGTTGCCCTGCTGGCTGCGCCCGAACTCGTCGCCGCCGAGCAGCATCGGCGTGCCCTGGGACAAGAGCAGGGTCGCCAGCAGATTGCGCCTCTGGCGCTCGCGCAGCGTCGTGATCGCCGGGTCGTCGGTCGGCCCCTCCTCGCCGTGGTTCCAGCTGTAGTTGGCGTCGGTGCCGTCGCGGTTGTCCTCGAGATTGGCCTCGTTATGTTTGTGATCGTAGGAGACCAGGTCGTTGAGCGTGAAGCCGTCGTGGGCGGTGATCTTGTTGACGCTGGCCCACGGCCGGCGGCCCAGATGCTCGAAAATGTCGCTCGAGCCGGTGAGCCGGGCCGCCAGTTCCGGCAGCATGCCCTCATCGCCCCGCCAGTAGCGGCGCACGCCATCGCGGTACCGGTCGTTCCACTCGCCCCAGCCCGGTGGGTAGTTGCCGAGCCGGTAGCCGCCCGGGCCGATGTCCCAGGGCTCGGCGATCAGCTTGACCGTGCGCAGGACCTCGTCCTGACGGATCGCGTCGAAGAAGCCGCTGCCCGGATCGAAGCCGTGGCTCTCGCGACCGAGCGTCGAGGCGAGGTCGAAGCGGAAGCCGTCGACGTGCATGTCCTCGACCCAGTGCCGGAGCGAGTCCATCACCAGCTGCAGGACCCGCGGGTGGCTCAGGTTGACCGTGTTGCCGCAGCCGGTCTCGTCGATGTGGTAGCGCTCGTCGCCCGGGATCAGCCGATAGTAGCTGGCGTTGTCGATGCCGCGGAAGCTGAGGGTCGGGCCCATCTGGTCGCCCTCGGCGGTGTGGTTGTAGACCACGTCCAGGATCACCTCGATGCCGGCGTGGTGCAGCCGTTTGACCATGGACTTGAATTCGATGCTGGCGCTGCTGGTGGCGGCGTAGCGTGGCTCCGGGGCGAAATAGTTGAGCGTGTTGTAACCCCAGTAATTCCTGAGCCCCTGCTCGACCAGCCGCCGGTCGTCGACGAAGGCGTGCACCGGCAACAGCTCGATCGCAGTGATCCCGAGCCCGAGAAGGTAGTCGATCATCGGCGGCGAGCCGAGCCCGGCGTAGGTGCCGCGCAGCCGGACCGGCAGGTCGGGATGGCGCTCGGTCAGGCCGCGGACATGGGCCTCGTAGACCACCGTCTCGGGCCAGGGCACCCGCGGCTGGCGATCCTCGCCCCAGGTGAACGCCGGGTCGACGACGCAGCATTTGGGCGTCGCGCGGGCATTGTCCCGGCGGTCGAACGACAGGTCCTGACGCGGGCTGCCGATGCGGTAGCCGAAATGGGCATCGGTCCAGCTCAGCATGCCCTGCAGGACTTGGGCGTAGGGATCGATCAGCAGCTTGTTCGGGTTGAACCGATGGCCGCGGCGCGGCTCGTACGGCCCGTGCACCCGATAGCCGTACAGCTGGCCGGGTCCGACGTCCGGCAGATAGCCGTGCCAGACCTCGTCGGTGTACTCGGGCAGCTCGATGCGCTCGAGTTCGCGCCGCCCGCTGCTGTCGAACAGGCACAGCTCGACGCGGGTCGCATTGACCGAGAACAGGGCGAAGTTGACGCCGGAGCCATCCCAGGTCGCACCCAGCGGATAGGGCCTCCCGGGCCAGACCGAGCTGCGGGCTCTGACCATTGCTCAGCCGGCCCGGGCTGCGATGCCGGGCGGCCTCGACCGACGGAGAGGATAGGGGACGATCACGCAAGTCCTCCGGCTGCCAGCGGGCAAAGAGACGCGGACATACCCGCCCTCGGCCGGAAGATCAAACACGCATCCGGACGATTGGTTCAGCGTTCGAGGACCGGCGCGAGCGGGCTGCCGGCCGTGGCCACCGGCCGGCAGCGGTGTCGGGCAGGTGCGTGCCCTGCGATTACTGGCCCGCGCTCTTGGCCGCCGTCTTGGGACGGCGACCGGCGCCAGCCTTGCGCGGCCGACCGAGGCCGATCCGCTTTGCGATCTCCGCCCGCTCCTGGACGTAGCTCGGGGCGGCCATCGGGTAATCGCGCTTGAGTCCGAACAGCTCCCGGTACTCCATCGGGGTCAGCTGGTGCGCGACCGCCAGATGGCGCTTCAGCACCTTGTGCTTGCCGCCGCAGACCAGGCAGGTGATCTGATCCCGGCTGACCGAGCGGCGGATCGCGACCGCGGGCGCCGGCTTGGGCGCGGCGGCCTCGGGCTCCTCGGTCGCCAGCGCTCCGAGATGCTGGGCGACCGAGCTGATCACGCTCGACATCTCAGCAACCGACACCGGGTTATTGGAGACGTAAGCCGAGACGATTTCCGCCGTCAGCTCGGCGAGCTTGGTATGATCTGGAACGTCGGGCACCTTGTTAGCCTCCCTAAGCACAACCGACCTTCATTAACAGATTTCGACGGAAGTGCAACTGATCCCCGCCGGCCGTGAAGCCTCGGTGACCGGTCGATCAGCGGCGCCGACTTGGCGCGGATTGACGAGCGGCACTTAAGTGCGCTCGTTCCAGCGGCCCCGATCGGTGATCGCGGGTCGCGTACCGCCTGCGATGCTGCCGAAGCCGGAGCCCAAAAGCACGCGCGCGCCGGACGCTAGGGTCGGCCGGGCTCGGCGCCCGGGGCGATCCGTAGGTAGGGAGCATCGGCGTCGGCGGTGACCTCGAGGTGCACCCACATGCCGCTCTGGCCGTGGCTCGGCACGCCGCAAAACCAGAGATAGCTGCCCGCCTCCTTGGCCTTGAACGAGATCGTGTCGTGGTCGCCCGCCGAGATGCCCTGCTCGGGACTCTTGGAATAGGCGCGCGAAAACGCCGCCTGCTCGCGCCCGGCTTCGAGCGGCAGATCGGCGCCGCCCGGATCGGCCATCACCACGAGGCTGTGGGGCACGTCACCGTCCCGGTTGGCCAACGTGATCCGGACACTCCAGCCGAGCGGCAGGACCACGGTCAGGTCGCCATCGTAATAGCCGTTGTAGTTCCAGCTGCTGTTATTGGCATTGAAGCCTGCAACCACGTCCATCGCGATCGTTCTGGCACCGGCATCGACCGTCATCCAGGATGGCACGACGTGCTCCTCGCCGGCGGCGCCGCCGGCACCACCAGCGATCAGCAGGGCCAGCGCGATCGTCCGCACTCTCATCGCTTCGGGTCCTTCAGAAGGAGGGGGGGCCGCCTCGCGACGGCCCCCGGCGTGGTTCATGGCCAAACGGCCGGAGTCGCGCGTCCTCAGTCGAGGCCGAACACCAGCAGCGCGTCGCCGAGCTTGTAATTGAGCTGGAAGTTGCCGCCGGCTGCGACCGCGATGTACTGCTGGCCGTCGTGGGTGAACGACATCGGCGCCGAGTTGACACCGGCACCGGCCTGGAACGACCACAGCTTCTCGCCGGTCGTGGCATCGTAGGCGTTGAAACTGCCGTTGCCCTCGCCCGCAAACACGAGGTTGCCCGCGGTGGTCAGCGTCCCGCCGATCATCGGATCTTCGCTGCGCGCCTGCCAGGCGATCTTGCCGGTATCGACGTTGACGGCGGAAACGTTGCCCCACTGGTCCTCGCCCGGGATCGCGGTGAAGGCGCCGCCCAGCCACAGCTTGCCCTTCTGCCAGGGCTCCTTCTTGACGGTGTAGGTCATCGGCTGGTGGAGGTTGTCGTAGTAGACCAGGCGGGTGTTCGGGTTGAAGGCACCGGGCGACCACTCGACGCCGCCGTTGGCGCCCGGCAGCATCCGGATGCCGGCCTCGGTCGGCTGCGTGAACAGGTTCTCGTGCGGGATCATCGCATCCGAGCGCCGGATCAACTCGCCGGTCTCCCGGTCGTGGACGTAGACCCAGCCGGTCTTGCCGCCGTAAATCACCGCCGGCACCGTCTGGCCGTCCGTGCCTCTGACGTCGGCCAGGATCGGCGGCGAGACCGCGTCCAGATCCCAGGGGTCGTGCGGCACGTACTGATAGCCCCAGACCAGCTTGCCGGTGTTCACATCGAGCGCGACCAGGGATTCGGTCCAGCGGTTGTCGCCCGGCCGGATCTCGGCGTACAGGTCGGGCGAGGGGTTGCCGATGGTCGCGAACACCAGGCCGCGCTCGGGATCGATCGCGTTGGTCATCCAGTTGGAGCCGCCGCCCCGCTTCCAGGCATCTGGATACTGGGCGATCGCCGCCTTCTCGGCTGCGATGTCGCGGTTGAGCGGGTTGACGCCGTCGGCGACGTTGGTGAAGTTGCCGTACCAGCCCTTGGTGCCGTCGGGCATGACCTCGTCCGGCTCCGGGATCGTGTGCCAGCGCCAGATCAGCTCGCCGCTGTCCTTGTCATAGGCACTGATGAAGCCGCGGATCCCGTATTCGGCGCCCGAGATGCCGAGGATCACCTTGTTCTCGTAGACGGTCGGCGCGACCGTCTCGGAATAGCCGAACTCCGGGTCGGCGATCTCGGTCTCCCAGACCACCTCGCCGGTCTGCTTGTTGAGCGCGACCAGCATGGCGTCCAGGGTCGCCATGTAGACCTTGTCGCCGGCCAGCGCCACGCCGCGGTTGTTCGGGCCGCAGCAGAAGATCGTGGTGCCGAGCTTATGCTCGTAATGCCAGAGCTGCTGGCCGGTCGCGGCGTCGATCGCAAACACGTGGTTATAGGGCGTGGTGATGTACATCACGCCGTCCTCGACGATCGGCGTCGTTTCGAAGGAGCCGAGCACGCCAGTTTGGAAGATCCACTTCAGGTGTAGGGTTTCGACGTTGCCGGCGTTGATCTGATCGTCGGTGGCAAAGCGGGTGTTCGACAGATCGCCGCCATAGACTGGCCAGCTGCCTTGTGCTCCGGTCATGGACGCCGTCTTGTCAGATTGCGCGTTGGCCTCCTGCGTCCCTGTGCAGCCGGCCGGCCCTAAGGCCAGGGCAAGGGCTGTCGTTAGCCACCAACCCGAGTTTCGCATCATCTTTGTCCCCCATGGCCACAATGATCGCGGCCGTCCGGTTTGTCAGATCGGCCAGAAAACGCTCACCAGGCCGCACGGATGGCGGCGCTCAGGCGGCGTAGCTTCTCGTCCAGGTAGGCGTAGCGACGGCAGAGAAACCGGGCGTCGTCGAGGGCATCGTCCATATTGCGGGCGTTCCAGAAGCGCGCCTCCTGTTGCGCCTGGCGCTGCTCCTCGACCTCGGGCCCGGCGTCGGTCGGCAGCGCGGCGAGCGCCGCCTCATTGTTCTCGACCGCTTCGCCAATGATCTTAGCGCGGACGACCAGATCGCGCACCCCCTCAATTACAAATCCACGCTGGATATCGAACTCCTCGAGCAGGCCGGCGAACACCCCGAGCAGCGGCGCCTGCCGATCGTTGCCGAGTCCATCGGCGAACGCCCGGATCCTGGTGCTGCCCTGGTTGGGCGTGTTCTCGGGGTGGGCGGCGAACTCGACCACGTCGCTGACCAGGGGATCGGCGCGCCAGTCGTCCGGCAGCGGCCCGGGCAACCGCCCGCCCCAGACCTCCTCGGCGACAAAGCGCTCGGCGAACGGCCGCTCGCAAGGCCAGTCGCGAATTTCCTCGCCCGCCGCCGGCGCGGCGAGCAGCCACGCGGCGGCCAGCGCGAGCCCGGCGCGTGCAGCCCGACCCGACATCTCACCCCCTCACGACTGCAACTACAGCGTCCCGGAACGTACGCGGGCGGCCACCGGTACGCTCAGCGCGGCCGGTCGCCCACCAGCGTGACCCGGTGCATGACCCGCCGATAGCCGTGATAGTCGTTGAGCGGGTAGTGCTGGCTCGCCCGGTTGTCCCAGAAGGCGAGCGAGCCCGGGCGCCAGCGAAAGCGGCAGGTGAACTCGGGCTGGATCTGCCAGGCGAACAGCCAGCTCAGCAGCGGCGCGCTCTCGGCCTCGGTCATGTCCTCGAAGCGGAGCGTGTGGGCGAGGTTGACGTAGAGCGACTTGCGCCCGCTCTCTGGGTGCGTGCGGACCACCGGGTGCACCGTGCTCACCGCCTCGACGTCGGCTGCGGTCGCGCGCTTGCTGTACATCTCCTTACGCGTCTGCAGCGCCACCTGCTTGCCGGCGACGTTGACCGCCTTGAGCCCGTCGAGCAGCCGCCGCATGCCCTCGGACAGGCTCTCGTAGGCCAGGTACATGTTGGCGAACATCGTGTCACCGCCGGCCGGCGGGGTCTCGAGCGCATAGAGCAGGCTCGCCATCGCCGGGCGCTCGAGATAGGCGGTGTCGGAATGCCAGACGCCACCGAAATTCGCGCGCTCCTCCGGCTCCTTGATCACCGGCAGGACCAGCGGGCACTCCGGCAGGCCCTTGATCAGCGGATACTCGACCACCTCGCCGAAGCGCTGGCCAAGCGCGAGTAGGCCCTGCGGGGTCAGTTCCTGGTCGCGAAAGAAGATCACGACGTGCTCGAGCAGCGCCGTGCGCAGCGCCCGCACAGTGTCATCGTCAAGCGGTTCGGCCAGGTCGACCCCGAAGATCTCGGCGCCGAGCGCGCTCGAGAGCGGGCGGATCTCCAACCGGGTGTCGGTCATGACGGTCATCGGCCAATCTCCCCCCTGCAGGCTCCCTGGGGAAGTTCTAGCCGAAGCGGGCGCCCGAAGTCATGCGCGCCGATGCCGGAGCCCCCGATCCGCCGCGATCAACGCGGATGCCGCGGCCCGAGCTCGAGCGCCGGCGGGCTGGCGATCGCCTAGGGCTTAGGTAACGAGGCCTGGGGTCGAGGTCGTGCAGCAGATCGAGCCGCCGCCGGGCTTCTGGAACCATATACTCCCGAGCTGAAGCAGCGCGATCAACCGTCGCCGGATGCGCTAGAACGGGCGCAAAACCACTGCTCGGGCGTTCCCGCCGGGGAGGCCCTCCTTTACATCCCGCCGGTGTGATGGGATGAGTGTCATCTCGGGGTGCAGCGCACAACGGACGCGCCGCACGAAGTCGGGAGGGACGGGAATGACACCCAAGATCGCACGGGGCGCCCTGGCGGCGCTGCCGGCCGTCATGCTGGCCATGCAGATGCCTGCTCAGGCCGCCGACGACGAGGTCGTGATCGGCTTCGCGATCGCCGAGAGCGGCTGGATGAACGCCTACGACGGCCCGCCGCTCAAGGGTGCCATGATGGCGATCGAGGACTTCAACGCCAAGGGCGGCATCCTCGGCAAGCAGATCAAGGCGGTCGTCGCCGACACCAAGACCGATACCGTCCAGGGCGCCAAGGCCGCGGCCGAGGTGATCGCGAACGGCGCCCAGTTCATGGCGGTCTCCTGCGACTACGACATGGGCGCGCCGGCGGCCACGGTCGCCAACGACAATAGCATCATCGCGATCGCGTTCTGCGCCTCGGACGCCAAGATGGGCGTCCAGGGCATCGGGCCTTATGCCTTCACGATGGAGATCTACGGCCAGGGCGAGGGCGCGGTCGGCGCGGCTTACGCCTGGAAGCGCGGCTGGCGCAAGGCCTATGGCCTGCTGGATGCCTCGATCGAGTACGACAAGAGCATCTGCCACGGCTTTCTCGAGTACTGGAAGAAGCTCGGCGGCGAGGTGATCGGCGTCGACACCTTCATGCAGGAGGACGCCTCGATCGCCTCCCAGATCACCCGCTACAAGCAGGCGGCGGCCGAGAAGGGCGAGCCCGAGGTGATGATGCTCTGCTCCTACGTCCCGGGCGCGGTCAGCGCGATCCGCCAGCTGCGCGCGGCCGGCATCGACGTGCCGCTGATCGGCGGCAATTCGATGGACGGCGACTACTGGGTCGAGGGTGTGCCCGGCCTCAACGATCACTACGCGATCACGTTCGGCTCGAAGTACGGCGACGACCCGCGCCCCGAGGTCAACGAGTTCTTCGCGCGTTATCGGGACAAATATGGCGAGCCGGAGAGCTCGTTCCCGCTCAATGGCTACAGCGTGGTCGAGGCGATCAAGATCGCGGCCGAGCGGGCCGGCAGCCTCGAGAGCGATGCGGTGCTGGCCGAGCTCAACAAGTTCGACAAGCAGGCGCTGCTGTGGGGGGCCACGACCTTCACCGAGGAGATGCACATCGATCTCGTGCATCCGATGGCGGTGATCCAGATCCAGGGCGGCAAGGGCAGCTTCGCCGACCTGATCACGGTCGAGGATCCGCCGGAGTTGAAGCTGATCTTCCCGGAGTTCACGCCCGAACTCTACGAGTGACCGGTCCGGGCGCGGTAGAGATCGCTCGACGCCGCGCCTGAGCGACCCGGACCGCGATCCGTGACGGGTCTGGTCCAGAACGCGATCGATGCGATCGCGCTCGGCAGCCTGTACGCGCTGGTGGCGCTCGGGATCGGCCTGATCTTCGGCATCATGCGCCTGATCAACTTCGCCCACGGCGACTTCATCATGCTCGGCGCCTACGCGCTGATCGTGCCGTCGAGCGCGGTCACCGCGACCCTTCTGATCGGCGCCTGGCCGACCCCCTTGCTGATCGGCGCGATCTGCCTGTTCGTCGTCCTGGTGGCGCTCGCGTCCGAGCGCCTAGCCTTCCGCCCGGTGCGCAGGGCGGCGCCCTCGGTGCTGCTGATCACCTCATTCGCGCTCAGCTTCTTCTTCGAGAATCTGGTGATCATGATCTACGGCGGCCGGCCCAAGGCGGTAAACCTCTGGGCCGGGCTCGCGGAGCCGATCATCGTCGCCGGGATCCGGGTCCCCAAGCTGCAGCTGATCACGATCGTGGTCACGATCTTGTTGCTGCTGCTGCTCGTGCTGTTCCTGCGGCGGACCCCAATGGGGGTCGCCATGCGCGCCGCCTCGGAGGACTTCGGCATGGCGCGCCTGCTCGGCGTGCGCGCCAACCGGGTGATCGCCGCGGCGTTCGCGATCAGCGGCTTCCTCGCCGCCGTGGTCTCGCTGCTGCTGGTCGCGCAGACCGGCGTGCTCGCCTATCACATGGGCGTGCCGCTCGTGCTGTTCGCGTTCGTCGCAACCGTGGTCGGCGGCATGGGCAGCCTCGCCGGTGCCGTGCTCGGCGGCTTCATCGTCGGGGTTGCGAGCGTCTTCTTCCAGGTCGTGCTGCCGATCGACTGGCGGCCCAACCGCGACGTGTGGGTCTACGGCATGATCCTCCTCATCCTGCTGCTCCGCCCGTCCGGCCTAGTCAAGGTCAGGGCGGTCGAGGAGCGCGTCTAGGTGGCGCCTGAGAACCGGTTGCTGACGGTGCTCCACGACTACTGGACGCCGCTGGCGCTGGCTTTGATCCTGCTCGCGATCACGGTGCTGGTCTGGGCGAGCGGCGATGGCGTGCTCGCGCGCACGCTGACGGACGCCTGGATCCGGGCGGTTCTCGTAGTCGGGCTCTACATCTTCATCGGCAACGCCGGCGTGCTGGTGTTCGGCCACATCGCCTTCACGCTGATCGGCGCCTACGCGACCGCCTGGCTGACCCTCAGCGTGTTCAAGAAGAGCTTTGCGCTCAAGTTGCCGGCGCTGCTGGCGAGCTATCAGTACCCGGTGTTCCCGTCCGCGATCGCCTCGGCCGCGCTCGCGGCCGTGGTCGCGCTGATCGTGGGCTTCCCGATCATGCGCCTCTCAGGTCTGGCTGCCAGCATCGCCTCACTGGCCGTGCTCGGCATGTTTCATACCTTCTACACCAACTGGTCGGCCTGGACGATGGGCGCGGCGACCTTGCCGGGCGTGCCGCTCTACGTCGACATGTGGGTGGCGCTCGGCTGGCTGGTCGCGGCGCTGTTCGTCGCCTACGTCTATCAGCGATCGCGTTTTGGCCTGGCTCTCCGGGCGGCGCGCGAGGACGAGGTCGCGGCCCGCGCCGCCGGCATCGACATCGCCTGGCAGCGCCTGATCGCGTTCGTGATCAGCGCCTTCTTCATGGGCGTCGGCGGCGTGTTGCAGGCCCATTTCATCGGCTCGATCGCGGTCAAGAACTTCTGGCTGGCGCTGACCTTCCTGTCGCTCGCGATGCTGATCGTGGGCGGCCAGCGGAGCCTGACCGGGGCGGTGGTCGGCGCGGTCGCGATCTCGGCGATCGTCGAGGTGCTGCGCCAGTTCGAAGAGGGGATCGAGCTCGGCGGCGTCACGCTGTCGTTGCCGCTCGGCGTCCAGGAGTTGGGGGTCGCGGTCGTGATGCTGTTGATCCTGATCTTCCGCCCGTCCGGGCTCATGGCCGGGCGTGAGATCCCCTCGCCCTTCGAGCGCGCCCGCCGCGCACGCTTCCTCGCAGCGCTCCGCGCCGCCAAGCCTGGAAGCTAGCGGGCGAGCGGTCCGTTCCGGGTCACCGGGCCAGCAGCACGCTGCATTGGGCGCGCCGGCTGACGCGCTCCGCGTTCGAGCCGATCAGGAAGTCGCCCGCCTGCGGACGGGGCGGCGCTTGTCGCCCGCAAGCAGATGCTTATGATCCCCAGACAGAGGCGATCCGTCGAGGTGCCGCCGAGGGCTGCAATGAGCGGTGGTCGCTAAACCACAGGGAGGCTTCCATGGGTAGACTAGGGCTGGTCGCCGGCGCAGCCTCGCTGCTCGCGGCTGTGGCGGTCACGCCGCCGGCGGCGGCACAGATCCAGGACCTCGAGATCATGGTGCCGGCTGCGCCCGGCGGCGGCTGGGACCAGACCGGTCGGGCGATGCAGAGCGCGCTGCAGGCGGGGGGCCTCGCGAGCGGCATCCAGGTGGTCAACGTCCCGGGTGCGGGCGGCACTATCGGGCTGGCCCAGTTCGTCTCCAGCAAGCAGGGCCAGGGCAACGCGCTGCTGACCGGCGGGCTGGTCATGCTCGGCGCGATCCTGACCAACCAGTCGCCGGTCACGCTCGAGCAGGTCACGCCGATCGCGCGGCTCACCGGCGAATATGAGGTTATCGTCGTGCCGGCGAGCTCCGAGATCCAGACCCTCGACGACCTAGTAGCCCAGTTCAAGGCGGATCCGCAGTCGGTCTCGTGGGGTGGCGGCTCGGCCGGCGGCACCGACCACATGCTGGTCGGCCTGATCGCCAAAGAGGTCGGCGTCGACCCGAGCGGCATCAACTACGTGCCGTTCTCCGGTGGCGGCGAAGCGCTGGCCTCGATCCTGGGCGGTCACGTCAGCGCCGGCGTGAGCGGCTATCAGGAGTTCGCCGGCCAGATCGAGACCGGCGATCTGCGCGCGCTCGCGATCTCCTCGGCCGAGCGCCTCGAGGGCGCCGACATCCCGACCCTGAAGGAGCAGGGGGTCGAGGTCGAGCTGACCAACTGGCGCGCCGTGTTCGCGCCGCCGGAGATCTCGGACGAGGACAAGCAGGCGCTGGCCGACGCGGTCGGCAAGATGGTCGAGGGCGAGGCCTGGCAGAATACGCTCAAGGAGCGCGCCTGGCTGAACCTCTACCTGCCGCCGGACGAGTTCGCCCAGTTCCTGGCACAGGACCGGGCGCAGGTCGAGACGGTCCTCAAGAACATCGGCCTGGTGCAGTAGCCAAGGGGCCGGACCGCGCCGATGCCGATCGCCCGCGGGCTGCGCCTGGGCGAAGCGGTGCTCGCGGCCTTTGTCCTCGTGCTCGGCGCCTTCGTCGCGTTCGAGACGGCGATGCTGCGGACCGGCCCGGGCTATGCCGCGATCGGGCCCACGGTGATCCCGTGGCTGGTCGCGCTCGGCCTTCTGCTGGTCGGGGCGGCGCTGCTGTACGAGGCGATCGCCGGGGTGGTCGCGCAGCCGGAGGGCTTCGAGCTGGACCTGCCGCCGGCGCTCGCGGTCACGGCCGGGCTCGTCCTGCAGATGGTCCTGATCAAGCCGGCCGGGTTCGTGATCGCCTCGGCAGCCCTGTTCGTCGCGGTCGCGTACGCCTTCGGCAGCCGCCGCCCGGCGCTGAACGCTGCCGTCGGCCTGATCCTGTGCCTGGCTACCTACGTCACCTTCACGCGCGGGCTGGGGCTGGTGCTTCCGGCCGGCGTGCTGGGCTCGCTGCTCGGGTAGGCCCTCCCGCAGGGAGGCATCAGGAGGCTTCGCGGGGATGGAGACGCTCGCTGCGCTAGCCCAGGGCTTCGCGGTCGCGCTCACGCCCGTCAACCTGTTCTGGGCGCTGGTCGGGGTCACGCTCGGCACCGCGGTCGGCGTGCTGCCCGGGATCGGCCCGGCGCTGACGGTGGCCCTCTTGCTGCCGGTGACCTTCAACCTCGACCCGACCGCCGCCTTCATCATGTTCGCGGGCATCTACTACGGCGCCATGTATGGCGGCTCGACCACCTCGATCCTGCTCAACACGCCCGGCGAGTCGGCGACCATCGTGACCGCGCTCGAAGGCAACCTGATGGCCCGCAAGGGCCGCGGCGGCCCGGCGCTGGCGACCGCCGCGCTCGGCTCGTTCGTCGCCGGCACGATCGCGACGCTCGCGCTGACCTTCATCGCGCCGCTGATGGTGCAGGTCGCGCTGCGCTTCAGTCCGGCCGCCTATTTCGCGCTGATGGTGCTGGCGTTCACGACCGTCACCGCGGTCCTCGGCAACTCGCTCGCCCGGGGCCTCGCCAGCCTGTTCTTCGGCCTGGCGCTGGGCCTGGTCGGGATCGACACGCAGTCCGGCCAGGCGCGCTTTACCCTCGGCATCCCCGAACTGCTCGACGGCATCGACGTGATCGTGGTCGTGGTCGGCCTGTTCGCGGTCGGCGAGGCCCTCTACGTCGCCAGCCGCTACCGCTACGAGCCGGAGGAGATCACGCCTGTCCAGGGGTCGATCTGGATGAGCTTCGAGGACTGGGCGCGCTCGTGGAAGGCGTGGCTGCGCGGCACTGCGCTCGGCTTCCCGTTCGGCGCGTTGCCGGCGGGCGGCGCCGAGATTCCGACCTTCCTCTCCTACCTGGTCGAAAAGCGCCTCGCCAGGCGGCCCGAGGAGTTCGGCCAAGGCGCGATCGAGGGGGTCGCGGGACCCGAGGCCGCCAACAACGCCGCCGCCGCCGGCGTCTTGGTGCCGCTGCTGGCGCTCGGGCTGCCGACCTCGGCCACGGCCGCGATCCTGCTCGCCGCGTTCCAGCAGTTCGGGCTGCAGCCGGGGCCGTTGCTGTTCACGACCCAGCCGGATCTGGTCTGGGGCCTGATCGCGAGCCTCTACGTCGGCAATGTCATGCTGCTGCTGCTCAACCTGCCGCTGGTCGGCCTGTGGGTGAAGGTCCTGACCATCCCGCGGCCGCAGCTTTACGCCGGCATTCTGGTGTTCGCGACGATCGGCGCCTACACGCTGAACAACAACGTCGTCGACCTGATCCTGCTCTACCTGATCGGCGTGGTCGGCTTCGGCATGCGCGTGCTGGGCGTGCCGGTGGCGCCCTGCGTGATCGGCCTGATTTTGGGCCCGCTCGCCGAGGCGCAGTTCCGGCGCGCGCTCTCGATCAACCGCGGCGACTGGACCGTGTTCTTCACCGATCCTTTGTCCGCAAGCTTGCTGATCATTGCCGCGCTCGCGCTGCTCGGGCCACTGGTCTGGCGCTGGTGGCGCCCGCGGCCGCAGGTCCAGCCCGCGTGATCGCGCTTCGCGCTTCTCCAAGGTGTGGACGAGGGCCATTATTGGGCGCAGACGCGGAGGAGGGACGCCCATGACAAAGCTGATGATCGGCCTCGTGGCGGGGCTGCTGCTGAGCGCCACGGCCGATGCCCAGGAGGTCTGGCAGACGCTGCCGGCGCCGCCTGCGATGCCAAAGCCGGTCGAGAGCGGCATGGCGCCGGTCAACGACATCAAGATGTACTATGCGGTCTACGGCGAGGGCGACCCGGTGCTCTTGATCCACGGCGGCCTCGGCCATGCCGATGTATGGGGCTTTCAGGTCCCGGCGCTGGCCGCGGGCCACAAGGTCATCGTCGCCGACAGCCGCGGCCATGGCCGCAGCACGCGCTCCGAACAAACGTTCGGCTACGCGCTGATGGCCGACGACTACCTGGCGCTGCTCGATCATCTGGGGATCGACGAGGCGGCGCTGGTCGGTTGGAGCGACGGCGGCATCATCGGGCTCGACATCGCGATCCGCCATCCCGAGCGGCTGAGCCGCCTGTTCGCGTTCGCCGCCAACTACGTGCCCGAGGGGGTCAAGCCCAGCGTCGCGACCGATCCGATCTTCAACGCCTACATCGAGCGCGCCGCCAAGGACTACGCCCGGCTGTCGCCGACGCCGGCCGAGTTCGACGCCTTCGTCGAGCAGATCTCGAGGATGTGGGCGACCGAACCCCATTATACCAAGGACCAGCTGCGCGCGATCAAAGTGCCGACCACGGTTTTCGATGGCGACCACGACGAGGCGATCGAGGCCGCGCACGCGGCCGAGATCGCCGAGCTGGTCCCGGACGCCAAGCTCGTGATCATGAAGGACGCCAGCCACTTCGCGATGTGGCAGCAGCCCGAGGCGTTCAATCAGGCCGTGCTCGACTTCCTCGCCGGCAAGTGATCCGGCTCAACCGGCCACGGGGTCGGGCTCAGGCCGAACGCGTCGGCGAGCAGCTCGTAGGAGCGCTTGCGGGCGTCGTGGTCGAAGATCGCGGTCGTGATCATCAGCTCACGGGCGCCGGTGGCCTCGGCGAATGCGCCCAGGCGCTCCTTGAGCGCGGCCGGCGCGCCGACGAACAGGCGGGCTCGGTTGGCGCGCCGCGCCCTCTCCTCGGCCGGCGACCAGGCATAGGCCTCCGCCTCCTCGGGGCTGACCAGGGGCCGGTACTCGCCCTGGGCCCGGCGCACGTAGTTGAAGTCGAGGGTTGAGGCCAGCCGCTCGGCCTCGGCATCGGTCTCGGCGCAGACCGCGGCGGTCGCCAGGATCGCGTGCGGGCGCTCGAGCCAGATCGATGGCTTGAAGCCCTCAAGATAGCGGCCGATCGCGTCGGCGGCGTCGTGGTGCGCGAAGTGATGCGCGAAGGCGAAGCCAATGCCGACCGAGGCCGCGAGCCCGGCGCTGTAGTCGCTGGAGCCAAGCAGCCAGATCGGCGGCACCTCGACGTCGTCCGGCATCACGTGGATCGCCTGGAACGGGTGGCCCTCGGGAAAGCTGCCGAGCTTCCAGCACACCAGCTCCTGGAAGCGCTCGAGGAAATCGTCGTCGGCGCGGACCTCCTGGCGATGGCGGAGCGCCAGCGAGGTCAGGCGATCGGTGCCGGGCGCCCGGCCGATGCCGAGGTCGATCCGGCCGGGATGCAGCGCCTCCAGCACCTTGAAGCGCTCGGCAACCATCAGCGGCGCGTGGTTGGGCAGCATGACCCCGCCGGCGCCGACCCGGAGGTGGCCGGTCGTGGCCGCGATCTGGCCGATCATGACCTCCGGCGCGCCGCTCGCGACCGAGGGCAGATTGTGGTGTTCGGCGACCCAGTAGCGGGTGTAGCCCAGCCGGTCGGCCAGACGCGCGAGGTCGAGGGTGTTGCGGATCGCCGCGGCAGGCGGCGTGGCCGTGGTGACGAACGACAGATCGAGCACCGAGAGCAACATGGGCAGGAGTCTGGGCGCTCCGCCGCCGCGGGGCAAGCGGCGCTGCGTCTTTGACGCAAGCAGGCTGTCGATCGCGTGCTAGGATCGCATCGGGACCGCACGAGGCGGCCAACGCCGTCTGAGCTCGGCTGGGATCAACATCAGCAATGCAGCAGGACCCTCGAGATCCGCACTGCTCGCCGGCGCCGGCCGGCGGGACCGACGACCGTCTGAGCGCCCAGCTCCTGACCCTGCTGCGCGCGCTCAAGGCTTCCGGATACCGGGCGCGGCTCGGCTGGCTCGCGGCCGCAATCGTGGTCGTGATCTGCGCCAACACCGCGGGCCAGCTCCGGCTCAACGTCTGGCAGGGCGCCTTCTACGACGCGCTCGAGCAGAAGCAGATCGCGGCGTTCGCGACCCAGCTCCTGGTGTTCGCGGGCATCGTCCTGTTCCTGCTGATGCTGGTGGTCGCCCAGACCTGGCTGCAGGAGATGGGCAAGATCCGACTACGCGAGTGGCTGACCCAGGATCTGATCGGCCAGTGGCTGGCGCCCAAGCGCGCCTACCTGTTGAGCTTTGCCGGCGAGATCGGGCAAAACCCGGACCAGCGCATCCACCAGGACACGCAGCATCTGGCCGAGCTGTCCGCGGTGCTGATCGTCGGCCTGCTGCAGGCGTCGCTGCTGCTGGTGAGCTTCGTTGGCGTGCTCTGGGTGCTCTCGGCCGAGGTCGTGTTCGAGATGGACGGGCAAAGCTTCACGATCCCGGGCTACATGGTCTGGTGCGCGCTTGCCTACTCGCTAGGCGGCTCGCTGCTCGCCTGGCGGCTCGGCCGGCCGCTGATCGCGCTCAACGCCGACCGCTACGCGCGGGAGGCCGATCTCCGCTTTGCGCTCGTGCGCGCCAACGAGTTCGCCGAGGGCATCGCGATCTACGGCGGCGAGAGCGACGAGCGCCGCCTCCTGACCGCCGCCGTCGAGCGCGTGGTGATCCTGATGGTGCGGATCGCGACCGGGCTTGCCGAATCTGACCTGGGTCAGCTCGGGCTACGGCTGGTTCGCGCTCGTGGTGCCGATCCTGGTCGCGGCCCCCGGCTATTTCGGCGGCGATCTCTCGTTCGGCGGCCTGATGATGGTGGTCGGCGCCTTCAACCAGGTGCAGCAGTCGCTGCGCTGGTTCGTCGACCACGTCTCCCAGATCGCCGACTGGCGGGCGACGCTGCTGCGGGTCACGGCGCTGCGCGACGCGCTGCTGGCGATCGAGACGCTCGGCGAGGAGGCCGGCCGGATCGACCGGGTCGCAGATCCAGATGGCAACCTCGTGCTCGAGGATCTGACCATCGCGCTCGCCGATGGCCGGGCGGCGCTCGAGGAGGCCCGCATCGAGGTGCGGCCGGGCGAGCGGGTGCTGATCGTCGGCGCGCAGGGCGCCGGCAAGAGCGCGCTGTTCCGGGCGATCGCGGGTTTATGGCCGTGCGGCACCGGCACCGTGCGCCTGCCGCCGGAAGGCGAGATCATGTTCATGCCGGACCGGCCGTACCTGCCGCTCGGAACCCTCGCGGCCGCGGTCTGCTATCCATCCGAGCCGGGCTGCCTGGACGAGGCGGCGGTCGGGGCCGCGCTCGAGCGGGTCGACCTTGGCCACCTGCTGCCAGCGCTGGGGCGCGAGGACCGGTGGGACAAGGTCCTGGGCCTGGACGAGCAGCAGCGGCTCGCGTTCGCGCGCCTGCTGCTGCAGGCGCCGCGCTGGGTGGTCATGGACGATGCCATGGATGCGCTCGAGCCGGCGCAGCGGCGGCGCATGCTGTCGATCTTCGAGCAGGAACTCGCCAGCTACCGCGGTGGTCCGGATCGCGCGTGCGCCCGACCCGGACGGCTTCTATCGCCGGACGCTCCAGCTGGTCCGGGTCTCGAGCGCCGAGCGCCTGCGCTGGCGCCGACCCCGGGCCAAGGCGCCGGTCCCGGTCGCGGTCGCCTCCTGAGGAACGCCGATCGATGCCCGAGCCGAACGACCTCAACGATGACGCCCTGCTCGACCTGGTGCAGCGGCAGACGGTCCGCTACTTCTGGGACTTCGCCCATCCGGGCTGCGGTCTGGCGCGCGAGCGCAGCAACCTGCGCCCCGAGTATGGCCTGGAGGTCGTGACCACCGGCGGCACCGGGTTCGGCGTCATGGCGATCATCGTCGCGGTCGCGCGCCGCTGGATCGGTCGCGAGCAGGCGGCCGAGCGACTGCTGGCGATGGTCCAGTTCATGTATCGGGCCGACAGCTACCACGGCATCCTGCCGCATTTCCTGCATGGCGACACCGGCAGAACGATCCCGTTCAGTCGCAAGGACGACGGCGGCGACGTGGTCGAAACCGCGTTTCTGCTCGCCGGCCTGCTCTGCGCCCGCCAGTACTTCGATCGGGACGACGACCCGGAGAACCGATTGCGCGCCCGGATCAATCAGCTCTGGGAAGAAGCCGAGTGGAACTGGCATACGCGGGCTGGCTCGAGCGTTCTCTACTGGCATTGGAGCCCCAACCACGGCTGGAGCATGAACGCCGAGATCCGCGGCTGGAACGAGTGTCTGCTCGCCTACGTGCTCGCGGCGTCGGCGCCCCGCTATCCGATCGACCCGGACGTCTATCATCGGGGCTGGGCGGAGAGCCGCAACTTCAAGAACGGTCGCGAGTTCTACGGCATCCGCCTGCCGCTCGGCCCCGACTACGGCGGCCCGCTGTTCTTCGCCCACTTCTCGTTCCTCGGCCTCGACCCGCGCGGCCTGAAGGATCGTTACGCCGATTATTGGGAGCAGAACGTCAATCATGCTTTGATCAACCGCGAGTATTGCATCCGCAATCCCCAGGGCTTCAAAGGTTATGGCCCGGACTGTTGGGGAGTGACCTCGAGCGACGATCATCAGGGATATCACGGCCATGCCCCTGATCGTGATCTCGGGGTGATCGCGCCGACCGCGGCGCTATCCTCTTTTCCCTATACTCCCGAGCATTCGATGCGCGCGCTGCGCTATTTCTATCACAAGCTCGGCGACCGGATCTGGGGCGAGTACGGCTTCGTCGACGCCTTCAGCCAGCACTACGACTGGTACGCGCAGTCCTACCTCGCGATCGACCAAGGGCCGATCGTGGCGATGATCGAGAATTACCGGAGCGGCCTGCTTTGGGACCTGTTCATGAGCTGTCCAGAGATTCAAAATGGCTTGCGCCGGCTGAGCTTCAATCGGCCGGTACCCGAGCTGACGGCGTGATTCAGAAGAATGTGCGGATCGCTTCTGTGACGGTGTAGTCGTCGTCGACGACGTAGAGCAGCCGCCATTTGTCGAAGGTGGTGCACGGGTGGGAGATGCCGAAGCTCACCAGGTCGCCGACCTGGAGCGGGCTGTCGGTGGGCACGCGCAGGCAGGCATGCTGATCGTAGAGGCCGGTGACCTCGAATCCTTGGCCGAGATCCTGCGGCCGCGCGTGCAGGCCCGGCCGGTACCACTGCCGGGCCAGCGGCAGACCGAGATCGTGGGAGACGTCGCGCTTGCCCAGCGTCGCGACCGCGAGGCCGGGCTCCGGGGTCGACTGGACGACTGCCCAGAGCTCGAGCGCCGGCCGGAGCCCGTGGCCAAGTTCTCGAACTTCGGGCATGCGTTCGGCCAGGCGCGCGAAAGCCTCGGTATAGACCTTGGAATCGTGACTGAAGTAACAGCCGCTGCGGAGCACGACCTCGACCGGCCGGCCGAGCCCGGCGGCGCGGAAGGCGCTGGTCACCTGATCGAAATGTTTCGAGCCGCCGGCGCTGAGGACCACCGGGCCTGGCGCGAACAGATTTTCCCGGGCGCAGGCGCGCGCAATCTCGACCAGGAAGCTCAGAAAAGCCTCGACCCTCGGCTCGGCGTCCTTGATGCCGACGCCCATGACGTCCTCGAAGCCCTCGACCCCGACCAGGGCCAGCTCCGGCGCCGCGGCGATCGCGCGCGCGATCGCCAGGGCGTCCTCGAGGCAGCGGCAGCCGGTCCGGCCGCCGACGACGCCGCCCTCGATCAGGACCTCGAACGGGCGCCCGAGCGGATGTTCGGCGAGCTCACGCCGGAGCGCCGTCAAGCCGGCCAGGGAATCGACCACGCACAGCAGCTCGAAGGTGGGATGGACCTCGAGCTCGGCGATCACGGTCCGAATCGCCTGGCGCCCGATCAGCTGGTTGGCGAGCACCACCCGCGGCACGCCGAAACGGCGGCAGACCATCAGCTGCTGGACGGTCGCAACCGTGATCCCGAAGGCGCCATCGGCAAGCTGGCGGGCGAACAGCTGGGGCGCCATCGTGGTCTTGCCATGGGGGCAGAGGCGGACGTCGAAGCGCTCGACGAAGCCTCGCATCCAGCGGCTGTTGTGGGCGAGCGCCGGACCCTTGAGCACGGCGACCGGCAGCGGCAGGTCCTGGCGCAGCAGGTTCCAGCCCTGCCGGCCGACCGCGCCGAGCGGCAGCGCGCCGGCCAGCGCCGGCCAGCCTTTGGTGGTCGGCTCGACCGGGGTGCGCAGCAGATCGTCGAGCTCCATCGTCAGGTCCTCCCTTCGAGGCGCGCGTGCAACGCCTGGCCGAGCCCGGTCGGGGTCGGCAGCACCTGGACGCCTGCGGCCTCGAGCGCCCGGCGCTTGGCCGCATAGCTGCCACGGTCGCCGCTGATGATCGCGCCGGCGTGGCCCATCTTCCTGTCGGGCGGCGAGGCGGCGCCGGCGATGAACGCCACGACCGGCTTGGTCATCGTCGCGGCGTAGGCGGCGGCCGCCTCCTCCATCGTGCCGCCGATCTCGCCGAGCAGCGCCACGGCCGCGGTGCGCGGGTCCTCCTCGAGCAGGATCAGGGCATCGCGGGTCGTGGTGCCGAGGATCGGATCGCCGCCGATGCCGATGAAGGCCGAGATCCCGAGCCCGGCGCGGGCGATCTCGAGGCAGGCAAGCGTGCCGAGCGAGCCGCTGCGCGAGATCACTCCGACCGGACCCGGCGCGAAGATCCGCCGGTCGAACGCCGGCATGAAGCCCACGAAGCATTCGCCGGGGGTCACCAGGCCCGCGGTGTTCGGCCCGATCACGGCAGCGCCGGCCGCGAGCGCGGCGGCGAGCACCCATGCCGTGTCCTGCAGCGGAACGTGCTCGGTCAGGACCACGAGCTTCCGGCAGCCGGCGGCGAGCGCATCGAGCGCTGCGGCCTTGACGCCCTGCGGCGGGATGAACAGCACCGAGACCTCGAACGGGCTCGCCGCCATCGCCGCAACCGCGCTCTCGTGGACCGGCACGCCGCAGCAGAGCTCGCCTGCGCGCTTGGGGTTGACCCCGACGACGACCCGGGTGCCGTAGGCGATCATGCGCTCGGTCCAGAACGAGCCTTGGCGGCCGCTGATGCCCTGGACCAGGACCCGCTCGTGCGCGCGCACGATCACCGGGCCGCCTCGACCGCCGCCCGGACCGCGGCGTCCATCGAATCGAAGGGCTCGAGACCCAGCTGCGTGCGGACCAGCGCCACCGCCTCGTCGGCGCCGGTGCCGTGGATGCTGAAGAAGACGGGCACCTCGGGAGACAGCGCCTGCCAGGCCTCGATCAAGCCCTCCGTCATGACGTCGGTCCGGGCAAAGGCGCCGCAGAAATTGACCACGAGGCTCCGCACCCGCGGATTTGCGAGCACCAGCTCGAGCGCCGGCCGGCCGAGCCGGTAGGCCTCGCCGCCGATCTCGAGGAAGTTCGCGGGCTCGCCGCCATAGTGCGAGATCGCGTCCATCGTCGCCATCGTGAGCCCGGCGCCGTTCGCGAGCACGCCGACGCTGCCGGCGAGCTCGATGAAGCGCAGGCCGTGCTCGAGCGCCAGCGCCTCGAGCGGCGTCCGGAGCTCCGACGTCGCGAGCGCGGCGAGCTCAGGCCGCCGCCCGGCTGCGGCGTCGTCGAGCACGAGCTTGGCGTCGAGCGCGATCAGCCGACCGCCGGGGGTCAGCGCCAACGGATTGATCTCGATCAGCTCGGCATCGCTCGAGGCATAGAGGCCGATAGAGCCTGGCCAGGACGTCGGCAACGGCGGCGGCGAGCCCACCCTCGCCGAGCGGCATCAGCCGGGGCGCCAGCGCGGCCGCGTCGATGCCGTGGCGGATGTCGACCGGGATCCGGAGCAGCGCCTCGGGCGCCTGCAAAGCCAACTCCTCGACCTCGATGCCGCCTCGAGCCGAGGCCAGGAGCAGCGGGCCCCGGGTCGCCGCATCGGTCAGTACGGCGGCGTACAGCTCGCGCTCCACGACAACTCGCTGCTCGACCAGCAGGCGCTCGACCGGACAGCCGCCGATCGTCATGCCGAGGATCGCCAGCGCGGCCGCGTGCGCCTCCTCGGGCGTGGTCACCGGCCGGATGCCGCCCGCCCTGCCGCGCCCGCCGGCGGCGATCTGCGCCTTGACGACCGATGGGCCGAGCCGCGCCACGGCGGCCGCTGCTGCCGCCGCATCGGTCACCGTCGCGCCGGCCGGCACTCTGATCCCGGCCGCGGCCAGCAGCGGCTTGGCGGCATGCTCCTCGAGGTTCACCGGCCGTAGCGCTCCCAGTAGGTGCCGAACAGCTCCGCTTCACTCGGCCGGTCCTCCGGGATCGTGGTCACCAGATGGGTGATGTTGATGAAATGCCGCCAGTTCACGTTCTCGGAGATCGAGTTGCCGGCCCAGGTGCCGCAGCCCATCGACAGCGTGAACGGCAGGCCGTTGTCGAAGCCGCCGCCGTTGCCGAAGGTGTGCGCCTGGTTGACCAGAACCCGGACCACATCCAGCTCGGCCGCAAGCTCGCGGGCGCGCCCGGTCAGCTGGGTGTGAATGCCGACCGAGTGGCCGCGCCCCTGATAGTCCAGGATGGCCCGGCACAGCTCCTTGGCGCGGCGGAAATCGGGCACGCGATAAACCGCGAGGACCAGGCAAAGCTTCTCGCCGGACAACGGATGCGCCGGCCCGACGCCGGTCTCCTCGACCATCAGGAAGCGGGCGGCGCGAGCAGCCTCGCCGAGCAGGGCCCGCTCAACCAGCACGGCGGCATCCTTGGCGATCAGATCGCGGCTGAGCTTGCCGTCCCGGAACAGCGCCGCCTGAACCTTGGCGCGCTCGGCGGCGGTGCACAGATGGCCGCCTTCGGCCTCAAGCGCTCCGATCGTCGCGGCATAGGCGGCATCGACCACGACGAGCGCGTTTTCCGACGAGCAGGAGGTCGCGTTGTCGAAGCATTTGGAGCGCGCGATCTTGGCCGCGGCATCGGCGAGATTGGCGCTCTCGTCGACGATCACCGGGACGTTGCCGGCGCCGACCCCGATCGCCGGCGTGCCGCTCGCGTAGGCCTGGCGGACGTTGGTCTGGCCGCCGGTGCAGACGACGAGATCGACCGCGCCCATCAGCAGCTCCGAGAGCGCCCGGTCGACCGGCTGCGGCAGCACCTGGACGAGGTCCTGCGGCAGGCCGACCGTGGCGAGCCCGGCGCGCATGCAATCCACGGCGAGCGCGCTGGTCCGCCAGCCGGCGGGCGAGGGCGCGATGATGATCGCGTTCCGGCCCTTGAGCGCCATCATCGCATTGTTGACCGGGGTCGCCGCCGGGTTGGTCGAGGGCGTAATCGCGCCGACCACGCCCACGGGCTTGGCGTATTTGACGATCCCGCGGGCCGCATCCTCCTCGATCACGCCCACGGTCCGGATGCGCAGCAGATCGCGCAGCGTGCCGAAGGTCTTGCGCTGATTTTTGGTGATCTTGTCCTCGACGTTGCCGAGCCCGGTGTCGGCGACCGCGAGTTCCGCCAGCGCGCGCGCGTGGTCGGGCCGGTAGAGCGCCCAGGCGAGCGCGCGCACGGCATCATCGACCAGCGCCTGATCGGCGTTCGCGAAGGCCGCGATCGCGGCCCGGGCCCGCTCGACCAGGTCGCGCACGACCGCCTGCCGGTCGACCTCAAGGACCGTTGCTGCGGCCTCGTTCATCCCACCTCCTCCGGACCAGCTTAGCGGATGCGCGCAGCGGCGCCAGCCTCAGCCGGGGTGGACGCAGTCCAGCATCGCGCCGAGCTGCGCGATCCGGGTCTCGATGGTCCGGGCGCGGCGCTCGAGATAGGCGCTCGGCCGCGCGGGCGATGAGCGCCGGGGATCGGGCAGAGCCGCCGCCAGCAGGGCCGCCTCGCGGCGGGTCAGCGCGGCCGCGGGCTTGGCGAAATGGCGGCGCGCCGCGGCCTCGGCGCCGTAGATGCCGGGCCCGAACTCGGCGACGTTCAGATAGACCTCGATGATCCGGCGCTTGGGCCACAGCAGCTCGACCTCAAGGGTGAGCGGCGCCTCGAGCAGCTTCCTGAGCAGGCTGCGGTCCGGCCAGAGGAACAGGTTCTTGGCGGTCTGCATCGTGATCGTGCTGGCGCCGCGCGGCCGCTCGCCGGCCCGATAGGCCTCGAGCTCGCCCTTGAGCGCCTGCCAGTCGAAGCCCGAGTGCGCGCAGAACTGGTTGTCCTCGGATGCGACCACCGCCTCGGCCAGCGCCGGGGCGATCTGCGCCAGCGGTACCCAGTCCTTGGCCAGGCCCTCGCCCTGGCCGATCCGGATCAGCATCAAGGGCGTGAGCGGCACCGGCAGGAAGCGGTAGACCAGCAGCAGCGCCGGCGGCGCCAGCAGTACCACCAGCGCGAGCCGCACCAGAACCCGCCGAATTCCCCCCGCGCGGGTTCGGGCCAGACCGCCTTGCCGGGCCGGCCTCCTCTCAGCCCGCACCGCGGGCCGCGCGGGCATCCGCCAGAACGCAGAGCAGCTCGAACATGATCGAGGCGCCGGTCAGCGCGGTGAGCCCGCCATGATCGAACGGCGGCGAGACCTCGACCACGTCGGCGCCGATCAGGTCAAGGCCGCGCAGCGCCCGGATCATCTGCTGCGCCTCGCGGCTCGTGAAGCCGCCGATCTCGGGCGTGCCGGTCCCGGGCGCATGGGCCGGGTCCAGGCTGTCGATGTCGAAGCTGATGTAGGTCGGGCCGCCGCCGACCACGCGCCTCGCCTCGGCGATCGCCGCCTGCCAGCCGAGCTCGAGGAACTCCGGCATATAGATCACGCGCATGCCCGAATTCATGGCTGAAGCGCCAGACGTCGCGGTCGTTGACGCCGCCGCGAATGCCGATCTGGACCGTGCGCTTGGGGTCGAGCAGACCCTCCTCGACCGCGCGGGCGAACGGCGCGCCGTGGTGGTAGTTGGAGCCCAGATAGTTCGAGCCGGTATCGCAATGGGCGTCGAAGTGGACCATGCCGACCGGGCGCTGGGCGGCGATCGCGCGCAGGATCGGCAGCGAGACCGAATGATCGCCGCCGGCCGAAAGCGGCACGATCCCCGCCGCGTGCACGCCTCGATAGAACGCCGCGATCTCGTCGAGCGAGCTCTCGAGGTGGAACGGGCGCTGCACCCAGGCATCGCCCAGATCGGCGACCCGGCAAAGCTCGAACGGCGCGATCCCGCTCGCCTGGTTGATCTTGCGCATCAGCGAGGACTGGTTGCGGATTTCGCGCGGGCCGTGCCGGGTGCCGGTGCGGTTGGTCACGCCGCCATCGAACGGCACCCCGATCAGCCCGAGATCGACCGCCTCCAGATCCTCGCGGTAGGGCGCGCGCATGAAGGTCGCAAGGCCCGTGTAGCGCGGGCGCGCCATCGGGTCCTCGAACTCCGGCAGCATGGGCATTCGATCGGGCTCCCTCATCGGCGGCCCCGCCAGCGCTGAGCGGCCGACCCGCGGTCCCGCGGTCTTAGCGGCCGGCGCGCATCACGTCCACCACGACCGAGGGCGGGCCGCCTGCGGTTGACCGGTCCGGGCGGTTCCGGCATTGCTGGGTGTCCGGCGCGGCAGCGGGAGGCGGGCATGGCCGAGCTCAGCGTCAACGGCGAGCGGCTGTGGGACAGCTTGATGACCATGGCCGAGATCGGCGCGACCGCCAACGGCGGGGTCAATCGCCAGACCTTGACCGACGAGGACCGGCGCGGTCGCGATCTGTTCCGGACCTGGTGCCAAGGCGCCGGGCTGGCGCTGAGCGTCGACCGGATGGGCAGCATGTTCGCCAGGCGGCGCGGCAAGGACGAGGCACGCCCGCCGGTCATGCTCGGCAGCCACCTCGACAGCCAGCCCACGGGCGGCAAGTTCGACGGCGCGCTCGGCGTGCTGGGCGCGCTGGAGGTGATCCGGACGCTGAACGACCATGGCGTCGAGACCGAAGCGCCGCTAGAGGTGGTCAACTGGACCAACGAGGAGGGCTGCCGGTTCGCGCCGGCGATGATCGCGTCCGGCGTGTTCGCTAAGGTGTTCGACCTCGACTATGGCCTGGCGCGCGCGGACCACGCCGGGCGGACGATCGGCGCCGAGCTCGCACGGATCGGCTACGTGGGCGAGCTGCCGGTCGGCGGCCGGCCGGCGGCGGCCCTGTTCGAGCTGCACATCGAGCAGGGGCCGATCCTCGAGAGCGAAGGCCGGCGGATCGGTATCGTCACCGGCGGTCAAGGCACCCGCTGGTACGACGCCGAGACGTCGGGCGCCGAGGCCCACGCCGGCCCGACGCCGATGGAGCGACGGCGCGATCCGCTGCGCGCCGCCGCGGCGCTGCTCGAGCAGATCTACCAGATCGCGCACGCCCATGCTCCCGACGGCCGGGCCACGGTCGGCGAGTTCCAGGCCTACCCCGGATCGCGCAACACGGTGCCGGGCCGGGTGCGCTTCACAGTCGACCTTCGCCACCCGGACGGCGCCGTGATGGATGCGATGGACCGCGAGCTCGCAGCCGTCTTCGAGAACGCCCGGGCGCGCCACGGCGGCCGGATCGACTGCCGGGTCGAGCAGATCTGGTACGCGCCGCCGGTCGCGTTCGATCCGATCTGCATCGACGCGGTGCGCCGGGGGGCGGCCACGCTCGGCCTATCGGCGCGCGAGATCGTGAGCGGCGCCGGCCACGATGCCGTGTACATGGCCCGCGTGGTGCCGACCGCGATGATCTTCGTGCCCTGCAAGGACGGCATCAGCCACAACGAGGCCGAATACGCCTCGCCCGCGGCCTGCGCCGACGGCGCCAATGTGCTGCTGCACGCGGTGCTGGCTCGCGCCGCCTGATCTGCGCCGGCTGCCGGAGGGGCTATCTGGTGTTCTCGTCGGCCTGCTTGCGCAGCTCCTCGCGAACGTCCGGAGCCTGCTCGCCGCCCGAGGTCTGCTTGCGCTCGGCGCGCGTGGCGTCCGGATCCCGCTTGCGTGTCTCCTTGCCCGCCTTGTCCTTGAACTCCTTGCGGATCTTCTCCGCCTGCCCGCCCTTGTCGGCCATCGTCCGCCTCCTCTCCGGTGCCCGGTCGCGACCTAGCGCTTTTTGCCGGTGGATTCGCGGACCGCGTCTTTGACGCTGCCATAGGCGTTCTGCAAGTCGCCCTCAACCTGGTCGCTGCGGCCCTCGGCCTCGGTCTTACGGTCGCCGCTGAGCTTGCCGGCGCCTTCCTTGATCTTGCCGACGGTCTTCTTGACGGCGCCTTCCTTCCGGTCCTGGTCCATGACTTTCGCTCCTTGCAGGCGTCATTGCCGGCGAGGGAACGCAGGGCGGTTGCGAAGGTTCCGATCCGCCCCCGGCGCGCTGGCTGTGATCCGCAGGCTCGGAGCCGCCACGGGCGGCCTCGGCGGCGCGCGTCGCATGGGCGATGAACGGCATCTGGGCGAGGATGAACAGGAAGGTCAGCCCGGACAGGCCAAACACCTTGAAGGTCACCCAGACGTCGGTCGACTGGGTGCGCCAGACCGCCTCGTTGAGCAGCGCCATCGCGACGAAGAACAGCGCGTAGCGAAGCGTGAACCGGCGCCAGGAGGCATCGCTGATCGGCGGCATCATCCGGCCGAGCAGGGGCTTCAGCAGCGGGCGGTGAAGCGCGAGGCTGGCGAGCAGGATCACGGCGAACAACGCCTGGACGATGGTCGGCTTCATCTTGATGAAGGTCTCGTCGTGGAGCCAGAGCGTCAGGCCGCCGAACACCCCGACCACGGCGGCGGTCAGCAGCGGGATCAGGGGCACCCGGCGCTGGATGGTCCAGGCAAGCCCGAGCCCGATCAGGCTGGCCGCGATCACCGCGGCGGTCGCCGCCATCAGGCCGGCGCTGAGATAGATCACGAAGAAGATCCCGAGCGGCCCGTAGTCGACCGCAGGCTGCAGCCAGCGCGGCGCCTCCCGATGCGCGCTGCTCACGACGCAAGGACTCGGACGATCATCGGCCACAGATGGTAGTGGTTACCGCTCACCGTCAAGCGACCTGGAGGGTCAAGAACATGCCCTTGCCGGCGAATGTCTCGGGCCTCGGCGGCTGGGAGGGCTGATCGCCGGCTGTGATCCGCTTCCGTGCGGCTGCCCGCCGCGCGCGCTCATGTAGACGAACCGGGTTGCCTCGAAGACCGTTATCACGATCGGGTAGATGGCCTCGAGCTGCAGGCGACACCTCCTCCTCGGGAATCAGGCGACCGCGCGCACGCCGCTTTGGGCTTGCAGCTCCTCGACGATCTGGTCGGTGGTGCGGACCCGGCAGTAGCCCTTGAAGCCGATCAGGGACTCCTTGTGCCGCTGGTCGGAGAAGGTGGCGCAGGCGTCGTCGATCAGCGTCATCAGGAAGCCGCGATCGCAGCCGTCGCGGACCGCGGTCTCGACGCACTGGTCGGTGACGATCCCCATGACCATGACGTACTCGACGCCCAGATTGCGCAGCACGTACTCGAAGTTGGTCGAGTTGAAGAGGCTGGACGAGGTCTTGGGGATCACGATCTCGTTCGGCAGCGGCTTTAGCTCGTCGAGCACCTCGGCATCCGGCGAGCCCTTGGGGAAGAAGATCCCGGAGACCTTGTAATCGAGGCTGCGGTCGCGCCCGTCCAGGGTCAGGGATTCGACGACCGTGTAGATGACCTCAATCCCGGCCGCGCGGCAGGCGGCGAGCAGCTTCTGGCCGTTGGGGATGAGCAGGTCGCGGATCCGCTCGAACAGATAGGCGTGGTCGGGCTCGGCCGCGATCTTCTGGGGGTTGTACTCTCCCTTCTGCAGGTCGATCACCAGAAGCGCCGTCCGGTCCGGCTCGACCGCGCGCTGGCGGAAGGAGACGTCGCCCTCGATCGGGATCGCGTCGATCTCACTGCGCTGCATGCTCATCCTTTCTTCTGATAGCGGTGCGCCTCGAGGTCGGTCGCGGGCGCCGCCAGATGGTCGAGCGAGGGATCGGTCAGCGCGTTGGCGAGCAGGGCGCCGAGCCGCTCCGCCCAGCCCTCGGTACCCGGATCGTTGGCCAGCAGATCCTGGCGGACCTCGAACAGGACGTAGGGCAGGCCGCGCAGCTCGGCGTGCACCGGGACCGTATAGTCCTCATCGAGTGCGACCGGATAGGGCTCGTTCTCGCCGACCGTGAGCGTCGGATCGGCGCGCAGCGCGGCGAGCGCGAGCGCGGCGAGCCGGCGGTCGAGCCGCCAGTGGACGCCGATGTGCCAGGGCCTCGCGCGCCCGTGCCAGCTGGGCGTGAAGGAATGGATCGAGATCATGACCGGCGGCCGCGCACGGCCCATGCGCGCTTCGACCAGCGCGTGGACCGCGTCCTGGTAGGGCCAGTAGAAGACTTCGGCGCGCGCCGCCTTCTCGGCGTCCGAGAGCGCCTGGTTGCCGGGCACGTCGACGTCCTCGCTGCGGGTGCAAAAGGCCGAAGGCTCGTCGAGCGGCCGGTTGCAGTCGACCACCAGGCGCGAGTAGCCGGACAGCGCCAGCGGCGCATCGAGCATCTCGGACAGACGGCGCGCCAGCTTCGCCGTGCCGATGTCCCAGGCGACGTGCCGAAGACGGTCGGCCTCGCGCAGGCCGAGCGTGCCGAGCCGGCGCGGGATGCGCGCGCTCGCATGGTCGCAGACCAAGATCGCGCGGCCGCGGCCTCGCGCGTTGACCACCTCGACCGTCGGCGGCTCGTCGGCCGCGATCCAGCTCGACCTCTCGCTCGCTTCCAATGCTCCCTCGCCTGGTGGCGCGCAACTTGGCCGGCCGGCGCGTTCCGTGCCATGCTAGGCCAAAGCGCCGGTCGGCAAAAGCACCGCATCAGGCGGGAGGAGAAGGATGCCGGGAACCCTCGAGCAACGCGAACGCAAGGCGATCGCCGAGATTCAGAAGATCCGGTTTTTTCCGCTGTCGGTGGTCGGCGGCGAGGGCAGCTATCTGATCGACGAGCGCGGCCAGCGCATTCTCGACCTGTCCGGCACCTGGGGCGCGGCGACGCTCGGCTACAATCATCCGGCGGTCCGCGACGCGGTCGCCGAGGCCATGACCAGCCTCGCCTCGGCCAGCAGCGTCAGCTCGACCAACGAGCCGGCGGTAGCGCTCGCCGAGGACCTCCTGGCGCTGGTCCCGGGCGATGCCGACCGGCGCGTCTGGCTCGGCCATTGCGGCTCGGATGCCAACGAGGCGATCGTGCGCGCGATCACCGCTGCGACCGGCCGCCGGCGCTTCGTCTCGTTCATCGGCGGGACCCACGGCGGGCTCAGCGCCAGCCTCGCCGTCTCGGGCTACAACGCGCTCCAGCTCAACACCGTCTCGAGCGCCCATCCGGGCCAGATCTACCTGCCCTATCCCGACCCCTACCGGCCGCCATTCCCGGGGGACGTCGGCCAGGCCGTGCTCGACTATTTCGAGTATCTGCTGGCGACGATCGCGCCGCCATCGCAGGTCGCGGGCGTGTTCCTGGAAGCCTTGATGTGCGATGGCGGCGACGTCGTGCCGCCGCCAGGCTTCCTCAAGGGGCTGGCCGAGATCTGCCAGCGCCACGGCATCCTCCTGATCTGCGACGAGGTCAAGGTCGGCATGGGCCGGACCGGCCAGTTCCATGCCTTCGAGGTCGAGGGAATCGTCCCCGACGTCATCTCGTACGGCAAGGCGCTGGGCGGCGGCCTGCCACTGTCGGCCGCGATCGGGCCTATCGAGATCATGAACGATCCGCGCGGGCTCACGGTCACCACGACCGCCGGCAACCCGGTCTCGGCCGCGGCCGGGCGCGCCGTGCTGCGCACGATCCGGGCCGAGAACCTGATGGCGAATGCCGCCGCCCGCGGCGCCGAGCTGCTCGAAGGCCTGCGCCAGCTCGCCAACAGGCACCCGGTGATCGGCGAGGTGCGCGGTCGCGGCCTCGTGATCGGGGTCGAGCTGGTCCAGGACCGCCAGAGCCGCCAGCCGGCGGGCAGGGCCTGCGCCAAGGTCGCCTACCGCACACGCGAGCTTGGGGCGGTGGTCTTCTACGTCGGCCAGCATTCAAACGTGCTCGAGCTGACCCCGCCGATCACGCTCAGCGCCGCCGAGGTCCAGCAGGGCCTCCAGATCCTCGACCAGGCGCTCGACGACGTCGCGGCCGGCCGGGTCGACGATGCCGCGCTCAGCGGCTACGCCGGCTGGTGATCCGCTCGACCGCCTCGCTGGCGGCGCGCATGCGAGCGAACGCCCCGCGGATTCAAGGCGTAGAGCCGAACTCTTGAGCAGCCGCGCGAGGGGTGACACCGATGCTGGTCGCACAGATCTCGGATTTGCATTTCCTGCCCGCAGGCATGCTGGCCTTTGGCCAGGTCGACACCGCCGGCTGCCTCGAGCGGGCGCTCGACCACCTGAACGCGCTCCAGCCGGCGTCCGATGCGGTGCTGATCACGGGCGATCTGACCAACGACGGCGACGCGTCGGTCTGGGCCGACCTGATGCGCCGGCTTGCGCGCCTGCGGACGCCGATCTTTCCGATCCCAGGCAATCATGACGAGCGCGGCCTGATGCGCGCGGCCTGCCGGGATCTGCGGCTGTTCGAGACCGAGGGGCCGCTCTGCTTTGCCGCCGACCTCGGGCCGCTGCGCCTGCTCGGCCTCGACAGCTTGATTCCGGGCAAGCCCGCGGGCCGGCTCGGGCCGGACCAGCTCGCCTGGCTCGACGGCCAGCTTGGCCGAGCGCCGGACCGGCCGACGCTGGTCGCTCTCCATCATCCGCCGTTCCGGACCGGCATCGACCACATGGACGCGATGAGGCTCGAGGACGGCCCGGCGCTCGCCGAAGTCATCGGCCGGCACCCGCAGGTCGCGCGCGTGCTATGCGGCCACGTCCATCGCACGGTGCAGTGCCGCTTCGCCGGCACGCTCGGGCAGATCGGGCCGGGAGTCGCGCACGCGGTCCAGCTGACGCTCGCCGGTGAACCGGCGCGCTGGGTGCTCGAGCCGCCGGCGGTGCTGCTGCACGAATGGCGGGACGGCCGCGGCCTGGTCAGCCACCTGGATTTCATCCGCAGCTTTCCGGTCGGCCGGTTCAGCGACCAGCACGTGCGGCTGCCCGACCCTCACTCGGAAGCGCCGCGATAGCTGCCTGATAGGAAAAAATCCCAGATGGCATAGAGCGTCGCGCCGACCGCCAGCCAGAACCAGATCCCGCCCGGCTGGTAGTACGCCTCGAACGCGATCCAGAGCCCACAGGCGGTGGCCACGCCCACCCGCCGGCTCAACGGCTTCAGCCAAGGGTGCGGTTGCATGGCGCGACCTTAGCACACCCTCGAAGACATCGCCCCCCTGCGGTCACGCCAGCAGCAGGCCGCCGTCGACCACGATGATGCTGCCGGTCATGTAGCGCGACGCGTCGGAGGCGAGCAGCAGCAGGGCGCCGTCGAGGTCGGCGGGCGTGCCGAAGCGGCGCTGCGGGATCTGCTTGCGCATCCGATCGCCCGCTTCGCTGCGGAGAAAATCGCGGTTGATCTCGGTCTCGATGTAACCCGGGGCCAGCGCGTTGACCCGGATGTCGTGCCGGGCAAGCTCGAGCGCCATCGCCTTGGTGAGCTGGGCAAGCCCGCTCTTGGCGGCGGCGTAGGGCGCCAGGTGGCCGACCACCTTGAGCGCGATCAGCGAGGCGACGTTGACGATGTTGCCGCCGCGGCCGACCATCCGGCGCGCGACCGCCTGGGCGGTGAAGAACGCCCCCTTGAGGTCGGTGTCGAGCACCCGGTCCCAGTCGGCCTCGGTCTGCTCGAGCACGCCTTTGGCGACCGCGACGCCGGCGTTGTTGATCAGGATATCGATCGGCCCCAGCGTCGCCTCGATCGTGTCGATCGCGGTCGCGATCGAGCCGTGATCGGTCACGTCCAGCATTGCGCTCGCGGCCGCGTGGCCCGCCTCGTGCAGCTCGGTCCTGAGGTCCTCGAGCTTGTCGGTCTGACGCGCGGCGAGGGCGACCGCGGCGCCATGGGCGGCGAGCACCTGGGCGAAGCGCCGGCCGAGACCCTGGGAGGCGCCGGTGACCAGCGCGACACGCCCGGAGAGGTCGAACAGATCGCTCATCACGAGGGACCCCTGATTGCCTGCCACCGTGGCGCTGCCAAGCGCCGGACGTGTATCGACCAATGCGTTCATCAAGGCCGCGAATGCTGCATTTATTCGCTGCTCGCTGTTGATCGTACCGCGGCCGGGCGAGATATCCCACTACGAGGCTCCAGAAAAATGCGGCCCGATGTCGGGAGCGCAGGGGCGGGAGGATGCTCGGATCGGCAAAGGGCTTGGGCCCCGGCCTTTGGGCACGTGAGAATCAAGCGGTGCGAATTGGGCAGCCGCGGCCGCGCCACCGCACGGGCTCGCCCGGGAACCGCTTGGGGTGGCGGCTCGGCGCCAGTCTGGCCTGCGCTGCCCACCTGATCCTCGGAGCCGTGGTCTGGGGTGCATACGACGAGGTCGGGCGCCACGCTCGCTCGGACCAGCCGGCGCTCGTGAGCGCGGCAGCGACCCCGGCCAAAGCGCTGCAGGGCGTGGCCGGCGGGCCGGTCGCCAAGCCGCTGCCGCTGGCTGAGCCTGCGGATAGGCGGTCATTGCCAGAAAGCGGCAGGAGATCGGAGCATACGCGAGCACGGGCGCCGGCGGCGCCGCTGCCCGCTCTCAAGCCGCTCGCTGCGGTTGCGAGCGCGGCGGCGCCCGGCCCGACGCTCGCCGCGCCGCCACTGCCGGCCTTCAAGCCCGATGCCATGATCCTGGCGGCAGGCGCGCGCGCCACGAATGCCTGCGCTTCCAGCCGGGAAGGCGTTCTACCGCGGGATTGCGCGGTTCGCCTGGCTGGAGCGCGCGACCAGGGTTCGTCGAGACGGGTTGGTCGAAGGTGAAGGATCTGAGGTCTTCGGGTGAACGGTCCTCGGTGATTTCCGCCAATGATGGCACCGCCGGCCGCAAGTGAACGGCTGGGCGCGCCGACCGCGCTCTAGGCCAGATACGAACCGCCGTTGACCGGCAGGATGACGCCGTTGGTGTAGCTCGCGGCCGGGCTCGCCAGAAAGCGGATCGCCGCCACGACCTCGTCGATCCGGCCGAGGCGGCGGAGCGGGTTGGCGGCGGCGAGCTGCGCCCGCTGGCGCTCCGAGAGCTGACGGCCCATGCTGCCCTCGAGGACCGAGGGCGCGACCGCATTGCACAGCACGCCCCACTTGGCGCCCTCGAGCGCATAGGTCCTGGTCAGCGCGTGCACGCCCGCCTTGGAGGCCGTAGGCCGGATGGATGCCGGTGCCGCCGACCTGGCCGGACAGCGAGCCGAGATTGACGATCCGCCCGAAGCCCTGGCGACGCATCACCGCGAGCGCGGCGGCGCAGCCGTGAAACGTGCCGGAGAGGTTGACCGCGACGATCTGGTCCCAGTCCTCGGCCGAAGCGTCTGGGACGCTGACCACGCGCACGATGCCGGCGCCGTTGACCCAGAGCTGCAACGGACCGGCCTCGGCCCCGGCGCGCTCGGCCAGCGCGAACACCGCCTCCCGGTCGGTGACATCGAGTTCGGCCGGCGTCAGGCCCGGGCGGCGCGGCTCGATCGGCGCGACGTCGGCGCCGAAGACCGCAAGGCCCTCCGCAAGGAAGGCTGCGGTCAGCGCTCGGCCGAGGTCGCCCGCGGCGCCGGTGATGACCGCGGCCGGCATCACCTGCTGTCCTGCGCCGGCGCCATGCAGATAGGGGTCGTGCCGTTGAGGTGCATCGCCTGAAGAGCCCGCAGCAGCATCCGGCGGTGTTCACCGAGGTGACAACCGCTCGCGATTTGGTCATCATCGGCCGGCCGAATGTCAAGGGACGAGCCGCATGTCCGAACCCACCACCACCGAGCTGCAGCAGACTGCGCGCGACACCTTCGGGCGCGAGCTCTCCGAGGCTCAGGCCCTGGCCTATCGCGGCCGGCTGCCGACCATGGTCATGAATGTCGAGCGGCTGCAGCAGTGGGCCGGGCGTCTGCGCGACACCGCGCCCGCCCAGGTGCTGCGGATGCTGGGGACGGACGATGACTGACGATCTGGTCTACGCCAGCATCGCCGAGCTGGCGCCGCGGCTGGCCGCCAAAGAGCTGTCGCCGGTCGAGCTGACCGAAGCCGCGCTCGCCCGGATCGAGCAGCTCGAGCCCAAGCTGAACGCGTTCATCGCGGTCACGGCCGAGAGCGCCCGCCACGCCGCGCGCGCCGCCGAGGCGGCAATCCTGGGCGGCCATCATCTGGGGCCGCTGCACGGGATCCCGATCGGGATCAAGGACCTTTACGCGACGAAGGGTGTGGCCACCACCTACGGCTCGCCGCTCTATGCCGACTGGGTCCCGGATTTCGATGCCGCCGCGGTCGAGCGCCTGAAGCGGGCGGGCGCCGTCCTGGTGGGAAAAACCAACCTGCACGAGCTCGCGTATGGCTCAACCAGCGCCAACGCCCACTACGGCCCGGTGCACAATCCGTGGCGCCTGGGCCACCATCCGGGCGGCTCGAGCGGCGGCTCCTCGGCCGCGGTCGCCGCCGGCCTGGTCGCCGGCGCGATGGGCAGCGACACCGGCGCCTCGATCCGCCAGCCGGCAGCGTGCACGGGTATTGTCGGCCTCAAGCCGACCTTCGGGCGCGTCTCGAAGTACGGTGCCCTGCCGCTCGCCTGGTCGCAGGACCACGCCGGGCCGCTGACCCGCACCGTGCGCGACACTGCGCTGATGATGCAGGTGCTGGCCGGCCACGACCCGCGCGATCCGACCACGGTGCGCCGCAACGTCCCGGACTTCACGGCCGGAACTCGAGGCCGGGGTCCGCGGCCTGCGCATCGGGATCGCGCGGAGCTTCTTCTTCGAGACCTGCGATCCCGAGGTGGTGCTGGCGGTAGAGGCCGCGCTCGCGGTGCTTGAGGACCAGGGCGCGGTGCTCGAGGAGATCGCGCTGCCGGACATGGCGGCCGCCTACACGGTCGGCACGGTCACGATCGCGGTCGAGGGCGCGTCCTATCACGCCGCGAGCCTCCGCGACCGGCCGGACACGTTCAGCGACGAGCTGCGCGCCTCGTTCGAGCTCGGCAGCTTCTACAGCGGCGTCGACTACGTCCAGGCCCAGCGCCTGCGCCGGCACCTGATGGTCGAGACCGAGCGCGCGATGGCGGGCTTCGCCGCGCTGGTGATGCCGACCTCGCCGGTGCCGGCGACCCCGATCGCGGGCAGCCCGCCCGAGCACGCGATGCTGCGGCCGCGCAACACGATGCCGTTCAACGTCCTCGGTCTGCCGGCGATCTCGGTGCCTTGCGGCTTCACCGAAGGCGGCCTGCCGATCGGCCTGCAGATCGTTGGCCACGCGTTCGACGAGGCCGGCGTGCTCAGGGTCGCCCAGGCGCACGAGCAGGCGACCGACTGGCACCGGCGGCGCCCCCCGCTCTAGGGTCAGGTCCGGGCCGCGCCAGCCGGGCCGAATTCGGGGAGCACAACCGGCCCGGCGCGGGAGCGGCGCGGGCCGGGATGCGCGCACGGCGGGCAGCCGATCGTCTTGGCAGCGGCGCGCGGCCGCCCACATAAGGGCGGATCATGCCAAGCTCGCTCCGGGAAACCCCCTTGTCCGCGCTGCTCCGTCGGCTGCTCCTGGTCGGACGGGCGTGGGGCCGGCGGCATCCATGACCCGGGATCGGAGCCGCGGGGTCGACTGGCCGCGGATCAAAGCCCTCATCGTGCCCTTCCTGTGGCCGCGCGAGAGCCTGGAGCTGCGTGCCCGGGTCGTGATCGCCTTCGCGTTGCTGGTCGCGGCCAAGCTGGTCACGGTCCAGGTACCGTTCTTCTTCAAGGCGGTGATCGATCGGTTGAGCGGGCCCGAAGGCGCGCTCCTCGTCCTGCCGCTGGCGGCGCTGCTGGCCTATGGCCTCGCCCGGCTGACCGCCGCGGGCTTCGGCGAGCTGCGCGATGGGATCTTCGCCAAGGTCACCGAACGGGCGGGCCGGCGGGTCTCGCTCAAAGTCTTCCAGCACCTGTTCAGCCTGTCGCTCCGCTATCACCTCGAGCGGCGGACCGGCGAGCTCGCCCGGGTCACCGAGCGCGGCGTCCAGGCGATCCGCTTTCTGCTCGGGGTCATCCTGTTCAACGTCGGTCCGACCCTGCTCGAGTTCGGCCTCGTGATCGGCATCCTGCTGTACAAGTATCCCTGGCCGTTCGCGCTGGTCACCTTCATTACGATCGCTGCCTACGCCGTCTTCACGTTCGTCGCCTCCGAGTGGCGGATCGCGATCCGGCGGGAGATGAACACGCGCGACAACGAGGTCAGCGCCCAGACGGTCGACAGCCTGCTCAACTACGAGACCGTCAAGGCGTTCGGCAACGAGGCGTTCGAGCGCGACCGGCTGGACGGGACGCTCGCGCTCTACGAGCGCGCCGCGATCAAATCGGACACTTCGCTCGCCGCGCTCGACTTCGGCCAGGCGGCGATCATCGCGATCGGCGTCACCGTGATCATGATTCTCGCCGCCCAGGGCGTGGTCGCCGGTCGGCTCACGGTCGGCGATGTGGTCCTGGTCAACACTTTCCTGTTGCAGCTCTACCAGCCGCTCAACTTTCTGGGCGTGGTCTACCGCCAGGTCAAGCAGTCGCTGACCGACCTCGAGAGCCTGATCGGCCTGCTCGAGCTCGAGCCCGAGATCAAGGACCGCCCGGGCGCAGCGGTGCTTGCGGCTGGGCGGCGGCGAGGTGCGGTTCGAGAGCGTGGATTTCGGCTACGACCCGCGCCGGCCGATCCTCACCAACCTCAGCTTCACGATCCCAGCCGGGCAGACGCTGGCCGTGGTCGGCAGCTCGGGCGCCGGCAAATCGACGCTCGTCCGCCTGCTGTTCCGCTTTTACGAGATCGACGCGGGCAGATCCTGATCGATGGTCAGGACTCCGCGACGTCACCCAGAAATCACTGCGCGCCGCGATCGGGCTGGTGCCTCAGGACACCGTGCTGTTCAACGACACGATCGGCGCCAACATCGGCTACGGCCGCCCCGGCGCTCCCCAGGCGGCGATCGAGGCCGCCGCGCGCCTGGCCCAGATCCACGACTTCATCGCGAGCCTGCCGGATCGCTACGAGACCATGGTCGGCGAGCGCGGCCTCAAGCTCTCCGGCGGCGAAAAGCAACGGGTCGCGATCGCGCGGATGGTGCTCAAGGACCCCTCGATCCTGGTCCTCGACGAGGCGACCTCGGCGCTCGACAGCCGCACCGAGCAGCTGATCCAGGCCGCGCTGCGGCGCCTGTCGGTGGGGCGTACGACGCTGATCATCGCCCATCGGCTCTCGAGCGTGGTCGACGCCGACCAGATCCTGGTGCTCGAGCACGGCCGCGTGGTCGAGCAGGGCCACCATCACCAGCTGCTCGCCCGTCGTGGCACCTATGCCCAGATGTGGGCCCGCCAGCAGGAAGCGCCGGCGGCCTGAGCGTGCAGGCCGGCGCTGACCTGGCTGGGGCCCCGCGATCGGAACTGGCCAAGTTCGAGCGGCGTTAACCGGCCATTAACCCTGTCGGCGTCAACTGCAGGTAGCTGTGATGGCCGTCGGGCGGCAGGGAAGTGTCAGCAGGCCGACGAGCCTTGGCGATGCGGCGAACCCGACCCCATCTATCAGGTAGCTTAAGGAACTTCGTGCATCGGTTGATGAGGTCGATCGTCCGGCGCCCGGCGGGGAGATGGGCATGACCAGAGTGGCGCGTTTCGAGATCGGTTATACGCAGTTCGTCGATCCCGCCGGCAAACCGGTCGGGCCGCTGCCCGAGTTCGCTCAGGAGCCGAAGGCGCTGCTGCCGCTCTACCGCGGGATGATGCTGACCCGGCGGTTCGACGCCAAAGCGATCGCGCTGCAGCGGACCGGCCGGCTCGGCACCTATGCGTCGTCGCTCGGGCAGGAGGCGGTCACGGTCGGGGTCGCGAGCGCGATGCGCGCCGAGGACGTGCTGCTGCCGTCCTACCGCGAGACCGGCGCCCAGCTCTGGCGGGGTGTCAGCCTGCTGGAGCTGCTGCTCTACTGGGGCGGCGACGAGCGCGGCAGCGATTTCAAGGGCCCGCGGGCGGATTTCCCGGTCGCGGTGCCGATCGCCAGCCAATGCCTGCATGCGACCGGCGCTGCCTATGCCTTCAAGCTCCGGCGCGAGCCGCGGGTCGCGGTCTGCGTCTCGGGCGACGGCTCGACCTCGAACGGCGCGTTCTACGAGGCGATCAACACCGCGGGCGCCTGGCGCGTGCCGGCGGTGTTCGTGATCAACAACAACCAGTGGGCGATCTCGCTGCCGCGGGCCTCAGACGGCGGCCGCGACTTTGGCGCAGAAAGCGATCGCCGCCGGGATTCCCGGCGACCAGGTCGACGGCAACGACGTGATCGCGGTCCGCCATCTGGTCGAGCGCGCGATCGAGCGCGCGCGTGGCGGCGAAGGGCCGAGCGTGGTCGAGGCGCTGACCTACCGGATGTCCGATCACACCACGGCCGACGATGCGTCCCGCTACCGGGAGGCTGGCCAGGTGAGCGCGCAGTGGGCGAGCGACCCGGTCGCCCGGCTGCGCCATTTCCTGACCGAAGCCGGCGCCTGGACCAAGGCCGACGAGGAGCGGCTGGTCGACCAGCTCAATCGCGAGATCGACGCTGCGGTCGAGCGCTACCTGGCGACGCCGGGACAGCCGCCCGACGGCAATGTTCGACCATCTGTACGCCGAGCTGCCGCGGGCGCTCGCCGGCCAGCGGATGGCGCTCGTAGCGGCCGGCGCGGGAGGCTCCGATGCCTGAGACGACACTGGTCGGCGCGGTCACGATGGCGCTCGCGCACGCGCTGGCCGAGGACCCGAGCGTGGTCGTGCTCGGCGAGGACGTCGGGGTCAATGGTGGCGTCTTTCGCGCGACCCAGGGGCTGCTCGAGCGGTTCGGCCCGGAGCGGGTGATCGACACGCCGCTCGCCGAGCTCGCGATCGGCGGCGTCGCGGTCGGCATGGCAGCAGCCGGGCTGCGCCCGGTCGCCGAGATTCAGTTCTCCGGTTTCATTTATCCCGCACTCGATCAGATCATCAGCCACGCCTCGCGGCTGCGCTACCGCACCCGTGGCCGGCTGACCTGCCCGATGGTCATGCGCGCGCCTTCGGGCGGCGGCATTCATGCCCCGGAGCATCACTGCGAGAGCAACGAGGCGCTGTTCGCCCACATGCCGGGGCTGCGGGTCGTGATCCCGTCGTCACCGCAGCGCGCCTACGGCCTGCTGCTGGCCGCGATCCGCGATCCCGACCCGGTGATCTTCCTCGAGCCGACCCGGATTTACCGGGCGGTCAAACAGGAGGTGTCCGACGACGGCACGGCGCTGCCGCTCGATACCTGCTTTGTGCTGCGCGAAGGCCGGGACATCACGCTGGTGACCTGGGGCGCCCTGGTCAAGGAGACCTTGGCCGCAGCCGAAGCGCTCCGGCGCGAGGCGGTGTCGGCCGAGGTGATCGACGTCGCCACGCTCAAGCCGCTCGACGCCGACACGATTCTCGCCTCGATCGAGAAGACCGGCCGCTGCGTGATCGTGCACGAGGCGCCGCTGACCGGCGGCTTTGGCGCCGAGATCGCGGCCCGGATCGCGGAATCCGGTCTCTTGTCGCTGCAGGCGCCGATCGAGCGGGTCCCCGGCTGGGACACGATCATGCCGCTGCCGCGGCTCGAGCACCACTATCTGCCTGGCGAGGCCCGGATCCTGGCCGCCGCCCGGCGCGCCCTGGCCTTCGCCTGACGCCGCCGCCAACCGATGGGACGAACTCCGCCATGAAGACCTTCAATCTGCCCGACCTCGGCGAAGGCTTGCAGGAGGCCGAGATCGTCAGCTGGCACGTCGGCCCAGGTGATCACGTGGTGGCCGATCAGCCGCTGGTCTCGGTCGAGACCGACAAGGCGGTGGTCGAGGTGCCCTCGCCCCGGGCCGGCCGGGTCGCGGAGCTGTTCGGGGCCGCGGGCGACATCGTCCAGGTCGGCGCGCCGCTGGTCGCCTTCGAAGACCGGACCGGGGCCGACACCGGGACCGTGGTTGGGGAGATCAGGGCGTCGGAGGAACGCGCCGAGGAGGCGACCGTCGCCGGGCGCGGCGGGCAGGGCCTGTCGGTCAAGGCGACGCCGGCCGTGCGAGCGCTCGCGCGCCGCCTCGGCGTCGATCTCGCCCTGCTGACGCCATCGTCGCCCGACGGCGTGATCAGCGCCAGGGACGTCGAGCAGGCGGCCGCGACGCTGGCCGAGGCCGGGCCTCTGGAGCCGTTGCGCGGGGTCCGCCGGGCCATGGCGCTGCGCATGGCCCATGCCCATTCGGAGGTGGTTCCGGCGACCGTGATCGATGAGGCCGACGTCGACGACTGGGCCAATGGCCACGATGTGACCATCCGGCTGGTGCGGGCGATCGTCGCCGGCTGCGTGAGCGAACCCGCGCTCAACGCCTGGTACGACTCGCAGAGTCAGGGTCGTCGTCTGCACGGCAAGATCGACCTCGGCATCGCGGTCGATACCCCGGATGGCCTGTTCGTGCCGGTCCTGAGGGACGTCGCCAAGCGTCCGCCCGCCGATCTGCGCCACGGGCTGGAGCGGATGAAAGCCGACATCCGCGCGCGCACGATTCCGCCGGAAGAGCTGAAGGGCGCAACCATCACGCTGTCCAATTTCGGTACTCTTGCCGGCCGCTACGCCGCGCCGGTCGTGGTCCCGCCGCAGGTCTCGATCCTCAGCACCGGCAGGATCGAACCGCGCCCGGTGGTGGTCGAGGGCCGCGTGGCTGTACACGCGACGATTCCTTTGTCCCTCACCTTCGACCACCGGGTGGTGACCGGCGGCGAGGCGGCGCGGTTCCTGGCCGCGGTGATCGCCGATCTGGAGCTGCCCCACTAGCCCAGCCGGGGGCGCATCAACCCCGGAACCAGCGGCAGCCGTGGGCGGGCATGCGGCAGCCCGCGGCTGTCCGCTCAGGCGGCGGCGAGCGGCCCGGGCGCTCGAGGGGGAAATCGACAAAGTCGGCAAACCTGCTCGTTGAGCGGGAACCCTGGCGGCGCGGCTGCGTTGATCGTTGCAGCCATTGAGGGGGCGAAGCCAAAGAGGGAGAGATGAGCAAACTCAGTGGGCTCGAGCTGAAGCGGGCGCGCTTGGTGCCGAGTTCGATGTTCGCCAGTCCCGATGCGGTCGTCGCATCGGTCGATCTGAGTAGGGCGCAGAAGATCCAGATCCTGCGCCGCTGGGAGTTTGATGCTCGCCGGACGGGCGTGGATGCCATTGCCGCGCCGCTCGGCGAGGATCGGCGCATGCTGACCGACGTGCGGGGAGCTCTGGCCGCGCTCGGAGCTTTGCCCGGTCGCGCAAGGGACCCCCTCCGTCACTGACAAGCCTGCCGGGCTGGCTGTTGCGGGGCGGGCGGCGGGTGCCGCACCATTGCGGCTTTACCGTCTCCAAATGGTGACGGCGGCGCATGGTTCCGTTCTTGCTGAGCCGGGTAGTCCGCTGTCGTGACCTCACCCGTCACCAACTCTCCGCCTGAGATCAGGGGGCGGGACGCGGGAGGGCTCACATCCGACCCTGAATGGCGATGATGTCGACCGCCGCGAATGCCGGGGGCAGCTGATAGGCTTGCGCGTCGGCCGCGACCCGGTCGCGGTCGAATTGGTTGGCCGGGCCCACGTATTTGTTGCTGAGCACGTCCTCGGACGCGATCAGCTTACTGATCTGGCGGATCCGCAACAGCGTCTCAAAGAACCGGCGCCATTGCTCCAGGTCGTGCCAGCCCCAGCCTTGCCGATGCCACCAGTCGCCGCGAAACACGTTGGCGAGCTGCATCATCGATTCGGTCGCGACCGCGGGCGCGAGGCTCGCGGCGAGCACAGGAAACTGCTGCAGCACGAGATGGGTCGCGGCGCGCGGGTTGCGGTAGCCGAATTCGAGGCCCATCGCCCAACCGCGCAGATAGCCTTCATAGAGCGCGTCCTTGGCTGGATCGTCGAAGTCGGCGCGCCGGATCACGAAGCTGTTGGCCGGGAACTTGGAAAACTCGCTCGGCAGGATGTAGTCGAACTCCAGGCCCTGGCCGGTCCATTGCGCGCGCAGCCCCTCCCAGGACAGAGCCGCGTCGCCCTGGCCTTGCTTCAGGGCATGGCCCCACCGATTGCCGGCCTCAGCGTAGCGAACGCTCTTGGGGTCGACGCCAGCCTGGGCCAGCATCGGATCCACGATCGAGCGCCAGCCGGCGTTGCCGAGCAGGATGGTCTTGCCGGTGAGATCAGCTGGCCTGGCCAGCCTCTCACCCTTGCGGAAGGCAAAGCTGAAAACGTCGTAGGCGCCCATGTGCCAAACCGAGACCAGCGGCAGACCCTGCTCGAGACCGAGCGCGAACACCCGGGGCGGCGGGAACGCGACGTCTGCCTGGTTCTGATCGACCGCCCTGAGCGGCGCGATCTCCGCCATCGGCCCTGGCTCGAGGGTGGTCTCGATCGTGCCGAAGTAGCCGAATTGCCTGGCCACCCAGTAGGGATAGTCGTCGAGCACCTCGATCGTGCCGCGCGGGCTGAGCCAGCGCACCGGCCCCTTGGCCGCGTGCGCGCCTGCCGACCGGAACCCGGCCGTCGACGTCAGGGTCAGGGTCCCGGCCGCGGACAGCGCGAGCAACCGGCGCCGGTCGAGGACCGGGGCGGGGGCGGTGGTGGCGCACCCAAGCATGATTCCCTCGTGAGCTTCGTGCTCGGGCCTGATCGGCGCCAAGCGCGCTCGGGAGACGGCTCCTGATCGGGTTAAGATAGTGCCCCTTGCCGGCTCGACGACCAGCCCGATCGGCCCTAGACAGGGTCGCCTCGCAGCGTTCTCAGCCGCTGCCCGGCGCAGCCTCCACCAGGCCGGCGCCGGGCGTCAAGACCGGCTCGCAAGCCCGAAGCCGGGAGCACCCCTGCCGGGCGCTCCAAGCCCCGCGACCTGTCTAGCGCAAGCATCAGCTCCGACGGCTGCGACGATGCCGGCTGGCGAGACCGGCGCTCGCGGGGGGCCTCGGGTCAATCTTCGCTCGCTCGCGGCTCCCCCGGCGGCAGGTCGATCGAGCCCCGTCGCCGCCCGCGTCGGAGATCAAGCGCAGACCCTTTCTGCCGGCTGGCCAGGCTCCAGCTTGCCGGTGAGCGGCGCCGCGAGCGCGGCCGCGCCCGACCAGTCAGCCGCCAGGCCATGCTCGAGCCAGAGCCGAACGGCGCCGCCGCATCTCGCCCTCGGTCACGCAAACAATCCGCTCGACATGGCAGCGCGCGCTCAGCCGCCCTCCGGCAGCAGGCGATGCCGGATCAGATAACGGATGCCATGGCGCCAGCTCTGGTCGGTGTTGCCCCGGATATCGACGCTCGCCGCGAGCACGGGCGCCCGCGTGGCGGCGTCCCGGATCACGACGTTGAGATTGAGGATCAGATTGCTGACCTTCTGGACCCAGCCGACCAGCGCGAGATCGGCCTCGAGCCGGCGCGCGATCGCCAGCTCACAGCCATTGCAGCTCCAGAGCTGGCCCGCGGCCTCGATCGCGGCCGCGGCCGGCGCGGTGTCGACCAGCTGGTAGCGCTCCGAGCCGGCGAGCGCGCTTTGCAGCTCGTCCTGGACCATAGCCAGGCGCGCCCGGTCGGCGGGATCTTCCCCCTCCAGCTCGCCTTGCAGGCTGCTGTCGACCAGCTCGAACGGGAACAGCGCGAGGCGCGGCAGCGGCGCGGCGTTGCCCGGGCCGGCCGCCGGCCCGGCGGCAAGCAGCAGGCCCGCAAGGAGCAGCGCAGGGTGGCTAGCCGGTCGTCTGAACATCGCACCCCCAATGCGGCCCGCCCGGCTTGCCCGGGCTCCAGCCCTGAACTATCTGGTGATCCGGACCGACAGACAAGAGCCACCGGCGAGCCGTGCCAACAGCGAGGTGTCGACGTCGCCAGGGATGGGAGACCACGTGGCCGCATTGCCATTGCGCAGGCGCCAGGCCGCACGTGCGCTGGCCGGAATCCTGATCGGGGTCGTGGCGCTGGCCGCCGCTCAGGTGCGCGCTGCCGACCCGCTCGAGGTCGTGATCACCTACGTGACCCAAGCCGAGGACCGGGTCGACCCGCTGTCGTTGCTCGATGTTCTGCTGCCCGACGAGGGGCTGATGGGCGCGCGCCAGGCGATCACCGAGAACCAGACCACCGGCAGCTTCCTCGGCCAGACCTTCGCGCTCGAAGAGGCGCTGGTCGCCAAGGACGGCGACCTGGTAGCGACGTTCAAGGCGGCGCTCGCTGCCGGCCAGCGGCTGTTCATCCTAGACCTGCACGCCGATCAGCTGCTGACGCTCGCGGACCTGCCGGAGGCAGCCGGCGCGCTGCTGTTCAACAGCCGGGCGCCAGACGACCGGCTGCGGGCGAGCGAGTGCCGCGCCAATCTGTTCCACATCGTGCCCAGCCGGGCGATGAAGGCCGACGCGCTCGCCCAATATCTGGTCTGGAAGCGGTGGCGCGAGTGGCTGCTGCTCCACGGCACGCTCGAGCCCGACCTGGCGTTTGCCGCGGCGATCGAGCGCGCGGCCAACAAGTTCGGGGCCGAGATCGTCGAGACCCGGGCCTACGAGTACCAGGCGACCGCCCGGCGGACCGACACCGGTCACGTCCAGATCCAACGCCAGATCCCGGTCTTCACCCAGGACGCGCCCGACCACGACGTCGTGATGGTCGCCGACGAGAGCGACGTCTTCGGCGAGTACCTGCCGGGCCGGACCTGGGAGCCGCGGCCGGTGGCGGGGACTCAGGGGCTGATCGCCAGCGCCTGGCACCGCTCGCAGGAGCAGTGGGGTGCGACCCAAATGCAGCGCCGGTTCGAGAAATTCGCCGGCCGTTGGATGACCGAGCGCGACTACGCCGCCTGGCTTGCGGTCCGCTCGATCGGCGAGGCGGTGACCCGGACCATGAGCCTCGATCCCAAGGCGATCCGCGACTACCTGCGCGGCGACCAGTTCGAGATCGCGGCGTTCAAGGGCGAGGGCCTGACCTTTCGCACGTGGAATCAACAGATGCGCCAGCCGATCCTGATCGTCGAGCCGCGCATGCTGGTCTCGGTCTCGCCGCAGGAGGGCTTCCTGCACCAGCGCACGCCGCTCGACACGCTGGGCTACGACGAGCCGGAGTCGAGTTGCCGACTGCAATGAACCGCCAACCAGGCCAACGAGCCCGAGCCCGCCCGAAGAAGGAAGTTGACATGACGCAGTGCCTGTCTGTCCTGAGCCTTGCCGCCGCCTTGCTGGCGTTGGCCAGCCAGCCCTGGCGCGGACCATCTACGTGTCCAACGAGCAGGGCAACTCGATCAGCATCGTCGACGGCGACCAGCTCGCGCTGGTCAAGGAGGTCGCGGTCGGCGAGCGGCCGCGCGGCATCGTGCTGAGCCCCGACGGCAAGGTGCTCTATATCTGCGCCAGCGACGACGACACGATCCAGATCATGGACACCCAGCCTGGAGATCCTGGGCGAGCTGCCATCGGGGCCGGACCCCGAGGTGATCGTGATCTCGCCCGACGGCGGCAAGATCTACGCCGCCAACGAGGACGACAACCTGGTCACCGTGATCGACGTCGCCAGCCGCTCGGTGCTCTCGGAGATCCCGGTTGGCGTCGAGCCGGAGGGCATGGGCATCAGCCCGGACGGCAAGACGATCGTCAACACCTCCGAGACCACCAACATGGCGCACTTCATCGACGCCGAGAGCCACAAGATCACCGACAACGTGCTGGTCGACCAGCGCCCGCGGGTCGCCGAGTTCACCGCCGACGGCGCCGAGGTCTGGGTCAGCTCCGAGGTCGGCGGCACGGTCTCGGTGATCGACAACGCCAAGCGCCAGATCGCGCACAAGATCACCTTCGCGATCCCGGGCGTGCCCGACGAGGCGATCCAGCCGGTCGGCGTCCGGATCACCAACGACCGCGCCAAGGCGTACGTGGCGCTCGGGCCGGCCAACCGGGTCGCGGTAGTCGACGCCCAGACCTACGAGGTCAAGGACTACCTGCTGGTCGGCCAGCGGGTCTGGCAGCTCGCGTTCTCGCCGGACCAGAAGTTCCTGTACTCGACCAACGGCGTCTCCAACGACATCTCGGTCATCGACGTCGCCGAGGACGAGGTGATCAAGTCGGTCCAGGTCGGCAGCTACCCTTGGGGCGTTGCGGTCAAGGACTGATCGGAGGTCGACGCCGGCGATGGACTATGACCTGGCGAGGCTGCAGGGGCTTCGAGCGCTGCTAGGCCGGGCGGCTGCGCCGGTCGGGCTGCTGCTGCTGATCGCGGCCGCCCGGCCCGGCACGGCGGCCGAGGCTGAGGTTGCCGATTGGCCATGCCAGCAGCGGCTGGTGCCGGAGATCGCCGCCGGCATGATCTGGTCGGGCCCGGCGCTCGACTCGGTCGCGGACGCTGCGGCGGAGCCGACGCTGCGGCATCTGGCCGGGGAGCTTGCGGCGCGGCGGGTGTCGGTCGAGCAGGCGAGCGCGCAGATCGACCAGTTCGCCAGAGGCTTGCCTGCCGAGCACAAGAACGAGCGCCTCACGCAACTGTTCGCCGCGACCTTGGCCCTGATCAACGACGACCGCAGCTCGATCATCGGCGGCATCAGGAAATACGCCCGCGGCCAGCAGGCTCTGGCCGAGCGAGTTGCCGCGAGCAACGCGCAACTGGCCAATCTCGCCGCCGATCAGGTCAAGGAGCGCGAGGCTCTGATCGCCCAGCGCAGCTGGGACATGCGCATCTACGACGACCGGCGCTCGTCGCTCGCCTATCTTTGCGAGCAACCGGTCCTGCTCGACCAGCGGGCGTTCGCGCTCGCCCGGGCGATCGCCGGTCATCTGGAGTGAGGTGATGGCGAGCCGCACGCGACTGATCCTCGGCGCGCTGGCCGGCGGCCTGCTGGTCGCTCCGGCGACCCCGGCGGACGCGAGCGACTACCCGACCGAAACCCTGGCCGATTACGTGTTCGGCTGCATGGCGGCCAACGGCGAGACCCCGGAAGTGCTCAAGAAGTGCTCCTGCAGCATCGACGTGATCGCCTCGATCCTGCCCTACGAGCAATACGTCGAGGCCGAGACCGTGCTGCGCATGCGCCTGGTGCCGGGCGGCGGCGAGAAGATGGAGCTGTTCCGCGACACACCGATCGCCAAGGACGCGGTCGAGAAGCTGAAGCGCGCCCAGGTCGAGGGCGAGGTCCGCTGCTTTTAGCCCCGCCCGATCCCTCTAGTCGGCGCCGATCGATTTCGGCAGCTCGCTCGCGTCGGCGAACACGGTCACGAGATCTGCTGGCAGGCCCGCGAACGCGCGTTCCATCCGCTGGTCGGCCTCGACGACCCCGCACAGTCCGGGACCTTTCTGGCCGCGACGTCGCGGATGTAGATGTGGCCAATCCGCCCCGAGTGCGTCCTGGCGATCGCGCCATAGATTTCCGGATCGCACTCGCCGGTATCGCCGACCAGGAAGAACTGGCGGCCGGGATAGGCCTCGAGCAGGTCCTTGATGACCGGCGGCTTGGTCTTCTGGGGCGGGTCCAACAGATCGAGAATGGTCAGGTCCGCGACTCGAAGATAGCGAAGATGAAAAGAGCCGCGCGGGAAGTCGGCGCTTTCGATGAATTTGGCGAGCGCGGGGTAGAGCTGCCAGGGCGACGAGGACAGGTATTGGAACACGGCACCGCCGTCCTGCCAGCTCCGGTAGGCGCCGGCCATCCCGGGAACGGCCTCGAACGCCTTGAGGAAGGTGGATTCGATCAGCAGCCGGTGGTCGGTCACGTGGCTGATCTTGTTCGTATCGTCGATGTCGGAGATGACCGAGGGCCCCTCGGGTGCGATCAGCTGGACGCTGCCTGAGAACGGTCCGCCCTCGCCGGCGGCCATGATCACGGCCGCGTCCAGCCAGGGATCGCCGTCGCTCGATGGCAGATCGGCGATCGGCAGCCGCGCGTCGGTCTCAGCATGGCCATTGCCGCCGGTTGCGGGCAGCTTGACCGTGTGCCGGCCGGCGAACCTGAGCTCGAGAACCTTGCCGCCCTCGTCGTCGACCAGGAAGTCGCGGCCGCGGTCCTGAAAGTGCCTGTTGTTCTCAACGCCCTGGGGCAGGTCCAACTTGCCCGCGAAGCCGGCCAGGCGTTCGAGAAAAACCCCGCGCAGCAGAGAATCTTCCTCTCGCTCGAAGATCCAGGCGTGGAGAGGGACGATCCAGCCGTCGCCGGCGGCATCGAGCCGGGCAGCGGTCGGCAGCACGATCACGGTCTCGTCGGCGTGGATGGCTGATCGCTGCTGCGCGGCGGCGGATGGCGCTGTAACGGAGAGGCCGAGAAAGACGAAGCTGGTGAGCCCGCGAGCGTAGTGGATCATCCTATCCCCCAACACCTGCCTCGTGCTCGATCCGCGCGGTGGTCATGCGCCCCCGGTCGTCGCGCAGATCAGCATGATTCCGCAGTTGTCAGGCTAAAGGGATGCAGGGCCCGGATCTGTGACCTGGCTCACACGCCGACCGCCAAAGGCGTCACCGGTGCTCGGCGAACCAGCGCACGATCATCGGCATGTTCTGCTCGAAGCCGCCCGGGATGAAGACGTTCAAAAGACCGACCCTCTGATCGGTCCGGTTCTCGAAGTCGTGAGTTCGTGCCCGCAGGAATGCGCAGAAAGGTGCCCCGGGGGACGTCGAGCCAGCGCTCGCCGATCAGGAACGTGGCGGTGCCCTCGAGGACGTAGAAGATCTCGTCGTTGTGCTCGTGATGGTGCGCCCCCGGGCCGGCAGTCCGCGGCTCCAGCCACCACTCGGACACGCTGTAGCGGTTGTCGGTCTCCTCGCCATCCGCTTTGAACACCGCCCGCATCGCGCCGAGCTCGTAAGTCCGGCCGCCATCCGGCGGCAGCACGATCGAGCCTTCGGGAAGGTTGCTCGGGTCCGGGCGGGCCATGAGGGTCTCCTGAGTGCGTGCGGTCAGCCGAGCGCCGGGGCAGGGTCAGGACGAAGGCTCGGCTGCCAGCGGCCAGCTGCTCCTGAAGCGAGCGCCCTCGCTGTCCTCGACCAGGGCCTCGAGCGCGGCCGGCCGGTCCGGCACGAAGGAAAAGTGGATCGAGGGGTTCTCGCTCAGGCTGATGTCGGCGTCGACCGAGAGGACCGGCTGGCCGTCGTAGCGGACCTCGATCGTCCGGACGTAGTGCGGCGGGATCCAGTTGCGCGAGAGCTGGTCGATCTGCAGGCCGCTGTAGTTCGGGTGGCTGATCAGCAGCTGGACCTGGTTCGGCGCGCCGAGGCGCAGGCGGCCGTGCTTCAGCTTCATCTGGCCGAGCCGGGCGATCGCCGCCTCGTGGTCCCTGAGCGCCGGGGCCGAGCAGCCGCCGGCCGCCTTGACGAAGCGGCTGGCCATGTAGAGCTGGCCGTCGCTGGTCTCGGCGATCGCCCGGACGTCGGTATACTCGTTGACCCGCACCCTGGTCGCGATCGTCGCGACGCCGTTGGCCGGGGTCAGGTGGAACACGCCTGCGACCGGCGCCGGGTTATGGTCGATCAAGAGGTGCACGGTCTTGACGTAGCGCCCGGGCGTCTGGGGCGCGAGCGCGGAGATCGTGATCGGCACCACCGCGGCATCGTAGGCCCGCTCCGGGGCCTCGAGCGCGATCACCCCGGCGCCATCCAGGACCGGGCGATCCGCGAACAACAGCGCCCGCAGCTCCGGCCAGGGAGCGTCGGCGGCGCCGGCCGGCTGGGCTGGCGCGGCGCCGAGCAGGGCAGCGAGCACGAGACCCGCGAGCGGGCGCGACACGGACATGGGTGCCTCCTTCGACCGGAGTCGGGCGGCATCATAGCCGAGACCGCCGGCCAGGCAATCCGCGGCCCACCGCCGGCCCGGCGGCCCCCGCTTTACCGGATGTTCAGCTGAAATCGCTACCCCTACGGGGGCGCCTGGAAGAGGGCGCGTTCCGCTCGGATGGGCCATGCTGTTCGTCCTCGGCCTCCTGGTCGTCATCGGCTCGGTGCTGGGCGGTTACCTGCCGCACGGCGACCTCGCCGTGCTCTGGCAGCCGTTCGAGGTCCTGATCATCCTCGGCGCTGCGATCGGAGCCTTCATCATCGCCAACCCGGTCTCGGTGCAGCTCGGTCTGCTCCGGAACCTCAAGATCCTGTTTCGGGGCGCGCCCTACCCGAAGGAGGCCTATCTCGAGCTGCTGACCCTCTTGTTCACGATGTTCAAGCTCGCCCGGAGCAAGGGTCTGCTGGCGCTCGAGAGCCATCTCGATGCTCCGTACGAGAGCGAGCTGTTCCGCCGCTTCCCGCATTTCATCGGCAACCATCATGCGGTCGAGTTCTTGTGCGACTACTGGCGCCTGATCTCGCTCGGCGCCGAGAACCCGCAGCAGATCGAAGAGCTGATGACCGTCGACCTCGAGACCCATCACGCCGAGATGGAGCAGATCGCGGGCTCGGTCGCGACGATGAGCGACGGGCTGCCGGCCTTCGGCATCGTCGCCGCCGTGCTCGGGATCATCATCACGATGGGCGCGCTCGCCGAGCCGCCGGAGGTGCTCGGCCGACACGTCGCCTCCGCGCTCGCCGGCACCTTTCTCGGCGTGCTGCTGGCCTATGGCTTCGTGGCGCCCGCGGGCAACAAGCTGCGCGCCTACTTCGCGGCCGAGGCCAAGTACCACGAGTGCATCAAGGCCGGCCTGCTCGCCTTTCTCCATGGCTATGCGCCGGTGATCTCGGTCGAATTCGCGCGCAAGGCGCTCTACAGCCACGAGCGGCCGAGCTTCACGACGCTCGAGCAGGCGGTCGCGAACGCGCCGGCGATCGGCTAGCGGCGACGCCCGGAGGCCGCTGATGGCACGCGGGAACCAGCCGCCGGTCCTGATCAAGAAGGTCAAGAAAAGCCACGGCCACGGCCATCACGGCGGCGCGTGGAAGATCGCCTACGCCGATTTCGCGACCGCGATGATGGCCTTCTTCATGCTGCTGTGGCTGCTCGCCGCGACCACCGAGGAGCAAAAGCTCGGCATCGCCAATTTCTTCATGCCGACGCCTTTTGCCAAGAACGACATGGTCGGCAGCCACGGCATCAGCGGCGGCCAGACCCCGAACGACAGCGGGCCGCTCGACCAGGCGCCGAGGAGCCATCCCGACGTCGAGCTCGGCATGACGATGCGCGAGGACGGCAACCAGGACCAGGACCTGCCCGAAGAGCAGCTCCAGGCGCAGGTCGAGCGCGCGGACGAGACCGAGCTGAAGCGGATCAAGGCCGAGCTCGACCAAGCGATCACGTCGGACCCGGCGCTCGCCGGGCTCGGCGACAACCTGCGGGTCGACCGGACCCCCGAAGGGGTGCGGATCCAGATCGTCGACCAGGACCAGCGCTCGATGTTCCCGCTCGGCCGGGCGGTGCTCGAGCCCTACACCCGGGCGCTGATGGCCAAGCTCGCGGCGATCATCGGCCGCACCGGCCGCCAGATCTCGGTCACCGGCCACACCGATGCGATCCCGTTCCGGATCGGCAGCGTGCGCGACAACTGGCAGCTGTCCTCGGATCGCGCCAACGCCTCGCGCCGGGCGCTGATCGCGGCCGGCCTGCCCGAGGGCCGGATCGCGCGGGTGGTCGGCAAGGCCGATACCGATCCGCTCGATCCGGCGCATCCGGACGCCGCCCAGAACCGACGGATCAGCATGGTGCTGCTGCGCCAACCGGCGCCGGGCGTCCGAACCGCCCCCAGCTGAAGCCTAAGAGAGTCGACGGACGGCCGGGGCTATTCCCACTCGAGCTCGGTGAAGGCGGCGCTAACGTTGCGCGGGTGGTAGAAATCGAACAGCTGCCACCGGTCGCGCTCGGCCCGGCCGACCGTCGCGACCGCGTGCTCGAGGGTGCCGCCGGCGGCGAGCAGCGCCCGGGTCTCATCGCGCAGGCGGATAAGGTAGCGCTCGAGCGGGCGACCAGCGTCCGGCCAAGCCGCGCTCGCCGGCCCGTGTCCCGGGACCACCCGGGCGGCCGGTCGCGCCCGCCAGGCCGCGAGCACCTGCAGCCAGCCGAGCAGGCTGCCGTCGATCACCGGCACGCGCTCCAGGAACAGCAGATCGCCGAGCCATAAGGTCCCGGTCGCGGCGTCGAGCACGGTCAGATCGTGGTCGGTGTGCGCGGTCGGCGCGGCCTCGAGCACGAGCCTGCGATCGCCGAGTTCGAGCTCGAGCCGGTCCTCGACCAGGACCGTCGGCATCACGACGCTGGTGCCGAGCGCGGCCGGTCCGAGGTCCCGGCGCAGCTGGTCGAGATGGTAGGCGCCGCGGGCGGCGAGCGCCGCCGGCAGCGCCGCGTGGCCGACGAACGCCGGGCGATCCTCTGCGAACGCGGCCTGCCCGAACAGGTGGTCGGGGTGGACGTGGCTCGCGAGCACGTAGCGGATCGGCCGGTCGGTCACTCGCAAGATCGCCTGGCGGAGCCGCTCGCCGCCGCTTGCCGAGCCGCCGCTGTCGATGACCGCGACCGCGTCGGCGCCGACCACGAAACCGACGTTGGCGATCCCGCCCAGATTCGAGGCGCTCGCGAGCTCGTGCACGCCCTGATGGACAAAGACGCCGGCCGCGATCTCGGTGACCGCCAGCGGTTCGCCCTCGGCTTCTGCCGGGCTCCAGCTGACGGCCGTAAGCAAGCCGCCGGCGCCCGTGGCGAGCGCCCCGCGCCGGGTCATCGGCGCCGGCATGCGGCCCCTCAGTCCAGCCCGATCGCCTCGGCGCGCCCGGTGGCGCCCTCGAACCGAGCCCCCCGGAGATCGGCGTCGGTAAAATCGGCGCCGGTGAGGTCGGCGCCCTCGAAGTTCGCGCCCGCGAGCTGGCAGCGGGACAGATCCGCGCCCTTGAGATCGGCGCCGGTGAAGTCGGCGAACTCGGCGGTACAGCGCGACAGCATGGCGCCGGCGAGCCTGGCCCGCTTGAGGTTGGCCTTGGTCAGATGGGCGCGCATCAGGCCCATCGACTGGTTGGTCATGTCGGCGGCGAGATTGGCTCCGGCGAGATTGGCGCCCTCGAGGTTGGTGCGCTCGAACTTGGCGACGACGTTGGCGCCGCGGAGGTCGGCGCCGGTCAGGTCAGCGCCCGAGAATACGGTCTGGAAGGCGCTGACCTCGCGCAGCGTCGCGCCCTTCAGGCTGGCGTCGCGCAGGATCACCAGATCGAGATTGGCGCCGGTGAGGTCGGCACCCTCGAGGTTGGCGCGATTGAGCAGGCTGCCGCGCAAATCCGCGCCGTTGAGCTCGATGCCGGCCAGATCGAGCCCGGTCAGGTCCAGATCGGCGAGCGCGGCCGGCTGATCGCCGGCAGCCCGGATCCGCGCCCCGAGTTCCGCCTCGGTAAGCTCAGCGGCCGCAGCCGCGAGCGGCATCAGCCACAGCAGGCCCAGCCCGAGCAGCAGGGGCCCGGCCGGCCTGCGGCGTCGGTCTGCGTTGGTTCCGGCCATGCTCTGCTCTCCTGCACTGCGCCGCCCCGATCGGTCGAACCTACGAGATCGGCAACCGGTCAGAAAGGGGTGAGCACGCTGGTCGGCGATCGTCCGCTGTGGTAAGTGAAATGGGGCAACAACCAACCAACCACGGCGTCTGGGACCTGTCGACATGCCACGATCTCCGGTGCCGCAGCGCACCTCGCTCGTCGTGCTGGGCCTGCTGGTGCTGCTCGCCGTTCTCGGCTGGGCGATGTATCTGAGCGTCAAGGCCGGGTACGACGCCCAACAGGCGCGTTTCAACCAGGAGCGGACCGAGCTCACCGGCCGCGTCGCGGACCTGGAGGGCACGCTCGCGACCGAGCGCAGCACCTCGTCAGGGCGGATCGCCGGGCTCGAGGACACGCTTGCCGGCGAGCGCGCCGCGGCCGGCGATCTCGCGGCGCTCACTGGCCGGATCGAACAGGCCAAGGCCGACCTCAATCGGCGGATGACCGCGCTCGGCGAGCGGGAGCGCGATCGCGCCGCGGCCGAAGCGGCGCTGGGCGAAACCCGCAGCCAGTTGACCGCGCTGACCGAGCAACGGGCCGGAGCCACCGGGCGTCTCAATCAGAGACTGATGGTCCTGGGCCAGCGCGAGGTCGACCTGGCGAGCGCCGGGCGGGCGCTCGATCACGCCCGGGCCGAGCGCGACCGGCTGCAGGCCGAGATCGCCGGCCTGGAGCAGACGTTCGCCAATCGCAATGGCACGCTCGGCGCGGTCGACGTCAAGCTCGCGGCGCTGCTGCGGGAGCGCGCCAAAGCGACGGCCGCGCTCGAGCGGACCCAGGGCGCGCTCGCCGGGACGCAGACGACGCTCACCGAGGTCGAGGCGAAGCTCGACAAGGCGCTGCTGGCGCAGGACGTGGCCGAGCTCGCGGCGAGCCGAACGGCGCTCCGGCAAGAGGTCGCCGACCTCAACGCCGAGCTGGATCACAAGCAGCCGCTGTTCCATCAGAGCGTGAGCGTCAATCGCCAGCTGCTGGGTCTGGACGAGCGGTTGCGCTCGCTCTCGATCGAACGCGACAAGCTGACCGTCCAGCTGCAGGCGCTGGTCGCCGAGCTCGCCAGGGCTCGCGAAGGGCACGCGGCCCGTGCCATCGGGGCGCCGGAGGACCTGGTCAAGCTGACCGGAGAGTGAGCGCCAAGCGCCCGCGCCGACGTTTTTCCGCACACGTTCTGTGGCAACCGCGCGAGGGCTGTGTTAGCGTGCCGCCGAACGAAATTTGCCTTGGGGATCTGAACCGGGGCCGACCAACACGGAGGCTGGGCCATGAAGTCCGTGATGTCGTTGCCGCGCGCCACGCAATTCACGATCGGGGCACTGCTGGCTGCCCTGGTGGGTTGGGGCGGCCTGATCTATTCGACCTCCGCACGCAATAACGCCGCCGAGCAGTGGGCCAATCAGCGCCAGGGTCTCGTGGGCCAGGTGGCCGAGCTGACCAAGAGCGGCGACCAGTTGCAGACCCGGGTGGCCGAACTCGAGGGCTCCCTCAATCTCGAACGCACCAAAGCCGGCGACCTCGACAGCCTGATGAGCCGGATCGACGATGCCACCGCCAGGCTGAACGCACGCATGGCGACGCTCGGCGAGCGCGAGCGCCAGATCGCCGCTACCGAGACCACGGTCGCCGGCCTGAACGGCCAGCTCGGCGAGGTCCAGGCGCGCATCGAGCAGGCCACCGGCGCGCTCAATCAGCGCATGACGGTACTCGGCGAGCGCGAGCGCGATCTCGCGGCCAGCCGCGGCGAGCAGGATCGGCTCGAGACCCAGATCGCGGCGGCCGAGACCCGCCTGGGCGAGCTCAACGGCCGGCTCAACGGGCGCATGGCGGTGCTCGGCGAACGCGAGCGCGACCTCGCTGCGCTGCGCACGCAGAAGCAGACCGTGGTCGACCAGCTGGCGGCGACCGAGGCGCGCCTGGGCCAGATCACGGCCGGGCTGAACCAGCGGATGAGCGTGCTCGGCGAGCGCGAGCGCGACCTCGCCGCCAGGCGGGGCGACCTCGCGCGGCTGGTCGCGGGCCTGGCCGAGACCGAAGGCAAGATCGGGCAGACCGTTGCCAGGCTGAACGAGCGGATGCGGGTGCTAGGCGAGCGCGACCGGGATGCCGCCGAGGCTCAGGCGGCGCTCGCCGCAGTCAAGGACGGGCTGGCCGATCAGCAGACCAGGTCCGCCTCGGTGACCGGCCGGCTGAACCATCGCCTGCTGCTGCTCGGCCAGATCGAGCGGCAGACCGCGGACGGCGGCCGCGACCTCGAGCGGCAGACCGCCCGGGTCGCCACGGCCACCGATCGGCTGGCCGCGACCGAGTCCGAACTGATCGACCGTCAGACCGCGCTCGCGCAGGTCGAGGTCGAGCTCGCCGAGGCGCAGCGGATCCAGTCGCACCAGGCCGTCGAACTCGCGCGCACCGACCAACGGCTGGCTGCGACCCGGACCGAGCTCGGCCAGGTCGAAAGCCGGCTCGAACATGCGGTGCTGGCGACCGACGTCGCAAAGCTTACCGCCCGGCGGGCCGAACTGACCCAACAGGTCGCCCTGCTCGACGAGGACATCAGACGCAAGGGGCCGCTCGCCGAGAGCGCGATCGTGCTGACCGGGCGCGTGTCCGAACTGCAGGGCCAGATCGTCGATTTGACCCGCGACCGCGCGCAGACAGAGCTGGAGCTCCATCGTGTCCAGACCGAGCTGCGGTTGGCCCAGGCCGACCGCAACCTGGCCGCCGACGAGTACACGAAGCTGGTTGGCAAGGTCAGCAACCTGCGCGGTCAGCACAGCGAGCTCGAGGCCAAGCTGAACGCGCTCGGCGCCGACGTCCGCCATCAGGATTCGGTGTTCGCGACCCTTGAGGTGCTCAAGAAGGAGCAGGACTTCCTGCGCGGGCTGGTCGGCAGCATGCTCGACGAGGGCAAGGACGTGCGCCAGCAGGTCGATGAGTTGCGCGTCGAGAGCGCCTCGCTGCTGGCGCAGCGGATCGAGATCCAAAAGGAGCTCGCGGGCAAGCAGGCGCAGGTCGAGATCCTGGACAAGGCGATCATGGCCAAGGATCAGGAGGTCGACAACGGCCGCGGGGTGCGGAGCGCCCGCTCGTTCTAAGCACCTCGCGGCCTCGCCGAGCCGCGCGCCGGGTCGGCGCCGGGTCGCCCGCTTGCGACCCCAGGTCGCAGCCGGAACCAGACCCGTCAAATACGAGGGGTCGTGATTTCTGCTTGTCCGACTGCGCTGGCTGCCGCTACATATCGCCCTCCGGGAGAAAGCTGAGCGCCCGGGCGATCGACAACCATCGGCCTGATCGAAAACCGGGTCGGGAGGACGAGGCGTTACGCAATCCGGCCCATGGGTTGTGAGCGCAGAACCAGCTGGGAGAGCTGATCATGCAAAAGGGATGGCTACTGACCGGCGCGGCCGCGATCGGGCTGCTGACGTCGTCGATGTCTGCACAGGCCAACGACGAACTGATGGTCATGCAGGACAACCCGGCCAACTGGGCGATGCCCCTGGGCAACTACAGCGGCACCCGTTACAGCAATCTGGGCCAGATCAATAAGAGCAACGTAGACGATCTCCAGGTTGCCTGGACCTTCTCGACCGGCGTGCTGCGCGGCCACGAAGGCGGGCCGCTGGTGATCGGCGACGTGATGTACATCCACACGCCGTTCCCCAACATCGTCTATGCGCTCGACCTCAACGATGCGGGCAGGGTGATCTGGAAGTACGAGCCCAAGCAGGACCCGGACACGATCCCGGTGATGTGCTGCGACACGGTCAATCGCGGCCCGGCCTATGCCGACGGCAAGATCTTCCTGCATCAGGCCGACACCACGCTGGTCGCGCTCGACGCCAAGACCGGCGAGGTCGCCTGGACCGCGGTCAACGGCGACCCGAAGAAGGGCGAGACCGGGACCAGCGCGCCGATCGTGATCAAGGATAAGGTCCTGATCGGGATCAGCGGCGGCGAGTTCGGTGTCCAGGGCAGCGTCACCGCCTACGACATCAAGACCGGCAAGCGGGTCTGGCGCGGCTACTCGACCGGCCCCGATGACCTGACCCTGATGGACCCGGAGAAGACCACCCATCTCGGCCAGCCGGTCGGCAAGGACTCGGGCATCGCCACCTGGGAAGGCGATCAGTGGAAGATCGGCGGCGGCACCACCTGGGGTTGGATGTCCTACGATCCGGAGCTCAACCTCGTCTACTACGGCACCGGCAACCCCTCGACCTGGAATCCGGTGCAGCGGCCGGGTGACAATCGCTGGTCGATGACGATCTTCGCCCGCGACCCCGACACCGGCATGGCCAAATGGGTCTATCAGATGACGCCCCACGACGAGTGGGACTTCGACGGCGTCAACGAGATGATCCTCGCCGACCTGGAGTTCGACGGCCAGCCGCGCAAGGCCCTGGTCCACTTCGACCGCAACGGCTTCGGCTACACGCTCGACCGCGAGACCGGCGAACTGCTGGTCGCCGAGAAGTACGATCCGGCGGTCAACTGGGCGACCCACGTCGACATGGAAACCGGGCGGCCGCAGGTGGTGCCGCGCTACTCGACCGACCATCAGGGCGAGGACGTCAACACCACCAACGTCTGCCCGGCGGCGCTCGGCACCAAGGATCAGCAGCCGTCGGCCTATTCGCCCAAGACCGGCCTGTTCTACGTGCCGACCAACCACGTCTGCATGGACTACGAGCCGTTCGCGGTCAGCTACACCGCGGGCCAGCCCTACGTCGGCGCCACGCTCAGCATGTACCCGGCGCCGGGCGGCACCGACCTCGGCAACTTCATCGCCTGGGACGCGACCAAGGGTGAGATCGTGTGGTCGAACCCGGAGCCGTTCTCGGTCTGGAGCGGCGCGCTCGCGACCGCCGGCGACATCGTCTTCTATGGTACCCTCGAGGGCTACCTGAAGGCGGTCGATGCCGAGACCGGGCAGGAGCTGTACAGCTTCAAGACCCCGTCCGGGATCATCGGCAACGTCAACACCTGGATGCACAAGGGCCAGCAGCACGTCGGCGTTCTGTCCGGGATCGGCGGCTGGGCGGGCATCGGACTGGCCGCGGGCCTGACCGAGGATACCGCAGGTCTGGGCGCGGTCGGCGCGTACAAGGCGCTGTCCAACTACACCCAGCTCGGCGGCGTGCTCACCGTGTTCACGCTGCCCGACTGATCGGGCGCAGCCATCGCGCAGCCCGGCAGCCCGCTCGCGCGGCGCTGCCGGGCTGCCGGCCTGCAGCCTGCGCCCTCGTCCCGCTCCGGCCGCCGACCGGGGCTGCGGGACCAACCAAGCGAAAGTCCGTGGAGGTAGGTTCCGGCGATGTCTGACCTGACCTATGGTCGCCTTGCCTGGCTCGTGCTCGGGCTGGGCGTTGCGAGCCTCGGTCTCGGTGCGGCCGGCCTGGCCGCCAAGGCGGACGAGCCACCCTGGGAGGAGAAGCCCTACAACATCGTCGATGGCAAGGCCGACCAGGCCACCTACAACGGCTATCGGCGCTACGACAATTCCTGCCTGCGCTGCCACGGGCCCGATGGCGCCGGCAGCTCCTACGCGCCCTCGCTGGTCGAATTCGCTCAAGCGGATCAGCTACGAGCAGTTCGTCGAGACTGTGATCTACGGCAAGAAGAGCGTCAGCACGAGCCAGCAACTGGTCATGCCGGCGTTCGGCGAGGTCGAGGACGTGGTCAACTATCTCGACGACATCTATACCTATCTGAAGGCGCGCTCCGCCGGCGCGCTCGGGCGCGGCCGGCCCGAGCGGATGGCGAACTAGCGGCGATGCGGATCTTGGGTGGTCCCGGCAGCGTGAGGGCAGCTGCGGTCGCGTTGGCCCTTTGCTGCCTGTCGGCCAGCGCGCTGGCGCAGATGGGCGACCTGGTCGACCGCTCGAAGCTCCGGGTCTGCGCCGATCCCGCCAATCTGCCCTACTCCAACCAGGCGGGCGAAGGCTTCGAGAACCGGATCGCCGAGCTGTTCGCTGGCAAGCTCGGGGTCGAGGTCGCCTACACCTGGTATCCGCAGACCACGGGCTTCGTGCGCAACACGCTCAATGCCGGCGCCTGCGACCTCGTGATCGGCGTCCCGGTGCCCAACGAGCTGATGCAGACGACCAACCCCTACTACCGCTCGAGCTACGCGCTGGTCCAGCGTGCCGATGCCGAGCCCAAGATCGGCTCGCTGCACGACCCGGCGCTCGCCGACCGCAAGATCGGCGCGGTCGCCCGCACCCCGCCGGTCACTCTGCTCGCGCAGCGCGGCCTGATCCGCAACCTGGTGCCCTATCAGCTGGTGGTCGACACCCGGTTCGAGAGTCCCGGCCGGCAGATGGTCGAGGACGTCGCCGCCGGGACGATCGACGTTGGCATCCTCTGGGGACCGATCGCCGGCTACTGGGCCAAGCAGCAGCCGGAAGCGCTCGAGGTGACGCCGCTGGTCGGGGAGGAGAAAGGGCTGCGGCTGGATTTCCGGATGGCGATGGGGCTGCGCCGCAACGAGCCGGACTGGAAGCGCGAGCTCAACGAGCTTTTGGCCGCGAACGGCGACGCGATCGAGGCGATCCTGCTCGACTACGGCATCCCGCTGCTCGACGAGCAGGGCCAGCCGATCGCGGCCAAGGCCGAAAAGCAGGGGCGGCTCGAGACGGTGCCGGAGCCCGCCGGCTACCGGCTCGCCGACTACCGCAGCCCCGTGCCCGGCTCGCTCGCCGGTGCCAGCGTCGTGACCACCGCCGAACTCCAGGCGCTGATCGCGGCCGGCGGGGTGCGCCTGATCGACGTGCTGCCGGCGCCGCGCGAGCCTGAGAACCGCCCGGCCGGCAGCGTCTGGCGGCCGCAACGCCGCGACCATATCCCCGGCAGCGTCTGGCTGCCCAACGTCGGCTACGGCGAGCTATCGGCCGAGTTCGCGACCTGGTTTCGCGACAATTTGGCGCGGCTTACGGAGGGCGATCGATCGCACCCGCTCGTCTTCTACTGCCAGGCGAATTGCTGGATGTCCTGGAACGCCGCCAAGCGAGCGCTCGAATATGGCTACCGCCGAGTCGTCTGGTATCCCGAGGGCACCGACGGCTGGCGGGCGGCCGGCTTGCCGCTGGTGGCCGCGGCGCCGGAGCCGATGCCGGACTTCCTGTCGGCGCCGAGCCGGACGGCCACCGTCGGCGAAGGCTCCGGCTGAGCCGCTGTGCCCTGGCGACCGATGCACGCGACGGTTTTGGCATTAGCTGATCTGATTGGATCGACAAGAACATACGATTTGTACTTATTGAAGTCGGTCACTACGTTACGGTTCCAGTTAGCCTAAGGGCGTTCTGTCTACGGGCTGATGGATCGCGGCCGGTGGTGGCCGCGCAAACGAGGAGGCTGTTATGCAGTGGACGACCCCGAAGATCGTTGAGATCGCTTGCGGTTGCGAGATCAACGCCTACTTCCCGGCCGACCTCTGAGCCGGTAAGCTTGAGGGGCGGCGCGGCCGCCAGGTCCGCCGCCCCTGCGATTTCAGCCATGTCCGGCGCCACCGAGCCGACCATCACCGTGCCGGCGCCGATGGTAATCGCGCCGCCGGTCTCGCTGCTGGCGGAACTCACGCATCGTTGCCCGCTCCAGTGCCCGTATTGCTCCAACCCGCTTGCCCTGGACAAGGCGGCGGTTGAGCTGGACACCGACATTTGGCGGCGGGTGATCGAGGAGGCGGGCGCGCTCGGCGTCCTCCAGACCCATTTCTCGGGTGGCGAGCCGACGCTCCGGCGCGATCTACCGGAGCTGATCCGGCACGCGGTCGAGCTTGGCCAGTACACCAATCTGATCACGGCCGCGGTCCTGCTCGATCAGCCCAAGGTCGACGCGCTGGCCGAGGCTGGGCTCGACCACGTCCAGATCTCGCTCCAGGACAGCGAGCCCGGCAACGCCAATCGGATCGGCGGCTACAAGGACGGCCACGCCCGCAAGCTCGCGGTCGCAGGCCTGGTCCGCGCCGCGGGCCTGCCGCTCACGATCAATGCCGTCGTCCACCGTCAGAACCTCGACCATCTCGGCGCCATCATCGGTCTCGCAGTCGAACTCGGCGCCAAGCGGCTGGAGGTCGCGCACGTCCAATACTACGGCTGGGCGCTGATTAACCGCGCGGCGCTGATGCCGACCCGCGAGCAGACCGAGCGCTCGATCGAGCTGGTCGAGGCGGCGCGCGCGCGCCTCAAGGGCGTGCTCGTGATCGACTACGTGGTCCCGGACTACTACGCCCGCTACCCCAAGCCCTGCATGGGCGGCTGGGCGCGGCAGAACCTGAACGTCACGCCGTCCGGCAAGGTTTTGCCCTGCCACGCCGCCGAAGGCATCGCGGGCCTCCGCTTCGACAACGTCAAGGACCGCCCCTGGCCGACATCTGGTATCGCGGCGATGCCTTCAACGCGTTCCGCGGCACCGATTGGATGGCCGAGCCCTGCCGCAGCTGCCCGCGCCGGTTCACCGACTACGGCGGCTGCCGCTGCCAGGCGTTCGCGATGACCGGCCGCGCCGAGGCGACCGATCCCGCCTGCTCGCTCTCGCCTCACCACCAGGAGCTGGTCGCGACCGCGGTGCGCGAGGCAGGAGCTTTGCCGCCCGAATTCGTCTATCGCCGGCCCGGCAACGCGACGCGCGCGGCCGCGCGAGAGACGGCGCCGGCCGGGTGAGAGCTCAGGATTTGCCGGTCCGGTAGACCGCGATCGCCTCCTCCAGGTCCTCCCGTTCCTCGCAGTCAGGGTGCTCGCCATCCTCGCTGTCGATCAGCCGCCGGCACTCCTCGTCGAGCCGCTCCAGCATCGCCTGCGCGTCCTGCAGCCGGTCCATTTCCAGGTAGGCTTCCCCCAGGTACTCGAGCGCACCCAGGTTGTGCGGGTTCAAGCGCAGCGCTTTGTCGTAGAATTCGAGCGCCCGGTCGTAGGCGCCGAGCTTGCGGTAGGCGAAGCCCGAGAGGTTGTAAGCCTCGTCTTCCCAGGGCTGCTCCTCGATCACCCGCGCCATGTGCTCGATCACGGCCGGCCAGTCCTGCCGCTCGAAGGCCGCGACCCCGGCCGCAAAGACGTCCGGGCCAGCGGCCGGCGGCGCGTCGCCGCTGCCGCCCATGATCGCGCCCGCCGGTGGCGCCGGGATCGCAGCCGCCAGCAGCGCCAGCAGGCCGAGGCTGTGCAAGGCTCGCATCGGATTCTCCCACCTCCTTTGCCCCGGCATTCTATACGCCGGCAGCGACAATCGGTAGGCTCGTGCTGGCCCGGACCGAGGCAATGGCCACGATAGCGGAGATGGCCGATGTACGAGCTGGTCGTGATCGCATGTCTGGTGAGCAAGCCGGCCAAATGCGAGGAGTTCTACCTGCCCTTCCAGCAGGCGACGAACGCCCTCCATTGTGCGCTGCAGGCCGAGTTCCAGCTCGTCCACTGGGCCGCGGAGCGCCCGGAGTGGCAGATCCGGCGCTGGACCTGCAGCGTGCCCAGGGCCTGAGCCGATCATGGCGCGGTGGTTGAAGGAGGGGATCAGCCAGGCGGCGGCCGACGAAGCCGACGCCAAGGTGCGCGCTACCGTGACCGGCATTCTCGACAACGTCAGGCAGCGGGGCGATGCCGCCGTGCGCGAGCTTTCGGAGCGGTTCGACCATTGGTCGCCCGCGAGCTTTCGCCTGAGCGCTGCCGAGATCGAGGCCTGCATCGCCTCGCTCGGGACCCGGGTGATCGACGACATCCGCTTCGCGCAGGCGCAGATCCGCGGTTTCGCCGAGGTCCAGAAAGCGGCACTCCGGGATGTCGAGGTCGAGACCCTGCCGGGCGTGATCCTCGGCCACAAGAGCATCCCGGTGCAGGCGGTCGGCTGCTACGTCCCGGGCGGCCAGTATCCGATGGTCGCCTCCGCCCATATGAGCGTCGTCACCGCCAAGGTCGCGGGCGTGCCGCGGGTGATCGCCTGCGCGCCGCCCTATCGCGGCCGGCCCGCGGCCGCGATCGTCGCCGCGATGCATCTGGGCGGCGCGGACGAGATCTATGCGCTGGGCGGCGTCCAGGCGGTCGCCGCGATGGCGCTCGGCACCACCACCATCGAGCCGGTCGACATGCTGGTCGGCCCCGGCAACGCCTACGTCGCCGAGGCCAAGCGCCAGCTGTTCGGCCGGGTCGGGATCGACCTGCTGGCAGGTCCGACCGAGACGCTGATCATCGCCGACGACAGCTGCGATGCCGAGATCTGCGCGACCGATCTGCTGGGCCAGGCCGAGCACGGGCCGACCTCGCCCGCGATCCTGCTGACCAATTCCGAAAAGCTCGCGCGCGAAACCATGGCCGAGGTCGAGCGCCAGCTGCAGCGGCTGCCGACCGCCGCGATCGCGGGCCGCGCCTGGGCCGACTACGGCCAGGTGATCGTCTGCGCCGACGCGGCCGAGATGGTGGCGGTGGCCGACCAGATCGCCTCTGAGCACGTCCAGGTCATGACCCGTTGTCCCGACTTTTTCCTCGAGCGCCTGACCAACTATGGTGCTTTGTTCCTTGGGCCGATGACCAACGTCGCCTATGGCGACAAGGTGATCGGCACCAACCACACGCTGCCGACCCGGCGCGCGGCCCGCTACACCGGTGGCCTCTGGGTCGGCAAGTTCCTGAAGACCGTGACCTGGCAGCGGGTCACGACGCCCGCGGCGAGTGCCTTGATCGGCGAGTATTGCTCCAGGCTTTGCGCGCTGGAGGGCTTCGCCGGCCATCAGGAGCAGGCGGACCTGCGCGTGCGCCGCTACGGCGGCCGCAACGCGCCAGCGCACTGAGAGGTAGTCACTTGTGACCCTATCGATGCCCAACTTCACCTCCTATTCTACAATTCTCTTCATTGACAGCATGGTCGCGCTCGAGGCGAAACCGTTGCCGAAGCTCCCGTGGCATGAGATTGACCCCATTGGTTCAATTCTTCTGCTAGTCGTTCCCCAGGTGAATGTAGAGATCGACAAGCGCAAACGTGATGGGCGTCTGGGAAGACGGGCGAGAGAATTCAACAGGTTGATCAGTCCGGCCGCGGAATCTGCCTCGGCCACGCGAGTCTGTGAGGGTCCGCCTAACGTGGACATCGGAATTGCTGTTTGCGACCGTGTTGACTGGGGTGCGCTCGATGACCTCGACCCTGAACTAGCAGATGCTCGCATGGTAGCCCAAATCCTCAATGCGCGTGGCGTGGGGCTCGAGCGTAGCTTGCTGTTCAGTCACGACATGAACCCGCTCGCCATGGCCTCGCGCCACGGACTTAAGACGCGCAAGATGCCTGATCATTGGCTCCTTGAGCCGGAGCCCAGCCCACACGAGAAGGAACTGATGAAGCTGAAGGCACGGGTGAAGGAGTTGAGAATCAAAGCAGCCAAACCTTCAAACGGGCCTGACATTCAGCGTCGATGCGCCGTTGCAACTCTACCAGGTGCGATCTCTCTCTGACGAGCAGCAGGTCGAGGTGGTGAACCGCGTACTTGCACAGAATCCGTGGCCCAGGCAGGACCTCGGAATCACTATGGCGCCGTTCGGCTACGATTCAAGCCTGGACGAACGCTATGAAAGATATCGCACGTCAATCGTACCCGCGCACGCATCGGCGCTTCATAGGCATCTTCAGAGGCACTATAGCCAGGTTCCGTTCTTACTTCTCGTCGAGAATATCGAGCATATACAGGCCGAAAACCTCGTCGTGATTCTGACAGCGATCGGCGGTACTCTTCATGATCGCTTCATCTTGTATCCGTTCGACGGTCCAAGCGCGCCGCGGCCACGGAACTATGATCTCTTCCGGTCCGTCGCTAACCTCGATGTCGGGAGCTCGCGACAGCTGGTGGGCCGACACGATATCGAGTTCGCGGTGGGTCCAGACCGCGGCCGCACGATCGAAGTTCATTGCGCTGATTTCCGACAGGGCCGGAGCTGGCGCTTCGAAGGGATTGCTACAATCGACCCCCACGCCGGAAGTCCGTTTAGCGTGGAGGTCAAGATCACGGCGTCGAATTTGATCGGATCAATCGATCAACACTTCGATCTTGAATACAAGAGCAAGATCGTTGCGCAGGATGAATTGATTCGCCTAGACGAATTGAGGTATCATATAGCATTTCCGATGATGCGCCAATTCAATGAGGCGTTCAATGCGGACAACTTGGAGTGGTTCGATTTCGTCGACGGCGAGGACGAGGGGTCAGCTTGATTCAGATGCCCCGATCGACCCCGAAGTCTTGGCTGGAGGACAGATGAGCGTTCCCGTCACCCGGCTCGACGGCCAGCTCGCGCTGGTCAGTGGCGCCGGGCGCGGCATCGGCCGGGGTTGCGCGCTGGCGCTCGCGGCGGCCGGGGCGGAAGTGATCGCGCTGAGCCGGACCGCAGCCGATCTGCTGTCGCTGGTCGGGGAGATCGAGGCCGCGGGCGGGCGCGCCCGGGCGCTGGTCTGCGACGTCACCGATACCGCGGTCGCCCGCGCCAACATCGAAGGCCTGGAGCGGCTCGACGTGCTGGTCAACAACGCCGGCAGCAACCAGCCGCAGCCGTTTCTCGAGGTCGAGGACGCGGTGCTCGACCGCCTGCTGGCGCTGAACCTGAAGGCCGCCTTCGTGGTGGCGCAGGCCGCCGCGCGGGTCATGGCCCGGACCGGCGGCGGCGCGATCGTCAACATGTCCTCGCAGATGGGCCACGTCGGCGGCGCGACCCGCACCGTCTACTGCGCGACCAAGCACGGCATCGAGGGCCTGACCAAGGCGATGGCGATCGATCTCGCGCCGCACAGGATCCGGGTCAATTCGGTCGCGCCGACCTTCGTCGAGACGCCGCTCACCCGCCCGTTCCTCGACGATCCGGCGTTCAGGACCGCGGTCCTCGATCAGATCCTGCTCGGCCGGCTCGCCTGCATCGACGAGGTCGCGGCCGCGGTCGTGTTCCTGGCCTCCCCGGCGGCCACGATGATCACCGGCGCCAGCCTGCTGGTCGACGGCGGCTGGACCGCGCACTAGCGGCGGCGGCCCGGCCGCTGGCCTGGCTGACAGTCGCCCTCGCGCTGCTCGTGCATTGGCTTTATACTTGTCTGCCGGCCACCGCGGGCCGAGCCGACGGCGTCGATCGAGACGTGGCCGTGTTGCGCGGCTCCGGGGCTTGACCCCGAGGCCGATCATCTCCGTACCCCCAATGAGTTAAATTGAATGGGAGACGTCGAATGAAGCCGTTGTGGATGTTGATCGTGATCTGGCCGCTGACGCTGGTCGGCTCGGGCGCCTGGGCGGCCAGCGGGTTGACCGGCGACGAGCAGGAGATGCTGGACGAGCTGCTCGGCGCCGGTGTGGTCGGCAAGCCGGTCGCCGGCGCCCCGCTGACGCCGAAATTCGCGCCCCTCCAAGAGGGCACCTGGACCTACCAGATCGTGGGCGGCAAACAGGCTGGCCGGAACGAGCAGCACGTCATCAAGCGGCTCGAGGGCGACCCCTCGGGCGCCAGCTGGCGTTACGCGGTCGGCACCGATCGGGTGCTGTTCATCAAGCAGGCGGCCGACGGCAGCCTGACCTTCGTGGCCGACGAGGAGTTGGACCAGGGAGTGATCACACGGTACCGGCCGGCCCAGCCGGGGCTGCTCACCGGCCTCGCTCCGGGCGACAGCCGCAGCGCGAAGATCGCGGTCGAGGTCTCCGACCTGAGCGATCCCGACGACGTGAGCCACAAAGGCTCCCTCGACGTCACCTACAGCTATCTCGGCGCCTACAAGGTGACCACGCCCGCCGGGGCGTACGATGCCGCCCTGATCCGATGGACCTACAAAGGCAAGGTCGGGCCGGCCAAGGTCGAGGACACCCAATACCGCTTCTTCGCCGAGAACGTCGGCATGCTCGCCAGCGTCGACCAGCTCGAGGTCTCCGCGCTCCTGGTCTACCAAAACCATACCAAGTTCGGCAAAGTGCTCGCCCAGAAGTAGGCAAGCAAGCGCTCGGCGCCGGCTCGCCGCCGCCGAGCCCGGTCTACCTCGTCGACCCCGAGGCGCGACTGCCGGCGGCCAAAGCTGCGCTCGTTCGTCGGGTTCGCCGCGCGCCGGCTGCGCGAGCGACGTTTCTGAGCTCCGCTCCGGCTTCAGGCCATCGCGCGGAAGGTCAGGTTGATGCGCGGGCCGACGGTCTGCGCGGTCTTGGGCAGCTGGTGCAGCCAGTGGTGCTGGGTGGAGCCCGCCATGATCAGGCACGAGCCGTGCGCCAGATCGAGCGACACCCGCTCACCCGAGCCTCGGTGCTTGAGCTGGAAGCGGCGGACCGCGCCCAGCGAGAAGCTTGCGATCACGGGGTCCCGGCCGAGGCCGGGCTCGTTGTCGGCGTGCCAGGAGACGCTGTCGCGGCCGTCGCGATAGAGGTTGAGCAGCACACTGTTGAACTTCTGGCCCGCCAGCGCCTCGGCGATCGCCTTCAGCTCGAGCAAAGTCGGGGTCCAGGGCGCCGGCACCAGCCGGATGCCGCTGTAGACGTACCCCGCCGCGCCATGCCAGGCGGTCAGCCGCGGAATCGGCAGTCGCCGGCCCATCACGGTCGCCACCTCCTGGCGCCAGTCGATCGTCGTCCGGAGCTGCCCGAGCAGCCGATCGGCGTCGGCTGGCGCCAGCGCCGCCGGATGGAGCAGGACCGTCCCGTCGCGAGGCAGCAGGTTGGCTGGTGCGCTACCCGCTGCGGAACAGGCGGTCGCCCTGCTCATCGATGATCTGCTGCGCTTTGGTGATCGAGAAGGCGATCGCGTCGTCCTTGCTGGTGTGCGTATCGACCCGGACGAAGCGGTGCTCCTTGACGCCGTCCTCGAATGTCTTGGCGATCACGCCCGCCGTGTTCCAGCCCGAAGCCTGGCGCTGGGGCGCAGGCGTGATCCGGTAGCCGTGGTATTCCACAGGCTCGACGCTGGTCGCGGGCCCGGCGCCGCCGCCGAACAGACGGCGGAGCGTGTCCACGATGCCCATCAGCCATCTCCCGCTCGCTGGCCCTCGAGGCGCCTGCCGGTTCATGCTACCGGTGAGGCGCCGCGCTGCCTAGGGCCGAAGCCGCGCTCGCCGGCCGGAACTCGGGCTTGGCCGGTGATGTTACTGCCGAACGGAGGAGAGCCCATGACCAAGAATCGGGGTCCGCAGCTGATCGACGCGCTTCCCCAGCGTTGAGGCAGAACCGCACAACGCCGGGCAAGCTGCCCGCCGCGCCCCCGGCGGCGCCGGCCGAAACCCGACTACGGCCCGCACCGGTCGCCGAACGGCAGAGCGGCGTGCTGGTCTGGCTGCTTGCCCCGATCACGCTGATCGTCGCCGCGGCCGCGCTCAAGTTGTCGGAAGCGGTGACTCTGCCGCTCGCGTTCGCCTATTTCCTGGCGCTGCTGGTCCAGCCGTTGCAAGCGGGGTTGAGCCGGCGGCTTGCGCGCTCGTTGCGCTGGCTCGCGGTGCCGCTGACGATGCTGACCGTGGTCCTCGCGGTCGCGTTCGCGATCGGCCCCTTGTCGATCAGCCTGGAGCCGGCCATCGGCCGGGGCCCGACTTACGTCCGGCGATTGGAGGAGTGGTTCGGCGGCGCGCTCGGCTGGGTGCGTGGCCACGGCATCCAGGTGCCCCCAGACGGGTGAGCTCGGCGTCAGCAGCTTCGGCGCGCTCGCGCAAACCCTGCCGACCGGCCTCAACCTGGTCGGCGGGATGGCCAGCTTCGCGGGCCTGGTCTTCTTCTTCGCGCTGCTGATGCTGATCGAAGCCCAGGCCTGGCGGCAGAAGGCCGAGGTCGCGCTGGGCCGCGCCGATCGGGTGCGCGAGGCGGTCACGACGATCGGCCACAAGACCCGCCGCTACATGCTGGTCCGGAGCTTCTCGGGCGCGCTCTCGGGCGTGTTGGTGGCGCTCTGGCTGTGGCTGATCGGGGTCGACTTCGCGCTGCTCTGGGGCGTCATGTTCTTCCTGTTCAACTATGCTCCGACCGTCGGCTCGATCGTCGCCGGCGTCCTGGCGACGCTGGTCGCGCTGCTCCAGTTGGGGCCGCTCTGGGCCGCGGTCGCGGCCGCCGGCATGATCGCGATCGACCAGGCAATCGGCAACGTTCTCGATCCGCATCTCCAGGGCCGGAGCCTCGACATCTCGCCGCTCGTGGTGCTGGTGTCGGTGATCTTCTGGGGCTGGATCTGGGGCCTCCCGGGCATGCTGCTGGCGGTGCCGATGACCGCCACGATCATCACGCTGTGCGAGCAGGTACCGGCGCTGCGGCCGATCGCCATCCTGATGAGCGCCGGCCACGAGGTCGGCGAGGGCGGTTGAGCGGGGCGCCGGCCATGGCCGCTTGCCTTCCACCGGCAATCCCTGGATAAGCTCAAACCGAGGGCGATCGGGTGGGTCGGATGCAGGACGGGGCCGCGCTGATCGGCATCGACTGGGGCACGACCTCGTTTCGCGCCTACCGGATCGGTGCCGACGGCCGGGTGATCGAGACCAAGACGGCGCCGGCCGGGATCCTCGAGGTCGAAGGCGGCGCGTTCGAGGCTGTGCTCGAGCGCGAGCTCGGCTCCTGGCTAGCGGCCGCGCCGCAGCTGCCGGTGCTCGCCTCCGGCATGATCACCTCGCGCCAGGGCTGGGTCGAGGTGCCCTACTGCACCTGCCCGGCCGGCAGCGCCGAGCTGGCGGCCAGGCTCAAGCGTCACGTCACCGACGCCGGGCGAATGCTTCACTTCGTGCCCGGCCTCTCGATCGTCGGTGCCGACGGCGTGCCGGACGTGATCCGCGGCGAGGAGACCCAGATCATCGGCGAGCTCGGGGAGGAGCAGCGCGGCGACCGGCGCCGCGCCTTCCTGCTGCCCGGGACCCACAGCAAGTGGGTCTACGTCGACGGTCACCGGCTCGTCTGGTTTGCGACCTTCATGACCGGCGAAGTGTTCGCGCTGCTCAAGGCGCACAGCATCCTCGGCCGACTGATGGCGGGCGAGGCGACCGACGAGGCGGCCTTCGCGCGCGGTCTGGCCTATGGCCGCACCGGCCCCGGCGGCCTGTTGAAGCGGCTGTTCAGCGCGCGCACGCTCGGCCTGTTCGACCAGCTGCCGGCGGCCGCGATCGCCTCCTACCTCTCCGGCCTGCTGATCGGCAGCGAGATCGCCGAGGCCAGAAGCTGCCTGCCGGACCTGCCGGATGGGTCCGAGATCACCGTGATCGGCGGTCTTGAGCTCGCCGCACGCTATCGGCTCGCGATCGAGGCGGCAGGTCTTGGCGCGCGGACCGGGCATCCGGACGCCGGCGCGCGCGGCCAGCTGCAGATCGCCAAGGCAGCGGGCCTGGTCCGATGAACGAGCTGCAAAGGCAGCTGGCGCCTTTGCCGCTGATCGCGATCCTGCGCGGCATCCGGCCGGAGGAGGCGATCCCGATCGGCGAGGTCCTGATCGAGGCTGGCTTCGTCGCGCTCGAGGTGCCGCTCAACTCGCCCGAGCCGTTCGCGAGCATCCAGCGCCTGGCCAAAGCGTTCGGCAAGCGGGCGCTGATCGGCGCCGGCACCGTGCTGCAGCTGGCGGCGATCGAAGCGGTCGCGTCCGCCGGCGGTCGCATGGTCGTGATGCCGCACGGCGAGCCCGCGGTCATCCGCACGGCCAAGGCCAAAGGCCTGCTGTGCGTGCCCGGGGTCGCGACCCCGACCGAGGCGTTCACCGCACTTCAGGCCGGCGCCGATGCCCTCAAGCTGTTCCCGGCCGAGGCGCTGCCGCCGAACGTCCTCAAGGCTTGGCGCGCGGTGCTGCCCAAGGATCTGTGGTTGCTGCCGGTCGGCGGCATCACGCCCGAAGCCATGGCGCCGTACCTGGCCGCTGGAGCGAACGGCTTCGGCCTCGGCTCGGCTCTCTACCGGGCCGGCATGAGCGCGGCCGAGGTCGCCCGCGCCGCGCAGGCGTTCGCGCTCGCCTGGCGCGCTCTCGCCCGCTGATCGGCTAGCAGACCAGCTGCTCGACCTGGGACAGCGGGCAGGTGGCCGCGACGTAGGTCCGCTGCTCGCCCGGCCGGATCGGCTTGTCGTCGAGCCGGGCGAGGCCCAGGTACTGGATGTGCACCCGGGCGAGGCCCTGGTCCTCGAAGCCGAGCACGCGCGCCGCCGCCTGGGACAGATCGATCAGACGGTTGCTGACGAAGGGGCCGCGGTCGTTGACCCGGAGCACGAGGCTCCGGCCGTTGGCGAGATTGGTCACCCGCACCAGGCTCGGCAGCTGCAAGGTCGGGTGGGCCGCGGTCAGCGCGTCGACGTCGTAGATCTCGCCGTTCGCGGTCGCGCGGCCGTCATAGGAGCTGCCGTACCAGGACGCGATCCCGGTTGCCTGGTAGGCGGTCTCGAACTTCGGGTAGTACCAATTGCCATTGATCCGATAGGGCGCGCCGACCTTGAAATGCGGCTCGGCGTCGGGCCGGCCGCCGCCACAGCCGGCAAGCGCCAGCAGAGCGCAAGCCAGCGCCCCGTAGACGAGGCCGATCCATCGTTTGCCCGACCCTGGCGCTCCTTGCATGCGGCAGCCCTCCCGAACTCCCTAAAGAACACGGCCAAATCTGCACGACAATCCGCGAGCTTGCAAACCGGGCAAAACGCCGCCGAAATGCGCGAGTTCGGGGCGCCTGTGTTGTCGCTCCGACCGTCCAGGCGTAGCCTCGGCGAGCATGCTAGCGGGAGGGGGCGGAGCTGATGAAGATCGGGATCGTCGGCAGCGGGGCCATGGGCTCGGTCTACGGCGCGCTGCTGGCCGCCGCCGGCAACGAGCTCTGGCTGTTCGACCAGTGGCGCGAGCACGTCGAAGCGATGCGCACCCACGGGCTTCGGTGCACCGGCGCCAGCGGCGAGCGCACGGTTGCGGTCAACGCCACCGCCGATGCCGCCGAGGCCGGCCCTTGCGAGCTCGCGATCGTCGCGACCAAGGTCATGGACATCGAGGCGGGCGTGGGCGCCGCCCGGCCGATGATCGGGCCAAAGACGCTGGTCCTGACGATCCAGAACGGGCTCGGCAACGTCGAGCGCATCCAGCGGGTGCTGAGCCCGGAGAACCTGCTGTTCGGGATCGCCGGCGGTTTCGGCGCCGAGATGATCGGCCCCGGCCATGTCCACCACAACGGCATGGAGGCGATCAATCTCGCCGAACTTAAGGGCGGCATCACGCCCCGCCTCGAGCGGATCGCCGAGGTCTGGCGCCAGGCGGGCTTCAAGGTCGCGACCTTCGACGATCTCTGGCCGGTGGTCTGGAGCAAGCTGATCGCCAACGTCGCGTTCAGCGCGGTCTGCGCGGCGACCGGCATGCGGGTCGGCCAGGCGCTGGCCAACGACTGGGCCTTCGGCATCGCCAGGGCGTGCATCCAGGAGGCGGCCGCGGTCGCCGCGGCCAAGGGCATCAGGCTCGCCTACGACGATCCGGTCGCCTGGGTCAGGGAGTTCGCCGGCAAGATCCCGAACGCCCGCCCGTCGATGTACCAGGACCTGCTCGTCGGGCGCCGCTCGGAGATCGATTCGATCCAGGGCGGCGTGGTCGCCGAGGGCGCCAAGGTCGGCGTCCCGACCCCCACCTGCGCTCTGATGGTCCAGCTCGTCAAAGCCCTCGAGGCCAAGCGTCAGGCCCACGGCGACGCCTACCGCGCGCTGTAGCGCGGCAGGGGGCGAGCCCAGAGTCAGGGCGGCGCGGGCACGCCGCCCGATCCGGTTCAGCCCGGCTTGCGCAGCGTCGTCCTCACAATGTCGAAGATCTGGTCGATGTGGCTGCGCTCGCAGATCAGCGGCGGCGAGAACTCGAAGGTGTCGCCCGCGATCCGCACCATCAGGCCCGCCTCGTAGCAGGTGACCATCCGCTCGAAGCCGCGCTTGCCGGGCGCGCCCGGCATCGGCTCGAGCTCGATCGCGCCCATCAGGCCCAGGTTGCGGACGTCGATCACGTGCGGCAGATCACGGCAGCTGTGCAGCGCGTCCTCGAAGTAGCCCTCGATCTCGCGCACCCGCTCGAAGATGCCCTCTTCCTTGTAGGCCTCGAGCGCCGCGATGCCGGCCGCGGCCGCGACCGGATGGCCGGAGTAGGTGTAGCCGTGGAACAGCTCGATCACGTGGTCGGGCCCCTTCATGAAGGCCTCGTAGATGAAGTCGCGCGCGACCACCGCGCCCATCGGCACATGCGCCGAGGTCAGGCCCTTGGCCATCGTGATCATGTCGGGGACGATGCCCAGCCGCTCGGCCGCCGACCCGTAGCCGAGCCGGCCCCAGGCGGTGATCACCTCGTCCAGGATCAACAGGATGCCATGCTTGTCGCAGATCTCGCGCAGCCGCTCGAGATAGCCGACCGGCGGCGGATAGACCCCGACCGAGCCCGCGACCGGCTCGACGATCACGGCCGCAATCGTCGAGGGGTCGTGCAGCGCACACAGCCGCTCGAGGTCCTCGGCCAGCTCTTTGCCGAACTTGGGCTGGCCGCGGGTGAAGGCGTTGCGCTCGAGGTCGAGCGTGTGCCGCATGTGGTCGACGCCCGGCAACATCGGCCCGAAGGTCCGCCGGTTCGCGACCATGCCGCCGACCGACATGCCGCCGAAGCCGACCCCGTGATAGGCGCGCTCGCGGCCGATCAGCCGGGTGCGCTGCCCCTCGCCGCGCGCCCGATGGTAGGCGAGCGCGATCTTGAGTGCGGTATCGCAGGCTTCCGAGCCGGAGTTGACGAAGAACACCCGGTTCAGATCCGCCGGCATCGCATGGGCGACCCGGGAGGCGAGCTCGAACACCGGCGTGTGGCCGAACTGGAAGGTCGGCGCGAAGTCGAGCGTCGCGATCGCCCGCTGCACCGCCTCGACCACCTTGGGGTGGCTGTGGCCGAGATTGGCGCACCACAAGCCCGCCGAGCCGTCCAGGATCTTGCGCCCGTCGTGCGAGCGGTAGTGCATGCCCTTGGCCGCGACCACGATCCGCGGGCGCTGCTTGAACTGGCGGTTCGGGGTGAACGGCAGCCAGAGGGCTTCCAGATCGTTGGGCGCCCCGGTCGCGACGACCTCGTCCAGCTCTTCCAACATGGCCCGATCTCCCGTTGCCGCCCGGCAAAGCCGGTCTTCGCCCCCGATCGGGCAACCATACCCCGCGGCGCCCGCCAAGGCGAGCCCTCGCGGGGCGATCCGGTTCAGATCGGGCCGCTGCGGAGCGCGTCCGCTTCCTCGGCGCTGACGATCGTCCGGCCGATCGGCCAGAGCGAGATCAGCGCGAGCTTCAGGTGTGCCCAGGCGAACGGGATGCCGATGATCGTGACCGCGAGCCCGGCCGCGGTGACCAGATGGCCTAGTGCCAGCCACCAGCCCGCGAGCACGAGCCAGATCAGATTGCCGAGCGCGCCCAGCGCCCCGGTGCCGAGATCCTCGGCGCCCGCCACCTGATCGCGCGGCAGCGCCACCCGGCCGAACGGCAGCAGCGTATAGCTCGCGATGTTGAACGCGGCGCGCGCCCAGGGCAGGCCGATGATCGTGATCGCCATGATCACGGCCGCGATCAGCCACCCGAGGGCCATCCAGATGCCGCCGAAGACGACCCAGAGAACGTTGAGCAGCAGGTTCAGCGGCGACATGGTTTTTCCGAACCGACGGCCCGGCCGAGGTTGGCAGAGGGATCCGAGCGCCGGTCCGTCATTGCAGGCTCTTGCTCGCGATCTCGTAGACGTCGCGGGAGAGTTTGGGGGCGGCGAGGATGCGTTCGAGCTGGCGGCGCATCTGGTCCTGACGCTGGGCGTCGTAGCGGCGCCAGCGGTCGAACGCCTTGGCCAGGCGCGAGGCGATCTGCGGATTGCGCGCATCGAGCTCGAGCACGTGGTCGGCGACCAGTCGATAGCCGGCGCCGTCGGCACGATGGAAGCCGGTCGGGTTGCCGGCGAAGACGCCGAGCAGCGAGCGCACCCGGTTCGGATTCTTGAGCGTGAACGCCTCGTGGCCGAGCAGGGCGTGGACGACCTCGACCGCATCGGCGCGCTGCGCCATGGCCTGGAGCGCGAACCACTTGTCGACCACCAGCGCATCATCCCGCCAGCGGCCGTAAAAGTCGGCCAGCGCCGGCGCCCGCTCCGCCAGATCGCTCTCGGCCAGCAGGGCCAGCGCGGCGATGCTATCGGTCATGTTGTCGGCGCCCCGGAACTGGGCCAGGCAAAGGCTCCGGCCCTCGGCGGCGGCCGCCGCCATCAGATAGCCGAGCGCCAGGTTGCGCTGCGCCCGCCGGCCGACCTCGCCCGCCTCGAACCGGTAGGGCTGCTCGCTCTGCAGCGCCCGGTAGGTCTGGAGCCAGTCCGCGGCGAGACCGCGGCCGAGTTCGCGGCGCAGGAACTCGCGGACCGCGTGGACCCCCTCGACATCGATCTCGGCCAGCTGCTCGCCGAGGTAGGTTTCCGAGGGCAGGGTCAGCGCCTGGGCGACGAAGGCAGAATCGAGGCGCGGGTCTGCAAGCGTCGCCCGGAACGCCTGGACCAGGCCGTCATCGAGCGCCAGCGGCGCGCCCTGCCGACGCGCCGCGATCAGGCCGAGCATCAGCTTCAGCGCATAGCTCTGGCCCGATTCCCAGCGCACGAACGGGTCCGGATCGTGCGCCATCAGGAAGCGCAGGCGGCCATCGTCGGCATCGCTCTCGAGCACGACCGGCGCCGAGAAGCCGCGCAGCAGCGAGGGCACCGGCGCTTCGGGCAGATCCTTGAACACGAAGCGCTGCTCGGCCTCGCTCACCTCGAGCACGCGCGAGGTGCCGGTGGGCGCGGCTTCGCCCTCGAGCTGCAGCGGCAACTCCCGGCCGCCGCGATCGAGCAGGCCGAGCCCGAGCGGGATCACGAGCGGCAGCTTGTCCGGCTGGCCCGGGGTCGGCGGCGTCGTCTGGCGGACCTCGAGCGTGTAGCTCCGCGCGCCCTCATCATAGGCGCCCGCAACCGCGAGCCGGGGCGTGCCGGCCTGCGAATACCAGCGGCGGAACCGGTCGAGGTTCCTGCCGGAGGCATCCGCCATCGCGCGCACGAAGTCCTCGCAGGTGACCGCCTGGCCGTCGTGGCGCTCGAAATAGCGCCGCATGCCCTCTTGGAACGCCGCCTCGCCGATCAGCGTATGCAGCATCCGGATGACCTCGGCGCCCTTCTCGTACACGGTCGTCGTGTAAAAATTGTTGATCTCGACGTAGCTCTCCGGTCGTACCGGATGGGCGAGCGGCCCCGCATCCTCGAGGAACTGGCTGGCGCGCAGTCGACGGACGTCGGCGATCCGCTTGACCGCTCGCGAATGCAGGTCTGACGTGAACTCCTGGTCGCGGAACACGGTCAGACCTTCCTTGAGCGACAGCTGGAACCAGTCGCGGCAGGTGACCCGATCGCCGGTCCAGTTGTGGAAGTATTCGTGCGCGACCACGGTCTCGATGCCGAGGTAGTCGGCATCGGTCGCGGTCTCGGGCCGCGCCAGAACATACTTGGTGTTGAAGATGTTGAGGCCCTTGTTCTCCATCGCGCCAAAGTTGAAGTCGGAGACGGCCACGATCATGAACTGGTCGAGATCGTACTCGAGGCCAAAGCGGTCCTCGTCCCATTGCATCGCCTTCTTGAGCGAGGCCATCGCGTGGGCGCATTTGTCGATGTCCGGCGGCTCGGCATAGATCTGGAGGGTGACCTTGCGGCCGGAGCGGGTCGTGAACTGGTCCTCGAGCTTGGCCAGGCGGCCGGCGACCAGCGCGAACAGGTAGCTGGGCTTGGGGAACGGGTCCTCCCAGAGCGCGAAATGGCGGCCGCCCGCAAGCGCGCCCGCCTCGATCGGGTTGCCGTTGGCGAGCAGCACCGGGTGCCGCTCGCGGTCGCCCTCGATCCGCACCCGGTAGCGCGCCATCACGTCCGGCCGGTCCGGGAAGTAGGTGATCTTGCGGAAGCCCTCGGGCTCGCACTGGGTGCAGAAGATGCCGTTCGAGACGTACAGGCCCTCGAGCGCGGTGTTGCGTTCGGGATGGATCCGCACCCGGGTCGCGATCGTGCAGGCGGCCGGCAGCTCGTGCAGGCTCAGATGGTCGTCGTCGAGCGCGTAGCGATTGGCGCCGACCGGCTCGCCGTCGATCTCCAGCGCCAGCAGCTCCAGCTCCTGGCCGTCCAGGACCAGCGGCCGCGCGCCCGCGCCGGCAGCCGGATTGCGCCGGACCCGGAGTCGCGCGCTGACCTCGCTCCCATCCTCGCCCAGCGCGAACTCGAGCTCGACCTGGTCGACCAGCCAGTCCGGCGGCCGGTAATCCTCAAGGCGGATCGGCTGGGGCGTGGTCGCGGCCATCGGGCAAACCCTGCTCAAAAACGAACGCGCGGCACTCTGCCGGCATCGATCCGGCCAGACAAGCCCCGATCACCGGCGCGGCAACGACGCCTCAAAACGGCCGAGGTCGTGGAACAGCAGCACCAGCAATTCCTGGTCGAAGTACCGGTCGCCGACCTTGAGGCCGCGCGGCTCGAGGCCGTAGATCTGAAAGCCCAGCTGGCGATAGAGCTCGCGGGCGGCGAGATTGGTGGTCGAGACCGTGGCGTGCAGCTGCGCGACCCGGCTGCGGGCGTGGCCGATCACCTGCTCGACCAGGCGGCGCCCGAGGCCCTGGCCGCGCATCGCCGCCTGGACGTAGACGCCCCAGAGCAGGCCCTTGTGGCCCTTCTTGGCCCGCTCGGGCTGGGCAAAACCGGCACTGCCGGCCAGCCGGCCGTCGACGAAGGCGCCGAACACCGCGCCCGCATCCAGGCGCAGCGCCACGTCCTCGAGGCTGCGGCCGGCCTCCTCCGCGGGCATGGCCGCGAAGGCCGCGGGATGGAGCTCCAGCGCCTCCAGCCGGAGCGCCTGAAAGGCCTTGGCATCGGCGCCGCTAAGTACCCTTGTCTGGTGCATGACCGGCTCCCGATCCCGGATCTGGCATCTGGCAGCTGGCGGCACGGCGTTCTCTGGCGCAGCTCGGCATGGCATCCTCGTCTGGTGGGGTTGGGAGACAGGCGGCGCGAGCTCAGCAGGCGCTGCCGTCGAGCGCGACGGCGCGAAGAGCGCGCAGGGCATACCCGCTTTCGAGGGAAGCACGGCTGGTCTCCAGGGTGGCCCGCGTGGAGCGCGGGCGAGGGTCGAGATTGGCGGGATGCCGCCAGGGCGCGCTCAGCCGAGCCGTCGTCGTCGTCTGGGCGCGGTTCGACCGATGGAGACGAGCCAGTTCACCGCGCGCTTGTAGCGGGTCGGGGCGGCGCGAGCAAGCGCGCTCGCGCTCCATCCATCAGCGTAGCGACGTTGGGCTCAGCGCGGCAGGGCAGCCGCGAGATCGGTCGGGGCGGAGGCGTCGCCGACGAACAGCAATGCCTGGTCCCGGTGCTTGGCGAGCGCATAGACGAAGCAGGCGCAAAGGGCAAGCGCGCGCCGCGGAGCGCTGCTGAGCTGATGGCGATGCGACGTCCGGGAAAGCCGGGTGCGCATGGCGCTGGTCTATGGGAGCGTGGACCCGCGGCAGCGGCCGCAATTTCGTGTCGAGCGAGACCGAGCGGCGCTAGGCGAGCCCGGCTTTGAGGAGGGCCTCGCGGTGATGCTCGCGATCACCCGGCTGCTTGTAGTGCAGGGTCGCGAGGTGGTGTTCGGTGGCGAAGGCGGGGTCGCGCGTCCGGACCTCCCGGGCATGGCTGGCCGCCGCCGCGGCAGCGCCCAGCTGCGCGTGGGCGGCCGCGAGGAAGGCGTGATGAATTCGCATCCGGCCGCGTGATCCGCATGAACGCCTCGACCGCCTCGCCGTAACGGCGGGCGACGAAGTAGGCCCGCCCGAGATGGCTCCAGAAGCGCTCGGGATGGTAAGGGTTGAGGCGCATGGCCTTCTTGATCCACTCGATGCCTTCGTCCGCGCGCCCGAGCCAGGTCAGGAGCTCGCCCTGCTGGACCAGGATCAGGTCGTTGTTGGGGTTGAGCGCGAGGCCGCGCTGCTGATGGTAGTGCGCCCGGTCGTGGTCGTCGGAGGCCAGGCTGACCGCCGCCAGGATGCGATGGACGTCGCTGTCGTTGTCGTCGAGCGCGAGCGCGATCTGCAGCTCCTCGACCACGCGGCTCCAGGTCGCTTCCCGGTCGGCGCACCAGTTGTTGACCCAGGTCTGGCCAAGCACGCAAGCCTTCCAGGCGTGGGCGTGGGCATACTTCGGGTCGAGCGCGATCGCCCGCTCGAGCAGCCGGACCGCCTCGGCGTTGGCATCCGGCGACGAGCGATGGTGCAGGACCTTGCCGGCGAGCACGAGCTCGTAGGCCGCCATGCTGTCGGTCGGCTTGCGCTCGGCGCGGTCGTGGCTCGCCTGCTCGACCCGCCCGGGCAGCGTCGCGACGATCGCCGCCGTGATCTCGTCCTGGATCGCGAAGATGTCTTCGAGCTCCCGGTCGTAGCGCTCGGCCCAGACGTGCCGGTCGGTCTCGGCGTCGATCAGCTGGACCGTGACCCGGACCCGGTGGCCGGCCTTGCGCACGCTGCCCTCGACCACGTACTGGACGCCGAACTCGCGCGCCACGTCCTGGATGCGGACCGCCTTGCCCTTGTGCACGAAAGCCGAGTTGCGCGAGATCACGAGCAGGTCGCGAAAGCGCGAGAGAGCGGTGATGATGTCCTCGGTCAGGCCGTCGGCGAAGAACTCCTGCTCCGGATCGCCGCTCATGTTGACGAACGGCAGGACCGCGATCGCCGGCTTGTCGGTGGCCGTCCCGGCGATCTTCTCGGGTTTGGCTTCGGGCGCCGGGCCGGTCGCATCCTCGCCGAGCAGCGCGCGAAACACCCGGATCGGCCGGGCGAGGTTCTTGACCGCCTGCTCGCCCAGGTCCTCGAAGGCGACGTCGAGGCGATCGCCGATCTGATCGCGGACCGCCTGCGAGACGCAGATGCCGCCGGCCTCGGCCAGACCCTCGAGCCGGGCCGCGACGTTGACGCCGTCGCCAAAGATGTCGCCGTCCTCGATGATCACGTCGCCGAGGTTGATGCCGATCCGGAACTGGATCCAGCGCGCGGGCGGCATGTCGGCGTTGCGCCTGGCCATCCGGCGCTGGATCTCGGCCGCGCATTGCACGGCCTCGATGACGCTGCCGAACTCGACCAGCATGCCATCGCCGGTCGTCTTGATGATCCGGCCCCGGTTCTTGGCGATCGCCGGATCGATCAGCTCGAGCCGGTGCGCCCGAAGGCGCGCGAGCGTGCCCGCCTCGTCGGTCTCCATCAGCCGGCTGTAGCCGACCATGTCGGCGGCGAAGATCACGGCGAGCCGGCGCTCGACAGCCTTGACTTCCATGCACTGCTTCCCTCGGGCGCGAGCACGGAAGTGTAGCAACAAAGCCCAGGGCTGCCTACCGCGGTGCGGCAGGCGCTCGGGCGCGGGCACGACCTCGACGGTGTTGCCGCTCGCGGCCGCCGCCCAGGCCGCCCCCCTGGCGGGGGCGAATCTCGGCCGCAGGACAGCGTGGTCTCGGCCGCGGCGGCGGGCCCGGAACCGAGCAGGAGCACGCCAAGCAGCAGCGCACCGAACGCCGCCGGGCAGGAGCGATGCCGAATGATCGCCTCCTCGCCAGCCTATCGACGGATCACCTGGAAAGTGTAGCAGGGGCGCCTGGGTTTTTCGCGAACCTGGCGCGCGTCCGCCGCAAGCGCTTCGGTTGTCGCAGGGCCCTGACTTGGCTAGCCTTTGGGCCGGCGGCCGGGCGGCGCGCGCGGGGGGATCGGACATGCAGCACAGGACGCGGATCGGCTTCATCGGGCTCGGCGCCATGGGCGCCGGCATGGCCGCAAATCTGCTGCGCGCGGGCTTCGAGGTCACGGGCTTCGACCTCAGGCAGGCGGCGCTCGACCAGCTGGTCGAGCGCGGCGGCCGGGCCGCATCGAGCCCCCGTGCGGCGGCCGCCGGTGCGGCGGTGCTGATCTTGATGGTGGTCAACGATGCCCAGGTCGAGGCGGTGCTGTTCGGGGCGGAGGGCGCGCTGGCGGCGCTGCCCGCGGGCGCCACGATCGTGCTCTCGAGCACGGTTTCGGCGGGCTACGTGCGCGGCCTCGGCGAGCGGCTCGCCGCGCGCGGCCTGCACCTCTTGGACGCTCCGGTCAGCGGGGGTGCCTCCGGGGCCGAGGCCGGCCAGCTGACGGTCATGGCCTCGGGCCCGGAGGCGGCGTTCGCGGCGGCCGGGGCGGCGCTCGAGGCGTGCGCCAGGAAGGTCTACCGCCTGGGCGATCAGCCCGGGATCGGCTCGACGGTCAAGGCGGTCAACCAGCTGCTGGCCGGCATCAATCTCGTGACCGCGGCCGAAGGCATCGCGTTCGGGGTCGCGCTCGGCGCCGATCCCAAGGTGCTCTACGAGGTGATCCGGGGCGCTGCCGGCGGCAGCTGGATGTTCGAGAACCGGGTGCCGCACATGCTGGCGGACGACTACACGCCCAAGAGCGCGGTCGACATCTGGGTCAAGGACCTGGGCCTCGTGCTCGAAACCGGCAAGGCGCTGAAGATGCCGCTGCCGATGGCGGCCGCCGCCTATCAGGTCGTGATGATGGCGGCTGCCAAGGGCCTCGGCGCGATCGATGACGCGGGCTTCGTCAAGGTCTACGAGAGCTTCACCGGCAAGCGGGTCGTGCCGGCGCCGGAGGACGAGTAAGGGGCCTTACCACCCAGACTCCGGACCGCCTCCCTGGTTGTGGGTTTCCACGAGAAACACTGCCAGCGTAGATGCGGCGCCGACCGCGAGCTTGGCGTGCCGTGGACCGAGCACCTTGCTCCCGGCCGCCTTGCCGTGACCCGTACCGTAGCGGTTGCGTAACTCAGACACGCCTTGAGTGATTGTCGCAAGATTGCTGAGCAGACGCTTGATCGTCTCCGCAGCCTTCACCTGATCGTCGATATCGTCCGGTGTCAGCTTAAGCTCCTTCCCTGTTAGCTTGACGAGCTGCGCCAGGTCAAGGTTGTTGGGAGCGCTGACCCGCCGCTCAAGGAGGATCGTCTTGCAGCAGGTCTCGATCAGCTCCTTCGCCGTACCGATCGCGAGGCCTGGATCAGCGTTGATTGCTGAACTCCATACGCGTTATCTGCTGGGTCACATAGGTGAGATCCGTTCCGCCCAGGGTCTCCTTGACTGCGGAGAGACCCGGTGCGACTACGGTGCCAACATAGCGGCCAGCATAGATAGGCCTCCCCGAAATCCGAGACTTCTCAGCGAGTTGGAAACCGTCGTGGGTCAAGTAGCTGTTGTAGAGCTGGACGAGTTGCTCGGCCTCCGTTGGGTCGGACCGCACAACAGGGTGCACCGTCTCGCAGAGAAATCTAAGGAACAGGTCGTCGTCAGCATTCATGATGTTGAAGCGGGAATCGTAGAACACCCAGTCATGTGACCAATCCTCAGGATTGTTGACCCTGTGCTGCCAGATGTCTCCCGCAGCATCGGCAAACCGTGGGTCGTTGGACGGAAGCTCGGCTAGATTGAAACAAGCGCTTAAGAAATTCTGGCTCCACGAGGCGACCAGCCCAGTCTACCCTACCAACCAGAAGAGCATCGACTACGTTACGTCGGGTAACCTGCGTAATTTTCATGATCCGCTAGCCGACGCTCGGCTCCCAGGCGCCGTCGACGAAGTAGGCCTCGTCCTCGCCTGGCCAGGGCGGCATCGTGACCGCGACCGCGGCGAGCGTTTCGGGGCCGTCGTTGCGCAGCTGGAACCAGGTCCCGACCGGGATCGCGATCGAGATCCCCGCGGTCACCTCGACGATCTCCGAGCGCTCGCCCAGCCGGCGCCACATCCGGCCCTCGCCGCCGAGAAAAAACCACAGCTCCTCGACCGTCCGGTGGCAGACCGCGCGCGCGACCTGACCCGGCCCGAGGCTGAAATGCGCCATGCTGCCGCGCGGGCTGGCCGCCAGCAGCCGCACCTCGCAGCCGTCCGGCGCGATCACCTCGGCCTCGGCGTTGAGAGCTTTGGTTACAAGCTCGATCATCGAACGCGCCCGATCTAAACGCCGCTGTGAGCGTAGATCGCTGAGAAGGGAATCGTGAGGCCCACGGCCTCGACTTGGAGCGCCGCGTCGCCGATCAGGTGCTCAACCTCCCACTTGGTGCCGCGGCGTCGCCATACGATGACGTGACGCTGCTCGCTCGCCACCAAGACGATCTCCTGGACGGATTCGATCTGACTGTAGTCGTAGGCCTTGCGCCCTCGATCGTGCTCGATGGTCGAGGGTGACAGCACCTCGATCACGATGACGGGTTCCGGAATGGTCGTCATTCCCCGCTGCCAGGGACTGCAGCTGACCACGACATCTGCCTCGTAAAAGGTATCGCTTCGATCAGGCGTAGTCACACCAACCTCGATGCTCGCGTAGCAGGGAGGTTTCAGCCCGTTTTCGAGGGCCCCCGCGATTTTCGACGCAATGATCGAATGGTTGGGCGCCGCCGGCGCCATGGCGACCGGCCGGCCGTCGATCAGCTCGTAGCGGGTGTCGGTGCCGTCGTCCCAGGCCAGGAACTCGGCGACCGTCATCCGTTTCTCAGCTGCGTCCGCCATGACCGCAGTCTACTCCTGAAACGCCCGCGCTCGCTACGCGATGTTGCCGCCGAGCTCGTCCTCGATGTGGGCGCGGATGATCTCGCCGACATCCGCATCGGGCTCGAAACCCAGCTCGCGGCCCCGCCTGGCGTCGAACCGCGCCGGCCAGCCGGCGACGATCTTCTGGATCATCGGATCCGGCCGCCACTGGATCCGGCGCGCCACCCGCTCGCCGGCGATCTCGGTCAGCGCATCGACCATCTGGCCGATCGAGACCGTGATCCCCGGCAGCGTCAGCATCCGGGTCATGCCGAAGGCCGCGGCCGGCAGCTCGAAGGCATGGGTCAGCGCCTGGATCACCCGGCGCGGCGAGAGGATGTACATCTCGGCGTCGCGCTCGACCGGGCAGACCGCGGCCTCGCCGGCGAGCGGCTCGCGGATGATCGAGCTCGCGAAGGTCGAGGCCGCCTTGTTCGGCCTGCCGGGGCGGACCACGATCGTCGGCAGGCGGAGCGCGCGGCCGTCGACCAGGCCCTTGCGGCCGTAGTCGTTGAGCAGCAGCTCGCCCGCGGCCTTCTGGCCGCCGTAGGAGGTCTGGGGGGTCAGGATCGTGCCGTCGTCCAGGACCGCGGGCATGTCGCCGCCATAGACCGCGACCGAGCTCGCGAACACGAGCTTGATCGCCTCGGGCAAGGCCCGGCAGGCCTCGAGCACGTGGCGGGTGCCATCCAGGTTGACCCGGTAGCCGAGGTCGAAGTCCTGCTCGGCATTGGCGCTGACGATCGCGGCCAGATGGAACACGCCATCGGTCCGCGGCCCGATCAGCGCCTTGACCGCATCCGGATCGGTGATGTCGCCCGCGATCGTCTCGAGCCTTGGGTCGTCGGCCAGCGCCTCGGCCTCGACCACATCGAACAGCGTGATCGTCCGGATCGACTGCACGGTGCCGGCCCGGTCCATCAGCGTGCCGCGGGCGAGCAGCGCGCGCGCGAGCTTCTTGCCGATGAAGCCGGCACCGCCGGTGATCACGATGCGCATGCGGGCCTCCTCCGATAGCGCCGGCGCCGGCCGGCCGATTTGGGCTTGGCGCAGACCGGGGCGACTGCGCTAGAAAGGCCCTCTACCATAAAGCAGCGGAACGCCCATGTCGCTCCCGCCTGTGCCGCTCCTTTTGGGCTGCATCGCCGACGACTTCACCGGTGCCACCGACCTCGCGAGCATGCTGGTCCGGCACGGCATGGCGACGACCCAGCTGATCGGCGTGCCGGCGCGCGACATCGATCCAGGCGATGCCCAGGCGATCGTGGTCGCGCTCAAGTCGCGCACGATCGCCGCCGCGGATGCGATCCGGCAGTCGCTGGCGGCGCTCGAGTGGCTGCGCGGCCGGGGCGCCGGGCAGATCCTGTTCAAATACTGCTCGACCTTCGATTCGACCGCCGAGGGCAATATCGGGCCGGTCAGCGAGGCGCTGCTCGAGGCACTTGGAGCCAAGGTGACGATCGCCTGCCCGGCGCTGCCCGAGAACGGCCGGAGCGTCTATCTGGGCCATCTGTTCGTCGGCGACCAGCTGCTCTCCGACAGCCACATGCGCCACCATCCGCTGACGCCGATGACGGACAGCAACCTGGTGCGGGTGCTGCAGCGGCAGAGCCGGGGGCCGGTCGGGCTGCTGCCGCATGCCGTGGTCGACCAGGGTCCGGCCGCGATCCGCGCGCGGCTCGGCGAGCTGCGCGCGGCCGGCATCCGGCAGGCGATCGCCGATGCGGTCAGCGAACGCCATCTGATCGACCTCGGCGCCGGTGCCGCCGAGCTCGCGCTGATCACCGGCGGCTCGGGCATCGCGATGGGCCTGCCGGCGAACTTCCGCCGCCAGGGCCGCCTCGACCAAACCGCGCCCGCGGATGCGCTGGCGCACGTCGAGGGCCAGGCCGCGATCCTCTCGGGCAGCTGCTCGGCCGCGACGCTCGCTCAGGTCGAGCGCCACCGGGCCGCCGGCCGCGCCGTGATGATCCTCGACCCGGTCCAGCTCGCCGAGGGCGCCGCCGAGGTCGAGCGCGCGCTCGCCTTCGCGGAGCGCCACATCGGCCAGGGCCCGGTCCTGTTCAGCTCCTCAGCCCCGCCCGAAGAGGTCGCCAAGATCCAGGCGCGGCTCGGGCGCGGGCGGGCAGGCGCCGTGATCGAGGCGGCGATGGCGGCGATCGCCAGGGGGCTGGTCGCGCAGGGCGTCCGCCGGCTCGTGGTCGCGGGCGGCGAGACCGCGGGGGCCGTCGTCGACGCGCTCGGGGTCAAGGCGCTCAAGATCGGGCCGCCGATCGATCCGGGCGTGCCCTGGACGCTCAGCCTCGGTCAGCCGGAGCTGCTGCTGGCGCTCAAGTCCGGCAATTTCGGCGCGCCTGACTTCTTCATCAAGGCATTCGAGCTCGCGCCGTGACCGCGACCACCGAGACCGGGCTGCGCGACGAGATCGCCGAGTTCGGCGGGTTCCTGACCGGCCGGGGCCTGGCCCACGGCAGCACCGGCAACATCAGCGTCCGGCTGGAGGACGGCTGGCTGATCACGCCCACCAACTCGCGCCTCGGCCGGCTCGATCCGGCGCGGATCGCGAAGCTCGACCCGGACGGCCGCCTCATCGCCGGCGATCCGCCATCGAAAGAGGCGTTCCTGCACCGCTCGGTCTATGAGATGCGCCCGGACGCGCGGGCGATCGTCCATCTGCACTCGACCCACTCGGTCGCGGTCTCGTGCCTTGCCGGCGTCGATGCCGACGACGTGCTGCCGCCGCTCACCGCCTATTACGCGATGCGGGTCGGCCGGCTGCCGCTGATTCCTTATTTCCCGCCCGGCGACGAGCGGCTCGCCGCCGCGGTCCGCCAGGTCGCCGCCCGGCACGCCGCGGTCCTGCTCGCCAATCACGGGCCCGTGGTCGCTGCCGGCAGCCTGGATGCGGCGGTCGGCGCCGTCGAGGAGCTCGAGGCGACGGCGAAATTGTTCCTGCTGCTGCAGGGACAGACGGTCCGGCCGCTCACGGCGGCCGAGGTCGCGGAGCTCGAGAGCCGCTTTCCGCGTTCCTGACCGGCGAGCGCCGGCGGTCGATCGCTGAAAAACGTCTAAAAACCACTGGAGTTCGGCCCCGGTCTGTTTGGCCATGACCGGGCAGCTTCATCCCTTGACCTGGGCACGACCGGTACGACCGGGGCGACGACTTGTCGAGCGCGAAAAAAGGTGAAAGTCGTGCTTGACGTGGGCAGCGGAGTGCAGTAGTGTGCAGACCCGTTCACCAAAGTGATGCAGGCTTGGGAGGACAAGACTGCTGTGCGAGCCAGGCGGGGGAAAAGACTGGCCACGCGCGTGACGGTCAGCGTCGACGAGCGGGACTACGAGCAACTCTCGACGCTGGCCGAAGAGCACCGCGTGTCCCTCGCCTGGCTCGTACGTTATGCGGTTGGGGATTTTTTGGAGCGTTATCGCCAGGACCAGCTCGAGCTGCCGCTCGAGCTGACCGGTCGCCGACGCTAGCGGCCGCCCTCGACGACTTGTGTTCACCGGCATCGCCGGGGCTGCTCGGTCCGCCCGAGCGCCCCGGCGATCCGTCTCAGCGCCGACGATCCGGCACGGCGCTGCGGTTTCGACGAGCCGACCTGAAACTCGTCGCCCCGGTGCGGCGCGCATATCAGGCGCATGCCCGGTCCTACCCCCGACGTCGGCGCGGCGCCGGTGACCAGCTAATCGCGAGTTCCGGCCCGGCCCGGCGCTCGCTCCCCATGTGCTCTGCCTCTGGTCGCAGGTGATCGGCGCCGGCCGCAATCCTTATCCGCGACGGGTCCTGCCCGACGGCTGCACCGATATCGTCTGGATCGGCCAGGCGCCGCCGGTGGTGGCCAGCCCGGCGACCCGGGCCGTGGTCGCCGAGCTGCCGCCGCAGAGCATCGCGATCGGCGTCCGCTTGCACCCCGGCGCGCGCCGGCCCTGCTCGGCCCGCCGGCGAGCGAGTTTCTGGATCGAGAAATCCCGCTGCGAGCGATCTGGGGTGCCGCCGCCGATGACCTCTGGGCGCGTCTCGGCGAGCTGCCGAAGGTCGCTGGCAAGCTCGCGCTGGCAGAGGCGGCGCTGGCCGCGGACAGCGGTGCGGCGCGAGCGGGCGACCCGCTGGTCGCCGCCGCCCTACGCTGGGTCGCGCGCCATCCGGCGGGCCGGGTCGAGCGCCTGAGCGCGCTGCTCGAGATCGAAGACCGGCAGCTGCGGCGGCGCTTTGCGACCCAGCTCGGTTATGGCCCCAAGACCCTGCAGCGGGTGCTCCGGCTGCAGCGCCTGCTGGCGCTCGCCGGCCGTGGGCCCAAGCCGCCAGTCCTCGCCGCGCTCGCCGCCGAGGCCGGCTATGCCGACCAGCCGCACATGACCCGCGAGCTGGCCGAGCTCACCGGGCGCGCCCCGAGCGCGCTGCTGGCGAGCCCGCACAGCACGCTTCAGATGTCCGATCTGTTCAAGACAGCGGCCGACGCGACCGCTAGGTTCCCGCGGATCGAACCAACCCGAGGAGAGGAGCCATGGAACAGCGGCTGAGCCTGGTGACGCTCGGCGTTGCCGATCTCGAGCGCGCGCGCCGCTTCTACGAGGAGGGGCTGGGCTGGCGGCGCGGCAACGCCCACGCCGAGGTCGTCTTTTTCCAGATCGGGGGCGCGGTGCTCGCGCTGTGGTCACGGGACGCATTGGCGGCCGACGCCCGGCTGCCCGGAGTTGGCAACGGCTTCGGCGGGATCGCGCTCGCCCATAACACCCGTACGCGCGCAGAGGTCGACCAGGTGCTGGCCGAAGCCGAAGCGGCCGGCGCCACGTTTCTCAAGCGCGCCGAGGAGGCGTCCTGGGGCGGCTACTCCGGCTATTTCGCCGACCCGGACGGGCACCCCTGGGAAGTCGCCTGGAACCCGGAGTGGACCCTGCTCGAGGACGGCAGCGTCAGGCTCAAACGTTGAGCCGCCGGCCGCCGCCTGGTCACTCGGATTCGGGCTCGATCGGGGGCCCGAGCTTTTCCGGGGGTGCGTTCTGGATCGCGGGCGGAGGCTGGGTGCGGGCAGCCGGCGCGCCGCCGGCGGGCTCAGCGGGATGCAGGCTGTCGAGATAGGCGTTGATGTCGGCGATCTGCTGGTCGCTGAGTGCCAGGTTCGAGATCGCCGGGTGCATCGGGCCGCGCCAGGCGTGCAGCTCGGTGAAGCTCTTGCCGGGATCGGCCGCGATCGCCCGGAACGGCGGCGCCATGTCGCTGCCGACCTCTTCGGAGCCGATGATGTGACAGGACGAGCAGAACTGCGCGGCCAGTACATGACCGGCGGTCGGATCGCCCTGCGGCTGCGCCGCCGCCGGCCAGGCCAAGGCCACAACCCCGAGCAGGCCGCCAACGATGATCGCCTTCACGACCGATCCCCCCGCAGCTGCAGCGAGTCCTGCGAGGCTAACACCAGCGTGCGCCGCGGGTTCCGGGACCGCCGCGAGTGACCCCTGCCTCCTGGGTGACGCCAGCCCGTGCGCGGGCCTCGCGCTTGCGCGCTTTCAGCGGGCCGCCTAGGTAAGGGGCGCGCCGGCGTAGCTCAACGGTAGAGCATCCGCCTTGTAAGCGGGAGGTTGCGGGTTCAAGTCCTGCCGCCGGCACCAGAAATTCCAAGTCCCCGTCACATGCTCCATCAGGCCGGTGGTCAGGCGAACTCGGGCAGCTTGCGTCCTGCAAAGGTCCGCCACATCACCCGCCCTTGCACGGGCGCTGGGCTCCGTTAACCTGCCCCGCACCTTACGCCCAATTCGTTTCAATATAGCGGAGCATCTCCTCGTGATCGAGAGGGCGACTTGTGTTCCCGACGCGGACGAAGAACTGCTTGCGCCCGTTGGTCTTCATAAACGCCGGTTCCGACGACCGCTCTACATCCACAATGCAAACCTCCTTCCCGTCCACCGCCTCGAACCGCAGGCGATAAAGGGGTGCGATGCTCACTCCTATGGTGTCGGTTACAAGCCGAGTAAAGAGCTGTTCGAATTTGTCGCGCGACCCGGCAAGCAGTCTGAGATCATGCTCAAGTCCGAAGATTGCCCCGTCATCCTCGACGCCTATAACGAGCGTACCACCTTGCGAGTTTAAGAAAGCGGCAATTGTCTTGAGAGAAGAGTTGCGCAGCTCGCTATTCTGCATCCCTTGGATCACATCCCACTGGAGTGTGCTCTTGAATTCGAGAACATAGCTTTCTCCTAGCTTGATCAGATCGCCAATCGGCCGATGGCGCGGTGGTTGTGGTTGGGAGACGAGGCTATTCATGAACTCGTTGAGCTTCCGCGCGATTAATTCCCGACGGGTTCCAATAAAGTCTCGGTAGCGCTCAACAGTCCAGAGATTTGGATCCATGGGCACGAATTGTGCGGCCAGCGCTCCAGGATACGCGGCCTCGATCTTAGATAGATAGTCCGCCGGAGGCTTGTTGGAAATTTGAAGATTGGTCGAAGCTGTGAGAAATGCACGATTGCCGATTTCGTTCACAGCTTGGCGATGCATATAGTTGTCCGCATCCCATCCGTTTTTGTAAAGGACCGACTGCGGAAAAATATGGTGGCTGTTGAGGCCGTAGGCGTCGCCGTGGGTTGAACCAAGCGGTGCGCCATTGAACCAGTCCACTGCTCCATGAGCTTTCGTCAGCACATATACCATGCGGTACAGCGGATGTAGCGCCGTCCGTCCCTCCATGTCGCTCGCCTTGACCTCGATCCGCCCACGCTGCTCGGTGATGTTAGCCCGTAGTGCTTCCCAAGGCTCTGCCTCACGCACTACGATCTGCACATCGGCCTCGAGCCGTTGATCGGTCTGCGCAGTGTAGCGTGCCCACATGAGAGCGGCATAGAGCCAGTTCTGGGCATGCTTCAGCGCCTTCTCATTCGGAAACTTGCCGTCGTTGAGTGAGAGGTAAGCTATGAGCGGAATGAGCGCATTCGTTGTATTGAGATCGTCAGTCGAATGGATAAACATTTTGGACGGAAAAATCGATAGTAGATAATCGATAATCTTCAACAGTTTTTTCCAGCCAGCCTCCAGCTCTGATCGCTCCTTGGGGTGGATGGTTTCGTAAAGGGCGCGACGGCAGACCACAGTGACTAATGCGCGGGTCATGAAAGTGAGTGTGAACTCAAAGTTTTTAGTCGCGCAATCGGCAATCTTCTCCTTCAGTTGCCGCCGAGCCGAAGGCCATTTACCCGTCACATGGGTCAGGGCCAGCTCGGCCTCCGTCAGTTTCGTGCCTTGGCTATTTACTCGGTCGAAGATGTCGATGGCCTCGTCTAGGCTCGCGTGGGACGGCACGAGCTGCACGGTCAGGTCCACCTCTTTGACCGCTCGAATCTTGGCGAGGTTGTCCATCAGAAGCTCGGCGAGCTCGAGCGGGTCGTGTCGCGAGGTTGGTGGAAATTGGATGAGGCGGCGTAGGTTCCGATTGGCAAGATCGAGAAGGAACCCACGCCATGAAGGAAGTTACGCCAACCGTGCTGGCAGGGCCATCGCCGTTCGTCAGCAGCGACTGGTTCGATCCGTTGGAGGAGGCGGTCCGTGGTCAGGTCCGCTCGTTCATCGAGGAGCTGCTGGAGGAGGAGCTGGAAGGCTCGCTCGGCCGTGGGCGTTACGAGCGAGGAGCGGTCTGCACTGGTCGGCGCCACGGGCACCGGCCGCGCCAGCTGGTCACCACCTTCGGCCTGCTGACGCTCTCGGTGCCGCGCGCTCGTCTGCGCGACGAGGCTGGCGAGCAGGAATGGAAGAGCGACTTGCTGCCCGCTTACAAGCGGCTCTCCCATCGCGCCGAGGCCTTGATCGCCGAGGTCTACCTCGCCGGCATGAACACCCGCCGGGCGCGGCGAGCGTTGGCCAGGTTGTTCGAGGGCCATGTGGGCAAGGACGTGGTCAGCCGGGCCTGGCAGAAGACCCGCTCGGCCTGGCAGGCCTGGCAGGAGCGTGATCTTGCCGGCGACGACATTGTGCGGCTGATCCTCGACGGCACCGTGGTCAAGGTCCGGCTCGATCGCAAGGCCACGGCCATCTCGCTGCTGATTGCCCTGGGTGTCCGCCGCGACGGCCAGAAGGTGGTGCTCGCCATCAAGAACATGGGTGGCGAAAGCGAGGCCGCGTGGCGGGCCATGCTGGACGACCTGACCAGCCGTGGGCTCGGCCGACCCGAATTGGTGATCGTCGACGGCGGCAAAGGCCTGGAAGCGGCGCTCGCCAGCCTGTGGGACGATGTGCCGGTTCAGCGCTGCACCGTGCACAAGGAGCGCAATCTGCTCGCCCACGCGCCGAAGCACCTGCACGACGAGATCAAGGCCGACTTCAACCACATGATGAACGCCAAGGCCGCCGCCGAGGTCGTAGTCCGGCGTAAGGCGTTCCTGGCCAAGTGGAAGCTTCGCTGCCGGTCGGTCGCGACGAGCTTGGAAGAAGCCGGCGAGCGCCTGTTCACGTTCGTGCGCTACCCGCCCGAGCAGTGGCGCTCGGTGAGGACCACGAACGCGATCGAGCGCCTGCACGAGGAGTTCAAGCGGAGAATCAAGACGCAGTGCCTGCTGCCCTGTGCCGAGACCGCCGCCATGCTGTTCTGGGCGCTGTTGGCGTCCGGTCAGATCACCATGCGCCGGGTCGACGGCTGGCAGACCCTCGAGCGCTCGCCCACCGATCTTGACTTCGCCGCCTGATGCCGACCACCATGCCTTCGGACCCGCGCCGCCGAATTTCCACCACCTTCGCGACACGACCCTCGAGCGCATCCTCCCCTTCTTTGGCGATAGCTTGGGCAATTCTCGTGGGCCTGATCGGTGTGTGGATCTCGAAGCAATCGATCACGCGCTGCCAACAGGGATCATCTTGCATCTTGGACCGTTGGTAAAACTGGAACTCGAGGTCGTGCAAATGCACGTAAAGATCCCGTGGATCATTCTCAATCTCCGCCTCCGTGTAGTAGATGGGAATTACACCTGCGATGAGCATGTGAAGCGTCGATAGTCGTTGTTGTCCATCAAGCAGCACCTGGACTGTGCCCAATTTATCGGGTAATTTGTGTACATTCTTAAGCTCCGGCGGCTGATCTGTCTTCCACAACAGAAGACCGCCCACCGGATAGCTCTTCACGAGCGAGACCATGAGCTGCTTGGCCTGCTCGCGGCTCCAGACATATTCCCGTTGGAACTCTGGGAGCACGAGATCGTATTTGCGGATGCTGTCCAAAAGTTCACTGATTTTCATGGTCTGGCTCCGCTAGGTGGCTAGTGTAGGGCTGTGAAAACACATCCACTGCGGGTGCAGGCTGGAGACAATTCCGGGCGCAGGAGCAAAGCCGTGGCGACGCGAATATCAGTATCGGTGCGAGCGGTGCGGCAAGAACCCGGAAGTGGCCCACCGGATGGACTCCAGGAGACCTGCTTGGATCAGGTAGGTCTTGGCCCAGTGCACCCGGTTGGCAAAGACGACCTGCCTCTCGCTCGGTCGCAGCTCGGTTTCCCTCATCCCGCGTCAGCCCGGTAGTTTGGAATGGCCATTTCTCGTGCCCGGCGGTTGCAGAGCCCGAAGGTACACCAACGGGGAGTTTGGAAATAGCTACTATGTTGTCCGGAGCCGCTCACGAGCGCCGACCGGGCCCGTCACCGGATTCTGGCCGTCCTGGGTAGACGGGCGTGAACTGACCTGGCCTGCTGCGGTCACCGGAGTGCAAGTACATTCCTCAGGCCGTCCGGTCTCTTGGGCGGCCTCTGTCTCCGCTCGACCTGGCAGAGCTCCAGATGCTCGCTCACCTTCGTGCCCATAAGCGGCGGTTGCGGGTTCAAGTCCTACCGCCGGCACCTGAAGGCTCCGGCGGCGCCGGTCGCCCCACCGGCCGGAGCGCGCCACTGCTACGCGCAGCGGCGCGGGTGCTGTGGAGGGTAGGCCGAATGGCGAGGTCGAGCGCCCGCGACGCCGAGAATTTTGCCCGTCTTCTGTTCCAGACCGTCGAGCGCTTGGGCGCGAGCGGCGAGTGGGTGCCGGCGCGCCAGGCCTTCGCCCAGACCGTGGCCGACCACCCCGAGCATCCCTACGCGCTCCACCTCGAGGCCAAACCGGCACGCCGGACCGGGCTTGCGACCGCAGCCGAGCGGCTGCGCGCGGCCGAGTTCCCGAGCATCGAGCGCCGCAAGGCGGGCTCGTCGCGCAACGCGCCGGTCTTCTACCGCGTCGTGCGCGCGCCGGTGGCGCTCGGTCTGCAGCTGCCGCCGCAGGTCGCACCCGATCACCCGCTGGTCAAGAAGCGCCGCGCCGCGCGCGCGGCCGGCGATCAGCCGGTCTCGGCCCGGCGGACCCGGATGACCGCGCCGGGGCCGAAGTCGCCCTGGCGCCGCCGGCTCCTGACCCGGCCGATCATCGAGCTCCACGTCCCGAGCGGGCTCGAAGCCGCATCCCAGTCGCTCCGGCACTGGTGGGACCGGCTGCGCGTCGCGGTCTTGGACGCGGCGGCCGGCGCCCGCCGCAGCTGAGGCCGTCCGCTCGGCCGGTGGCCGCCGCGCGCTAGGCGCCGACCGCGTGGGCCGCCAGCCGGTCGCGATCGAAGACGATGCCATGCCCCGGTGCTGAAGGCGGCGTGAAGTAGCCATCGATGATCCGGATCGGCAGGGCCAGCGCGCCCAGATCGGTCAGCGAGCCGCCGTCGATGTTCTCGAGGATGTGGGCATTCGGCAGGCAGCAGAGCAGCTGGCCGGAAAGCTCCATCATGAAATGGGGCGCCAGCGGGACGCCGAACGCGCGCGCCAGCGCCGCGACCTCGAGATAGGGCGTGATGCCGCCGACCCGGACCACGTCGGCCTGGACGAAGTCGCAGGCTCCGCGCTCGAGAAAGTGCTTGAACTGCTGCAGTGTGTAGACGTTCTCGCCGATCGCGAGCGGGCTTTTGACCAGCCGGCGCAGGCGCGCATGCGCCTCGACGTCGTCGGCCAGCAGCGGCTCCTCGATCCAGTGCGGCGAGAGCGGCTCGAACGCGGTGATCGCGCGCGCCGCCCAGCCGATATCCCAGCCCTGGTTGGCGTCGACCATCACCGGCCGCCGGCCGGCGACGGAGCGGACCTTGGCCAAGCGCTCGACGTCCTCCTCGATCTCGGGCTTGCCGACCTTGATCTTGAAGGCCTCGAAACCGGCCGCCCGCCAGCCCCGGACCTGCTCGACCAGCTCGGCCTCCGACTTGTTCAGGTTGATGCCGCTGGCGTAGGCGAGGATGCGCTCGCGGCACGGGCCGAGCAGCGCCACCAGCGACCGGCCGAGCGCCTTGGCGGTGACGTCCCAGAGCGCGATGTCGAGCGCTGCGAGCGCGGTCGTCGTGACCCCGCCGCCGCCGAGATCGTGCAGGTGATGCCAGCACTTGTGCCAGAGGCTGCGCGGCGCCGCCGGCTGACCGATCACGTAGGGCGCGATGTCGTGCTCGAGCATCGCCCGAAGCGTCCGGCCGCCGGTGCCCGAGGTGTAGCTGAAGCCGGTGCCGAGCAGCCCGGTATCGGTCGTCACCTCGGTCACGACCAGCTCGATGTGGGTGACGTGGTGGATCGCATCGCCCCACGCCCCGCCCGGTAGCGGCATGCGCGCCAGCTGGGTCTCGACCGTCTCGATCCGCATCGGCTCCACCTCCGGCTTGCTGGCGGGCCTGGCTGCCGCCGCCGGCAGGAAGAGCTTGGGCCGCGCGCGAATGCAAGAGCGCTGCCGCCGCCGCCCGCGCGACCCATCGTCCCGGGCCGGGTCGCCGTCTATTCGTCAGGAAGCAGGGAGCGCCGGCAAGGCAGCGCGTCGTCTGGCAACTCAGCGGGCGCCGCGCGCCGCCAGGACCGCGCCGAATGTCCGGGACAGGATATAGAAGTCGATCCAGATCGACCAGTTGCGGATGTAGTAGGTGTCGAGCGCCTGCTGCACCTCGAGATCGCCATCGCTGCGCGCCGAGACCTGCCAGAGGCCGGTGATCCCGGGGGTGACGCTCGAGCGCAAGGACTGAAAGGTCGGGTCGAACCGGTCCAGGTGATACTTCGGGAACGGGCGCGGCCCGACCAGGCTCATCTCGCCGCGAATGACGTTGAAGATCTGCGGCAGCTCGTCGAGGCTGGTCCGCCGCAGGAAGTGACCGACGCCCGGCAGGATCCTGGGATCGCCGGTCAGCTTGAAATAGCGGTTCCACTCCTCGCGAGCGCTGGGATCGGCTGCCAGATGCTGCTCCAGCCGCGCTTCGGCGTCGGCATACATGGTCCTGAGCTTCCAGACCCTGATCGGGCGGCCGTTCTTGCCGGCACGCACCTGGGCGTAGAACGGCGAACCGCTGCTGACGGCCCGGATCCAGAGCGTCAGCAGCGCGATGATCGGCACGCTGAGCAGCGCCAGCGGCAGCGCGATCAGATGGTCGGTGGTCTGTTTGAGCAGGCGATTTCGCCGGAGCAGCAGGTTGCGCCGCATCTGGAGACCGATCAGACCGTTGAGGTCGCGGCTGCGCACCCACAGCGTCGGCAGCTTGCGCAGGTCGGGCACGACGATGATTTCGCGATAGCGAAGCTGCAGCGCGACCGCGTCGACGGTATCCTGGCCGCCGCTCGGGGGGGTGACGATCGCGGTTCCGATCCGGCCGCTGTACTTGGCGCTGTCGGCAATCGAACCGAGGACCGGCAGGTCCTGAACCCGAACCGGCGTGCCGTCGCCGTCGCCGTTATCGAAGAACCCGACCGGGCGTAACCCGAACTCCGGTGCCTGCTGCAGGATGCGAACCACCTGCTGCCCGATCGGGCCGGCACCGATCACCACGGTCGGGACGCCCCAGAGGCCAAGCCGGATCAGCGCGTTGCGGACGACCCGCTCGCCGACCGGTGGCAGCGTCACGGCCAGCAGGAACATCGGCAGGGCGGCGCCGAGCGGCCAGAGCTTGCCGCAAGCGGCGTAGTACCAGCCGAACAGCAGCACGAACAGGATGCTGGTCGCCTTGATGCGCAGCGGGAACCGCTCGATCGGAGCCTGGCCGCCGACCAGGTAGACGTCCAATAACCAGTAGGCGACCGGCAGGGACAGCGCGATCACCGCCTCGGGAGGGCGGATGGCCAGGCTTTCGGCGGCCTGGCGGGTGATCGCCAGATAACCCTCGACCCCAAGATGGAAGGCGGCCAGCGCCGCCAGGCAGTCGAGCACGATCAGCGCCAGCAACGTGGTCGCCCGGCGGGACAGACGGCCGCGACCGGTCGCGGGCTCGACCTCGCGCCCGAGATCGAGCCCTGGCAGGGCAGCGCGATCCGCGGCAAGCGCGGCCTGTTTAAACGCGAACGCCATTGCGGTGCACCATCAATCCGATCGGCGCGTCGGCGTGCCGCCGCGCTGACCGATGCGCGGCAAACCTGGGTTCGCAGCCAGCGGGGTGGCCCATGCTCGAACGGTGCGGCCGCGCGCAGCCAAGCGGCAAGTGAGCAAGGCGGCCGTGCCGGTGCTGCCAGATCGCCTTGTCATCGCCATTTTCTTGGAAATCCTTGCTCGCCCGTGGCCGGGCAATGGAACTGCGCTACCGAACAGTAATTGTCCGGGCGGTTGCGGGCGTGGAGGCATGCGGGATGAACGGACTATCCCGCGGTATCTCGAACAGCCAGACTGCCACCTGGTGGGTCACCCGATCGGTCGCCGCTTCCGCCTGCCATTCGGGTGAACCGACGGCGTGAACGCGAAAATCTGAGAGTTCCCGCGCGCGGCTGGGTGGCCCTAAGCACCGACTGCCTTTCTTGCGGGCGAACCCGGGTAGCGGCGCAATCGGCCGGCCAGGTGATCGCGGTGATCCTTGCCGGCGGCGACCCCCACCCGGCTGGCACCGCCTAATTCCTTTCGCCAGCCGACCCTCCCCGATCGAGGCAGAGACGGCCTGATTTCATGATCCCAATCGCCGCATACTCATTTGGAGGCGCATGCCACATGGAGCGGGATTAAACCAAATACCTCCGAAATTAATACCAATTCAGGGGTATCTCGGTCGGGCAGCCGTTCCGGTGGTGTCGCGAAGGTGGTGGAAATTCGGCGGCGCGGGTCCGAAGGCATGGTGGTCGGCATCAGGCGGCGAAGTCAAGATCGGTGGGCGAGCGCTCGAGGGTCTGCCAGCCGTCGACCCGGCGCATGGTGATCTGACCGGACGCCAACAGCGCCCAGAACAGCATGGCGGCGGTCTCGGCACAGGGCAGCAGGCACTGCGTCTTGATTCTCCGCTTGAACTCCTCGTGCAGGCGCTCGATCGCGTTCGTGGTCCTCACCGAGCGCCACTGCTCGGGCGGGTAGCGCACGAACGTGAACAGGCGCTCGCCGGCTTCTTCCAAGCTCGTCGCGACCGACCGGCAGCGAAGCTTCCACTTGGCCAGGAACGCCTTACGCCGGACTACGACCTCGGCGGCGGCCTTGGCGTTCATCATGTGGTTGAAGTCGGCCTTGATCTCGTCGTGCAGGTGCTTCGGCGCGTGGGCGAGCAGATTGCGCTCCTTGTGCACGGTGCAGCGCTGAACCGGCACATCGTCCCACAGGCTGGCGAGCGCCGCTTCCAGGCCTTTGCCGCCGTCGACGATCACCAATTCGGGTCGGCCAGCCCACGGCTGGTCAGGTCGTCCAGCATGGCCCGCCACGCGGCCTCGCTTTCGCCACCCATGTTCTTGATGGCGAGCACCACCTTCTGGCCGTCGCGGCGGACACCCAGGGCAATCAGCAGCGAGATGGCCGTGGCCTTGCGATCGAGCCGGACCTTGACCACGGTGCCGTCGAGGATCAGCCGCACAATGTCGTCGCCGGCAAGATCACGCTCCTGCCAGGCCTGCCAGGCCGAGCGGGTCTTCTGCCAGGCCCGGCTGACCACGTCCTTGCCCACATGGCCCTCGAACAACCTGGCCAACGCTCGCCGCGCCCGGCGGGTGTTCATGCCGGCGAGGTAGACCTCGGCGATCAAGGCCTCGGCGCGATGGGAGAGCCGCTTGTAAGCGGGCAGCGAGTCGCTCTTCCATTCCTGCTCGCCAGCCTCGTCGCGCAGACGAGCGCGCGGCACCGAGAGCGTCAGCAGGCCGAAGGTGGTGACCAGCTGGCGCGGCCGGTGCCCGTGGCGCCGACCAGTGCAGACCGCTCCTCGCTCGTGACGCCCACGGCCGAGCGAGCCTTCCAGCTCCTCCTCCAGCAGCTCCTCGATGAACGAGCGGACCTGACCACGGACCGCCTCCTCCAACGGATCGAACCAGTCGCTGCTGACGAACGGCGATGGCCCTGCCAGCACGGTTGGCGTAACTTCCTTCATGGCGTGGGTTCCTTCTCGATCTTGCCAATCGGAACCTACGCCGCCTCATCCAATTTCCACCAACCTCGCGACACGACCCCCGTTCCAAGATGCCCCCAGTAAAAGGGAAGGTGATCGTCACAACGGGTCGTCAAACAGCCAGTGCGCGCGCGCCGGGCGGATCCGCTCGGGCGGGCATGCGAGGCGGGCGCCGGCCAGGTGCCGCGCGCGCTCGAAGAGACCCGATCTGACCGCCGACCAGAGCAAGAGGCCCAGCGCACCGAATGGCGGAGCATCGGTCGTGAACGAGATCAAGGTCGTCCTGGTCGGCATGAACAACCTGTTTCTGCAGGGTCTGCGCCACCTGCTCGATCCGAGCCGGTTTTCGGTTGCGGGCGAGGCGCGCGACCTCGTCGGCTGGTGCGCCGGTCGCGGGGAAAACGGCCATGCCGGGCTGGCACCGGACCTGCTGGTGGTCGATCTGAATGGCTGTAGCGAACACGATCTCGACGGCCTGCAAGGCGTGCGCACGACTTCGCACGGTCTGCGCATCGTGGTGCTGGCGAACGAGTTCTGCCTTACCGATATGGCGCGTCTGCTGAAGGCCGGCGTCGACGGTTACCTGCTCAAAGACATGTCGGCAGAAGCCCTGTCGCTATCACTTCTTCTGGTGATGAAGGGAGAAAAGGCGCTGCCGAGCACGCTGGCCAGCATCCTCGCCGGCGACGCCCGCGCCCCTGCGAGCAATGGCGCTGCGCTCAAGGCCCACAAGCATCTGACCGAGCGCGAAGAGCAAATTCTGCAGTGTCTGCTCAACGCCTACAGCAACAAACACATCGCCCGGGCGCTCAATATCTCCGAAGGAACCGTCAAGGTGCATTTGAAGAGCCTGATGAAGAAAATTGCCGCCGGCAATCGGACCCAGGCGGCGCTGTGGGCGCGCAACAATGGGATCGCCGCCGGCGACTTCGTGATCGGGCGGCCATAGCCGGCGGCAGGCGCAATTCGGCCGAGTTCGCGACCGGCAAGCCTGGGCGCGAGGCCAGAAAGGAGTTGTCATGGACAAGAACGTTGCCGTCCGCAACAGCTGGGAGCTCGCGGAGGCGAGGACGTTCCGCGAGGTCGGGCACCCCGGCGTGCCGACCATGGCCGATACCGGCGAGATCGACCTCCATGGCTTCCTGCGTACGATTTACCGGCGCAAATGGCTGCTGCTGGCGACCATGGCCGCCAGTATGGGCGCGACCATGTTGTGGCTGGCGCATGCGACCCATCACTACTACGCCGACGTCCTGATCGTCGTCGAGACCCGGCCATCAAGTATCGTAAGAGTTGACGAAAAAGTGCAGGACGTCATCAGTGACACCGCCAAGGTCAACACCGAGGTCGCGGTTCTGAAGTCGCGCGGCTTGGCGTCCAGGGTCATTCGCGATCTCGATCTCGGCAGCGATCCCGAATTCAGCGAGGCGGCGGCCGAAGCGGATGCGGCCGCAGGCGCCGCGGCCGCGGCAACCTCGGGGAGCGGCTTCCAGGCCAGCGGCACGACGGCCACCCTCCTCGGGGCCCTGGACAGCGCCCGCTCCTTTCTCGCCGCCGCCTGGGCCGGCGTCAGCCGTGACGATGCGCTGCCGCCGCAGCCGATGGCGCCCACGCAACCGGAGGACCCCGAGCGGCAGGCAGCGGATCAGGGCCGCGAAGCCGCCGCCCTGCTCGATCAGTTCCACCAGCGTCTCACGGTCGAGCCCGAGGAGGGGTCGCGTCTGATCCGGATCGGTTTCACCTCGACCGCTCCGGCCCGGGCGGCCCTGATCGTCAACACGCTGGTCGACGAGTACATGAAGAGCCAGCTCGAGACCAAGACCGAAGGTGCGCGCCGCGCGGCGGAATGGCTCGAAGACCGCTTGGCCGAACTGGGCGACACGGTCCGATCGCTGGAACAGAGCGTTCAGCAGCAGCAGATCGACACCGGCACCAACAGCATCGACATCGTCTCGCAGCAACTGGCGCGGATCAATCAGCAGCTGATCGATGCCCAGGCCGCGTCGGGCGCGTCGCGGGCGCGCTACGAGCAGGTCCGAGCTGTGGTCGAGAGCGGCGGCAACCTGGACGCGCTGCCTGAAATCATCGCCTCTTCGGCGATTCAGTTGCTGCGGGACCGGCACACGGAGCTGGTCGGGGAACTTTCGGAGCGCCAGACGATCTACGGTGACAATCATCCTCAGATTGTCGCGGTGCGCGCTGAGATCGAGCAGATCGGGCGACAGCTGGAGCGCAGCATCGCCAACATCGTCGCCGGTCTACGCAACCAACTGGATTCCGACCAGATCCGTGAGGCGACGTTGCGCCGCAATCTTGAAGCGGTCAGCGCCGACATGACCCGGCTGAAAAATCCGAAGTCGCGATCGCGCAGCTGGCGCAAAGGTTGCAGGTCAACCAGGGGCTTTATCGCAGCTTGCTCGAGCGCTACACCGAGGCAGTGGCGCTGCGGGACAATCAGCAACCGGACGCCCGGGTGATTTCACCGGCGCAAATACCGCTGTACCCGTCGTTTCCGAATTTCCCGCGGGTGATCGCTCTGGCCTTGGTCGGCTCGGCATCGCTCGCCGTGTTCTTCCTGGTCATCGCGGAACGGCTGCGCCAGAAGCTCGACACGGTCGAGAGCGTCGAGCGTCACGTCGGGCTGCAGATCATCGGCGCGATACCCGAGCTGTCGCGGCTGCGGCGCCTGGGGTCGAGCCCCGCCGGCTACCTCAGGCGCCGGCCGCTATCCGAGTTCGGCGGGGCGTTCCAGAGGCTTCGAGCGCTGCTCAACCTCGGCACGACCCGGGAGATGCCGCATACGGTGCTCGTCACCTCCGGCTCCGCCGGCGAGGGCAAGTCGACGGTAGCCTTGTGCCTCGGTATCGCCAGCGCACTGTCGGGTCAGAAGGTTCTGCTGGTCGACTGCAACTTCGCCCGGCCCCAGGTGCATCGCATGGTCAAGGTCAGGCACCGCCGCGGGCTGACCGATGTCCTGGGCGGATTCGCCGAGCTCGAGGACACGATCACGCGGGCCGCCGACTATCACCTGTCGATCTTGAGCATCGGCCGCTCGCGCGCCGGCGCGATGGATCTGCTGAACTCCGGACGGATGCAACAGCTGCTCGAGGAGCTGAAGAAGAAGTTCGACGTGATCATCCTCAACTCAGCTCCGGTTCACGAGGTCTCCAACGCCTTGACCCTGGGCAGTCTTGCCGAGAAGACGATCCTCGTGACCCGTCGCGAATGGACCAAGCACCGCGATGCCGCCTACGCCGCCAAGCAGCTGCGGCTGTCCGGCGCCGATGTCGCCGGCGTGGTGTTCAACCGAGCGATACCGTGAGGCTCGGCAGCGAGAACCGAACCGGCATGCGGCAACCATCGACCGGCAGGTAAGCCGAAACTATTGATCGCTGCTCCCGGACGGCAGTAGTTAGAGACTGTGGGTCGCCGAACTTCGGACCATCCGATCGAACTGACATCTGAAGATGGAGTTCTGACTATGGAAACGACGCCGGCATTCCTGAGTGCGGAGCGAACTCTGGTAACAGGTGGCGCCGGATTTCTGGGCTCCCATCTGTGCCAACGGCTACTCCATGAAGGCCACGAGATTCTCTGTGTCGATAACTTCTACACGAGCCGGCGCAGCAACATTGCGCATCTGCTTCGTCTGCCCGGCTTCGAGTTCATGCGGCACGACATCACCTTCCCGTTGTATGTCGAAGTCGGCCAGATTTATAATCTGGCGTGCCCGGCATCGCCAATTCACTATCAGCGCGACCCGATCCAGACTACCAAGACCAGCGTCATGGGTGCCATCAACATGCTTGGGCTGGCCAAGCGCACCGGCGCCAAGATCCTGCAATCGTCGACCAGCGAGGTCTACGGTGACCCGACCGAGCACCCGCAACGGGAGAGCTACCGGGGCAACGTCAACTTTCTCGGGCCGCGTGCCTGCTACGATGAAGGCAAGCGCTGCGCTGAAACCTTGTTCTTTGACTACCGGCGGCAGCTGAAGCTCCGGATCAAGGTCGCGCGCATCTTCAACACCTACGGGCCGCGCATGCATCCCGACGACGGCCGGGTGGTCTCGAACTTCGTCGTCCGGGCGCTCAAGAACGAGCCGCTGGTCGTCTCCGGCGACGGCAGTCAGACGCGCTCGTTCTGCTACGTCGACGACCTGATCGACGGCCTGATCAGGTTGATGAACAGCCCCGACGAGACGACCGGTCCGGTCAACCTCGGCAACACCGAAGAGGTCCCGATCGGCGAGCTCGCCGAAATGGTCATCCGCCTGACCGCGTCGCGCTCCAGGATCGTCTACCAGCCGCTCCCGGTCGATGACCCGCTGCAACGCTGTCCCGACCTCTCGCAGGCGAAGGAGCTCCTGGGCTATGCCCCGAGGATCCCGCTCGAGGAAGGCCTGCGCCGGACGATCGACGATTTCAAGGAGCGCTTTCGGTAGGTCGCCGCCGGTTCGCGGCGGGAAGTAGGGCCGTCCCGCCGCAGCCGACCTTGCCTGGCCCGACCTGGCGGGACGAGCCTGCTCCAAATCGGCTGGAGCGGGCTCGTCCCCGTGCTCACCGCGGATCTGGACGAGGCGCGGCCAGCCGGGCGACCTCACGGTGCCGATCAGGGTCGAGGCGCGCTGATCGCCATCAGAAACCGGGGTGGCTGCCGACATCGGCCTTACCAAGGACCTCGCCGGTCGAGTTCGGCTCGGGCCTCCTGATGCGCTCGCGCGAATGCCCCGTCCGGCGCCGGGCGGTCTGAATACCGGTGATCGATGGGTTGCGCGCGGCCAATGCCGCGGCTGACCCTTTGGTCGCGAGCGCAGCGCCGGCAGCAACCGGTCGACCGGTCAGCGCGAGCCCGCGCCGCCGACGAGCATCAAATGGCAGGATCTCGCGCGTCCAGGAACTTGGTGGGCTGCCCAGACGTCGCAGCGCCGAAGATCAACGATGTCAGAACGTCTTCCTGTCGCCGCAGCGCGGATTGGAAGCGAGCGCCCGTTTCAAGTATCTGCTGCTCGAGGTTGCGCCGCTCCGAGATCAAGCGCAGCGTCTGCGCCTGGAGGATTTCGACGTCGAGCTCCTCGATGTTCTGGCAGTAATCGGCCAGGCCCATCTCGGCCAGCAGAGCATCGTTCTTCTCCGAATAGCCGATCGAGATCGTGGGCCTGCCGGTCCTCAGCGCGCAGACGACGTTGTGATACCGGGTCGCGACCACGAGGTCGGCGCCGGCGATCTGCTGCATGATGTCATGGAGCGTCCGCGCCGGCGCGAACGCCAGCGCAGCCTCGGCGCGCGCGGGCCGCATCGAGTGCACGGCGCAGCTGAGGTCCTCGACCGCGCGCCGGTCCGCGGCGTCGCCCATCAGCAGCCGCACGCTGTGCCCCTGATCGAGCAGCCAGACCACATACCGGGTGATCTTCCAGAGATAGGCGGCATAGATCGCGGCGCCGCGGCTGAGATCATTGCGCCAGCCATAGTAGGCCATCACCCCGACCCCGATGGTCAGCGGCTGGCCTTCGGCGGCCTGGGGGCGGATCGATGCCGACGCCGGCAGCCGGAACGCGATGTCCGGGCAGATCCAATCCTTGCCGGTGTCGAACCCGATGCTCTCCATGAATGCCTTCGAGACGGTATCGCGATAGGACCGGCAGTGAGCCGCTCGAGCCGCCGCCTTCATCAACCATCGGCTGACCGGATGTCGGATCGGGCCCGCGCCGATACTGGCAAAGATGACCTTGACGCCCATCAGGCGCCCGAGCAGGCACCAGCTCAGGATGTCGTGCGGCCAGCCGAGGCCGAGCGGGCTGACCGAGAAGTCGTCGAGCACGCCCATTCCCGGAATGATCAGCACCTTCAGCCGCCGCAGATGGCGAGCGGCGTGCAGCCACAGTCGCGCTCGGCCGGCGGCCCTTTGCAGCAGCGCGAGCGCCCGGCGATCGGCCAGCCGTCGAGGTTTGCTGTAGATCGCCACGGCCTCAAGTCCGAAGGCCTTCTCGACCGCGGCCGGATTGCCACAGATGCAGAGCAGGCCTTGGTCTGGCGCCACTCTGCGCAGAAAACCTACCATCAACTCGAGTGATCCGTCATTGCCGATATTACCGGTGCCGAACATCCCGAACAGGCCGATCAGCTTTGGCTGGGTCGCCATCGATCTCTCCATCGACACAACTGTCCAGGATGCCGTCAGGCACACGCACGAGTTCGAGCCCCACAGACGAACTCGGAGCCGTTCGATCGGACGGGATTGACAAACCTCGGAGGCGCGCGGTGATCAGGTCGATCACTTGCTGGAGAATGACCATCCCAGGTAATTGTCGGGACCCGGCACCAGCAGCCGACGCCAGACCTCGCCGCGGCGGGCCATGCCGACGATCGACACGATGCAGTGCAGGCGCTGCGGGATGTCGATATCGGCGGCGAAGGTCATTTTCGTGTAGTCGCAAAGCATTCTGAGTTGGGGGATGCCGCCCGAGCCTTCGTGCTGTGCGCGCTCGCGGGTGGTCTTGTAGTGGGTGCAGCCCTGGTGCATCCGCTTGGCGAACAGCTCTTCGCCGATCTCATGGAACCGGCCTTGCAGAGCCAGCTCCGCCAGCAGCACTTTGTCGGCCCCGGAGTACTTACGGTACAATGAGGTCTTGGCCAGCGCCTGGGTGCGGACAACCCCGGACATCGGCAAGGACCAGCCCATCAGCCACAGCACCTGCCTGAAGCGCAACTCGGCGCTTGCCGCCTCGCCGATCCTAGCGGCTTGCGGTCTCATGACATCGCCGCTGGTGCCGCGGGAGTTGCCGTAGCTGTCGACGTAGCAGTCCCGGCCCCGGTCATAGAGCAGCGGTTCGCCGTGATCACCGATCAGCTTGGTCCGGGCGTGGCTGAGGACCACACCGGGGTCGCGGTCAAGCACATCAACGCAACGCTCGAAGAAGCTGGGTTCGTAGAGATCGTCGCAGGCGCCGCCGTGGAACAGAGCTGCCCGCGACAGCGCAAACGTCCGATTGAAGTTCGCCGCAGCTCCAATGTTCCGGTCGTTGCGAAAATAGCGAACGCGAGGGTCCTTTGCTTGATAAGATCGCGAGATCTCCGCGGTCCGATCCGTGGACGCGTTGTCGGAGATCACGATCTCAAGATCGGTCATGGTCTGGGCGAGCAAATAATTCAATGTCTCGGCCAGATATTTC
>CAWJAY010000022.1:0-17362 GCA_963840925.1 uncultured Alphaproteobacteria bacterium
CCTGGGCGCGGCCGGCTTCTCTTTGCTCGAGCCGGGCGGACCTCGCGGCGAGCCGGTGCCCACACCGGTGCCCAAACTGGTCGGACCGGTGCCCATTTGATCGCATTTCGGCGACGCAGAGAGCTCAGAAAGCCTAGGGTTTCTGCCGCTTTCAGGGCTGGCCGATCAGGCGCGCAGCCTGATCGCGCTGCGCAAGTCCGATCCAGCCTGGGCGGCGTTGCTCGACCGTGCCGCGCTGGCGGCCGACGCGTCGCTCCACGCGAGCGCGAGATATGAGCAGGTCGGCGTGGACGCCGGCAACGGCTGGCAGCGCCAGGAGAACGCCGGCCTGTGGGGGAGCGACTGGTTCGGCCGTGCCCAGCAGGCGGTCATCTACATCCTCACCAACGACTATCACGAGGCGGTTTACCTGATCCGGGGCACCGACGCCGACGGCGCTCTGCTGAACAGCCGCCACACCTACGCGATGACGTTTCCCAAGGACGCGCTGCCGCCGGTCGATCGTGCGAGCGGCGGGTTCTGGTCGCTCACGATGTACGACGAGGACTACTTCATGCTGCCGGCTAGCCCCAACGGGCGCACCAACATCGGCACCGTCAACCTCGACGCCAAGGAGCTCGAGTTTGCCGCGGACGGCTCGCTGACGCTCCACCTGTCCCATGATGAGCCGGCCGCGGCCGAGGCCCGCGCGAACTGGCTGCCGGCGCCCGAGGGCCAGTTCGCGCTGATCATCCGCGCCTACGTGCCGACCGAGCCGATCCTGGATGGCAGCTACGAGTTCCCGGACGTGATGCGGACGGTCGACTGATCGATACACCTGCGGAGCGGCACGATGAACAAGCGACTCTGGCCGTTGGCAGTGGCCCTGATGCCGGTTACATCCGCGGCGCTCGCCCAGGAGCAAGCGGATCTCGCCAAAGCGTCGCAGAACCCAGTGGCGGCGATGATCAGCGTGCCGTTCCAGAACAACACCTTGTTCGGCGCCGGGCCGGACGACGACATCGCGAACGTGCTCCACATCCAGCCGGTGATCCCGGTCAACCTCGGGCCGGTCAACGTGATCAACCGCACGATCGTGCCCTTGATCTACCTGCCCGACCTGACCAATGGCCTGGCCGAAGTGCCGGAGGGCGCGCCCGGCGGCTCCGAGTTCGGCCTCGGCGACATCAACTACACGGGCTGGGTCTCGCCGGTCGACAGCGACCCGGTCACGTTCGGCATCGCCCCTCGATCAGCATGCCGACCGCGACCGACGATCTGCTCGGCAGCGAGCAGTGGAGTGCGGGCCCGTCCGCGGTCGCAGTGGCGCAGCCCGGCCGCTTCGTGCTCGGCGGCCTGATCCGCCAGCTGTGGTCGTTCGCCGGCGGCGACGACCGCCAGGACGTGACCCAGATGCTGGTCCAGCCGTTCGTCAACTACAACCTGGAGGACGGCTGGTTCCTGGTCTCGGCGCCGATCGTGACCGCCAACTGGGAGGCGGACAGTGACGACCGCTGGGTCGTGCCGGTCGGCGGCCGGGTGTTCAAGATCGGCCCGCAGCCGGTCAACGTCGGCCTCCAGGCCTACTACAACGTCGAAAAACCGCAGTTCGGCCCCGAGTCGTCGCTGCGCTTCGCGGTCACGTTCCTGTTTCCGAATTAGGGCAGGCCGTCGATCGCAGCATCGGCTGCGAGGACGCAGACCTAGTGCAGCCGCGGCTTCTTGAGGAAGTCGTTGCGGTCGGCGGAGTGGATCAGGATGCGTTTGGGGCTGCCTTCGCGGGCGATGGTCAGCGGGATGTCGGCGCCGGCGGGGCCGAGCGACCAGATCTTGCGGAACGCAGTCGCGAGGTCGGTGACCCGAGTGCCCGCGACCTCCAGGACCAGATCGCCGGGCTCGACGCCCGCCTTGTGCGCCGGGCCGCCCTCGGCGAGGCCAGCGACGAACACCGCGCCCTCGGCCTCGGAAGTGTACATGCCAAGCCACGGCCGCGGCGGCTGGTCGACCCGGCCGAGCCGCAGCAGGTCGCCCAGGATCGGGCGCAACAGGTCGATCGGCACGATCATGTTGCCCTGGGAGGCGATGCCCTCGGCGCGCGCCTCCTGGACGAACAGCGAGCCGATGCCGGCCAGCCGGCCGTCGGCGGTGATGCAGGCGGCCCCGCCCCAGCTCGGATGGGGCGGCATCGTGAACAGCGCCTCGTCCAGCATGTACTCCCAGTAGCCGGCGAACAGGCGCTTGGAAGCGATCCGCGCCTTGAGCGCGCGCGCCCGGCCGCCGCCGCCGGCGATGATCACCGGATCGCCGACCTGAACCTCGGCCGAGGCGCCGAGCTCGAGCGCCGGCACGCCGAGCCGGCCCAGCGCCTGCACCAGGCCGAAGCCGCTCACCTGATCGTAGCCGACCACATGCGCCGGCACCGCCGTGCCGTGGTTGGCGGTGAGCCAGATCGTCTCCGCCTCGGTGATCAGGTAGCCGATGGTCAGGACCAGGCCGTCGGCGCCGATCATGACGCCGTTGCCGGCGCGCTCGGTGCCGAGGATCGAGGCCGTGAACGCATCGCCCGGGATCTCCGAGCGCAGCTGCAGGACCGCGGCCAGGGTCTGGTCGAGGTCGAACGCGAACTCCGCGACCTTGGGCTGCGCCGCCTCGGGGATCGCCCACTCGGTTTCGCTCACCGACGCCTCTCGCAAAGCCCAGCCGCGGGCGTTACCTTCGAGCCCGGGACGCCGGGCAGGCGCCCGACCACCGGTCCCCTCCGCCACCGGGCCACCATAGCGCCCTCGGCCGGCAGCGCCTATGCCTATCCTTGGGGCTGGAATCCGCTCGCGAGCGACGGTTCAGGCATCGTCTGCCCGCAGGTCGCGCGCGTAGCGCTGCCAGTTCGAGACGTAGTGCCGGGCGGATTCGCGGATCCGGGTGACGCGCCTGGCCTCGAGCTGGCGCGCGACCTTGCCGGGCGCGCCCAGCACCAGCGAGTTGTCCGGGATCGCCTTGCCTTCGGGGACCAGCGCCTTGGCGCCGATCAGACAGTTCTCGCCGATCACGGCGCCGTTCAGAATCACCGCCCCGATCCCGATCAGGGAGTTGTCGCCGATCGTGCAGCCGTGCAGCATGGCGAGATGACCGACGGTCACGTCCTTGCCGATCGTGAGCGGGAAGCCGGGGTCGGCGTGCAGCACGCAGCCGTCCTGGACGTTCGAGTTCTCTCCGACCGTGATCGGCTCGTTGTCGCCGCGCAGCACCGCCTGCCACCAGATGCTGGCGTTGCGCTCGAGCCTGACGTTGCCTATCAGCACCGCGGTCGGCGCGATCCAGAAGGCGTCGTCTGCGGTGGTCACGCGGGTAGCACCCAGGGCGTAGCGCATGCGGCATCTCCTGACAGCGATCGGCGCATCTTAGTGGCCGCGCCCGAACTCGAAAGAGGCCGCCGCCGGGCGAGCGATCTCGCGCGCGCGATGGGCTTTGCCCGCTCGCTGATGATCTACCATGGCCAGCCCTGGCGTCTGCCGGGCCTCAGGCGGCGCTATCGCGAGTTCCTGCGGCCGGGCGATCTCGCTTTCGACGTCGGCGCCCACGTCGGCAGCCGGACCCGCTGCTTTCGCGCTCTGGGCGCGCGCGTGATCGCGATCGAGCCGCAGCCCGACTTCGCCGCCTGGCTGTGCTGGCAGTTCGGCGCCGAACCGCTCGTCACGGTCGTGGCCGCGGCGCTCGGCGCGGCGCCCGGGCGGGCGACCCTGCACATCAGCCGGCGGACGCCGACGGTGACCACGCTCTCCGAACGCTGGACCCGGCAGGTCCGTTACGGCCGCGGTTTCGCGGGGGTCGCCTGGCCGGACCGCTGCGAGGTCGCGGTCACGACGCTCGACGCGCTGATCGCCCGCCACGGCCGGCCGCGCTTTTGCAAGCTCGACGTCGAGGGCTTCGAGGCCGAGGTCGTGCGCGGCCTCTCGGAGCCGGTCCCGGCGCTCTCGCTCGAATACCTGCCGGCCGCGATCGAGGTGGCGCTGGCCGCGGTCGAGCGCCTGGCCGGCCTTGCTGCCTACCGCTTCAACGTCACCGAAGGCGAGCGCCTGCGCTGGCTCTGGCCGGACTGGCGCGGAGCTGGCGAGACCCTGGCCTGGCTCGCGCGCCGGCCGCCGGAGGCGCCCTCGGGCGACCTCTGGGCCCGGCTGGCGGACCGACCATGAGCGAGCAGGCGGCTGCGGCGCGGACCGGACCTTGGGCCTGGGCCGGGCTCCTTGGCGCGCTGGTCTGGCTTTCCTTGGTCTGGAACCTGCCGGTCGAGCTTCGCGAGCTCAATGCCCCTCGTCTGCTCGCGCTCGCGGGCGAGGTCGCGCTGCTGTTCGGCCTGCTGGCGCTGATCGCACCGCTGCGCGCGGGCCGGAGCGGGCGCATCGCCGCCTGGGCGGTGGCGCTCGCCACGGCCGCGATCGCGGTGCTCAAGCTCGCCGAGCTTTTGACCCGCGCGAGCCTCGGGCGGCCGTTCAACCCATGGCTCGACCTGCATCTCGCATCGGCGCTCGCCGACCTTGTGACCGGCACGCTCGGGGATGTCCTGGGCTGGCTCGCGCTCGCGGGTCTCGCTCTGCTGCCGGTCCTGGTGCTGCTGGTCACGCTCAAGGCCGTGCGGGTCGCCCAGGCCGCGCTCGCGGTCCGGCGCTGGCGGCAGGCGACGCTCGGCCTGGCTACGCTCGCGCTCGCGCTGATGGTCGCGCAAGGGCTGGCACCCGGGGCCTTTGCGCCCTGGCGGCCGGTGCCGCTCAGGACCAGCCAGATGCTGGCCGAGGAGTGGCGCGAGGGCCGCGCCGCGCGCGCCGAGCGCGCCGAGTTCGACCGGCGGGCGGCCGACGACCGGTTCCGCGACACGCCCGCCGACGCGCTGCTCGCGGGCTTGGCTTCGGTCGACGTGCTGCTGATCTACATCGAGTCCTACGGTCGCAGCGCGCTCGAGCAGCAGCGCTACGACGAGCTGCTGCTGCCGCGCCTGGCGACCTTCCAGGGCCGGCTCGCCGATGCCGACCTCGCCGCCGCATCCGGCTATCTGACCTCGCCGGTCGTCGGCGGCGAGTCGTGGCTCGCCCACGGCACGCTGGAGAGCGGGCTCTGGATCCCCGACCGCAGGCTCTACGACCTGCTGGTCGCGAGCGACCGGCTGACGCTGACCAAGGCGTTCGCCCGGGCCGGCCGGCGCACGGTCACGGTCCGGCCGGCGATCATCAGGCCCTGGCCCGAAGGCCCGCTGCTCGGCTATCAGAAGATCTACGCGGCCAAGGATCTGGGCTACCGGGGCAAGCCCTACAGCTGGGTCACGATGCCCGACCAGTACACGCTCGCGGCGTTCGAGCGGCGCGAGCGCGAGCGGCCGCATGCGCCCTTGTTCGCCGAGGTCGTGCTGATCAGCAGCCACGCGCCCTGGACGCCGCTGCCGCCGGTGCTCGAGCGCTGGTCGCAGATCGGCGATGGCCGGCTGTTCTCGCGCTGGGCGGAGGCGGGCGATCCGCCGGAGGTGGTCTGGCGCGATCCCGAGCGGGTGCGCGAGCAATATGCGCTCGCGATCGACTACGTGCTGGGCGTGCTCGCCTCCTATGCGGTCCGCCACGTCGACGACCAGACGCTGCTGATCCTGGTCGGCGACCATCAGGCCGCACCTCTGATCACCGGCGAGGGGGCGGGCCGCGATGTCCCGATGCACGTGATCAGCGGCGCGCGGGCGTTGCTCGAGCCGTTCCTGGGCTTCGGCTTCACGCCGGGGATGCGACCCCGGGGCGGCCCGTCGGTCGCGCGCATGGATCAGTTCCGGGACATGTTCCTGGGCGCCTTCAGCCATCCGGCGGGCACCCCCACCGCGCAGGCCGCGTCGTGATCGTCCGGGTCGGGCTCAGGCCAGGCAGCGGGCGACCGCGGCCAGGATCTCGTCGTCGGCATACGGCTTCTTGACGATCTCGCAGGCGAACCGCTCGACCCCTTCGGCCTTGGTCACGAAGTCCGGGAACCCGGTCGTGATCAGGATCCGAAGGGCATAGCGGCGGGCCAGCTCGGTCGCGGTATGGACCCCGTCGACGTCGATCTCCAGCATCATGTCGACGATCGCGAGACGCGGGCCATGGCGCTCGACCAGCACCATCGCCTCGTCGGTCCGGGCGGCGACGCCATCGACCCGGTAGCCCGAGTGGTCGAGTAGCAGCCGCAACCGCTCCGCGCCCAGGAAGTCAGCCTGGACGAGCAGGATTCCCGACGGTGACATCGTCCCTCAGCTTCCTGGGCCCGGAGCGCTTTTTGGGGCACCGGCCGAGCCTGCCGGACCCTCAGTCCAAAGGGAAGCAAATCTTGCAGCGAAGCCCGGCCGGGTCGAACTCGAGCTGCGTGCTGCCGCCCAGATCGTGGGCGATGCCGCGCTCGATCACGACGCTGCCGAAGCCGCGCTGCCCGGGCGGCGTGACCACCGGCCCGCCGGACTCGGTCCAGGTCAGCTGGAAGGTCGGCTCCGCGGCCGTCCGCTCGACCGAGGAGCGGATCGTGACCCGGCCGCCCGGCACCGAGAGCGCGCCGTACTTGGCGGCGTTGGTGGTCAGCTCGTGCAGCGCCAGGCTCAGCGCCTGCGCCGGCCGCGGGCGCAGCAGCAGATCGTCGCCGCTGATCGCTAGCGCCGCGCCGTCGGTGCTGACATAAGCCTCGAACTCGTTCCTGATCAGGTCGTGCAGGCGCGCTCCCTGCCATTCCTCCCGGGCCAGCAGGTCGTGCGCGCGCGCCATCGCGTGCAGGCGGCCGATCAGGGTGTCGGCATAGTCGGACACCGAGCGGGCGTGCGGCTTGGTCAGCAGCACCATGGCCTGGATCGACGCGAGCAGGTTCTTGGCGCGGTGGTCGATCTCGGCCATCAGCAGCAGCTGGCGCTCGTCCGAGCGCTTGCGCTCGGAGATGTTGCGCAGGATGCCGGTGAACAGCCGCTGGCCCTCGAGCCTGAACTCGCCGATCGAGAGAAACAGCGGCACTTCCGAGCCGTCCTTGCGCCGGCCGGTGACCTCGCGGCCGATGCCGATGATCCGCGCCTCGCCGGTGCGCAGATAGCGGGCGAGATAATGATCGTGCTGCTCCCGGTCGGGCGTGGTCATCAGCATCGAGACGTTCTGCCCGGTGAGCTCGTCGCGCCGGTAGCCGAACAGACGCTCGACCGCGGGATTGACGAATTCGATGACGCCCTGCTGATTAATCGTGACGATCCCGTCGGCGGCGGTATCGACGATCGCCCGCAGGCGCGCTTCGCTTGCCTGCCGCTCGGCCTGGCGGGTCTGCAGCAAGTCGGCCATGCCATTGAAGCTCGCGGCCAGCCGGCGCAGTTCCGGGCTGCTGCTGCGCTCGAGCGGCGCGCGGGCGGCGAGATCGCCGCGCTCCATGCGCCCGACCACCTGCTCGAGCGTCGCGACCGGGCGGCGGATCCAGATCTCACCGCACAGCAGCGCCGCGACTGCAGCCAGGCCAAAGGCCAGGATGGTCAGCGCCGCCGCGCGCCAGAACTGGCGCTCGGCATCTGCGACCGCGGCCGCCCACGGCAGGCCCACGACCGCGAACAGGTCGGCCGAGGCGAGCAGCGGCGCGAAGCCGTGCAGGCGCTCGACGCCATCGATGCCCGGCGCCTCGATCACGCCTTGGCGCCGGCTGAGCATGACCTGGGTGAACTCAGCCGCGCGGACCTGCCGGCCGATCAATTCCGGGGCCGGGGGCGCGCGCGCGAGCAGGATGCCCTGGTCGTCGTACAGGCTCATCGTGGCGCCGTCCGGCAGCGGCGTCGACATCAACGTGCCGGACAGCCGCGTCAGGTCGAACGAGAGCACGACGACCGCCCGGATCTGGCCGGCGTCGTCCAGCGCCGGATAGGCGAAAGCGAGGCTCGGCCGGTTGCTGACGCGACCGACGATGAAGCCGCTGACGGCGAGGCGCTTCTCCCGCACCGCCGTCTGGAAATAGCTGCGGTCGGCGATGCTGAGCGGCGACCCTGCGGCGGCCTCGCTGTCGGCGCAGAACCGCACGCCGTCGGGCGCCGCCACGCCGATGCCGGCGATGGTCGGGAACAGCTTGACGAACTCGGCCATCCGGGCATTGCAGCGGGCGGCGTTGCGGTTCTGGACCTCGGGAAGCTTGGCGGCGGCGCCGAGCAGGTAGCGCGCGCCCTCGATGAACTGGTTCTGCTGGGCGGCCGCGAGACGGGCGAGTTCGAGCGCCTGGTCGGCGATCGCGGTCTTGCGCTGCTCGCGGTCGGTCAGCAGCGCATGCACCTGCAGGGCCAGGACCGGCAGCGCCGCGAACAGCACCAGGATCAACAGACGGATGCTGAGCTTCATTCAACCGAGGCCCGCAACCGCGCGCACCGGCGTGGTTGCGCCGCGAACCGGCGGCGTCGATCTATCCGGCGGCGCCGGCGGCGAGCGCCAGGGCGGCGCAGGCGTGGCACTCGCTGCGCGCCAGTACCCAGCCGTCGAGCAAGACGGTATCGCCCCGCGCGAAATCGTCGCGCACGCGGGCGCGCAACGCCGCGCGGGCGGCCGCGGGGTCGCCGGTGCCGGCCGGGCCCAGACCGCGGGCCAGCACGCCCGGCATCGCGTCGTCCGGGAAGCGGCTGAGATAGCGGCGGCCGATCGCGATCGCGCTCTGCCGGTGCTTGAACGCGAGCGCCAGCCCGGCGCCCGGCGCCGGTTCGGCAATCGGCCAAAGTGCGCGCGGCGCACTCAGTACGCATGCCGCCGTAACGGCGGCGGCATGCGCCAGAAGGGTTCGTCGGCCCAGCAGGCCGTGGGCATTCGGCATTCAACTCTCCTTCACAAAGCTCCGAGCGGCCGGCGGGCGGATCGGCGGCGGACCGCGTGCCGGGTAGCAGCCTGCACCCTCCGCAGCCTGCGACCTATATCGGAAATCGAGCCAGGGCGCAGCCGGTTCGATTCGCCCCACCGCCCGCGGGCATCCGCGTGCCCGACCAGGTCAGCGGGGCAGGGCGCGGGCGGTGGCCCGGACTGCCGCCCAGGCGCGCTCGACGTGGCTGCGGGTCGTGGCGAGCTGGCCGATCGTGAAGCGGATCACGTAGCGGCCACGCACCCGGTTCTGGGTCAGATAGAGCTCGCCGCCGTCGTTCAGCGCCTGCAGCAGGCGCTCGTTCAGGCGATCGAGCGTCTCGTCGTCCTCGATCGCCGGCGGGCGGTAGCGGAACGAGAGCAGTGCCAGGCGGGGCGGCGAGGTCAGCTCGAAGTCGGGCTCGGCGCGGATCCAGTCCGCGAGCAGCGCGGTCCAGGCGATGTGGTCCCGGAGCATCGCCTGCAGCCGCTCGACGCCGTAGCTGCGGAGCACGAACCACAGCTTCAGCGCCCGGAAACGGCGCCCGAGCGGCACGCTCCAGTCGCGATAGTCGATCACCTGGCCGGCTTCCCGGGACTGCAAGAAGGCGGGCAGGATGCCGAGCGTCCGAATCAGCGCCGCCGGGTCGCGCACGAAATGCGCCGAGCAGTCGAAGTTGGTCAAGAGCCATTTGTGCGGATTGAAGACGAAGCTGTCCGCGGCTTCGATGCCCTCGACATCCAGCGCTGCTCGTCCAGCAGCAGCGCGGCGCCGGCCCAGGCGGCATCGACGTGCAGATAGAGCCCGTGCTCGCGGCAGAGCGCGCCGATCGGGCGCAAGGGATCGATCGCGCCGACCCCGGTCGTGCCGAGGCTCGCGAGCACGCCGGCCGGGCGCAGACCGGCGGCGAGATCGGCCCGGATCGCGGCCTCGAGCGCCTCGGGGCGCAGCGAGAAGTCGGCGCCGGTCGCGATCGGGCGCAGGCTCTGGCGCCCCAGGCCCGCGATCTTGATCGCCTTCTCGATCGAGGAATGGGCCTCCTCGGAGGTGTAGAAGCAGAGCCGCGGCTGGCCGGCGAGCCCTTGCTCGTTCGCCTGCCAGCCGGTCGCCCGCTCGCGCGCGACCAGGACCGCGCACAGCGTGGCGCTGGACGCGCTGTCCTGGATCACGCCGGCGAAGCCTGGCGGCAGGCCGAGCATCTGGCGCAGCCAGTCGAGCACGCGGGTCTCGAGCTCGGTCGCCGCGGGCGAGGTCTGCCAGAGCATGCACTGGGCGCCGAGCGTGGCGGTCAGCATCTCAGCGAGCACCGAGGGCGGGCTCGCGTTGGCCGGGAAATAGGCGAAGAAGCTCGGATGCTGCCAGTGGGTCATGCCGGGCAGCAGGATGCGCTCGAAGTCGGCGAAGATCTGCTCGAGCGGCTCGCCGTGCCGGGGCGCCGCCGCCGGCAGCTGGCCCGCGATCTCGCCCGGGCGGACCTGAGCGCGGACCGGGTAGCGCTCGACGCTCGCCAGATAGTCCGCCATCCAGTCGACCAGCTCGTGGCCGTGCCGGCGAAACTGATCCAGATCCATTTTTCCTCACAGGCGCACGGGTAGGTAGCGGCTGTCGTTCGAAGCTCGTGCTCTAGCACGCCGGGCGTCACTCGTCGCGTCGGTTCGGGCAGCGCATTCAGCCCGGGATGACCGGGCCATCGCCCACGATCGTCGTCCGATGCATGACCCGACGGAGCGTGGCGGCGTCGTAGGGCATCACCGCATGCATCGTACAGCGGTTGTCCCAGAGGATCACGTCGTCCTGTCGCCATTGGTGGCGGTAGACGAAGCGGTCCTGCGTGGCGAAGGCGCTCAGCTGGTCGAGCAACGCGCGGCCTTCGTCTTCCGCCAGATCCTCGACCCGCTCCATGGTATGGGGACTGAGGAACAGCGACAGGCGGCCGGTGACCGGATGCCGGCGGACCAGCGGGTGGCGGACCGGCGGCAGGCTGGCGTAGTCCGCGCTCGCCGTCTTCAGCTGCTGATCGTGGCTCAGGACCTGATCGTGGCTGTGCAGCACGCGCAGGCCCCGGAAGCGGTCCTTGAGGTCATCCGCAAGCGCGTCATAGACCGCATACATGTTGGCGAACAGCGTATCCCCGCCCTCCGGCGGCACCTCGATGCCATGCAGGATCGAGCCCATGCTCGGCACCTCGCGGAACGAGCTGTCGGTGTGCCAGAGCCAGGTCAGGTTCAGGTAGCGCCAGCTCTGGCTCTGCTGCGCCATGATGTTGCCGCGCTCGTCGACGTTCGAGACGCGGTAGATCTCCGGGTGACGGCTGGAGCGGTGCTCGCGCGAGGGGTGGATCTCGAGGCCGCCGAAGCGGCGGGCGAAGGCGATCTGCTGGTCGTCGGTAAGGTTCTGCTCCGGAAAGACGAGCAGCAGATGCTCGAGCCAGGCGTCGTAGATCCGTCGGAAGGCGTCGTCATCGACCCGCCCGAGGTCGAGGCCGCGAATCTCGGCGCCGATCAGCGGGTGTCGCCGCGTGATCGTGATGCCCTGGCCGGTGCCAGATGAGACCGCCTGCATCGTGCATCGCCTCCCATGTTGCCCTAGTCGGTGCCGAGATAACCCGCAAGCAGGCCCCTGAGTTCAGCGAAAACGACGGCGCAATCCGCTCGATTTATGGCGTTCGGCCAATCTTGCTCAGGGAGGCGTCGAGAATCGATAGCGCCTGGTCAAAGTCGGCATCCGCTATCGTCAGCGGCGGGCACAGCGTGACGACGTTGCCGGCGCCGATCTTGAAGCTCAGACCATCGGCCAGGGCCTGATAGAGCAGACGCTCTGCGAGGTCGCCCTCCGGATCGCTGTCGGGTTGGGCCAGTTCCACGCCGAAACAGGCGCCCGCCGCGCGCACGTCGCGGATCACGGCAAAGCGGGCCTGGATCGGGCGCAGCCGGGCGAGCCCGCGTGATTCGAGCGCGCGCGCGCGTTCCAGCAGGCCCTCGCGCTCGATCACATCCAACGTGGCGAGCGCCGCCGCGCTGCCGATCGTGGATTTCTCGTGCGTGTAGTGGCCAAGGGCGGCATGCGGCACGACGTCGAGATCGCGTCTGACGATCAGCGCCGCCTGGGGCACGATGCCGCCGCCCAGACCCTTGCCGATCGCGACCATGTCGGGCACGCAGCCGAACCGCTCGTGCGCGAACCAGGCGCCGCAGCGCCCGAGCGCCGAGGGCACCTCGTCGAAGATCAGCAGCGTGCCGTGACGCTCGCAGCTCGCGCGTACCCTTGGCCAGAAGCCGGGCGGCGACGGCTCGACCGTCGTCCAGCGCACCGGCTCGGCGATCAGCGCCGCGACGTCGCCCTGGACCTCGAGCACATAGTCGATGTAGTCGGCCAGCCGATCGGTCGCGGCGTCGTCGTCGCCGAAGAAGCGGCGCGCCATGCCTGGCGGGGGGACGTGCTCGGCTCCCGCCAGGAGCGGGCCCACGTCCTTGCGGAACAGGGCCTCGCCGCCGACCGAGATCGCATCGAGGTTGGCGCCGTGGAACGCACCCCACATCGAGACGGTCTTGTGCCGGCCGGTGGCATAGCGGGCGAGCTTCAACGCCATCCCGATCGCCGCCGAACCGCTCGGCGCGAGCAGGACCTTGCCCAACGGCTCCGGCGCGATCGCGGCCAGACGCTCTGCCAGCTCGATCGCAACCCGGCAGGTGTAGCGGCGCGGGCAGAACGGCAGCCGGTCGAGCTGAGCCTTGATCGCGGCCACCACGGCGGGGTGGCCGTAGCCAACCTGGTGGACGCTGTTGCCGTGGAAGTCGAGGATGCGGCGCCCTTGCAGGTCGGCGAGCCACGAGCCCTCAGCGCGTTCGATGACGTCGAGGCAGGGCGTCGAGAGCGCCTGGTGGACGAAGACCTCGGCGTCGGCGTCGAGCAGCGCGCGGGTCGCCGCGTCGATGTGGTCGCGCAGCCACCGGCCCCGGCGCGGCGAGGTGTTGAGGTCGCCCTCGCTGCGGTCGACCGCGGTCACGCTCGGGGCCGCTCCCCGCGCGCCAGCGCGCCCTCGATCGCGTCGAGCGCAGGTTCCAGACCCCAGACCCCGTCGATCACGTGGTGGCTGCCAGCGCGCCTGAGCTTGCCATAGGCCTCCGCCCGGCGCCGTTCGAACTCCTTGGCGGCGAGCGTCGCCGCGTCGGCGGCCGAGAGGCCGAATAGATTGCCGGTCATCGCGACCCCGACCGTCCAGCAGCCGGCGTTCAGCCCTTCGGCGATGCCGACCTCGGTGTCGTCGACCTTGACGACGCGCCATGCCGGCCAGACCCCCAGATCGAGCAAGGTCCGATACATCATCGCCGGCGCCGGCCGGCCCGCGGCGACATCGCCGGCGCACACGAGGCTGTCGGGGGCATAGCCCTGCTGGGCTGCGAGCGGCAGGACCGGCGCCATGATCTCGCGCGTGTAGCCCGTGGTCGAGCCGATGCGCAGACCGCGCGCACGCAGCCGCGCCACGACCTCTGCGACGCCCTCGATCAACGTCGCATGCCCGCTCACGACCTCGATGTTCATCGGCACGAACACCTCGTAGACGCGATCGACGTCGGCCTCGGTCGGTGGAGCGCCGTGGCGCGCTCGCCAGGCGTCCCGGACCCGCGGCAGGCCCATCACCGCCTGGATGTGGTCGCGCTTGGCCATGCCCATCGGCCCGCGCGCTTCGTCGGTCGCGATCTCGACCCCGAAATGCGCGAAGGCACGGACGAAGACGCCCATCGGCGCGAGGCTGCCGTGGTCGATCACCGTGCCGGCCCAGTCGAAGACCACGGCCTGCAATTGGGACTCGGGCATCAGGCATCTCCGAACAGGTTGGCGACCACGTCCTCGCCGATCGCGAACGCGGTGCTGGCGCCGGTGCCGCTGGTCACGATCACGAGCCGGACCGAGGGCTCGGGCGCGTCGATGACCACCAGCCGGTCCGGCAGTGACGCGTAGGTCCCGCTCCAGCGCTCGGTGACGCGCAGCTGCGGCAGGCGCAGCACGGTCGCGAGCTCGGCCAGGATCAGCTCGTCCACTTCGGCCAGGGCATAGGGCGATGGGCTCCACTCGAGGTGATGGCTGTCGCCGACGATCAGATCCCCGCCCTGGCCCTGCACGGCGATCAGGTGGATGCCGTGCGCCAGCATGCGCGGCTGGTCGGCCTCGAGCCGCCGCTTCAAGGCTGCGGCCTCCGGCAGCTCGGCGTAGCCCAAATAGCGGATCAATGACAGGTCCGACATGACCGTTGCCGGTAGGCGGAACCCGGCATCGCCCGGGCTGACCTTCAGCATCTGCAGCCGGCAGCGACCGATGCCGAGTGCCATGATCCGGTCCGCGTAAAGGGTCAGGAGGTCGTCGCCCGGGCATACCGCCACGCGCTCGGCCCTGAACGTCCCGGCGGTGGTCGTGACGCGCGGCGGCGCCACCTCCTTGACCAGCGTTGCGCGCACGAAGGTCACGCCCAGCGATCGTTCCAGCCAGCTTGCGAGCTTTGGGACCGCGCTCCGGCTCTCGACCCGGCGCTCATGGGGGCTCCAGAGCACGCCCTCGATCGCGGCCTCGCCGAGCATCAGGTAGCGGGCACGGGCTTCACGGCCGTCGACCAGCTCGCACGCCTTACCCATCTCGGTAGCCGCGAACGCCTCGAGCACCGCGAGCGCCTCCGGCCGTTGGGCGACCACGAGGAGGCCCTCCTGCTCGACGGCGATGCCGGCCTGCGCGGCGACCTCCAGCCAGACGTCGCGCGAGCGCAGCGCCCGCCGCCAACATTGGCCGCGCTGCTGGCCGGTGACCGTGATGAAGCCGAAATTGCGCACCGACGCGCCGACCGCCTCGCGCTCGCGGTCGATCACGACGACCCGCAGCCCGCGTCGAGCCGCCGCGAGCGCGTGCGCGAGCCCGACAATGCCGCCGCCAACGACGGCAAGGTCGAAGTGTCGGCTCAACGCGTGCGCCAGGCCTGGCTGCGGCCGATCGCGCGGGTGAGCCCTGCATGGACCAGGCGCGCGGCGATGTTGGTGTAGAAGATCACCATGCACATCGCTGCGGCGGCCTGGATCTGGCCGGCATCGTCCATGTTCAGTGCGGCCACGGCCGCCAGCGTGGTCGCCGGCGCATAGATGAAGATGACCGCCGACACGGTCGTGGTCGCGTTGACGAAGTAATAGGCCGCGATGTCGAGGACGGTCGGCAGACAGACCGGCAAGGTCACCCGCGTGAACATCTTGGTCATCGGCTGTTTCAGCGACGACGATACCGCCTCGAACTCGCGATCCATGGCTTTCAGCGCGGTGAGCGCAGTCAGGTGCGACACAGTATAGAAGTGGGTGATGGTACAGATCACCAGGATCGCCATGGTGCCATAGAGGAAGTAGAACGGATTCGAAGGGTTGTTGAAGAAGAAGATGTAGGCGAGGCCCAGAACCATGCCCGGGATCGCCATCGGCATCATGGCCAGGAAGTGAAGGCCGCTGCGTGCGGCCCAAAAACCGCGACCTTTTTCGACCAGGTAGGCGCCGACGAAAACGACTGCCGTGCCAAATGCCGCCGTGTAGAGCCCCAGCCGGACCGAGTTGCCGTAGGACGCCCAGCCGCCGCCGTCGACGCCTTGGAAGCTGAAGTGACGCAGGGACAGGCTGTGGTTGTACGGCCAGAACTGCATCAACGAGGCGTACTGTGAAATGCCGACGATCAGCAACAGAAAGCCGGCGACCAGGCAGCAGTAGATCAGCGCCATCCGATCGGCGCGCCGGTCGGGGCTCGGCTGGTAGGGCACGGCGCGCGCCGAGAGCAGCGCCACCTGCCGGGCCGTGACCATCCGATCGACGACGAACGCGATCACCGCGGGCACGAGCAGAATGACCGAGACGACCGCGCCCATGGCGAAGTTCTGCTGGCCAACGACCTGCTTGTAGATGTCGACCGCCAGCACGCTAAAGTCGCCCCCGACCACCTTGGGCACGCCGAAATCGGTGATCGTCAGCGTGAAGACGACGAAGGCAGCCGAGATCAGGCCATAGCGGGCGCCCGGCAGCGTGACGGTGAAGAAGGTGCGGGTCGGGGTCGCGCGCAGCACACGGGCGGCCTCGAACAGGCGGGCGTCCGAGATCGAGAGCGCGGTCGAGATGATCAGCAGCGCGTGCGGAAAGGTGAAGAAGACCGAGCCGACGATGATGCCCGGGGCGCCATAGATGCTGCTGCCGAACAACAGGCCCTTCAGGAGGCCCTGATTGCCGAACAGGTAGACCAGCGACAGGCCGGCCAGCAGCGAGGGCACCAGGATCGGCACCATCGCGATCGTGCGGAACAGCCCCTTGAGCGGCATGCACGTCCGATGCAGCGCGTAGGCGAACCAGAACGCGAGCAGCACGGTGATCACGGTCGTCGCCAACGCGACCGCGAAACTGTTGCCGATCGAGCGCGACAGCGCCGGCGTCCGGAAATAGGTGGCGTAGTTGGTGAGCGAGGTCATGGTACCGGCGCGCAGAATCAGCCGACGCAGGTTCTCGCCGTCGACCTCGGCCCACGCGCCGGGCGCGACCGGATCGCCCATCCGCTCGAGCAGCCCGCTCGCGCCGCCGGTCTGGCGGACGCGGACCGCGCGTACCGGCTGGCCCTCGAACGCGCCGTCCTCGAACAACTGCGCAGCGGTCAGCGACGGCGAGCGGCGGGCCTCGGCAGTGCCCAATTCGAGCCCGAGCGGGCCGGCCAGCCCGGCCAGAGTCGCGACCTCGCTGAAGCCGGTGCCGGTATCGATCTGGACCTCGAAGGCGGCAAAGTCGTAAGTGCGCACCGCGATCGACTTCAGCAGCATCGCGGCGAGCGGCAAGGCCAGGCTGACGATCAGATAGAGTCCGAGCAGCCCCACGAAGACGAGCATGAGGCGGTCATCGCGACCGACCTTCGGCCGGATCGCCGGTGCGACGACGGTCGGCGTCGCGAGCGCGCGCGCGGCAGCGCTAGCCACGCGCAGGCATCCCGTCGAAGATGCGGATGCGTTCGGCCGGCAGCTGGACCAGGAGCGAGTTGCCGGTCTGGATGCGCCGGCGGCGAACCAGGTTCTGCGAGATCTCCGCCGTCAACGGCTCCGCCGCGAAGGCCGGGTGACCCAGCCGGGTGCGGACATAGGAGCCCAGGAACTCGAGCGGTCCGACCTCGATCTCGATGCAGTTCGGCTGCACGTCCTCGGCCGGCTCGACCACGCGGATGTCCTCGGGCCGGATCGCGACCACCACCGGCTGACCCCGGTCGTGGCCGTTGGACGGGCACGCAAGCTGCAGCTCGCCGACCCGCACCTGGTCCGGCGCGACCGCGGTGCCGGCGAAAAAGTTCATCGCGCCAATGAAGTCGGCGACGAACCGGCTGGCCGGCCGGTTGTAGATCTCCGCGGGCGTGCCGACCTGCTCGACGATGCCGGTATTCATCACGACGATGCGGTCGGCGATCGACAGCGCTTCCTCCTGGTCGTGGGTCACCATGACCATCGTCACGCCGAGCTGCTGCTGCAGCTGCTTCAGCTCCTGCCGCAGCCTGACGCGCACCTTGGCATCGA
>CAWJAY010000023.1:0-48376 GCA_963840925.1 uncultured Alphaproteobacteria bacterium
CTGCGCTTTCTGAAAGCGGGTCGGGCAGACCCCGAGCTCGCATGAGTGAAGCTCGAGCAGCAGCCCGGCATTGAGCGTGCGGATGCGCAGCCGGTCGTCGATGCCGAGCGGCGGCCCAAGGTAATCGGCATCGCTGTCGTAGGCCCGGTAGACCATTCGAACAGGCCGAGCGAAGGCGCGCTGGGGAAAGCGTCCTTGAGGTAGAGGCCCATGCCGAAACCGGCATGGAAATAGACCAGATCCGGCGCGAAGCCCTGGTCCGAGAGGCGCGCGGCCGCCCGATACACCGCCTGACCGAGCAGGACCGAGCGCTCCAGGGGCTGGACGTAGTGGTGGGTTGCGGACGAGGGTTCCCGGCTCGCGCGCACCCGCAGCCGGCGCACTCCCGGGATCTCGCCGTCCCCGCGACGTGGACGAAGAGGACCTGGTTGCCGGGATCGGCCGCCAGCGCTCGGGCCAGATGCGCGAAATGCCCCGGAAAATGGCGATGGGCAAAAATGATCCGCATTGGCTCGGGTGGCGCAACGTTCCATTCGCAGGAGCGGCGATCGCTGTCTGCTCCATCTTTCTAGGACACTTGCTGTGAACGGCTCGCTAATCGCCGGTCTCGGACCTCAGCATCGCTACGGCAAGCGCGCGCGGCAGGCTCCGATGCCGCATTGGCCGAGCATGCCGGCCCGCGCAGCTGCAGCGTCTGGCCGCAGCGCGCGGGCGGGGTGGCGAGCGTGCGCGCCCAGGATGCCGCCCACGTCACGATTGTCTTTCCCGATGACTCGCCCGACGATGTGGCCGGACCGCGCTTGACGCCGCCCCTCGCCTTCGTCCTCGAGCCCGGTTGCGGCCGGGCCGATCAAGCGTCGCGACGACCGCCCATGACGACCGCCTTGACGTCCTGTGGCGCACGGTCCGCCGGGGGTGGGTGGGTGGCAAGCGATGACATGAGGATGACGCCATGCCCCTGATTCCCGATACCGCCGCTTTCCAGAAACGGCTCGCCAGCCTGCCGCTCGCGACCTATCAAGCCGGCGAGACGGTGCTCGCCGCCGGCTCCACGACCGGACGGCTGCTGATCCTCAAGGAGGGCGCCGTCGCCATCGTCAAGGAGGGCGTCGAGATCGCCAAGGTGGCCGAGCCCGGCGCCGTGTTCGGCGAACTCTCGGTGCTGCTCGATCAGCCGCACACGGCGGATGTGCGTGCCCTGGCAACCTCGCAGTTCCACGTCGTCGACGCGGCCGCGCTTCTGGTGCAGGATCCAATCGCGCTTCTCTATCTGGCGGCGGTCCTGGCACGGCGTCTGGATCACGCCAATCAGTCCCTGATCGAGCTGAAGCGCCAGCTTCAGGCCGGCGAGCCGCCCAGCGTGCTCGGCAAAACGGTCGAGAAGATCGAGGAGCTTCTGGGTGCCAGCGGTGCCAGTCTCGTCTATGCCGGCTATCCCTATGACCCATTCGCGCCCGACGCGCCGACGCACTGACTTGGGAGCCGATCCGCTCGAGGAGCATCCAGATCCACCTAGCCCGCTTCGAACTCTGCGCGCGCTGCCTGGCTGCGCTTGACGCTAACGCCTGATACCCTCGGTTGATCTTTTCGATGATGCGGTCGGGTCGGCGGTCCAGATGAACGGATTGGGGTGCTGGTTGTGCTGTTCGAGGTAGCGGTTGATCGCGGCCTGGAGGTCGACCAGCGAGTGGAAGGCGCCGCGTTGCAGGCGGCGGCGGGTCAGCGTGGCGAAGAAGGTCTCGACGGCGTTGACCCAGGAGCAGGAGGTCGGCGTGAAGTGGAAGGTCCAGCGGGGGTGACGGGTGAGCCAGGCGCGGACCTTGGGGTGCTTGTGGGCGGCGTCGTTGTCGAGGATCGCGTGGATCATCTTGCCGGCCGGCACGGCGGCCTCGACCCGGTTGAGGAAGCGGATGAACTCCTGGTGCCGGTGCCGCGCCATGCACTGGCCGATGACGCTGCCGTCGAGCACGTTCAGCGCCGCGAACAAGGTCGTGGTGCCATGGCGGATGTAATCGTGCGTCATCGTGCCGGCCCGGCCCTTCTTGAGCGGCAATCCCGGCTGGGTCCGGTCCAGCGCCTGGATCTGATGGGGTGGATGGCCCCCTCACGGCATCGTCGTGCCAAGGTGGTGGCTGTCGAACAGCACCAAGGGGAGCCATCCAGATGGAGATTACCACGATCGGCCTCGACCTGGCCAAGCAGGTCTTCCAGGTCCATGGCGTGGACGAGGCGGGCCATGTCGTCGTGCAGCGCCGCCTCCGGCGTGCTCAGGTCATCACCTACTTCGCCGCGCTGCCAACCTGCCTGGTCGGCATGGAAGCTTGCGCCACCGCGCACTTCTGGGCGCGCGAGCTGCGCTCGCTGGGACATGAGGTGCGCCTGATGCCGCCACAGTACGTCAAGGCTTACGTCAAGCGGGGCAAGAACGACGCGGCCGACGCCGCGGCGATCTGCGAGGCCGTGACGCGGCCGTCCATGCGCTTCGTGCCGGTCAAGACCGAAGAGCAACAGTCGGCAATGACCATGCACCGGGTCCGCGAGCTGTTGGTCCGGCAGCGAACCCAGCTCATCAACGCCGTACGCGGGCACCTGGCCGAGTTCGGTCTCGTTGGAGCCCAGGGACCCTGGAACGTGCCAGGGCTCTTGGCGAGCATGCAGGAGGATCGGCGCGTGCCGGAGCTGGCGCGTCAAGTCCTCGAGCTCCTCGCGGCTCAGCTCGACGAGGTGGCCCAGCGGATCGCCGAGGTCGACGCCCGGATCATGGCTTGGCACAAGGCGAACCCTGTCAGCCGGCGGCTCGTCACCATTCCGGGCATCGGCCCGCTGATCGCCACCGCCATCGCCGCCACCGTGCCTGACCGCGACGCCTTCCGCGGCGGGCGGGAGTTCGCGGCCTGGCTCGGCCTCGTGCCGCGGCAAAGATCCACCGGCGGCAAGCAGAGGTTGGGCCGGATCAGCAGGCTCGGCGACAAGTACATCCGGCAGCTGCTGATCGTCGGCGCCCAAACCGTCCTGCTGCGCTCGAAGGCAGCCCGGTCCGATGCGTGGATCCAGGGTCTGCTGGCGAGACGACCCCGCCTCGTGGTCGCCGTGGCTCTGGCCAACAAGATGGCGCGCATCGTTTGGGCCGTGATGGCGCACGGGCAGAACTATCGGCAGGCAGTCCCGGCTTAGGCCGAGCTCGCCGATTATGTGACGCTTGCGAGGGAAGGAAACGTGATGGGGTAGTCGGTTGTGCCGAGGGACCGGGAGCAGCCTGGAGAAGTCGAGGGACGGAATCCCGAGGATCTGATGAGGCCCTGGTCCGCGGAACCCATCGGGGCCAGCGGTCGTGCGACGGCCGCGTCAACAGGCCGGACACATGACCGCAAAGCAGCCTGATTATGCCAACACGCTAACTTTTCTCTTGCGAGCCGGGGGCCATCCACACATGGGACTTCTCGTCGACCGACAGAACGAGGCTGTGCGCCGGCGGATCGAGATAGAGGCCGACCACGTCGCGCAACTTGGCCGCGAACGCCGGATCGGTGGACAGCTTGAAGCGCCGCACCCGGTGCGGCTGGAGGCCGTGCGCCGCCCAGATCCGCGGCACCGAGCGCAACGATACGCCGCTGGCTGCCGCCATCGCGCGGCCGGACCCATGGGTCGTCGTGGCGGGCGGATCGCCCAGCGTCAGCGCGACCACACGCTCAACCCGCTGCGGTGGCAAGGGCGGCACCCCGGGCTTGCGGGTCTTGTCGCGCACCAGCCCGGCCACGCCTTCGCGCATGAACCGCTCCTGCCAGCGCCAGACGCAGGGCTTGGACACCTCGGCGCGGCGCATGATCTCCGCCGTGCCGCAGCCCGCCGCCGTCGCCAGGATGATCCGCGCCCGCCAGACATGCTTTTGCGGGCTGTTCCGATCCGCCACGACCCGCTCCAGCCGGCCACGGTCCGCAGCGCTCACCTCGATGCTGATCCCTTCGCGCATGCCGCAACATGCCACGCATCCCATCATATGGGAATCCTATGATTGCGTCTGACCACTAGGCGGGCGGGGGGCCGCGGCGGCCGAGATCGGCTCGCTACGGGCGCGGGCCGACGCTTCGGCGCCCGCGATCGTTGTTGACGCGGGCGGCCGCGCTCTCGCTCGAAGCGGCCGTGCCAGCACCCCGCTCAGGCATGTCATCATCTGGTCGATCTGGGTCGCAGCGCGCGGCGCGGCCGGGACGCGCGCGGGTGTACACGCGGTGGCGCAGACGAATTGCGCGCCGGTCGGCATTCGGCTATCATTCTAAGGCTGGAACGGCGCACCGGTCCGCTGAAGCCCCGCGCGGCTCCCGATCCCGCCCGACCGTGCGCTCACGTGACGGCGGGTCCAGCAGCTGAATGCTCCCGAAAGCTCTCGCCGATCGTCCAGGCGGCTCTGCTGATGATCCTCGATGCGGTCTGGGTCGCGATCCAGACCGGCATGAAAATGGGAGAGTCCAGACCGTGCGAATCATCTACGCCTATGAGTTCGACGCGGCGGATGTCAATGTCCAGTCTGGTCGCCCGTATTCGATCTTGAAAGAGCTCGAGCAGAGCGGCTCCGAGATCGTGCGGGTATTCCCGCTGCATCGGCACGTCCGCTATCTGTATGCGCCAAAATACTGGTATTACAGATCGCGCCACCAAATCTACCGGCCCGACCGCGAGCCACTCTTCCTGAAGAGCATTGCTTGGCAAATCGAACGTCGCGTCCGCCATACACCAGCGGATATACTTTTTGCACCTGGGTCGCATGCGATCGCAGAGCTCAACACGCCTCATCATAAGATTTTCACGGCTGATGCGACGTTCGCAAACGTGCTCGAATTCTATGATTTCTTCAAGAACTGTTCGGCCAAGTTCATTGCCCAAGGGCATCGACAGGATCGCCAGGCGCTCGCGAATTGCTCGGCGGCGATCTATCCGTCGCAGTGGGCAGCTCAAAGCGCGATCAACGATTATGGCGCCGCGGCCGGCAAGATCCATGTCATCCCGTTTGGCGCCAACATCGAAGCCCCCGATCCTGAAACGGTGAATCAGTTGATCAAGTCGCGGGCGTTTGATCAGCTTCGAATATTGTTCATCGGCAGCGACTGGCACCGCAAAGGAGGCGACATCGTTCTGGCGAGCTGTGACATTCTCCACCGCAACCGGGTTCCTGTGCAGCTGGACATCGTCGGACCGCGCGCCATGACCGCGGCGTTGCCAGCCTACGCCCGCTTCCATGGCTGGCTGGACAAGAAGAACCCGAAGCAGCGCCAGTCACTCCAGACCTTGCTTGCGCGCGCCCACTTCCTGTTCGTGCCATCGCTCGCTGAGAACTACGGCATGACCTTCTGCGAAGCCGCCGCCTTTGGCGTCCCCTGCCTGACCACAGACGTCGGTGGCATCCCCGCTGTCGTGCTTGACCGACGGACCGGCTTCACCCTACCGCCGGGCGCACCGCCAGCGGTCTTTGCCGAAGTGCTCCAGGCCGTGTTCGACAGCCCGGATCGGTATCGCAGCCTCGCGCTGGCGAGCGCCGAGGATTATCGCGCCAGGCTCAATTGGTCAGCCTTCCGGACGGCGTTCTTTCGAGTGATCCGCACGGTGCTGGCCGGCGGGCGGAACGGCGGCCGCGCTGCTGCCTGCGGTCAGGCGCCGCCTTACGCTCAACGAGGCAGGATGACATGATGGCGATCGACATCGTCATGCAGACCGGCGGGAATCGGCATCCGGCTTGGCCGCCACAAGCCGAACAATCTCGTGATGACCCTGCTGTCAATACCGGCATCGCCGGATCCCTGGTGTTCGGCCTCTTCCGGTTCGAGCTGCTGCGGCCGCGCCGGGGGGCCGCCCTGCGTGTCGACGTCCGACCCTACCACTGGCTGGTGATTGGCCTGATCGGTGCAGGTGTTCTCCAATCCCAACCTCAATCCGATCAGTTCTGTGGATCGGCTTCGGCCTGATCATCGGGTGCTCGCAATCGAACGAGAGATGCTTGGCCGGTCGCACCCGAGGCTTGGTCCGAGGCTTGCCGAGAACCGCGTCTGGCCCTGGCCCTGAGACGGGTTTCTCGAGATTGCCACCAGCGGCCGCATGAGGTAGGCCGCTTCCGGCTATGGAGGTCCGTGCCATGGCATGGCGTGCCGGTCGAAAGCTTGTCGTCGGATGTTCTCTTGGCATGGTATCCATCGCACTTACTGGCCTCCTGGCGGAGGGTGCCTTTCGCTTAGCCAAGGCTGTCTTGGGCCGCCCGTCGATCTACCAGCATGACGCCCGCTTGGGTTGGGTTCCGATCTCGAATGTTCGCTACGATTTCACGCTACGGGCGCAAAATGGCGAGGCCTATGTCGTCGACTACGCCACCAACGAGTTTGGTTTTCGCCTCTGGGGCGATCCCACCTCCGATCGGCCCCGCATCGCCTTCATCGGCAATTCCTTCACTCAAGACCCTAAAATGTCGAATGAATCCGCCTACTTCTCGCAGGTCGCCCGCGCGCTGCCAGTGGAAGTTTTCGCCGTCGGTGGGGGCGGATACGGCACCCTCCAGGAATTGCTGATCCTCGATCGCTATTGGACCAGTATAAAGCCTACGCACGTCGTGCTACAATTCTGCTCGAATGATGTTCAGAACAATCATTACGGCAGTGAAGCATTGTCGATCGTGCGAGCCCAGAAAAATTTTCGGCCCTATTTTGTAGATGGACAAGTCTTGTACAGAGACGCTCCATACTATCGGTTTTTTGCTCGGCACTCGAGTTTGTTTCGCTTTCTCGATGAGCGCCTTCAAAATCTACAGTACTCTTGGTTCGGAGGATACTCACGCCCGAAGGACGCAGACCGGATCGCCGCCCTCCGCGCAAATGCCGTCACAGTGACCCGGGAGATCTTGCACATGATGCAGGATCTCGGACGCGAGGGCGTCAAGTGGTACATGTTCAGCTGCAGCGCCGCGAACAGCGAATGGATCAATCTCGCGGAGGGAACCGGCTTTCAGCCAATCCGGGGGGTGGCGGACGCGGTAGCGGCGGCGGCGGCGCAACAGTTGTCGGTGCATACGGCCGATGGCGCGCACTGGAACGACCTCGGTCATGAGATTGCCGGTCAAGTCATCTCGGAGCACCTGGAGAAGGAGCTGTCGCCAGTGACCGACCTGGAGTTGCCCCCGGCAGACCGGACAGGCGGCGGGTCGGTGCGCCCTGATGAACTGGCGAAGTGAGCGCATCCCGAGGGCGCGATGGGGGTGCCGTCCTTCGTCGCGTTCAGTTCGCGCCGGGCACCATTCCTAGGTTTGGGCCGATCGTCGTCGCCTGGCAGGACAACATCGTCCGGCGAGCGCGCTCGGGCACTGGGTTGAAGGCATGCGTCGCCTGCTCGTCGGCGGAACCGACGCGGGAGCGCTTCGCAGACGCCGCGGCATCGAAGATCCACGATGCTGGCGGCCGACCCTCCATCGGCTATCAGGCTCCCGCCCCGGAGGTGTTCGTGCCCACTCGCCGCGGGGCCGGCTGCGCGACCCGACCAGCCCCGCCGGCCAATCCTCCCACTGGGGCCGCGACCAACCCTAAACTCACATTGCCAACCGGACCACCCAACGGGCCGATCACTCAATTGCCCTTGAAGATATAGATCGGATCGTCTCCGAGCTTGTAGCGATCCGCCTTCGGCAGCGAATTGCGGTACATGTCCTCGACCTGCAGGCTCGCATCGACGGCAATCGTGGCTCCGGTCGGCGACCATGCGATACGGATGCCGTTGCTCGCGTCGAACGCGATCACGTCCGGGCCGAGATCGGCTCTGGTGAACGTCGCCCCCTCGAACAGCTCGACCCAGCGGGCAAGCACGATGCCGGGCGGCTTCAGGTCGCCGCCGGCGGTGACCAGCCCCTGCACTGGCCAACCGATCGCCGGTTCATCCATCATCGGGAAATAGATCATCGTGTCGAGGCCGGCGGCGACCGCCAGCGTCGGTCCCCTGCTCAGGCGGTAGGCGTTCTCTGGCTTGGCGGCGCAGCATTCGGTCAAGTAGAGCGGCAGGTCGGGCGCCCCGCCGTGAGCGACGATCGCCTTCCGAAGCTCCGGAACTCGCCTCAGCAGATCATCGGTGTCATTGTAGTAGTGGAACGATACCGCATCCACCCAGTTCAGCAGACCTGCGCTGAATGCCGCCTCCCAGAACGCACCGACTTTCCCGCCGTAGACGCCGATCGTGGCGCCGCCGATGATCGGAAGCTGCGCTGCTATCGCCGATCGACCGATCTCGTCATGGATCGTCCTGGTCAGCTGCGCGGTGAATTCGCCCTGCTCCGCGACGCTATGCAGTCCATAATTCCAGGTGCCATTGGGTTCGTTGCCTACTTCGACGCCGGTGAAGATGCCTGGATAGAGCTTTCCGTAGCGTTCAAGCAGGGCGCGCGTGGCGGCCGCCCACAAGGACGGGTCGGGCAGGTTGCTGGTCGCCCAGGTGCCTGTGACCGTCAGCAGCACTTGCGTGCCCTCGGCATGGAGCGCTGCCATGCCCGCGTCAAAGGCATCCATGTACGGTGACGAGATGAATTCCCCGGTCGCCGGATGATAGATCTTTTCTGGCGCGATGATCAGGCGGACCATCGAAATCGGCAGTTTCCCGACGTAGCTGAGCCGGGCACCCCATGGAGGATACGCCTGGGCGCCGAGCGCAATTTGCGGGGTCTTTGCAGCTGCAGAGGCGCACGGGCCAGCAGCGCTGATCGCCAGTCCGAAGGCCGCGAGCGCGCCCAAGGCTTGCGATTTCAGAACGGCGCGGAGCCCGGATACCTGCGCTCGTTCAGCCGCTACGCATTTGAACGCACTGCTGATCATCGACATGTCCGCTCGCTCGATCGGATGCCGCTCATCCTTTCCGAAAAGACGCTTGGCGCGCTCCAACCGAAAAAGCAAGGTTCCCGGCATGGCGAGGTCGGATCAAAGCGGGCGGCGACAGCAAGCCAAGGGGTCCGGGCGCGTGGGCGCTGCGCGCTCACGGGCCAGGCGGTGGCGACCTCCAGGCGGAACCGCCCAGGACTCTGGGAGATCAAGTCGCCGCGGCAACGGCGGCGACCTCCAGAGCCGGACCGTGACGGCGTCGCCTGGCGCATGAGGTTTGGCTCGAGCCATACCGTTCGGCCGAGAGCGCTCACCGGCGGTCACGCCGCGAATTCCCGCCAGCACCAGGCAAGCAGCCGGAGTGGCGCCGCCAGCGCGGTCATCGCCATCACGCCCGCGGCGCGGGTATCACGGAAGCCCAGATTGATCAAAAAGCCGGAGATCGCCGTCGAGACCAGCAGCGCCCAGGCCGCACCGACCCCGCCATACCTCGGGATCAGCAGAAGATTGAGCGCGATATTCGTAGCCACGCCCGCCAGGGCGTTGACCAGAGCGTAGATGTACAATTCTTCGGCGACCAGATACTGGCGCCGGGCTATTCCCATCGAGATGAACACGAGGGACCACGCGTAAATCTGGAGAATCGGGCCGGTCGGCAAATAAGCTTCTCCGTAGGCGATCCGGACAAAATACTCCGATGTCAGCGTCACGATCACGGCGACGATCAGCGAGCACCACAAGAGCAGGTCGAACAACGCCTGCATTCTCCGGGCATAAGAGACCTGCGAGGTCTCTTTCGACCGGATGATCGCCGGCAGCAAGGTGGTCGAGAAGATGACCGGCATGACGTAGAGAACTTGCGAGATCCGACTGGCGGCGGCATACCAGCCGACCTCTTCCGGGCGGAGGATGGTCCCAAGCATGACTTGATCGAGTCGTTGATGGATTTGGACGGCTGCGCCGCTGAGCGCGAGTGGCCACGCCTGGCCAATCAAATTCCGCATGCGCGCGCCGCTCGGGCGCCAGCGCCAACTGACGTTTCCGGTTCGGGAACGATGATGATAAAACGATATCCACAAAATTACTATCGACAATAAACTCTCAAGCAGCGGTGGCCAGGCAAACCAAACGACTGATTTACCGGCAAAGATGAAAACCAGGCGGAGTGCTGCAGCGACCAGAAACCCTACCATTTTCGCGATGACCAACGGCCGAGCAAACACGTGCGCTTCAAACCAGTAGGCCGCGACATCGAATGGATCAAAAAGAATTCCGGCTACGATGATCAGTATGACCAGGCGCGTCGTCCAGTCCTCTTGCGTGAGCCAGGCGGCCACGATCGCGATCGTGACCGCCAGCACGCTGCCTGCGAGCCGCAGCGCGAGAGCCGCCCCAAGGACAGAGGCCTCCTGTTCGGGCCGCGCGACCAGATCGCGGACGACCACGTTGCGCAGCCCTAGCTGGGCGAGCGCGGAGAACAGCAGCACGAAGCTGGTCGCGAAGCTCAGGATCCCGAAGGATCTCGGCCCCAGGTGGCGGGCCACGTAGATCCCGACGAGCACCCCGACCACGGCGCGGATGATCTGCTCGACGCTGAGCCAGGCGATGCTGGTGACGACCCGCCGCAGCCCGGCGGGCAACATCCTGCGCACCCGGCTCAAGCGCATGCAGCAACCAGCTTCAGATCTGTCCCGGCAGGCCGCTGGTCCATGGCGCCCTAGTGATCTTCACTGCATAACTTCATGAAGGAACTCAGCTTGGGCCGAAGTCCTTTCAGACTGCGATTCTGGTTGATCATTCCGATCCGCACGCCGCCCAACCGCGTTGCGCCGCCCGAAGCGGTCCGACGAGGCGCCCGCTCGCCCTGCCGCTGGGACTGGGTTGCCCGCCGCGATGAACTCAGGCATGCCTGTCGATCTCATCGGTCCAGCTGAGCTTGCGCTAGCAGTGAGGGCGCAAGAGCACGCGGTTCAGCAAGTCATTCTCGGCCTCGCACCCGGGCTTTGCAAGCCACACCAAGCCGCGTCGGACGCCGCGGGTCAGGCGATGCAGGAACGCGGTCCAGAACAACTCCGCCCCTGGCCTCGAGCCGGGCAGCTAACCGATGCTGGAACCGATGCTCGTATGATTGCTCACTGGGCATCCCCCTCGAGGACTTGAGCGATGTGTTTCCAACCCTGATCGAGCTCGTGGAGGCCAGGCTACCGGGAATACGTGGTTGACGGACGGAGTCCGGTTATCCCGATTTGAGGTGTGAAAGTACGTCACGAGATTGGATTGTGATCGTCTTGAATGACAAGATCGCGGTGCGCAGCAGTTACTGGAGCCTGACGAACAATGGTGAGCTCTTCGTTCTGAGGAAAGATCCCCTGGAAAAGCAGTCCGATCGCCTCGGTGCGGGACACAGAAGAGTCCAGACGAGCACGCAGGGACTTGGAACACGTTCTGGCGTCATTTGGAGTGAAGAGTGGGCAGTCGGCAGCGAAACGGGTGTAAGTGCGCTCCGAAACGCGCCTGATCAGCCGTCGATGCCGTTTGCGGGGCGCGTCTTTTCGGCGGCCGCCCGCCATGGCCCCGCGCCGCCCTCGGTATGGGAATCCCAAGTGCCAGATTGCCAACCACCAGCGAGAGGGGCAAGCTCCGGTCGAGTGCCGCCGCCTGCAGATGGCGATACCGCCTTGGGTTCGCGCAGGAGCGGGGCGGAGGTCGCGATGGTGGTACAAGAAATCGAACCGCTGCCCGACAAGGCCGCAACCGACGCGATCCGCTCGCCTGTTGGCCACCATTTCGCGGCGAGCGACCGCGGCGCGTTGAGTGGTCCCGGCCAGCCGACGGTACACCCACTAGCAATTCCCCGGCTCCGGCGCGGCGAAGCGAGCGAGCTCACCGTCGCACCGGTTCTGTAAGCTTTGGCGAGCGACCCGGCTGGATATAGGCGAGCATGAGCAAACGGATGTCGCCCGCCAGGATCGGGGCGTATGGGCGATGGTTACTGTCCCGTTCCGAGTTCCGGGAACGGCCGCTCAGAATGCTCTGGCGAGCCCTACAATGGCAGGTCGTGTCGGCGCTCAACCGCGAGCCGGTGGTTCGACTTGACACTACGATCGAGATCCGCTCGCCTCGAGACAACCTCAGCGCTAGCGCCACCTTCTACCTGGGATTCAGCGAGCCGGCATTTTACCAGTTCCTGTCCGGATTTCTAAGGCCCGGCATGACCGTGGTCGACGTCGGAGCCAACGTCGGATTCTATACGTGCCTGGCGGCGAAGCGGGTAGGCCCCTCGGGGCGCGTGTTCGCGTTCGAGGCGGCCCCGCCTGCCTACCGTTTCCTGACCGAGAACATCCTGCGTAATGGCTTTGCCAATGTCACTACTGAGCATCTGGCTCTCGGGCAGCGGGAAGGCCGGCTGCACTTCGTCGTCGAGCCCAACGACCTCGGCAAGTCCCACGTTCAGGATCCGGTAGCGAAGGATGAACCGAACGCCATCGAAGTTCCCGTGCTGGACCTCGACGGCTATTGCTCCCGGATCGGATTATCACACATCGATTATCTTAAGATCGACGTGGAAGGCTACGAGATGCGTGTCCTGGAGGGGGCACGGGCGACACTTGCGAACAATCCAGCCATGCTGGTGCAGATGGAAGCGATCGAAGCCCATGCGCGGCGCTTCGGGTCCGACCTCGCTTCGCTGCAAGCGCTGATGGGCGAGTTTGGCTTCGAGGCTTACGAACTGGACGAAACCGGGCGCGTCCTGACCTTGATCGCAAGTTTGACCGGCCATTGGGGTGATGTCGTCTGGATCGGCCGCGAATTTCTCGACCGGGTAGCCGAGACCGCAGCGGTCCGGATCGTCTCTGCCAAGCGCTAGCGACATTGCCCAGAAGGCCAAGCGCTAGTGCACAGAGGCGTTCAGAAGATTCACACTACCGGCGCCCTGGCATCGTCGGAACCGAGGAAGCGTGGCGTGTGCCGCCCGGGACGGATGAGTCTTTTGTCTGCTCCCGTGCACTAGCGACATTCCCAGAAGGAAAGTGTACGGACGACAGGGCCGAAATGGCCGATAGTGGACGCCGGTCGGGGTCAGTCGATCACGCCGCCGGTCGCGTCGGGCGCGCCGCGACCACGTCCCTGGCGACCGGCCGGTCCGGGCGACGTTGGGGGCCCCGGAACGGCAGCTCAACCGCGCCGCCGCCGGCCAGCGTGGCACAGATCAGCACATGCCAAAGGCCGGCATGACGCCCGTCACTCCCGGCCGGGCAGGCCGATCGAGAGGTCCGGGGTGCCGTCCTGATCGACGATCGTGACGTAGTCCCGACCCTGACCGTCGGCCATCACGAAGCGCACGGGTGCGCCGTTCTGATGGTTCTTCCACATCTCGTACATCGCGGCCGCGCCCCACAGATGCTCCTCGCGGCTGCCGTTGATCAGCCACTCGGCGGTCGGAACGACGCGCAAGAGATCCGGCTCCGGCTGCTCGACGCTTTCGATCGTGGGATAGCGGAGGTCGGCGTTGATGCTCGCGAGCAGGCGGTTGAAGCTCTCGGACCAGCGCAGGAAACCCACGTCCTCGACCGGCGCCGGAACCTCGCCGTTACCAAGCGTGGTGCGCGCGACCGGCGCCAACAGCTCGCTGAAGATCCAGCCCTCCTCACCGGTGCGCAGCACGCGAACGCCAAGCCAGTTGCCGGACTGGGCCAGCTCGATCACCTCGTCGCCCTGCTGCACGGTGCCGCGCACGTCGGCCCCATCCGACGGGCCCGCGCGCAGATTGACCGTGTCCGCACCCGCCACCTGGTGGATGTCGCCCGGCGCCGCGTCGGCGGGCACGCCTGCGAATACCGCCACGCCGAACGCCAGAAGACCGAGCCGGCAATCGATCGTCGCAGACATCGTCGTCTCCTTCGGAGGGGTACGCACTAGCAACTTTCCGGGCTGGCCTCCGGTTCCATGGGCTGCCGCCCGCGCCGGGCCGGGTCAGGACGGCGGCTGCAGCCCGGCCGGCGCGAGCGCGCCGTAGAGCCAGAACAGCCAGAGCGCGAGCGTCAGACCGGGGCCGAAGGCGATCTTGGTGGCGGCATCGAGGCGCTGGCGCGCCAGAGCGGCGGCGAGCGCCAGGCTCGCGGCGACCGCGACCAGGGCCGGCAGCGCCGACCAGCCGAGCCAGGCGCCGGCGGCGGCGAGCAGCTTGGCATCGCCCAGGCCCATGCCTGCGCGCCGGCGCAGCCGATGGTAGGCCTGCGCGATGCCGGCGAACGCGAGGAAGCCCGCGAGCGCGCCCAGCGCGTGATCCGCGAGGCTGGCCGGATCGCTCAGCCAGGCCACGAGCAGGCCCGCCGGGATCAGCGGCAGCGTCAGCCGGTCCGGTAGCCGGTAGTGGCGGGCATCGATCGCGGCCAGCGCGAGCAGCGTCCAGCCGAGTGCCAGGCTCGCCCCAAGCAGCCAGCCCGAGAACACCGCCACGGCCGAGCCTGCAACCCCGAGCGCGGCGAACTCGATGCCCGGGTAGAAGCGGCTGAGCCGCGCCTCACCACAGGCGCAGCGGCCGCGGCGCCAGAGCCAGCTCGCGAACGGGATCAGGTCCGCGAATCCGAGAGTCCGCCCGCAGCGATCGCAGGCTGAACGGCCGCGCAGGACCGGCCGGCCCGCCGGCATCCGGAGGACCACGACGCCCAGGAAGCTACCGACGAATGGGCTCACCAATAAAGCGAGCCAGGCCTCGGGCTGCATCCACCCAGGATAGCGCGTCGGCGCCGATTCGCCATAGCTGACGCGATGGCGGGAACCATCGTGCAAGCCCGCCGCCCGGGGCGGCTCGGGAATCGGGTAGCCCGGACCGTCCGGGCCGTCGTTGCCCTGGCGCGCGCGGTCTGCTAACCCGCGGCCTGCGGCGACGGGTTCGGCGCAGGAACAGGAGGCGCGATGGTCGGCGTCAGCGACGAGGTCAGGAAATTCACGGTGTTGCTGTCGACCGCGCCGTTGCCGCGCGGCCTGCGCGTCGCCAGCCGCCGGCGTCTGCTGGCGCGCCAGGAGCTGGCGAAGGCGCGGCGCACCGATCTGTTGATCATCGGCCATCCCAAGAGCGGCAACACCTGGCTCAAGGTCATGCTGTCGCGGCTCTACCAGATCCGCCACGGCCTGCCGGCCTCGCTGATCGTGACCTCGGACGAGCTCGCCCGCCGCCATCCCGGCGTGCCGCGGATCACTGCGACCAATGGTCACTACAGCTACGAGGGCGAGGTCGGCGCGGCGCTCGACCCCGACGCGGTCGATTCGCCGCTCCGGCACAAGCCGATCCTCCTGCTCGCGCGCCATCCCTGCGACATCGCCGTGTCCTGGTATTTCCAGTTCACCCGGCGCCAGTCGGCGGCCAAGCAGGAGCTGATCAACGCCTGGATCGACCACCCGATCGACCGGCGCACGATCGGCATGTGGGACTTCGTCCGCCACAGCGACATCGGTCTTGCGAGCCTGATCGACTACCTGAACCGCTGGGAGCGCAATCTCGCCCATCTGCCGCGCGCGCTGATGGTCCGCTACGAGGACCTGCGCGCAAAACCCGCAAGCGAGCTGCGCCGGATCATGGCGCTGATCGGCGAGAGCTTCAGCGACGCCGAGATCGAGCAGGCGGTCGAGTTCGGCGCCTTCGACAACCTGCGCCAGCTCGAGAGCAAGGGCTTCTTCCGCCAGGGCGGGCTGCGGCTGCGCAACCCGAACGACCCCGAGAGCTTCAAGGTGCGCCGGGCCAAGGTCGGGGGCTACCGCGACTATTTCACGGCCGAGCAGGCGGCCGAGCTCGACGCGCTGGTCGCCGAGCGCCTGTCGCCCGCCTTTGGCTACGCGCCGGTCGCCACGGCCGCCGCGACCCGGGTCGCGGTCTGACCCGGAGCCCCGCAACCGGCCCGCGGCCGCCATGGTCATGGACCCGCCGCGCACCTGGCTCCTGCTCGGCGACAAGCCGGGCGACAACGCCCAGGTCGAGGCGATCGCCCAGGAGCTCGGCTGGCGCTGCGAGCGCAGGGTCCTGCAGGTGCGGGAACGCTGGAGGGTCGCCAAGCCCAAGGTCAAGCCTTCGCTCCACCACCTCGATCTGGACCGCTCCGACCCGCTGACGCCGCCCTGGCCGGATCTGGTGATCACGATCGGCCGGCGGCCATCGATGGCAGCGCTCTGGGTCGCCGAGCAGGCGGGCGGGCGCACGCGGCTGGTCCTGGTCGGCAAGCCCTCGGGCATGGCGGAGCGCTTCGATCTGGTCATCACCAGCGCCGAGAACCAGATGCCGCCGCTCGCCAACCTGCTGCCGATCACGCTGCCGCTGATGCGGGTCGACACGGCGGCGATCGAAGCCGCCGCCAGTGCCTGGGCGCCCCGGCTCGGCAGCCTGCCGCGGCCGCTGATCGGCTTCCTGATCGGCGGCCCGACCGGGCCGTTCGTCTTTGATCGCGGCGTCGTGCGGCGTCTGCTCGAGCTTGCGGTCGGGGTCGCGGCCGCGGGCGGCACGCCCTACTTCACGACCAGCCGCCGGACGCCCCCAGCGGTCGTGGCGGCGCTCGCCGAGCACCTGCCGGCCGCGGCCCGGCTGTTCCGCTGGCGGCAGGAGCCGGAGGACAACCCCTATTTCGGCCTGCTCGGGTCAGCCGACGGCCTGGTCGTGACCGGCGACAGCATCTCGATGATGGTCGAGGTCATCCGGCTGCGCCGGCCGCTTGCGATCTTCGCGTTGCCGACCAGCGTGCTGGGCAGCCTCGACCGCGTGCGGCGCTCATTTGCGAGCCTGATGTTCGCGCCGGCATCGGACGGCCGGCGCGGCCGGCTGGCGCTCGCCCTCTACGATTGGGGTCTGATCGGCTACATGCGCGATTTCGACGCCTTCTACGCGATGCTGTACCAGCAGGGCCTGGCCGTGCCGGCCGGCCAACCGTTCGCGCCGCCATCGGGCGAGGTGCCGGACGACCTCGGGAGCGTGGTCGCCGGCATCCGGGAACTGATGGGGATCACTCAGGCCGAGCGCTCGATCGTCGCCGCGACGCCGTAGCCGAACAGCGGCAGCGGCCGGGCCGCGACCATGGCGTCGAGGCTGGCGCTCTGGCGCTCGTCGAAATAGTCCCGCCAGCCGCCGACCTTGCCGCGCCGGACCTTAAAGGAATCCGGGTTGGCGCGATCGCCCGGCCGCAACCGGGTGCCGCTCAGCCAGAACACGTCCTTGTGCTCGAGCTGCTTCATGTTCTCGTAGGCGGCGTAAGCGACCGCACCTTCGATCTGCTCGGGCGTGCCCGGCGTGCCGAGAAACGCGAGCACGCGCGCGAGCGTGGCGGCCGGATCGGCGCGCATGTCCTCGTAGCGGACGATGATCGAGGCCTTGGCCTTGGGCAGCTCGCGCTGCCAGATCTCGAAGAACTCGAGGATCTTGGGCAGGCCGGCGCCCTCGTGGATGACGAAATCGAACATCGAGATCTCGGCACCGTGCGGCGGATAGTCGTTCAGCAGCTTCTTGACCGGCCGCATCCGGAATTTCCATTGGAAATACTGGGAGACCGCGACGTCGCGCGGATCGCGCACCAGCATGATGATACGCTTGCCGTAGAAATGCTGCTTGGTCTTCCAGTCGCCGGTGTAGTCGCGCAGGTAGTTGCTGTGCGTGAAGAACAGGCTCGGGATCGCCGGGTTGGCCCGGTGCAGGTTGTCGAACTCGAGCATCCGGCCCTCGGGGATGCCGTAGGCGAGCTGGTAGAAGCGCGAGATCATCAGCCGCAGCCAGGTCCGGCCGCTCTTGCCCCAGGACATCAGCACATGGTCGGTCTCGGCCAGTTTGCGGGCCTCTTCCCGGCCGCGCAGCCAGCGGTCGATCGCCTTGCGCCGCGGCGGCGGCAGGAAGCGGAGCGCTGCCATCAGCGCCTCGCGCGCCGCCTCCCGCCAGACCGCATCCATCACTCGAGACCTCCGGGTCAAAAACCGCCTGCAGTGGGCGATCGAGGATATAGCAACGTCGGCGCGATCCTGCTAATGGTCGCGGCCAACACGGCAGAAAACAGACGCGCTCAAGGAGAGTTGATGGTGGCACATGCCCACGCTACGGCAGTCCGAGCGGAGCCGCCGGCACAGTTCGCCGGTCCGCTGTTCGATTGGGCGGCGTTCGATGCCGCACCTCTGGTCCGCGACCCGTTCGACTTCCTGATCGTCCCGGGCTTTATCCGCCCGGCCGCGCTCGAGGCGCTCAATCGCGACTTCCCGCGGATCGACGGTCCCGGCAACGCGTCGCCCGCGGGGCTGCAGTACGGACCGGCGTTCGCGGCGCTGCTCGATGAGCTTCAGGGTGGCGCGCTGAGGACGCGGTTCGCGACCAAGTTCGGCATCGCGCTCGAGGGCGCCGAGGCCACGATCGCCGTGCGCCGGCATTGCGAGGCGACCGACGGCAACATCCACACCGACCATCGCGCCAAACTGATCACGGTGCTGTTCTATTTCAACGAGGAATGGCCGCACCCGGGCGGACGGCTGCGCATGCTGCGCTCGGCCAGCAATATCGAGGACTACGCCGCCGAGGTGATGCCGGCGGGCGGGGCGATGCTGGCGTTCCGACGCACCGACAACTCGTTCCACGGCCACAAGCCGTTCGTCGGCGAGCGGCGCATCCTGCAGCTGAGCTACGCCCGCCCCAGCACGCTGGTCGACTACCAGCGGCGGATCGGCCGGCTGACCAAGCCGATCCGGCGCCTGCTCAACATGAGCTGACCCGGGCACGTTGCTGCCGCGGGAGCGACGCTTCGAGACCAGGAGCTGGCCCAAGCCATGACAAGCTGCGTCTTCATCCATACCAACGATCGCCAGATGGTTGGCGCGCTGGTCTCGCAGCACTCGATCCGGCGCAACAGCGCCCATAACGACGCCTTCGACGTGCGCCTGATCGACACGCGCGACCACCCGTTCCTGCAGGCGCGCGAGGGCCAGCTCTACCTCCGGGACGGGCTGAAGCGGGTCTGGCTCAACGACGATCTGCAGTCGTTCACGCCACTCCGCTTCATGCCGCCCGAGCTGATGGGCTACCAGGGGCGGGCGATCGTGATCGACCCCGACGTCTTCGCGGTCACCGACATCTACGAGCTGTTGACCCGCGACATGGGCGGCAAGGCGATCCTCTGCCGCACCCACAGCGGCATCAAGCGGACGGTTCGCGGCAGCTTCGCGAGCTCGGTCATGCTGCTGGACTGCGCCAAGCTCACCCACTGGCAGGTCGAGAAGCAGTTCGGGCAGCTGTTCAGCTTCGAGCGCGACTACACGCCGTGGGTCGGCCTGCACGATGAGGACCCGGAGACGATCGGCACGTTCGAGCCCGAATGGAACGATTTCGACCGGCTGACCGAGCGGACCCGGATGCTGCACAACACCCGGCGCAAGACCCAGCCCTGGAAGACCGGCCTGCCGGTCGACTTCCGGCCAGCCGAGCACTTTCCGGCGTTTCCGCCGTTCGGCTGGCTGATGACCGCGCGCCGCCGGCTGTTCGGGGAATACGCACTGCTCGGGCACTACAACCGGCACCCGGACCCGCGCCAGGAGGCTCTGTTCTTCGGTTTGCTGCGGGAGTGCCTCGAACAGGGGGTGGTCGGCGAGGCTGTGCTGAAGGAGGCGATGGCAGCCAATCATGTCCGCCATGATGCGTTGCAGCGCCTGGCCGATGCGCCGCCCGTCGACGAGCTTCTGGCGGGGCTCGCGGCGCGCCGGGCAGCCTGAGACCCCGCGCTGCCGATCCGGCCGGCGCCGATGAGCGCGCAGCCAAGGTGGCCGGAGGCGGGCGCCGGGAGCATGCCTTCGGCGGACCGTCCGCAACCCCTCATCTGGGTGGTGCTGTGCTACCGCGCCGGCGAGAACTCGCAGATGCGCGCGCTCGCCGACGCGCTCGGCTGGCCCTGCGAGGAGAAGCGCCTGCACTACCGCTGGTGGGGCTACCTCGCGGATGTCTGGCGCGGCACCAAGCTGCTCGGCATCGTCCGCCGGCGCTCGAGCCCGTTGCGCGCGCCCTGGCCCGACCTGATCATCTCGGCGGCGATGCGCAACGAGCCGGTCTGCCGCTGGATCCGGCGCCAGTCGGGCGGCCGTGCCCGCTACGTCCACCTCGGCAAGCCGTGGGCGGACGTCGCGAGCTTCGATCTGGTGATCACGACGCCGGAATATCCGGTGCCGGATCGGCCGAACGTGCTGCGCAACAGCTTCAGCCTGCACTGGATCACCGAAACCCGGCTGGCTGCCGAGGCGGCAGCCTGGGCGCCGCGCCTGGCCGGCCTGCCGCAGCCCTTTGTCGCGGTGGTGATCGGCGGCTATGCCGGCCGCTACGCCCTCGACCGGGAGAAGGCGGAGCTTCTCGCCCGCCAGGCGAGCGCGCTCGCGCGCGAGCGTGGCGGCTCGCTGCTGATCACGACCAGCGCGCGCACCGCGCCCGCCGCAGTCGACGCGCTGGAGCGGGCGCTCGAGGTGCCCTACCGGCTGTTCCGCTGGCGCCCGGATGCCACCGACAACCCCTACTTCGGCTATCTGGCGCTCGCGGACGCGATCATCGTCACCTGCGAGAGCTCCACGATGCTGGCCGAGGCCTGCGCGACGCGCAAGCCGGTCTACATGTTCGATCTGGACCGCGATCTCGACCCGGCGCCGGGACAGATGGAGCCGTGGCGATCCTGGCTGCGCCGCCACGCCCTGCGCTGCAACCTGCAACGCCTGAAGGCCTGGCTCTACCGCGATGTCTTCCTGCCGCTCGCGCCGCGCCCGATCACGCGCGACATCACGCGCGTGCACGACCTGCTGATCGCCTCGGGACGGGCGGTCTGGCTCGGCCAGCCGTTTCCTTCTGGCGCGCTGCCGGCGGCCGACGACCTGGCGCGCTCGGTCGCCAGGGTTCGAGCGCTCATGCACAGCGGCGCGGCCCAAGCCGTGGCCACCAGCGCGAGCCCCGCGCCGGCCGCCAGCCCGTTGCCTCCGCCGCTGTCGGAGACCGGCCGGTCCTCGCAGGGGCTCGCATGAGGGGTGCCGGGCCGGCCGAGCACCGCCGCCCTTGTCCCTGACCCGGTGATGGCTGCCAAGCCCGGGCCGGGCGCCCCGATGATCGGCAGCACCAATCGCCCGGCGGAGGCGCGCCCCGCCGGGCACCACGGGTTGCCCCCGGTCCGCCGTGCAGGCCTGGGCGGCCGCCTGCGCAGGGTCCTGGCCCGGATCGGCCTGCTCCGCCCGAACCTGGTCGTGCTCGGTGCGGCCGCGATCGGCTTTGGCGTCATCACCGTGCTGCTCGCGCTCGCGAGCGGGGCGCCGTTCGTGATCCCCGGCGAGCGGGTGAGCCCGGCGCTCGGGCTGTCCCCTGCCCTGCCGCCCGCGATTGCGCTCGCCGGCTGGCTCCTGGGTCAGCTGATCAGCTGGCAGGCCGGCGCGGGCGGCCGCGACGGCGACCGGCTCGCGCAGAGACTTGCGACCGACCTCGCCTACATCATGCTGTTCGTGGTCGTGATCTATCTGCACTTTCACATCAAGATGTGGATGCCGCTGCTGAATGCCCGGCTCTACGACGGCCCGTATTTCGAGATCGACCAGTACCTGCGGCCGCTGATCGTTCAGCTCGGCCGGCTCCGGACGGCGCTCGCGAGCGTGCTGCCGGCCGCCGACTTCTGGTACCAGGGCGCGCAGCTCGGGCTGTTCATCGGCTCGTTCTGGATCCATGGGCTCGGCGACCGGCGCTGGCACCACCACAACATGACGGCGCTGCTGCTGAACCTGATGATCGGGCCGCTCGCCTATCTGCTCGCGCCGGCGGTCGGCCCCTTCGTGTTCGAGACCGGCCCCAACCGGGCGGCCACCGCCGCGCAGGAGGTGATGTACCGGCACTTCACCGATCTGGTCGCCCAGGGCCCGTCCTGGCTGGCGGAGCACGGCGCCCAGTATTTCACCGCCCCGCTCGCCGCGATGCCGTCGCTGCACGTCAGCGCCGCGTGTATCGTCAGCTACTACGTGATCCGGGCCCGCTCGCGGTTCGCGCCGCTGATGGTCGCCTTCGCGGTCTGGATCTTCATCGATGCGATCGTGTCCCGCTGGCACTATCTGATCGACCTGCCGCCCGGCATCCTGCTGGCCGCGGTCGCGGTCGCGCTCGCGAACCGGATCTGCGATCGCGGCGACACGAGCCGGCTCCAGCCGGAGCAGCCGCGAGCGGGCTAAAGAATGTCGTCCCGGATGCAGGCCTTCTGGTGGCCGGGCTCCGACCGCGCGCAGCTCCGGCACGCGGTGCGCGCACTCGGGCAGCGCGTAGGGGCAGCGGGTCCGGAATACGCAGCCCGAGGGCGGATCGATCGGGCTCGGGATGTCGCCCTTGAGCACGATCCGGCCGCGTCTGGCCTCGGGGTCCGGGATCGGCACCGCCGACAGCAGCGCCTCGGTGTAGGGGTGCTTGCGGATTGCGGCAGAGCTCGCGCGCGGGCGCGACCTCCATCAACCGGCCGAGATACATGACCGCGACCCGGGTCGAGACGTACTCGACCACCGCCGAGATCGTGGGCGATGAACAGCATGCGTCAGGCCGAGCCGCGCCTTCAGGTCGCGCAGCAGGTTGACGACCTGGGCCTGGATCGAGACGTCGAGCGCCGAGACCGGCTCGTCGGCGACGATGAACTCGGGCTCGACCGCGAGCGCCCGCGCGATCCCGATCCGCTGGCGCTGGCCGCCGGAGAACTCGTGCGGGTAGCGGGCCATGTGCTCGGGCGCCAGCCCGACCATGGCGAGCAGCTCGGCGACCCGCTCGCTGCGGGCGCGGGCGCCGCGCGCCAGCCCGTGGATCACCAGCGCCTCGCCGACGATCTGGGCCACGGTCATGCGCGGGTCCAGCGAGGCGAACGGGTCCTGGAAGATGATCTGAGCGCGCCGGCGGAACGGCGCGCAGCCCGGCGCGCGACAGGCCGGTGACCTCGAGCCCGTCGAAGCGGATGCTGCCCGCGGTCGGCGGGATCAGGCGCAACGGCTGCGGCCGACCGTGGTCTTGCCCGAACCGGATTCGCCGACCAGCCCCAGGACCTCGCCGCGCTCGATGTCGAACGAGACATCGTCGACCGCCTTGACGTGGTCCTTGACCCGCGCGAGCAGGCCGGCCTGGGCCGGAAACCAGGTCCGCAGATGGCGCACCTCGATCAACGGGCCGGCCGCGGCCGCCATCAGGCCGCCCCCGCGGCGATCTCGCGCCAGCGCCGGCAGCGCACGCTGTGCTGGCCGCCGCAGGCCTCGAGCGGCCGGCAGCCCGGCATCGCACAAGCCCCGGACGAAATGGCGGCAGCGCGGATGGAAGCGGCAGCCGGCCGGCAGGCGCAACGGGCTCGGCACGCTGCCTGGAATGGCCTCGAGCCGCTGCTCGCCCTCGCGGGCGCGATCGAGGCGCGGGATCGAGTTCAGCAGCGCCCGGGTGTACGGCATGCGCGGCTCGGCGAAGATCGCCTCGACCGAGCCGGTCTCGACCGCGGCGCCGGCGTACATCACGACCACCCGGTCGGCGATCTCGGCGACCACGCCCAGATCGTGGGTGATGAACAGAATCGACATGCCAAGCTCGGTCTGCAGGTCCTTGCATCAGCGTCCAGGATCTGCGCCTGGATCGTGACGTCGAGCGCGGTCGTCGGCTCGTCGGCGATCAGGAGCGCCGGATGGCAGCAGAGCGCCATCGCGATCATGACCCGCTGGCGCATGCCGCCGGACAGCTGATGCGGGTACTCGCGCATGCGCCGGCGCGGCTCCGGGATGCCGAGCCGGGCGAGCGTCTCGACCGCCAGCTCGAAGGCGGCCGGCCCGGACCGGCGCTGGTGCAGCCGGATCGCCTCGATGATCTGATTGCCGACCGTGAAGACCGGGTTGAGCGAGGTCATCGGCTCCTGGAAGATCATCGCGACGTCGTTGCCGCGGATCTGGCGCATGTTTGCCTCGGACAGCCGGGCGAGGTCGCGGATGGCGCCGTCCTTGGTCCGCAGCCGCATGCTGCCGCTGACGATCCGCCCGGCCGGGCCCTGGACCAGGCGCATCAGCGCAAGGCTGGTGACCGACTTGCCCGAGCCGGATTCGCCGACCACCGCCAGCACCTCGCCGCGGTCGACCGCAAACGAGATGCCGTCGACGGCGCGCACGGTCCCGTCCTCGGTCGTGAACTCGACCGCGAGGTCCTCCACCTCGAGCAGCCGTACCTGGTCCACGCCATCCTCCCGGCCATGCCTGGACCAGACTCAGCAGCGGCCGGACCCGATGTCAAAGCACATGCCCCCAGGCCAAAGCCAACGCGGGATAGAGGCCTCCGTCATCGATTCTCTGCCGCAGCCGTCGCGTCCGGCTTGCGGAGGTAGATCATCCAGTACACTGCAGCCACAAACAGGCCGCCGCCGGTGATGTTGCCGAGCGTCACCGGCACGAGATTGCGCACGAAACCCAGCCAGGTGATGGTCTCGGCCCCGGACAGCCAGGCGACCGGAACGAGGTACATGTTGGCGACCGAGTGCTCGAAACCGAGCGCGACGAACGCACTGATCGGAAAGACGATCGCCAGGACCTTGCCCGCGACATCGTGCGCGGCAAAGCACAGCCAGACGGCGAGGCAGACCAGCGTGTTGCAAAGGACGCCGCGAAAAAACGCCTCGCCAAAGGGCAGCGCGACCTTGGCTTCGGCGATGCGCAGCGCCATCGCGGCTACTGCCCCATCGCCGAGCCCTAAGGCGCCGGACCAATGGACCATGATCGCGGTCCCGAGCGCGCCGGCCAGATTGGCAACGTAAACCAGCGCCCAGTTGCGCAGCAGTTGGATCGTGCTGATCTTGCGATCTGCCCAGGCCATGACGATCAGGTTGTTGCCGGTGAACAGCTCGGCGCCGCCGACCACGACGAGGACCAGGCCAAGGGAGAAGGCGAGCCCGCCAAGCATCCGGCTCGGCCCGAAGCCAAGCGCGCTCCCGGCCATGGTCAGCGTCGCATACATCGCGCCGAATGCGATGAAGGCGCCCGCCAGCACGCCGAGCGCCAGCGTCGGCACGGCGGGCATCATGGCCTTCTTGACCCCGACCTGCTCGACCAGACGCGCGATCTGGGCAGGTGGATAGGCGTCCTGTGGGCTCGGCGAGATCACGATGCTTGGTCTTTCCATCGGGGCGTGCTCCGGTGTCATGTGCGGCCGGGCATTCATACCAGGCTGCGGCCAGATCCGGCTTGACCCGGCTCAACTACGGTGCAGCAGGCTGCTCAGCGGTGCCTGGCGAGTTGTCGGCCAGCTCCTTCGCAGCTAAAGCTCGACCGCGCGGGGTGTGGTCCTGCCGCGGGCTCGTGGCCGCAACGGGAAGGCACGCTTTGGACATCGGCTTTGCCGGCCGGACCGTGCTGGTGACCGGCGCCGGCCACGGCATCGGCCGGGCGATCGCGCAGGGGTTCGCCGCGCGCGGGGCCGAGCTCTGGGCCTGCGACCTCGATGACGAGGGGCTCGAGGAGACGATCCGGCTCTGCGGCGCCGGCGCCAAGGCCCGCCGGGTCGACGTGACCGATCGGGCGGCGGTCCGGGCCCTGGTCGAGGAGGCGGCCGTGGGCGGCCGGATCGACGTCCTGGTCAACAATGCGGGCGGCGTGCTCGGCCAGGTCGGCCGGCCGCTCGAGGAGATCCCGCCTGCCGACTGGCAGGCGATCTTCGACGTCAACCTCACCGCCGCGTTCTGGTGCGCCCAGGCGGTGGCGCCCGGCATGAAGCGCGCGCGGCGGCGGACGGATCGTCAACATCTCGAGCGGCGCCGGGCTCGGCGATCAGCCTGACCGGCATCCAGGCCTATGCCGCGGCCAAGGCCGGCGCAGATCGGGCTGACTCGCCAGCTGGCGCACGAGCTCGGGCCGTTCGGGCATCACGGTCAACAACATCGCGCCGGGCTTCGTCCGCTCCAACCCGACCACCGAGCGCCAGTGGCAGTCCTACGGCGAGGAAGGCCAGCGCGCGCTGGTCGAGGCATCGCGCTCAAGCGGCTCGGGCAGGCCCGAGGACATCGCCCACGGCGTGCTGTTCTTCGCGTCCGATACGCCGGCTGGATCACCGGTCAGGTGCTGAGCGTGGACGGCGGCAAGTGACCCACGCTCGAGTGTCTGCAAGCTGCGCCGGCGGCCGGCTCCTCGACGATCTGATCGCGTTCGCGCGCATTCCGAGCGTCAGCACCGATCCCGCGTATCAGGGCGAGGTCCGCCGTGCGGCCGACTGGGTCGCCGGCCGGCTGCGCGCGGCCGGGCTGGACGCGGTGCGCGTCCATCCGACGGCGCGGCACCCGGTGGTCACTGCGGAGTGGCTGCGGGCGCCGGGCGCGCCGACCCTCCTGGTCTACGGCCACTACGACGTCCAGCCGCCGGACCCGCTCGAGGCCTGGACCAGCCCGCCGTTCGAGCCCGCGATGCGGGACGGCCGGATCTATGGCCGCGGCGTCTCGGACGACAAGGGGCCGATGCTGATCCCGATCGCGGTCGCCGAGGCGTGCCTGCGCGCGCGGCCGGCTGCCGGTCAACCTGCGCTTCCTGATCGAGGGCGAGGAGGAGATGCGGCAGCCCGAGCCTGCCGGCGCTTATCGCCGGCAGCACGCCGAGGCGCTCGCCGCCGACTGGGTGCTCTCGGCCGACGGCGCGATGTGGCGGGCCGACGTGCCCTCGGTGACGGTCGCCAGCCGCGGCCTCGTGGCGCTCGAGTTCTCTCTCTTCGGCGCGGCCAAGGACCTGCATTCGGGCCGCCACGGCGGCTCGGTCGCGAACCCGCTGCAGGCATCGCGCGGCTGGTCGCGAGCCTGCACGACGCGCAGGGACGGGTCGCGGTCGAGGGCTTTTACGACCAGGTCCGCCCGGTCGATGCGGCGACCGGTGCCGCGATCCGGGCGCTGCCGTTCGAGGAGGCGGCCTACCTCGAGGCGATCGGAGCGCAGCCGGGCGGCGGCGAGGCCGGCTCGGCCTGCTCGAGCGCCAGTGGCTGCGCCCGACGCTGGACGTGAACGGCATCTGGGGCGGCTATCAGGGCGCCGGCGGCAAGACCGTGATCCCGAGCGCGGCGCACGCCAAGCTCAGCTGCCGGCTGGTGCCGGAGCAGGACCCGGGCGCGATCGGGGCGGCGATCGCGCTGCACCTGCGCCGCCATTGCCCGGCCGGCGTCCGGCTCGAGGTCCAGCCGGCGGACGAGGGCACGCGCGCCTACGCGATCCCGGCCGGTCATCCGGGCCTGCGGCTGGCCGAGCGGGTGCTGGCGGAGATCTATGGCCGCGAACCGCTCCGGGTGCGGATGGGTGCGACGCTGCCGGTCTGCGACCACTGCCGCCGCCTGCTCGGCCAGGAGACCGTGTTCTTCTCGTTCGCGACCGCGGATGAGGACTATCACGCGCCGAACGAGTTCTTCCGGCTCCCGCGCCTCGAGGACGGCCTACGTGCGTGGCTCCGCTACTGGCAGCTGCTGGCTTCCGAGGGAGGAACGACGAGATGAGGACCGAAGCGGGCAGAGGCGCTAACGAAGCTCAGATCCGCAAGCTGATCGAGGATCGGGCCGCGGCGGTCAGCGCCAGGGAGGTCGACGGCGCGCTCGCCAGCTTCGCGCCGGACGTCCTGGTGTTCGATGTGGTCGACCCGCTGCGATACTCCGGAGCGGACACGGTCAGAGCGCGCGCCGAGCAGTGGTTCGCTTCGTTCGAGGGCGCGATCGGCTACGAGATCGCCGAGCTCAGCATCGCGGCTCGAGATGATCTCGCCAGCAGCCACAGCCTGAACCGGGTGGCGGGCACGCTGAGCCGTGGCGGCAGGCTCGAGATGTGGTGGCGCTCGAGCACGTGCTATCGCCGGATCGACGGCCGGTGGCTGATCACCCACGAGCACAACTCGGTGCCGTTCAATTCCGAGACCGGCAAAGCATCGCTCGATCTGCAGCCGTAGCCGGCGCTAGGCTTCGACCGCATCTGCGCTCGTCGCGCCATCGGTCGGGCTGGCGAAGGGCTGTGCGGCAGGGACGACCGGTCGATACCGCGCGTGGCTGGCCGCCCGGTCGGAAGGACCGGGACGTTAGCGGTTCGTTAACGTTGGCTGGTTTACGTTTTTTTCGGGTGGTCCATGGGACCATGGGAATCCGTGCCGCTGGGTGTCAGGCAGACAGAATGCGGCGGCGTCGCTCCAGGGATCGAGCACGACGCCCTGGGAGCGCACGAGCGCTTGAACCGCCGGGCGGGTGGCACGAGCGTCTGATCCGCTTGGAGGCAGCGCTCGAGCTTCTGCACTGCCGAGCGGCCGAGACCATCAAGCGGCACGTCCGGGCGCAGGTTGGGACTGAGGAAGCCCTCCCGGAACTTCTGACAGCCCGCTCGGGGCCGCCGGCGCATCCGCCGGGCCGCTGGTGACGCCGGCTCTCTCGAGGTGCTCGACGTCCGCCCGCCGGGCGCGATCTGTGCGATCGCGCTGCTGCGCTGGACGATGCGCAGCCACGGCCCGGCGGAACTTGTGGGCCACCGCCGGCTCGCTTAGGCTTCGCGCGAACCACTGGGGCCAGAGATGGGTGCCGGGGCGAATTGCACGGGCGGGCGCGAGGTCCTGGTGATCGGGGCCGGGATCGTCGGCATCTGCTGCGCCTGTTGCCTGCAGCGCCAGGGCTTCGAGGTCACCGTCGTCGACCGGCTGGGCCCGGGCGAGGCCACCTCCTATGGCAATGCCGGCGGGGTCGCGACCGGCGAGATTATCCCGCTTGCGGTGCCGGGGGTCCTCGGCGAGCTGCCGGGCTGGCTGCTCGATCCGCTCGGGCCGCTCGCGGTCCGCTGGCGCTATCTGCCGCAGGCGCTGCCTTGGCTCGTGCGCTTCCTGCGCGCGGGCTCGAAGGAACGGGTGCGGGCGCTGGCCGAGGCGCTCGCCGCCCTCTCCCATGCCGCGCGGCCGCCGTTCGAGCAGCTGCTCGCCGCGGCCGGCCTGGACGATCTGCTGGCGCGCGAGGACTGTCTCTACCTCTACGACCACGAGCGCCAGCTGGCGGGGAACGGCTGCACTGGGACCTGCGCCGCGCCCACGGCATCCCGTTCGAGCGGGTCGAGGGTCAAGCGCTCAGCGAGCTCGAGCCGGACCTCGCGCGGGATTTCGCGGTCGGCATCCGGATGCCCGGCTGGTACCACGTGACCAACCCCTATCGCCTGGTCACCGCTCTCGCCGAGCACTTCGTGCGCGCCGGTGGCCAAGTGCTGCGCGCCGAGGTTGCGGGAATCGAGACCCGGGACGGCCTTGCCGCGGCGGTACGGCTCGGAGGCGGCGGCGCGCGAGACTTCGACCAGCTGGTGATCGCGGCCGGCGCCTGGTCCCACGTCCTGACCAGGCAGCTCGGCGATGTCGTGCCGCTCGAGAGCCACCGGGGCTACCACGTGACCCTGCCCGAGCCTGGCATCCGGCCGCGCCGGCTCGTGCTGCACGCGCCCGAGCACTTCGTCGTGACGCCGATGGAGATGGGGCTCCGGGTCGCCGGCACCGTCGAGATCGCCGGCCTTGAGGCACCACCCGACTACGCCCGCGCCCGCGTGCTGGTGCGTAAGGCCAAGCGCATCTACCCGAAGCTCGACGATCGGGGCGGCGTCGAGTGGATGGGCCACCGCCCGGCAACCCCGGATTCGCTGCCGGTGATCGGCCGCGCGACTCGCTTTGCCAACGTCGGCTACGCGTTCGGTCACGGCCATCTGGGCCTGACCTTCGGCCCGGTCACCGGCCAGCTTGTCGCAGAGCTGGCTGCGGGCCTGCCCACGGCCGTCGACCTGCACCCGTACCGGGTCGACCGGTTCTAAGGGCGCGGGCGATGACGGCCGCGGTCCGGTTCGCGAAGGTCGGGATCACCGGCGGCAGCGGCCGCCTTGGCCGGGCCGTGCTGGCCCGGCTCGAAGGGCGCCTGCGAGCGCCTGGTCATCGATTGCATCCCACCGGCGGCGGCGGTCGCGTTCAAGAGCCTGGACGTGACCGACTACGCGGCGCTCAAGGCCGCCTTCGCCGGCTGCGATGCGGTGATCCATCTGGCGGCGATCCCCAATCCGCGCACAGCACCTGCCGAGGTGACCTTCCGGACCAACGTCCAGGGCACCTTCGCGGTGCTCCAGGCCGCGGAGGACGCGGGCGTCCGCCGGGTCGTGCTGGCATCGAGCGATTCGGTGGTCGGCTTTCACTACAATCCGCAGGGCTGGCGGCCGCTTTATCTGCCGATCGATGAGGCGCACCCGCTGCAGCCGACCGAGTTCTACTCGTTGAGCAAGCGGGTCGGCGAGACGATCGCCAGGAGCTTCGCCGACCGCGGGCGCCTCGAGGTCGTCGTCATCCGCCCGACCCACATCGTCTTTCCGCCCGAGCATCCGGAGCTCGAGGCGCGCGGGGGCGATCTCCAGAACTACCACCTCTGGACCTACGTCGCGCCCGAGGACGTGGCCGAGGCCTTCCGGCTCGCTCTGACCCTGCCGCAGATCCGCTACGACACCTTCTTCATTTCTGCCGCCGACGGCCTCAACCGGCGACCGACCCTCGAGCTGGTGCGCGAGCGCTACGGCGGCCTGCCCGAGATCCGCAGGCCCGAGGTCTACAAGCGCCTGCCGAGCGCCTCGGTTCTCGACGGCAGCAATGCCCGCGAGGTCCTGGGCTTCGTGCCGACCAGCGACTGGCGGCGGATGCGCGAGCCGGCAGCGATCTGACGGGAGCAAGGGCAGTGTCGTTCGGGATCAACACCTACGCCTACACCGGCTCGCATCCGGCGGCGGACTGTCTTGCCCACCTCGCCGACCAGGGCTTTGCCGAGTTCGAGCTGATGATGGTCCCGGGCCACCTCTGGCCGGCGAGCGCGGATGCCGCTGCGCGGCGGGCGCTCGGCCGGCTCATCGAGGCGCGCGGGCTCCGAGTGGCGAGCCTCAACATGCCCAACATCGACCTCAACATCGCAGCACTCGCCGAGGAGATGCGCCGCCACACGCTCGGCATCCTGCACGGCATCCTCGGGCTCGCGGGCGAGCTGGGCGTGCCCGGCGTCGTGATCGGCCCGGGCAAGGCCAATCCGCTGATGCCGGCGCCTGAGGAAGTGCTGCTCGGGTACTTTTTCCGGGCGCTGGACGAGCTCGCCCCGCACGCCGAGCGGGTCGGGACCAGGCTCTACGTCGAGAACATGCCGTTCGCTTTTCTCCCCCATGCCGATCAGCTGATGGCGACGCTCGAGCGCTACGGCGATCCGCGGATCAGGGTCATCTACGACGTCGCCAACGGCCACTTCATCGGCGAGGACCCGGGCGAGGGTCTGCGCCGGGTCAGCTCGCGGCTTGCGCTGGTGCACGTCTCGGACACGCCGCGCGAGGTCTACCGGCACAGCGCGTCGGCGAGGGCAGCGTGCCCTTCGCCGCGGTGCCGCCGGTGCTCGAGGAGGTCGGCTACCGCGACCTGCCGATGCTCGGAGATCATCGCCGCCGACCCCGACCGGCGCGCTCGCGGACAGCGTCCGGCGGCTGCTCGAGCTGCGGCTGGCGCGGCGCTTGCGGGCCACCAGGCGAGCTCACGCCGGGCTCTTTGATCCGAAAATCGGCTTGGCTTAGAAGGGCGTGATGACCAAGACCACCGCAACGATCGCGGGCGCAGGCAAGACCACGCACAGCTACCGAGTGGTGGTGGAGCCGGACGAGGATGCCTGGCACGCCTATTGTCCGGCTCTGCAGGGCTACGGCGCCGCGACCTGGGGCAGGACGCTGGCCGAGGCGCTCCGGCACATCCAGGAAGTGGTCGCGCTGGTGGTCGCCGAGCTCATCGAAGATGGCGAAGCTCTGCCCGCCGACGAGTCGCGGAGCGCAGGCCCGGTCGTTTCCGTCACCTTATGAAAGGTGCGATAGATCCCGAATATTGCGTTGATCGCGCGAGGGTCGCGCATGGCGCCCGTCACTAAAATAAGATGCAACAGCCCAAACATCTAGACTTCTTAAAGAAGGATGACCGCTGCACCGTGACTCCGAAGAAACGACCTACTTTGAGCGCTTGGCTAACGGAACTCTGCCTCCCATTCGCTAATCCTCGTTAATCACTCTGTATCGGGAGATTAGTGGCAACCCAGTCACGTATCTCGGGATCAAAACGTCTGGCGCTCATGGGAGTCGGCGGCTTGGTTTCCGGCGGATAAATCTCAATGTGGACAGAGACACTGTCTTGTGCGTACGTTCGCCCTGCCGCTTCAGCCTCATCCAACCGATCAAAAAAAGATCCTTGTGCTTCTCCGTCGACGTACACTAGGTATTTGGAACTCACGTTCGTTTCCCTGGTTGCGACTCTGTTCCTGGAACTCGCGCCCATCCCGTCGCGTTGGCATGGACCGGCGACCCCAGCGTTATACCATGTCAATGGTTGGGAACGAAGCGTCCTTTAGCCAAAAATGAGAACGGGGCGGAGCGATATACCTCGAGCCCGGCGCGACGCCCCGGTTCACGCGACGCGGTGGTAGCGATGCGAGCGAGGTCGGCGCGTGTGCGCTCCAGCGCTGGAGATCGCGCAGCATCGGCAGGCGCAGCTAGCACTCGGGCGGTTGCCGCAGAGCAGCATGCCGAGGCGCAGCGCCATCTCGCGGCTGACCGCCTGTCGCAGCGCAGCACGCGGTGGAGCATCATCCGGCTGACGCCGAGCGGACGCAGGTTGGGCCCCTGAGTATACTTGACCAGAATTCTAGCCAGGAGCAGACTGGCCAGGGACGGTCGGCAGGGTGCGGCGGTGAAGACGGTCGGGACGTTCGAGGCCAAGACCCACCTCTCGAGTCTGCTGGAGCAGGTCGAGCGCGGTGAGGAAGTCACGATCACCAGGCATGGCAAGGCCATCGCCCGCCTCGTGCCCGTGGGCGTGGCGAGCCGGGGCCAGCTTGCAGAGACCGTGGTCCGGCTCAAGGCGTTCCGCGAGAGGGCGCCGGCTCGGCGATCTGTCCGCCAAGGCGCTGATCGAGCAAGGGCGCCGGTGAGCGCGCTGGTGATCGACGCCTCGTCGGTGCTCGCGTGGTGCTTCGAGGACGAAGGCGGGCCCGAGGCCGATGCGCTGATCGAGCAGGTGGCCGCCGAAGGGGCGGCGGTGCCGGTTGCATGGTCGCTCGAGGTCGCCAACGGGCTCGTGATGGGCGAGCGCCGCGGGCGGATCAAGCCCGCCGACAGTGCGGCGTTCATCGCCATGATCGAGGAGTTGCCGATCGTCGCCGACCGGGCGGCCGGCACCCGCGCCCTGCACGAGACCATGGGCCTCGCGCGCGAGCACGGGCTCACGGCCTACGAGGCCGCCTATCTGGAGCTGGCGATGCGCAGGGGCCTGCCGCTCGCAACCGGCGACCGCAAGCTGGCGGCGGCCGCCGGGCGTGCCGGCGTCACGCTCGTGGGCACCGCGCGCCAGGCGCGGTGAGCAACGATCCCCCTCGAAACCTCACTCGTCGTCGGGCGGCGAGGTGATCACCAGGAAGACGAGGTCGACGAGGCCCGTGTTGGCGATCGCGTGCTCGACGCCGGGCGGCAGGAAGATCACGTCGTGGCGGCGGACCACGCGGCGTTCGCCCGCGATCTCCATCAGGCCCTCGCCGTCGAGCACGTGGTAGACCTGCTCCTGGACCTTGTGCGCGTGCGGCGCGACGTAGGCCATCGGCTGGTAGCAGGAGATCCGGTGGTCGATCCGACGGGAGCCCGTGGTTTCCGGGCGCACCAGCATCTTCGAGAGCGCGCCGCCGTGGTGCGCCGGCGGCTCTTCCCAGGGCACCTCGGCGATGTTGCGGATCGAGGGGCGCGGTTCGGTCGTCATGGCTGGTCCTCAGTCGCCGGGCGCGGGCTCGGGCATGTGGGGATGACCGAACACCGGCTCCTTGTGCGGGAGCGGCGGCAGCGCCCAGGTGCCGGTCGCGGGCGGCCGGACCTCGGCGTCGACGTGGACATCCAGAAGAAAAGGCCGCTCGGCGCGGACCGCGTGCTCGAGCGCTTGGGCGAAGTCTTCCGAGCGGGTAACGGTCGTCGCATCGACGCCGGCGGCGCGCGCCCAGGCGGCGAAGTCCGGGTTGTAGGGCTCGTGGTTGGCGCCGGCTGTAGAACCCGGTGCCGATCTCGCGAGCCGCGAACAGGCCGTACTGGAGGTCGCGGATCGCCGCCCAGCGAGAAGTTGTTCCAGACCACCCAGACCGCCGGGATGTCGTACTCGACCGCGGTGCAGAGCACGTGCGGCACCATCGCAAAGCCGCCATCGCCGCAGATCGCGACGCACGGCCGGTCAGGCGCCGCGAGCTTGGCGCCGAGGATGGCGGCCGGCGCCGAAGCCCATGCCGGAGAAGCCCCAGGTGTTGAGCATGGTCTGCGGCCGGCGCGCCTGCCAGAACTGCATGAACCAGTTGTGGTGGACGCCCGAAGTCGAGCGAGATGATGCCGTCGTCGGGCAGCACCCGGCGGCAGTCGGCAACGATCCGCTCCGGGCCGCAGCGGTGACGCGTGGATCTCGAAATTCGGGGCGATGTGCGCTTCCCACGCCGCACGCCAGCCGGCGATCTCATCCTGCCACTCGGCGGTCGGCCTCCACCGCCTGGCGACCGGCGCTCGGGTTCGGCGAGCAGCTGGCGGAGGAACGTGCGGGCATCGGCCAGGATGCCCAGCGTCGGCGGATAATTGCGCCCGAGCTCGGCGTGGTCGACGTCGACCTGGATCAGCTTGGTCTGCGGGAAGTTCCAGGAATAGCCGGGCAGCCAGGACGAGGACGAGCGGTCATCGAAGCGGGCGCCGATGGCCAGCACGAGATCGGCGTGGCGGCCGGCTTGGTTGGCGGGATAGGCGCCGTTGCGGCCGATGAAGCCGAGCGAGAGCGGATGCGCCATGTCGAGGCAGCCCATGCCGTTCGGCGAGCTGATCACCGGGATCTGCAGGCGCTCGGCGAGCGCGGTGAGCTCGGCGCCGGCCTCCGACAGCGTGACGCCGTGGCCGATGAAGATCACCGGCCGCCTGGCGGCGGCGATCAGCTCGAGCGCGCGCTCGACGTCGTCCGGCGCGGCGCCGCTCCGCTGGCGCCAGGTAGCCGGGCGATGGCGGCTCGAGCGCGGCCTCGGCCGCCTCCTGGAACAGGTTGAACGGCACATCGAGCTGGACCGGGCCCGGGGCGGCCCGGCGAGCATGGTCGTGGTCGCCTGGCGCAGGAACAGGGGCAGCATCTCGACCCGGGTCGGCTGGAAGCTGCGCTTGACCACCGGCCGGAGCACGTTCGGGAAGTCGGCCTGGATAGTGCCGGTTGAGCTCCTGGAACGGGCCGCGGTTGAACTGCTGGGTCGGGACGTTGGCGGTGATCGCCAGAAACGCCGAGGAATCGGTGAGCGCCACCGCGAGCGCCATGACCAGATTGCAGGAGCCGGGCCCGCAGGAGGTGAGCGTCGCGGCCGGCTGGTGGCGGACGCGGAAGAAGGCATCGGCCATATGGCCGGCGACCTGCTCGTGCCGCGGCGAGATCAGGCGAGATCCGATCGCGCGCATCGTAGAGGGCGTCCAGCAGGCCGACGTTGCCATGGCCGCAGATGCCAAAAACGTAGGGGATGCGCTCCCGGATCAGGAACTCGGTGATCAGCTCCCCGCCCTTCGCGTCTGGTTTGTCCCCGCCCGTGAGTTCGACCCGCCCGGGGGCAGCCTAGTGCCGACCCGAGGGCTGTCAACCGACGACCCGGCCGCTGCCCTGCTCCGCCGAGGCCCCACGTTCAGCAGGGCCCCGGTGCCCGGCGCCGTGGCGAGCCACAGCGCGAGAATTCCGGCGGCTCAGGCGCCCGGGCGGTGGTCAGGACCAGCTTGCCGCGCGCCTGGCCGCTCGCGACCAGGTCGAGCGCGGCGGCGAACTCGGCCATCGGGAAGATCCGGGCACACCTGCGGGCGCAGCTTGCCCGCTCGGTACAGCTCGAACAGCTCGTCCTGGACGCGGCGCACCCAGGCCGGGTCGCGCTCGCGGTAGTCGCTCCACTGCAGACCGCTGGCGCTGATGTTCTTGACCAGCAGATAGTTGGCTCGGACCTCGGGGATCCGGCCGGCGGCGAAGCCGATGACCACGATCCGGCCGCGCCAGGCGAGCGCTCGGAGGCAGGCGTCGAACACGTCGCCGCCGACCGGGATCGAGCACGACGTCGGCGCCGCGCCCGCCGGTCGCGGCGTGGACCTGGGCGCGCAGCGCATCGCGCAGGTTCGCGGCGCCGAGATCGATCAGCGCATCGGCGCCGGCGGCATCGGATCGCATCCGCGTCGTCGCGGCCGGCGGGTGCCGGCGAGCGCGATGCCGCCCAGCGCCTTGACCAGCTGGATCGCGGCGAGCCCGAGCGCGCCGCCCGCGCCGGTCACCAGCACGGTCTCGCCGGCGCGGAACTGGCCGCGGTCGAGCAGCGCGAAATGCGCGGTCTGGTAGACGAGGCCCATCGCGGCGGCATCGGTGAAGCTCATGCGCGTCGGGCATGACGTAGGCGTGCTCGTCGTCGGCCAGGATCTGCTCGGCATAGGCGCCGTGCTCGACCTGGACCAGCACCCGGTCGCCCGAGCCGGCAGTGGCGGACGCCCGCGCCGAGCGGCGCCGACCACGCCCGCCGCAGCCTTGCCCGGCACGAACGGCCGCGGCGGCAGGATCTGGTACTTGCCGCCGATCACCAGCAGATCGGGATAGTTGACGTCGATCGCGCGGACGTCGACCCGGACCTGGCCCGGGCCGGGCTCGGGCGTCGGCCAATCCTCGATCGCCATCGCCGCGGGCGGCCCGAACTCCCTGACCACGATCGCCCGCATTGTTTCCCCAGTTATCGTCGAGCAGCGTCGTTGGCTTCGCCGAGCCCGGGTAGCCGGCGGGGGCTGGGTTGCGGAACGCCGGCGCGACCGGCACCGGCACCGCCGGAAGCGTGCGCCCGGCCGCCGTGCAGCTGCGTGGTCGAACAGGCCGCGCGCCGCGGAAGTGCGGGTCGGCCAGCGCCTCCTCGAGCGTGCGCACGATCGCGCAGCAGACGTCCTCGCCGGCGAACGCGTCCTGCCAGTGCGGCGGCCGGCTCGGCGCGGATGATCTCGGCGACCCGGGCGATCGTCGCCGCCGGGTCGCGCGGCGTCGTCGCGAAGGCGCTCCTCGAGGCCGATCAGCTGCGCAGAAGCGCTCCCAGAAGCGCTGCTCGAGCGGTGCCGCGGCCAGGAAGCGGTCGTCGGCGGTGCGGTAGAGCTGGTAGCGCGGCGAGCCGCCGGTCACCAGCTCGCCGCCCGGGCGCGGCCAGCGGCCGGCCGCGCAGGCGTTGCCGAGCGCCCAGTACATCAGCGGGAACAGCTGGTCGGCCATCGCGACATCGAGCTGGCAGCCCGCGCCGGTGCTGCGCCCGCTGCTGCAGGGCCAGCAGGATGTTGATCACGGCCGGATAGGCGCCGCCGGCGATGTCGGCGATCAGCGCGGGCGGGATCACCGGCGCGCCGTCGGCGCCGGCCGAGAGGCCGAGCAGCCCGGTCTCGGCGAGGTAGTTCAGATCGTGCGCCGCGAGCCTGGGCCTTGGGCCCGCTCTGGCCGTAGCCGGTGATCGAGCAGTAGATCAGCCGGGGGTTTTCCGACCTAAGGGCATCGTAGCCGAGGCCGAGGCGGTCCATGACGCCGGGGCGGAACTGCTCGATCAGCACGTCCGCGCTGCGGATCAGCGGCAGCAGCCGCGCGCGCCCGCGCTCGGTCCTTGAGGTCGAGCGCGATCGAGCGCTTGCCGCGGTTGAGCAGCGCGAAGTTGACGCTGTCCTGGCCGAGCTTCGGCTCATAAGCGCGCAGCTCGTCGCCCTGGCCCGGGCGCTCGATCTTGATGACGGTGGCGCCCGCCTCGGCCAGGATCAGGCTGGCGAGTGGCCCGGGCAGCAGCGTCGAGAAGTCGAGGACGGTCAGGCCCGCGAGCGGCTGGCTCACCCGCCCCGCTCCGCGCGCTGCTTGGCGACCACCGCCCGGCGCGCGGGCGCGAAGCCCGGCGTCCCGTAAGCCTCGAACAGCGCCTTGCTGACGTCGTGATGGTGGGCGAGCCCGCCGCGCACGACCCGCTCGATCGGCCCGTCGGGATAGCCGAGCCCGAGCCGGCAGGTGGTGTCGATCGCCTCGGCGCTGGCCAGGCCCTCGTCGAGCAGGCGGAGCGCTGCGTTGTAGACCGGGCGGAGCAGGCGATCGAGGATCCGCCCGGCCTGGTCCGCCGCGACCACGACCTCGAGGCCGGCGCCCGCGAACACGGCGCGCGCGGCCTCGATCGCCGCGGGTTCGCTGCGTGGCTGGACGACCAGCTCGACCAGGTTCGAGGGCGGGTCGGCGCCGTTCCGATAGCGGGCAAAGCCCAGCACGTTCGAGCCCTCGTCGCCATAGCCCTCGCCGGTGTGGGCGCCCAGGCACTCGCTGCCGAGCTCGACCAGGATCGCCGCTTTGGAACGATCCGGCGCATGGGGCGCGCCCAGATACAGCACGACCTCGCCCTCGGCGCTGGCGCCGCTGAGACCCTCGGCGCTGGCCCTGCGCCGCTGAGACCCTCCGCGCTGGCGCCGCTGAGGCTCTCGGTGCTGGCGCCGCTGAGGAAAGCATCGCCCGGCGGGAACGACCGGCTCTCGGCCTGCTGCACGATCGCGTAGCGCATGCCCTAGCCTCCGAACATCACGTTGCCTTGGTAGCGGAAAAAGCCCAGGCCGGCCTTCCGCCCCAGGCGGCCGGCGGCGACCATGCGCCGGAGCAAGGGCGGTGCGGCGGCGCGCGGGTCGAGGGTGATCGGGAACAACGCCTCGCAGAGCCGAAGCTGGGTGTCGAGCCCGATCAGGTCGACCAGCTCGCAAGGCCCCATCTTGTGGCCGAGCCCGACCTTGACCGCCTGGTCGATGTCGGCAGGCGTCGCGAGCCCGGCCTCGACCGCGCGGATCGCGTCGTTGTTGAACGGCACCAGCAGCGCGTTCAGGATGAAGCCCGGCCGGTCTTCGGTCCGGACCGGGGTCTGGCCCGCGGCTTCGCACCAGCGCCAGGCGGACTCGAGCGTCGCTTCGCTGGTGTTCAGGCCCGGCGACAGCTCGATCAGCTTCATCAGCTGCGCCGGCAGGCAAAAGTGCATGCCGACCAACCGGTCCTCGCGGCCGCAGCCGGATGCGATCTCGGTGATCGAGAGCGTCGAGGTGTTCGAGGCGAAGATCACCGGCTGCGGGCAGACTTGATGCAGAGCCCGGAACAGCGCCTGCTTGGTCGCGAGGTCCTCGAAGATGGCCTCGATCACCAGATCGCAGGCGCCAAGATCGCCGAGCTCGGTCGTCTGCACGAAGCTGCGGGCGATCTGGTCGAGCTGCTCGCGGCTGAGCTTGCCCGCGCTCGACCGAGCTTTGAGGAAGGCTTCGGTCTGGCGGCGGGCGCGCTCGAGCGCCTTCGCGTCGAGGTCGTAGGCGACCGTGGCAAAACCCGCGCGCGCGGCCACGATCGCGATCCCAGCACCCATCGTGCCGCCGGCGCCGGCGATGCCGACCGTTTTGATTCCAGCGTTCATTTCTGGATGAAGCTCCGTCCGATCAGTTGGCGATGGATCTGGTTGGTGCCCTCCCAGATCTGGGTGATCTTGGCATCCCGCATCAGCCGCTCGACCCGGTATTCCTTGCAATAGCCATAGCCGCCGAACAGCTGCACGACCTCGGTGGTCATGCGCATCGCAAGGTCCGAGGCGCGCAGCTTCAGCAGCGAGGCGTCGATGCCGATCCCGCTCTCGCCGGCGTCGATCAGGGCGCCCACGTGCCAGAGGAAGCGCTCGCACAGCGCCAGCTCGCTCGCGAGATCGGCGAGCAGGAACTGGATGCCTTGGAACTCGACGATTCGGCGGCCCGACTGCCGGCGCTCGTTGATGTAGGCGACCCCGTCCTCGAACGCGGCGCGCGCGATCCCGAGCGCGTGCGCGGCGATCGAGGGCCGCGACTGGTTGAGCGCTGCGAGCAGCATGCCAAGACCGTCGCCCGGCTCGCCCAGAAGGTTGGCGCGCGACACGCGGCAGTCCTCGAAGGCAAGCGTCGCGGTCGAGGACGCGCGGATGCCCATCTTGTCCTCGGTGCGCACGACCGAGACGCCGGGCGTCCCGGCCTCGACCACCAGCACCGAGATCGCCTGCCGCGGGTCCTCGATCTCGCTCCATTTGCCGAACAGCAGGTAGCGATCGGCGACGTCGCCGTTGGTGATGAAGGTCTTGCCGCCATCGATTTTGAACTCGGTCTCCTTCTGGGGCAAAACGGGTGCGCATGCCGGCCGCGTCCGAGCCCGCCTGGGGCTCGGTGATGCACAGGCTGGCGAGCCCGCCGGCCGCGATCTTCGGCAGCAGACGGCGCTTCTGGTCCTCGCTGCCGAAGTCGATCAAGGGCTTCATCGCGTGGAACGTGGTCGACCAGATGCTGCCGGTCGCGGCGCAGGCCTTGCTGAGCTCGCGCACGCAGGCGAGGTAGGCGCAGTACGAGACCGGCTGGCCGCCGTAGGCCTCCGGCACGAACATCGCGTTCAGGCCGAGCGCGTTGATCGCCTCGACGTTGCCCCACGGGAACTCGGCGGTGCGGTCGTGGTGCGCGGCGCGCGGCGCGATCACGTCGGCGGCGAGCGCGCGCACGGTCCCGACCAGCATCGCCTCCTCCGGCGCCAGGCCCGGCGGCAGGTCGAGCCGTTCGAGCAGGCGCGTCATCGTCAGTCTCGTGCCTCGAACCGGCAGGGCTCGGGCGCGATCCGCCCCTCGCGCGCCCAGGCCACGAGCTCGCGCTTGAGGACCTTGCCGCTCGCGGTCAGCGGAAACTCGTTCAGCAGGACGAAGTATTCCGGCATGTCGGAGATCGCGAGGCCTTGCTCCCAGAGGTGCTGGAGCAGGTCCTGCGCCCGCGGCCGCTCGTCGCCGGCGCAGGCGAGCGCGAGGCAGAGCCGCTCGCCGAGGCGCTCGTCCGGCACCCCGAAGGCCGCCGCCCTGGCGACCAGCGGATGGCGGAGCGCCAATTCCTCGACCTTGGCCGGATGGATGTTGTGGCCGCCCCGGATCACGACGTCCTTGAGCCGGCCGACGACCGTGAGGTTGCCGCGCGCATCGAGCCGCCCGAGATCGCCCGAGAGGAACCAGCCGTCCTTGTTGAACGACTGCTCGCTCGCCGCCTGATTGCCGAAGTAGCCGAGCATCAAGGCGCCGCCCTGGCCGCCGATCTGCCCCGTCTCGCCCGCCGCCAGCGCCCGGTCCGGATCGGCCTGATCGAAGATCTTGATCTGGTAGGCCAGCCCGCCCCGGCCGCAGGTCGCGCAGATCGTGTCGGCATCGTCGTCGGGGTGGGTATAGTGGTGCGAGGAGTTCTCGGTCATGCCGTAGATGTTCTGCGGCTGGACGCCCTGCGCCAGAAAGCGCTCGGCGACCGCGCGCGGGATCGGCGCGCCCGCCATGTAGAACAGCCGGACCCGGCCCAGGCGCTGGATGCCGCGCCGCTGCTGCTCGACCAGGATGTCCATCGCGTGGGTCGGCACGCCCATGACGTAGGTGGCGCCGGTGTCGAGCAGCCAGTCGAGCCGGCTCCGGCCCGCGGGCGGATCGTCGACCACGAGCTCCATGCCGGCGGTCAGCGCCTGACCGGCCGCAACCCACGCGATGTGGTGCGAGAGCGGCGAGAGGGTCAGCAGCACGCTGGTGTGGTCGTGGCGCCAGTCGCGCACGAGATCGCGGCAGTTGGCGAGCAGCGTGTTGTCGGAGTGCATGACCGCCTTGGGCACGCCGGTGGTGCCGGAGGTGAAGGCGAGGTAGGCGACCTTGTCGGGATTGTCGTCGATCTCGGCGAGGCCGCGCGCCTTTGCCCCCGGCCCGGGCAGGTCGGAGCCGGGCGTGCGCGACCGCGGCAGCCGCCAGATCTGGCGCAGCCCTGGCACCGCCGCGAGAAGGTCGTCCCGGCGATCGGCAGCGACACCCCAGCCGTCTTCGAGCAGCAGTGCCCGGGCGTCGATGTAGCTGAGCAGCCCGGATACTTCCTCGACCCGATAGTTGCGGTGCAGCGAGGGGTTGCAGACGTAGCCGTTGCGGGCGCAGGCAAGGAACGCGGCGAGCGCTTCCAGCCGGTTGGACAGCCACAGGCTGACCCGCTCGCCGGGCCGGAGCCCCGCCGCGGCGAAGGCATCGGCCAGCGCGTCGACCCAGCCGAGCAGCGCCGCATAGGTCAGCCGCCTGGCGCCGTCGCGGGCGGCGGCAGACTCCGGCCGCAGCGCGGCATGGCGCGCGAGCAGGGTGTAGAAGGTGTCGCCCTGCCAGACGCCCGCCTCGTAGTAGCGCCGGGCGGTCCGCGGGTCGTGCAGGGTCAGAAGGTGGCCCATCGCATCAGTGGCCGAACTTGTCCGGATCGGGGGTGCGGCGGCCGGCGAATGCAGCGCCCAGCTCCTTCGATTCGTCGCTGTCCAGATACTGGCGCAGCAGAAGGTCGTGCGCCACCCGGGCGAGCCCGGCGACGCCGCCGTGGCGGGCGCCGAAGGCGGCCTTGACCGAGGCGAGCGCGAACGCGCCCCGCTCGGCGACCTCGAGCGCCCAGGCCTGGGTCTCGGCGCCCAGCCGGTCGTCCGGCACGACCCGGTTGATCAGGCCGATCGCGAGCGCTTCCTCGGCCGTGATCTTGGGGTTCAGGTACCAGAGCTCCTTGGCCTTCTTCTTGCCGACCAGGTCCTCGAGGTACCAGGTGCCGTAGCCGGCATCGAAGCTGCCCATCATCGGTCCGACCTGGCGGAAGACCGCGCTTTGCTTGGCGATCGTGAGATCGCAGACGACCTGAAGCACGTTGCCGCCGCCGACCGCGAAGCCGTTGACGGCGGCGATCACCGGCTTTTGCAGCCGATCGATGCTCTCGTAGATCTCGAGCGTCGGCAGCACGCCGGCATAGAGCCGCGTGTCGTCCATGCCCTGCTTGCGGCCGCCGAGGCAAAAGAACTTCTCGCCCGCGCCGGTGATCACCAGCACGCGCGTGCGCGTCTCGCGCCGGACCGCGTTGATGCAGTCGCGGATCTCGTGGCACATCGTCGCGGTGAACATGTTGCCGTCGTCGGGCCGGTTGAGCGTCAGCCAACCGACCGGCCCGTCTTCGTGATAGAGGATGGTCTCGAAGGCCAACGCCTGCCTCCTCGTCTTGGTGTATGGATTTGCCTAGGCGCCCGGCTGGGCCGATGCAAGCGGAGGGAGAGCCCATGAAGCTCAAGCTGCACCACATCAATCTGCCGACCACGAATGTGCCGGCGATGGACGAGTTTTATCGGGGCGTGCTCGAGCTGGAGCCCGAGCCCAGCATGAATGCGAGCCGGATCACCGGGCAGGGCTATTCCGGCGACGTCGCGTTCGTCTCCGACGGCACGACCCAGCTGCATCTGGCCGAGAAGGACCTCGACGTCGCCTTTCGGATGCGCCAGTCGGTCAACCCGCTGGAGCGGGGCCACATCGCCTTTCGGACCGACGATATCGATGGCTTCAAGCGCCGCCTCGAGGCCAGGGGCGTGTCCTATGCCGACTACGGCGGCTTCGCGATGAACGGCTGGCAGCAGATTTTCTTCTATGATCCCGAGGGCAACGTGATCGAGGTCCATCAGGCGCCGGCGTGAGGCGCCGAACCGGCCCGCGCCCGCCGACACTAGCTCGGGCGCGGGCGGCTTGGCTTCGCGATCGGGGCCGGTGTGCGCGCGCCGCCGCGGCAACTCTCGAAACGTGCCCGCCGGCAATCCGACGAGCAGTACCGGGCGTGCGGCCGGTCGGTCGAGAAATTTCGGTTGCATTCGACACAGGTCCGCTTGAACGGCGGTTTAGTGAGCATCAGCGTCCCCCAATGTTGCCCGCCAGAAGTTATCACGGCACGGTCGGGCGCTCCTCGACAACGGGCGTAAGGCCCGGCGGTTCCTCGGGCCAGCCGATCGCAGACGAGGATCGACCATCGGAGGCACCGGCCTTCGCCGAAGGGGTTATCGAGGAGGTGGCTTGGAAGCTGAAGGGAGGAGGCTACAATGGCATTGCAAGGCAGGCGCATCGGTGACGTCGCGATCGCCAGCGCGCTTGAGATCGTCTCGCCATTCGACCCGCTGGTGTTCTTTCCCGAGACCACGCGGGCCGACTGGGCGCCGCACGAGAGCTGGCTCAAGCCCAGGGCCATGGACAGCACGACCGGCGCGCTGCTGTTCCCGGTCCAGAGCTACCTGCTGCGCACGGCCCATCACACGATCCTGATCGACTCCTGCGTCGGCAACCACAAGGAACGGCCCAACCGACCCTTCTGGCACCAGAAGTCCGACGATACCTACATGCGCGCGCTCGCCGCGCTCGAGGTGGCACCCGAGGCGATCGACTACGTCCTGTGCACCCACCTGCACGTCGACCACGTCGGCTGGAACACGCGGCTCGTCGACGGCCGCTGGGTCCCGACCTTCCCCAACGCGCGCTACGTGTTCTCGAAGACCGAGCTCAACTCCTGGCAGCAGGGCCACCCGAAATTCTCGCGCGCCGCCCTCGAGGACAGCGTGCTGCCGGTGATCGCGGCCGGGCAGGCCGAGGTCGTGGGCGACGACTTCGCGCTCGACGACCAGATCACGCTCGAGCCGACCCCGGGCCACACGCTGGGCCCCGTCGCAATCTGCCTGGCTTCAAAGGGCGAGCGCGCGGTCATGTGCGGCGACGTCATGCACTCGCCGATCCAGCTTCTGCGCCCGGAATGGACCGCCTGGCCGGACTGGGACCCGGATCTGGCCAAGCGCACCCGGCGCGCCTTCTTCGAGCGCTACTGCGAGACCGAGACGCTGATCTGCACCGCCCACTTTCCGCTGCCGTCGGTCGGGCGCATCCGCCGGGCGGGCGATGCCTTCCGCTTCGAGGAGGACGCCAGCTGGTAAGCTGAAACCCTTCATCTACCACAAATATTTCCTGAGCCCGGCGAGGCCTTTGGGCGCGAACATCATGACCAGGATCAACAGCGTGCCGAACATCACCAGCCGCCAGGCCTCGAGCTCGCGGAAATATTCCTGGAAGCCGATCAAGAGGAAGGCCGCGAACAAGGCGCCCCAGAGCGTGCCGCGGCCGCCGACGTAGGCAATCGTCAGGACCTCGACCGTGCGCGGCACGCCGAATTCCTCGGGGGTCGGCGACAGGATGCCGAGGTAGTGGGCGTAGAACCAGCCGATCACGCCGGTGCAGCAGCAGGCGACGGTGAAGTTGATCAGCTTGTACCTGGTGGTGTTGAGGCCCAGGCTCTCGGTCGCCAGCTGGTCCTCGCGGATCGCCCTGAACGCGAGCCCGATCCTGGAGCTGACCAGCAGTTGCATCGCGATCAGGATCACCGCACCCAGCACGAGCAGCAGATAATAGTAGTGGAGCAGCTGACCGCGCGAGAAGTCGATGCCGAACAGGTTCGGGAACGGCGCCACCGCGAGGCCGAGCATGCCGCGCGTGTACTCGGGCGTGTTGGCGATCGTGAAGCGCAGCGCCTCGGCGATGAACCAGGTCGTGAGCCCGAGATAGAGGCCCTTGAGGCGGAGCGTGATCAGCCCCGTGAACAAGCCCATCAGCCCGCCGCAGAGGCCGCCGATCAGCAGCCCGAACCAGGGGCTGATGCCGTAGTGGAACGACGCCAGCGCCGAGCCGTAGGCGCCGGCCGCGATGAACCCGGCGTAGCCGAAGTTGGCAAGGCCGGCGAAGCCGATCATCAGATCGTAGATCGCGCCCAGGATGCCGAACATCAGCGCCGAGATGAAGATCGTCGTGATGTAGGGATGATCTGCAACGGCGGCGCCAGGATCAGCAGGGCGAGCAGCGCTGCGATCTTGAGCGCGCGGATCGGGGTGATCGACCCGGGAGTGCCGGCGGCGAGCGCAGTCACGGCCGCTCGCTCTGGGCCGTGAACAGGCCCTGCGGCCGGAAGATCAGGACCAGCACGATGATGATCGGCGTGATCACGCTCTGCCACCCGGCCGACATGAAGAAGAACGCGTAAGCCTCGACGATTCCGAGCAGAAAGCCCGCGGCAATCGCGCCCGGGATGTTGCCTAGCCCGCCCAGGATCACGACCGCGAAGCTTTTCAGCACCGGCTGGGCGCCGACCGTCGGATAAGCCGGAAAAATCGAGATCAGCATCGCGCCGGCCATGCCGGCCAGCGCCGCCCCGATTCCGAACGCGATTGTGTAAATCCGGTTGATGTCGATGCCGAGCGTCTGCGCCGCCTCCGGGTGCTGGGCGGTCGCCCGGATCGCCTTGCCGGTGCGGGTGAACTTGACGTAGGCGGCGAGCAGGCCGACCACGACGCAGGCGAGCGCCAGGATCACTAGCCGCTCATAGGTGATCGTGACCTCGCCGAGCGTGACGCTGCCTGCGATCAGCGTCGTCACGCCCCGGCGCTGGCTGCCGAACCCGATCTGGGCCAGGTTCTGCAGGATCACCATCAGCCCGATGGTCAGCACGAAGGAATTGAGCAGCCAGTCACGGCCGGCGCGCCGGCGGAGCGGCTCGACCAGGCCGCGCTCGATCACGACCCCGGCCACGAACAGCGCGACGCCGGCGGCCGCGACCCCGGCGATGAACGGCAGGCCGAGCGTGGCGGCGACGAAGTACATGACGTAGGCGCCGAGCATGAACAGCTCGCCGTGGGCGAAGTTGACGATCCCGAGGATGCCGAAGATCAGCGACAGGCCGATCCCCATCAGCGCGTACATCGCCCCCCGCACCAGCCCCTGGAAGATCAGCTCGGACAGCACGGCCGGGTCGGTCAGGATGTTGAGATCGACCATCACAGCCATTCCCGAATGATCTCCTCGAGCCGCGCCGTGAAGTCCTGCTGCGGCCCGTGATGGCTGTTCTCGCCGAGATTGAGGACGTAGACATAGTCGGCGATCTCGATCGACTTCTTGACGTTCTGGTCGACGACCACGATCGTGAACTTCTCCTGCTTCAGCTTGGCGATCTCGGCGTAGACGAGGTCGACCAGCTTCGGCATCAGGCCGACCGAGGGCTCATCGAGCAGCAGCGTCCTGGGCCCGGTCATGGTCAGGCGCGCGATCTCGAGCATCCGCTGCTGGCCGCCGGAGAGCGCGCCTGCGGGCTGCCGGCGGCGCTCCTTGAGCTCCGGAAAGCGGGCGTAGACGGCCTCGAACGCGCGCCCGAGCGCCGCCCGATCGCCCTTTTGGATCCAGCCGCCGAGCTCGAGGTTCTCCTCGACCGTCATCGCCGGAAAGACGCTGTGGCCCTGGAGCAGGTAGGCGATCCCCGCGCGCAGCATCGCCGCCGGCGCCAGCCCTTTGATCGATCGGCCATCGTGCAGGACGTCGCCGGCGCTCGGGTGCAGATAGCCGTAGATCGTGCGCAGCAGCGTCGACTTGCCGGCGCCGTTCGGGCCGATGATCACGGTCACGAGCCCGTCCTGCGCGACCACGTTCACGCCCTTGAGGATCGGCACCTCGCGCGTGTAGCCGGCAACGATGCCCCGGGCTTCGAGGCTCATCGCGCGGCCGCGACCCAAGCCGCCCGAAGTCGTCGATCCGCACTCCCGGGGCCGCGACCGTTCATCGCCCGACCTTCGCGTTCACTGCCGGAGGCTCCGGGCGCGGCCCCGCCACGCATTGGCCTGCACGGATCGCCGGCCTGATCCGGGTAGCTTCCGGCAGCGCTATTGATGGTTGGCTCACGCCGGTCCGGCCGCCGGTCGCCATCGGTCAAGCTCTAGGAGCCGATCCCGATCGGGTCAACGGCGCAGCGGTCGCCCCCCGCACCTTCTTGCCGAGCAGGAGTAGCTAGGGTAGAATTTGCGCGATTTTAAGCCGATCGAGGGTTTGGAGCAGATGGCAGCGACGAGCGTAGCCGCGGGTTGCAAGTACCCGGTTTTCATCAGCTACAGCCACCGCGACCAACGTTGGGCAAGCTGGCTGCACAAGGGCATCGAAAGCTATCGCGTGCCCAAGCCGCTCGTCGGCCAGCCGGGCCGCAACGGTCCGATCCCGAGCAAGATTTCCCCGGTGTTCCGCGACCGGGACGAGCTCGCGGCGTCGGCCGATCTGCCGGTCGTGCTGCGCGAGGCGCTGGCGCAGTCGGCGCATCTGATCGTCGCTGTGCAGCCCGGCGGCGGCGCAGAGCCGCTGGGTCAACCAGGAGATCACCGAGTTCAAGCGGCTGGGCCGGGCCGACCGCATCCTGCCGCTGATCGTCGACGGCGAGCCGCACGCCGCGACGGCGGAGCGCGAATGCTTTCCGCGGGCGCTGCGCTTCCAGGTCGACGCCGCTGGCCGCCGTGACCGACCAGCCGGCGGAGCCGATCGCCGCCGATCTGCGCCCGGAGGCCGACGGCAAGGACAACGCCAAGCTCAAGCTGATCGCGGGCGCTGCTCGGCGTGCCGTTCAACGACGCTGCGCCAGCGCGAGCTGATCGCCGCTCGTCGCCGCGCCCGCATCTGGCAGGGGATCGGAGCCGCGATGCTGCTGCTGGCGGTGCTCGCGACGGCCGGCGGCTGGATGGCCTGGCGCTATGCCCAGCACGCCGAAGGCCTGCTGGCGGAGGCGATCAGGATCTCGGCCGATCAGGTGAGCGGGGCGGTTCGCGTCGCCGAT
>CAWJAY010000024.1:0-32734 GCA_963840925.1 uncultured Alphaproteobacteria bacterium
CTCGGGTATCAGAGACATTCGGTCATCGATCGTTGCGGCGCAGGTCACGGCCACATCTGGAATCCGGCAATGATCGTCCTCGACACCGACAGCTATGCCCGGACCAGCCTCGTACACCCGGCAGCGCAGACCGGCCGAGGCGATGCATCGCCTCAGTGCACCGCTGGCGTTCTGCTGGATTTGGGCATGGCGGAGGTTGGTCGGCGACATCAGGCGGACCGACTGGCCGCCGACGAGCTCATAGCGCCCGTCGTCGCTCAGATCGGCGCGCCAGGTCAAAAACTCGGCGACCGTCATGCGCGACTCGCTGCGCGCCGAGGCTCGGCTCATGGGCTGAACCTGACGGAGACCAGGCCCAGGATGCCGAAGTCGCCGACCGCGGTCTGGCCGGGCTCGAGGATCACGAGGCCGGTCGTGGTCCCGGTGCTGACGATCTGGCCGGCCGGCAGCGTCCGGCCGCGCGCGGTGTAGCGGTTGACGAACCATGCCAGCACGTTGAGCGGATTCCGAGCACGAGCGCGCCGGTGCCCGCCGCCTTCGGCGCGCCGTCGATCTCGAGCCGGACCTCGTGGGTCGCGAGATCGAGGCTCTGCCAGTCGAGCCGCGCGGCGCCAGGACCAGGGCGCCGTTGACGCCGCAGTCGGCGATCGCCGAGGGCGCGCCGTATTTGATCGGGTGGTCGAGGCGCGGGCTCACGACCTCGATCGCCGGGATCGGCGCGCTCACCCGTTCGGCCGCCTCGTGGGGCTCGTAGGGCCGCTCGCGGGGCTCGAAATCGGCCGCCAGCCGGAACGCGAACTCGCACTCGATGCCGCGCAGCGGGAAATCCGCGGCCGGCAGTTCGGCGGGCGACGCGAACACGACCGGCGCCAGCACCGGCCCGTAGAACGGTTCCTCGATGCCGAACAGCCGCTGGGTCGCCAGGGCGGTGCAGCCGACCTTCCAGCCGGCGACCGGCTGGCCGAAGCCCGCGACGAACGCCTCCTGGATGGCGTAGCCGTCGTCCAGGGTCTGCGGCCGGCACGCCTCGGGCAGGCCCGCGAGCGCCGTCCGGCTGCGCCGGGCCTCGGTCAGCGCCGCGACCGCCGCGCGGACTGCGCTCGGTGTCATCCTCTGGCTCCTCCCTCTCAGATCTCGAGCCCGGCGGCAAGCCCTACCACCGGGCGACCGCTCTGAGCGTTCAGCCGCCGGCGGCCTCGATCAGCGCCTGGGCGATCCGGATCTGGCGCTCGGCGCGCCCGCGCTCGGCGTCGCTTTGGGCTTCACGGAGTTTGTCCTCGGCGTCCTGCAGCCGTAGGCGCGCCGCCTCGCGGTCGATCTCCTCGACCGGCATCGCCTCCTCGGCGAGCACGGTGCAGCCGCGCTCGTTGACCTCGGCGAAGCCGCCGGCGACGAAGATCCGCCGGGTCACCTGGTTGCCCTCCCAGGTCTCGAGCACGCCCGGCCGCAACAGCGACATCAACAGGCTGTGGCCGGGCAGGACGCCGAAATCGCCGGCCTCGCCCGGGGCCACGACCATGTCGACAAGCGCGCTCGCCAGCAGCCGCTCCGGCGCCACCAGCTCGAACTCGACCTTGTTGCCAGGCGCAGTTCCGGCTTCGGCCACCCGTCAGGCTCCTCAGTCCTCGGCGGCCATGCGCTTGGCCTTCTCGACCGCCTCCTCGATGCCGCCGACCATGTAGAACGCGGCCTCGGGCAGGTCGTCGTAGCCGCCGGCGCAGATCGCCTTGAAGCCCGCGATCGTCTCCTCGAGGCTGACCAGCTTGCCGGGCGAGCCCGTGAACACCTCGGCGACGTGGAACGGCTGGGAGAGGAAGCGCTGCAGCTTGCGCGCCCGGGCGACCACGAGCTTGTCGTCCTCCGAGAGCTCGTCCATGCCCAGGATCGCGATGATGTCCTGGAGCGCCTTGTAGCGCTGGAGCGTCGCCTGGACCTCGCGCGCGACCGCGTAATGCTCCTCGCCGACCACCGCAGGCGTCAGGATGCGGGAGGTCGAATCCAACGGATCGACCGCCGGATAGATGCCGAGCTCGGCGATCTGGCGGGAAAGGACGGTCGTCGCGTCGAGATGCGAGAACGCGGTCGCCGGCGCCGGGTCGGTCAGATCGTCGGCCGGCACGTAGATCGCCTGGACCGAGGTGATCGAGCCCTTGGTGGTCGAGGTGATCCGCTCCTGCAGGGCGCCCATGTCGGTGCCGAGCGTCGGCTGGTAGCCGACGGCCGAGGGAATCCGGCCGAGCAGCGCCGAGACCTCGGAGCCGGCCTGGGTGAAGCGGAAGATGTTGTCGATGAACAGCAGCACGTCCTGGCCCTCGGTGTCGCGGAAATGCTCGGCGACCGTGAGCCCCGAGAGCCCGACCCGGGCGCGCGCGCCGGGCGGCTCGTTCATCTGGCCGTAGATCAGCGCGACCTTGGACTTGGACAGATCCTTCAGGTCGATGACCCCGGACTCGATCATCTCGTTGTAGAGGTCGTTGCCCTCGCGGGTCCGCTCGCCGACGCCCGCGAACACCGAAAAGCCGCCGTGCGCCTTGGCGATGTTGTTGATCAGCTCCATGATGATCACGGTCTTGCCGACGCCAGCACCCCCGAACAGGCCGATCTTGCCGCCCTTGGGATAAGGCGTCAGCAGGTCGACCACCTTGATCCCGGTGGTCAGGATCTCGGTCTCGGTCGACTGGTCGATCAGGAGCGGCGCCGGCTGGTGGATCGGCACCTTGATCTTGGCCTTGATCGGGCCCCGCTCGTCGACCGGCTCGCCGATCACGTTCAGGATCCGGCCCAGCGTCTCGCGGCCGACCGGCATCGCGATCGGCTCGCCGGTGTCGACCACCTCCTGGCCGCGGGTCAGGCCGTCGGTGCCGTCCATCGCGATCGTGCGCACGGTCGATTGGCCGAGATGCTGCGCCACCTCGAGCACGAGCCGGCGGCCGTGGTTGTCGGTGTGCAGCGCGTTCAGGATCGCCGGCAGGCCGCCGTCGAACTGGACGTCGACGACCGCGCCCATCACCTGCGTGACCCGGCCGCTCTGGATGTTGTCGCGACTGACATCATTCATCGTGGTTCCTCAGATCGGGCGGGCGCATCAGAGCGCCTCGGCGCCGGAGACGATCTCGATCAGCTCCTTGGTGATCTGCGCCTGACGGGTGCGGTTATAGAACGTGGTCAGGCGATCGATCATGTCACCGGCGTTGCGGGTCGCATTCTCCATCGCGGTCATTCTGGCACCCTGCTCGCTGGCCGCGTTCTCGACCAGCGCGCCGTAGATCTGGACCGCAAGGTTGCGCGGCAGGAGCTCGCGCAGGATCGCCGCCTCGTCGGGCTCGAACTCGTAAACCGCCTGCACCTCGCCCGGACCGCCCTCGCCGGGCTCGGCGGCCGTCGCCTCGACCGGGATCAGCTGCTGCAGGGTCAGGACCTGGGTGATCGCCGAGCGGAAGCGATTGAACGCGATCGTGCAGACGTCGAACTCGCCGGCCTGGTACATGCCGTCGATCCGCTCGGCGATCTGGACCGCCTCGGCGTACTCGAGCCGGCGCCGGCCGACGCCCTCGACCGTGCCCACGATCGCATCGCCGAGCTCGCGCCGCAGCATGTCGCGGCCCTTGCGGCCGACGCATAGCACCTTGACCTGTTTGCCGCGCTCGCGCAGGTCCCGGATGCGCTGGCGCACGCCGCGCACGATCGAGCTGTTGAAGCCGCCGCACAAGCCCCGGTCGGCGGTCGCGACCACGATCAGGTGGACCTCGTCGCGGCCGGTCCCGGCGAGCAGCGGCGGCGTGCCCTCGCGGTCGGCGACCCCGGCCCCGAGATTGGCCAGCATCATCGCCATGCGCTCGGCGAACGGCCGCGCCGCCTCGGCCTGCTCCTGCGCCCGCTTGAGCCTGGAGGCGGCGACCAGCTTCATCGCGCTGGTGATCTTCTGCGTCTGCTTGACGCTGCCGATCCGGGTGCGCAGGTCCTTGAGGCTGGGCATCGCTCAAGCTTGAGCCCGGGCTCAGGCAAAGGCCTGGCTGTAGCCGTCGAGCAGCCGCTTGAGCTCGGCCTCGGTCGCCGGGCTGAGCGCGCCCTCGGTGCGGATCGCCTTCAGGATCCCCTGGCCGTTGGCCTGCAGCTCGTTGACCAGCCCTTCCTCGAAGCGGGTCACCTCGGCGACCGGAACCCGGTCGAGATAGCCGTTGACCCCGGCGTAGATCACGCCGACCTGAAGCTCGACCGGCATCGGCACGTACTGGCCCTGCTTGAGGACCTGGGTGAGCCTGGCGCCGCGGTTGAGCAGGCGCTGGGTGGCAGCGTCGAGGTCGGAGGCAAACTGCGAGAACGCCGCCATCTCGCGGTACTGCGCGAGCTCCAGCTTGATCCGGCCCGCGACCTGCTTCATCGCCTTGAGCTGGGCAGCCGAGCCGACCCGCGACACCGACAGGCCGACGTTCACCGCCGGCCGGATGCCCTGATAGAACAGGTCGGTCTCGAGAAAGATCTGGCCGTCGGTGATCGAGATCACGTTGGTCGGGATGTAGGCGGAGACGTCGTTGGCCTGGGTCTCGACCACCGGCAGCGCGGTCAGCGAGCCCGAGCCGTGGTCCTCGTTCATCTTGGCGGCGCGCTCGAGCAGGCGCGAGTGCAGATAGAACACGTCGCCCGGGAATGCCTCGCGGCCGGGCGGCCGGCGCAGCAGCAGCGACATCTGGCGGTATGCGGTCGCCTGCTTGGACAGATCGTCGTAGACGATCAGCGCGTGCATGCCGTTGTCGCGGAAATATTCGCCCATCGTGCAGCCGGCGTAGGGCGCCAGGTACTGCAGCGGCGCCGGGTCGGACGCCGTGGCGGCGACGATGATCGAGTATTCCATGGCGCCAAAGTCTTCGAGGATCTTGGCGACCCTGGCGACCGAGGAGCGTTTCTGGCCGATCGCGACGTAGATGCAGTAGAGCTTCTTCTGCTCCTCGTCGCTCTGGTTGATGCCCTTCTGATTGATGAAGGCGTCGATCGCGATCGCGGTCTTGCCGGTCTGGCGGTCGCCGATGATCAGCTCGCGCTGGCCGCGGCCGATCGGGATCAGGCTGTCGATCGCCTTCAGCCCGGTCTGCATCGGCTCGTGGACCGAGCGGCGCGGGATGATGCCCGGCGCCTTGACCTCGACCAGCTTGCGCTCGGCGGCCTCGATCGGGCCCTTGCCGTCGAGCGGGTTGCCGAGCGGGTCGACGACCCGGCCGAGCAGCCCCTTGCCGACCGGCACGTCGACGATCGCCTGGGTGCGCTTGACCGTGCCGCCCTCGAAGATGTGGCGGTCGTCGCCGAAGATCACGACCCCGACGTTGTCGGTCTCGAGGTTGAGCGCCATGCCGCGGGTGCCGTCCTCGAACTCGACCATCTCGCCGGCCTGGACCTGGTCGAGGCCGTAGATCCGCGCGATGCCGTCGCCGACCGAGAGCACGCGACCGACCTCGGCGACCTCGGCCTCGGTGCCGAAACTGGCGATCTGCTCTTTGAGGAGCGCCGAGATCTCGGCCGCGCGGATGTCCATCAGGCAGCCCCCTTCATGGCCAGCTCGAGCCGCTGGAGTTTGGTCCGGAGCGAGGCGTCGACCATGCGCGAGCCGATCCGCACGACCAGCCCGCCGAGCAGCCCCGGATCGACCGCGCGCGACAGGGTCACGGTCTGGCCGATCGCCGCCGACAGCTGCTCGCGCGCGCGCTCGGCCTGGGCCTCGGACAGCGGCACCGCCGAGACCAGCTCGGCGCCGACCTCGCCCTTGTGGCGCGCGAGCATCGCCTGATAGGCGGCGATGATCTCGGGCAGCACGAACAGCCGGCGCTTGTGCGCGAGCAGGCCCAGGAACTGCAGCGTCAGCTGCTCGAAGCCGGCGCGCTCGGCGAGCGCCGTGATCGCCCGGCCCTGGTCCTCGCGGGCCAGCACCGGGCTGCGGATCAGGCGCCGCAGATCGGCGCTCTGATCGAGCAGGGAACCGAAATCATCGAGATCGCCCGCGACCGCATCGAGCGCGTCCCGGTCTTCAGCGAGCTCGAACAGGGCCGTAGCGTAGCGGCCCGCCAAGCCCGACGCGTCCGCTGATGATGCAGGCAATCCGATGCTTCCCCGGCTTCCAGAGAACCCGACCGACGGTCACGAAATGACCGGGACTCGCGCCTTCCCGTGCAGCGCGGCCCGAATAACACAGGGCCCAAGGCCGTGCAAGCCGACAGCGCGCCGCAGCCCGCAGCCCCGGGCGGGCGCGCCGATCGGCCGCGTTCGCCAAGGCTCCGCCCGCAAGTCACAGAAAGCTGTAGGGGTCGATGTCGACCTGGAGGCGGAGGTCGCCCGGGAGCCTGCGGCCCTTGACCCAGGGTCGGAGCAGCGCCGGCACGTCGATCTCGGGCGCTGCGATCACCAGGAGGCGCTGGCGGTAGCGGCCGCGCAGCAATGCCAGCGGCGCCGGTGCCGGGCCGAGCACGCGCACGCCCGGCGGCGCCGGCGCTTCGCGCGCCAAGAGCGCCGCCAGGCGGCGCACCGCCTGGAGGTCGCGGCCGGAGACGATCAGCGCTGCCAGCCGCCCGAACGGCGGCATACCCGCGTCGCGCCGCTCGGCCAGCTCCTCGGCGTAGAAGCGCTCCTTGTCGCCGGCCGCCAGCGCCTGCATCACCGGGTGGTCCGGCAGATGGGTCTGGATCAAGACCCGGCCGCGGCGCGCCGCCCGCCCGGCCCGGCCCGCGACCTGGTAGAGCAGCTGGAACTGGCGCTCGGCGGCGCGCAGATCGCCGCCCGCGAGGCCGAGGTCGCCGTCGACCACCCCGACCAGGGTCAGATCCGGGAAATGATGGCCCTTGGCGATGATCTGGGTGCCGATCAGCAGGTCCAGCTCATGGTCGCGCATGGCGCCGAGCAGCGCCGCCGCCGCGTTCGGGCCGGCCGGCTGGTCGCTGGTCAGGATCGCGACCCGCACGTTTGGCAGCAGCGCCCGGACCTCCTCGGCCAGGCGCTCGACGCCCGGACCGCAGGCGACCAGCGCATCGACCGTGCCGCAGCTCGGGCAATGGTCGAGCTCGGCGCGACCGTAGCCGCAGTGATGGCAGAGCAGACGCTGGCGCAGGCGGTGGGTCACGAGCCAGGCGCTGCAGTTCGGGCAGCGCAGGCGATGGCCGCAGGCCCGGCAGAGCGTCAGCGGCGCGAAGCCGCGCCGGTTCAGGAACAAGAGCGCCTGCTCGCCGGCGCCGAGCGTCGCCTCGAGCGCCGCGCGCAGGCTGGGCGCCAGCCAGTGAGCCCCGCGGCGGGCGATCGCGCCTGAGGTCGATCAGCGCGACCGCGGGCATCTCGCTGCCGCCGTGCCGGGCCGGCAGCAGCAGGGCATCGCCGGCCGCGCGCGGGCCGACGGCGCCGGCGATCCGCCCCATGGTCCAGGCGGTCTCGAGCGCGGGCGTCGCCGACACAAGGATCGCCCGGCAGCCTTCCAAGCGGGCGCGCGCGACCGCCAGATCGCGGCCGTGGTAGGGCACGCCGTCCTCCTGCTTGAAGCTCTGATCGTGCTCTTCGTCGACCACGATCAGGCCGAGGTCCGGCACCGGCAGGAACAAGGCCGAGCGGGCGCCGATCACGATCGGCTCGCGGCCCAGGGCGATCCGCCGCCAGGTCCGCCGCCGGGCCGCCGCGCCGAGCTCGGAATGCCAGGCGGCAGGCGGCCGGCCGAAGTGCCGCTCGAAGCGCTCGAGCAGCTGGGCGGTGAGCGCGATCTCGGGCAAGAGGATCAGCGCCTGCTTGCCCCGCGCGAGCGTCGCCGCGACCGCCTCCAGATAGACCTCGGTCTTGCCGGCGCCGGGCACGCCTTCGAGCAGCGTGACGCCATGGCCGCGCGCGAGCGCCGCGCAGAGCGTGCGCGCGGCCGCAGCCTGCGCCGGCGACAGCGTCACCGGCGCCGGTGGCGCTGCGGGCGGGCCGTGCGCGGCTTCCGGCAGCGGCATCGGGCTCAGCAGGCCGGCCCGGGCCATCGCCTGCACGACCCCGGCGCCGACCCCGGCCAGGCGCGCGATCTCGGCCGGACGGCGCGGCTGGCGATCGGCCAGGGCGGCGAGCACGCGCCCGCGCGCCGCGCTCGATGCGGTCTCGTTCCCGGCAGCCGCCGCCGGCACCAGGCCGAGCTTTGGCGGCGGCGGCTCGAGGGCGGCCGGCACGCTCAGCACGAGCTTGAGCGCGGCCCCGAGCGGCGCCAGCGTGACCGCCGCGACGTGCTCGATCAGCCGGCGCAGCGGCGGCCGCAGCGGCGGCGCCTCGAGGCGGCGCAGGATCGGCTTCAGCCGCGCCGCCGGCACCGGCGCGCCGGCGCTGACGGCCGCAGGCGCGTCCCAGACCGCGCCAACCACCTGGCGCGACCCGAATGGCACCTCGACCAGGTCGCCCGGTGCCACCCGGAGATCCGCCGGCAGCGCGTAGTCGAACGGCGCCTCCAGCGGCAACGGGACCAGGACCGGAACCGTAGGGATCATCGCGGTCGGGCCGCTCACACCTATTCCGGCTTGCGCGACACCGGCTGCCCGCGGCACTGTCGCGGAGAGACGGCATCGGAGATCGACGTGATACGGCTCGTTCCGAGCGCCGGGCCGGGGGTCGACGCGGTGGCCGCGGCGTGGCGCGACTGGCTCTGCCATGAGAAGCGCCAGGCGGCCCCGACCGTCAAGGCCTACCAGACCGACCTGCGCGGTTTTCTGGCGTTCTGCTGCGACCATCTGGGCGGCCCGCCGGGGCTCGACCAGCTGGCCGACCTCGCCGCGGCCGACTTCCGCGCCTGGCTCGCCTGGCGCCACCGCCAGGGCCTGGCCCGGACCTCGACCGCGCGGGCGCTGGCCGCGCTCCGCAGCTTCTACCGCTATCTCGACCGTCAGCACGGCCGCCACAACGCCGCGCTCAAGGCGCTGCGCACGCCCAGGCTGGTCAAACGGCTGCCGCGGCCGCTCTCGCCCGGGCAGGCGCGGGCGCTGATCCAGGAGGTCGCCGCAGGCGCCAGCCCCGACTGGGTCGCGAGCCGGGATCTGGCGCTGCTCCTGCTGCTCTACGGCGCGGGCCTGCGGATCGGCGAGGCGCTGGCGCTGGAGCGTCGGGCGCTCGGGCGCGAGCCCGCCCGCCAGCAGGCGCTCACGGTCACCGGCAAGGGCCGCAAGCAGCGGCTGGTACCGCTGCTGCCGGTGGTCGCTCAGGCGCTCGCGGCCTATCTCGATGACTGCCCGCACGCGCCCGGCGCCGAGGCGCCGCTGTTCGTCGGCCTGCGCGGCCGGCGCCTGCAGCCGGCGCTGGTCCGCCGCCGCATGCAGGTGCTGCGGCGGCGCCTCGGGCTGCCGGAGACCGCCAGCCCGCACGCGCTCCGCCACAGCTTCGCAACCCACCTGCTGGCCGGCGGCGCCGATCTGCGGGTGATCCAGGAACTGCTCGGCCACGCCAGCCTGTCGACCACGCAAGGCTATACTGGGATCGAAGGCGAACGTCTGATGCGGCTGTACCATGATGCCCATCCGCGCGCCTGAGCCGGACCGACGGGCGGCGGTCGGGGCCGCCGGCGGGGCTGACCCGGCGGTCCATGACACCGGCGTGCGCATCCTGGTGGTCGTCGCGGTCTTCGTGGCGGGCGCGCTGGTCGGCGGCCTCGTCCTGCTGCCGCGCCTGGTCAGCTGGAACGACTACCGTGACCAGCTGACCGAGCAGGCCGCGGCGATCACCGGCCAGACCGTCGCGATGGGCGGCCAGATCGAGCTCGAGCTCTTGCCGCGGCCGACGCTGACGTTGGCGGAGGCGACCCTGTCGAGCCCGTCGGCCGCCCCCGCCGGCCGCTCGCTCGTGGTCGACCGGCTGGATCTCCGCCTGAAGCCGCTGCCGCTGCTGCGCGGCCGGCTCGAGGTCGATTCGGTCCGGCTGGTCCGACCCGTGCTGCGGATCGAAGCGCCGGATGCGAGCCGCGCGCACGCGCTGCTGCTGGCCGGCGGCGGCATGCTGTCACCGCTCGGCGGCGGCGGCGGCCCGGCCCGGCTCACCGTGGTCGACGGCCGGGCGCTCGTCGGCGACGGCGAACGCAGCCCCGAGCACGCGATCGAGGCGATCAACTTCGAGGTCGGCTCGGCGGGGCCGAACGGGCCCTATACGCTCGATGGCCAGTTCGCGATCGCCGCCCAGCCGTTCGGGGTCACCGGCCGGCTCGGCCAGATCCACTCCGACAGCTGGAGCACGCTCCAAGTGGTGGTGACCGCGGCCGAGTCCGGCAGCGATCCGACCGTGCTGAGCTTTCGCGGCCTGGCTTGGTCGGATCTGGCGGCGCCGCGGCTGCGCGGTGACATGTCGTTGACCGGGAGCAGCGCCGAGGCCGGGCTGGATGCTCTCGGCCGGGCGCTCGGCGGCCAGCTGCCGGTGCTGCCGGAATGGCTCGCGGTGCCGTTTCGCCTCGGCGGCCACCTCGATCTGGTCGACGACCAGGCGAGCTTTGCGCAGCTGCGCGTGGCGCTCGGCGCCACCGAGGCCGAGGGCAGCCTGCAGATCGGCTTCGCGGGGCCGCGGCCGGAGTTCGATCTCGAGCTCGACGTGCCCCATCTGGTCGTTGCCGACGCGTGGCCGCAGGACGGCGCCGGTCTCGCCCCGCTCACGGCGCTCGCCGGCCTGAAGGGCCGGATCGACCTCTCGGTGCAGGCGCTCGACTGGCGGGGCGGCACGATGCGCCGGCTGCGCACGACGCTGGCCCTGACCGGCCCCGGCCAGGTGACGGTCGAGCAGGCGCGCGCGAGCCTGCCCGGCCAGACCAGCGTCGATTTCACCGGCGCGCTCGCCGGGCAAGGGGCCGACGCGCTGCTCCAGGGAGCGCTCGCGGTGGTCTGCGACGACCTGGGCAAGCTGCTCGCCTGGTCGGGTCTCGAGCCGACCGGGGTCGCCGCCGGCCGGCTGCGCACCCTCAGCCTCGACAGCCAGCTGGCGCTGAACGCCTCGACGGTCCGCTTCACCGATGCCGAGCTCCGGGTCGACGCGTCCCGCCTGTCCGGTTCGCTGGCGCTGGGCCTGGGCGCCCGGCCGCAGGTCGCGGGCGCGCTCACGCTCGACCGGCTGGACCTCGATGCCTACCTGCCGGCCGCCAGCCCGGCGCAGATCGTCGAGCGCGGGCTGCGCCTGTTCGGCGCGCTCGACGCCGCGCTCCAGGCCCGGATCGAGCGCCTGACCTGGCGTGGCCTCCGCCTCCAGCAGGTCGCCCTCGACGCTCGCTCGGTCGCGGGCCAGCTGACTCTCAACGACCTGTCGCTGCAGGACGCCGCCGACACCAGGGGCCGGATTGCCGGCGCGCTCGACCTCGAGCGCCGGAGCTTCGATCTGTCCGGCACGGTCCAGACCGCCCGGCCGCTCCAGCTGCTCCGGGGGCTCGGCGTGGCGCCGCCGCTGATGCTCGCGCGCCTGACCCCGGTGAGCGCGAGCGGCACCGCCAAGGGCGATCTCGAGGCGTTCGACATGGCGCTCGAGCTCCATCACGACGACACCCGCCTCGCGCTGGAGGGCGAGGTCAAGACGCCGCCGGCGGGCCCGATCAGCTATGCGCTCGCCCTCGAGGGCGACGATCCCGACTATCGCCAGCTGCTCGAGCGGATGGCGCTGCTGGTCGCGCCCGCTGCGGCCGGGCCGGCGCCGCTCAAGGTGACCGCGGAAGTGACCGGAGACCTCGCCGGCCAGACCGCCGCGGTCGGCACGGCGCAGCTCGGCGCCATGAGCCTGACCGGGCAGGTCGACTGGCAGCCCGCGGAGCCGCGGCCCAGGCTCGCGCTCCGGCTCAGCGCCGGTCAGCCGAGCGCCGACGGGCTCGCGGTCCTGGCCGCGCTGGCCGGGGTCCGGCACGATTCGATCCTGCTCCAGCCCGGCCCGGGCGGCGCCTGGTCGACCGAGCCGCTCGCCTTCGGCTGGCTCGAGTCCGCCGACGCCGAGATCGAGCTGTCCGCCAAAGGCGGCCTCGCCGGCCCCGGGATCGAGCTGCGGGCGAAGCTCGATCAGGGTCGCTTGATGGTCGATCGGCTGGCGACGGCGCTCTGGGGCGGCCGGCTCGACGCCCAGGTCTCGGTCGACGGCGCCCGCCCGCTGCCGTTCCTGGCGCTGGCGCTCGATCTGCGCCGGGTCGATGCCAAGGCGCTGACCGCCTGGCTCGACCTGCCGCCGGTGGTCGAAGGCGCGGCCGATCTGTACCTCGAGGCGACCACCGCCGGCAACAGCATGGCAGAGCTGGTCCGCGGCCTGATCGGCGAGGCCAAGGTCGGGCTCCACGACGGCCGCCTGGTCGGCGCCGATCTATCCCAGCTCGCGGCGGCGCCGGCGACCGCGGCGACCGGCGTCGACGGCGCGGCGGCCGCGGCGGCGCCCGCCATCGCGGTGCCGGACCTCAGCGGCAGCTTCGCGCTCAAACGCGGCATTGCCAGCGCCCGGCAGGTCCGCCTGGAGCTCGCGGACACGCCGGTCAGCGTTGAGGGCACGGTCGACCTCTGGCTCTGGGCGGCCGATTTGACGCTGAGCCCGGACCCGGCGCGCGGCCCGCAGCAGGACGCCCTCGAGCTCCGGCTGGTCGGGCCGCTCGACCGCCCGCAGCTGCGTCTGCGCCGGCCGCCCGCGCCGCCGCTGCCGTCGCAGGCGCCCTGACCGAGCCGCTCAGGCGGGCCCCAGCATCTGTTCCGGCCGGACCAGCTGGTCGAATTCTTCGGCACTCAGCAGTCCGAGCGCCAGCGCCGCCTCCTTGAGCGAGGTGCCCTCGGCGTACGCCTTCTTGGCGATCTTGGCGGCGTTGTCGTAGCCGATCTTGGGATTGAGCGCGGTCACCAGCATTAGCGAGCGGTGCAGCAGTTCGTCGATCCGCTCGCGATCGGCCTCGAGGCCGGCGACGCATTTGTCGGTGAAGCTGCGCGCGCCATCGGCCATCAGGCGGATCGACTGCAGCACGTTGTAGATGATCACCGGCTTATAGACGTTGAGCTCGAAATGGCCGTTGGCGCCGGCGATGCTGACCGTGACGTGGCTGCCCATGACCTGGGCGCAGACCATGGTCAGCGCCTCGCACTGGGTCGGATTGACCTTGCCCGGCATGATCGAGGAGCCGGGCTCGTTCGCGGGCAGCCTGAGCTCGCCGAAGCCGCAGCGCGGGCCGGAGCCGAGCAGGCGGATGTCGTTCGCGATCTTGGTCAGGCTGACCGCGACCACGTTGAGCGCTCCCGAGATCTCGACCAGCGCGTCGTGCGCGGCCAGCGCCTCGAACTTGTTGTCGGCGCTCGTGAACGGCAGGCCGGTCTGCGCCGCGACCTCCTCGGCGAACCGCTCGGCGAAGCCCGGGGCGGCGTTCAGGCCGGTACCGACCGCGGTGCCGCCCTGGGCCAGCTGGCAAAGCCGCGGCAGCGCCTGCTTGATGCGGGCGATGCCGAAGGCGACCTGCTGGACGTAGGCCGAGAACTCCTGGCCGAGGGTCAACGGCGTCGCGTCCTGGAGATGGGTCCGGCCGATCTTGACGATGTCCTTGAACGCCGCAGCCTTGGCGTGCAGGCCGGCGAGCAGGTGCTCGAGCGCCGGCAGCAGCTCGTGATGGACCTGCTGCACGGCGGCGATGTGCATCGCGGTCGGGAAGGTGTCGTTAGAGGACTGGGAGAGGTTGACGTGATCGTTGGGGTGGACCGGCACCTTGCTGCCGAGCGGCGTGCCCAGCAGTTCGTTCGCCCGGTTCGCGATCACCTCGTTGGCGTTCATGTTGCTCTGGGTGCCCGAGCCGGTCTGCCAGACGACCAGCGGGAAGTGCTCGAGGAGCTTGCCGTCGACCACTTCCTGGGCGGCGCGCGCGACCGCGTCGGCGAGCCGCGGCTCGAGACGGCCCTGCTCGCGGTTGACCCTGGCCGCGGCCCGCTTGACGAGGCCGAGCGCGCTCACCAGCGGCGCCGGCAGGGTCTCGGTGCCGATCCGGAAGTTCTGCAGGCTGCGCTGGGTCTGGGCACCCCAATAGCGGTCGGCCGGCACCTCGATCGGGCCGAAGGTATCGGTTTCAACCCGCACTCGCTTGTCACCGGTCATACTTGTACCTGTGATTGCAAATCGCCTCGCCTTTCATCAAGCCGGATGCGCGCGCCCTGTCAATCCGCAGCGCCACTCGCCGCTACCATCGGGCGCGGCTGCCGGGAGCCCGCCTATTTTTTCCTGAAGCGATCCAGCGTCACGACCTCGGCGCCGGCGCCCTCGCGCTGGTCGGCTTCGTCCGCGAGCGCGCGCGGCTGCTTGCCGGCGCCCTCGGCGAGCGCCAGCGGCAGTTCGGCGCGAGGCGGCCGCGGCGCTGCCGGCCGGGCTTCGGTCGGTCCCTCGGGGACCGTGAACTGGAGCCCGAACTCGACGCTCGGGTCGGCGAACACGCGGATCGCCTCGAACGGGATCTCGATCCGTTCGGCCACGCTGTTGAAGCTCAAGGTCACCGCAAAGCCGTCCGGCCCGACCTCGAGACCCCAGAACTCGTGCTGGAGCACGATCGTCATCTCGGCCGGATAGCGCGCGCGCAGGCTGTCGGCCAAGCCCACGCCCGGATGCTCGGTGCAAAAGGTGATGTAGAAATGGTGATTGCCGGGCAGGCCGTGCTCGGCGACCAGCACGAGGGCGTCGTGCACGACCCGGCGCAGGGCGCGCTCGACCAGCTGGCCGTAATCGAGGGACGATGCGGGCATGGCTGGCGTGCTCGATCCGACCTTCGAGCCCTCGCATGGGCTCGCGAGCAGGGCAAGTGGGGGGCTTCTGTTGCCCGGCGCCCCCCGAGCCGCGCTTGCCCCCGAAGGGGTAGCTAAGTGCGGGGGGCTTCTGTTGCCCGGTCCCCCCCGCAGACCGCGCTTACCTAATGGTTAGGCAGCGAGAGCCATACGGTTGTCGTTGGCATCTGTAAGTCTGGCCCGATAACGGCGGTACCATGCCGGGCAAAAACCGTCCCTTTACCACGCGCGTCGAGCCTGTTTCGCCCCCTCACGTCGACCCCGCCAGGTCGCCCGGGCGGGAATTTGGTGGAGGCGCCGGGTACTGCCCCCGGGTCCGCTACGCTTATGCCGAACGGCGTTTATCGCCATAGTCGACCGTCGCCGACGTCCCCAATATAAGCGTTCCGCAGCCGTGTTTGAAGAGGGCGGGCGCGCTGGCCACGCGCGCCGCGGATTTCTCATCTACTGGCCCGGGCGGTCCGGCAGCGCGAAGGCGACCACGTGGTCGCCGCGGGTCGTGTCGAGCGGGCCGTGGCCGCCGGCGGCGATCACGACGTACTGGCGGCCGGTCGCCTCGAGCTGGTAGGTCATCGGCGTCGCCTGGCCGCCGGCCGGCAACTCCGCGCGCCACAGCTCCTCGCCGCTGTCGACGTCGAAGGCGCGCAGCATGTCGTCGGTCGCGGCGGCGATGAAGATCAGGCCGCCCGCGGTCACGATCGGTCCGCCCATGTTCGGCATCCCCCACCGGAGCGCGAACGGCGCCTTGCGCCTGGTCGTGCCGAGCGGTACCTGCCAGCGGATCTTGCCCGCCGCCATGTCGACCGCGCTGAGCGTGCCCCAGGGCGGGGCCGTGCAGGGGATGCCGAGCGGCGACAGCAGGACCTCCCGGCGCATCCCGTAAGGCGTCCCCTGCTGGCGCCCGAACTCGGAGTTTTCGAACTTGCCTGAGCCCGCCATGGTCGCAAAGCCGTCGCGCGGCACCAGAGTCACGACCATCGGCACCTGCATCGCGTTGACGATCGCGAGCTGCCGCTCGGGCTCGAACGCGAGGCTGCCCCAGTTGACCCCGCCGGCGTAGCCCGGGTTCATGATCGTGCCCTCGAGCGAGGGCGGCGTGTAGATCCCCTCCGAGCGGTAGCGCCCGATCAGCTGCCGGCAGCGCCACTGGTCCCACAGGATCAGGCCCCAGGCGTCGGCGGGCGTGACCGGCGCCTGGGAGACCAGCGGCGGCGGCGCGGTCGGGAACGGCTGGGTCAGCGACAGCTGCTCGCCGGCAACCCCGCCCTGCGGCACCGGCCGCTCCTCGATCGCGAACCAGGGCTCGCCGCTGGTCCGCTCGAAGGTGAACAGCAGGCCCATCTTGGTCGCCTGGATCAGCGCTGGAACGCGCTGCCCGTCCCGCGCCAGATCGACCAGCACCGGCTGCGAGCTGACGTCGTAGTCCCACAGATCGTGATGGACCAGCTGCCGCGCCCAGACCAGCTCGCCGGTCGAGGCCCGCAGCGCGACGACCGAGTTGGCGTACCGGTTGTCGCCCAGACGCTCGCCGCCATAGAAGTCCGGGCTCGGCGCCCCGGTCGGGACGAAGACGAGGTCGCGCTCCGGGTCGACCGACAGGATCGACCAGGCGTTCGCGGCGCCCGTCCGCGCTGCCTGGGTCGAGCGCCAGTCCGCGTGCGCCGGATCGCCCTCGGCGCGCGGGATCGGCTCCCAGGTCCAGCGGCGGGCGCCGGTCCGGGCATCGAACGCGCGCACGGTGCCGAGCTCGAGCTCGACCGCCCGGTTGTCGCCGATCGCCGAGCCGGTGATCACCAGGTCGCCGGCGATCGCCGGCGGCGAGGTGACCGCGTACTGGCCGGCCTCGGTCGGCCGCACGTCGCGGGCGAGATCGACCGCGCCGCCGCTGCCGAAGTCGGCGCACGGCTCGCCGCTCGCGCCATCGAGCGCGATCAGCCGGCCATCGAGCGTGCCGATGAAGATCCGCAGCGCGCAGGCCGCACCAGCCAGGGCTTCGGGATCGCGCCAGGCGCTGACCCCGCGCGAGGTCGCCTCGGCGTAGCGGCGGCCGCGCTCGATCTTCGGGTCGTAGCGCCAGAGCTCGCGGCCGCTCGCCGGGTCGAGCGCGACCACCTGAGCGGTCGGCGTCGACAGGTAGAGCCGGCCCTCGACCAGGATCGGCGTCGCCTCGAACGCGAGCTTGTCCCGGCTGGCGAACCCCTGGCCGAGCTCTCCCGTCCGATAGGTCCAGGCGACCTCGAGCCGGCCGACGTTGCCGCGATAGATCTGATCGAGGCTCGAATAGCGCAGTGCCGCCCGGATCGCCGCCGTAGAAGCCCCAGCCGCTCATCGCCCGGACGCCACCGGCGTTGACTTCCAGCGCCAGCGCGAGCGCGATCCCGAAGCATCGCCGCATCGCTGCCTCCGTCCACCCGAACAATCGCGGCAAGCTAGAGACCGGCTCCCGAGGCCGCAAGGCGGTCTCGACCGCCGGGGTCCGATGTGGTCCAATCGCGGCGACGCCGCCGGCCAGCGAGGAGGTCCGCCATGCCGCTGTCCAGGGAGCAGGAGGACGAGATCGAGGCGCTGCGCGCCCAGGCCGCGCCGACCCGGCGGCCGGTGGTGCCAGCGCTCGAGGAGATCCTGTATCAGCCGCTGCCGGTGCTCGATCGCGGCTTCGTGCGGGTGATCGACTACATGGGCGACGATGCGGCCATCGTGCAGGCGGCGCGCGTCTCTTACGGCCGGGGCACCAAGCAGGTCAGCGACGACCGCGGCCTGATCAACTACCTGATGCGGATGCATCACACCTCGCCGTTCGAGATGTGCGAGCTGAAGGTGCACGTCAAATTGCCGATCTTCGTCGCCCGCCAGTGGATCCGCCACCGGACCGCCAACGTCAACGAGTACTCGGCGCGCTACTCGGTGCTCCAGGACGAGTTCTACCGGCCCGCGGCCGAGCAGCTTGCGGCCCAGTCGAGCGGCAACCGGCAGGGTCGGGGCCCGGTGCTCGAGGGCGCCGAGGCCGAGCAGGCGCAGCGCACGCTCGCCCGCAATGCGGAGGCCGCCTACGAGCGCTACCTCGGCCTGCTCAATCGGGACGAGGCCGGCGAGCCGATCGACCCGCGCGCGGTCGGTCTCGCGCGCGAGCTCGCGCGCATGGTCCTGCCGCTCAACACCTATACCGAGTGGTATTGGAAGATCGACCTGCACAATCTACTAAGTTTCATTGCGTTACGGATAGATCCTCATGCTCAATATGAGATTCGCGCCTACGCCGAGGTGCTGCTGGACGTCCTCCGGCGCTGGCTGCCGCTGACCTGCGCGGCGTTCGAGAATTACCGGCTGCGCGGGGCCGAATTGTCCGCGGAGGCGCTCGATGTCATCCGGCGCCGGCTGCGGGACGAGCCGATTGAGCAGGCGGACAGCGGCCTGAGTGCCCGCGAATGGCGCGAGCTGGAAGCGTTGCTTGAAACCGGGCTGAAGCCCTGACCGCGGGCGTCGGACTTTCGCCTCCCGACCGGCTGGCGAGCCGGCGGCGCGACGCGGAACGGTGGTGAGTGCGCTCTACATTGCGATCGGTGGCGCGATCGGCACGCTGCTGCGCTACTGGAGCGCTGGCATCGTAGCGACCGCGGTCGGCGCGACCTTCCCCTGGGGCACGCTGGTCGTTAACGCCGTCGGCTCGACGCTGATCGGCCTGATCGCCGCGGTCGCCGGGCCCGACGGCCGGCTGCTGCTGAGCCCCGACCTGCGCCAGTGGCTGATGATCGGGGTGCTCGGCGGCTTCACGACGTTCTCGTCGTTCAGCCTGGAGACGCTGGTCCTGATCCAGCGCGACCAATGGCTGCTCGCGACCGGCAACGTCGTCTTCTCGGTCGGCCTTTGCCTGGGCGGCGTCTGGGCCGGCTGGTCGCTCGGCGCGTTGGTCAACCGGTAGGACGCGGTGGTGCCCACCGCTACATCCTGTAGCGACCGGACCTGTCCCCTACTTCATCTGCGATCGGCGGCGCCAATAATCTGCAATTGCACTCTCGCGCTTGATTCTTTCCGTTCTCTTGCTAATTTTAGAAAAATTGTCGAGCGAATGTTGCGGAGGCGAGAACAACCACGGCTCAAGTGATCGACCGCTGCCGGTCGGCCGGCGATCATTTGCCGGAGTGAAGCGATGACCGTGGATCGCGATCACGATGACGCCCCCGGGGGCAGGCTTCCGACCGTGGTCTTTCGGCCCTGGCCGCCTCGCGCTGCGCCGCCCTTTCTGACCCGTTGCCCGATCCGGCCGCGCTTCGTCCGGCCGGCGGTGCCCGCGCCCACTCCGGACGCCGGTCCAATTTGGGCCGACCAGCCGCCCCGCTTCGCCCGGTTCGTCGCCGCGCTCCAGTCGGCCGGCGCGGCGCCCGGGCCGGAGCCGGCGGACTGGGACGCCGAGCGCTGGCACGACATCGAGACCCGCGTCAGCGCCCGGCCGCCCCCGGACCCGCCGGCAAGCGCGCCCGCGGCCGGGCTTGGCGGTCGCGCTGCGCGCGCCGCGCTCGAGCGGGCGCGCGAGCGGCTCACCACCCGCCGCTCGGCCGTGCTGATCAGCGCCGCCGGCGCGACCGCGCTGGCGCTGGTAGCATTGGTCGAGCCGACCGGCGATCGCGATCGCGGCCGCCTGGTCGGACCGCCGGCGGAGGCCGGGGGCCTGGTCGTCCAAGCGCTGCCGGGGCCGGTCAAGCAACGGCCCCAGGCCAGCCCGGCGCAGCCGAGCCCGCGCCTCGCGGTCAAGCCGCCGCCGACCGCCCCGGTCGAGATCGTCTCGGTCGCCTTCGAGCCACCCGAACCGCCGAGCGCCGCTCCGGCCCCTGCCATCTTGACCGGTCTGAGTGCGGTCGCCCTGCCGGCGCCGCCCCGGGTCGAAGCCACCGTGGGCGGGCTCGCCGCCCGCGGCAAGTTCGCAGCGCTCGCCGTCCGGACCGGCACGCTGACCAGACCGGAAACCGAGGACATCGATCCGCTCCATGAGCTTGGCCGCCGGCTGCAGGCCAAGGGCGAGATCGCCCAGGCGATCGAGGCCTACCGCATGGCCGTCGCGGCCAGGCCCGGGCACGCGGAGACCTACTACGATTGGGGTTATCTGTTGCAGCAGCAGGGCGACGCGGCCGGCGCCCGGCAGCAATACCTGATGACCTTGCGCCTGGCACCCGGGCACCCGTTCGCCCATTATAACCTAGGCTACCTTCTCCAGAAGGATGGCGACTACCGCGACGCGATCAAACATTATCAGGCCGCGATCGCCACCAAGCCCGACTTTTTCTGGGCCCACTACAATCTCGGCTACCTCGAGCAAAAGCTCGGCGACTACCGGCGGGCCCTGGCCGACTATCGGAGATCAATCGAGATCGACCCCAAGCAGGCGATCGCCTACGAGAACATCGCGACCATCCTGCGCTACCATCAGAACGACTGACGGCACCCGGCGCCGCGGGCGGGCCAGCGCTTCCCGTGGGGCGCGTGCGGTGGCCTGTCTCCTCAGAAATCGGCCTGAGCGGCTCAGAGGCGGGCCTCGATCAGAAACGGGCCGGGGGTGCTGAGGCCACGCTCGAGCAGCCGGGCGAACTCGCCGGCATCGTCGGTCGCCGCCGCCTCGACGCCCAGGCCCGCGGCCAGCGCTGGCCACTCCAGCGCGGGCCGGTCCAGCTCCATCATGTCGCGCGCGGTGCGTGCCCGGATGCTCGACGCCGACGTTGCGCATCTCGCCCTGCAGGATCGCGTAGCTGCGGTTGGACAGGATCACCGTGGTCACGTCCAGGCCCTCGCGGGCCTGGGTCCAGAGCGCCTGCAGCGTGTACATGGCGCTGCCGTCGGCCTCGAGCGCGATCACCCGGCGCTCCGGGCAGGCGATCGCGGCCCCGGTCGCGAGCGGCAGGCCGCAGCCGATCGCGCCGCCGGTCACCTGCAGCCAGCTGTGCGGCCGGGCGTTGCGGGTCAGCGCAAAGAAATTGCGCCCGACCGAGACCGATTCGTCGGCGACGATCGCGTGGTCCGGCAGCACCGCTGCCAGCGCGAGCGCGATCTTGTCGCCGGTCAAGGCGCCGCTCGGCCGGGCCGGCGGCTCGAGGCCGGCGACCGGCGCGCCCTGGCGCGGCGCGCCGAGCCGCTCGGCAAGCTCCGCGAGCGCGCCGACCAGATCGTCCTCGGGCCCGGCCAGGCGATGGACCGCAGCACCCTCCGGCGCGAGCCGGCTGGGCTTGCCCGGATAGGCGAAGAAAGCGACCGGCTCGCGGGTTCCGACCAGGATCACATGCCGGATGCCGGCCAGCTGGTCGAGCGCCTGATCGACCGGATAGCTGAGCCGGTCGATCGGGACCCGCCCGGCGCCCCGCTCGAGCCGCGCGTTGCTCATCTGGGCGAGCGGCAGCGCACCGGTCTCGGCCGCGATCCGCCCGGCCGCCGCGAGCCCCGCCTCGGTCAGCGCCGCCCCGGTCATGAACAACAGGCAGCGCGCGCCCGAGCGCAGCAGCGCCGCGATCGCCTCGATCCGGGCCGCCGGTACCGGCGCCGGCGCCGGCGGCGGGGCCAGCGCGTCACCGGCTCGCCGCCCTCGTTCCAGGCCGCATCGCCCGGCAGGATCAAGGTCGCGATCCGACCGGGCGCGGTCCGCGCGGCCGCGATCGCCTCGGCCGCGGCCCGGCCGACCTCGGCGGGCGTGCGCGCGGTCCGCACCCAGTCCGAGAACGGCCGCGCGACCGCCTCGAGGTCGGTCTCGAGCGGCGAGGCGAGGCCCTGGTGAGCGGTCGCGTGCTCGCCGACGATGTTGACCACCGGCGAGCGCGCCCGGCGGGCATTGTGCAGGTTGGCGAGCCCGTTGGCGAGCCCGGGACCGAGGTGCAAAAGCGTGATCGCGGGCCGGCCGGCCATCCGCGCATAGCCGTCGGCGGCGCCGGTGACGACACCTTCGAACAGGCCCAGCACCGAGCGGATGCCGGGCACCCGATCGAGCGCTGCGAGCAGATGCATCTCGGATGTGCCGGGATTGGCGAAACAGACCTCGACCCCGCCGGCGATCAAGGTCCTGACCAGGCTCTCCGCCCCGTTCATGTCCAGCCGTCTCCCGGTTTCAGCTCACCGCTCCCACCTAGCCCAGCCGGCAAGCGAGCGCGAGCCTCAGATCGCCGACGCGGCGAGCGCCCAGACCAGGCTCGCGATCCGGGCGAGGTCGGCCAGCAGCTTCGGCCCCGCGTAGGCGGCAGCGCTCCGCCAGACCGCGACCAGCGTCAGCAGGTTGTAGGCGATCGGCAGCGCGAACACGATCACCGCGAGCGGCGCCGGCGCCCCGGCCGCGAGCAGGGCGAACGCGGCCAGCGTCGCCGCCAGGTTGAGCGCGGTGCCGCCGACGATCGCGTACCACCAGAACGCGGTCCCGAGCGGCACCCGGCCCGCCCACAGCCCGGCGACTTTGGCGCGCATGCCATCCCCCGCGCGGCCGACTTGCTGCCGGATCGCGGCTGCCGTGTCAGCCGTGGCTCTCCAGGCGCGCGACGGCATAGGGTTGTAGCTCGAGACGGGCGAGTTCGCTCTCGGCGGCGCGGCCGGCCAGCGCGTCCGGATCGGCGGCGGCCGCGGCGAAGCTCGCCTGGTCGAGCACGGCGAGCCGGCCGCGCCGGGCGGACAGCCCTTCGAGCGCCACGGTCTGAGGCCTGGGCGTGAGGTTGGCGAGCCAGACCACCGCGCCGCCGTCCGCCTGCCAGGCGACCGCCTGCACCGCCGCGCCGTCCGACACTTCCGTCGCGAGCCGGCGCTTGCCGGCGCCGGCGGCGAGGCCGCGCAGCACGTGATAGGCCGGATAGACCAGCGCCCGGCCGCCCGCCGCCTGCTCGTCGAACCAGGGCTGGGCCCAGTCCATCGGGGCGTAGACGACGCCGAACTCGCCGACCGGCGCCGCGAGGCAGACCGCCTCCAGGCCGCCCGCCGCCATATGCGCGAAGTAGCCCAGATACCAGACGGCGCCGAGCAGGCCGCGCTGGCGCGGGTCGATGCCGGCGAGTGCCACCCGGCCGCCGGTCGGATTCGGGGTCACGGCCGCCCCGTAAGGATTGTCGCGGGCGCCGATCGCGGCCGGCCCCGCCCGGTAGGGCTTGCCGCCCGCGAACGCCTGGGTCGACTTGACGATGTGCGGCAGCGCCTCGAGGTTCTCGATCACCGTGGTGTCGTCGCAGGCGTGCACGATCGGGCAGCTGGTGTGGACCACGAAGTCGAGCGCCTCGGCCGGCGGCCGCTTGCGGTTCAGCTCGGTAAAGTACGAAAACATGCCGCCGCCGACCGGCACCCCGGGGAACGCCTCGCGCGCCGCCGCATAGAGTGCTTTTGCCTCCGGGCAGGCCGGCCAGACGCCGCCCGGCAGCGTGCACTTGAGGTCGGAGGCCGGCGCCACCGCGACCCCGGCAAAGCGCACCCCGGCCGCGCTTGCCGCAGCCCGGATTTTCCAGGTCGGCCCGCATGGTCGCCTCGTCGGCGCACGGGCTGCCATCCGGCTCCCGGCAGGCGACCACCGCTTCCAGCACCAGCTCCGCCCCGGTCGCCTCGCCCAGCGCCTGGTACATGGCCAGGACTTTGCCGGGATCGCCGGTCCGCCGATCGAACGGGAAGGTCGAAAGGCCGCTGGCCGCCGGGCCCTGGTAGCCGTCTGCGATCCGCGAATCGAACGGGCGGACCAGGAATTGCGGCGCCGAGCTTGCTGATCAGGCCCGCCGCCTCGAGCGTCGCCTCGGCGTGCTCCGGGCGCAGGCTCAGCCCAAGCGCCGGCAGCGTGCCCGCGCGCGCCGTCGACCGCGACCCGGACCGGGGTCTCGCCGGCCGCGGCCGCCGCCTTGGGCACCGCGCCGCCGATGCGTCATCACGACCGACTGCTCGGTCGTCTCGCCGGCCTTGAGCGTGTCGGGCCAGGGCTTGGCCAGCGGCCGGATGTAGGTCTTGTAGGAGGCATCGTTCCAGTTGCGATGGTCCTCCATCTCGAAGGCATCGCCCTGCATCGTGCAGCTGACCCGCACGCCCGGCAGCACCTCGTGGCTCAGCGCCCGGATGTCCTGGAACGGGCACATCGGGTCGACCAGCTCCGGGAAGGTCGAGCGCTCGGTCCGGCCATCGGTGTGCAGCACCTCGACCGGCTGGCCGGCGACGCCCTCGAGCGGATGCAGGACGACGAAGCCCGTCCGGTTGGTGACGAAATCGCTGACCGCCCGTCGCGGTCGCCTCGAAGCGCGAGCGTGCCGTCGGCAGCGCCCTTGATCCGCGCGCCATAGCGCAGCTCCTGGCCGGCATCCTTGCAGATCGCCTCGTAGCTGACCTCGAAATCGTTCGGCCCCTGGCCGATCTTGAGGTTCTCGATCGCCGGGTTGTAGGTGCCCCAGTCCTGGTCGCGGACGATGAATGCGATCGCCCGGATCGCCTCCTTGGCGCCGATCTTGATGTAGCGGAGATTGCCGCGGTCGAGCTCACAGGTCAGCGGCCCCGCCCGCAGCCTTTTGCGCGGCTCGACCTTCTCCTCGGTCCCGAACAGCATGATCGCGCGCGACGGACCCTCGGCCATGACGGTTTCTCCGGTTTTGCCCAGCTCTCCCGATGCGCCCGGTTATAACGGTTTTGCCGGCCCGGGCGGAAGAGCGGGCTCGGGTGCCGGTCTGGGCGGCCGCAGCCGCGCCCGGTTGTGGGTTCGGCGGCCCGGCCCGCCGGCGGCGAAGCGCGCGTCAGCGCGCGCGCAGATTGGCCGCGGCGGTCCACCCGACGTACTTGATCTGTCGGTTGACGCCGCCGCGGGGCTGGGGAACGCCTTGGGCCTGGGCTCCGGTCGCGCCGCGGTCGTAAACTTCGAGGACGAACGTGACCCGCGCGTGGTCCCCGTTCCGCTCGAGCACGGCGACGAACGGCGCCATCACGTCCGCAAGGCGCTCGGAGGTCATCCGGATGCACTGGGCGCGCAGCTCCTCCTCGAGCGCCTGCGGCTCGCGTCCCTGGCGTTCCGCCGCGACCGCCCCCTCGAGCGCCTCCGGCGTGGCACACACCCAGGCGCCCTCACACCAACGTCTGCGGCTCGGCCCCGTGCGCCGCCGCGCCGAGGGCAAGGCCCAGCAAAGTCACCAGCACGCGCAAGGGTCCGTCCTCCGCGACATTCGATCGGCGTTGTCAGCATCACATCGATCGCGCCGTGCGGCAACGCCGCCGATCGTCTGGCCCCATGACGTCGACCGCCGACCTTGATGGCCCACGCTTGGCATAGCGAACCGGTCAGAGCACGCCGCCGGTATCCGCCGAGCTCCTGGTGCAGCCGTTTCAGCTCGCTGCGCATCTCATCGCGCAATTTCGCGTCGAGGTTGGAGAGCGGCTCGTCGAACAGAACAGGCGCGCGTCGCGCACGATCGCCCGGCCGATCGCGACCCGCTGGCGCTGGCCGCCCGAGAGCTGGCGCGGCAGGCTGCCAAGCAGTGGCGTGATGTCGAGCATCGCGGCTGCCTGCTCGACCCGGCGCTCGATCTCGGGTTGGCGAACTTTCCGCGCGCGCAAGCCGATGTTCTCGTAAACGTTCATGTACGGGCAAAGCGCGTATTTTGGAACACCATGGCAACATTGCGCTCCCGCGGCCGCATCTCGTCGACCCCCTGGCCATCGATCGCGATCGTGCCGCCGATCGATCGCCTCGAGCCCGGCGATCGCGCGCAAGACGTGCTCTTGCCGCAGCCCCGACGGGCCCACGAGCGCGGCAAACTTGCCCTCCGGGATGTCGAGATCGACCCCACGCACGGCGTGCGTTGCTCATAGTACTTGTGCAGCCCGCTGATCGTCAGCCGTGCCATACCGCCCCGCGCCCCGAGTTTGCTTCGCTTACTCCGTATAGCTGCAAAGCCGACGATCCAGAAAGGGACGGAGCTGAGCGCTCCCGAGGAACCGCTCATCCCTGAGAGATTGCCCCATTGACCCGACGCCACCCCTACCAACATGTTCGGCGGCAGCCCGAACTTAACGAGGCCGATATATTGGAACTCGCGAGACTATCTGCGATCTATGCCGCCTCCGGGGCAGGTGAGCTGCCGTCGCCTCGTTGGCGTGCTATGGTTGGGTTGGCGTTGTGTGTGCTGTCGAGGTAGGCCATGGGTACGGTGAGCAGGTCGTGTGCCTTGCTCAATTCACGCAAGCTCAACGGCCGTTGTATTGCTGGCAAAGAGCTCCTCGAGGGTCGCCCGCTCGGGTCAGGATTCGGCCGGTGAGCGCGCGGGAACATGAGGAGGTTACCGAATACGAGCGCCAGTATGAGGATGCAAGCGACCCGCAGGTGCTCGACACCATAGAGATACCGCTGCTCGACGCGCGGCCAAGAGGCTACCAAGCAAGAAACTGGTTGCTTGATCCCGATCATTACTGGTCAAAGGTCGGTCGCGTCGTCTGGAGTGATCATCGAGCGCCTCGTTGAGCCTCTCGAACCGCTCTGGATAGATGGTGATAGCACCTACAACGGAATGAATGATAGGATTCCGCTGCTGCGGCTGACACGCTTCGAAGCTCTTTGCATTTCGTCCACGTCGATCGGTTGACCTTGTCAAGCCCGGTGAGGCCTTTGGGAATCCCAAGCGGCGCGTGCAAGGGCGTTTCCGCCATCAGCGGACAGACTACTGGTTCTGGATCACAGATCCTACCTACGAGCGGCACCTCCCTGGCGCGGCCGAATGGTGACTACGAAATCGGAGAGAGCTTCCTCACAGTGAGTCTCGGCGAACCGCACAATGAATCCTATTACAGCTCATCGCAGCGATCATCCTACGCGATGTGGATAGCGCATGATGAGCCTCACGACAAATCCGGTGTTTACCATCGGACACTCCAGCCACTTCAGTTGAGGCCTTCCTCGCGCTGCTCAATCAATATGGTGTGACTGCTCTGGCAGACGTGCGCTCGGTACCCTATAGCCGCTTCAGCCCGCAGTTTAACTGGGTCGCTCTTCGGCGAGATATGTTTCTGCATGGTATCAGGTACGTGTTATTAGGTAAAGAGCTAGGCGCGCGATCGGACGATGCATCCTGCTATGTAAACGGACGGGTTTCGTACGCGCGCTTATCTCGGACGCCATCATTCTTGACTGGCATCGACCGTGTAATACACTGAGCAACCGATTACCGTGTCGCCTTGATGTGCGCGGCAGAAAGAACCGCTAGACTGCCACCGTACCCTTCTCGTTGCGCGTTGCCTTGCCACACGCGGGATAGCGGTCCAGCACATCTTGGCGGACGGGCGCCTTAAATCGCACGAGGCTGCGATAGATCGACTGCTCCAAGTCGCCGGCCTGCCACAACAAGATCTATTTCGCTCGAAGGATCAATTGATAGCGGAGGCTCTGGCGCGACAAGAGCAACGGGTGGCGTACGTCGATGGGGACGTCGCAACTGAAGAAACGAGAGAAACACTATCAAAATCCTTACGATTGGTTTTACGAAGAAGACCGCGCGTCGCTTTTTCGAGATGTTGCGTAGTTCAAGGGCAAAGCGCGTCGTGGATGTTCGATTGAACAATGTTTCTCAACTTGCTGGTTTCGAGAAAAAAAACGATCGCTTTAGTTATCAAGGAGATGTTGCTGGGAATTGACTATATTCACCTACCAGAATTGGCGCCAACTCAAGAGATGCTGGATGAGTACAAAAAAGGACATGGGGACTGGGCTATGTATGAGAACCGGTTCCTTGCCCTAATGGAGCAAAGACGCATTGAGGAGACGTTGTCGAAAGTGGTAATAGCCGACGGCTGTCTGTTGTGCAGCGAGGACAAACCGCACCACTGCCACCGTCAAGTCGTTGCGGAGTATCTCAAGCGGCATTGGGGTGGTGTGGAGATCGAGCACCTTGGATAGAGGTCCTGCGGGTTGATCGGTTCAAGCCATTCTCGCCTTTGGAGATCGCTCCACCAGGAGCGCGTCGGCCGGGGCGGTCCACCATGTCCGGCCCCATTCGGCAACCCGACGACGACCTCTACCCCTTGACGGCACCCAAGGAAATGCCGCGGACCAGGTAGCGCTGCAGCATCGCGACCGCGATGAAGATCGGGACCGTGCCGAGGACGCACATCGCGGCGATCTTGGCCCAGAAGTTGGACTGGCCGCCGAAGTAGTGGGTGACCTGGACCGGGAAGGTCGTGACCTCGCGCCGGGTCAGGACGAGCGCGAAGATGAAGTCGTTCCAGGCGAACACGAAGGTGAACACCGCGGTCGCGAACAGGCCGGCGCGCGCCATCGGGAACACGACCTTGCGCAGCACCGCAAAGCGGGTGCAGCCGTCGACCAAGGCGCTCTCCTCGAGCTCGAGCGGGATGTCGCCGCGCATGATCCAGATCACGTCGCGATCGGCGCCGCGGCGGCGACGCGAGGAGCGGCTGAGCCCAGTGCGCACCACAGCTTGCCAGCTGCGCCCAAATCGCGTTAGCTAGCGCCAATCGACGGCCTTGCGAACGACAGGGCCGCGACAGGATCAGGGGGCAAAGCGATGAGCAGCGGGCGCAAGCAGCGGGAGTTTCAGGCGGGCCTGGCCGACGAGGTCGAGGCCTGGTTGCGGGGCGATACCTCGAAGCGCGCGTTTCTGAAGCGGCTGGTCGAGGCCGGCGGCGCCGCCGCGCTGGCGCGCCCGGGCCTGGCCCTGCTCGGGGCCGGCGCGAGCTTCAGCGCGAGCGCGGCGCGAGCGGCGGTCGAGCTCGCCGATCCGAGCACGCCCTTCGGCCAGGCGCAGGCCGCCGCGGTCAAGGCCTCGACCGAGGGGCCGCCGGAGAACTCGGCCTACCGCGCCGTCCAGGCGGCCAAGCAGTACGAGGGTGCGACCCTCAACATGACCTACAAATCCGGCCTGCAGGCGCTCGAGCCCCGCAACTTCTCGGGCCCGCTGTGGCAGGACCTGACCGGGATCGGCTTCAACGTCGAGGAGCTGCCCCACCCCGACCAGTACTCCAAGCCGATCGCCGAGCACATCGCGGGCTCCGGCGCGTTCGACATCCTCGACATCGAGCCGGCCTGGATCCCCTCGCTCGCCGACGGCGGCGTGATCCTGCCGATCGACGACTACGTCGCCCAGCACATGGACCAGGCCGACCTCGAGGACTTCCACCCGTTGTACCAGTTCCTGCCGACCTACAAGGGCAAGCGCTGGGGCTTCTTCGACGACGGCGACGTGTTCGCGCTCTACTACCGCACCGACGTCTTCGGCGACCCCGAGCTGCAGCAGGCGTACAAGGCCAAGTTCAACAAGGACCTGGCGGTGCCCAAGACCTGGGACGAGTACGCCCAGACCGCCCAGTTCATCACCGATCAGCGCTCGCCGGACATCTATGGCGCCGCCCACTTCCGCAAGGCCGGCAGCCCCGGCAACCAGTTCTCCTTCCTGCAGCAGTATCGCGCCAACGGCGGCAAGTTCTTCGACGACCAGAGCATGAAGGCGCTGCTCGATTCGGAGGCTGGCCTTTTGACGTTCAAGCAGATGGTCGCCGCCAACGCCGCCTCGGTCCCGGGCAACAACGACATGGACGCGGTCGCCGCCTGGGTCGCCTGGCTGCAGGGCAAGACGGCGATGCTGTTCTCCTGGCCGCCGACCGGGCGGATGAGCGAGAACTACGCCCAGCGCGACAAGGCGATCAACTTCGTGCCGCAGTCGACCGTGGTCGGCAAGGTCGGCTACGCGGTCGTGCCGGGCGGCAACCCGGCGCACGCGTCCGGCTACATCAAGTCGCTGGCCGCCGACTCCGCCAACGAGGAGGCCGCCTATCTGTTCATGCAGTGGGCGACCAGCCCGGCGGTCTCGCTCGCGCGGGTCACGGCGCCGTTCGCGCTCCGCGACCCCTACCGGCTGTCGCACTTCACCTCGCCGCTCTACCGGGCGCTGTGGCCGAACGCCAAGGACTACCTGATCAATCTCAGCAACTCGGCCAACGGCGCCGTGCTCGACATGATCATGCCCGGCTGGCAGGACTATGCGCTCTCGATCGATCGCATGTGCACCGCGGTCTGGGCCGGCGAGGATTCCAAGACCGCGCTCCAGCGGGCGGCCGCGGAGTGGGACGCGACCACCCAGAAGCTCGGCGTCGACAGCCAGCGCGCGGCCTATCAGCAGTTCCTGAAGCTGCCCGGCTCCTACGCCGACCACACGATCGAGACGATGGGCCTGGCGGTGCACATCACCTAGCCCGCGGCGTCGCCCGGCAGGCGTTCGCCGCGCGCCGCGCCCGGCGACAGCATGCCGGCCCGTCCGGAGCCGGTTCGGCGGAGGGCGCGGCAAGGCGGCCGCGCCTCCCAGCCGCTGACCCGCTCGGGCGAGCGGCGCCCGCCAGGCTGGTCACAACCAGGCCCAAAGCACGAGGGCACGAAGCAGGGGACACGAAGCAGCGAGCGCGGCACGGGTCAGGCGGCGCAGGCACGGTCCGCGCAGCAAGGGGAGCACGAAGCACCGGAGCACGAAACGCCGAGCGCGGCATGGGGCAGAGGCGCGGACACGGTGCGCGCAGCAAGGGGGCACGAAGCACGGGACACGAAACGCCGAGCGCGGCATGGGGAGGCGGGGCACGGGTGCGCGCAGCACGGGGGCACGAAGCACGGGACACGAAACGCCGAGCGCGGCATGGGCCAGAGGCGGGGCACGGTGCGCGCAGCACGGGGCACTAGTCTAAGCACCGAGCGCGCGGCATGGAGCAGCGGCGCGGGCATGGCGCATGAAGCACGGGGTACGGCGCACGAAGCAGGGGGCACGGAGCACAATCCGGGCGCACGGGGGGCGGTGATCACAGGGCACAGGGCAGCGTTAACCAGAGGTTAATCCCTTCGGGGTTCAACAATATTCCTTCGATGGTCCATGCGACCCTGGGACTCCGTGCCGGATCGTTTGGCGGCGCCGGGGCGGATTCCCAGGGTCGCATGGACCATCGAGCCGGGACAGTGAGCGCCAGTGGTTAACCAGAAGTTAACCGCGCCGGGCCATCCGCCGGCGGTGACGACGTCGCCGGCGAGGCCCGGGCGATCGACGGCCGCCGCGGCAGCGCCGGCGCCGGCGAGACCAACGGCTTAGGCGCCCGGCTCGCGGGCTGCGCGGCGCGCCGCCAGCGGATGCTTCGCCGGAATATCGTGGGTGGGAAAAACGGCATGGCTGATGGCGTGGGCGTCAACGGGGTCGCGGTCCGGCGCACCGGCGAGCGGCCGGCCGGCGGCTCCTGGAGCGACCGGCAGATCGCCTGGCTGCTGGTGCTGCCGGCGGCGCTGCTGATCCTGGCGCTCTCGATCTACCCGCTGCTCTACTCGGTCTGGGTCGCGTTCGTGAACTACGACTTCCAGATCCCGGGCCACGCCTTCGTCGGCTTGGGCAATTTCCGGGAGATCGTGAACGACCCGATCGCCCGTCTGTCGCTGGTCAACACCGTGATCCTGTCGGCCGCCTGCGTCACGGTTAAGGACCGTTGGCGCTTCGCTTGGCCACACCAGACCTTGGCCTGCCTCATCAACCACCTGAGGGTAAGCGTAGAGCATGGCCTCTTTGAGGTCTGTGAAGTAGTGGTCATCAAGGGCAAACGGCCGCTTGAAGGCGCGATACGATACCCGCCCCTGGCGTTGGAGCATGGCGATGGCCTGTTGCAGGACCTCCTCGAACGTTCACGGCGTCTCCTCCACGTCTGTGAGCGTTCCACGGTGCACCTCCCTGGCTGCCTATTGTATCAGAATACCAGCTGAGGCTCAGTAGTTGAAAATGGTATTGATATCTTATAGATCTTTAAAAATCAAAGGGCTCTCCGATAAAGAGAGGAATAACCCAATTCCCTCAACTCCACTGGAGAGCCCCGATGTCGACATCGCCTCAGTATACCTTGAAGAGCCACGACGTGTACAAGTTGACGATCCACACGCTCGATACATTGCCCCTGACCATGCCCGGCGCCATCCAAAGTCGGGACCTGATGCAGGTCTTGGTCTTCGCCGCTGCCGCCAACCTCTCGGTCCATCAGGCCTGTCACCAACTCGCAGGGGCTCCGTCGGCCCCCACGGTGCTGGGCACCCTGGCCCATCAACTCCGCGGCCTCGATGCCCTCGAAGGCCATGTCAATGACCTCTTGGCAAGGTTGCTTCCCCAGGGCTTGGGCCAACGTGGGCGTCGCGTCGCCATCGATTTGATCGCACTGCCCTATCATGGAACGGTAGACGAGGCGCATCAAGGCGAAGTCTGCCGCAGCAAAGCCAAGAGTGGCACCACCCATTTTTTTACCTATGCCACCGCCTATGCCGTCGTCCGGGGCCACCGTTATACCCTGGCGATGTGTCGCGTACGAGCCAAGCAGAGCATGGATCACGTGGTCCGCATCCTCCTGGCGCGCCTGGTCACCTTGGGGATCCGCATCAAACTCGTGCTGCTCGATCGCGGCTTTTACAGTGTGCGAGTGATCCAAGACCTGATTACGGCGGCACTGCCCTTCCTCATGCCAGCGGTCAAACGCGGCAAAAAACCCACGACGCCGGGTGGTCCCACCGGGACCTATGCGCTGGCGGCCGAAAAGCAAGGCCGATGGACCTGCTATACCTTGAAGAGTGCGCCCGAGGGCCATGTCGACTTTGACCTGGCGGTGGTCTGCCACAATACGCAGGGCCATCGGGGACGTCACCAGCGCGAGACCCTGCTGTATGCCACATGGGGAGTGAAGCATCGCCCCTTGAGCTGGATTCGCGCCACGTACCGAGGTCGGTTTGGCATTGAGTCGTCCTATCGACAAGTGCATCAAGCGCGCATCCGCACGAGCAGCCGGAACCCAGTCTTGCGCCTGGTGTTCATCGGCGTGGCCTTGACCTTGCGCAATGTCTGGGTGTGGTTGCATGCGGAAGTGATGGCGGTGCCCCGACGTGGGGCGCAGCAATTGCGTCCAGAATCGATGCGGTTTGCTCGCCTGTTGCTGTGGCTGATGATAGAAGTCGTTCATCGGTATCGGCTCTTACGAAATGTGCCCGTGTATCGGGACTTATACGAGAGGGCAAATGCGTTTGGCATCATTTTCAACTACTG
>CAWJAY010000025.1:0-28305 GCA_963840925.1 uncultured Alphaproteobacteria bacterium
GCGCTCGAGCAGCGTGATCACGCGCAACGTCTGGGCGTTGTGGTCGAAGCCGCCCTAGCCGCCATGCGCTCGCTCGAGCGCCTCCTCGCCGGCGTGGCCGAACGGGCGTGTGGCCGAGGTCGTGGGCCAGCGCGATCGCCTCGGTCGAGGTCCTCGTTGAGGCGCGAGCGCGCGGGCCGCGGTGCGGCGATCTGGGCGACCTCGAGGGTGTGGGTCAGGCGGGTCGGAGTGGTCGCCTTCGTGGTAGACGAACACCTGGGTCTTGTACTCCAGCCGGCGGAAGGCGCTGCTGTGGACGATCCGGTCGCGGTCGCGCTGGAACGGGCTGCGCAGCGCGCTTTCGGGCTCCAGGTGGCGGCGGCCGCGGCTTCGGGCCGGATCGCACGCCCAGGGCGCCAGCCCCGGTAGACCTGGCACTCGAGACCGAGGCGGCGGTTTGACAAGACGATCGCTCTGCCTACATTTGGCAAGAGGCGGGGAGCGACAAGCCGGACCCCGTCGCGAGCGCTACAATAGGTGTCGTCGATGGCGGAAATCAAGGCCCGGCCCGGACCGTTCAGCGTCACCGAGAACGCTGCCCGGCGGATCGGCGCGATCCTGGGCAAGGAGTCACAGCCCGGCCTGAAGCTCCGGATCAGCGTCTCCGGCGGCGGCTGTCCGGCTTCCAGTACGGCTTCGCGCTCGACGATCGCGACGAGGACGGCGACATCGCGGTCGAGCGGGACGGCGCCCGCGTAGTGATCGACGGCATGTCGCTGCTCGACATGATGGGCTGCGAGGTCGACTACGTCGAGGATCTGACCGGGTCCTATTTCCGGTCACCAACCCCAACGCCAGCTCGTCCTGCGGCTGCGGCAACTCGTTCGCCGTCTGAGGCTGCGCCGCGAGCGGCCGGGCATCGGCAGGTCCCGATGAAGATCGCGACCTGGAACGTCAACTCGATCCGGGCGCGGCTGCCGCGAGGTGCTGGCCTGGCTCGAGGCGGCGCGGCCGGACGTCGCTCTGCTCCAGGAGACCAAGGTCGCGCCGAGCAGTTCTCCGGCTGGGCCGCTCGAGGACCTGGGGGCTACAACCTCGCCGTGATCGGCGAGCCGGGCGGGCGCAACGGCGTCGCGATTCTGGCCCAGAGCCCGATCGAGGACGCTGCCGGACCCTGCCCGGCGACGCTCAGGACCAGGAGGCACGCTATCTCGAGGCGGTGGTCGGCGGCGTCCGGGTCGCCTCGGTCTACGTCCCGAACGGCACCGCGCTCGACTCGCCCCGCTTCCCGTTCAAGCTCGCCTTCTACGATCGCTTGAGGATTCATGCGGAAGAGCTTCTGAGATATGAAGAACCGCTGGTGATCGGCGGCGACTACAACGTCGGTCCCTACCCGCTCGACGTCTTCGACCCCCAGGTGCTGGACGGCACCATCTGCTACCACCCGGCCGAGCGCGCGAAGCTCCGCGCCCTGCTCCACCTCGGCCTGTACGACGCCTACCGGATCGTCGAGCCGCGGACCCGGGCGTACAGCTGGTGGGACTATCAGGGGCGCTTCTTCCGGGCCAACCAGGGGCTTCGGATCGACCATCTGCTGCTGTCGCCGCAGGCGGTCGACCGGCTCGAGACGGCCGCGATCGACGCCGAGGAGCGCGCCGCCAAGGCGCCATCCGACCACGTGCCGGTCTGGTGCACGCTCTCGCGATGACGGGTCCGCTGCGCGTTGACGTCCTACCGGCGATCCCCGCCTGCCCGATCTGACCAAGCGCGACCACCGCTACAACGACGAGGATTTCACGACCTTCCGGGCGATGCGCCAGGCGTTCGAGTTGTTCGCGGGCTGTCGGCTCGAGTTCATCGATGATCACACGGCGCTGTTCGAGCGCATGCGCCGGGCGCCGCCGGACCTGGTGATCAATTTCTGCGACACCGGCTTTGGCAATGTCGCGAGCCAGGAGTTGCACGTCCCCGCACTGCTCGAGCTGCTGGGCGTGCCCTACAGCGGCGCGGCACCCGCCTGCATGGTGCTCGCTACGACAAGCAGGTCGTGCGCCTGCTGGCCGGGCGCTGACATCCCGGTGCCGGCCGAGGTTTTTCTCGGGCCGGACCCGTCGCCGGCGGCGCTGCCCGACCGCTATCCGGCACTGATCAAGCCCAATCAGGCCGACGGCAGTATCGGCATCCGCCAGGACGCCGTGGTCCGCTCGGGCGCCGAGGCGGAGGCGTACATCGCCTGGGCGCGAGCGCGCTGCCCGGGCGCGCGCTGCTGGTCCAGGAGTATCTGCCCGGGCCCGAATACGGCATCGGCCTGATCGGCAATCCCGGGGCCGAGCTTACCGCGCTGCCGGCGCTGGAGGTCGATTTTCTCGGCTGCCGGCCGGGCTCGATCCGATCCTGGCCTACGAATCCAAGGTCTTGCCGGATTCGCCGTACTGGACCCAGATCAAGTTCAAGCGCGCCGAGGCCGATCCGGCGCTGCTGGCCGGCATGGCCGACCAGGCGCGGCGTCTGTTCGCGCGGCTGGGCTGTCGCGACTACGCCCGCTTCGATTTCCGCTGCGCCAGAGACGGCCAGCCCAAGCTGCTCGAGGTCAACCCGAACCCGGCCTGGGCCAACGACGGCAAGCTCGCCTTCATGGCCGGCTTTGCCGGCATTGGCTATCCGGACATGCTGAAGATGATCCTGGACGCGGCGCGCGTCCGCCTCGGGCTCGGCTGAGGCCGATCAGACCAGCTGGCGGGGGATCGCGAGCTGCCATTGGCGGTGCGCGAACCGGTCCTCGCCTTCGAACGCCTCGACCTCGGCGCCGAACTCGAACGTGGTCGGGGTCGCGCTCAGACGGGTCCGGCACTCGATCCGGACCGACCAGTCGGACCGGCGCAGCGTGGTCTGCTGCTCGATCTCGGTCTCGGCGGACAGCGGGTCGTACTCTAAGATCCGATGGCGTTTGAGGAAGCTGTGGCCGAAGTCCATGTCGATCGGCTCGATGCGGGCGTGCTCGGCACCGAAGTCGCCGGCCTGGAGCGTGTAGACGGTCTCGTGGGTCGCCAGATCGAGCTCGATCGTGCGCCGCAGCGGCAACTCGCGCAGGCGCTGATGACGGACCCCGGGCGCGGCCGCCGGCGGCTCGAACGGCCGCAGCCGCCGGTCGTCGGCCGACGGCGGCCGCACCGGCAGATAGAGCGCGCTCTTGCCGGTGCGCACGGTGAGCACGACCGCGGCCGGCGATGGCCAGGCGATCGGCCAGTAGCTCGAGGACAGCGCCAGCCGCAGGCGATGGCCGGCGGCAAACGCGTACCCGATGTCGTTGAGCTGGACCCGGATGCGGTTGAAGCGCCGGGCTCGAGCGGCGCCGGCGCTTGATGGCCGTCCCGATGGGTGAGGTTGAGCAGGCCGTAGGTGACCAGCGTCGAGGTGCCGTCCGCCTGGACGTCGTTGAGGCGGACCGCCAGCAGCGCGTCCGGCTCGTCGGCCGCGAGGTCGAGCTCGACCACCGGAGCGCCCAGAATCTCGACCCGCTCCGGCAGCCGATCGGTGTCGAAGGTCAGCGAGCGGCCGTCGTCCGGGCGCTGCTCGAGCGGCATCTCGCCTTCGGCGCCGAACGCGCACCATTCCCCGGCCATGAGCCCGGTCGTCTGGGGCGAGGAGAACGCCAGCAGCACCGGCTGGGTCGGGACCGGCTCCAGCCGGCCCGGGTTCAGGAACAGGCGCCGCTTCTTGGTCCGCGGCGAGGGCCAGGCGGCCTCGGCGACCCAGCGTCCCGGCCGCTCCTCATAGTAGGGCTGCGGATCGACGCTCTCCTGCATCCAGACCCGATAGGCGGGCTCGGCCATGATCCCGGTCTCGACGCCCTTGAGCCAGTGGTCCCACCAGCGCACGGCTTCCTGGAGGAACCCGATCGCCGGCCCGGGCACGCCATTGTGCGGGAACCGATGCGCCCAGGGCCCGACCAAGCCCTTCTTCGGGCAGGTGAGGCCTTGGAGCAGGCGTGGCACGGCGTTGGAATAACCGTCCGCCCAGCCGCCGATCGCATAGACCGCGCACCTGATCGCGCCGTAGTGCTCGCAGATCGAGCCGTGGCGCCAGAACTCGTCGCGCCACTGATGCTGCAGCCAGAGCGCCGGGAACGGCAGCAGATCCTCGAGCCGCTGCCGCCACATCTCGCGCCAGCGGGGGCCGACGATCTTGGGGTCGGGCGGATAGGCGCAGTGCGCGAGCAGGACCGAGCCCCACTGCAGGTTCTCGTTGAGCAGGCAGCCGCCCATGTAGTGGGCGTCGTCGGCGTAGCGGTCGTCGGTCGAGCACAGCGTGATGATCGCCTTCAGCGCCGGCGGCTGCGCGCGCCGCGACCTGGAGCGCGTTGAAGCCGCCCCAGGAGATCCCCATCATCCCGATGGCGCCGGTGCACCAGGCCTGGCCGCGATCCAGGCGATGATCTCGAGCGCGTCGTCCTGCTCCTGGCGGGTGTACTCGTCGAGCAGAATGCCGTCGGAATCGCCGGAGCCCCGGAGATCAACGCGGACCGCGGCATAGCCGGCGTGGGCGAAATACCGGTGGATCGGCTCGTCCCGCGCCCGCATGAAGTCGCGTTTGCGGTAGGGGATGTACTCGAGAATCGCCGGCACCGGCCTGGCCCCGGCGGCCTTGGGCAGCCAGATCCGGGCCGCGATCCGGCAGCCGTCCGACATCGGAATCCAGACGTTCTCGATGTCCTCGATCGCGTCCAGCTCGGTTGCGTTCATCCGCGCGCCTGCTAACCGCCCAATCCTGGTGTCAAATCCAGGGTATACGCCCGCGGCCGCGAATTTGGAAAGCCAGTCCCGCAGCCACGTTCGGGCTCGCGAAGGCTTCGGCACCAGCGCGCAGAAGGTCGCGGGCAAGCGACGTTCGAAGCCGCGATCGGCCAGGAGAGGGGGCGGCGGCAAGTTCGAAGTGCTGCGCCGCCGCGCGGGTCAGGCGACCGCCCTGCCCTACGCTTCAGTTCGCGTATTTCGGGTGGTGGAGCTCGATCCGGGCCGGGACCGTGGCCGGCGGCTCCGGCAACTGCACTTCCAGCCACATCGTGGCCGGGTGACCGCCGACGATGTCGCGGACCGTGCCCATGACTTCGCAATCGGCTGTGTCGCTGGCGCCGTAGGCGATCCATCGCCTTTGATCGGACTCGACGGCGATGGCAATCCGGACGTGCATGCTGACACCTTGCTGGCAAAGAAGATCTATGACGACCAGGGCGCGCCCCGGCCAGGACCCAAAGGGAACCTGCTGGCCAGCGGAACGGCCGAATCTCACGGGCCGAAGCTGCGGTGCAGCATCGCGTCCGTGCGATCTCGGGCTCGCCCCTGGAGGAGGCGGAACATGGCCGGGCGCCGGCGCCGCGTCGTTAGCGGCGACAGCCAATCACTTGACATTTCCAGCCATCACCTCGGCAGCACAGCCGGCGCGAGGGCAGCACCGGGATTGCGGGCATTCTCTTGCGTCGGACGCGGGTAGCGAGCGGGCCGACCTAATGCGGGAGTGCTGGTGATGCCGGCGGCTGCGAGGCGGGCGACAGCTCGGCCCGCCACTCGGAGGGCGCCCGCCCGGTCCAGCGCCGGAACGCGCGCGTGAACGCGCTGAGGTCGCTATAGCCCAGCAGATAGGTGATGCGCCCGAGCGAAAAGGCATGCTCGGCCAGATATTTGTCGGCGAGCCGGCGGCGCAGGTCGTCGACCAGGCCAGCCGGGGTCAGCCCGCTTTCGGCCAGGCGCCGGGCGAGCGTGCGATCGCTCATGCCGAGGCTGCGGGCCAGCGGCGCGACGCCGACCTGGCTGGTGTGGAGGTTGTCGAGGATCCAGCGCTCGGCCCGGCCCACGAGGTCGTCCTTGGCCGCCCGCCGCGTCAGCACCTCGTCGGCATAGCGCCGCAGCAGGTCGAGCAGGCGGGCGTCGGCGTCGACGACCGGGACCGCGAGCGAGGCGGCGTCGAGAACGAGCGCGGAACGCGGCTGATCGACCAGCACCGGCAGGCGAAGCTGACGAGACAGCATCGGGCAGGCGGCCTCGTGGCGCAGCTCGATCCGCAGCGGCCGCACCCGATGGCCGGTGATCGCCTCGCAGATGCGCACCATCAGCGTGGCGCCGAAGTCGGACAGCTGGCGGCTGCTGGTCTCGACCGGATCGACCAGCGAGGACAGCAACCGGACCTCGTCGCCCTCGCGGCGCAGCTCGCAGACGTAACCTTCGGTCAGGATCGGGAGGTAGCGGCACAGGTTCCGCAGCGCCCCGCCCAGATCGTGCGAGTTCAAGATGACGTAGGCCAGCAGCCCGGCCTCGGTCAGCTCGACCGCCGAGCCCAGCCGGAAGCCGAAGCACGGCTCGCGCAGCGCCTGGGCTGCGTTCTCGAACAGCATGACGTGGGCATGGAACGGAATCAGCGCGTCGGGCGCGGTCAGCTGCTCACGGCGCAGCCCGACCGCACTCAGCAGGTCCGCCGCGGCCAGCCCCGCCCGGTCAAGCTCGGCTACCACCCGTCGGGCCCAGACCGCGTCGACGCGGAGCATGGAAACCCTTCGCGGGCCACGAGGCTGGCGCATCGGCTCCCCGGCGACGGTCATTGCGCGACCGCGACAGGCAACCCGATGTACCCGCAGGTGTCAAAAACTATCGCCAAGGCGCAATCGGGCGGCAGCCCGCAGGTGGTTGCCAGCGGCGCATCGATCTGCAAGCTTGGCGCCACCCTGGCCTCGCGGGTCGCGGCGGACGTGGCGCATCTCTGGAGATGCGGTCATCGGGCTCAGGCCCTGGCAAGCTGACAAGCTGTCCGGGCCGATCAGATGGAAAGGATGACCGTGATGAAGCGCTTCGCAGGGTTGGACGTCTCGCTGTCGACGACGGCGATCTGTGTGGCCGACGAGCAGGGCCACGTCGTCTTTGAGGGCTCGGTGACGACGGATCCGGATCTGCTTGCAGCCGCCCTGGCGGCGCACGCGCCAGATCTGGTCGGGCTGGAAGCCGGGCCGATGTCGGAGTGGTTGCACGCGGGCCTGTCGCGCCATGGTCTCGAGACGGTGCTCATGGAGACGCGGCATGTGCGTGCTGCGCTCAAGTCTTCGCTCATCAAGACCGATCGTCGGGACGCGCACGGCATCGCGCAGCTCCTGCGGATGGGCTGGTTCCGACCGGTGCACGTGAAGACGGCGTCCGCCCGCGAGCGGCGCGTTCTCCTCGGCGCCCGCGACACCCTGGTCCGGCGTTTACGCGATCTCGACAACAGCGTGCGAGGTTTGCTGCGCGGCTTTGGTCTGCGACCGCAGCGCCTGCTGCGGGAGCGCTGGAGCGGAGCCGTTCGCCGGCTGATCGCCGTCCATCCCGTGCTCGCGGCGGCGATCGACCCGATCCTGGTCGCCCGCGACGGACTCAGCGAGCAGCTCGCCCGCCTTGACAAGCTGGTCCAGGATCAGGCGCGCGATGATGCCGTCTGCCGCCGCCTGATGACAGTGCCCGGTGTCGGCGCCGTGGTCGCGCTCAGCTACGTTGCGGCGATCGACGACCCGGCGCGGTTCGCCAGATCGAAGGCCGTGGGGCCGGCGCTCGGTCTGACCCCGAGCCGCTACCAGTCCGGTGAGACCGATCGACCAGGCGCGATCACCAAGGCCGGCGATGCCCGAGCGCGGGTCGCGCTCTTCGAAGCCGCGCATGTGATGATGACCCGCGTCGCCCGCTGGTTTCCTTTGAAGGCTTGGGCCATGCGGGTGGCGGCACGCCGCGGCGCCAAGCGTGCGAAAGTCGCACTCGCACGCAGGCTCGCCGTGATCCTGCACCGCATGTGGGTCGACGGCACCGACTTTCAGGCACAATCGACATGACGCCGGTTACGCCTGCGCCCCCTTCCCGCTGAGGGAAGAACCCGGTGGGGACGATGGCCGAGGGCAAGCCGCTGGACACTTCGGCGCCATCAGGACGCCGTTTTAGAGATGGGCTCCCTCCGCCAACGCCGATCGCATCAGGTGAGCGCGGCAGCACACCACCGCCGCGGATCACGGACAGAAGCCAGCACCTCGCCGGTGTTTAACAACCCCTTGGCACACGACGCCCGATGACAGAAGCGGTCCAAACTCGTGTCGACGTCGCCACTACGCCTTGCGATCATCGGCGGCGGCCGGGTGGTCGAGCGGTATCATCTGCCGGCCCTGGCGGCGGTGCGCGAGGTCGAGCCGGTCGCGGCGGTCGAGCCCGATCCGCAACGCCGGGCCTGGCTCGAGCGGCGCCTGCCCGGCCGCATGGTCAGCGCAGATCCGGGCGCGGTGCTCGATCCGACCCGCTGCGACGTCGCGCTGATCGCAAGCCCGCCGGCCAGCCATGCCGAGCTGGCCCGGCGTTGCCTGGCAGCCGGTCTGTCGGTGCTGGTCGAGAAGCCGCTCGCGACCCGGCCGGCGGCCGCCGAGGAGCTGGTCGCGCTTGCCGCGGCGGGTGACCTGGTGCTGGCGACCGGCTTCAACCGGCGCTTCCGGCGGTCCTGGCAGGCGTCCCGGCGCGCGCTGGCCGCAGGCGCCCCGACGGCCGCGCCAGCGCGATTCACGATCATCACCGACCCCGGTCGCTGGGGCCTGGTGCTCGAGGACGCGCAAAGCGGCCTCGCGATGCTGCTCGATGACGTCGTGCCGCACGCGGTCGACCTTCTGACCTGGCTGTTCGGCCGCCCGATCGAGAGCGTCCAGGCGGGTGAGGTCAGGTTCGAGGTGCCGGCGCTGATCTTCGACTTCCGGATCGAGCTGGCGAGCGGGGAGGGCGTCCTCTGCCGGGCCGGTTATGGTCGCCACCAGGAGCGGCTCGAGGTCGGGATCGGAGGGCGGACCCTGCTCGCCGATCCGGCCATGGCGGTCGCGCTCCGCACCGGCACCGGGCTGGTCCGGGCGCTCGGGCCGGCCAGGACGCGGCTCGCCGACGCTGTCCGCAAGGCGAGCGGCCGCCCGAGCGCGAGCGTGGACAGCTTCGCCGCCCAGTACCGCGCCTTCGCAGCCGCGGTTCGCGGCCGGCCCGCGCCCGATCTGGCCGACGGCCGGGCCGGAGCCTGCGCCTGCCGGGCGGTCGAGGCGCTGCGCACGAGCCTCGGCGAGGGCGGGCGGCGCGTCAGCTTGGGCCAGGATGGGAGGCTGCAGTCATGAGGAGCTCTGGACCGGTGGTGCTGATCGGCCTCGATGCCGCCGAGGTCTCGGTCGTCGAGCGGCTGCTGCAGGAGGGGCGGCTGCCCAACCTCGCGGCGTTGCGCGCCCGTGGCGCCTGGGGCCGGCTGCACAATCAGCCCCCCGGGTTCCTGAGCCTGGTCTGGCCGAGCTTCTTCAACGGCACCGGTCTCGGTCAACACGGCTGGTATTACGGCAAGATGTGGCGGCCCGAGCACATGCGCCTGGAATTTGCCGATCCGACCTGGCTTAGCCAGGCGCCGTTCTGGGACGATCTCGGCGCCGCGGGCCTGCGGATGGCGCTGCTCGACATCCCCTATGCCATGTCCACGCCTCCCGACCGCTACGGTTTTTACCTGAACGGCTGGCAGTGCCACGATGAGTTCGGCCGCCGCTCTGCCCCGCGCGGCCTGTGGCGCGAACTCGCGGCGCGGTTCGGCGGACCGAGGCTCGCACCGGAGACGTTCGGGCCGCAGACCGGGCGGACGCTGCTCCGGCTGCGCGCCGAGGTGCTGGCCAGCATCGACCAGATCGCGAAGATCAGCGCCGATCTGCTGACGCGCGAGCGCTTCGATCTGTTCGCGGTCGTGATCGGCGGCGTTCACCGGGGCGGGCACTACCTCTACGACCTCTCGCAGATCGACGCCGGGCAGCTGACCGCGGACGAGCGGCGGCTGTTGAGCGCGGCGAACGAGGACCTCTATCTCGCCGCCGATGCCGCGGTCGGCAGAATCCTGGACAATGCGCCCGACCACGCGCGGGTCATGGTCTTCGCGCTCCATGGCATGGGCCGCAACAACGGCTGGACCGAAGTCTTCCCGCAGCTGATCCAGCAGATCCAGCGTGGCGGCGCGGCCGCGGCGCCGAAGCGAGGCCTGCTGTACCGGATCAAGAGCGCGCTGCCGTGGGAATTGGTGCGCGAGGTGACGACCCGGCTGCCGGCCTCGGTCAACCAACGGCTGGTCTCGGTCTGGTCGCGGCGCATGTACGACTGGCGCCAGACCCGCTTCTTCCCGCTGCCGGTCGACGTCAACGGCTTCGTGCGCCTGAACCTTGCCGGCCGCGAGGCCGAGGGCATCGTGCCGCCCGCCGAGCGCGCTGCCGTCCTGGAGGAAGTCCGCGACGCGCTGCTGAGCTTTCGCACCCTCGAGGGCGATCAGCCGATTGCCGAGGCGGTCGACCGGGTCGACGATCTGGTCGCGGCCGGCGCGCCGCGGCGACAATATCTGCCCGATCTCTGCGTCCGCTGGAACGACCAGATCGCGATCCAGGACGGGATCGGCGTGCGCTCGCCGCGCTACGGCGAGCTGCGTCGCGAGCGCGGCCTGCGCCTTGCCTCGGGCCGCGCCGGCAACCATCTGGGAGCGGGCTGGCTGCTGGCAGCCGGACCAGGGATCGCGGCCGGCACGCGCCTCGCCACTCAGACGCCGATCGATTTGCCGGTCGCCATCTTCCGGTGGCTCGGACAACCGCGGCCCGCGCGCTTCGAAGGCAACCCCGACGCGGCGCTCGCGCCGCCGCCGGCCGCACCCCCGGGCGTCCCCGACCGGAGCCCGTTGCTGCAATCCGAGGCAGCGAACCCGATATCTCCAGCGGCCGGACCGGGCTAGCCGCGCTGGCCTCGGTCGGCGACCGCGCCGGAGCCTAAAGCGCGAGTGCCGCCTTGCGGCGGGGCCGGCGCGGGACGATCCGTTGGGTCGCCCAGAAGCGGAGCGCCAGGCGCTCGCGTGTCGCGCGGCCGGCGTCCAGGTCCCAGCCATTGATGATCGCCAGCCGGAAGCCGCCGGGCGGCATCGCGTGCGCCTTGGGCGGCTTGTCCTCGTGGAAGGTGATCTGGATGCTGGTCAGCGCCGGCGCCTTCATCAGCTCGGCGATCAGGTCGGGGTCGGGGTGCCAGTATTGCAGCCCGTGGGGGCCGAACAGCACGACGCTGTAGCCGTCCTTGCGGTCGTCGTCGGCGTAGTCCCAGACGCCTTTTGCGTAGAGGCGGACCATGGCCTCGGTCCAGCCGGCGCCGTACAGGTCGGGCCATTGGTCGGAGAAGCGGAGGTGGACCTCGATGATCTTGGCGTCGATGGTCTCGAAGTTGAGCATGCCGGTGTAGCCGCGAAGGTTGGTCCGCAGCCACGTGCCGCAGTAGTCCTCGATCGCGGGCCGCGCGTCGGCGAGCACGGTCCAGTAGTCGAACATGCCCTCGTCGATCGATCTGCCGGTGACGTGGCGCCACCAGCGGGGCTCGCCGTCGACGATCGCGACGTCGGTGCTGACGTGCTCGCCCCGAAGCAGCTCCATCCACATGTGGCCGGGCTTCTGGTTCAGCTGGTAGTCGCGCAGCGTCCGGAACAGCCGGCTGCCGGCGCCCATGCCGCGCATGTTGTAGACGGGCTTGGAGAACACCGGGAAGCGGTCCGGCGCCATGCCGTGCAGGCCGCAGACGAGGCCCTGCGATTCGGCGACCAGGAGCTTGTTGTAGATCCAGCGGAACTTCGGGAACAGCTGATAGGCGTCGCCGTCCTCGGTCGGGACGAATACCCCGTGCGGACAGACGACGTGCTCGAAGTACTGCATGCGCCAGGGGTCGCGCTCGACGATCGGCATGGCTGGCCTTCGCGGGAGGTCCGAGGCGCCAGTCTAGGGAGCAACGCCGATCGGTAAAAGGCCGGCATCGCGCGCCGCACGTTGAATCGCGCCCCCCGTTCAGGTGTTGAGCTCGAGCCGATAGGCGGGGCCCGGTGCGCGGACGCGGGGTGCCACCGCATCGCCGCCGAGGAAATCGACCCCGGCCGCCAGCAGGGCGAGCGCGGCGCTCCGATCGCCGATGCCGAGCGCGCAGGTTGCGAGCTTGTGGCGCGCGGCATCGCGCACCATGCTCTCGAGCCGCTCGCGTTGCTGGGCGTCCAAGCCCCCCGCCTGGGGGTTATCGAATGCGAGCGCGTCGAGCCCGATCTCGGCGAGATCGCGGATCGGCGCCGGCTCGGGCGGCAGGCGCAGCAGGAAAAAGCGGGCGAACGGCTTGAGCGGCTGCAGGCGGTCGCGGATCTGGTCGCGCCAGGCACCCGCGGCCACGTCCGAGGCCGCAAAGCCGAGCCGCCGGTTCAGCTGCGGCGGCATCTGCCGGCAGAGGTCCAGATAGTCCGGCCGGCGCTGCAGCTGGACCAGCGTGTCCCAGTGGACCGGCGCGATCACGACCGCGGCGTGGCCATGGCCTTCCATCCGCGACAGGGCTGCGAGCACCGAGCGCAGGGCCAGGCAATCGACCTCGTAGCGCTCCTGATCGTGGCCCTCGGCGTCCTGCCGGCAGCCCCCGAGATAGCCTACGATGGCGCGGCCGCGCCGGCTCCAGATCGGCAGGTAGTCGAACGGCAGCGCCCCGCGGGGGGCGGGCCGCGGACCGCCTGGCCCGCCGCGAGCGTGCATTCCGGAAGCACCGCTTTCGGCGTCCATCCTTGCGACCAGCGTTCCGAGCGTCGGCCTCGTGCTGAGCTCGCCGGGGTCGATCTCGTGGACCGTGACCTGGACCGGGGCCTCGTCGACCGGGGGCAGCTCGCCGATCAAGAGCGCGCTCAGCTCGCGGGCGATTGCCTGCGCCTTGAAGGTCGCCTCGACGCTGGTGAGCTTGGCAAACAGGACGATATAGCGATCGCCCGCCGCCCGGACGTACACATCCGCCTCGGCGAGCCGGCGGTCGAGCAACTGGCGGGTCAGCCGGTGCACCCTGGTCGCCAGGCGCGGCCAGTCCCGACCAAGCCGCTGCTTGACCCGGGCGAGCGCGATGATCTGCAGCCGCCCGGCGATCAGCGGCTCGGGCCGCTCGGCGGCCTGGGTGAGCTCGCGCAGGCGGCGCTCGAAATGCTTCAGGCGAGCCCGGTCGGAGCGCGCCGGGCCAGGGTCCGGCGCGTGCCCCGCGGTCCGCCGCTCGAGCAGGAGCTCGGGATCGTCGTGCCTCCTGAACAGGCCTCGGAAGGCTTGCGGCAAGCGCATGACCAGCGATCCGACCGGCGGCGCGGAACTGGCCATCTATGCCGGAATGGGGTTAATCAGGGCTTGTCGGGCTGCCATTGAGGAGCGGATGAGCGAGCGGATCGTCGTCGTCAACCCGAACTCGAGCGCCGTGGTGACCGCGGCGATCGACCAGGCGCTGGCACCGCTCAAGATCGCGGGCGGCCCGGCGATCGAGTGCGTGACGCTGGCCGAAGGTCCGCCCGGGATCGAGACCCAGGCCCATGTCGAGCAGGTCGTCCAGCCGCTCTGCCAGCTGGTGCGGGCGCGCGCGGATGCGAGCGCGTTCGTGATCGCCTGCTTCAGCGATCCGGGCCTGCACGCCTGCCGCGAAGCCACCCCGCGGCCGGTGCTCGGGATCGCCGAGTGCGGCCTGCTGACGGCGCTGACCCGGGGCGAGCGCTTCGGGATCATCGCGATTCTCCGGACCTCGCTCGGGCGCCATCTGCGCTATGTCCGCCAGCTGGGCCTGTCCACGCGGTTCGCGGGCGACCTGCCGCTCGGGCTCGGCGTGGTCGAGCTCGCCGAGGCGGAGCGCACCTTCGAGCGGATGCGCGTGGTCGGCGCGCGCCTGCGCGACGAGCACGGCGCCGACGTGCTGGTGCTCGGCTGCGCCGGCATGGCGCAGTATCGGCTCGAGCTCGAAGCGTCGCTCGGCCTGCCCGTGATCGACCCGACCCAGGCCGCGGTGACGATGGCGATCGGCGCGGTCCGGCTCGCCTGATGCGGCCAGCCCTTGGAGCCGTCCGTCGCGCGCTCACCGGAGATCGGTCGCCCTGGCCTTACCGAGAGCTCAAGCCTGCGACCCGGGATCGTAGCACCCACTGAATCAGATCACCCTTCCGGCGCAGGATCTCTGAGCGCAGACGATCCCAGGAGCCAGCGCCCTGGCCGGTGGACGATGGCGCGCGCGTAAGGCTCGGGATGGACTGCAATCGCTCGAGCAGACGCTGGATCTGGTGCGCTCTTTGCGCCTCGTCCGGCGTCCCCTCGAGCGCATAGAATTGAGTCAGCACGTCGGCGAAATCGGTCCAGCGCCCCGGTAGATCACCTTGCGGCGAGCAGGCCCGCTCATCCGGGAAATACGCTTGGAGCTTGGTTCCGATGACCGCGCCCTCGACCTCCCATTTCGCGTAGGCCCGGTTGAGGTTGTCTTGTCGTTCTGTCAATTGTTCTTTCAACCGCTTGCACTGGTCGGTGAGTTCGGCACGGGCGTGAGAATCGCCGCGCTGTGCCGCGGCCATGAAGTCGCGGTCCATGATTGGCTGCAATTGCTGCTCATTTTCTTCAAGTCTTGCGCGCATAGCCGGAAATTCGAGGTGAAAGGATTGGACAGTCATCACGAACGACATGACTGATTCACTGATCTCAGTAACGAGCTGAGTCTTCGATCTCGAGCGCCTTTTGATGATCCTGCCATCGGCGCGTCAACATGGGCAATAGAACCCCCGAGAGCGCGGCGCCCGCCAGAAGCAGGACAAACGGATGTGAGAGGAAACTACTCGCGTTGGCTGTCATCGAGCCACGCCTGATAGCTGAACTCGGGGCATCTCGAAGCGGTCGTGGGTGCGGACGTAGCCGCCGCCGAACAGGCGGCCGATCGGGGCGTAGCGGTCGCGATCGACCTCGAGGCGCTCAGGGTCGACGACGCCGTCCTTGACGTGCAGCATCAGCACTTCGCCGAGCACGATGTAGCGCTCGGGCCCGGGCTGGAGCGTGACGTAGCGCCGGCATTCCAGGCTGACCGGGGCTTCGGCGATCCGCCCGGGCGCCGACCAGCTCCGAGGCCAGCAGCGAAAGCCCGGCAAGCTCGACCTCGCTGACCTCGGGCGGCAGGTCGATCGCGCAGAGGTTCATCGCCGCGGCGATCGGCTCGTCGACGAGGTTGACCACGAACTCGCCGCCATCGCGGATGTTGTTGGTCGTATCCTTGGCGCGGCCGGTCGGGCTGATGCCGAGGCCGAGCACGACCAGCGGCGGCTCCTCCGCCAGCACGTTGAAGAAGCTGACCGGCGCAGCGTTGGCGCGGCCGTCCCGGTCGCGGGTCGTGACCAGCGCGATCGGCCGCGGCACCACGAGGCCGCCCAGCAGCTCGTAGCGAAGCGGTGGGTCGAGGTCCCGGAAGTCGAAGCGCATCAGGCGAAGACCTCAGGCAGCCGCCGCGCGACCAGCCGGCCGCCGCCGAGCTGGCCTTGGGCGAACAGGTCGACGAAAAAGGCATAAGTGTCGTCCCAGCGTCGGAAATGCTCGGCGCCGAACTTTTCGACCGTGGTCGCCTCGAGGCCGCGGTACATCTGGAGCCGCTGCTTCAGGATCTCGGTCCACCAGGCGCTGAGGTCGTCCTGTTCGCGCACGCTGCAGCCGTTGGTCTGAAGCAGGTGGCGGTAGCCGTCGAGGCTTTCCAGCTCATGGAAGGTCATCTCGCGGTTCAGACGCGCCTGCGCGTCGGCTGACAGCGGCGGGCGCTTCAGGATGTCGGTGAACGCGATCACGCCGCCCGGCCGGACGACGCGCGCGCATTCGGCGATCAGGCGCGGCTTGTCCGGCACGTGCGCGAACGCCTCCTGACCGATCGCGACATCGAACGAGGCGTCGGCGAACGGCATCTCGAGCGCGTCGCCGAGGCGGAAATCGACCTGCTCGTGGAGGCCGACCAGCCGGGTCAGCCTGAGCGCGCCCTGGTAGCGGCTCTCCGTGAGGTCGAGCCCGGTCACGCGGCAACCGTAGTGCCAGGCGAGATAGCGCGCCGGGCCGCCCATGCCGCTGCAGACGTCGAGGACCAGCGTGCCCGGCCCGATCCCGGCCTTGCGGGCGAGCACGTCGACCGCCTCGAGGCCGCCGAAATGGTCCTGGTCATAGTTTTGCAGCACCGCCTCGGTCAGGCCGTCGAGCGCAACCCCATCGCGCGCCAGATCGTGCAAGATCTGCTGCTCGTTGATCGGATGGGTCTCGTAGAAGCGGATGACCGATCCGAGGCCGGCGCGTTCGGGCATGGCGTCGCTCACGCGGGCGGCGGAATCGCGCCGGTGCGCTCGGTGATCAGGCCGTAGTGCTCGATCCGGCGGTGCTGGTCGAAGGCAAACACCGTGGTCTGGTAGTGATGGCACAGATCGAGGTCGCAGTCGAAGACGACCACCTCGTCCTGGTCGGTGAGCGCCTGGGCCATGATCTCGCCGGTTGGGGCGACGATGCACGAGCCGCCGATCAGGCCGTGACCGTCCTCCTCGCCCGCCTTGGCGGTCGCGATCACCCAGCAGCCGTTCTGATAGGCACCTGCCTGGACCACGAGCCGGTTGTGGAACATGCGCAGGTGCCAGGGCTCGGGATGATAGATGTTCTGCGTCGGCGTGTTGTAGCCGAGCAGCACCAGCTCGACGCCTTGCAGGCCCATGACGCGATAGGCCTCCGGCCAGCGGCGGTCGTTGCAGATCAGCATGCCGACCACCGCGCCGAACGCGCGCCAGACCGGAAAGCCGAGGTTGCCGACCTCGAAGTAGCGCTTCTCGAGGTGCTGGAACGGAATCCCTGCGCGGTGATCGGCGTGGCCGGGCAGGTGCACTTTCCGGTATTTTCCGATCAGCTTGCCGTCGGGGCCGACCAGGATTGCGGTGTTGTAGCGGTGGCTCGCGCCGCCTTCGCGGGCGAGCTCGGCGTAGCCGAGGTAGAAGCCGACGGCAAGCTCGCGGGCGAGCTCGAACAAAGGCGCGGTCGCGGCGTTCGGCATCTCGCGCTCGAACCAGGCGTCGATCTCGGCGAGCTCGTCATACCAGTAGCGCGGGAAGAAGGTGGTCAGCGCCAGCTCGGGGAAGACCACGAGCCTGGCACCCATGCCATGCGCCTCGCGCAGCAGCGCGCAGAGCCGCCGGACCACATGCGCGCGGTCGTCCGCAAGATGGATCGGCCCGAGCTGGGCGGCTGCGATCTTGAGCTTGCGTGCCATCGGTTGCCTCCTGCGTCGACCGGCTGGCGCCAGCCTCACGGTCGGATCACGATCCTGGTCCGGAAGCCGAGCTTTGTAAAATCATCGATCAGCAGATTGACCGACCCCTGCCAAGTCCCCGCAACCGGCAAGCTCGCCGCCACGCGAAAGTGGCCGGGCTCGACTGGCAGGGCAGGAAACCGCAGCGGTGCGATGCTCCGCTCGGGCAGACCAACCACCAGCTCCGCCTCCTTGGCGTTCAGGGGCTGGCCGCCCGGGTCGGTGGCGTAGAGGTCGATCCGGTTGGCGCCGACGGCCGCGGGCGTCGCGACCAGGATCAGGTTCGAGCCCCGGACCGTGGCGTGGGTCGCGAACTCGGATGGCGCTTCGACCCGGCCGTGACGGGCGGCCTCCTGAAGGGCGAGCGCGCGCGGCGGCGGCACCGTGCCGAGCCCGGCAGTCAGCAGGACGATGGCGGCGGCCAGCGCGAGGTCCGCCCCGATCGTACGCTTGAGCCTGGATGCCGCCTGTGCGCCCCGCGCGAGCGCCGGGGTCAGGACCAGGCGGTTGAGCGCGCCGAGCCCAAGCAGCAGGGCGACGAGCGTGAGCTTGGCCAGCAGCAGGCGGCCGTAGTCCGTTGTGATCAGGGCCGAGGGCGTGCGCAATTGCAGCGCCGAGAGCACGACGCCTGCGAGCAGCAGGCCGGCCACGGCCCAGATCGCGCGCCTCGAGAACCCCGCCAGAAGAGCATGCGCCTGCGCGCGCGGCAGGCGCCGCAGCGCGAGCAGCAACGGGGCGAAAGCTCCGACCCAATAGGCCGCCGCGATAGCGTGGAGCGCCAACACCGGCGCGGTCAGCCAGCGCGGGCCCGCGGTCGCGGCGTGACCCGAGATGCCGAAGCTCAGGCCGACCAGGAGGGCGCCGGTCAGCCGGAGGCCGCGCACCATGCGACCATCGGGCAGCGTCGCGAACAGGAGCAGGCCAAGCCCACCCGCGGCCAACGCGACGCTCGCCGCCACCGGCGATCCGAGGGCCAGCCGCCAGGATGCACCGCCGAGGAGAATGCCAGCCGACCCGCCATGGAGCGAACCGCCGGCGACGCCGAGCATGACGAGGCCGGCGGCGAGGCCGACGAGCGCCAGCCAGCGGAGTGCCCGGCGGAGCGTCGGCTCGAGCGCCGCGGGCACGGCGAGCAGCGCCAGGAACAGTGCCAGTCCAGCGGCGAGCAGCCGCGCGCCGTGCCAGAACGCTCGGGCGGCCACGCCCGCGACCTCCCAGGAGCGATCGAAGCGGTCGACCTCCGGGCGCACGCCGGCCACCATTGCGAGGGTCTTGCCCGCGCGAAAGATCAAGCTGCCGCTTGCAGGGTGACCATCGGCCGAGGTCACGCGGTAGCTGACCACATAGGTGCCATCTGGCGCAGCCGTCCCCAACCGGGCGCGGACGACGGTGTCGGCGGCGCGGAGCTCAGTCGGCTCGACCGTCCGCCGGTCCTCGGCGAGCAGGATCTGAACGCCGATCAGGCGGACCGGCTCGTTGAAGCGGAGCCGGATCTCCTGCGGCGCGCGCTCGAGGACGGCATCGGCCGCGGGCGAGCTTTCCAGCAGCACCGCATGGCCGGCGGCCGAGCCCGGCAGCGCCGCGAGCAGCGCGATCGCAGCGGCGATACCCCTCAGCAGCGACATCCGTGTGGGTCCGATTGAGACGGGCGCGCGCGCGGCCTCTCAGCCCCGACGTCAGTCGCTGCTTGCCTCCTTGATCGTCAGCTGCGGCGCCGGCTCCTCGAGCTCGTCCGAGTTCTGGCCGGCCGCCGGGATCTCGATCCAGCGGTGCACCGCGCCGGCGCATTGCTGCACGGTCGGGAAGTTGAGCACGGTGCCGGGCGCAAAGTCGGTCAAACGGCCGACGAACACGAACTCGTCATAGAAATCGTCGCGCAGCGAGCCGCCGCTCCACTCGATCTCCTTGACCCCTTCGGTGAGCTGGGCCCCGAAGTAGTCGTAAGCGCGCGCGTACTTGGTCTTGACCGTCGCCAGCTGCCAGCCGGGCTTGGGCATCGGCTTGACCGCGATGACCCCTTCCGGAATCTGGACTCGAATCCCGATGGTCGGCTCGCCGTCGCAACCGTGGGGTACCCGCAGCACCGCCTTGTAAGTGCCGTTGGCGGGAGCCTCTGCGGTTTCCAGGTATACGTGGGCAACCACCAGATGCGGCGCGATCAGAAGCGCGCCGCCAAGCGCGGCGCCAGCGAATTTGCGAGACATCGCCCGATCCTCCAACTGAGGTGTCGCCAAGCGCCCTGGTCGCGGCCCAGGGGCGCGATCGGGGCAAGATGGTCGCTCAGGTGGAGGCGGGCGGCGCGCGCGGGTCGAAGCGCAGCTGTCGCCGCTGCGGGGCCGGCCTTTGCCGGGGCCAGCGCCGCCGGCGAGCCTCGAACGCGGGACCTCTGGTCGCGGCCGGCGCGCTGGGCGGCGGCAGGACCTTGGCGAAGGTGGCGCAGAGGCAGATCGCGCTGTGGAACAGCGGGCATTGTGGGCTCTTGCCCGCGGGCACGTCGGCCGCCCTGCCGGCGTGATGGCCGTGGCCGTACGCCGCCGGCGCGCTCGCCAGCAGCAAAACCTGGAGCAGGATCGGCAGCCAGCCGTGGACCAGCAATAAGAAAGCCGCGAGCCAGCCGAGGTAGCGGGCCGGGCCGGCGGATCGGGCCCGGGTGCCGCCGCGCCGCGATGGTATCGGCGTCACCGGCGACGGTCCTACAGAAGCTCGGCGCCGAAGTTGCGGGCCGGGTCGAGCTCCGGCAGCAGCCGGCCGAGCGGGCGCGCCGCCTCGCCGGCCGCCCGTGGCAGGAAACGGCCGCGGCCGCGCTCGGCCAACAGCTCGCCCGCCTCGACGATCACCTCGCCGCGCGCGATCACGGTGGTCGGCCAGCCGGTGACCGTGACGCCGGCATACGGGCAATAGCCGGCCCGGTCGTGGGTGGTCGCGTCGGTGATCTCGACCGACTTGTGCGGGTCCCAGATCGCGAGGTCGGCATCCGACCCGATCGCGATCGTGCCCTTCTTTGGGAACAGGCCGTAGATCTTGGCGGGATTGGTGCAGCCGAGCTCGACGAAGCGGTTCAGCTCGATCCGGTTTTTGCCCACTCCTTCGGAAAAGAGCAGCGGCAGACGCAGCTCGATGCCGGGGATGCCGTTCGCGATCTGCTTGAAGTCCGGGTTTGGCCCGCGGCGAGCTTGCCGGTCTTGTCGAACCGGTAAGGGGCATGGTCGGAAGTGACGATCTGGAAGGTGCCGTTGCGGACGCCTCGCCAGATCGCCTCCTGGTCGGCGTCCGCTCGCGCGCCGGCGGGCTGAACATCCATTTGCCGCCCTCGAGACCTGGTTTGTCGAGGTCGGCTGCGGTCAGCAGCAGATATTGCGGGCAGGTCTCGGCGAACACCTTCTGGCCGCGGGTCTGGGCGTCCCGGATCGCCGCCATCGAGCCCTCGGTCGTGACGTGGAAGACGACGACCGGCTGGTCGACCAGCGCGGCCATCGCGATCAGCCGCGAGACCGCCTCGGCCTCGGCGATCCGGGGATGGCTCACCGCATGGTAGCGGGGCGCGGTATGGCCGCGCTCGAGCAGGCGGCGCGCGGTCCAGGCGAGCATGGCGTCGTTCTCGGCGTGGACCGAGACCATGGCGCCCTCGGCGCGCGCGAGCGCCAGGAGGTCGAGCATCTGGGCGTCGTCGAGCCGCAGCAGAGGATAGGTCATGAACAGCTTGAGCGAGGAGTAGCCCTCCCGGATCAGCGCCGGGCAGCTCGGCCATGACCGCGGGCACGGGTCCGAGACGATCATGTGGAAGGCGTGGTCGATCACGGCCTTGTTCGCGCGCTCGCGGTAGTCGGCGACCACCGCGCGCATCGACTGGCCGTGGTGCTGGGCGGCGAACGGGATCACCGTGGTCGTGCCGCCGAACGCCGCCGAGACCGTGCCGCTGTAGAAGTCGTCGGCGTTCCAGATGCCCATGCCCGAGAGCTGCTCGATGATGGCAGTGGCTGTCGACCCCGCCCGGCAGCACGAGCTTGCCGCGGGCGTCGATCTCGCGCGCGGCGCGCGGCAGATCCTCGGCGAGTGCCACGATCCGGCCTTCCCGCACGCCGATGTCGCAGTCGAACCGGTCGCTAGCGGTCACCACGGTGCCGCTCCGGATAACGAGATCGAGATCAGGCATCAGGCCGCCCAAGCTGCAGGGGAGGTGGTCGATCTATAGCAGTCATCGCGAAGTGGGGTCGAGCCTGGCGGCCTCGGCCTCGGCCGCGCGCAGCTCGAGCACGCGGGTGCGCAGGCGCTCGAGCGGGCGGTCGCGGATGCCGAGCGCGGCCAGGTGGTCGACCGTGTTGATCAGGTAGTCGGCGCAGCGGGCCGAGCCAGCCCGAGGCGGTCGCGATCGCGCGGCGATCTCGTCGTCCGGCAGGAAGCGCGCGTAGCGCTCGTGCGCCGGGTTGATCACGAACGCGAGCGCCCGCACCCGGCCGGCCGCGGTCCTGACCTCGACCCAGCGCGGCAGGTAGGCGTCGCTCAGCATCTCGCGCCGCCAGACGAGCGCAGCTCCTCCTCGACCTGCTCGGGCGCGATGTGGAAGGCGACGCCCTGGCAGGAGCCGCCGCGCTCGAGCCCGAGCACCAGGCCCGGGCGCTCGGGCTGGCCGCGGCCGAGGTGGGTCCACAGGCAAAAGCGCCGGTGATAGCCCCAGATCCGGCCGATCAGCCGGTCGGTGAAGTGGAACGCCGGGTTCCAGATCAGCGAGCCGTAGCCGAACAGCCAGACCCCGGCCGAGAGATCGACGCCCGCGAGCGCTGCCCGGCGCGAGGCCAGCAACTCGTCGGGCGAGAGCACCCGCATCTGGATGCCGTGCTCGGCGATCATCCTGTGGACCAGGCCGCTCTGGATGCTGTCGCGGGTCAGCGTGATGCGCGGAACCTGCGGCGCTGTTCCCGGGCGGGTTGGGATCGTCGGGGGCCATGACCGGCATCATAGGCCGAAAGCGGGCCGCGACTTAAGCGCGGCCTGCTGGTCAGCGGGCTCGGCCCGGTTGGGCCCGAATAGGGCTTTGCATCGGGTCGCCGCCGGCTATGCTGGCGCTCGCCACGCTCGACACCGGGAGGAGCCCGCATGATCGACCTCTACACTTGGCCGACGCCCAACGGACACAAGATCCACATCATGCTCGAGGAGTGCGGGCTGCCCTACAATGTGATCCCGATCGACATCGGCGCCGGCGACCAGTTCAAGCCGGAGTTCCTCAAGATCTCGCCGAACAACAAGATGCCGGCGATGGTCGATCCGGACGGGCCGGACGGCGAGCCGCTGGCGATGTTCGAATCCGGCGCGATCCTGATCTACCTGGCCGAGAAGACCGGCAAGTTGCTGCCGAAGCCGACCGCGGCAGCGCTACGCGACGCTGCAATGGCTGATGTTCCAGATGGGCAGCATCGGCCCGATGCTGGGCCAGGCGCATCACTTCCTGCAATATGCGCCGGAGGAGATCGAGTACGCGCGCAATCGCTACAAGAACGAGGCCAACCGGCTCTACGGCGTGCTCGACCTGCGACTTGGCGAAAGCGCCTACGTCGCCGGCGACGACTACACGATCGCCGACATCGCGATCTGGCCCTGGACCCGCTTCCCGGAGCGCCAGGCGGTCGAGCGCGCCGAGTACCCGAACTTCGTGCGCTGGTTCGACCGGATCGCCGAGCGGCCGGCGGTGCAGCGCGGCGTGCAGGTCTTGGCCGACCGCCGTCGCGATCTGAAGACCGACAAGGCCGCCTGGGAGGTCATGTTCGGCAGCCGGCAATACGCCCGACGCTAGCGCGGGCCGCGCGGCGGCGGCTGCGCGCGGCGCTGCTGTCACGCGAGTGTCACCTGGATACCACTGTTTGGCGCCGTTGCTGTTGTTCGCCGGCAGCCAGAGGAGCAATTTTTTAAGCTGTCTTCGAGCAAAATGCGCTTGCAACCTATCTCGCCGTGCGCTTTTAACTGGTCGAAGCAGCAGCAACTTCTGCGTCCAAACCTCGCGGCCTGCTGCCGGGAGGAGACAAATGAGCACCAGCACTTCGCCGCCAGGCGAGGACGATGGCGTCAGGGTCGGGGGCAGGTTGGCGGACTATCGCCGCCGCTACCTGCGGCAGCCTTATCTGCTGGTCGCGCTCGCCGCTTACGTCGTGCTCGCGCTGTTCGGCGTCTATGCGAGCTGGCGTTTCTGGTCGTCGTTCGGGATCGACTACCTGAGATATGCAGGCATCGGCGACTACCTGCTCGCGCCGCTGAATTTCCTGCGCCTGTTGATCGACCCAGGTTTTGTCGTGGTCTGGCTTTCTTTCACGCTCATCCTGGCACTACTGGCGGGCTGCGGCGGCTATCTCCTGAAGCGGCTGCGCTCGGTCTGGCCCGGCCCACGGCAGGCGCCCAAGGCCGACGCCCTGCCGCTGGTGGAACGCTGGCCGGACCACGAGAACTTGCGGTCGTATCTGCGAGCGCTGGCCGCCCGGCCGCTCTGGGCAGCGCCGGTACTGGCGATCGCCGCGCTGCTGGCGATCAACGTCGAGGCCACCGCTGAGAAGCGCGATCTGCGCAACTTCGCGCGGCTGGTGCAGCACGACTATGCCAACGATCGCTACCACAAGGTGGGCTCCGGATACGGGCGCTACGAGCTGGTCTCGCTGCCGGGGCCGACCGGCGGTCGCGAACGGCTCGCGCGCCTGCGCTCGACCGACCGCTTCGCGCTCTACTACGATGTGCTTGCTGACCGACCGCTGGTGCTCGCAGATGCCGTGGCCAAGGGCGAGGTCGCCGAGGCCGGCCAGGCCGACCAGACGCTGCGGGCCGGCGCCGTGGCGCTGCCGCCGCCGGCCCACGCTCCTGCTCCGGGCGGCGCGAGCGACCGCCCGCTGCCGATCGCGCAGGCCTCGGCGGCAACCGCAGCGCCGCCGGGCTCCGGCCAGAACGCGCCGATCGCGTCGCCCGCCGAGGCCGCGGCCGGGCCATCCCCGGACCTGGGGCTCGCAATTGACGCGGCAGCGGCCGAGGATAGCACCGCCCAGCCCGTGCCGGCAGCGCGACCGGCCGCAGCAGCCGCGGACGCCGCCGAGCACGCCAAGCCGTCCGCCGCCGGCGAGCCGACGCCCGCACGGCCCGAGTACGAAGCGCTCGAGAGCCACCTGCGCGGGTCGCACGGGTCGCTCGACGGCCTCAAATCCTACATGCAGCACCTGGAGAATAACGTCGTCGAAATTCACAAGTTCATCAATGACCTCGATGGCAGTCTGAAACAGATCGATGAGGCGGTCAGCCGGTTGGCCGACCTGCAGGCTGCCGTCGCGCAGCCGACCTATGCCGACTGCCCCGAAATGACCGCCGCGGCGCGGCCGCTCGAGTTCGGCGCTGATGACGCCAGCTTGAGCCTCGAGGCGGTCGGCTGGTTGTTCCAGGCGCGTCGGCAGCTCACCGCCCCGCGCTCGCCCGATCGCCAGGAATGGCTGGTGATCGAGGGCCATGCCGCCGGCACCGACGGGTCCACCGCCGCGCCGCCGCTCGCCATCCGGCGGGCGGAGGCGGTGCGCGACTTTCTGCGCTCGGAACTGGGCGTCCCGCCCGAGGCGGTCAAGCTGGTCGGCAGGAGCGCCGCCGGCCCGGACGAGGACCGTGTCAGCCTCTACGACTGCCTTGGTCGCTCCGCGGCCACCGCTCCGGCGCCCGAGGCGATCGAGCTCGGCCTGGTCAACAGCGCGGCCGCCCGGGAGACCGAGCCGAGCGGGGCGGTGCGCCCTGCCGCCTGGACGGTCGGCGATGCCGGGAACGGGTTGCCGGGCCTGCTGGCCGACCTCGATCCGCAATCGAGCGCGCGCGGTCTGCTGGTGACCGTACCGGGCGACCGCCTGTTCGATACCGACAGCTTCCGGATCCGGACCTCGGCCTACGGCGTGCTCGGCCGGATTGGCGAGGCGCTGAACCGGGCGCCCGAGCACAGCGCCCTGATCGTCGGTCACTCCGATGCGATCGGCGATGCCGCGTACAACCTCAGCCTCTCGCAGCGGCGGGCGCGCGCGGTGCGCGACTTCCTGGTCGACCGCTTCGCGATCGATGCCGACCGGCTCGCGGTCGAAGGCCGGGGCGAGAACGATCCGATCGCGACCAACGACACCCCGGCGGGCCGGCTGGCCAATCGCCGGATCGAGGTGCTGCTGCGCGACTGAGGCCGGCGGGCGGAATCGGCAGGGCCGTAAGTCGCGCCGGCCGGGCTGCTCGCGGTTCGTCCAGATCGGAGCTGTCGTCATGGTCAAGCACCACAACCCGGCGACCGTCGCGCCGCCGTTCTCGAGCTACAGCCACGGCGTCGAAGTGCCGGCAGGGGCGCGCTGGCTGCACGTCTCGGGCCAGATCGGGGTCAGGCCCGACGGCACGCTCGCCGGAGAGCGGCGAGGCGCAGCTGGAGCAGGCCTGGCGCAACGTCTTCGCCGTTCTCGAGGCGGCCGGCATGACCAGGCGGGACCTGGTCAAGACCACGGCCTTCCTGACCGGCACGCCGACACCGCGCTCGCGCGCGGTGCGCGGCGGATGCTCGAAGGCGCCACGCCGGCGAGCACATTGATCTTCGTGACCGGCCTCGCGCGCCCCGACTTCCTGATCGAGATCGAGGCGATCGCCGCGGCCGAGTAACCGCCGGCGTCAACCAAAGCGCGTTTCGAGCTGTAGGGATCGCGCGCGCGCGGTCGCGGCCTATCCCGAATACTCTGCCAGAGACGAAGACGGATCAATTCGGGGTTGGAACATGACCTTCCGAACCGCGCGCCGGAGCTGCTCCGGGACGTTGTCGACGGCCGCGCCGGGGCCGCAGCTGGGGCGGCGACCGCGCCAGAACCGTGGGCCAGCGAGGCCGGCCCGGACCGCGCCGCCGTCTATCGGCGGATCCCGAGTACGCTCGCCGGTCCCGGCGTGCACGATGAAGAGATCCAGTATGAGCTCGCCTGCTGGATCGAGCTGCTCGAGACCTCCAAGCAGGACCTGAGAAGTGGCGGGCGCTCCAAGGACGAGATCCTCGAGCGGCTGGTGCGCGAGGCGGGCGTCGCCGTGGCGGCGCTGCTCAGCGCGCAGCCCGAGCTGGTGTTCGCGCGCTCGCTCCGGGTCGAGACCGAGAACGAGCTGCTGCGCCATGACGGCTGGCTCAAGCGCACGCTGATCAACCTCACCGACGGCAGCCCGCTTCTGACCGTGTGCCTGGGCGCCTTCTGCGCGCTGATCCTCGGTCTGGCGACCCACCTTGCCTGGCATGGCCTGCAGGGCTTCGGGGCGATCCGGGCGCTGGTGCCGTTCGATCCGCTCCACGGGTCAGCGCTCGCGAGCGCAGCCTTCCTGGGCGGCCTAGTCAGCATTCTTAGCCGGCTGAAGTCGTTCTCCAGGCTCGGCGATTTCGATCACGTGTTCCTGTTCGCGAACGCGCTGTTCAAGCCGTTCGTCGGCGTGATCTTCGGGCTGTTCGCCTATGCTTTCTGGATGAGCGGGCTTCTGCCGCTGGACGAAGGCTGATCGCGGAGGTGACCGTGCACCAGCTCTGGGTGGTGGGCTTCCTCGCCGGCTTCAGCGAGCGTTTCACCCAGGACCTGATCTCGCGCGGCAAGGCATTTTCCCAGCCGAGAAGAGGGCCTGGGACCGGCATTCAGAACTTGCCGTACTGGAGATAGGCCTGCTGCGGGTCGACGCCCTCGAGGATCGCTTTGCGCACCAGGTTCTCGGTCGCCGATCGCGGTCTCGGCGGCGGTCACGATCTCCCCGGCCCGGCCTTGGGCAGGATGACCATGCCGTCGTGATCGCCGAGCGCGAGATCGCCCGGGTGGACCGTCACCTCGCCGATCCGGATCGGGACGTCGAACTGGTCGGGCAGCCAGTAGCCCACGATGTCGCGCGGCGTCAGGTAGCGGCACCAGACCGGAAAGCCGAGCTTCAGGATGAAGTCGACGTCGCGGCAGCCGCCGTCGGCGACGTAGCCGCGCACGCCCTTGAGCTTCAAGGTCTCGGCCGAGAGCTCGCCCATATGCGCGACGGTCGGTCGTCGGCTGGCAGATCAGGACGGTCCCGGCCCTGGCCTTGGACAACAGGCCGGTCCACCGAGCAGCGTCGCGTGCGGGTCGGCCGTCGGGTCGACCCTGCCGCTGACGGTCGCGGCGACGCCTGCGAGCGCCTGGTCCGGAACAGCGGCCGGATCGAGGGCGGCAGCGTGAAGTCGCGCAGCCCCATCGCCCGCATCACGTCGTGGACCACGCCCGTGTAGGTCGTGGCCAGGCGCTCGACCAGATCCATGCCCTGCCTCCCCTGCGGTCGTTCGGGCGGTTGTAGCGTGGGCAGGCCGGCGGAGGCCAGAGCCCCGGGGCTTAAGCGGCGAGCGCCACCCGCTTGATCGCCCGCAGATAGGCCTCGACCGCGGCCGGGAAGCCGAGGCGGAGCGCGTCCGCGGTGATCGCATGGCCGATGCTGACCTCGGCGAGTTGCGGCATGCCTGGCAGAAGGCCGGCAGGTTGTCGAGGTTGAGGTCGTGGCCGGCGTTGACGCCGAGCCCGGCTTCAGCCGCCGCCTCGGCCGCCGCGCGTAGCGCCGGAGCATCCCCGCGCGGCGCCGGCGCGAAATCATGCGCGTAGGGGCCGGTGTACAGCTCGATCCGGTCGGCGCCGACGTCGCGGCGGCGGCGATCGCGCCCGGTCGGCGTCCATGAACAGGCTGACCCGGGTGCCGGTGCCTTGAGCTCCGGGATGACCGCGCTGAGCTCGCGGAGCTGCCCGCAGGTCCCAGCCATGATCGCAGGTCGCGCTGGTCGGGCGCATCGGGCACCAGCGTCACTGGTCGGGCCGGACCTGGCGGACCTGCGCGATGAAGTCCGGGGACGGGTTGCCCTCGATGTTGAACTCGACCGCGGGTCGAACTCGGCCGCGATCAGCGCGGCCAGCTCGCTCACGTCGCTGCGCCGGATGTGGCGCTCGTCCGGGCGCGGGTGGACCGTGATGCCGTGAGCCCCGGCGGCGACGACCAGGCGCGCGGCCTCGAGCACGCTCGGATAGCCGACGTCGCGCTGGTTGCGCAGCAGCGCCACCTTGTTGAGGTTGACGCTGAGCTTGGTCTCGGTCGGCTGGGCCATCGGATCTCCTCCTGGCGCGGAAACCTAGCAGCAAATGGCTTGGAGAAAAGAGCCATTTTGGAATATATGAAGGGGCCATTTAAC
>CAWJAY010000026.1:0-174083 GCA_963840925.1 uncultured Alphaproteobacteria bacterium
GCCTGCTGGGTTCAGTTGGTGTTGCTCGAGCCCTGGCTGACCCTCGCCCTGGGCCCAGCCGTTCATCCGGTCGCAGAACGCGCGACTGCCGCCGCCGGCGCCGGGATCGCCCACACCCGGGCTTTTTCGTCGGTCTCGATCAACCTGGCAAAAACCTTGAACTCGGAGCCCCGGAACGCGTCGGTGACATCGCCGATCAGGAGCGGGTTGCGCAGATCGGGCTTGTCGGTGCCGAACGCGCGCAGCGCGGCGTGGTAGGGGATGCGCGGGAACGGCAGCGGCGTCACCTCCCAGTCGGTGAGCTCGGCGGACACGCCCCGCATCACCGGCTCGACCGCGGCAAAGACGTCCTCCTGCCCGACGAACGCCATCTCCAGGTCGAGCTGGTAGAACTCGCCCGGGCTGCGGTCGGCGCGCGCGTCCTCGTCGCGAAAGCAGGGCGCGATCTGGAAGTAGCGATCGAAGCCCGAGATCATCAACAGCTGCTTGTACTGCTGCGGCGCCTGGGGCAGCGCGTAGAACTCCCCGGGTGCAGCCGCGAGGGAACCAAAAAATCGCGCGCACCCTCGGGCGAGCTCGCGGTCAGGATCGGGGTCTGGAACTCGACGAAGCCCTGCGCCTCCATGCGCCGGCGGATGCTCGAGATCACCTTCGAGCGGAGCAGGATATTCTGCTGCATCGGCGCCCGGCGGAGATCGAGGAAGCGATAGCGGAGCCGCGTCTCCTCGGGATAGTCGCGCTCGGCGTTGACCTGGAGCGGCAGGGCTCGGCCGGCGATCGAGGACCAGCGCGTCGGCCACGACCTCGACCGCGCCGGTCGCAAGCTGCGGGTTGACCGTCTCCTCGCTGCGCGCGACCACAGCGCCCGTGACCGTCAGCACGCTCTCCAGCCGCAACGCCTCGGCATCCCGGAAGAACGGCTGCTCGGGCTGGAACACGATCTGGGTGATGCCGAAATGGTCGCGCAGATCGATGAACAGCAGCTGGCCGTGGTCGCGCTTGCGGTGCACCCAGCCCGAGAGCCGGACCGTCTGGCCGACATGCTCGGGCCGCAGCTCGCCGCAGATATGGGTGCGATAGGGATGCATGGGGCCTCACGTTCTGTCGTCGCGCCAAAGGTCACCGACCCCGGATGCCTGTCAAGCTGGTAGGAGGGTGGTCCAGCAGTGCATCGGCGGTTGAAGCGCAGCTCGCTTCTGCCACGGCCTGATCACCATGCTTATCGGCCAGCGGCCCTCTGCGCCTTCGCCAGCCTTTGCTCGGTGGCGATGAGATGGCTATATGCGTTGCTTGAAAACTCCCTTGGCAGAGAAGCGTCATGCCCAGAGGCCTGATTGTCGTGAAGGCGGCCTATGATGTCGACGCCGCAGTCTGGTTTGTCGAGTCCAGCGATCTGGAAGGCGTCAACGCCGAAGCTGCAAGCCTGGAGGAATTGCTTCACAAGCTGCCTGCCGTCATCCTCGATCTGCTCGAGGAGGAAGGTTTCGATGGCGCCGAGGTGCCGGTCGAGGTCGTCGCGCATGCCAGCACACGCGTGCGCCGGGCCACCGCGGCTTGAAGGGTGACGGCAGGGCCGTTCGGAATCACTTAGTGTGACGCGACTTCAAGTTTTTCAATCTTCCTTTTTTCCTCCAACTTTTTTCTTTTCAAGTATATTCCCAACCAACTTTCGCCGCCTCTAAGGAACCAGCGCCAACAGGGCAGAGATCGGCGCGGCGAAAAAGAGGATCACAAGCAACATCTCTCTGTGAGTAGGCACGCCCTTGGTAACGAACATATATAACGCGGAACCTACCAAGGTCAGATTAAGTGCAATCGCAGTCAATTTCACACCTCTACCTCCGTTACTAGTCTCTGGTCTATTGTTAATGAGACACATATCCTGCTCAACAGCGCATCGAAGAGGAGTACGGACGAACTCGGGAGCTCGCCAGATGGTATTCCACCGCCTTGACCTTGGCGGGCGCTGGCAACCCCTTAAGGTAGCCAATGGCTGCTTGAACTGAAAACAGCGTATTAACCTGCTCCGCAAAGTTGCTCGAAAGGGCAGTCCATACAACCACACCAAATCCCTGTGCCCGCGCCCAGCTTGCGATCTCTTTGGCACTCTCCGTCACCACCATTTGATCGCCGGAGGAGACAGTCATGTCCAGCCGACTGATGTAGCGGATTGGACAGCCTTCCCGACGCCGCAGGTCAGCAACGACATCATCCGGATACTTCCTCTTGCTGAGGCACCAGGCGACTTCGGTTGCGACGCCATGCTCAGCATCGATGACAAGCGTCAGGGCTCCGAGGCGCGTACGCGATACGCGCGAAACTCGGGACGCTCCTCCAGAGAAGCGATCCCCATCCAAGGATGGCGGTTCGTAGCGGCATCTCGCCTCACTTCAGGACATGGGCTCGCCAAATTTAGGTCAGCCAGCGCGATAAATCAACCGAGAGTTTATTGCATGAGCGTAGTCTCACGTACCTTGAGAGACTAGTGCACAGGCGCATTCGGAGGATTCAGCTTGGCGAGGATCTGCCCGGGTGTTTTGATCCAGGTGAAGGGCTTGGGGTCGTCGTTGTGCTCGGTCGATGTAGCGGTGGATCGCGGCCTGCAGGTCGACGATCGAGTGGAAGCTGCCGCGCTTGAGCCGGCGCCGGGTCAGCGCCGAGAAGAAGGTCTCGACCGCGTTCAGCCAGGAGCCCGAGGTTGGGGTGAAGTGGAAGACGCAGCGCGGATGGCGGGCGAGCCAGCGCAGCACCTTGGGGTGCTTGTGGCTGCCGTAGTTGTCGAGGATCACGTGGATCACCTTGCCGGCCGGCACCGCGGCCTCGATGGTGTTGAGGAAGCGCAGGAATTCCTGGTGCCGGTGGCGCTGCATGCAACGGCCGAGCACCGTGCCTTCGAGCACGTCGAAGGCGGCGAACAGGGTGGTGACGCCGTTGCGCAGGTAGTCGTGGGTCATGGTCCCGGCCTTGCCCGGCTTGAGCGGCAGCCCGGGCTGGGTGCGATCCAGCGCCTGGATCTGATGGGGTGGATGGCCCCCTCACGGCATCGTCGTGCCAAGGTGGTGGCTGTCGAACAGCACCAAGGGGAGCCATCCAGATGGAGATTACCACGATCGGCCTCGACCTGGCCAAGCAGGTCTTCCAGGTCCATGGCGTGGACGAGGCGGGCCATGTCGTCGTGCAGCGCCGCCTCCGGCGTGCTCAGGTCATCACCTACTTCGCCGCGCTGCCAACCTGCCTGGTCGGCATGGAAGCTTGCGCCACCGCGCACTTCTGGGCGCGCGAGCTGCGCTCGCTGGGACATGAGGTGCGCCTGATGCCGCCACAGTACGTCAAGGCTTACGTCAAGCGGGGCAAGAACGACGCGGCCGACGCCGCGGCGATCTGCGAGGCCGTGACGCGGCCGTCCATGCGCTTCGTGCCGGTCAAGACCGAAGAGCAACAGTCGGCAATGACCATGCACCGGGTCCGCGAGCTGTTGGTCCGGCAGCGAACCCAGCTCATCAACGCCGTACGCGGGCACCTGGCCGAGTTCGGTCTCGTTGGAGCCCAGGGACCCTGGAACGTGCCAGGGCTCTTGGCGAGCATGCAGGAGGATCGGCGCGTGCCGGAGCTGGCGCGTCAAGTCCTCGAGCTCCTCGCGGCTCAGCTCGACGAGGTGGCCCAGCGGATCGCCGAGGTCGACGCCCGGATCATGGCTTGGCACAAGGCGAACCCTGTCAGCCGGCGGCTCGTCACCATTCCGGGCATCGGCCCGCTGATCGCCACCGCCATCGCCGCCACCGTGCCTGACCGCGACGCCTTCCGGGGCGGGCGGGAGTTCGCGGCCTGGCTCGGCCTCGTGCCGCGGCAAAGATCCACCGGCGGCAAGCAGAGGTTGGGCCGGATCAGCAGGCTCGGCGACAAGTACATCCGGCAGCTGCTGATCGTCGGCGCCCAAACCGTCCTGCTGCGCTCGAAGGCAGCCCGGTCCGATGCGTGGATCCAGGGTCTGCTGGCGAGACGACCCCGCCTCGTGGTCGCCGTGGCTCTGGCCAACAAGATGGCGCGCATCGTTTGGGCCGTGATGGCGCACGGGCAGAACTATCGGCAGGCAGTCCCGGCTTAGGCCGAGCTCGCCGATTATGTGACGCTTGCGAGGGAAGGAAACGTGATGGGGTAGTCGGTTGTGCCGAGGGACCGGGAGCAGCCTGGAGAAGTCGAGGGACGGAATCCCGAGGATCTGATGAGGCCCTGGTCCGCGGAACCCATCGGGGCCAGCGGTCGTGCGACGGCCGCGTCAACAGGCCGGACACATGACCGCAAAGCAGCCTGATTATGCCAACACGCTAACTTTTCTCTTGCGAGCCGGGGGCCATCCACACATGGGATTTCTCGTCGACCGACAGCACGACGGCATGCTTGGGCGGGTCGACGTACAGGCCGACGATGTCCTCGAGCTTGGCGGCGAACTCGGGATCGGTCGAGCGCTTGAAGGTCCGGATGCGGTGCGGCTGGAGGTCATGGGCCGCCCAGATGCGCTGGACCGAACGCAAGGAGACGCCCGTGTGTCTGGCCATCCCCCGGCCGGTCCAGTGGGTGGCTTCGCCGGGCGGCTCGGAACAGGTGAGCGCCACGACCCGGTCCACGGTCGGCGCGCCCAAGGGCGCCTTGCCGGGCTTGCGGGTGGCATCGCGCAGCAGGCCGTCGACCCCCGCCTCGGCGAACCGTCGCTGCCAGCGCCACACCGCCGGCCGGCCGACCCCGGCGCGCCGGGCGACCTCGGCGACGCTCAGCCGGTCGGCCGAGACCAGGATGATCCGCGCCCGCGCCACGTGCTTCTGGGCACGGTTACCATCGGCGACGGTCGCCTCCAAACGAGCACGATCCTCAGCCGAGACCAAAGGACAGACGATCTGAGCCATGCAATCAGCATCGCACATCCCCCGGCTCTTGTGAATCCTCTGATTGCATCAGTGCACTAGCGGCGATGCGATCGGTGACCTGGAGAGCAATAGCGTTTCGAAGCTGGGAAACGACGGGTGGGAAGGTCGGGATCAGCCATGCCCAGGTTGCGCCAATTCTCGCTGCCCCTATGTTAGGGCGGCTCGCGGAGCTGGGAAATGCTCGGCGGGGCTGCGAAAGGTCCGTATGACCCTGCTGACCACGACCGAGGAAGCTGGGCGGGCTGTGCGCCGTGCTGGCGCGCGAGCCGTTCGTCGCGATCGACACCGAGTTCATGCGCGATCGCACCTACTGGCCGAAGCTCTGCCTGATCCAGCTCGCGGGCGAGCAGCGCCACGCCGCGATCGATCCGCTGGCGGACGGCATCGACCTCGCGCCCTTGTTCGACCTGATGGCCGATCCCGCGGTGCTCAAGGTGGTCCACGCCGCGCGCCAGGACATCGAGATCTTCCACCACCTGACCGGCGCGGTGCCGACGCCGGTGTTCGACACCCAGCTCGCCGCGATGGTCTGCGGCTACGGCGAGGAGGTCGGCTACGAGACCCTGGTCGCCCAGCTCACCAAGGCGCGCATCGACAAGAGCTCGCGCTTCACCGACTGGTCGAGCCGGCCGCTCAGCCCGCAGCAGCTGAGCTACGCGCTCGACGACGTGATTCATCTGCGCGTGGTCTATCAGAAGCTCGAGCAGCGGCTCGAGCAGACCGGCCGCAGCGAGCTGGGTCGCGCAGGAGCTCGCCGAGCTGACCAACCCCGCGACCTATCGGCAGGAGCCCGAGGAGGCCTGGCGGCGGATCAAGGTGCGCTCGCGCGACCGCGCTTCCTCGCCGATCGTCCAGGCGCTCGCCGCCTGGCGCGAGCGCACCGCGCAGGCGCGCGACCTGCCGCGCAACCGCGTCCTGCGCGACGACCTGCTGCTCGAGGTCGCGGCCAACCGGCCGACCTCGCAGGACGAGCTCGCCAAGCTGCGGCGGATCAGCCTCGATCGGCGCAGCGCCGTGGGCGTGGTCGAGGCGATGCAGGCGGCGCTCGCGCTGCCGCAGGCCGCGCTGCCGCGGCTCGAGCCGCCGCCCAAGCAGCTGCGCGGGCTGGGCCCGATGATCGAGCTGCTGCGCGTGCTGCTCAAGCTGCAGAGCGAGGAGCATCACGTCGCCCAGCGCCTGGTCGCGACCAGCGCCGATCTGGAGGCGCTCGCCGCCGAGGACGCGCCGGCGGTCGCCGCGCTCAAGGGCTGGCGCTACGAGGTCTTCGGCAAGCGCAGCGCTGGCGCTCAAGCGCGGCGAGCTCGCGCTCGCGATCCGCCGCGGCCGCCTCGCGCTGGTGCCGATGCGCGACCTCGCCGGAGCCGGCATGAGCGCGCCCGCCGCGTGACCGCCGGCGGCCGCCGGGAGCGGCCGGATCCTGATCGTCGGCCGCAACAGCTTCCTCGCCCGCCAACTGGCGGGCGCTGCCGGCGCAGCGGGTGCGCGCCGTCGGCCACGAGGAGATCGATCGGCCGGACCTCTTGGATGGCGTCGCCTGCGTGATCACCTTCGCCCGCCATCCGCTGCTCGGCTCGCGACGGCTACGAGCCCGCGACGATGGACGCCGACCTGCGCATGGCGCGGCGGATCGGCGGGCGCGCAGATCGCCTACTGATGCTGAGCTCGCGCAAGGTCTATGCCCCGGCGGCGGGGCCGCTCGCCGAGAGCGCGCCGGTCGCGCCCGCCGACGGCTACGGCCGCGACAAGCTCGCCGCCGAGCAGCGGCTGCGCGAGCGGCTCGGCGAGCGCCTGACGGTGCTGCGTCTCGCCAACATCTTCGGCTACGAGCGCGATCGCCGGGCGCCGGACCTTCCTCTCGCTCGGCGCTCGACCGCCTGCAGACGCGAGGGCCAGCATCCAGCTACGACATGAGCCCGTTCGTCGCGCGCGACTTTCTGCCGGTCGAGGCCTTCGCCCGGCTGATCGCCCGGCTCGCCGCGGCGCCGCCCGGCGGCATCGTCAACGTCGGCTCCGGCATCGGCCTGCCGACCGGCCGCCTCGCGCTTGGATCATCGAGGGCTACGGCCGTGGCGAGCTGGTGATCGCATCGCCCGCGCGAGAAGGATGCCTTCGTGCTCGACGTCGAGCCGCCTCGCGAGCCTCTGCGGCCCGCCCTGCAGCTGCGACGAGCTCCGCGGGGCCTGCCTGGCCTCGGCCGGCGCCTCGCCGCCGAGCCCGAGATCCAGACGGACGGTAGCGAACGACGACCATCCCAAGGAGCGTAGGTTTCGCTCCGCTCCGACGGGCGCGTTTTTCCAAGCGGGCGGGAACCGACAACTCCGGCATCCGTTCGGCACAGTCGTGCGCGTTGGCGTCGTAGGCATCGTCGAGCGGAGAGCCGCCATGGACCAAAATGACGGGAATCACTCGCTCTCCTCGTTATTCACGAACCTCACGCGAGAAGTGTCGAACCTGATCCGTCACGAAGTTGCACTCGCGCGGGCGGAGGTCTCGGAAAAGGTCAGCCAGGTCGGGATCGGAATCGGTTCGCTCGCGGCCGGCGGCATGCTGATCCTGATCGGCCTGTTCTTCCTGGCCGAAGCGCTGGTGTTCGGGGTCGCCGCGATCTTGCAGCTCTGGACCTCGGAGGTCGTCGCTGCCTGGCTCGCCCCGCTGCTGGTCGGCGTCGTCATCGTGATCGTCGGTTGGCTGCTGCTGGCGAAGGGGCGGAGCAACCTCAAAGCCCGCAACCTCGCGCTCCGGCGCACCGCCAATTCGCTGAGCCGGGACGAGGAGCTGGTCAAGGAGCACGTCCGATGACCGCCGATACCAGAACTCCGGACGAGATCCAGCGCGACGTCGAGCGGACCCGCGCGGAGATCAGCCAGACCCTGGACGAGATCCAGCGCCAGCTCTCGCCAGGAGAGCTGGTCGACCGGGCGCTGCGCTATTTCGGCGGCCCGCGCCAGTTGGGCCTGAGCGTGGGCGAGCTGATCATCCGCAATCCCCTCCCCGTCACGCTGATCGGGGTCGGCTTCGCCTGGCTCGCCCTCGCGGGCTCGAGCAATCGACAGGTCGCCCATCATGACCGCAGCTCGGCCGAGCCGTCCGCCGGCTGGCCGCTGACCGAGACCGAAAGGACCACGCTGATGGCCGTGAGCAGAGAAAACCTGGCCGACTGGCTGCGCGACGCGCGCACGATGGAGGATCTGGCGATCGAGACGCTGGAGAAGCAGGCCGGGCGCCTCGACCATTATCCCGAGCTCCAAGCCAGGCTCCGTGAGCATCTGGTCGAGACCCGCGGGCAGGCGGAGAGGCTGGACCAGTGCATGCAGCGGCTCGGGGCCTCGACCATGGCCACCGGCCCGCGCGCCGAGCCGCTTCCCGGCGGCGAGCAGATCGCTGCGCTGCTGAGCGGCGGCCCCGTGATCCAGAGCGGCATCACCGGCTACGCTTTCGAGCATTTCGAGATCGCCACCTATCGCAGCCTGATGGCGGCGGCCGCCGAGGCGGGCGAGCCCGAGATCGAGCTGGTCTGCCAGGAGAACCTGCGCGAAGAGCAGGCGATGGCGGAGTGGCTTGCGCGCCGGATCCCCGATGTGACCCGCCAGTACCTGTACGACGAGGCGGCGCTGCGCACGGGAGCGGAAGCAGCGACGGTCAGCCAGCCAGAGGCCGACGCTTTCAGGTAGGCGGCCACTAGCGGGATCGGTCTCGCGGACGCTTGCTGAGCCTGGCGGCCGGCTAACGAACGCACCGGGCGCGAAACCGGCTCCGGGGGTTGGCCAGCTCGTCCTGGGCCAGCACCAGCTGCAATTCGTCCGCGTCGATGGCGGCGGTACGCTCTACGACGGCGAAGATTGCAGCGCTGGCCAGCTCGAGCGCGGCCCTGGCCTGCTGCGTGCGCAGGTAGTGGCCGAGGAACAGCGCGCTGAAGAGATCGCCGGTGCCGTGCACGAGGCCCGGCAGGCGCGGCGTCGTCACCAGCCAGCTCGCATCCGCGCTGTCGGCCAGCAGGCCGATCGTGCCGGGCGCCTCGGGCAGCTCGAGCCCGGTCACGACCACCAGCCGCGGGCCGAGCGCCCGCACGGCGGCCGCCGCCGCGAGCGTGGCCTCGAGGCCGGCGACCGGGCGGCCGCTGAGGTGGGCCAGCTCGAACCGGTTGGGCGTGACCACATCAGCCGCCGGCAGCAGCCGGCTCCGGATCGCGTCCGCAATGCCGGCGCCGACGAACACGCCGGTGTGGTCGTCGCCGATCACCGGATCGCAGAGGTAGAGCGCGTCCGGGCGGGCAGCCCGCACCGCCTCGACCGCGGCGAGCACCAGATCGGCGACCTCAGGCGCCCCCAGATAGCCGCTCAGCACCGCCCGGCAGCGGGCGAGCGCGTCCTGCTGCTGGAGGCCAACCAGGATTTCGGCGATCTGCGCGGGCGCGACCTTGTGACCCCGCCAGCCCCTGCCCTGGCCCGGATGATGTGCAAGCAGCACCGTGTTCACCGGGAACACGTCGAAGCCCAGGCGCTGGAGCGGCAGGACCGCGGCGCTGTTGCCGACGTGACCGGAGGCGACCGCCGACTGAATCGAGAGGACCGCACCCGGCGGCCCGCTCGCCGGCGGCTCGCTCATCGGCGCCGCAGCCGGTCCCGGCAGGCGAGCGCCGCCCGGTCGATGATCGCTGCCGCGTCGAGCTGGTACTCGCGATAGAGGTCCGGAATGTCGCCCGACTGGCCGAACCGGTCGACGCCCAGCGGGTAAACCCGGCGGCCGCTGCTGCTGCCGAGCCAGCCGAGCGTCGCCGGATGGCCGTCGAGCACGGTCACCAGCGCGGCGTCGGCGGCGAGCGGCGCCAGCAGCCGCTCGAGCGCCGAGCGGGCGCCATCGTCGCCCGCCGTGCGGCGACCCTGCCCCGCGCGCCAGTCGGCGTGCAGGCGGCTGGCCGAGGTGACCGCCAGCACGCCCAGTCCGGGCAGATCGTCGGCCAGCGCATCGGCGGCGTCGAGCACTTCCGGCAGCACCGCGCCGGAGCCGACCAGCGCAAGCTCGCTGCCGGCCGCGGGCGGGCGCAGCCAATAGCCGCCGGCCAGGATGTCCGCGGCCAGCTCGCGCGCTGAGCTCGCGCTTGGGCTGCTCGAGCGGCCGGGTCGAGAGCCGGAGATAGACCGAGCCGCCGTCCTCGGCCTGGAGGTGCTCGAAGGCAAAGCGCATGATGGCCGCGAGCTCGTCGGCATAGGCGGGCTCGAACGCGAGCAGCCCGGGCTGGCCGATGCCGATCAGGCCGGTGCCGACCGACTGATGCGCACCGCCTTCGGGGGCGAGCGTGATCCCGGACGGCGTCGCGACCAGCAGAAAGCGCGCATCCTGATAGCTCGCGTAGGTCAGCGCATCCAGGCCGCGGGCGATGAACGGGTCGTAGAGCGTGCCGATCGGCAGCAGGCGCGAGCCGAACAGCGGCCCCGCGAGCCCGAGCGCCGCCAGCATCAGGAACAGATTGTTCTCGGCGATGCCGAGCTCGACGTGCTGGCCGCGCCGGCTCTCGGCCCAGAGCTGGCTCGAGGCGACCTGCTCGAGCTTGAACACGTCGGCGTGCTCGGCGCGGTTGAACACGCTCGCGGCGGCGACCCAGGGGCCGAGATTGGTCGAGACCGTGACGTCGGGCGAGGTGGTCACGATCCGGGCCGCGAGTTCGCCCTCGTCGCGGGCAAGCTCGCCCATGATCCGCCCGAACGCCTCCTGGGTCGAGGCGCGCGCCGCCCGCCGGCCGAGCGCGAGCGCGCGGGCACCGCGACCGGCGGGCTCGCGTGCGCCTCGGTCCGCGCCAGGGAGCGGCACCGCGGCGCAGAACGCCGCGAGCTCCTCGGCTCGATCTCGAGCCCGGCGAACCGGTCCCACTCCTGGCCGTCGGCAATCCGGTTGGCCGCCTTGAACGCGGCCATCTGGTCCACCGTCATCAGGCCGGCGTGGTTGTCCTTGTGGCCGGCGAACGGCAGCCCGAAACCCTTGATCGTGTAGACGATGAAGCAATGCGGCCGGTCGTCCTCAACGCTCTGGAACGCCTCGCGCACGGTCTCGAGATCGTGGCCGCCGAGGTTGGTCATCAGGCGCCCGAGCGCTCCGTCGTCGTGCTCCTCGAGCAGCGCCCGGATGCCGGCCCGGTGGCTGAGGTCGTGCTCGAGATGCTGACGCCAGGCGCTGCCGCCCTTGAACGTGATCGCGGAGTAGAGATCGTTCGGGCAGTCGTCGATCCATTGGCGCAGCGCCTTGCCGTCGGGCCTGGCGAACGCCGCCTGCAGGAGCTTGCCGTACTTGAGCGTCACGACCCGCCAGCCGACCGCGCTGAAGAAGTCCTCGATCTTGCTGAACAGGCGCTCCGGCACGACCCGGTCCAGGCTCTGGCGGTTGTAGTCGATGACCCACCAGACGTTGCGGACGTCATGCTTCCAGCCCTCGAGCAGGGCCTCGAAGACGTTGCCCTCGTCGAGTTCGGCATCGCCGACGATCGCGATCATCCGGCCCTTGCCCTGGTCGTCGGGCACCAGCCGGCGCTCGTGCAGGATGTCCTGGGTCAGCGATGCGAACAGCGTCATCGCGGCGCCGAGCCCGACCGAGCCGGTCGAGAAATCGACGCCGTCGACATCCTTGGTCCGCGACGGATAAGCCTGGGCGCCGCCGAACGCGCGGAACCGCTCGAGCTTGTCCCGGGTCTGGCGCCCGAGCAGATATTGGATCGCGTGGAACATCGGGCTCGCGTGCGGCTTGACCGCGACCCGGTCGCCCGGCCGCAGCACGTCGAAATAGAGCGCCGTCATCAGGCTCGCGACCGAGGCGCAGGAGGCCTGATGGCCGCCGACCTTGAGCCCGTCCCGGTTCGCGCGCAGATGGTTCGCGTTGTGGATCATCCAGCAGGCGAGCCAGAGCACCTTCTGCTCGAGCGCTGCCAGGTACTCGTGGGTCCGGTTGCCGCCCGCAAGCGCGGGCTCGGCGTCGCTCCGGCCGGCCAGCTCCAGCATCGTCGGGACTCTTTCCTGGCTGTCCATCGGTCGCACGGCTCGCGCGCCATTCAACGATCCGCGCCCCGCGCCGTCAATCATCGCCTCACCGGGAAGTGGATCAGCCGGCCACCGCCGCCCGGCTGCGCGGCCTTACGATCCGAGGTAGCGGGTGACCCTGCCCGATGGCTACGCGGGCGGCACCCGGATCTGCAGTGCCCGCCCCATGCGCTCGATCAGGTCCATCACGAAGCCGCGTCGGGAGCCGGCCTCGGCCGCGCGGGTGCGCGCCTCGACCACGAGGTGATTGACCGCGTTCAGCCGGCCGGCGAGCACGGTTGCGATGTAGAGCGCCGCCAGCGGCTCCGAGCGGAGAAACCCCTCGGCGTCCTCGACGACATAGAAGCTCGACAACTCGACCGCGAGCACATCCGCGGTATGGGCCTGATCGAGCAGCAACGCGACGTCGCCGAACACCGCCCCCGGCTCGGTCACCCGGGTCAGGAAGACTTCTTCCATCACGATGTCGAGCACGCCCTGCTTCAGGAACAGCAGCCGGCCGGTAGCGCTGCCCTGGGCGAGCACGACATCGCCCCGCTCGAACATCAAAATCGGGGAGCCTGCGAGCTTCTCCAGGATCTCGGCCGGCGCCATGGTCTGCATGGCCAGGACCTCCTCTGGCGCGGCGACGGCGTTCTCGCCCCTTGGGGAGAGGAGCCGTCGGTCGAAGCCGCGTCCAGAGTGTCGCGTTTCGGCGTGCCAGGCAACCTTTTGTCGCGGCTCGCGCCCGACTTCCGGGCGCCCCGGTCAGTTGAACAGCAGCCAGACCACGATTAGAACCGGAATCGGCACGCCAAGCAGCCAGAGCAGAGCATATCGCATCGCAATCCTCCGCAACCCAGCCGGGAGCCGGGCTTCGTTACGTTACGGCCCGCCGCCGCCTCCGAGCTTTCGCGCGTGCGGTATGGCGCCGCCGGAAAACAACCAAAAACGCCAGGATTGGTTCCCAACGGAGGTCTCGAGCGGCCAGCCATCGCCGGCCGCGCGCCGCCCGGAAGCGCCCTCGTCGGCCGGGCGGTCAGCCGGTGCCCTTGAGCTCGATCTCGACGAAGGCGAACTCGAACGGGTTGGCGTTGATCACGTCGTGCTCGACGCCGGCGGTGCGGAAATACGGCACCCCCAGCTTCAGCTCCGCCCGGCTGCGCGCGCCGCCCGGTCCCACCAGCTCGAGCACGCCATCGGCGATCGGCACCACCACGTAATCCAGCGCATGACGGTGCCAGCCGGTCGCAGCCCCTGGGGCAAAGCACCACCCGGTCACCCGCACCCGCTCGTTGTCGATCAACACGGTCGGCACCGCTTTTGCGGCCATCGTTCCGAGCCTCCCTTGTCCTGTCCGCCACTCCGGCTTTGCGCCGGTCACGGATTCCCACGGTCGCATCGACCCGCCGACAGCACCGTTAACGCGTCATCGTTGAAGTCATCACCTGCTCCGCCGGCCGTATGCCAGCATACTCGCCCTTCTCGGGGCGATCGCCGCAGCGGGGGTACCAGATCGGCCTCTCAATCCGGGTTTTTGCGGCGTTCGGAACCGGGCGCCCTCGTCGCCGATTTCGCTTGCGATAGGTCGTGGCCTTGGTGTTCAATCTCCGTGCCATGCGGTCGCCCCCTCCCCCTGCCCTGTCCGTCGGAGCGTCATCGCGCTGGGTCTACTCGGCGCGATTTGCGGCCGGCCCCCTGACCAGGCAGGCGGCGGCCTTGTCGTAGTTGGCGCCGTAGACGTCGACGAAGTGGTCGCAGGCGGCCTCGGGCCGCGTCCGAGTCTGGGCCAACCAGATCCCGTGCAGGTGCTGCTTGGCCTTGGCCTGCACGCGCTTGGGCGTTCAGGACGGTGCCGGCGATTGCCAGCGGGCGCCGGATCGGGCATCAAGGTCGGCGCCGGATGACGACGATGGACCTCAACAACGACGCAATGGCCAGAAGTCTCGGGCCGCAATCCAGCGGCGCGCCCGGTCAGCGGCCGGATCGCGCTGTTCCTCCCGAGCCTCGTCGCCGGCGGCGAGGCCTGCATGGTGCGCACCAGAGTTCCGCTAGCCTTCACCGTGGAAGAGACCTGCGGCCCATAGCTCGTGGATCGCCACGACCAGCGCCGCGTTCGACGGTGGCCAACTGGGCCGGGCCGCAGACCGGGGCGCGTCGTGTCGCACCGCCGATGATGACACATGGTTGCTCGGGATGTGTGCCACACCCGGGTCACCGAACTCCCATGGGATCGAGTGTGCGCAACTTATCGGCCGAATCAAATGAGGCGACCCACGCTCTTGCCGTTGGCGCTAGCCGCTTCAAGCGATCGACCGACCAATCCGGAGCTCCGCCGCTGGTATGGGTGCTCACCGTCTCGAGCCAACACGGACTACTTCGGCGCCGAAGGTGGCGGCTCTCTGGACGCAGAGTCGAACTATCCGCGCTCAGCGGAAGCCTACTGGCTCAGACAGGACCGCACAGGCTAAGAAAGACGGGTATCTAGGCTCAGATGGCTCCGATCGTCCGCCTGCCCACTCTGCTGCTTCGGATCAAGACCGGCCGGATGACCCGCGGCAAGAGCAAGGGCCAGCTTTATGATCTGCTCTACGGCAGGAGGTGGGGAGAAACGAGCACCAACAATTATGGCTTCGCGCCGGCCTTCGGCTCCAATCCGGAGCGATTTCAGCTGCAGATGTATGCCGAGCTGTACGATCTGCTGCGGGCGAGCGGATCGCCGGCCGCCGGCCGCCTCCTCGAAATCAGCTGCGGCCGTGCCGGGGGGCTGAACCACCTGGTTGACCTGTGCAAATACCAGGTCGACGCAGTCGGCCTGGACTCTTCGATGAACGCCATCGCTTTTTGCAAAACTCGATATGCCGGCCTCGGCAATCGTTCCTTCGTCCGCGGCGATGCCTTGCATTTGCCATTCAATGAGGGGGCTTTCGACATCGTTGTTAATGTAGAAGCGTCGAGCGCCTATGGTGACGAGCGAGCTTTCTTCCGGGAGGTTCACCGTATCCTGAGGCCCAACGGACGCTTTCTCTATGCCGATTCCCGCAACCGACGAAGATCGTCGGGCCTCGAGCAACTGCTGCACGAGACGGGCTTTGCTGGTCGTTTCGTTGATGTTACGGAAAACGTCGTCTCCGCGTGCGAGCTGGACAGTGCGCGGCGGCGGAGCCTCATCAGAACCGCTGTGCCCTGGTACTGGCGCATCCTGCTGAGCCGAAGGCTTGAGCAGTATGCCGCGGTTCCGGGAAGCAAGAGGTTCGAGCGCTTCCGAAATGGAAAGAAGATCTACTTCATGACCTGCATGACCAGGTCCCTTTGAAGTGGTCGCAAAATGCCCGTGCGCCCCGGCGTGCCCTCATTTTGGTCCTCAGGCGCGTGCCGCGCGCACTACGATCGGTCGAGGCGGGGTTCTGAAGTGTTCCTTATAGACTTCCGATAGCTCAGATCTGCACGTTCGGCTGTGACTTCAGCCCTCTGTGATAACGAGCCTTAGATCGCTCGATGTCGGTACAGAGGGGGTACGGACATTTCAACACGTGGCAACAAATACGGCAAATCAGGCTGTGGCGGCGCGTTTCTCTTAGCAGCAACGGGTGAGTAACTGTAGCTCAGAGAGGATCGAGCAGGGTAGTTCCGGTCGCCCGGAAGGTATGGCAGCCGATCTGGGTCTCGATCCCTGCCGGCTTGGCCCGCCGGTAGATCAACCCTTCCGGCGATCCAAACGACGCTCCGTGGTTAACGGCCGACGTCCGCCGGCCGCGACCTCCTCCTCGATCACCGGCACCTCGTCAACCGACCTGCGCTGCCGGCTCCGCCCCTCCAGACGCACCCTTGGCTGACGTTCGTTGCGTTCCGACGCCTTCCTCTGAGGTAGTCGTTCGTCGTCCGACCGAGCAGGAAAGCCGCCTTGCCAGCCCGACGCAGGCTCGTCGCCTTGGCTTACGCCAGCCGGGGCACGGGACGGGACGGTCATGGCGCTGCGTCAGTTTGACCCCAACTGTCGGTCGGCGCGCACTGGCAGCTTCTTGGCAGCCAAGGCCGCTACCGACCCTGGCTGTGTAAAAACGCGGTGGATGGTAGGATCCCTCGACGGTAGCGGGGGAATCGGATGGGGCGTTTTGTTGAAGGTTCAGATCGCAGTCAGACGACGCTGTTTCCCGAATGCCTGGATGACTGGATCGACGAGGACAACCCCGTCCGCGTGATCGACGCCTTCGTGGAGTCGATCGACTTGGGGGAACTCGGGTTCGACGGTGTCGTGCCCGAGGCGACCGGTCGGCCGGCCTATCATCCCTCGGTCCTGCTCAAGCTCTACGTCTACGGCTACCTGAACCGGGTGCAGTCGAGTCGACGGCTGGAGCGGGAGGCCGGACGCAATGTCGAGGTGATGTGGCTGACGCGGCGGCTCGTCCCCGATCACAAGACCATCGCGGACTTCCGCAAAGACAATGGCGACGCCATTCGCAAGGTCTGCGCACGCTTCATCGGGCTCTGCCGCGAGATGGGCCTCTTGTCCTGCGCCAGCGTTGCGATCGACGGCAGCAAGTTCAAGGCGGTGAACAACCGCGACCGGAACTTCACGCGCGCCAAGATGGCGCGGCGGCGTGCCCAGATCGAGGCGAGCGTCGCGCGCTATCTTGAGCAGCTCGACACCGCCGACCGGCAGGAGCCGTCCGAGGCGCTGGCGACCAAGATCACCCGGCTGAGGGAGAAGATCGCGAAGCTCGGGGACGAGATGCGACGGCTCGCAGACCTCGAGGCGCGGATGCTCGAGAGCCCCGATCAGCAGGTCTCGCTCACCGATCCCGATGCGCGCTCGATGGCGACGAGCGGGCGCGGCTCCGGCGTGGTCGGCTACAACGTGCAGGTCGCGGTTGAGACCGCGCACCATCTGATCGTCGCGCACGAGGTGACCAATGTCGGTTCGGATCGCTCGCAGCTCGCCGCCATGGCGAAGGAAGCGAAGGCTGTTCTCCGCGCGGAGCGGCTCGATGCCGTCGCCGATCGCGGCTACTTCAACAGCGAGGAGATCCTCGCCTGCGACCAGGCGGGGATCACGGTGACGCTGCCCAAGCCGATGACGTCCGGCGCGAAGGCCGAAGGACGCTTCGGCAAACAGGACTTCGTCTACCAACCGGCGGAAGACGTCTATCGCTGCCCGGCCGGCGCGACCTTGAAGTACCACTACACCAACGTGGAAAACGGCCTGACGCTACGTCGTTATTGGACCACCGCCTGCCCGAGCTGCCCGATCAAGCGCCAGTGCACGCCAGCCAAAGAGCGCCGGATCACGCGCTGGGAGCACGAGCCGATTCTCGAAGCCGTGCAGCGCCGGCTCGACCAGAACCCGCAGGCCATGCGCGAGCGGCGCGAGACGGTCGAGCACCCCTTCGGGACGATCAAGGCGCGCATGGGAGCGGCGCACTTCTTGATGAAGACTCTGCCGCGGGTCTCGGGCGAGATGGCGCTGCACGTCCTCGCCTACAATCTCACGCGCGTCATCAACATGGTGGGAAGCAGGCTGCTGATCGCAGCGATCCGGGCCTGAGGTCGGGCCGCCGTCACGTCCATCCTCGGCGTCAGACAGGCCAAGACGGCGAACCACGCTCGTCTCTGTTCCTCCGGTCCAACAACCGTAATTCTCCGGTCGTCGCTGCACGACAGCCGGACGCGCCCCTCCTCGGATGGGCGTTTTTGCACGACCAAGACCCTTGGCGACATGGGCGTTGTCCAGCCGCCTTCGCGACCTGCTGTGCCTCCAGCGAGCATGAGCGACCGCTTCGCCCACGCCCTTTTCTGCTGGAGAGGCTATCGCATCTCGGAGGTGGCGACCTGCCGCCGATAGTGATCGACGAGGCGTTCCCAATCGAAGAAGTCGACCTCGGCAAGCGACACCGCCTTGCCTCCGAAGACCAGGACGCTGCGCAAGCCGTCGGTGTGATAGGAGAGCCGTCGGGCGTCTGCCCGGGTTCCGCGGCGCTTACACTGCCCGCCCCTTTGACGAAGCCGATTTTGGCCAGCGCCTGCGAATAGAGCAGATCCTGCACGACATCGTTGCGCGCCTCGTCCACGTCAGGCTCGATGCGCCGCGTCCCCTCCCCGGACGCAGCAAAGCGCCCGCCCAGGCCGGTGCTCACCTGCCCGACCCAGATCGGCTTGCCCTGGTAGCGAAGAGGCGTCAGCCAGAGCCGCAGCGTGTGCGGCTGCGGGGCCACCCAGCGGCTGATCTTATGCCCTGAAAGATCCTGCATCCGCCCGAAGGCATGCCATGGGCTGGCAGGAGCATAGCGATAGTTTCGCCGTACGAAGGCCGGACCCCATTCGTCGAGCTCGCCGATCAGCACCAGATTGAGCGGCAGGCTTCGGGCTCCGGTCTGGTCGGCCGCGCAACAGGGCAGCTCTTCCAGGGCGCTGCGCAGCGCCGGCTCGTCGTCGATCTCCACGACATCGGACTCAGTATAGAGCCCGCTCAGCGCAGCCATTCGCTGCTGCGCCGCCTCGGTTCCCGGCACTGGCACCACGAGGCCGATGCTGTCGCTCCATTCGCGCCCGATCAGGTCGACCTCGACCATCATGCTGGGGTCGGCCCGGTTCGCGTAGACGAAGCCCGAGACCGTCTCCCCGGGAGAGATCGGGCTGCGACTGTCGAAGCTCAGGGCTTCGAGGTGCTCGCCCAGCGCCGCATTGCCCTCGTCATTGAAAGGGCCCTTGTACAGGAAGGCCACTTCCAGAGGCGCAAAATATTCCGGGTCCAGCCCGGTCGGCAGGAAGTAGACCGATCGCTCGCTACCATTCTCGATCTCCAGCCAGAGCGGTTGGATGCCGCGCTGGTCGAGGTCGACGCCGAAGATGGATCGGGCTTCGTCCCGCTGGGGACCGCCGCCGAGACCCGAATGCCATCGTCGGTCTTGGTCACCGCTCGCGCGCGCAGAGGCTCGTCGTCGACCGGCGCTGGCCTCTCGAAGGGAGAGGCGCAAGCCCCGGTCAGCAGGAGCAGAGCGAGGCTGACGGCAGCCATGGCAGCCCTCGACAGCTGGGGGCCAATGCCATCAGCGCCGGTCATCGGCGTTCCTCCTGCTCGATGACCGACACGTTCTGGAGCGTGTGCCTGACGCTCGGGACCCGCTCCCAGTCGAGGACCTCCAGTTGGCTCAGCGAGTATGGTCTCGGCTCGAAGAACATCACCGCCCGCAAGCCGTCGGTGTAGTAGGGATCGCCCATCAGGTTCAGCCGCGGCTCGGCCTTGCTGGACGCCCCCACCCCCTTGACGAAGCCAATCCTGTTCAGCGCCTGCGAGTACAGGAGATCCTCGACCAGATAGCGCCGCGACTCGTCGGTGTCCGGATCGATCACGTGGGTCGAGATCGTCGGAGACTTCAGGGTGAACTTGACCCCGATGTCGCGGCTGATCTGCCCGACGTAGACCTCCTTGCCCCGAAAGCGGATCGGGCTCAGCCAGAAACGGGCGTGGTTGCGTTCATGGATGCTCCCGCGCGCCTTCTGCGCTGCTATGTCCTGGGGCCGGCCATAGAGGTAGAGGGAGCTGATCGGCGAGTAGCGGTAGCGGGAGCCCTGGATGAATGAGCGGACCGTGCGCCAGATCGATCCGGACCAGATGATCTCGGTCGGATGCCACTGCCGGCGAACGAGAGCCGCCAAGAAGTCAGCCCTGTCACCGACCAGCACCAGGTTCAGCGGATCGCCGTTCTCCGTGCCGTCGGCGTTGGTGACGCAGCAGGGCAGTTGCTCCAGCAAGCGTGCGGAGCTCGTCCTCGTCGTCGACATGAATGAGCTCGTCGCTCCGGTAGAGCTTGTCGAAGTCGACCCGCAGGCTGGTTGCCTTGAAGCTCGGGTCGACCGCGACGAAGGTGAAGCTCCTGGCGTCGCCCCTGGCGATCAGATCGACGTCCACGACCTTGACGCCTTCATCGAGGTTGGTCAGCACGAAGCCGGAAACGGTCGCGCCCGGCATGATCGGATTTCTGAACTGCAGGCTGTCGAACCGCTCGTCCAGCGCCCGATCGGCGCCGTCGGCCGTCGTGGCGTGAAACGCATGGGCCGCCTCAGACGCGGCGAAGTAGTTGGGATCGAGCCCGGAGATGAGGAACCAGTAGGGCACAGCCGCATCGTTTCGGACCTCGATCCACACCGGCTGGATCTGCTTCTCGGCGAGATCGGCGCCGTAAATGTCCGCCGCCTCCGCCGCGGTCGGGAGGGCGACGGTCACGCTGAGGTCGCCCTGCGCCTGCGTCTCGGCCCGCTCCTTATAGGGCTTGTACTCCATCGGCCCCGGCTGCGGCCCGGAGGTCGCGCAGCCGTCTGCGATGAGCGCGATCGCAAACAGCAGGGACAGCCGGGCTCGTGCGAGGACCCAGCCAGCCCGCCCGACGCGACAGCCTTGCCGGGCAGTTCTTGAGCAACGTGGCCATCGCATCGGTCCCTTTCGAGCCGTGCCTCACGCTCTGGCGAGCGGTGCAACCACGGTCGGCGACGGCTCAGCATCGGCTCAGGCGCGCCGACGCCAAGCTTGGTCGCGAGGTCTCGACGCTGATTCAAGGCTTCGGGGCGGCATTGCCAGCAGCTGTTCCTCGACGTGCCGGACGATCGCCTCCAGCAGAATCTCCCTCGGGAACTCGTTGCGGTTGATCACGCGTCGCGGCCAGGCCCGGCCGCTCACGCGAGATCGGCAGCGCGACCGCCCAGTGATCGGCGTTGACGAAGCCGAGCAGGGCGCCGCCAGCGATGATCTGGTCGTAGAACAGCATCTGACTGTCGTTGCGCGGATCGATCTTTGCGAGGTCGTCATAGGTGCCTCGCAATCCGAACGAGATCAGCTCGCGCCGTGCAAAGGTCGCCAGCGAGTAGTACTGCACCGTTCCCGGGCAGCTCGTGCGTGCTGGCGAAGTCGCGGCGCATCGACGGCTTCAGGCTGTCGAGCGCGCCACCGTCGCCCTCGTCACACTCCGATCCGGGCAGATACTCGAGCAGCGTGAGCATCGATGGGGACGCATCGTCGGCCAGCGGCGAGCCATTGACCGAGCCCGCGACGCTGACCACGGCTGCGACGCGCTGCGCCAGCTCGGGGTAGGTCGCGAGGCCCTCGAGGATGTCGGGCGTGCCCTTCGAGTAGCCGACCAGCACCAGCCGCTCGTCGGGCGCCAGGTCCATCGCCACGACCGCGTCTTTGATCTGTCGGCCATTGTTGGCGCTGCTGGAGAGGCCGTCCACCCTGATCGAGGCGGTCTGGTAGCCGAGGCCTTGCAGATGTTCCAAGGCGAACTGAAAGGCGCTCACGAGACCAGCGAAGCATTCCGCGCCCAGCCCCGCCACCACGGCGACGCGCAGCTTCAATCGCGCCGGTCCCAGATGCACGGGCTCGCCCGTGCCAGCCGGCTCGTCGGTGAAGCGATGCAGGATCTCGTCGCAGGGGCGGTACTCCGGGAGCTCATGGCCGTGAGCCTCGTCGACGGCGCAGAGGATCTCCCGAAAACGCCCGCGTTGATCGTCGATGCCGGCACCGGCTGCCGGCAGGAACGCCAGCGGCGAGATGGCGAGCGTGTACGGCACGGCCGGTGCCGTCGCGCATGCCCACACGAGCGACAGCACCAACAAGGGAGCGAGCGCGGCCGTCCCAAGGCGCAGTCGGCGGAGCCGAGGCATCCGCCCAGGTCAACTCTCGAGAGCGCTCGCCATCTTCGCGTTCCATGCCGACGAAAACCTACCTCATATCCGAGGCGAGCCCAAGATCCTCTGACCGCTCGGGCGCCAGGTGCCCATGCGAGACTTTGCGCCATCTGTTTAGGTGGCTTTGCCGGCCGTTGCCTAGCCCCCGATCTTTCAGCATCGGACGCGACCTTCCGCAATGGCACCGAGCGCGGCTGCCAACATTCCGGCTTTTGCGCGGGGCACAAATTCCCACGCGGTCGCATGGACCCGCCGACATCAGCGTTAATGCGCCAATCGTTAAGGCTTGGTTAACGGCCGCGGCCCGCCAACCCCGACCTCCTCGACGATGAGCGGCGCCTCGTCAAATCGAGTCTTTCTTGACTGGGAGAGCGCGGCACACCTTTCCTTCCTGGGATCAGCGAAAAGCCAGCCGGCGACCAGCGAGGCCGCCACGGCGCCCGCCAGCTGCGCCAGCACGAATGCGGGGACATCGGCAGGCCGGATGCCGGCGAAACTGTCGGTAAGCATGCGCGCGACCGTGACCGCGGGGTTGGCGAACGAGGTCGACGAGGTGAACCAGTAGGCCGCTGTGATATACAGCCCGACCACCGCCGCCACGCCCTTCGGGCGAAAGCGCACGCAGCCAAGGATGGCGGCGACCAGCCCGAAGGTCGCTACGGCTTCGCCAACCCACTGCCCGACGCCCGCGCGCACCGTGCCACCCAGCACCAGGATCGGCATGCCGAACATCAGGTGCGCGCACCAGGTGCCGGTCGCGGCACCGAACAGCTGCGCGCCGGCGTAGGCCAGCGCGTCGCGCCCGCCGATCCCGCGCCGCACGCAGAAGCACAGGGTCACCGCCGGATTGAAATGTGCGCCCGAGATTGGACCGAACATCGTGATCAGCACGACCAGCATCGCGCCTGTAGCGATGGCGTTGGCCAGCAGAGCGAGCGCGACGTTGCCGTCGGCCAGACGCTCGGCCATGATCCCGGAGCCGACCACGGTCGCCAAAAGGAAAGCCGTGCCCAGCGCCTCCGCCAGCAGGCGGCGCGGCAGATCGAACCGCGTTGCGCTCACCCAGCCGTCGCTTCAGCCCGGGTGCCGCCGATCTCCTCCAGCCGCTTTTGCAGGCTCAACCGGTCGAGCGAGGCCATCGGCAGGTTGGTGAAGATCTGGATGCGGCGCTCGAGCTGAAAGTAGATGGCGCGGAAAAGCTGGAACCGCTTGTCATCGGGGCCGACAAAGGTAGCTGGGTCCTCGACGCCCCAATGCGCGGTCATCGGCTGGCCGGGCCAGATGGGGCAGACCTCGCCCGCAGCGCGATCGCAGACCGTGATCACGAAATGGAGCTCCGGGGCGCCCGGCGCCGCGAGCTCGTCCCAGCTCTTGCTGCGCAGCCGAGCGGTCGGTAATTGTACCGTTCCAGCAGCTCGAGCGCCATCGGATGCACGCGCCCGGTCGGGTGGCTGCCGGCGCTGTAGGCCTCGAACCGGCCCATGCCGTGGCGGTTCAGGATCGATTCCGCGATGATGCTGCGCGCCGAGTTTCCGGTGCAGAGAAACAGCGTCCGGTAAACCTTCTCCGTCATCGGCTGCCTCACCTGGCTTCGGGTTCCGGAAGCGCGGCGATGCGCACGAGATCGCCGCAGATCTCGGGGTGACCCTGGCAGCAGTCCTGGGTCAGGAAGGTGAGCAGGCCGCGCGTGCCGGCATAGTCGGCCGCGTAGAACACCTGCCGCTGGCGCCGCCAGGAGCGCAGCAGGCCTGCGCGATCGAGCTCCTTGATGTGGAACGAGAGGGTTGTCGCCGGGACGCCGACCCGCTCCGCGATCTCCCCGGCCGGCAGCCCACTCGGGCCCGCGGTCACGAGCAGGCGGAAAACCGCAAGCCTGGTCTCGTGAGCGAGTGCGGCGAGCGCACCGAGAGCCGCCTTCTGTTCCATCCTCCGCTCCGGCAATGTTGCCTCTCACCCAAACTATCGCCTGTCCTTTCGACATTTCCAGTCATTTCACAGTGACAGTTTCATGACGGCGCGCGAGCACTCGTGGCCGCGACCGCGACACTCTGAGGCTACCGATCGAGCGGAACCTGCGGAGCGGTCGCGCTCTGCAAAAGGGTGCTTGGCGGCAGCAGGCCGTTCGCCTTGAGAAGATACGCCAGCACCGCCCAATACTCGACCTCCTGCATCCGGCCGGGCCGGTCCGCCGGCATCACCTGACGGGTGTAGTCGAACAGAACGTCCGCTGTGCCATAGCCACTCAGGTGGTGTTGAGGGCCGATCAGGCTCGGTCCCATCTTGCCCTCGCCGTTGGCGCCATGACACTTGGCGCAGCGGCGCGCATAAATCGCCTGTCCCTGCTCCACCTGGCGTTCCGTGTCTTGCGCTTGAGCTGGAGCTTGGCCCAATCCCGCCCCCAACCCGCCGCGACGAGGAGGACGGCGGGGCGTACGTGCCTCATGTCGAGTTTGGTTGCTACAGCACCTCGACCTGAAAGCGCGGGATGACGTTGCAGTTGATCCCGAGCTCGTTGAACGGCAGCGTGTCGGGCTGCGCCTCGCCCTTCTTGTCGGTCGCCCGGGTCATCAGGACGTGCTTGCCGGGCGCGGCCTCCCAGGCAAACTCGAAGCGCACCCAGGCATATTCGAGGTCGGTGGGCGGCACCAGCGTGGCCGCCTGCCACTGCTTGCCGCCGTCGACGCTGTAGTCGACCTTGCTGATGCCGTATGGGGAAACGGCGTAGCCGCGCATCGTGCGCGGGCCGGCGGGAAGCGTCGGCACCTCGCCCTTCTCCAGGACGTAGTCCTTCGGCGGGTCGGACTTGGCCATGACCAGCGGCAGCGTCAGGAAGCTCTTGGTCTTCAGCCAGGTCCCGGTCACCCCGCGCACGTCGCGCTCGGTCACGCCAAGGTAGACGTCGTCCGGGGAGTGCTCCTCGGGCGGGTAGTCGGGGCCGATGTAGGCCTCCTCCTTGGTGTGCATCCGGGTCCAGAACCGCTTGCTCGAGATATTGATCTCGGTCAGCCACTTGACGCTGGCGGCGCCGCCCCAGCCGGGAACCAGCGCCCGTACCGGAAAGCCGTGATCGGGGTGGAGCTGCTGCCCGTTCAGGCCGACCGCAAGCCCGATCACTTCCGGGCGCGCCAGCACGTCAGCCATGGCCATCGGGCGACCGGTATCGGGACCATCGAGACCACTCCAGAACAGGAGCTGCCTCGCTTCCGGCTTCGGCTTCACCCGATCCAGAATCTCGCTGATCGGGATGTACTCCCACTCCCCCTGGCTGACGTCGCCGAACCCCCAATTGCCGCCCTTCACGTCGTAGCCGAGCTGCTCCCAATTGAGCGTCCGTCCGTTGCCGAAGCACTCGAAGTAGCGGATCGCCTGCAGACGCGGCAGTTGGAGGAGGTCGTCGTAGGAGAACTCCATCGGGTTCTCGACAGCATCGCCGTGCACCTTCAGGCTCCAGGTGGTGAGGTTCACGGCCGGCGAGGCGTAGCGGTTGCGAACGAAGAACCGCTCGACCGGTGTGATGTAGCTGGTGAAGTCGAACCACCGGGCACCGAGCTCGGTCGCCCACGGCTTGTGGAAGTACTCGGGGTAGTCGGCCTTGAAGAACAGCCGCAGCGGCGCCTGAGCGGCCGCGCCGCGGGGCAGCTGGGCCAGCGCCGCGCCGACCGCTGCCGAGCCTCCTATCGTCATCAGGCGGAGAAATGTCTTGCGGTCGATCCCCGCCGCGGCCGCCTTACGCCACAGATTGTCCTCGCGCGCTGTCGAAACGGTCGCGGTCATGGTTGTCCCCCATCGGCCCGATCGGCGCAGGCGTGGCCCTGTCCACGCCTGCCATGGCGCGCCATTATACGAGGAGTATCGAATTTTGGAATAGTGGTTTTCTGGGCGGTCGTCGATCCTAGTTGGCCGTCGGCTTGGAGCCGAGTACGGTGACGCTCTTGAGCACGAGGCCGGAGGCGCGAAAGGCCGCGAGCTCCGCCGCATCCATGGGCGGAGCAAGAGCGTCGTCGGGCAGCGCGACCGGCTTCGCCTCGGCGACTCCCATGCGCTCGAAGCCGACCTCACCGAGCAGGGCGAGATATCGGCCTCGGGCATCGCTCCGGCGACACAGCCGACGTAAAGGCCAGCGGCGTCCTGCACGGCCTGCGGCAACTCCCCGGTCGCGACGAGGTCGAGACGCAGAACCGGCCTCCCGGTCGCAGGACGCGGAACATCTCGGCAAAGGCGCCGGCCTTGTCGGGCACGAGGTTCAGGACGCAGTTGGAGATCACGACATCGACGCTGCCGGCCTCGACCGGCATCCGCTCGATCTCGCCGAGCCGGAACTCGACGTTGCCGTACCCGAGCTTCGATGCGTTGGCCCGCGCCTTGTCGATCATCTCGGGCGTCATATCGATGCCGATCACCCGACCCTCCGACCCCACCTCGTGGCGGGCAATGAAAGCGTCGTTGCCGGCGCCCGAGCCGAGGTCGAGCACCGTCTCCCCGGCAGCCAGCGCCGCGTGGCGCGTGGGCACGCCGCAGCCGAGATTGAGGTCAGCCTCCGCGCGATGGCCTGCGACGCCGGCGTAGGCATCACCGATCATGTTCAGTCCGTCGGGCGCCATTCGGGCCCGCAGCCGCAGGAGGCCGGGGCGCAACAACTCGCGCCCTCGCGCACGATCGCGCCGTAGCGCTGCCGCACGAGCGTCCTGATCTCGTCCTCGCTCCTCATCCTTGCGTCTCCCTCTCGGGTTCACATGGTCCAGGCGGCGCTCGAAAGGCCGCCGAGGAACTGTCGAGCGCCTCGCGCAGGTCGGCCATGCCACGCGGGTCTAGGCAATAGCAGGAGTTCTTGCCGTCGATCCGGCCGCGGATCAGCCCCGCCTCCTTCAGCACCTTGAGGTGCTGCGAGACGGTCGCCTGCGCGAGCGGCATGACCTCAACGATCTTGCCGCAGACGCAGGTGCCACGCGCAGCGAGCACGCGCAGGATCTCGAGCCGGGCAGGATGCCCGAGCGCCTTCAGGCGGTCGGCAAGCTGTGTGGACATAGCTCATCCATCGTTTATCGACGATCTACGATCTAGAGGCGTCGGTCAAGCTTGTCAAGCCCGGACGGATTTTGGCCGCTCTCAGCTGGAGATTGGGCCGCTGCCCGCGACGACTGCCTCCGCAGGGCACGGATTCGCACCTTCCAGGCACACCGTGGAACAACCGCCTGTATCTCCAGCTCAACCCAACCTCATCGTCAGGAAGTCACGATATGACTTTGGGTTGAGGTCGGTTGAACAGCCGTATCCCAAACCAGTTCAATCGGATGCCGCACATTGTAATCGCAATGTCTTAGCCTGAGGCTGAGCTGACTGGAGATTGATGCCGCTGATGTTTCAGGTTTATTGGATCGCCTGAAGTAAATAAGGACACACATTCGTGTGGTCGCAAATATCTGAGGTCACACTTTTGTTCACACTTCAAGACCAACCAGCGGCATCAGCGACGCGGCCCATTTGAGCTGGAACTCAAGCGCATCTCAATCTCGTGGTCAACTGGCACAGTCGGCGGTCGACTTGGCGTCCGCCGGCATGACTTTAGATGATTTGTTGGCGGCGATCGTCATACCGATTGCTTGCCCGCGTGAGCTGCGCCGCTGCTTCGCAGTTACTCGCTGGCCCGGACCTTGACGTAGGACCCCGGGGCGTCCTCAAGCGGGGCGAGCCTGCCCGCCCCCGGCTGGCGCGCGGGGACCTTCTTGCCGCCTTTGCGCGCGAGCCATTGTCCCCAGTCGGGCCACCAGGAGCCGTCCTGGAAGCTGGCGCCGGCCAGCCATCTGGCCGGGTCGGCCGGCAGGCGCGGGTGGCTCCAGTAGCCGTATTTGCGGGCCGCGGGCGGATTGATGATCCCGGCGATGTGGCCCGAGGCGCCGAGGATGAAGCGACGGGGGCCGGCGAACAGCTGGGCCCCGGGATAGCACGACGCCCAGGGCGCGATGTGGTCCTCCTTGGTCGCGACGATGTAGACCGGGGTCTTGACCTGGCCGAGGTCGATCGGCACGCCCAGGAGCTCCAGCCCACCCGGCTGGCGCAGCCGGTTCTGCTGGTAGAACTGGCGGATGTAGCTCAAGAGCATCGTCGCCGGCAGGCGGGTCGCGTCGGCGTTCCAATAGAGCAGATCGAACGGCGGCGGCTCGCGCCCCATCAGGTAGTTGTTGACCACGAACGACCAGATCAGGTCGTTCTCGCGCATCAGGTTGAACATCTCGGCCATGTGGTGGCCCTCGAGGTAGCCCTTTTCCCGGAGATGCGCCTCCATGTGGGCGACCTGCGCCTGATCGACGAACACGCTGACCTCGCCGACCTCCTCGAAGTCGAACAGCGTCGCGAGGAAGGTCGCCGACTTCAGCCGGTCGTCGCGCTTGGCCGCGAGCCAGGCGAGCGTGGTCGCGGTCAGGATGCCGCCGATGCAAAAACCCAGGATGTTGGCCTCGCGCTCGCCGGTCGCCTGCGCGATCGCATCGAGCGCTGCGAGCGGCCCGTCCTGCATGTAGTCGGCGAAGTCCTTGGCGGCCAGCTCGCGCCGCGGGTTGACCCAGGAGATCACGAAGGCCGTGTGGCCCTGGCCGACCAGCCACTTGATCAGGCTGTTCTTCGGCTGCAGGTCGAGGATGTAGAACTTGTTGATCCAGGGCGGCACGATCAGCAACGGCCGCCGGTAGACCTGCTCGGTGCTCGGCGCGTATTGGATCAGTTGCATCAGCGCGTTCTGGAACACGACCTTGCCTGGCGAGGTCGCGACGTTCCGGCCGACCTCGAAGGCCTGCTCATCGGCCATGCTGATCTTCAACCGGCCCTGGCCGCGCTCCAGGTCGTCGAGCAGATGGCGCAGGCCGTCGAGCAGGTTCTGGCCGCCGGTCTCCTTGGCCTTGCGCAGGACCGCGGGATTAGTCAGCACAAAGTTGGATGGCGCCAGCGCGCTGACGAACTGGCGAGTATAGAAGTCGACCTTCTGCTGGTCCCGGGTGCCAGGCCAGGCACGTCCTTGACCAGGGCGCGCAGCCAGCGGGCCGACAGCAGGTACGACTGCTTCAGGTAGTCGTACACCAGCTCCTCGTTCCAGGCCTCGTCCTTGAACCGGCGATCGCCGCGCTCCGGCTCGATCAGCGGCGCGGTCGGCTCGCCGCCCCACCGCTGCAGCAGGCTCTGCCAGAGCGCCAGGCCATCACGCCAGAGCTGCGCCTGGGCCGCGGCCAGCCGGGTCGGGTCGGCGAGGAGCTGGTTGCCGAGCGCCAGGAAGGCGCGGCCGACCGCGCTCGGATCGGCGATCGAGAAGCCGTCGCTTTCGGCCTCGGCCTGGCGCCGCCAGAACGCCTGGACCAAGCGCTGGCTGCGTTCGGCGAGCGCCGCCAGCTGCTCGGCGGTGGCCGCGGGATCGGGGGTCTCGAGCTCGCTCATCGCCGGCTCCGGATTGGCAATCGGCAAGCGACCGGGTCGGCGCCCGGAGCTACTGAAAGATACCGCTCGCTCCCGCCGATGGCCAGCGCCCCCGACTTGACGGCTTCGGAGCCGGCGCGCTTGCGATCGCCTGGGGTGTTGCGTTTGGAGCCAGGACGCCTACCATGAGCCCAACAGGGAGGCGGAATGCGCGCAACCGATGCCATGCCGCGGGCGGGCGGAGCGGGTGAGCCGTGGCGGAGCTGAGCGTCAAGGGCCTCGTCAAACGCTACGGCAAGGTCACCGCGCTGGCCGGCATCGACCTCGAGGTCGCGGCCGGCGAGTTCTTCGTGATCCTAGGCCCGAGCGCTGCCGGCAAGACCACGATGCTGCGCACGCTGGCCGGGCTCGAGCACCCGGATGCCGGCACCATTGCCTTTGCCGGCCAGGACGTCACCCACGCCCCGGTTCAGGGCCGGGGCATGGCGATGATCTTCCAGACCTTCGCGCTCTATCCGCATCTGAGCGTGTCCGACAACCTGGCCTATCCGCTGCGCGAGCAGCGGGTCGCGTCGGCCGAGCTGCGCCGGCGGGTCCGCCAGATCGCCCAGATGCTGGGCATCAGCCATACGCTCGACCGCCGGCCAAGCACGCTTTCGGGCGGCGAGCAGCAGCGGGTCGCGATCGGCCGGGCGCTGATCCGGCGGCCGAGCCTGCTGCTGCTCGACGAGCCGCTGACCAACCTCGACGCCAAGCTCCGCCACGACACCCGCGCCGAATTCAAGCGCCTGCATCGCGAGCTCGGCGTGACCATGGTTTACGCCACGCCCGACCAGCTGGAGGCGCTGACCATGGGCGAGCGGATCGCGGTTTTGCGCGAGGGGCGGATCGTGCAGACCGGCGCCCCCGATGAACTCTATCGGGCGCCGGGCAACAGCTTCGTCGCGACCATGGTCGGCGCGCCGCCGATGAACCTGGTGCCGGGCAGGGTTAGGGCGCGCGGCGCGGGCCTGGTGGTCGAGCTGCCGTTCGGCGAGATCGACGCGGGCCGCTGGCGCGATACCCTGGCGAGCGGCGCCGAGGTGCTGTTCGGGATCCGGCCGCACGATCTCTATCCGGCGCGGGCCGCGGCCACAGGTCCCTGCTTCCCGGCCGCGGTCCACCTCACCGAGCCGCTTGGCGACGTCACCGTGATCGATCTGGACGCGCACGGCACGGTGCTCAAGATGGCATTGCCCGAGGAGGACGCGCTGGCGTTCCGACACGGCGCCGATCTCGCGATCGAGCTGTCGCTCGCGGACGCCCATCTGTTTCACCGGGAGACCGGGGTGGCGGTTGCCCAGACCGACCGCCTCGAGCGGGTCGGCGGGCGCATCTGACAACCAGGAGAGGACGCAAACTATGCAACGAACGGGGATCAGGCGTTTGGGAATCGCCACCGGGGCGCTCGCGGTGCTCGGCTTCGGCCTGGCCGCGAGCCCCCTCGCCGCCAAGGACATCACGATTAAGATGGCGGTGCCGGACTGGCCGCCGACCCGGATCATGCAGGACCTCGCCAACGAGCGCTACAAGGCAAAGTCCGGCAACAACGTCAAGCTCGAGGCCGACTTCATCCCTTGGCCGAATTACTACGAGCGCTTGGCGGCCTCGCTGACCTCGGGTGAACAGAAATACCAGATGGTCGTCTCCGACAGCCAGTGGCTCGGCGCTTTCGTCGAGGGCGGCTACTATATGAAGATCAACGAATTCATCGACGCCGACCCCGAGCTGCAGGGGATCTTCCAGGACCTGCACCCGAACCTCGTCGCCGCCTATTCGACCTATCCGCACAAGTCCGACAACTTCTACGGCTTTCCGCAGATGCCGGACGTGCTGATCATCTACTACCGGACCGACGTGTTCTGCGACGAGGGCGAGCAGGCGGCCTACAAGGCCAAGTACGGCCAGAAGCTGCCCTGCGATCCAGAAGAGATGAACGACCTCGACTGGAATCAGGTCAAGACGTTCGGCGAGTTCTTCCGGCGCGCCAAGGGCGATCAGTTGGCCGGCCAGCCGCTCGACGACGACTTCTATGGGATCGCCTACCAAGCGGGCAAGGCCTACGACTTCAACATCATGCAGGTCAACGCGTTCATCTGGCAACACGGCGCCGACATCTGGGACGAGACCAAGGCGCCCGAGGGCCAGGCGGAGGGCGTGGTGAACTCCGACAAGGCGGTTGAGGCGCTCGAGCACTATCTGTCGCTGACCGAGTACATGCCGCCGGTGGTCAAGACCGGAACGATGGACATCTTTAAGGTCGACGAGTTGTTCCGCGAAGGCAAGGTCGCCTGGATCATCCAATGGATCGGCTTCGCCGAGAGCACGATCACGCCGGCGACCTCGAAGGTGGCGGACAAGGTCGCGTTCGCGATGCATCCGGGGCTGCGCGATGCCGACGGCAAGATCGTGCGCTGGGCGAATATCGGCGGCCAGCCGTTCGTGATGACCACCTGGAACGACGACGAGATGGTCGGCGAGATGGTCGCCTTCGTGAAGTGGTGGCTGTCGGCGGAGATCCAGACCGAGTTCGCCAAGCGCGGCGGCCAAAGCGGCCTCAAGAGCGTCTACTCCAAGCCCGACTACGCCAGCTTCCGGCCCTGGAACCACACCTGGGGCGAGAGCCTCGACTGGCAGAGGGACGTCTGGCACGTGCCGACCTTCTTCGAGCTCCTGGTCCAGTCGCAGGAGGAGTACGACAAGGCGATCACCGGTCAGCAGTCGGCCAAGGAGGCGATGGACAGCATCGCCGGGTTCCAGCAGCAGCATCTGACCGACGAAGGCCTGATCGAATAGCCGTCCCGGGATCGCCAGCGCGCGCGGGCGTGGTCTCAGGGCCACGCCGCCGCCGCGATCACGACTGCAGTCCTGGAGCCCGATGATCGGTCAGGAGCGCCCGCCCGCATGAGTGCCGCATCGAGCGAGGCCCTGGCCGGGCCCCGGCTGTGGCGGCCGACCTGGTCGAACTGGCGCCTGGCGTTGATCGTGGCCGTGGTCGCGATCGCGGCAGCGCCACTGGTCCTGCCGCTCGGGGTCGCGTTCTGGGTCGGGCTTGCCGGAGCCGCACTGGTCGCCCTGACCGCCGTCGTCAACGCCTGGGGGCGCCATCGCGGCGGTCTGCTGGTGGCGCCGGCGATCGCACTGCTGTTCGTGATGAACATCTTTCCGCTGATGTGGTCATTCGGCCTCAGCTTCTTCAACTTCCGCGCCAACCGCCTGACGCCCCCGGCCTTTACTGGACTCGGCAACTACGAAAAGGTGTTGAGTGATCCGGTCGTCTGGGACCGGCTGCAGAACACAGCCCTCGTGGTCGTGCTGACAGTCGGCGCCCAGATGCTGATCGGCTTTCTGCTGGCGTTGTTGTTTGAGAAGAAGTTTCCGGGGCGGCGGGTCCTGCTGATGCTGGTGCTGACCCCGATGATGCTCTCGTTCGTCGCGGTCGGCGCCTTTTTCCGCTACTATTACGAGCCGACCTTCGGCCTGCTCAGCCAGGCAATCCGCCTGTTCACCGGCCAGCCGTTCATCCTGCTCGACAGCCCGGCCGGCGCGCTCGCCGGGATCGTGTTCGCCGACGCCTGGATGTGGTCGCCGTTCGTGATGCTCTTGGTGCTGGCGGGCCTGGTCAGCGTGCCGCAGTACCTCTACGAGGCCGCCGAGATCGACCGGGCATCCTGGTGGCGCAAGTTCCGCACGATCACCTTCCCCTACATCAAAGGCCTGCTGCTGCTCGCGCTGCTGTTCCGGACGATCGAAGCGTTCAAGCTGTTCGACGTCGTGTTCCTGTTGACCGAGGGCGGTCCCGGCACCTCGACCGAGACGATCGCGGTCTACGTCTATCGGTTGGCCTTCCAGTACTTCCGGACCAGCCAGAGCACCGCGCTGGTCTACATCCTCCTGTTCATCGTGATCGTGCTGACTAACCTCTACCTCTACTTCGTCCAGCGGCGGGCGCAGGAGGCCTGAGGATGGCGTGGCGTCGCAGGCGGGCGATCGGCGAGGCGGGCTGGGGCTGGACCGCGTTCGCCGGCGCGATCAGCTTCGTCTACTTCTTCCCGGTGCTGTGGATCGTGCTGACCGCGTTCAAGACCCACAACGACGCGCTGGCGATCCCGCCCAAATGGCTGTTCAGCCCGACCCTCGAGAACTTCGCCGCGGTGTTCTCGCGCGCCTACAGCAAGGGCGCCGCCGCGGTCGACACCGGCTTCGATCTGTTCTTCTTCAACTCGATCTTCGTCGCCGGCACGAGCGTGCTGCTGGCGCTGCTGATCGGCACGCTCGCGGCCTACGGCTTCTCGCGCTACCCGCTGCGCGGCAATGATACCTATCTGTTCATCATCCTGACGACGCGGATGCTGCCGCCGATCGTCGTGATCATCCCGATCTTCCTGATGTTCCGGCTGGCCGGCCTGTCCGGCACCTATGCCGGGATCATCCTGCTCTATACCGCCTTCAACCTGCCGTTCACGATCTGGATGATGAAGAGCTTCTTCGATGAGCTGGCGCCCGAGGTCGAGGACGCGGCGCGGATGGATGGCAGCTCCGAGACCAAGGTCTTCTTCAGGATCTGCCTGCCCCAGGTGACCGCGGGCTTGGCCGCGACCGCGGTGTTCGGGCTGATCCTGACCTGGAACGAGTTCCTGTTCGCGCTGCTGCTGACCGGGGTCGAGACCCGGACCATCCCGGTCGCGATGGCGCAGACGATCGGCGGCGACATCGGCGTCCGCTGGGGCCTGCTGGCGGCGATCGAGACCCTGTTCCTGGTGCCGGTGATCGTGGTCGTGTTCGTGCTCCAGCACCATTTGCTGCGCGGTGTGACTTTTGGCACGATCAAGCGGTAAGATGAGGCTTGCACCTTCTGGGCAGACCGGATGAACGCAGCTCGCTTCGCCCGCAATCTGATCGAGGACGGGGTCGATCCCATGCTCGCGCAGCCGCTCGCCGAGCACCTGGCCGAGGAGATCGAGCGCACCGTCGCGACCAAGGAGCACGTCGAGCTGGTCGTGACTCGCGAGGTCCAGCAGCTGCGGGTGGAGATGCACCAGGAATTTCAGCGCTTCGATGCTCAGATCACGCAGCGGCTCGACCGCCAGATGCGCTGGCTCGTGTCCTCGACCATTGTCCTGTTCCCGGCCATGCTCGGCAATATCCTCAAGGACTTCCTGCGATGAGTTCGGCCGGCCCATTCGCCGTGCAGGCGTCCCTTAGGGCTAGGGCGATGTCCCGACGCTGCGGACAGCGGGCATGAACGCCGCCCGTTTCACCCGTAATCTGATCCAGGATGGGGTCGACCCGAAGCTCGCCCAGCCGCTCGCCGAGCACCTGGCCGACGAGATCGAGCGCACCGTCGCGACCAAGGAGCACGTCGAGCTGGTGGTGAATGCCGTCGTGACTCGCGAAGTGCAGCAGCTGCGAGTCGAGATGCACCAGGAATTCCAGCGCTTCGATGCTCAGATCACGCAGCGGTTCGACGCCTTCCAGCATCAGGTGACGCAGCGCCTCGACGGCCAGATGCGCTGGCTCGCGACCTCGACGATCGTCCTGTTCCTGGCCATGCTCGGCAACATCCTCAAAGACGTGCTGCGCTGACCGGCTGGCGCATGGCCGACGTCGAGCTCGCCGAGGTCACCAAGCGCTTCGACCAGCTGGTCGCGGTGGATGCGGTTGATCTCGCGGTCCAGGCGGGCGAGGTGGTCTGCCTGCTCGGCCCCTCGGGCTGCGGCAAGACCACGACCTTGCGGATGATCGCCGGGCTGGAAGCCGCGACCGGCGGCGAGATCCGGCTCGCCGGCCGGCGGGTCAACGAGCTCGCCGCGCGCCAGCGCAACGTCGCGATGACCTTCCAGTTCTACGCGCTCTACCCGAGCCTGACCGTGCGCGAGAACCTGGAATATCCGCTCCACGCCGAGCGGGCGAGCCGGGCCGAGATCGAGCGGCGCGTGCGCGAGATCGCGGGCGTGCTGCAGCTCAAGGACGTGCTCGATCGCCGGCCGGGCCAGCTCGCCGAGGGCGAGAAGCAACGGGTCGCGGTCGGCCGCTCGATCATCCGCAACGCCGTCTGCTTCCTGTTCGACGAGCCGCTCTCGCGGCTCGACGTGCAGCTGCGCGAGACCATGCGTGGCCAGATCAAGGAGGTCCTGGAGGGCCTCAACAAGGCGACCGTGATCGTGACCCACGACCAGCTCGAGGCGCTCACGATGGCGGATCGGATCGCGGTCATGCGCGCCGGCCGGATCGAGCAGATCGCGAGCCCGCACGCGATCTTCGCCCGGCCCGCCAACCTGTTCGTCGCGAGCTTCATCGGCACGCCGCAGATGAACCTGTTCGAGGCCACGGTCGACCGGGTGAGCTCGCACGACGTCCGCTTCCGCAGCGGCAGCCAGCAGGTCAGCCTGCCGGTCGCGGCCGCCGACCGGCACCTTCGCGTCGGTGACCAGGTGACGCTTGGCATCCGCCCACGCGCTTTCGAGCTGGCATCCGAGGGCGAGGTCGATACGCTCGCGGCGGAAGTGGACATGGTCGAGCCGATGGGCGCCGAGACGCTGTTGCACCTGCTCGCCGACGGTCGTGAACTACGCGCCGTGATCGGCCGCCGCGACCGGGTCGCGGTCGGCGCCCGGGTGCACGCGCGCCTGCGTCCGAGCCAGACCCACATCTTCAACCGCGAGGGCCGGCGCATCGCGCTTGCAGAGGACCGACGCGAGCCGGCCCCCCGGAGGACATTCCAATGAGCGCCAGCCGGCCGCAGACGGGCGAGCGGGGCATGTCCGCGGCGACCGCCCGCAGCATCGAGTACGCGATCATCGGTCTGTGCGTGCTGGCGCTGGTGCTGATCTTCCAGCCGTTTTCGCTCGCTCTTTACGGCATCGGCGCCGGCCTCGTCGTGCTCGGCGGGCTCGCCTTCAACCTGATCCCCCACTGCCGCCCGGGCGTGCCGCTGCGCTGGCTGCTGACGGTCGCCCTGATCGTGCTCGCGCTGCTGATCATCGTTTTCCTGCTGGCACTCGGCAGCACCTACCTTTACGCCCTCTACCTCGAAGCCAGCCGCTGAGCGGCGCGCCGCGGTTGACGCAGCCACCGTCTCGGTCGGACGTCCCAGTTCACCAGATCAACTCATCCGCCGACATCCAACACAGCGTTCGATCGAAGGTTTCCCACAAAGAACTGCGCCTTGAGGATTCCTGATGCGAATGTACTGCTTCAGATAAGCCATCGAGAGGTACTGAAGCAAGATTGCCAAACGAAAAAAGTGTGCGGTTTGGTGTGTCCTGTTTTTCTTTGGAGATCACACATGTGTGACCTTTTGATCCAGAGGCCCGCAAATCGAAAGAATCTGGAGGCGTAGGTGATCCGATTGAGCCGCCGATCAATCCGCGCGCTCCCCCATTAAATCATTACATATGCGCGGTTATTTCGAGCGTAGGGAAATCGCTTGCTTATTTGCGACATGCTGAGACGGCGACGATTGATCCAGATTGATAGTGCACATCGAAAGGCACATGTGTGACGGAATCGTGCTCTCGGTCCGGCCCGTTTCGCAGCGAGACGGTTCGGACGAGGAGCAGCAGGCCCGGCTTGACGACAAGGCGCAAATCGCCGAGACCGGGGCCGCCTGACGGATCGGGCAAAAGGAGTCGGAAAAATGGAGTTCGCCCGTTATCCGAGCCTGAAGGGGGCGGTCGTGTTCGTGACCGGGGGTGCGTCCGGCATCGGCGAGCAGATCGTGCGCGCCTTTGCCGACCAGGGATCGAAGGTCGGGTTCATCGATTCCGATGCCGAGCGAGGGCGGGCACTCACCGGCGAACTTGAGGATGCGGGTGCCACGATCCGGCTCGAGGTCGCCGATCTCCGCGACATCGGAGCTTTGAAGGCCGCCTTTGGCGCCCTCGAGGCGGTGCTCGGGCCGGCGCTGGTCCTGGTCAACAACGCCGCGCGCGACGACCGGCACGGCTGGCAGGAGGTCACGCCCGAGTATTACGACGAGCGGATCGCGGCCAACCTTAAGCACATGTTCTTCGCGATCCAGGCGGTAGCACCCGGCATGGTCAAAGCCGGCAAGGGCTCGATCATCAACTTCGGCTCCAATTCCTGGTGGCAGGCGGCCGGCGGCATGCCGGTCTACACGACCGCCAAGGCGGCGGTGCACGGCATGACCCGAGCGTTCGCGCGCGATCTCGGCCCGCACCGGATCCGGGTCAACACGGTGGTCCCGGGCTGGGTCATGACCGAGCGCCAGAAAGAGCTGTGGGTCACGCCCGAGGCGCTCGCGCGCCACCTCGCGCGCCAGTGCCTGCCGGACCCGATCGAGCCGGTTTATCTCGCGCGCATGGTGCTGTTCCTGGCCTCCGACGATGCCGCGATGTGCACCGCCAACAATTACATGGTCGAGGCCGGCTCGATCTGAGGCTGCAGCGCGCCGGGATCAGCGGACCACGCCCGCGCCGGTCATCTCGACCGCCGCGAGGAAGCCGTGCCGGTCACGCCAGTCGAGCGGCACGGCGGCGGTTGGCGCCAGGATGCGGCTGCTCGCGAACTCGGCCTCGTGGTACTCGAAGCCGTCCGGGAGCACGACCCGGACGCGGTGCTCGGCGCCGGTCACCGGATTGCGGATCGGCTCGACCACCGCCTCGATGAGGCCTTTGACGCTGAAGCGGCCGCGGCGGGCGGCGAGATCGTGCTCGAACTCGATCCGGGTGAAGACCGGCTTGTGCACCTTGTCGATGGTCGCGGCGAGCAGGTTGTAGATCGTCGCGCCGGGCTCGGTCTCTTCGCCCTTGAGGATCCGGAAGATGGCATCGACCTGCTCGCGGCTGGCGCGGTCGTCGATGATCGGCAGGACCTCGCCCCGGCCCTCGTGGATCGGGCCCGGCCAGGCGATCAGCTGCGCCCAAAGCACGCCGTCGAGGCTGACCGTGCCGAAATGGCCGTTCTCGACCTTCATCGCGACCGCGGCCCGGCAATCTCCGTAAGTCGGCCGGGAGTTGAACTGACAGGGACAACCCCAGTCGCAATTGCAGGTGTTGATCTCGAGCGCGCGAATGCGCCAGTCGACGGAGGTCATGGCCGGGCCTCTCCGCATACCTTCGACGATCGATCCCCCGGCCGTCAGCCGCGCGGCGGGAAGCGGCCGCTGTAGGGTTTCTCGGGCGGCTCGCCGCCCTCCGCGCACCACGCGAGATAGTCGCCGACGCTGTCGAGGAACGCCTGTGACAGTTCGGCCGCCGTGCCGCCGGCAAAGTGCACGACGTCGCGCATCCCGGCAACCGTTCCCGAAAACAATCCGACCTCGCCGTCGAACGCGATCGCGCCGGCGGAGTATCCTTTGTATGTTAGGCTCACGGCTTCACTCCCGCGCTTTCCAGAAAGATCCTGGCCGCCTTCGGCGCGGCGTTGCCCCTATTCGGCCGGGATGGCCACTCTTGTCCAGGACCGCACGCGGCGGTTAGGTTTGAGTCCCAAGCGGTCGGCGACCGTCGGGGAGGAGTTCGGGTGGCCACGGAGCTCAAGATCGCGGTCCTGCCGGGCGATGGCATCGGGCTCGAGATCATGGAGGTTTGCCTCGCGGTGCTGGATGCGCTCGAGCGCAACGTCGGTGGCTACCGGCTGGTGACCGAAGTGCTGCCGGGGGGTGCTGCGCTCTATCGCGACACCGGCACGGCGTTTTCCGACGAGAACTTCGGCAAAGCCGAGGCGGCGGCTGCGATCCTGTTCGGGGCGATCGGCCTGCCGGAGGTGCGCTATCCGGATGGCACCGAGATCGCGCCGCATCTCGAGATGCGGCGCGACTACGGGCTCTACGCCGGAGTTCGGCCGGTGAGGTTCTTTCCGAACTGCCGCTCGCCGCTGGCCGACCCCCGCGCCGTAGAGATCGACTTCGTGATCCTGCGCGAATCGACCGAGGGCCTGTTCGCCTCGCGCGGGCGGGGCACGGTCGAGGAGGACCAGGTCGCGCGCGACACGATGGTGATCACGCGGCCGACCTGCGAGCGGCTGTTCGATTTTGCCTTCCGGCTCGCCGAGCGCCGGCGCGCGCGCGGCGGCAAGGGTCGGGTCACCTGCGTCGACAAGTCGAACGTGTTCGTCTCGATGGCGTTCTTCCGGAAGATCTTCGACGAGCGCGCCCGGCGTTTTCCCGGGATCGCGGCGGATCATCACTATGTCGACGCGATGGCGCTCGACCTGGTCCGCAAACCGTGGGAGTTCGATGTGCTGGTCATGGAGAACATGTTCGGCGACATCCTCTCCGACCTCGGCGCGGGCCTGGTCGGCGGCATGGGCATGGCGCCCTGCGCCGAGATCGGCGAGCGCCACGGGCTGTTCCAGCCGGCGCATGGCACAGCACCCGACATCGCCGGCCGCAACCTCGCCAATCCGACCGCGATGCTGTTGTCGGCGGCGCTGATGCTGGACTGGTTGGGCGAGCGCCACGCGCTGGCCGCCTGCAGCGATGCTGCGGCAAGGCTGGAGAGCGCGATCGAGGCCGGCTACCGGACCGGCGCGGTCCACCCGATCGAGCAGGGCGGCCGCCAGACCACGACCGAGGTCGCCAACGCGGTGATCGGGCTCCTTTGATCGAAGGGCAAAAAATGAGCCAGCGGATCGACATCCTGAACGGGCCGAACCTGAACCTTTTGGGCGTGCGCGAGCCCGAGATCTATGGCCACCAGACGCTGGCCGACATCGAGCAGGACTGCCGGCGCGCGGGCGCCGGGTTGAAGCTCGAGATAACGTTCCGCCAGTCGAACTACGAGGGCCAGATCATCGACTGGATCCAGGCGGCGCGCGGCCAGGCGGCGGCGATCATCATCAATCCGGCCGGCTTCACCTCGACCTCGATCGCGATCCTGGACGCGCTCAAGACCTTCGAGGGCCCGATCGTCGAGGTCCACCTCTCGAACATCCACCGGCGCGAGGCTTACCGGCATCACTCGTACGTCTCGCTGGCCGCGACCGGCGTGATCTGCGGGCTCGGCGCCCACGGCTACCTGCTGGCGCTGGATGCGCTCGCCCGCCTGATCGCGCGCCCCGCCTGAGCTCCGAGGTGGCCGATGATGCCCGGCCGGCGGTCCTGGTTGGCCTGATCGGCGCCGGCATAGGAGCCTCGCGCACGCCGGCCATGCACGAGCGCGAGGGCAGGCTGCAGGGCCTGCGCTACGCCTACCGGCGGCTCGACCTGCAGTCATTGCGGCTCGGCGTCGACGCGCTGCCGAAGCTGCTGCTGGCGGCCGAGCGGCTGGGCTTTGCCGGCCTCAACATCACCCATCCGGCCAAGCAGGCGGTGCTGCCGCTGCTGGACGAGCTGTCGGAGGCGGCGCAGGCGTTGGGCGCGGTCAACACGGTCGTGCTCCAGGCCGGCCGGCGGAGCGGCCACAACACCGACTGGTGGGGCTTCGCCGAGAGCTTCCGGCGCAACCTCGCCGACGTGCGCTGCGATCGGGTCGCGCTGCTCGGCGCCGGCGGCGGCGGCGCGGCGGTGGCGTACGCGGCGCTGACGCTCGGGGTCGAGCGGCTGGCGATCGTCGACCTCGAGCCGGTGCGGGCCGAGCGGCTGGCGGCGCGCCTGGGCGAGCGCTTCGGCGCCGGCCGCGCCCAGGCCTGCCCGGACCCGGCGGCAGCGCTGGCGACGGCCGATGGCCTGATCAACGCGACCCCGGTCGGCATGGCCGGGCACCCGGGCCTGCCGCTGCCGGCGTCGCTGCTGCGCCCGGAGCTATGGGTTGCCGAGATCGTCTACTTTCCGCTCGAGACCGAGCTGTTGCGGCAGGCCCGCGCGCTCGGCTGCCGGACCCAGGACGGCGGCGACATGGCGGTCTTCCAGGCGGCGTTCGCCTTCCAGCTGTTCACCGGCATCGAGCCGGACGCGGCGCGGATGCGGCGCCACTTCGCGACCATCGGCGCGCCGGGACGCGCCGGCTCGGCCTGATGTCCTGCGCCAACAAAGGCGGATAACTTCATCACCATTTGTGCTAAGGCTAAGGACTTATGTAGCCAGGACCGCGTCGGCTGACTGCGGCCGAGCGATCGAGCGATGAACGACGAGACCTTCCGGCGGCCGCGCTTTCCAATTCTAGCCTGCCACGAGTGCGGCCTGATCCATCGGATGCGCGCGTTGCCGGATGGCGCCCGCGCCCGCTGCCGGCGCTGTGGCGCCACCCTCTACCGCGAGCGCCATGGCGGGCTCGATCGCGCTCTGGTGCTGACGATCGCCGCGCTGATCCTGTTCGTGCTGGCGCACAGCTTTCCGTTCATGACCTTCAAGCTCGAGGGCCGCGAGCAGGTCAGCACGCTGCTCACCGGCGTGGTCCAGCTCTATCGCGACGGCATGTGGCCCCTCGCGCTGCTGGTCCTCTGCACCGCGTCGCTGGCGCCGCTGCTCAAGCTCCTGGGCGACCTATACGTGCTCGTGGCGCTCAGGTCCGGCTGGCGCGGCCCCGGCCTGGCGCGGGTGTTCCGCTACGCGGAGGTCGTCCGGACCTGGGCGATGATGGAGGTCTATGTGCTGGGCGTGATCGTTGCTTACGTCAAGCTCACCGACTTCGCGGCACTCGAGCTTGACATCGCGGTCTATTCGTTCGTGGCCCTGATCGTGACCATGGTCGCGGCCGAGGCCTCGCTCGATCCGCGCGAGGTCTGGCAGCGGCTCGGGCCGCAGGCGACCGCGCCGCTGCCGTTGCCGAGGGCCGGCGCGCTGCTCGGCTGCCACGCCTGCGACCAGCTGGTGCGCGCCCCACGCGCCGCCAGCCATGCCCGGCTCGCCTGCCCGCGCTGCGGCGCCACGCTGCATCGGCGGCGGCCGAACAGCGTCACCCGGACCTGGGCGCTCGTGATTGCCGCCACGATCCTCTACATCCCGGCCAATCTGTTGCCGGTCATGACGGTGACCTCGTTCGGCAAGGGCGAGCCGGACACGATCCTGAGCGGGGTCAAGGCGCTGATCGCGGCCGGCATGTGGCCGATCGCGCTGCTGGTGTTCTTCGCCAGCATCACCGTCCCGGTCCTCAAGCTGGTCAGCCTGACCTTTCTGTTGATCACGGTTCAACGCGGCTCGGCCTGGCGGCCGCGCGATCGGACGCTGCTCTATCGGATCATCGAGGCCATCGGGCGCTGGTCGATGGTCGACATCTTCATGATCTCGATCCTGGTGGCGCTGGTCGACCTCGGCTCGATCGCCACGATCCAGCCGGGGGCGGGGGCGATCGCGTTCGCCGCGGTGGTGATCATCACGATGGTCGCGGCGATGGGGTTCGATCCGCGGCTGATCTGGGACAGACAGGAGGCGAGCCATGCTCGGCGACCGGCATTCGACCACTGATCTCGACGACGTCCCCGAGGTCGAGGTCGCCGCGCGCCGCGGCATCTCGATCGTCTGGCTGATCCCGCTGGTCGCCGCCGCGATCGCGATCTGGCTCGGCTACACGACCCTGCAGCAGCAGGGACCGACGATCACGATCACCTTCGCCGACGCCGAGGGGCTGGAGGCGGGCACGACCAAGGTCAAGTACAAGGAGGTCCAGGTCGGTCTCGTCGAGCAGGTGACGATCAGCGAGGACCTGGCGCGGATCGAGGTGACCGCCTCGATGGAAAGCGGTGCGGACCGCTACCTGAACCAGGGCACGAAGTTCTGGATCGTCCGGCCGCGGGTCGGGGCCGGCGGCGTGTCCGGGCTCGGCACGCTGGTCTCGGGGGCGTTCATCGAGATCGATCCCGGCGGCGGCGAGCCGGCGACCGAGTTCACCGGCCTCGAGGAGCCGCCCCGATCCGCTCCGACGTCGCCGGCCGGCGCTTTCAGCTGCGCGCCGCCCAGCTCGGCTCGGTATCGCGCGGCTCGCCGGTCTACTACCGCGACGTCGAGGTCGGCCAGGTGCTCTCTTACCAGCTGGCTGAGGACCGGGAGAGCCTGGTCGTCGACGTGTTCGTGGCCGCGCCGCACGATCAGCTGGTGCGCGCCAACAGCCGGTTCTGGAACGCGAGCGGCGTCGAGGTCTCGCTCGGCGCCGACGGGGTCAACGTCTCGATCAAGTCATTGCAGGCGCTGCTCGCCGGCGGGATCGCCTTCGACACGCCGGCGATCGGCCGAGCCGGCGCGACGGCCGTCGCGGGCACGGTGTTCCCGCTGTACGAGAATTTCGGCGCCGTGACTGAATCGCGCTACACCCAGAAGATCCCCTACCTGACCTATTTCGACGGCTCGGTGCGTGGCCTGAGCCCGGGCGCGCCGGTCGAGTTCCGCGGCATGCGGGTCGGCTCCGTGACCGATGTCCACCTCGAGATCGACCCCGAGCAGGACACGGTGCGGATTCCAGTGACCCTCGGCATCGAACCGGCACGGGTCACGATGCCCGGCGGCGCGCCCGCCGCGGACCCCTATGTGATGATGCGTAGCCTGGTCGGGCGTGGTCTGCGGGCCCAGCTCAAGTCCGGCAACCTTCTGACCGGCGAGCTGCTGGTCGACCTCGACTTCCATCCCGAAAGTCCCCAGGCCAAGCTCGACGAGAGCGGCGCCTATCCTGTGATCCCCTCGGTCCCGACCCAGCTCGAGGTCCTGACCGCGTCGATCACCGGGGTGTTGAGCAAGCTTTCGGCGCTGCCGCTCTCAGAGTTGGTGGGCCAGATCCGCGACACCTTGCAGGACGTCGACGGCCTGGTCGCCGGACCCGAGACCAAGGGCACGATCACCGCGTTGCAGCAGTCGGCGATCCACCTCCAGGCTTTGCTCGATACGCTCGACCAGCAGGTCGGCCCGCTGCTCAAGCGGGCGGATTCGACGCTCGCTTCGACCCAGACGATGGTCGGGCAGGACTCGGAGCTGCGCTACGACATGAATGGGCTGATGAAAGAGCTGACCGGCGCGGCGCGCTCGATCCGGGTGTTCGCCGACTATCTCCAACGCCATCCGGAAGCCTTGCTCCGCGGCAAGGCGGGCGTGCAATGAGGCGGCGTCGCGCCCGGCCCGGCGCGCTCGGGCTCGCGGCGGTGAGCCTGCTGCTGGCGGCCTGCACGCCGACCGAGCCGACCCTGTTCTACACGCTCTCGAGCGTGATCGCGGCCCCGGGTGAGGCCAGCCAGGCGCCGTCGGGCGATCTCGCCGTCGGGGTCGGGCCGGTGATCCTCCCGGAGTACCTGAACCGGCCCCAGATCGTCACGCGCGCCGGCAGAAACCAGATTGAGCTCGCCGATTTCGAAAGCTGGGCCGAGCCGCTCGACGGCCTGTTCGCCCGCACCTTGACCGAGAACCTGTCGCTGCTGCTCGGCACCGACGACGTGCTGCCGCTGCCGCTGCGCCGCGAGGTTCGTCTCGACTACACGGTCGAGGTCGACGTCGCGCGGTTCGATGCCGACAGCAACGGCAACGCGGTCCTGGACGCCCGCTGGCAGATCTATCAGGACGACGGCGAGGAGCTGGTGCGGAACGCCCGCTCGACCATCGTCGAGCCAATCGCGGCCGACGACCCGGCAGCGGTCTTGGAGGGCCTGAGCGCGGCGCTCGGCACGATGAGCCGGGAGATCGCGACCGCCATCGCCGCCGATCACGCGCGCGCGGGGGGCTGAGCGGCAGGACCGGCGGCGCCGCCCCGGCGGTCGAAGCGGCGCGTCCCGGGCTCGTGAACCCGGTCGACCCGGCTGGTCTTTCTTTGTCGGCCGAGCTGCTCCATAGTCCCGGCTCGGGGGAGAGAGCGGCGACGGAGCGCGACGATGCAGGCGATCGTGCGCAAGTATCTGACCCTGGTCGAGACCACCCGGCGCGAGATGGGCAAGGACCTGGCGGCGCCGACCCGCAAGGCCGCGGCGGTCGCGGTGATCGAGAACCCGTTCGCCGGCCGGGACGCGCAGGATCTGGAGCCTTTGATCGCGATCGGCGAGGAGCTGGGTGCCGTGCTCGGCGAGATGGCGGTCGCAGCGCTGGGCCTGGCACCCTCGGCGATCGAGAGCTACGGCAAGGCCGCGATCGTCGGCGAGGCGGGCGAACTCGAGCACGCCGCCGCGATCCTGCATCCCAGGCTCGGCAAGCCGCTGCGCGCCGCGGTCGAGCAGGGCGCTGCGCTGGTGCCGTCGTCGAAAAAGATGGGCGGGGTCGGCACGCCGATCGACGTGCCGCTCGGCCACAAAGACGCCGCCTACGTCAGGAGCCACTTCGATGCAATGGAGGTGCGGGTGGCGGACGCGCCGCGCGCCGGCGAGATCGTGGTCGCGATCGTGGTCACCGACGGCGGCCGGCCGCGGCCCCGGATCGGCGGCCTGACCAAGCACCAGATCGAGGGCAAGGACGGCCTGCGCTAGAACGCGAGCCGGAATCGGGCACGCAACGGGCCCCGGGGGAGCTGATGGCGAAACTGGCAGCGGACGGCTCGGTCACCGGCAAGCTCGTGATCCGCAACATCGGCACGCTGCTCTCGGGCGCGCTCGAGCGACCGGTTCTAGACGCGGACACGATCGTCGCCCGGGACGGCTGGATCGCCGCGGTCGGCCGGGCCAAGGACGTCGATGCCGGCCACGCCGACGTCGTCATCGATGCCAAGGGCACGACGCTCGCCCCCGGCCTGATCGACAGCCACGTCCACCCGGTGTTCGGCGACTGGACGCCCCGCCAGAGCCAGCTGAACTGGATCGACAGCTTCCTGCACGGCGGCGTCACGACGATGGTCTCGGCGGGCGAGGTCCATCTGCCGGGACGGCCGCGGGATGTGGTCGGGGTCAAGGCGCTGGCGATCACGGCCCAGCGCGCGTTCTCGAACTTCCGCCCGGGCGGGGTCAAGCTGCACGCCGGCGCCCCGGTGCTCGAGACCGGCATGGTCGAGAGCGATTTCCGCGAGCTCGCCGAGGCCGGGGTCAAGCTGCTGGGCGAGGTCGGCCTTGGCGGGGTCAAGCAGGGCGACGAAGCCAAGCGCATGGTCGCCTGGGCACGCAAGTACGGCATCCAGAGCACGATCCACACCGGCGGCCCCTCGATCCCGGGCTCGGGCCTGATCGACGCCGACGTCGTGCTCGAGGCCGATGCGGACGTGATCGGGCACATCAACGGCGGTCACACGGCGCTGCCGCTCGCGCAGATCCGCTGTCTGTGCGAGCAGTGCACGCGCGCGCTCGAGATCGTCCACAACGGCAACGCGTTGGCCGCGCTGTACGCGATGCGCACGGCGATCGAGCTGGGCCAGCCCGAGCGGATCATCCTCGGCACCAATTCGCCGGCCGGCTCCGGCGTCCAGCCGCTCGGCATCCTGCGGACCGTGGCGCTGCTGAGCAGCCTCGGCGAGATCCCGGCCGAGACCGCGTTCTGCTTTGCGACCGGCAACACGGCGCGCCTGCGCGCGCTCGACTGCGGCCTGGTCGAGCCGGGCCGCGCGGCCGATTTCGTGCTGATGGACCGCGCCCAGCACACCGCCGGCCAGACACTGCTCGAGAGCGTCCGGATCGGCGATCTGCCCGGCATCAGCATGGTCATCATCGACGGCGTCGTGCGCTGCGGCCGCTCGCGCAACACCCCGCCCGCGACCACGCTGGCCGAGATCGTCACCACCTGAACCCGCGGGCGGGTGACGCCCCGCCAGGATCAGGCGCGCCCGATGCGGATGTCGAGCCAGCCGATGGCGCTGGTGCGGGCGCGATCGCCCGGGCGGAGCAGGACCGTCGTGGTCGCGGACTCGATGATCGCCGGCCCCTCGATTCCCTGGTCAGGCGCCAGCGCCTCGAGCTCGAAGACCGGCACTGGCTGCCACGCCCCGAGGTAGATCTCGCGCTCTGCCGAAGCCGGCGCCGGGGCGCGCTCCGGCAGATCGGGCTCGAGCGGTGGCGCCGGCAGCTCGCCGATCACGGCGACCCGGGCGTTGACCAGCACCGCCTCCTGATCGGGGAGCGCGTAGGTGTAGAGCTGCTCGTGGCGGCGGTGGAAGGCATCCGCGAGCGCCTGCAGCAGATCCTGGGCCTGCCAGTCGATCCCCTCCAGGTCGACCCCGACCTCGAAGATCTGCTCCCCGTAGCGCATGTCGGCCGAGCGCTCGACCCGCACCCGGCCCTCGAACGCGGTCGCGGCCAGGCGTGCCCGGCCCTCGGCCTCGAGCTCGGCATAGAGTGTGCGGAGTGCGGCCCCATCGAGCCGGCTGGCATCGCCGACGTGGCTGCGCGCGACCTCGTAGCGCAGATCCGAGGTCAGCATGCCCCAGGCCGAGAGCACGGCCGCGAGGCGGGGCACGATCACCCGCTCCAGACCGAGCTGGCGGGCAAGCTCGCTGACGTGCAGGCCGGCGGCGCCGCCGAACGCCAGGATCGCAAACCGCCTCGGATCGACGCCGCGCCGGACCGAGACCAGCCGGATCGCCTCGGCCATGCGCGTGTTGATGACCCGCTGGATGCCCTCTGCGGCCGCCATCCGCTCGATGCCGAGCGCGCGTGCGATCGCCTCGACCGCGGTCTCGGCGGCGGCGCGCTCGAGCCTTGCGCTGCCGCCCAGGAAATGAGCGGGGTCGAGCAGACCCAGGACCAGATTGGCGTCGGTCACGGTCGCTTCGGCGCCGCCCCGGGCGTAGCAGGCGGGCCCTGGCTCGGCACCGGCGCTTGCAGGCCCGACGTGGAGCACGCCGCCGGCATCGACGCGCGCGATCGAGCCGCCGCCGGCGCCGATGCTGACGATGTCGAGCGCCTGGAGCGCCACCCGCTGGCCCGCGAGCCTGCGGTCGGAGGCGATCTGGGCGTGGCCCTCGACGACCAGCGAAACGTCCGTGCTGGTGCCGCCCATGTCGAACAGCAGAAGATCGCGCTCGCCGGTCAGGCGCGAGGCATGGCGGCTGGCGGCGACCCCGCCGGCCGGGCCGGACAGCACGGCACCGGCCGCGAGCCGGATCGAATCCGCGATCGTCGCAACGCCGCCGTGCGACTGGATGATCAGCACCGAGCCGGCAAAGCCCGCCTGCCGCAGGCGGCCGCTGAGCCGGCTCAGATAGCGTTCGAGCGCCGGGCCGACGTAGGCGTTGACGACGGTCGTGCAGACCCGCTCGTATTCCTTGATCTGCGGCAACACCTCGGCCGAGGGCGAGACGTAGGCGCCGGGCAGTGCGGCGCGGACCGCCGCCGCCGCCCGCTGCTCGTGCCGGGGATCGCGGTAGCTGTGGAAGAACGCGATCGCGACCGCCTCGACCCGCTGGCGGGCCAGCTCCGCAATCGCCGCCGCGAGCGAGGCCTGGTCGAGCGGCGTCTGGGTCCGGCCGTCGGCGCGGATGCGCTCGCGGACGCCCTGCCTGAGCTCGCGCGGCACCAGGGGCTCGGGCGGCGGCTGGCGGAGGTCGTAGCGGCCGTCCTTCAGGCCCTCGCGCATCTCGAGCACGTCGCGATGACCCTCGGTCGTGAGCAGGCCGACCTTGGCGCCTTTGCGCTCGAGCAGCGCGTTGGTCGCAACCGTGGTGCCGTGGACGATCCGCTCGGTCTGGCCGAGCAGGGCGGCGAGCCCCAGGCCCTGCGCGGCCGCGAGCCGCTCCAGCCCGGTCATGACGCCGATCGAGGGGTCGGCGGGCGTGGAAGCGGTCTTCGCGACCGTGACCAGGCCCTGGTCGTCGAGCGCGACCAGATCGGTGAACGTGCCGCCGACGTCGATCCCGATCCGGTACATGGCTCAGCGCCGGGCGCCGTCGGTCGCGAAGCCGAGCCGGCGGTCGCGGGCGCGTTCGTCCTCGGAGCGCCCGGCCGGATCGCCGAAGCCGCCGCCGCCGCCCGAGCGCACGTCGAGCACGTCGCCCGGCCGGATCACGATCCCGATCTCCTTGGTCTTGAGCGGCCGGTCCGGGCGGCCCTCGGATTTCAGCACGTAGCGATGCGGCTCGCCATCCTTACCGCCGAGCATGCCGCAGGCGCCGTGGCGGACGCCGTCGCCCGCGGTGTTGGCGATCGCGGGCTCGGCGACCTCGACCACGAGCTCGAGCTCGGCGCCCGGCCCGCCCCGGTAGCGGCCATCGCCGCCACTGTCCGGGCGGAACTCATGGCGGCGGAAGAGCAGCGGAAAGCGGACCTCGGCGACCTCGAGGCTGCCGAACTTGATGCCGCCCGCCGCCTGCCATTCGCCGGCCGTCGGCCAGCCGTCGCCCGCGGGCGAGGCGCCGCCGCCCGGCCGGGCCTGGAACAAGTGCCAGATGAAGGCCTTGCCGCTCCTCGGGTCGGTGCCCTGGAGCGCGATCCGGAAGCGCCGGCCCCAGCCGGCCATCGCCCGGTCCGGGCAGGCGGGCGCGAGCGCCTTGATGATCGCCTCGATGATCTCCTGGCCGCAGTGGTTGGTGCAGAGCGTGACCGGCGCGCCGGGCTTCGCCCAGACGACCGTGCCCTCCCGCGCGATCACCGAGAGCGGCCGGAACGCGCCATCGTTCTTGGGCGTCTCGGGATCGATCAGGTAGGCGAGTGCTGCCACCACGCCCGAGCGCATGTTGGGATAGGAGGAGTTGATGAAGCCGCTGACCTGCGGGTCCGACGCCGACAAATCCACCTCGAGGTCGCTGCCGCGCTTGGTGACCTTGGCGCGGATCGTGACGTCCCGAGCGCCATGGCCGTCGTCGTCGAGGACCGCCTCGCCGCGGTAGACCCCATCCCGCCAGCCGGCGATCACCGCCCGCACCTGCCGCTCGGCGCCATCGAGCACGGCTTCGATCGCGGCGTGGGTCGTGGCCGAGCCGAACTCCTCGAGCAGGCTTTTGAGCCGGCGTTCGCCGACCCGGGCCGAGCCGATCATCGCCGCGAGGTCGCCCCGGAACTCGCGCGGATGGCGGACGTTGAGCACGATCATCTCGAGCACGTCGGCGCGCAGCCGGCCCTGGTCGTAGAGCTGGAGCGGCGGGATGCGGATGCCTTCCTGCCAGATTTCGGTCGCGCCCGGGTTGTAGGCGCCGTGGGTGGCGCCGCCGATGTCGCTCTGATGCGAGCGGTTGATCGACCAGAAGGCCAGCCGCTCGCCATCGAACACCGGCACGAAGGCGGTCAGATCGGGCAGGTGGTTGCCGCCGTGATAGGGGTCGTTGAGCAGGTAGACGTCGCCCGGCCGGATCCGGCCGCGGAAGGCGTCGTGCACCGATCTGACCGCCCACGGCAGGGCGCCGACGTGGATCGGCACGTGCTCGGCCTGGGCGATCAGGCGGCCCTCGGGATCGCAGAGCGCGGTCGAGAAATCGCGGCTCGAGTTGATGATCTGGGAGTAGGAGGTGCGCAGCATCGCCTCGCCCATCTCTTCGGCGATCGCGTGCAGGCGATGCTGGATGACCGAGACCGTGATCGGATCGACGCGATCGTTCAGCTCTTGGGGCACGCGTTCCTGCCGGTTCAAGAGGGACACCAGGGGCGAGGCTCGAGCCCTGAGCCTACCGCCGGATCTCCGAGCATGACAATCGGCACGAAGCCTCTACTCCCGGATGGCAATCCGATGTAGCCAGAGCGCATGGCCATGAGCAGCCTGAGCGAAATTCCGGCGTTCGCCGCCAAGCGGGTGCCCGAGGTGCATTTCGGGCCCGGTCGCGCCCGCGCGATCGTCGAGGATGCCGTGGCGCTCGGCCATCCGCGCAAGCCCGTGGTCCTGATCGCCGATCGGGTCATGGTCGAGCTCGGGCTGGTCGGCCGGATTCGGGCCGCGCTCGAGGCCGGCGGCGCCGAGGTCGCGCTGTTTGCCGACGTCGACGGCGAGCCGGCGCAGCCGCTGGTCGAGGCGGCGACCGACTTCGTCCGCTTCAACGCCGCCGGCCTAGTGATCTGCTTGGGCGGCGGCTCGGCGATGGACGTCGGCAAGGTCGCCGCGACGATCGCCTGCACCGGCGACGGCCCGGCCGACTTCGCGATGGACGGCAGGCCGCTGCCCAAGCGCTCGGTGCCCAAGATCTGCCTGCCGACCACCGCCGGCACCGGCTCGGAGTTCTCCTCGACCAACGTCTTCGCCAACGGCGCGCACAAGAAGGTCTGGGTCTGGGGGCCGGAGACCAAGCCCGAGCGCGTGATCCTGGATCCCGAGCTGACCACGACCTTGCCGCCCGAGCTCACCGCCTGGACCGGTCTGGACGCCTTCGTGCACGCGCTCGAGGCCAGCACCAACTGCGGGCAGCACCCCTGGAGCAACCTCTACGCCCATCGGGCGCTGGGCCTGATCGCGGGCGCGCTCGAGAGCGCGGTGCGCGAGCCTTCGAACCTGGTCGCCCGCGGCCACATGCTGCTGGGCTCGGCGCATGCCGGGATCGCAATCGACAACTGCGGGTGCGCGCTGGCGCACAACATCTCCCATGCGCTGGCAGCGCTCGGGCCGGTGCACCATGGCCTGGCCACCGCGCTGGCGCTCGAGGTCGTGCTGCCCTGGCAGGTCGCGGCCGATCAGGGCGCCTTCGCGGCGGCGGCGGAAGCCTGCGGTCTCGCGCGCGATGCGGCCGCACTGCCGGGCTGGTATTCGGGCTGGCTCACCCGCTGCGGCGTCGAGCGGCGGCTGCCGGCCGCCTTTCGGGGCGTGAGCGCGTCGACTCTAGCTGCGGAGATGCGAGGCCCCGAGACCCAGACGATGCGCCAGGCGAACGCGCGCGCCGTGACCGAGGCCGACATCGACCGCTTCGCCGCGGCGATGCTGGCGCTCGCCTGAGGCACCGACGGACGGGCATGCGGATCACCGGGCTCAAGACGTTCGTGGTCGGCAATCCGCCGCCCCACTTCGGCGGCCGCTATTTCGTCTTTTTGAAGATCGAGACCGATGCCGGGATCGACGGTATCGGCGAGGTCTACGGCGTGCCGTTCGGGCCGCACACGGTCGCGCGCATGACCGAGGACGTGTTCGAGCGCTACGTGCTCGACACCGACCCCTTCAAGATCGAGCGTCTGTGGCGGCTGGTCTACTCGGCCGGCTACAGCCAGCGGCCCGATCTGTCGCTGATCGGCATTCTCAGCGGCCTCGAGATGGCGTGCTGGGACGTCGTCGGCAAGGAGCTGGGCAAGCCGGTCTACGAGCTGCTCGGCGGCCGCGTCCACGAGCGGCTGCGTTCCTACACCTACCTCTATCCGGAGCCCGGCGATCAGACCTGCGTCTACCGGGACCCGGAGCTTGCGGCCGTTCGGGCGGCCGAATACGTCGCGCGCGGCTTCACCGCGGTCAAGTTCGACCCGGTCGGCCCCTATTCCGCGTTCGATCCCCGCCAGCTGTCGCTGGAGGCGCTCGAGCATACCGAGCGTTTCGTCCGGACGCTGCGCGCGGCCGTCGGCGGCCGCTGCGACCTGCTGTTCGGGACCCATGGCCAGATGACCGCGGCCGGCGCGATCCGGCTCGCCCGGCGACTCGAGCCCTTCGACCCGCTCTGGTTCGAGGAGCCGACCCCGCCCGAGCTGCCCGAGGAGATGGCCAAGGTCGCGCGCCAGACCACGATCCCGATCGCGACCGGCGAGCGGCTGGCGACCAAGTACGAGTTCGCGCGCGTGCTCCAGACCGGCGCCGCTTCGATCCTGCAGATGGCGCTCGGCCGGGTCGGCGGCATCCTGGAGGCCAAGAAGATCGCCGGCATGGCCGAGGCCCACTATGCCCAGATCGCGCCGCACCTCTACTGCGGCCCGATCGAGGGTGCGGCCAACATCCAGCTTGCCGCCTGCAGCCCGAATTTCCTGATCCTCGAGAGCATCCAGACCTGGGGCGGCTTCCACGCCGAGATCCTCCGCGCGCCGATCGTCTGGGAGGACGGCTACGTGCTTCCGCCCACGGCCCCCGGTCTCGGCGTCGAGCTGAACGAGGAGGTCGCGGCGCAACATCCCTATTCCGGCAAGGAGCTTCACCTCGAGATGCACGACCAGCCGGCCTGATCCGGCGGGGAGGGAGAGCGTTTGCGGCTCGGGTTCATCGGCCTCGGCAACCTTGGCGCCCATCTGGCCCGCAGCCTGCTGCGCGCGGGCTTCACGGTCACCGTTCACGACCTCGAGCGCGCCCGCGCCGACGGCCTGATCGCGGCTGGTGCCGCCTGGGCCGCGACGCCCAGGCAGGTTGCGGGCGAGGCGGATAGCGTGATCACCTGCCTGCCCTCGCCCGCCGCCGTCGCAACCGTGGTCGAAGCCAGCGATGGCGTGCTCGCGGGCCTGCGGCCGGGCGGCGCCTGGATCGACATGAGCACCAACGATCCGGACGAGGTCAGGCGGCTCGCCACGAGCGCGGCGGCACGGGGCATCGCCTGCCTGGAGGCGCCGGTGACCGGCGGCGTGCACAAGGCGGCGAGCGGCGAGATCACGGTCCTGGTCGGCGGCGATCTCGCGGTGTTCGAGGCGCATCGGCCGGCGTTCGCCGCGATGGGCGGCAAGGTCCTGCACGTCGGCCCGCTCGGCAGCGCCTCGGTGGTCAAGGTAGTCACCAACATGCTGGCGTTCGTCCATCTGGTCGCGGTCGGCGAAGCGCTGATGCTGGCCAAGCGCGGCGGCATCGATCTGGCCAAAGCCTTCGAGGCGATCGCGGCGAGCTCCGGCAACAGCTTCGTGCACGAGACCGAGAGCCGGGTGATCCTCTCGGGCAGCTACGACATCGGCTTCACCATGGACTTGGCGTGCAAGGATCTGGGCCTTGCCCATCGGCTTGGCGCCGCCTTTGGCGTGCCGCTCGAGCTTGCGGGCCTGGTCGAGCAGATCTTCCTGCGGGCGCGGGCGCGCTACGGCGGCAGCGCCTGGTCGCCGATGGTGGTCAAGCTGCTCGAGGACTCGCTCGGCACTGAGCTGCGCGCGCCGGGCTTTCCGATCAGCCTGCAACCGTCGGACCCGGTCGTTGACGGCGGGCGCGCTCGCCCCTAAGCCCTGAAACGGCGGGCCGGCAATCAGCAGCGGAGGGATCGATGCGGGGCGTCGTGTTCCTGGGCGATCGAGAGGTGAGCCTGAAGAGCTTTCCGGATCCGACCCCCGGGCCGGGCGAGGTCGTGCTCGAGATCAAGGCCTCGGGCATGTGCGGCAGCGATCTGAAGTTCTATCGCTCCGCGCCCGGCGAGGCGCAGCGGGCGCTGGGCCTGGGCGATGTCTCCGAGCCGATCATCGCCGGTCACGAGCCCTGCGGCGTGGTCGCCGCGGTCGGGCCGGGGGTGAGCCAGGCCGAGGCCAAGGTCGGCATGCGCGTGATGGACCACCACTACTGCGGCTGCGGCGTCTGCAAGCACTGCAAGGTCGGCTGGTCGCAGCTCTGCCGCGCGGGCTTCGTGGTCTATGGCGTGACCGCGAACGGCGCGCACGCCGATTACATGACTGTGCCGGCGCGCACGCTGGTGCCGCTGCCGGACGAGCTGTCGTTCGCGACCGGCGCTGCGATCGCATGCGGCACCGGCACGGCCTATAATGCGCTCCGCCGCCTCGAGCTGTCCGGGCGCGACACGATCGCGGTGTTCGGCCAGGGCCCGGTCGGGCTCAGCGCCTGCCAGCTGGCCGCGGCGATGGGTGCTCGCGTGATCGCGATCGACGTGACCGCCGAGCGGCGGGCGCTCGCACAGGAGTTCGGCGCCGAGGCCGTGATCGACCCGGGCGCTGACGACCCGGTCGAGGCGCTGCGGGAACAGACCCACGGCGAGGGCGTCGACCTTGCGCTCGACTGCTCGGGCGCCGAGGCGGCGCGCGCCGCCTCGGTCCGGGCGACCCGGACCTGGGGCAAGGTCTGCTTCGTCGGCGAGGGCGGCAGCGTCACGATCGACGTCAGCCGCGACATGATCCGCAAACAACTGACGGTGATCGGCTCCTGGACCTTCTCGAGCGTGATCCAGGCGGAATGCGCCCGCTTCGTCGCCGATCGGGAGATCGACGTCGACCGCCTGTTCACGCAGCGCTGGACGCTGGATCAGGCCGATCAGGCCTATAAGCTGTTCGACACCCAGACCACCGGCAAGGGCGTTTTCTTGGCGTAAAGGACGCCAAGCGGCGCGGAGGCATCATGGACCCGTTCGCGACCCGGCGGCTGGGCCGGACCCAGGTCGAGGTGACCCGGCTCGGGCTCGGCGGCGCCACGCTTGGCGATCCGGTCGAGGTGATCGACGAGATGCGCGCGGATCTCACGATCGAGACCGCCTGGACCGCCGGCATCAGGTATTTCGATACCTCGCCCTGGTACGGCAACGGCAAGAGCGAGCATCGGTTCGGCCACGTGCTCCGGACCAAGCCGCGCGCCTCGTTCGTGCTCTCGACCAAGGTCGGCCGGGTCCATTTCCGGCCTGCGGACCCGGAGCACTTCAGCCATCCGCGCTGGGCGGGCGGCCTGCCCTTCGATCTGCGCTTCGACTACACGCGCGCGGGCGTGCTGCGCGCCTACGAGGACAGCCTGACCCGGCTCGGCCTCAACGCGGTCGATGCGCTGTTGATCCACGACCTCGATCTGCGGCACCAGAAGACCGAGGACGGCGTGCGCGCGGGCTTCGACCAGCTGGAGGCAGGCGGCGGCTACGCGGCGCTGGCCGAGCTGAAGGACCGCGGAGAAATCGGCGCGATTGGCGTCGGCATCAACCACACCGGCATGATCCCGCGGTTTCTCGAGCGCTTCGAGATCGATTTTTTCCTGGTTGCGATGCCCTACACGCTGCTCGACCAGCCGGCGCTCGCAAAGGAGCTGCCGCTCTGCCTGGAGCGGCGCGCTTCGGTCGTGATCGGCGCGGTGTTCGCCTCGGGCATCCTCGCGCGCGGACCCGGCGCGGGCGCGCTCTACGCCTACCAGCCGGCCGAGCGCGACGTGCTCGAGCGGACCCGGCGGATCGAAGCGGTCTGCGGCCACCATGACGTGCCGCTGGCCGCGGCGGCGCTGCAGTTCCCGCTGCACCATCCGGCGGTCGCGAGCGTCATTCCGGGCCCGGACAGCCCGGCCCAGGTGCGCGCCAACCTGGAGCACATGCGCCGCGAGATCCCGGCGGATCTCTGGGCCGAGCTCAAGTCGGAGCGGCTGATCGATCGGGCGACGCCGACGCCTTAGCGGGATCTGCGGGTCAGGTCGCGGAAGCCGATCAGCCGGCGCTGCTCCTCGTCCCAGAGCGCCAGACGGAAGCAGCGGAGGCTCTGGCCGAGCGTCAGGCGGCCGACGTTGCGCAGCGCCGGATAGTCGCGCAGGACCTCGCTCAGCCGATAGCTGGGAATCCGGCTCGCCAGGTGATGGACATGGTGGACGCCGATGTTGGCGCTGAACCAGCGGAGCGGCGCCGGCAGGTCGAAATACGTGCTGCCCTGCATCGCGCCGGCCTGGAAGGTCCAAGCGTCCTGCCGGTCCCAATAGGTCTCCTCGAACTGGTGCTGGACGTAGAACAGCCAGACCCCGATCGAGGAGGCGAGCAGCGTGATCGGCAGGTGGATCAAGAGGAAATCCTGGACGCCGATCAAAGCGCTCATGCCGACGACGATGGCGGCGATGCCGAGATTGGTCGCCATCGCGCTGATCCAGACCTCCTTGCCGCCGTCCATCAGCTCGATCGGCAGGCGATGCTTGAGGAAGAACAGGTAGATCGGGCCCAGCGCCAGCAGGATCAAGGGGTTGCGGGAGAGCCGGTAAGCGATCCGGCGCCAGCGCGGCAGGTTCAGGTATTCGGCGACCGTCAGCGTCGGCACGTCGCCCTTGCCGCGGCGATCGAGATTGCCCGAACCCGCGTGGTGCATCGCGTGCGTGCGCCGCCAGTAGTCGTAAGGGGTGAGCGTCAGCACCCCGAGGACGCGGCCTACGGCGTGGTTGGCGAGCCGGGTGCGGAAGAACGAGCCGTGGCCGCAGTCGTGCTGGATCATGAACAGCCGGACCATGAAGCCGGCGGCCGGCACGGCGAGCAGCAGGCTGAGCCAGTAGCCGTAGTCTAGGCAGAGCAGCATGATTGCCCAGAGGGCGAAGAACGGCACTGCCGTGATCAGCAGCTCGCACAGGCTGCGCACCGGGTCGGGCTCGCGGTAGCGGGCGAGGATCTGCAGCCATCGCTTGCTATCGAGCGGCTCCGCGCTGCCGCCATCACTGGCCGCCGGATCGCGCAGGCTGGGGGTGAAGGCGGCAGGCATCGCGGTCTCCAGGAGCAAGCCGGCGGCGCGTGCGCCGCGAGCCTAGATCGAGGTCTGAGCAGACGGTATAGCGCTCCCGTTGAGCGGCGGACAGATACTTGCGCTTCGAGAATGCGCTGAGCGCACCCCGAAGATGCCCTTGTCGGCGATCCGGCGCTGCTGCACAACCCAGCCGCACTCACGTCCGGGCACCGGCGGGCCGACCCCGACGTCCGCAAGTCTGCACGATCAGCTGGGGAGACGATCATGAGCGCCGGCCAAAGCCTGATCTGGACCGAGGTCGACTACGACAAGCCCGGCAAGCACGTCGGCTGGCTCAACCTGCCGCACTCGGTGACCCGCTCGGCCTACGGCGTGATCCAGATCCCGATCGCGGTGATCAGCCACGGCACCGGCCCGACCATCCTGCTGATGGCCGGCAACCACGGCGACGAGTACGAGGGCCAGATCGCGCTCGTCCGTTTCATCCGCGCGGTCGACCCGGGCGCGGTCCAGGGCCGGATCATCGTGCTGCCGGCGGCCAACCTGCCGGCGGCGCTCGCCGGCACGCGGACCTCGCCGATCGACGACGGCAACCTGAACCGCTCGTTCCCGGGCGAGCCCGATCGCGGCCCGACCGCCGCGATCGCGCACTATATCGACGGCGTGCTCTACCCGATCGCCGATGCGCTGCACGACTTCCACGCCGGCGGCTCGTCGCTGCACTACCTGACTTTCGCCTCGACCCGGCTCTCGGGGGACCCCGACCTCGACCGGCGGGCGCTCGCGGCGCTCAAGGCGTTCGCGCCGCCGCTCGCCCAAGTCTGGGCTGCGACGCCCGATCCGCGCCTCTCGCACGCGGCCGCCAACGTCCGCAAGGTCGTAGCGCTCGGCGGCGAGTTCGGCGGTGCCGGCGATGTCGCGATCGAGGGGATTGAGCTGATCGAGGCCGGCATGCGCCGCTTCCTCGCCCATTTCGAGGTCATCGAGCTGCCCAAGGATGCGCCGGCGCCGCCCGCGACCCGCTTCGTCGAGGTGAGGGACCGGAGCTATTACGTCTACGCGCCCGAGCGCGGCGTTTTCGAGCCGCTGGTCCGGCTCGGCGATCAGGTGGAGACAGGCCAGCCGGCCGCGCGGGTGCATTTCGTCGAGAACCCGGAGCGCGAGCCGGCGCTCTGCCATTTCAAGCGCAGCGGGCTCGTGATCTGCCGCCGCGCGATCGGCCGCTGCGAGCCCGGCGACTGCCTGTTCCATCTCGCGACCGACCGCGCGCCGCCGCCCTGACGTCGCCGAACCAGATCATGCGTCCGACGTGTTGCCCCGGTGGCCCCTGGACTCGCCTGCTACTAAGGCCTCGACAGCCCTGCAGCGCAGGAGGCATGCCGAGCCTGGATTGAGACGACGGCCCGACCGCCGTCACTCTTTCGGCAGGCGCGGCTCGGTCTCACCGGGCCGGCCGGCGAGGTTTCTCGGCTTCGCTCGCCCGACCCGCGGCGCGCCCGTGCGCCTCGACGAAGACGCGCAGCGCAGCGTTGATCCGGGCCCCATATCCAGGGCCTGGTCGCTTGAACCAGGCGATCAGGTCGGGGTCCAGGCGGAGCCTCACTGCGCGCCGCATCACCTCCGGATAGTGCGGCTTCGCGTGCTGATACCAGTCGCGGGGGATGTCGGCCCAGTCGGGATCGCTCGCGATCGCCGCCTCGAGCTCCGCCTCGGTCATCGCGTCGACCCGCGCCCAGTCGGTCCGGCTCTCGCCGCGGGCGCGCATTTCCTCAAGTTCCTCGCCCGTATTCGTCGTAGCCGATGATCTCGTCCGGCGTCCGTGTGTCGTAGTCCGGCAAAGAAGCGCAATGCAGAGCGATCTCGTTGAGGCGCTCGGCAAGGCTCCTGCCGCGGCCCCGCCGACGTCGCTCGCGCTCGGCCTTGCGTACCGCTTCGGTGAGGCTCTCGCCGGTCAGCTTGGCGACTTCCCGGGCTAGGCGGTCTCGGCATCCTTGAGGCTCAGCGCCATGGAAGATTCCTTTCTAGAACCGATGCCGGTGTTCTAGACTGCCAAGGGAGAGGGCTAACAAGCAGCCTCGTCGAGGTGGAGCGCGTAACGCGTTCGTTTCTAGTCCAGACATCACGTTGAGGAGCCCGCAGCGCAGGACGCTCGCCGAGTTCCTGGGCTGGGATGAGCCGACCGTCGCTATCGCGGGTCGATGGCATCGGCACGATGAGGCGCCCCGGCTGGGGCCCAAGCCAGCTTGCGGTCAACATTGGGCCGGTCGAGAACGAGGAGCTTACCTCGACGCCGCCTGGTCAGGCCCGCGAGGCTGCGGGGCGGCCGGGGGCGCCGTCCTCGGCGGTCGTGGTGCGGTCCCGATACAGCTGGCGCGCGCGCGCCTCAAACGCGCCGACCATGCGCGAGACCGCCTCGTTGAACAACAGCCCGATCAGCTTCTGCAGCACCCGCGAGCGGAACTCGAAATCGACGTAAAAGTCGATCACGCAGCCGCCGTCCTCGGCCTCGATGAACCGCCAGTGATTGTTCAGGTAGCGGAACGGCCCGTTGATGTATTCGACATCGATCAGCGCGTGCGGATGCAGCGTCACCCGCGAGACGAACCGCTCCTGGAAGACCTTGAAGCGCACCACCAGGTCGGCGTGGAAGGTCTGGCCGTCGCGCCGCGTGATCCGGGCGGCGCTGCACCAGGGCAGGAACTCCGGATAGCGCTCGACCGCGGCGACCAGGTCGAACAGCTGCTTCTGGCTATAGGGCAGATGGCGCTGTTCGCCATGGGTCGGCATCGGCTACTCCGCGGCTTGGGCGAATGCTGCCTGGCGGGCGGCCCGCAGGCGCTCGAAGTCGTCGCCGGCGTGATACGAGCTGCGGGTCAAGGGCGCGGCCGAGACCATCAGAAAACCCTTGGCGCGCGCCATCCGGGCGTAATCCTCGAACTCGGCCGGCGGCACGTAGCGCTCGACCGGATGATGGCGGAGGGTCGGCCGCAGGTACTGACCGATGGTCAGAAAATCGACCGCGGCCGAGCGCAGATCGTCCATCACCTGGTAGATCTCGCGCTTCTCCTCGCCCAGCCCGACCATCAGGCCGGACTTGGTGAACAGCGTCGGATCGCGCTCCTTGACCCGGTCGAGCAGCCGGAGCGAGTGGTAGTAGCGGGCGCCCGGGCGCACGGCGCGATAGAGCCGCGGCACGGTCTCGAGGTTGTGGTTGTAGACGTCGGGCCGGGCGTCGACGATCGCCTCGATTGCGCCCTGCTTGCGCAGGAAATCCGGGGTCAGGATCTCGATCGTGGTCGCCGGCGAGGTCCTCCGGATCGCCTCGATCACGCGCACGAACTGGAACGCGCCGCCGTCCGGCAGATCGTCCCGGTCGACCGAGGTGATCACGATGTGCCGCAGGCCAAGCTCCGCGAGGGCCTCGGCCAGGTGCCGGGGCTCGTCCGGGTCGACCGCGCGCGGCCGCCCGGTCTTGACGTTGCAAAAGGCGCAGGCCCGGGTGCAGACCTCGCCCAGGATCATCACCGTCGCGTGGCCCTGGGTCCAGCACTCGCCGATGTTCGGGCAGGCGGCCTCCTCGCAGACGGTATGCAGCCGCTTGGCCCGCATCAGGTTGCGGGTGGCGTGATAGCCAGCTGAGGTCGGCGCCTTGACCCGGATCCAGGGCGGCTTGCGGCCGCCGGCGGTGCTGGTGGTCCGGTCCAAGATCTCGGTCATCGCGCTCCGCTCGCCGCCCGGTTCACCGCCTCAGAAGTGGATCGCCCGCCCATAGGCGTCAAGGACGGATTCGTGCATCGTCTCCGAGAGGGTCGGGTGCGGGAAGACTGCGTGCATCAGGTCCAGCTCGGTCGCCTCCATCTGGCGCGCGATCGCATAGCCCTGGATCAGCTCGGTGACCTCGGCACCGATCATGTGCGCCCCGAGCAGTTCGCCGGTCGTGGCGTCGAACACGGTCTTGACCAGCCCCTCGGTCTCGCCGAGCGCGATCGCCTTGCCATTGCCGAGATAGGGAAACCGGCCGACCCTGACCTCGTGGCCGCGCTCCTTGGCCGCCCGCTCGCTCAGGCCCACGCTCGCGACCTGGGGCGTGCAATAGGTGCAGCCCGGGATCTTTCCCACATCCAGCGGATGGACCTCGTTCAGGCCCTTGATCCGCTCGACGCAGATCACGCCCTCGTGCGAGGCCTTGTGCGCGAGCCAGGGCGGGCCGGCGAGATCGCCGATCGCGTAGACCCCGGGCTCGCCGGTGCGCAGCCATTCGTCGACCACGACGTGGCCCTTCTCGACCTTGACCGCGGTGCCCTCGAGGCCGAGGCGCTCGACGTTGCCGGTGATCCCGATCGCCAGCACGACGCGCTCGACCTCGATCTCGGCGGTCTGGCCGTCGGCCTCGATCTTGCCCCGGACCTTGCCGTTGCCAGCCTCGAGCGCGCTCACTTTCGCGCTCGTGCGGATCTTGATGCCGCGCTTTTCGAACTGTTTGCGCGCGGCCGCCGAGATCTCCTCGTCCTCGACCGGGAGCACCCGGTCGAGCACCTCGACGACGGTGACCTCGGCGCCCATGTGGTCGTAGAAGCTTGCGAACTCGATCCCGATCGCGCCCGAGCCGATCACCAGCACCGACTTCGGCATCGCGTCGGGGACCATTGCCTCCTTGTAGGTCCAGATCAGCTTGCCGTCCGGCTCGAGGCCGGGCAGCGTGCGCGCCCGCGCCCCGGTCGCGAGGATGACGTGCGCGGCCTGGATCGCCTGCGCCGGCTTGCCGTCCTGCTCGATCGCGACCGTGCCCTTGCCGTCCAGCCGGCCCTGACCGTCGAACACGGCGACCTTGTTCTTGCGCAACAGGTGCTGGACGCCCCGGCTGAGCTGGCCCGCGACCTGCCGCGAACGTTTGACCATTTTCTTAACATCGTAAGTCAGGTCTTTGGCGCTGAAGCCAAATTCCTCGACGTGCTGCATCAGATGATAGATTTCGGCCGCGCGCAGCAGGGCCTTGGTCGGGATGCAGCCCCAATTCAGGCAGATGCCGCCCAGGTGCTCGCGCTCGACCAGCGCCGTCTTGATCCCGAGCTGGGCCGCGCGGATCGCCGCGACATAACCCCCCGGCCCGCCGCCGATCACAACCAGATCGAACGCCTGCGCCGCCATCAGGCTTTTCCCGGCCCGCGACGCTTCTTTGGCGCCTCTGCGGCCGCCTCTTGGTCTGCGAGCACGATGCGCAGATCCTCCCTGCTCTCGATTGCTGCCCAATCATACGGGTTGGCCTTCGGCAACCTGCGGATCAATCCCGGCTCGCTCTCGATCAGCGCCGCGGCCGCATCCTCGCGTGCGCTCGCATACAGCTCATCGAGCTGATCGAGGAGCAGACGTTTCAGGCTGGCGGTCAGTCTGCGCTCCAGCAACTTGCGAAACGTGAGAACTTCACGTCGCCAATGATTCCTTGGCCAGTCCAGGCTGGAATGGTCGAGCTTCAGCAGGTGGGCCAGAATATTGATCACCTGGCTTTCCAACGTTTTCAGTTCAGACTTGCCCAGATCCTCGACCTCCTCGGCCAAGTGCTCGACGTCGAGGCGGTTGTCGCCTCGAAAATGGGCGCGCAGCGCCGCCGCCTGGTCCTGGGTCCAGGCGTAGAAATCCTGGTCGTAGAGAATTGCAGCTCCGGTGGTTTGCGCCGGGTTGTCCCGCATCTCCTCGGATCGACGCGCCATCACGACTTCCTCTTGCCGTGACGCTTCTTGGGCGGAGCGTCGTTCCCCCCAAAGAGATCGATGCCGGCCTCCGCCATCACGTCGCGGTGCCAGATGGCAGGCCAGCCATAGGGGCAGGTCTTGGGCAGACGCCGGATCAGGTCGGGCTCATGGACGATGGCCCCGAGCGCCGCGATCTCCCGCCCGCGCGCATAGCGTCCCTCGAGATCGGCCTCGACCTTGCTTCGGATCGTCGGCGAGACCTTGCGCTCCGCGCTGCGCCGAAAGTTCAGCACCTCGGCTCGCCAATGCGCCCGCGGATCATTCTGGCCGGAATAGTCGAGCTTCAGCAGATGCGCGATGATCTGCTCGACGAAGCTCTCAACCGCCTGAAGCTCGGAGTTGCCCAGATCCTCGACCTCCTCGGCCAGGTGCTCGACGTCGAGGCGGTTGTCGCCGTGAACATGGTCGCGCAGCGCCGCCGCCTGGTCCTGGGTCCAGGCGTAGAAGTCCTTCTCGTAGAGCTCGGCCGGCTTGGTCGCCACGGGCGCCCTCACAAGAGCATCGCCAGCGGGTCTTCGATGTAGCCCTTGAAGGCCTGGAGCAGCTCGGCGCCGATCGCGCCATCGAGAACCCGGTGGTCGATCGAGAGCGTGACGGTCATCATCGTCGCGCTTGCGAGCGCGCCGTCCTTGATCACCGGCCTCTGCTCGCCGGCGCCAATCGCGAAAATCGAGGCCTGGGGCGGGTTGATCACCGCCTGGAAGTCGCGGACGCCAAACATGCCGAGGTTCGAGATCGACAGGCTGCCGCCCTGGTATTCCTCGGGCTTCAGCTTCATGCCGCCGGGATCGCGGGCGCGCGCCGCGAGATCGCGCATCTCGTTCGAGATGACGGAGAGCCCCTTGTGGTCGGCGTTGCGGATCACCGGCGTGACCAGGCCGTCCTGGATCGCGACCGCGACGCCGATGTCGACGTCGCGATAGAGGTAGATCTTGTCGCCGCCGAACGAGGCGTTGGCCTTGGGCACCTTGCGCAGCGCGAGCGCTGCCGCCTTGATCACGAAGTCGTTGACCGAAAGCTTGTAGTCGGCGCCGGCGCGCCCGTTCAGCTCCTCGCGGAGCTTGAGCAGCGCGTCCAGCTCGCAGTCCATGCTGAGGTAGAAGTGGGGAATCGTCTGCTTGGCCTCGGTCAGCCGGCGCGCGATCACCTTGCGCATGTTGGACAGCGGCTGCTCGGTGACCGCCGCGGCCAGCGGCGGGGCCGCGGGCATCGGCATCGGCGCTGGCGCGGGGCCTGGCGCTGCCGGCGTTGTCGGGCGCGCGGCCGCGGCCGGCGGCGCAGCGGCTGCGGCCTCTGTCCCCGTGCGGATCGCCCGCTCGATGTCGGCTTTGATGATCCGGCCGTGCGGGCCGCTGCCCTGGAGCCCGCCGAGGTCGATCCCGGCCTGCTCGGCCATCCGCCGGGCGAGCGGGCTCGCGAAGATCCGAGCACCCTGACCGGCGCCATTTCCGGACTTCGCGATCGGCGGCGCAGCGGCGGCGGCATTGGCGACCGGCGCTGGCGCCGCCGGGGCGGCGGTTGCTGCTGGCGCTGCGGGAGCCGCGGCCGGCTTTGGCGCCGCGCTCGGGGCGGTTGCGGCGGCGTCCTCGCCTTCCTCCAGCAGCAGCGCGATCGGCGTGTTGACCGCGACCCCCTCCGTGCCGTCGCCGATCAGGATCTTGCCCAGACGGCCCTCCTCGACCGCCTCGATTTCCATGGTCGCCTTGTCGGTCTCGATCTCGGCCAGCACGTCACCCGGGCTGACCGCGTCGCCCTCGCGCTTGAGCCAGCGCGCCAGGTTGCCCTCGGTCATCGTCGGCGAGAGCGCCGGCATCCGGATCTCGATCGGCATGACGCCTCCCTGGTTTTCGTTCTCGTCGCGCTCAGGCGTAGCACACCGACCGGGCGGCCCGCACGACGTCCTCCACCTGCGGCAGCGCCAGCCGCTCGAGGTTGGCGGCGTACGGCATCGGCACATCCTTGCCGGTGACCCGCCGGACCGGCGCATCGAGGTAGTCGAACGCCTGCTCCATCATCGCCGCCGCCAACTCGGCGCCCATGCCGAAGGTCGGCCAACCCTCCTCGACCGAGACCAGGCGGTTGGTTTTCCGGACCGAGGCGACGATCGTCTCGAGGTCGAGCGGGCGGATCGTCCGCAGGTCGATCACCTCGGCCTGGAGGCCTGCTTCGGCCAGCGCGTCGGCCGCCAACAGCGCCCGCTCGACCATCAGGCCGAACGCGACGATCGTGACGTCGGCGCCGGTCCGCAGCACCTTGGCCCGGCCGATCGGCAGCACGAAGTCGTCCAGCTGCGGCACCTCGAACGTATGGCCGTAGAGGATCTCGTTCTCGAGGAAGACGACCGGATTGGGATCACGGATCGCGGCCTTGAGCAGGCCTTTGGCGTCCGCTGCCGAATAGGGCGCGATCACCTTGAGCCCCGGGCAGTGGCCGTACCAGGTGCTGTACTCCTGGCTGTGCTGGGCGCCGACCCGGGCGGCGGCACCATTGGGGCCGCGGAACACGATCGGGCAGCCGAGCTCGCCGCCGGCCATGTAGAGCGTCTTGGCGGCGGAGTTGATGATGTGGTCGATCGCCTGCATCGCGAAGTTCCAGGTCATGAACTCGACGATCGGCCGCAGCCCGGCGAACGCGGCGCCGACGCCCAGGCCCGCGAAGCCGTACTCGGTGATCGGGGTATCGATCACGCGCCGGATGCCGAACTCGTCGAGCAGGCCCTGGCTCACCTTGTAGGCGCCCTGGTACTCGGCGACCTCCTCGCCGATCAGGAACACGTTCGGATCGCGCCGCATCTCCTCGGCCATCGCGTCGCGCAGCGCCTCGCGCACGGTCTGCCTGACCATCGCGGTGCCGGCCGGGATCTCGGCCTCGACCGCGATCGGCCGGGGCGGCGGCAGGCCAGCGCCGTTACCCGGGCTGGTCACCCGCGGGGCCGTCGGAGCCCGTTCGGCCGGCGCTGCCGCGACCGCCGGCGGCGCCGCCTGATCGAGGGCCGCCCGGTCCTCGCCGTTGCCGAGCAGCAGCGCGATCGGCGTGTTGACCGCGATCGCCTCGGCGCCCTCCGGCACCAGGATCCGGCCGAGGATGCCATCCTCGATCGCCTCGAGCTCCATGGTCGCCTTGTCGGTCTCGATCTCGGCGAGCACGTCGCCGGTCGTTACCGGATCGCCCTCGTGCTTCAGCCACCTGGCGAGGTTGCCCTCGGTCATGGTCGGCGACAGAGCGGGCATCAGGATCTCGGTCGGCATGCGGTGGTTCCTGGATGAGCGGTCCGCGGCGCGGCCCGTCAGCCGTTGAGGTAGACGTCGGTATAGAGCTCCTCGGGCGCCGGCTCCGGGCTGTCCTGGGCAAAGCTCGCGGCTTCGTTGACGATCGCGCGGATCTCCTTGTCGATCGCCTTGAAGGTCTCCTCGCCGGCCAGGCCGTCCTCGAGCATGGTCTTGCGCAGGCGGTCGATCGGGTCGCGCTCGCTGCGGACCTCCTGGACTTCCTGGCGCGAGCGGTACTTGGCCGGATCGGACATCGAATGGCCGCGATAGCGGTAGGTCAGCGCCTCGATCACGATCGGCCCCGAAGCGCGCGCGTGCGCGACCGCCTCCTCGGCAGCGGCGCGCACCGCCAACACGTCCATGCCGTCGATCGACTGGCCGGGGATGCCGTAGGCCTCGCCGCGGCGGTACAGCTCGGTACCGGCCGAGGCGCGCTCGACCGAGGTGCCCATGCCGTACTTGTTGTTCTCGATCACGTAGACCACCGGCAGCTTCCAGAGTGCTGCCATGTTGAAGGCCTCGTAGACCTGGCCCTGATTGACCGCGCCGTCGCCCAGATAGGTCACGCAGACGCCGCCGTCCTCGCGGTATTTGTGCGCGAACGCGATCCCGGTCCCGAGCGGCACGCAGGCGCCGACGATGCCGTGGCCGCCATAGAAGCGCTTGTCGCGGGCGAACATGTGCATCGAGCCACCCTTGCCCTTGGAGTAGCCGCTCGCCCGGCCGGTCAGCTCGGCCATGACCCGGCGCGGGTCCATGCCGGTCGCCAGCATGTGGCCGTGGTCGCGATAGGCGGTGATCACCGAATCGGCGGGCCCGAGCGTGTGCTGGACGCCGACCGCGACCGCTTCCTGGCCGATGTAGAGGTGGCAGAAGCCGCCGATCAGGCCCATGCCGTAGAGCTGGCCCGCCTTCTCCTCGAACCGCCGGATCAGCAGCATGTCGCGGTAGTAGGTCAGCAGCAGGTCGCGGTCGTGGCGCGCCGGCCGGCTGGCTACGTCGTCCTCGCCGACGACGGCGACGATCTCACGTTGCGCGGTGGCCATGATCAAGATCTCCCACTGCCGGCGCGTCCCTTAAACAACATCGCCAGGCCGCTGTTAAGCCTGAGCGCGGCATGCCAGCCATTCGTCCGTGACGATCCGTGTGCAGGCTACTTCGAGCGCTCCTTGTCATCGAGCAAAATGAGCACGTCCAGCGGCTCGACGAAGCTCAGCTGCCGGCGCGCGATCTCGTCGATCAGGTCCGGATCGAGCGAGCCTGGGCGCAGCCGCTCGACCTTGCGCTGAAGCGCTGTCCGCTCGGCGCGGACCCCGTCCAGCGCCTGCCGGCTGACCGAAAGCTCGCGCGCTGACCTCGAGCCAGGCGAGCAGCCCGCGGCTGCCGCTGAGCGCGTGGTAGCCGAAGTAGGCGACCAGGCCCAGGCCCAGCAGCGCTAGCCAGTGCTGCTGGCGCGGCCGCCTCCAGCGCAACAGACGAGCGAGCATTCCCGCCTCTACGACCGGAGCGCGCCTGGGCCGGCGTAGCGCCCGGCCGGACCGAGCTCCGCCTCGATCCGCAGCAGCTGGTTGTACTTGGCCAGGCGGTCGGAGCGCGACAAGGAGCCGGTCTTGATCTGGCCACAGTTGGTGGCGACGGCAAGATCGGCGATCGTCGTGTCCTCGGTCTCGCCCGAGCGATGCGACATCACGCACCGGTAAGCCGCCCGCTGGGCCAGCTCGACGGTCTCGAGGGTTTCGCTCAGGGTGCCGATCTGGTTGACCTTGATCAGGATCGCATTCGCGATCCCGCGCTCGATGCCGTCCGCCAGGATCTCGGGGTTGGTCACGAACACGTCGTCGCCGACCAGCTGCACCCTGCTGCCGAGCTCCTCGGTCAGCGCCCGCCAGCCGTCCCAGTCGCCCTCGGCCATGCCGTCCTCGATCGAGCGGATCGGGTAGCGGCCGCAGAGCTCGGCGTAGAACCGGACCATGCCGCCGGCATCGAGCGAGCGGCCCTCGCCTGCCAGCTCATAGCGCCCGCCGCGATGAAACTCGCTCGCCGCCGGATCGAGCGCGAACACCACCTGCTCGCCCAGTCGATAGCCGGCGACCTCGACCGATCGGGCAAGAAAACCAAGGGCTTCATCCGCGCTCCTCAGATTGGGGGCGAAACCGCCCTCGTCGCCGACGTTGGTGTTGTGGCCGGCGTCCTTGAGCGCTTTCTTAAGCGCGTGGAAGATCTCGGCGCCGGCGCGCAGCGCCTCGGCGAACGACGGCGCCCCGAGCGGCATGATCATGAATTCCTGCAGGTCGATCGGGTTGTCGGCATGGACGCCGCCGTTGATCACGTTCATCATCGGCACCGGCAGCGTCCGGGCCGCGACGCCGCCGAGGTAGCGATAGAGCGGCAGGCCGAGCTGGGTCGCCGCAGCCCTTGCGGCCGCGAGGCTGACGCCCAGGATCGCGTTCGCCCCGAGCCGGCTCTTGTTGGCGGTGCCGTCGACCTCGATCATGGCGCGGTCCAGCGCCAGCTGCTCGCAGGCGTCGCGCCCGAGCACGGCATCAGTGAGCTCGCCGTTGACCGCATCGACGGCCCGCAGCACGCCCTTGCCGCCATAGACCGAGCCATCGCCGTCGCGCAGCTCGATCGCCTCCTTGGAGCCGGTCGAGGCGCCCGAGGGGACCGCGGCCCGACCGAGCGCGCCGCCCGCCAGCGTGACGTCGACCTCGACCGTCGGATTGCCCCGGCTGTCCAGGATCTGCCGGCCGGCCAGCGCCACGATCTCGGTCTCGGTCATGTTTTTCCCTCACTTTGAACCCCGGCGAGCGGGTGCTGCTTGGCCAGGCGGTCGAAGCCGATCAGCACATCCAGCAGCGCCGGCAACCCGGCCAGCGGCACCATGTTCGGGCCATCGCTCGGCGCCCGGTCGGGGTCGGGGTGGGTCTCGATGAACAGCGCGGCCACACCGATCGCGAGCGCGGCTCGCGCCAGCACCGGCACGAACTCGCGCTGGCCCCCTGACGCGCCGCCGAGCCCGCCCGGCTGCTGGACCGAATGGGTGGCATCGAACACGACCGGCCAGCCGGTCGCCGCCATCTGCGGCAGGCCCCGGAAGTCGGTCACCAGCGTATTGTAGCCGAAGCTCGTGCCGCGCTCGCCGAGCAGGATCCGGCCGGCGCCGAAGCCCTCGAGCTTTCTCGCCACCTGGGCCATGTCCCAGGGCGCCAGGAACTGCCCCTTCTTGACGTGGACGGCGGCACCGGTCGCGGCCGCGGCGGCCAGGAGGTCGGTCTGCCGGCACAGGAAGGCCGGGATCTGGAGGATGTCGACCGCTTCGGCCACCGGCCGGCACTGATGGCTCTCGTGGACATCGGTGATCACCGGGCAGCCGTAGCGGTCGCGGACCTCGGCCAGGACCTCGATGCCCTTCGCCAGCCCCAGGCCGCGCGGGCTGTCGGCGCTGGTCCGGTTGGCCTTGTCGAATGAGCTCTTGTAGACCAGCCCGAGCGACCGCGTCCGCGTCGTCTCGACCAGTGCTGCCGCGGTCTCGAGCGCGTGCGCCCGGCTCTCGATCTGGCAGGGCCCGGCGATCAGCACGAACGGCCGCTCGTTGCCGATCGTGAGCGCGCCGACCTGGACCTCGCGGGCTGGCATCGCTGGCCCTAACCGGCCACGTCGGCCAGAGTGGAAATGTATAGGGCAAGGATCGCCGCCGTCACCACGAGCAGCAATGCCATCTGAATTCTCTGACCAATCACTAAGGTCCGGATCTGATTGCTCAGCGCGTCGAAAGCCCCCGCGATGGCGTCCGCTTGCTCTTCTGACATGCCGGAGTTTCGTAGCCGCAGGCGGAGGTCGATGACGGGAGTCGCCATATGCTAGCCCTTCCTCCGGCGCCTGCTTGGTACGCGCATGATCTTCGCCCTCAGACCAGTCGCGACTGATGGACGGCCGCCTCGATGAACGAGGCGAACAACGGGTGCGGGGCGAACGGCTTGGACTTGAGCTCGGGGTGGAACTGGACGCCGATGAACCAGGGGTGCTCGGGCATCTCGACGATCTCGGGCAGGCGACCGTCCGGCGACATGCCGGAGAAGCGCAGGCCCGCGGCGCTGAGCCGGTTGACGTAGTTGATGTTGACCTCGTAGCGGTGGCGGTGGCGCTCGCTGATCTCACCCTCGCCGTAGATCTTATGCGCGAGCGAGCCCGGCTCGAGGATGCAGGGATAGGCGCCAAGCCGCATCGTGCCGCCGAGATCGCCGCCGGGCCGCCTAGTCTCGCGCAGGCCCTCCCGCTCCCATTCGGTCAACAGCCCGACCACCGGCTCCTCGGTCGGCGCGATCTCGGTCGAGCCCGCACCCTCGATCCCGGCCAGGTGGCGGGCCGCCTCGACGACCGCCATCTGCATCCCGAAGCAGATGCCGAAGTAAGGGATGTGGCGCTCGCGCGCGAAGGTCACCGCGGCGACTTTGCCCTCGGCGCCACGCTCGCCGAAGCCGCCCGGCACCAGAATGCCGTTGACGTCCTGCAGGTGCAGCGCGGCGTCGCCGGACTCGAAGATTTCGGCGGCGAGCCAGCGGGTGTTGACCCGTACCCGGCTGTCGATGCCGCCGTGGGCGAGCGCCTCGTCGAGCGATTTGTAGGCGTCCGGCAGGCCCATGTACTTGCCGACCACGGCGATCGTCACCTCGCCTTCGGGCTTGTGCAGGCGGGCGCAGATCTCCTGCCAGCGGCCGAGGTCCGGCCCGTCCTCATGCGGCAGCCGGAAATGGCGGAGCAACTGGGTGTCGAGGCCCTCCTCGTGGTAGCGGCCCGGCACCTCGTAGATGCTGGCGACGTCGAGCGCCGGGATCACGCAGCCCGGCTGGACGTTGCATTGCAGCGCGATCTTGCGCCGCGCCTCGGGCGGGATCGGGCGCTCGGCGCGGCAGAGCAGCAGGTCCGGCTGGATGCCGATGCCGCGTAGCTCGCGCACCGAATGCTGGGTGGGCTTGGTCTTGAGCTCGCCGGCCGAAGCCAGATAGGGCACGAGCGTGAGGTGGACGTAGGCCACCCGGTCGCGGCCGAGCTCGAAACCGATCTGGCGGATCGCCTCGAGGAACGGCAGGCCCTCGATGTCGCCGACGGTGCCGCCGATCTCGCAGAGCGCGAAATCGGCATCGTCGACGCCGTCCAGGATGCAGGCCTTGATCATGTCGGTGACGTGCGGCACGACCTGGACCGTGCCGCCCAGATAGTCGCCGTGGCGCTCCTTGGTCAGCACGCGGGAATAGATCCTGCCGGCGGTGACGCTGTCGTTGCCGCGCGCCGGCACGCCGGTGAACCGCTCGTAATGGCCGAGATCGAGATCGGTCTCGGCGCCGTCGTCGGTGACGTAGACCTCGCCGTGCTGATAGGGACTCATCGTCCCCGGGTCGACGTTGAGGTAGGGGTCGAGCTTGCGCAGCCGGACCGAATAGCCGCGCGCCTGGAGCAGCGCGCCGATCGCGGCCGAGGCCAGCCCCTTGCCCAAGGACGACACGACGCCGCCGGTAATGAAGACGAAGCGCGTCATGGGCTGAACACTATCGGCCAGAGCCGCCGGCGAAACAATAGCCCGAGATGGCTGCGGGCCGCTCCCGTCCCGGGGGCGCGCCCGCCGCCGGTCCGCCCGCTCACTGAGCAACCGGCGCGCTCGGCTCGGTCGGTGCGGCCGGGGTCGCCGGCGCGGCCGGCGCGGTCGGCGCCGCGGGCGAGGCCGCCGGCTGATCGAGGATCGAACGCGGCCCCGAGTTGTGGCTCGCCAGCATTGCCAGCAGCATGCTCGTGACGATGAAGCCCGCGGCGAGCACGGCCGTGGTCCGGGTCAACAGGTTGGCCGACGCCCGGCCGGTCATCAGGCCGCCGAAGCCGCCGCCACCGATGCCGAGCGCGCCGCCTTCGCTGCGCTGCAGCAGGATCACGCCGACCAGCGCCAGCGCGATCAGCAGATGCACGATCAGGATGATGCTCGTCATACGCCGATCACATGGGTCATCGAGTGCAAAGTCACAGAGGTCACGGAGCGCAAAGTCACGACCCCTGCGGGCTCAGGCAGCCGCCGCCTGCCCAGCGGTGTAGATGGCAAGGAATTCGTCGGCATCAAGGCTGGCGCCGCCGACCAGCACGCCGTCGACCGCGGCCACGGCCATGATCTCCTTGGCGTTGCTCGCCTTGACCGAGCCGCCGTAGAGCAGTCCGAGCTGCTGCCCGCCGGCGACCAGGTCGACCAGCCGCGCGCGCAGATGGGCATGGGTTCGCGCGATGTCGTCCAGGCTCGGCGTCCGCCCGGTGCCGATCGCCCAGACCGGCTCGTAGGCGACGATCAGATTGGCCGCCGAGGCCGCCTCGGGCAGGCTGCCCTCGAGCTGGCCATCCAGCACCTCGAGCGTGCGGCCGGCCTGCCACTCGGCCTCGGTCTCGCCGATGCACAAGACCGGGATCAGGCCGGCAGCGTGCGCGGCGGCCGCCTTGGCCCGGACCAGGCGATCGGTCTCGCCGCGACCGTGGCGGCGCTCGGAGTGACCGACGATCACCAGCCGGCAGCCGGCATCGGCGAGCATCGCGGCGCTGAGATCGCCGGTATGGGCGCCCTTGGCCTCGCTCGAGCAGTCCTGGCCGCCGAGCAGGATCGCGCTGCCGGCCAACACCGCCTGGATCGTGGCGAGCAGGGTCGCCGGCGGGCAGATCCCGAGCGTGCCCCTGGCCAGCGCGGCGTGCTCGCGCGCCCGCAGCGCGCGGACCCGGGCCAGCCCGTCGGCGCGCAGGCCGTTCATCTTCCAGTTGCCGAGCACGATCGGCGTCCGCAGGGGCATGGGACCAACACCAGCAAGCGACGCGGCGCCTCTCTAGCACAGCGTCCGCGGCCTTGCCAGCGCCGCACGCGCGGCGGCAGGCGCGAACTTGGCGGTTGCCGGCGTGCCGGCGCCCCCCTACATTGGGGCCGCGTTGGTGGGGACCGGCCGGGGCCGGTCGCGACAACCCAAATCCCTGGTCGATCATGCTCAACGTGCTCCGTCAGAAGGCGGGATCCTGGGTCGTCAAGGTCCTGCTCCTGCTGCTGGTGGTCAGCTTTGCGATCTGGGGCATCGGCGATGTCTTCTTCCGCGGCTCGGGCAATCCGGCCGTCGCCAAGGTCGGCGGCTCGGAGATCTCGGCGAGCGAGCTGGCCGAAGGCTTCAACCGGTCGCTGAACGATCTGCAGAGCCGGCTCGGCAGCGAGATCGACCGCCAGCAGGCGATCCGGCTCGGGCTGATGCAGCAGACGCTCCACGATCTGATCGCGCGCCGGCTGGTCGACCTGCGCGCCCAGGACATGGGCCTCACGGTCGGCGACGACACGCTGCGCCAGATGATCACGACCAATCCGGTGTTTCAGATCGACGGCCGGTTCGATCGCGACCGGTTCGAGCAGCTGCTGCGCGCGAGCGGGCTGACCGAGCAGGGCTATCTCGCGAGCCTGCGCCAGGACGTCGTGCGCAGCGCGCTGACGGGCAGCCTCGCCGCTTCGGTCGTCGTGCCCCAGACCCTGGTCGACAGCCTCTACCGGCATCGCAACGAGCAGCGCCGCGGCCGCTACGTCGCGATCAAGGCGGCATCGATCACCGACGTGCCGGAGCCGACCGACGAGCAGCTGACGGCCTACCACGCGGAGCACCAGGACCAGTACACGACCCCGCAGCTGCGCAAGCTGACTTTCGTCACGCTCCAGCCCGAGGATCTGGTCGAGGAAGTCGAGATCGGCGACGACCAGGTCAAGGCCGAGTACCAGGCCCGGATCGAGCGCTACCGGTCGCCGGAGCGACGCACGGTGGCGCAGCTCTTGGCCCAGGATCGGGCGGCGATCGACAAGGCGGCGGAGCAGGTCAGCCGAGGCGACAGCTTCGAGCAGGTCGCAACCGCGCTCGCGGCCCAGGGCGTCAATGGCGAGCCGCTGGGCGAGGTCACGAAACCCGATCTGCCGCCCGAGCTGGCCGACGCAGTGTTCGGGCTGTCCGAGGGCACCGTCAGCGAGCCGGTGCAGAGCCCGTTCGGCTGGCATCTGTTCAAGGTCAACGCGATCACGCCCGAGGCGGTGGTGCCGCTCGAGGTGGTCCGCGCCGAGCTGGCGAAGGAGCTGTCGCTGACCGAGGCCAAGGACCGGCTGCCGGACGTCGCGACTCGGCTCGATGACGAGCTCGCGGCCGGAAGCAGCCTGGCCGATGCCGCGGCCGTGGTCGGCCTGGCGCCGAAGTCGCTGCCGCCGGTCGATGCCACCGGCAAGGATGCCGAAGGCAAGCGCCCCCAGGGGCTGCCCGCCTGGCCCGAGTTCCTCAAGGTTGCGTTCGAGACCCCGCAGGGCGAGCCGAGCCTGCTCGAGGAGACCGAGGCCGGCAGCTACTTCGTGCTCCGGGTCGACGAGGTCCTGGCGCCCAGGGTTAAGCCGGTCGAGGAGGTGCGGCCGCAGCTGGTCGCGGTCTGGCAGGCCGGGCAGCGCCACGAGCTGGCGCAAAAGCGCGCAGCGGAGCTGCTCAAGCGGCTGCAGGACGCGGCGACGCTCGACACGCTGGCCGCGTCCGACAACCTCGAGGTGACCCCGATCAAGCTGGTCAAGCGGGATGCGCCCGGCGACGACCTCGGCATCAACCGGGAGGTCGTGCGCACGCTGTTCGCGACCGCGCCGGGCGAGGTCGCAGATCATGCGATCGAGATTGGCGATGGCTTCGCCCTGGTCGCGACCGACGAGGTGGTCGCGGCCGATCCGGCCGCTGATCCGGAAGGCGTCAAGCAGCTCCGGGCCGAGCTCGAGACCGGCCTGCGCAACGATCTGCTGGTCCAGTTCGAGGCTGCGCTGCGCCGCGATTATCTGGTCGAGCTCGACGGCGCCGCGATCAACCGCCTGATCGACGCCGACGGTCAGCTGCCGAGCGCTCCCCCACCGAGCCTGCCGGACCCGAACGCGTTCTGAGCTCCAGATGCCACCCCGCCCCGATCCGGCCGAGTTCGCCGCCCGCTACGACGCCGGTCAGCCGCAGGTGGTCTGGACCTCATTGGTCGCCGATCTCGAGACGCCGGTCTCGGCGATGCTCAAGCTGGCCGAGGGCCGGCCCTACAGCTTCCTGTTCGAATCGGTCGAGGGCGGCGCGGTGCGCGGGCGCTACTCGGCGATCGGCCTCAAGCCCGACCTGATCTGGCGCTGCTTCGACGACCGCGCCGAGATCAACCGCGCCGCCCGCCATGATCCGTCCGCGTTCGAGCCGCTGCCGGGCGGCGCGCTGGCCGAGCTTCGCCGGCTGATCGGCCAGTCGCGGATCGCGCTGCCCGAAACGCTGCCGCCGATGGCGGCCGGGCTGTTCGGCTTCATGGGCTACGACCTGGTCCGCCGGATGGAGCGGCTGCCGGCGGCCAATCCCGACCGGCTCGGCATCCCCGATGCGTTGTTCGTCCGGCCGACCGTGATGGCGATCTTCGACAACATCGAGGATCGGGTCGTGATCGTGACCCCGGTCTGGCCGGGCCTCGAGCTAGGCGCCCGGGCCGCTTACGATCTCGCCCGCGAGCGGCTGGCCGACGTGGTCGCCGACTTCGACCGCGGGCTGCCGCACCGCGGCGACTGGCGCGGTGCCAGCGCGCTGCCCGAGCCGACCTCGAACGTCACCCGCGAGCGCTATCACGCGATGGTCGAGCAGGCCAAGGAGTACATCCGCGCCGGCGACATCTTCCAGGTCGTGCCCTCGCAACGCTTCACGCTGCCGTTCGACCTGCCGCCGTTCGCGCTCTATCGCGCGCTCCGCCGCCTCAATCCCTCGCCGTTCCTGTTCTTTCTCGACTTCGCCGATTTCGCGCTGGTCGGCTCGAGCCCGGAGATCCTGGTCCGGCTGCGCGACGGCACCGTCGTGATCCGGCCGCTGGCCGGCACGCGCAAGCGCGGCGCGACCCGCGACGAGGACGCCGCGCTGGCCGCCGACATGCTGGGCGATCCGAAGGAGTTGGCTGAGCATCTGATGCTGCTCGACCTGGGGCGCAACGACGTCGGCCGGGTCGCCGAGATCGGCAGCGTGCACGTGACCGAGAAGATGGTCGTCGAGTACTACAGCCACGTAATGCACATCGTATCCAACGTCGAGGGTCGGATCCGGCCGGGCCAGGACGCGCTCGACGCGCTGATCGGTGGGTTTCCGGCCGGCACCGTGAGCGGCGCGCCCAAGGTCCGGGCGATGGAAATCATCGACGAGCTGGAGCCGGAGCGGCGCAGCTTCTACGCCGGCGCGGTCGGCTACTTCAGCGCCGACGGCAACATGGACACCTGCATCACGCTGCGCACCGCGCTGCTCAAGGACGGCAAGATGTACGTCCAAGCCGGCGGCGGCGTGGTCGCCGACAGCGATCCGGAGGCCGAGTACCAGGAGAGCTGCAACAAGGCGCGCGCGCTGATCCGGGCCGCCGAAGAGGCGGTGAGCTTCGCGCGCTCCAGCCAGTAGGCGCGCGACGCCGGGGGCGACGCGCCTGCCCTTCTTAGTGGAGCGTGTTCTGGGCGGAAACGTAGCGGCCGCAGGTGCTGGCCGCGATCAACAGCCCGTGCGCGCAGCTCTGGCGGGCCACGATCGTGCTGATCGGCACCAACGCGAAGCCCCGCTCCTCGAGGGTCGGCAGCCAGCCGCGGAGCGCCTCGATGGTCAGATCGTGGGGGTGGCCGATCGCAACCGCGACGCCGCGGCGGCGCGCGATCCGTTCGGTCGCGGCAAGCTGGCGGCGGATCGCCTCGAGGCTCGCCTCGTTGTCGAGGAAGATGTCGCGCTCGGCGTGCGGCACGCCCAGGCGCTGCGCTGCGGCGGCGGCGACCGACTTCGAGGTCGTGCGCGAGTCGACGAACAGCAGCCCGTGCGCCTTCAGCTCGTGCATGACCTCGTCCATCTTGCCCGGCTCGGTGGTCAAGAGCGAGCCCATGTGATTGTTGATGCCGACGAAGCCGCGGAAGCTGCGCAGCTGGGTGCGCAAGCGCGAGAGGAACTCGCTTGGCGACAGCGACCCGAGCAGGGCGTTGGGTCCGGGCCAGTCGGCGCCGATCGGCTGCATCGGGATGTGCAGCATCAGCTCGTGGCCGGCCGCCCGCGCCGCCTGGGCCTGCTGCTCGAGGCCGCCGGCATAGGGCAGGAACGAGAGCGTCAGCGGCGCCTGGAGCGTGTTCAGCCGCGCCGTGTTGACCCGGTTCAAGCCGAGGTCGTCGATCACGATCGCGATCTCGGGCCGGTCGTCGATCACGGGCGGCATGACCGCGTTGCGCAGCCAGGTCGGCGTGCTGGCGACCTGCTGAGCGGGCGCCTCGCGCGGCGACAGCTGGGCCACGGTCGGGTTGGCGATCGCGTTCCGGCGCGCCGACGCGGTCGCGCTGACCGTGCCCGGCGCGCCAGGGTCCCGGCCGCCGAGCGCGAGCTCGGCAGCCCGGATCGGGCCGGGTGCGCCATCGGGCACCCCGATCGCCGGCATGGTCGTGGCGATCTTAGCCAGCCGGGCGCTCGCGATCCGGCCGGGCTCGGCGTCCGAGACACCTTCGAGCTCGCCCTTGGCGGACACCGCCTTGCTCGCCTCGGTCACCAGCAAGAGCCCGTCCCGGACCGCCTCCTCCTGACCCGCGAAGCCCTGGGCGGTGATCTGCAGGCTGCGTTCCCAAAGCCCGTGATGATCGATGCCGGCGCTCTGCGGCGGCGGCCACAGCAGCCAGAGTCCGATGCTCACGGCGAACAGGCCGAGCGCCCCTTGCGTCGCATTGAAGCGATGCTCGATCAACGACCGGCGCAGCTTGTTCGACCAGCTCCGCCGGCGGCTACGGCGACGACGCGTGATCATCGAAAAGGCGCTTCCTTGTCCACGACCGGCCGATCGCTACCGGTCGATATGGGGGACTATAGCAGACAACTGCAAGAGTTACACCAGCCCTATTGATGTCGACGCCGCCTGCAATCGGGAGTACCGATCTGGACGGCTGACGAGCGTCATGCGAGGGGCAGGCCCGGATGATAACGGCAACGAAGTGGTAACGTTGCCTGGAATTCACATATGCGTATCTAGGTGCACGTGGGCGGGCGGCCGACCGGGCGCCAGCGCCGGACTGCGCCCGGTCCCGCGCGCGCCGGCGGCAGCGGCGCTTTCTGCTTGACGTCGCCGATCGGGCCGGGCTTTGCTGGCCGGCGCGCAATCCTGCGCTCGAATGCCCGGCCGATGACGCTCCTGCTGCTCGATAACTACGACAGCTTCACCTACAACTTGTACCATTACTTGGGCGAGTTGGGTGCCAAGGTCACGGTGCGACGCAACGACACGCTGAGCGTCCCCGAGGCGCTGGCGCTGCGGCCAGCCGCAATCGTGCTCTCGCCCGGGCCCTGCGACCCCGACCGGGCGGGCATCTCGCTCGAGCTGGTCCGGGCCGCGGCCGAGCTCTGCCCGATCCTCGGCGTCTGCCTCGGCCACCAGGCGATCGCGCAGGCGTTCGGCGGCCGGATCGTGCGCGCGCCGGCGATCATGCACGGCAAGCTCAGCCCGATCGAACACGCGGGCGATGGCCTGTTTCAGGGCCTGCCCTCGCCGTTCATGGCGACCCGCTACCACTCGCTGGTCGCCGAGCCCGCGAGCCTGCCGGCCTGCTTGACGGTGACCGCGCGCACCGCCGAGGGCGTGATCATGGGCCTCGCCCATCGGACGCTGCCGGTCTATGGCGTCCAGTTCCACCCGGAGAGCATCGAGACCGAGCACGGCCACCGGCTGTTGCGCAACTTTTTGGCCACGGTCGCGGTCGAGGTCGCGGCGTGAGCACCGCCCCGGACCGGATGAAGGCGCTCTTGGGGCTGGTCGCCGCCGGGAAGCGGCTGCCGCTCGAGCAGGCCCGCGAGGCGTTCGAGATCATGATGGCGGGCGATGCCACCCCGGCCCAGGTCGCCGGCTTCCTGATGGCGCTGCGGGTGCGCGGCGAGACCGTCGACGAGCTGACCGGCGGCGCCCAGGTGCTGCGCGAGCGGATGGTCAAGGTCAGCGCGCCGGACCAGGCGCTCGATACCTGCGGCACCGGCGGCGACGCGTCCGGGACCTTCAACGTCTCGACCGCGGCGGCGCTGGTGGTCGCGGCCTGCGGCGTGCCGGTCGCCAAGCACGGCAACCGCGCGCTGTCGTCCAAGGCGGGCTCGGCCGACATCCTGGCAGCGCTCGGGGTCAACATCGACGCCGAGCCGACCCGGGTCGAGCGCTCGATCCGCGAGGCCGGCATCGGCTTCATGATGGCGCCCCGCCACCATGGCGCGATGCGCCACGTCGCCGGTACCCGGGTCGAGCTCGGCACCCGGACGATCTTCAACCTGCTGGGCCCGCTCGCCAACCCGGCGGGTGCCAAGCGCCAGTTGCTGGGCGTGTTCGCCGGCGACTGGATCGAGCCGCTCGCCCGGGTGCTGGGTCAGCTCGGCTCCGAGCGCGCCTGGGTCGTGCACGGCTCCGACGGACTGGATGAGCTGACCACGACCGGGCCCTCTCAGGTCGCCGAGCTGCGCGCCGGCCAGGTGCGCACCTTCGAGGTCACCCCGGAGCAGGCCGGCCTGCCGCGGGCGCGGCTCGAGGACCTGCGCGGCGCCGATGCCGAGACCAATGCCGCGGCGTTGCGCGCGCTGCTCGACGGCGTGCGCGGGCCCTATCGCGACATCGTGCTGCTGAACAGTGCCGCCGCGCTCGTGGTCGCCGAGCGCGCCGAGGATCTGCGCAGCGGCGTGGCGCGGGCGGTTGACGCGATCGACCGCGGCGCCGCCAAGGCGACCCTGGCAAAGCTGGTCGCGATCTCGGCCGAGGCGCCGCCCGATGGCTGACGTGCTGGCCGAAATCTGTGCCCGGCGGCGCCAGGCGGTCGCGCGCCAGCAGGCGCTGGTCCCGCTCCGGAGCCTCGAGCAGAGGCTGGCCGAGCGCCCGCCGCGCGGCTTTGCCGCAGCGCTCGAGGCCAAGCTCGGCCAAGGCCAGTTCGGGCTGATCGCCGAGATCAAGAAGGCGTCCCCCAGCCGAGGCCTGATCCGGCCGGACTTCGATCCGCCAGCGCTCGCCAAGGCCTATGCCGCGGGCGGCGCTGCTTGCCTCTCGGTCCTGACCGAGACCGAGCATTTCCAGGGCGCCGCCCGGGATCTCGAGGTCGCGCGCGCGGCCGTGGACCTGCCATGCCTGCGCAAGGACTTCATCCTCGAGCCCTATCAGGTGGTCGAGACGCGGGCGCTCGGCGCCGACTGCATGCTGCTGATCATGGCCGCGGTCCCGGACCCCGAGGCGCGCGAGCTGTCGGAGCTGGCCAACGAGTTGGGCATGGACGTGCTGGTCGAGGTCCACGACGCGCCCGAGCTCGAGCGCGCGCTGCGGCTGGATTCCCGGCTGATCGGGATCAACAATCGCGATCTGAAGACGTTGCGGGTCGATCTGGAGACGACCGAGCAGCTCGCGCCGCGCGTGCCGGCGGACCGCCTGCTGGTCTGCGAGAGCGGCCTTGCCACGCACCGTGATCTCGAGCGGATCGCGGCCGTCGGCGTGCGCTGCTTCCTGGTTGGCGAAGCGCTGATGCGCGCGGCCGACGTCCGGCGCGCCACCGCGGCGCTGCTCGGCCAGACGGTGGCGGCGTGAGCGAGCTCAGCCATTTCGATGCCGCCGGCAACGCGGTCATGGTCGACGTCACGGCCAAGCCCGCGAGCGCGCGGGTTGCGGTCGCGTCGGTGCGCGTGCTGATGCAGCCGGCGACGCTCGCGCTGATCGAGGGCCGCGGCCTCAAGAAGGGTGACGTGCTCGCGGTCGCGCAGCTCGCCGGCATCATGGGCGCCAAACGGACCCCCGACCTGATCCCGCTCTGCCACCCGCTGGCGCTGTCCTCGGTTCAGGTCGAGCTCGCCTGCCGGGCCGAGCCGCCTTCGGTCGAGATCACGGCGACCTGCCGGGTCAACGGCCCGACCGGCGTCGAGATGGAGGCGCTGTGCGCGGCGAGCACGGCGGCGCTCACGGTCTACGACATGTGCAAGGCAGTCGATCGCGGCATGCGCATCACCGACCTCCGGCTGCGCCACAAGGCGGGCGGGCGTTCCGGGCCGTTCACGGCCGAGTGATGCTCTCGGTCGAGGACGCGCTCGCGCGGATCAGCGCGGCCTTCCGGCCCCAGCCCGCCGAGTGGGTGCACCTCGCGGCCGGCCATGGCCGGGTGCTGGCGGCGGATCTGATCGCGCCCCGCGATCAGCCGCCCGGCGCGGTCTCGGCAATGGACGGCTACGCGGTCCGCGCCGCCGATCTGGCCGGCGGCGGCGCCGAGCTTCGGCTGATCGGCAGCGCCCCGGCCGGCAGCCGGTTCGAGGGCGTGCTCGGGCCGGGCGAGGCGGTGCGCATCTTCACCGGCGGCCTGTTGCCGGAGGGCGCCGATGCGGTCGCGCTGCAGGAGAACGCGACCGTCGAGGGCGATCGGATCCGGCTCGCGGGGCGGGGCGAGCCCGGCACCTTCGTCCGGCCGGCCGGCCTCGACTTTAAGCGCGGCGAGCTGGCGCTGCCGGCGGGCCGCCGCCTGACCGCGCGCGATCTCGGCTTCGCGGCCGCCCTCAACCAGGCCTGGCTGCCGGTGCGCCGGCAGCCGCGGATCGCGCTGCTCGCGACCGGCGACGAGCTGGTCATGCCCGGCCAGGCGGCGCTGGCTGCGACCCAGATCGTCAACTCCAACAGCATCGCGCTGGCCGCGATGGTGACCGCCTGGGGCGGGCTCCCATCGGACCTCGGCATCGTTCGGGACGAGCCGGCGGAGTTGGCCGCGGCCGCCGATCGGCTGGCCGGGGCGGATCTGTTGGTGACGCTCGGCGGCGCCTCGGTCGGCGAGCGCGATCTGGTCCAGAGCGCGCTCGGCGAGCGCGGCCTCGAGCTCGCCTTCTGGCAGATCGCGATGCGCCCGGGCAAGCCCCTGATGTTCGGCCGGATCCAGAGCGTGCCGCTGCTCGGCCTGCCCGGCAACCCGGTCTCGGCCGGGGTCTGCGCGGTGCTGTTCGTGCGGGCGGCGATCGCGGTGCTGCTCGGGCTCGACCCTGAGCCGCCGGAGGTCCCGGCCGTGCTCGGGCGCGCGCTCGGGCCGAACGACCGGCGCCAGGAGTATCTGGGCGCGCGCCTCGAATGGGGCGCCGACGGCCGGCTGGTGGCGCTGCCGGCCGAGCTTCAGGACAGCTCGATGCTCGCGACCTTCGCGCGCGCCGACGGGCTGATCAGGCGGGCGCCGTTCGCGCCGGCAATGCCGGTCGGCAGCGCGGTCCCGGTTCTGCCGCTGGCGCCCGGCCCGATCGGCGTCTGAGCGCAAGAGGTGTGGCGCGGCTGCAACCGCCGCCGGCACAACTGAGTCAGAGGCTTGGAATGGAACTTTCGATCCGATAGATTGCCTGGCCGCGCTTTGGTGCGTTGACAGACCGATGAGAACTTATATAGAACAAACGCGCCGCGCGACCTCAGAGGGGGAGGAAAGGTGCTAACCCAGCGCCAGCACCAGTTGCTCCAGTTCATCCAGAGCTATTCGAGCGATCACGGCGTGCCGCCCTCCTTCGAAGAGATGCGCGATGCGCTCAAGCTGAAATCCAAGTCGGGCATCCACCGCCTGATCACCGGCCTGGAGGAGCGCGGCTATATCCGCCGCCTGCAATACCGCGCCCGGGCGCTCGAGGTGATCCGGCTGCCGGCCAACTGGCGGGGCGAGGCCGGCGCGCCGGATACCGGCGCGACCAACGTCGTCCACGGGCATTTCGGCGCCCGGCCGGAGCTGACCGCCGAAGAGGGCGGCCTGCCGAACCTGCCGCTCTACGGGCGGATCGCCGCCGGCACGCCGATCGAGGCGCTGCGCGACCACACCACCCAGGTCGCGGTCCCGCCGCATCTGCTCGGCAGCGGCGGTGACCACTATGCCCTCGAGGTGGTCGGCGAACTCGATGATCGATGCCGGCATCCAGGACGGCGACGTCGTGGTCATCGAGCGGCGAGACGTCGCCGACAACGGCGACATCGTGGTCGCGCTGATCGACGAGTCCGAGGTCACGCTCAAGCGACTCCGCCGCAAGGGCGCCACGGTCGCGCTCGAGGCCGCCAATCCGCAGTACGAGACCCGGATCTTCGGGCCCAACCGGGTCAAGGTGCAGGGTCGCCTGGTCGGCCTGATGCGCCGTTACTAGCAGGGCAGCAGCCTCAGTCGAGCGCGGCCAGCACTTCGCCCACCCGATCGCTGAAGACCGCGGCGACGCCCGCCTGGAGCAGCCGCCGGGCGCGCTCCGGCTCGTTCACGGTATAGAGCAGCAGCGGCACGCCCGCGGCCAGCACGGCCGCCCGCTGCCGGGCGCCGACCCAGCGGGCGTTCAGATGCAGCGTGCTGCAGCCGTAGCGGGCGAGCTTCTCCCGCCAGCGCAGCGGCAGGCCGCCCGCGAGATAGCCGCGCGGCACCTCGGGCGCGAGATCGCGCGCGACCGCGAGACAGCGCGGCGCAAAGCTCGAGACCAGCGGCGCTGGCAGCGCCGCCGGCCACCGCTCGGCCAAGATCTGGACGGCGACCCGCGCGGTCTCCGCCTCGCGCCCCGGACAGGGTTTGAGCTCGACGTTGATGCCGAGCCCGAGCTCGATGCAGAGGGCGAGCGCCGCCTCCAAGGTCGGCACCGGCTCGCCCCGAAATGCCGGCCCGAACCAGCTGCCGGCATCGAGCCTGGCCAGCTCCTTCAGCGTCCAGCGGGCGACCTCGCCCCAGCCGCTCGTGGTCCGCTCGAGCCGCTCGTCGTGCATCAGGATCGGTATGCCATCCCGCGTCAGCTTGACATCGAACTCGACCCAGCCAGCACCGAATTCTTTGGCTTTCCTGAGGCTTGCCAGCGTATTCTCAGGCGCCGATGCGGCCGCGCCGCGATGCCCGATGACCCGCGGCAACGGTGGCATGTCGTCCATGGCTGACCCGGGCCCCGGTGAAAGTTCAGAGGTAGGCTTTCGGCCGGCGCAATCCAGCCGCCCTGCCCCGCCCGCGCCGCTTGGCGGCCGCGCGCCGAAGGCCTTACTATGCGAGCGCAGCGCAGCGCAGGGTCAAGGAGCATTTCCGTGGCGCCCATCCATGTGATCGGCGGCGGTCTGGCCGGCAGCGAGGCCGCCTGGCAGGCGGCGCGCGCCGGCGTCGCGGTCGTGGTGCACGAGATGCGCCCGGTGCGCGCGACCGAGGCGCACCAGACCGGCCGGCTGGCCGAGCTGGTCTGCTCCAACTCGTTCCGCTCCGATGATGCGCTCAACAACGCGGTCGGCCTCTTGCACGCGGAGATGCGCCGGCTGGGCTCGCTGATCATGGCCGCCGGCGATGCGCACAAGCTGCCGGCGGGCGCGGCGCTGGCCGTGGACCGGGACGGCTTCGCCGGCGCGGTCGAGGCCGCGCTCGCGGCGGAGCCGCTGATCGAGATCCGGCGCGAGGAGATCAGAGCTTTGCCCGCCGCCGGCGATGGCCTGGCGGTGGTCGCGACCGGCCCGCTCACCTCGCCTGGCCTGGCGCAGTCGATCCGGGCGGCCACCGGCGAGGAGGCGCTTGCCTTCTTCGATGCGATCGCGCCGATCGTGCATCGCGACACGATCGATTTCGAGATCGCCTGGTTCCAGTCGCGCTACGACAAGGTCGGGCCCGGCGGCGGCGGCGCCGACTACGTCAACTGCCCGCTCGATCGGGCTCAGTACGAAGCGTTCGTTGCTGCGCTGCTCGAGGGCGACAAGCACGCCTTCAAGGAGTGGGAGGCGAGCACGCCCTATTTCGAGGCCTGTCTGCCAATCGAGGTCATGGCCGAGCGCGGGATCGAGACGCTGCGCTACGGCCCGATGAAGCCGGTCGGGCTGAGCGATCCGCGGACCGGCCGGCGGCCGTACGCGGTCATCCAACTGCGCCAGGACAACGCGCTCGGCACGCTGTTCAACCTGGTCGGCTGCCAGACCAAGCTCACCCACGGCGAGCAGCGGCGCATCTTTCGGATGATCCCTGGCCTCGAGCGGGCCGAGTTCGCGCGCCTCGGCGGGCTGCACCGCAACACCTTCATCAACAGCCCGCGCCTGCTCGACCGGGAACTGCGGCTGAGGACGCGGCCGCACCTCCGCTTCGCCGGCCAGATCACCGGCGTCGAGGGCTATGTCGAGAGCGCTGCGATCGGCATCCTCGCGGGCCGGTTCGCGGCCGCCGAGGTCAGCGGGCAAGCGCTCGCGGCGCCGCCGCCGACGACCGCGCTCGGTGCCTTGCTCGGCCACATCACCGGCGGTGCCGCGGCCGAGACCTTCCAGCCGATGAACGTCAACTTCGGCCTGTTCCCTCCGCTGGCGCACCCGGTCGGCAAGGCCGAGCGCAAGCCCGCGCTGGCGAGGCGGGCGCTGGCCGATCTCGAAGCCTGGCTCGGCGCCCGGGCGCAGGCGGCTTGAGGCCTGAGCAACCCATGTCCAGCGATCCCGCCGAGCCATTCCCCGCCAACCCCGAGCAGGCGACCTACTGGAATGCCCGGGGCGAGCACTGGGTGGCGCACCAGCCGGCGATCGACGCCCGGCTCGCCCCGGTCGGCGAGGCGCTGTTCGCCCGCGCGGCGCCCTGCCCCGGCGAGCGCGCGCTCGACGTCGGCTGCGGCACCGGGACCACGACCCTTGAGCTGGCCGCGCGGGTCGGCGCCAGCGGCGAGGTGCTGGGGGTCGACATCTCGGCGCCAATGCTCGCGGTCGCGCGCCAGCGCTGCGCCGAGCGGGGCTATCAGCATGTGCGTCTGCTTCACGCCGACGCCCAGAGCGATCGCTTCGAGGCGGCGGCGTACGATCTGCTGCTCTCGCGCTTCGGGGTGATGTTCTTCAGCGACCCGGTCGCCGCCTTCACCAACCTGATGCGCGGGCTCCGGCCCGGCGGCCGGCTGGCGTTCGTCTGCTGGGCGCCGCTTGACGATAACCCCTGGTTCAGGGAGCCGCTCGCGGCCGGGGTGCGCCGGCTGGGGCCGCCCGAGCCGCAGCCGCCGCGGGCGCCGGGGCCGCTCGCGCTGGCCGAGATCGGCTACCTCGATAACATCCTGGCCGCGGCCGGCTTCGCCGAGATCCGGATCGAAACGACGACGCTCCCGCTGACGGGCGCCGCGACCGCGGCGGAGGAGGCCGCCTTTGCCGCGCTGCTCGGCCCGCTCGCCGGACTGATCCAGGCCCGCGAGCCCGACCCGGCGACCCGGGCGGCGATCGTCGAGGAGGTGGCCGAGCGCTTTCGGCCCTATCAGGGCAGCACCGGCGTCAGGATCCCGGCGACCCTGCACTTCGTCACCGCCAGCCGGCGCTGACGAGGGCCGCCAGGCGGCTGGCTCAGGAGTCGCGATCGTCCTTGTCGTGCGTGCGCGGCTGCGCCGGCAGGCGGGTCGCCCGCTTGTGCTCGACCATGACGTGACGGACCATCGGCCGGTCGTAGCCTTTGGTGCGCTCGGCGAGCGTCTGGACGCTCGCCTTGACATCGGCCAGCGCCTCCGCATCGGCCTTGGAGTCGGCGAGCGCCAGCACCGCCGCCTTGAGCTCGGCCAGCTGCTTCAGGATCAGCGCGACATCATCCCTGGTCGCCGGCGGCGGCGCTGGATGCAGCGCCTGGTGGGCGGCTTGGCCGAGCGCCCGATCGACCCATTCGCCGATCACCATCTCGGCCTCGGCGGCCGCCTCGCGCACGGCATCGCGGGTCTGCTCGTGCACGCCCTTGATGGTCCAGCTGCTGCTGCCGGCGGTGGCCGGCTTCCAGGCGGGTGGGGCCATCCTGGCGGTCCTCCGTGTCTGCCCGCTACAAGCACGAGCCGTGCGCGGGCGTCAAGCAGCCGGTCGCTTTTGCCGCAATCGTCTGGGCCCGCGATCAGCCGGTCTCGGCCAGCCGCCGCAGCGCGTCGGGCTGCAGGCTGAGCGTCAGGACCGGCTCCTCGCGAGCGCCGATCTGGCGGTAGAAGGCGCGCCCCGCCCGGTTGCGCGGCAGCGCATTCCAGAACAGGTAGCAGCCGCCGTCCGCCTGACAGGCGCGCGCGAGCGCCGCCATCAGCGCCCGCCCGACCCCGCGGCGCCGCGCGGCCGGCCGGACGTACAGGTCCTGGAGATAGCAGCCGCGCGTCGCGTGATCGGTATCATAGGACGGGTAATAGAGGGCATAGCCGACCGCATGGCCCTGCTCCTCGGCGATCAGGGTCAGGAAGCGCGGCGCGGCGCCGAAACCCTCGGCGCGCACCCGCTCGGGCGTTAGTGGCGGCGCCGGGTAGCCCTCGGCGACGCTCAGCGCCTCGACCAGCTCTGCGATCACGGCCGCATCCGCGACCGTCCCCGGCCGCACCGCGACCGCCATCAGCCGACGAACCGGCCGAGGCGAACCGCGGTCAGGCCGGGCCCGAGCCGTCGCGAGGGCATGATCAGCACGCAGTCATCGTAGGGCGTGGACACCGGTCGGGTGCCGTCATGGGCGATCACGGTGCCCTGCTTGGCGACCACCTCGAAGCCCTGGTAGTCCTCGGTGAACGCAAACGGGCCGCCGTTCACGGTCACGGCGTGCGTCACCTCGATCAGCCGTTGTGGTTCCGGCGCGCCGGCGGAGAGCCCGCCGAGCGCATCGGCCGCGACCAGATCCAGCGCCGCGAGGAAACGCTCGCAGGTGGCGATCGCGACCGCAACGCTCGGCGCCGCCCAATGCTGACCGCACTCGACCAGCATCGCTACGCGCGGGCTCGCCGGATCGGCGAAGGCGCCGAAGTCGCGCATCCGGGCGCCGCTCCGATGACCGGCGTCGGCGACCACGAGCCCCGGATAGCCGATCGCCCGGGCGAGCCGGCGGCCCTTGGCGGCGAGACCGCAGAGCAACAGCGGCGGGGCCGGCAGCTGCATCGAATGCAGATCGAGCAGGACGTCGGCGCGCTCGATCAGCGGCCGCAGCGCCCGCGCCCGGTCGAGCTCGGCCGACCGGCGCGGCCCGTCCAGCGTCGCGCTGTCCCAGACCCGGTTGAGGTCCTCGTCCAGGTAGCGGGACGCCTTGGGCTGCTCGGGATCGAAGCGCTCGTAGGCGTCGGTGTTGACGAAGGCGAGCGACAGCCGGCCGCGCTCGGGCCGGATGCCGCGCTCGAACAGCTCGACCAGCGCGAGCGCGCCGGACACCTCGTTGCCATGGACCAGCGCGGTGATCACCGCGTGCGGCCCGGCGCGGCCGCTCTCGAAGGTCGTGACGTAAGGGATGCCGGTGTTGCCCTGTCGATAGGGCCTGATGTCCGGCGCCGTGACCTCGACCGGGGGCTCGGACATCATGCAACCACCGCCCGATCGACCAGAGCGCGCAGGAAGCCTGCGCAGCGGTCAAGCTCGGCAAGCTCGACATACTCGTCCGGCTTGTGCGCGACGGTCATGTCGCCAGGGCCGCAGACCACGCTCGGGATGCCGTGCTGCGCGAACAGGCCGGCCTCGGTGCCGAAGGCGACCTTGGCGGGCGGATCGTCGCCCGCGAGCGCCGAGCACAGCCGCTCGATCGCCGATTCTCCGGTCCCGCCCAGCGCCGGGTAGCTCATCAGCTCGCGCCATTCGATCGTCGCGTCCGGATGGCGGGTGCGCATCTCGGGCAGGAGCTCAATCTCGGCGAAGCCCTGCACCTCGGCGAGCAGCAGCGCCGGGTCCTGGCCCGGCAGCGTGCGAAACTCGAACTCGAAGCGGCACTCGGCGGGCACGATGTTGAGCGCGGTGCCGCCGCCGATGACGCTGGTCGTGACCGTGCAGTGCGGCGGGTCGAAGCCCCCGTGCAGGGGGCCACGAGTGCGGAACTCGAGGTTGCGGCGGCGCAGCCGGACGATCATCTCGGCCGCGATCTCGATCGCGTTGACGCCCAGATGATTGAGCGCCGAATGGCTGGCGAGCCCGGTCACCGTGCAGGCGTAGCCCGCCTTGCCCTTGTGGCCGTTGGCGACCCGCATCGCAGTCGGCTCGCCGACCACGCAGCCGAACGGCAGCGCCGGCAGGTGCCGGCCCAGATGCTCGAGCAGCCGGGGCACGCCCTTGCAGCCGACCTCCTCGTCGTAGCTCAGCGCGAGGTGGACCGGCGCCCGCAGCCTGCGCGCGAGCAATTCCGGCACCAGCGCCAGCACGGTCGCGACGAAGCCCTTCATGTCGGCGGTGCCGCGGCCGTACAGGCGGCCGTCCCGGGCGGTGCCGACGAACGGATCGCTCGACCAGTCCTGGCCGTCGACCGGCACGACGTCGGTGTGGCCGGACAGCACGAGGCCCGCCCGCTCGGCCGGGCCGATCGTGGCCAGCAGGTTTGCCTTGGCGCCGCTGTCGTCGAACACCAGCTCCGAGGCGACCCCCAGCCGGTCGAGGTGGTCGCGCACGAACTCGATCAGGGCGAGATTGGAGTTGCGGCTGGTGGTGTCGAAACCGACCAGCCGGGCCAGCAGCTCGGATGGGCTCAAGGGGCTCGCTCGGGTCACAAGGATGCTCGAAGGCGACGACCGCCGAACAGGCAATATAGGCCGCGGCCCTTTGGCTGTCATGCCCTCCGCCGATCCTGGGCCGTCGGGCGGGTTGGTCGGCGCGCCAATTCGGCGCATATTCAGGCCTGTGAGCAGGCCAACCGCGCGCCCGCGGATGGTCTGGCCCCGGGCGGCCACGGGAGCAACCGACGATGACCGGCAACAGCGTTCCGAGCGCGCGCGGCTGGCGGCGCCTGAGTCATCCGTTGGCGTTGCTCGGGCTCTGGAGCGCGCTCTGGCTGGCACCGGCGGACCCAAGCCTCGCCCAGGCCCTGAGCCCCGAGGCGCTGAATGGCGTGGTCGAGGTCGAGGCGGTGATCCCGGGCGATGCGCGCACCGCCGACACGCTCGGGACCGAGCGCCAGGGCAGCGGCGTGGTGATCGACGACGACGGCCTGATCCTGACCATCGGCTATCTGATCCTCGAGGCGAGCGAGGTCACGGTGCGGGGCCCCGGGCCCGATCCGGTCCCGGCCGAGATCGTGGCCTACGATCACGAGACCGGCTTCGGCCTGCTCCGGGCCAAAGGGCCGCTCGGCGCAGCACCGGTGCCGCTCGGCGACTCCGCCGGGCTGAGCCCGATGCAGCCCTTGCTCGTGGTCAGCCGCACCGGGGCGCTCGAGGCCGCCGGGGTGTACCTGGTCGACCGGCGCGATTTCGCCGGCTACTGGGAGTATCTGCTCGAGGACGCGATCTTCACCTCGCCGCCGCACGCGGCGTTCGGCGGCGCCGCGCTGGTCGATGCCGAGGCCCGCCTGGTCGGCATCGGCTCGCTGTTCGTCCCCGATGCCGGCCTTCGCGAGGGGCCGCTGCCGGGCAACATGTTCGTGCCGGTCGATCAGCTGAAGCCGATCATGGCCGACCTGCTCGCCAGCGGCCGCCGCGCCGATCCGCCACGGCCCTGGCTCGGGGTGACCCTCGAGGAGCATCGCGGCTACGTGTTCGTGACCCGGGTCGCGCCGGACAGCCCGGCCGCGAGCGCCGGCGTCCGCTCGGACGATCTGATCCTCGGCGTCGGCGGCATCCCAGTCGGCGGCCTGAGCGACTTCTACCGCAAGCTCTGGGGCCTCGGCGAAGCCGGGGTCGAGGTGCCGCTCGAGCTGCTCCAGGGCATGCAGCCGCGGGCGCTCTCGATCCGCTCGGGCAACCGCTATCGCTATCTCAAGTTGAACCCGACCTACTGAGGTCCGGACCGACGCCCTGGAGGAGCCCGGTGTCTGCGAACGCGATCACCCTGGCCGGCGTGACCGGCGGCCTGATGCTGCTCGTCTCGGCGGCGGCTGCCGACGAGGTCGGCAGCTTCACCAACGACTGGACCGGCAACGGCATCGTGGTCGAGGCGATCGCCGATCCCAAGATCGAAGGCATCACCTGCCACATCGCCCGCTTCGACCGCGGTCTGATCGACAAGCTGACCAAGGGCGACTGGTTCGAGGATCCATCCAATGCGTCGATCGCCTGCCGCCAGACCGGCCCGCTCGTGATCGGCGACATCGAGCGCGACGAGGGCGGCGAAGAGGTCTTCAGCCAGCGCATCAGCCTGATCTTCAAGTCGCTGGCCGTGCGCCGCATCTATGATCAGAAGAACAGCACGCTGGTCTATGTCATCTATTCGCGGCAGGTGAAGGAGGGCAGCGCCAAGATGGCAATCAGCACCGTGGCGCTGGACGGCGCGAACGTCACCTGGAGCGAGTGAGGCGGTAGCGCTCAGAACCGGCCGCGGGCATAGCGCCAGAGCAGGTCGAGCGGTGCCAGCGGCGAGCGCCGGTGCAGCGCCGCGCTCGAGCCGGTCCGGCGCAGCTGCTGCAGCTGCCGCCCGGCGAGCGTGCCCGGCAACAGCGCAGCCAGCGCGGCCCGGGGCACCGACCGCCGCTCTGCCCTCGCCGCCGCCAGTCGCTCGAGACCCCGCGCGGCGATCGCCGCGATCACCGGCGCGAGATCCTGGTCCGCCAACGGCGCGGTCGGATCGACGCCGTGGGGCGCGAGCGCTGCTGCCGGCAGCGTCAGGCGTCCGTGGCGGAGATCGCTATCCAGCGCGCGCAGTTGGTCGCTGAGCCCGATCGCGGCGCCGACCTTGCGCCCGACCTCGAGCGCCGCCGGATCGCTCGCGCCGAGCAGCACGAGCGCTGCCTGGACGATCGCGGCGGCGCTGCGCTCGAGCGCCTCGAGATCGGCGGGCGGCGGCTCTTCCAGCCCGGCCGCGCAGGCGTCGAGCGCGGCTTCCAGGTGCACACGGCAGCCGGGTGCGGTGCTGAGCGTGGTCTGGAGCGCCTGGGCGACCGGATGGGCCGGGGGCCGGCCGGCGGCGATCGCAGCCAGCGCTTCCCGCCACCACTGCAGCCGGATCAGGCCCGCGATCGGCTGGCTGACCACGCGTGGCGCCTTGCCGACCTCGTGCTCGAACGCGTAGAGCGCGAACAGCGCCGGGCGCGCCGCCGCGGGCGCGAACAGGGTCGCGAGATGACGATCCGCGGCCGCGCTCCGGACCAGCCCGGTGCAGTAGGCAAGCTCGGCACTCAGGCGAGGACCACCAGGTCGAGCGGGGCATCGAGGCCGGCGACCCGGCGCGCCGGGCGGGCCTCGTGGCGCGCCGCCGGCCGGTAGTCCTGGGCCAGCGCCAGCTGGTAGGCAGCGGCCGGGCAGAGCGCCCGGACCCGCTCTGCCTTGGTGTGCTTCTCGAGCTTGGCGGCGAGGTTCACCGCGTCGCCGATCACCGTATACTCGAGCCGCGAGCGGTCGCCGATCGTGCCGCACATCACCGGCCCGGTCGCGAGCGCGGCGCCGACCCGAGGCGCCGGCCGGCCGGCCGCCCGGCGGTCTGCGGCCCAGGTCGCGGTCGTCTCGAGCACCGCGTCGATCGCGCGCAGCCCGTCGGCGGCGAAGGTCGTGCTCGGGTGGGTCGCGCCGAAGCTGGCGAGAATGCCATCGCCCATGAACTTGTCGATGCTGCCGGCCCGGGCCGTGATCGCGGCGACCACCCGCGACTGGTATTCCGAGAGCAGTTGCATGACCTCGCCGGGTGAGAGGCTGTGGGTGAGCAGCGTGAAGCCGCGCAGGTCGACCATCAGGATCGCGGCCTCGCGCAGCTCCGCCTGGCCGGGCTCGAGCGCGATGTCGCTGTCGCGGATCCGGCCGGCGACCTCGGGCGCGAAGAAGCGCGACAGCTCGGCCGCCGCCAACTGGTCGGCGACCGCCCGGAACAGGAGCTTGCGCGCGCGCAGCAGGCCGATCGCGAGGATCAGCGTCACCATCAGCACCGAGACGATCTTGTCGAACTCGGCGCCGATCAGGATCGTGTAGGACATCATGTAGGCGCGGAAATCGTGGGTGATCGCGGTCGCCGGATCGGCCAGCGCGTAGCCGACCAGGACCAGCCAGCCGACCGCGGCGGTGACCCCGGCGAGCACGACCAGGCCCGGCTCGAGCCGGAGCGTGCGCAGCGCGATCAGGATGAACGCGTACATCAGCGTCGGCGCCTTCAGATAGAGCGCGGCCGGAGCCTGATACTGGAGGTGGAAGCTCCAGATCGTCACCATCAGCATCGTGATGTCGACCACGACCGACAGCGCGAGGAACCAGGGTTTCAGCCGGCGCTGCCAGGCGAGCCAGAGCCGGATCAGCGTGAACGCGGCGTAGACCGCAAGGGTCACCGGCACCGGCTCGAACGGCACGCCCGGCGGGAACGCCTTCGGGGTCAGCGCGTACAGGATCGCGAAGGTCGCGATCGCCAGCATCTGCAGCAGCGTGACCAGGATCTCGCTCGCCTCCTGCTCGGCCATGATCGCGTCCTGAACGCGCTCTGGCAGGCGCGCGGGCAAGGGCGGCCCGAACAGGAAGCTCCGGGCCCGGATCAAGGGCGGGCGGCCGGCGGGTGCGACGGTCGCGATCTCGGTACGCATGTCGAGGCTCATCCCGCTGCTCGTGCCAGCACCGCCATCGGCGCTCGCGGAGGCGCGCCGGGCGGCGGCCTTGGATGTGGCCAGATGCCGGGCGCGGCGTCAGCCCTTTTCGGCCGTGCTCAAGCGAATGTGCACCGGTGTGTCCGCGCCGGGGCGGGCTTTGCTTTCCCGGGTCGATGGCTTATCTAGCGATGCATCGGAAACTCGTGGCGGCACCACGACTGAGCGAGGCGAGGACACCATGGCTTTCGAACTCCCCGACCTGCCCTACCCGTACGATGCCCTGGAGCCCTACATGTCGTCCAGGACCTTGCATCTGCACCACGACAAGCATCATCAGACCTACGTCACCAACCTCAACAATCTGATCGAGGACACCGATCTCAAGAACGCCTCGCTCGAGGAGATCGTCACCGCCTCGGCCAAGGACCCGGCCAAGTCGGGCATCTTCAACAACGCCGGGCAGCATTGGAACCACCGGCTGTTCTGGCGGGTGATGAAGAAGGGCGGCGGCGGCACGCCGGGCGGCGAGCTGGCGCGCCGGATCAACGATGCGTTCGGCAACTTCGAGAGCTTCAAGGACCAGTTCAAGACCGCCGCCGTGACCCAGTTCGGCAGCGGCTGGGGCTGGCTCGCGCTCGACGGCGACGCGCTCAAAGTGCTGAAGACGCTGAACGGCTCCAACCCGCTGGTCGAGGGCATGACGCCGCTGCTCGGGATCGACGTCTGGGAGCATGCCTATTATCTCGATTACGAGAACCGGCGGCCGGAATACGTGGCCGCGTTCCTCAACCATCTGGTCGACTGGGACACGGTCGAGGCCGAGCTCAAGAAGGCGCTCTGAGCCCCGGGCTCGCCCGCCGGCGCGCCCGCTTGGCAGAGCAACGGCTTGGGACCGGCTTGGCCGCAGTCTTACCGCGAGCAGGGACCGAAGCCATGACTGCCGGGCGGGGCTCGATCGGGGTGCTGGGTCTGGTGCTCGCGCTGGCGCTGGCGGGCTGCGCGGCCAGCACGACCGCGATCAGCAAGCGCAACCTCGACGTCCAGACCAAGATGACCGAGACGATCTTCCTCGACCCGGTGGCGCCGGCCGAGCGCACGGTGTTCGTCCAGGTCCGCAACACCTCGGACAAGCCCGACTTCGACATCGAGCCGGCGGTCCGGGCCGCGGTCGAGGGCCGCGGCTACCAGGTGGTCGACGATCCGACCCAGGCCCGCTATCTGCTCCAGGCGAACGTGCTCCAGGCCGGCCGCAACTCGGACAGCGCGGCCGAGCACACCTTCGCCGGCGGCTTTGGCAGCATGATCCTGGGCGGGGCGGCGGGCGCCGGCGCCGGCCGGATCGCGAGCGATGACCCGGCCGTGATCATCGGCGGCGCGCTCGCCGGGGCTGCGGTCTCGGGCCTGGCGGATGCCTTCGTCCAGGACGTCACCTACAGCATCATCTCGGACGTCCAGGTCTCGGAGCGGGTGCCGGCCGGGGTGATCGTGACCGAGAGCCAGCGCCAGAACCTGAGCCAGGGCACGTCCGGCAACCGGGTCCTGAGCTCGACCGAGACCAGCGACTGGAAGCGCTACCGCACCCGGGTCATGAGCAAGGCGAACAAGGTCAACCTCGAGTTCGAGGAGGCGGCGCCCGACCTGGTCGCGGGCCTGACCCGCTCGATCGGCAATATTTTCTGACGCTGGCGCGGCCGGATTGACTGACGCTGGCGCGGCCGGATTGTCTGACGCTGCGCGGCCGGCTCAGACCTTGCTGACCAGATCGCCGACCGTGATCCTTCCGGGCCGGGCGACCCGGGCGTAGATCCCGCGCAGGTGCAGGCGCTTGCCGTCTTTGGAGTTGACGAAGCGGGTCGCCTCGAGCCCGAACCGCTCGCCGAACTTCTTGCAGCCGTTGTGGGCGACCGCGGTGATCTCGAGCAGAGTGGTGCCGATCGCAAGGCGCGTGCCGGGCGGCAGGTTGGCGGCGCTGAGGTCGAGGTCGACGTAGAGGTTGTCGCCGGCGAGCGGCCAGCGCGCCTCGTCCTGCGCGACCAGCGCGATCGTGCGGGCGTTCATGATCGCGACCTGGACGTCCGGGTGCGGGCGGCCATCGGGCAGCGACATCCAGCAGCCCTGGGCCCAGTTGTCGCCATGCACGCCAAGCTCGGCGCTGAGCTCGCACTGGCGCAAGCTCTCGCGGGCATCGGTCGCCGGGCGGATCACGACCGCCTTCAAGACGCCCCGGTCGGTGGGCGAGCGTAAGATCTGATCCAGCCCGGCCTCGAGCTGGTCCCGGTTCAGGTGGCGTCCCATCCGCGTTCTTCCTTTGCGCTCAGAGCACCTGGGCCAGCACGTGGCGGCGCTCGCTCGTGAACGGCCGCACCTCGCGCGGCCAGCGCCCGGCCTCGACCGCGCGCGCCCAGGCTTCGCTCGCCAGCACGTCCGGGCTCTCGAGCTCGTAGATCGCGGTATAGCGGGGGCTGGCCGCGGCGAACGGCTTGCGCTCGCCGCCGATCGCGAGCGCGAACGGCTCGCTCCTGACCCGGGTCACGGCGAGCACGCCCGGCACCGCCAAGAGGTTGGGGATGTGCTCACGGTCGTAGACCTCGTTGAACAGCGCCTCCTTCTCGGGCGCCACGTCCATGCTGGCCATGAAGACGAATTTCGCGGCGATCGGCATGACCCCTCCCCGTCTCGATGCTCGTGACCCTGGCGCACGAGCCTACCTCGCGCCAAGCCCTCGAGCCATTCAAGACTTGTGGCGAGCAAAGCTTGAATTCCGCCTGGGCTTTGGGTTCGTTTGGTATTTTGCGCCGGCGACTTGGCGGCGCGTTGCCGGAATCGTCGATCCCCGGTAGGAGGGTTTTCCACTGTCTCTGATACCAGCGCATAGGAAAATATGCAAGGACTGGCCACAAACAGGGCTCCGGACCTCATTCTGGGCAGCTTCCGTGGCCGGTGCTAGGCTATTGGGGCTGTCGGGCGGGCTTGGAGCAGTCCGGACTTGCCGTCGGGGCCGGCGGCGCTAGGGTCTGGCGGAGCGCTTCGCGACCCAGGCGCACGTGCGGCCAAGTCCGGCTGCTCGGGGTCCGGCGCACGGGGAGGCAGGCCATGGATCTGGCAGGCGGGCTCATTGTGCTGATCGTGTTCTTGATCTGCTATGTGGCGGACACGAAAATCAGGCTCGGCGCGGCGCAGACGACGATCGAAGGACTGCAGACGACGCGCGAGCGATTTGCCGAGCTCGAGACCGAGCGCGCCCAGATGAGCGCGCAGCTCGCGCGATTGGGCACCGAGCGTGCCCAGCTGACCGACCAGGTCGCGGCGCTTGCCGACCCCGACGCGCTCGGGGGTCGCGCCGACGCGGCCGCCGGCGCGCTCGCGGCCGCGGTGCGCGCGCGCGCCACGCTCGAGCAGCAGCTGGTCCGCGCCGACAGCGAGATCGAAGCCCTCGAGGGCCACAACGCCGAGCTGCAGCAGGCGCTGGCGGCAAGCCAGGATGCGAGCGCCAGGTGGCAGGCGGGCGTCGAGGCGCTGAGCGCGGACCAGGACGCGCTGGACAGCCAGCTCGCGGACTTGCAGGGCAGCCACCAGGCGCTCCAGAGCGAAGCGGCCGAGACCAGGGCACGGCTCGAGGCCGCGCAGACGAAGATAGTGGAACTCCAGACGACCAGCGAGCGGCTGCGCGGGTCGGTCAACGAGCTGGAGACCGAGCGCGCGCGGCTGAGCGCCGAGATCGCCGGCCTGACGACCGAGCGCGACCAGCTGAACCAGCGGGTGAGCGCGCTGCAGGCGACCAGCGGCGCCTTCGAAGGCCGGCTCGCGGCGGCCGCCGACCTGCGCGCCGCCGCCGAGCGGGCGCGCGACATGATGGAGCAGCAGCTGGCCGGCGCCGAACGCGAGGTCGAAGCGCTCGAGCGCCGCAGCGAGGAGCTCGAGCGGGCGCTGGCGCACAGCCGCGAGGCGGGCGCGCGCTCCGAGGCCGAGGTGGAGCGGCTGAGCGCGGCGCGCCAGGCGCTCGAGGCCCAGCTCGCGGCCTTGCAGGACAGCCATGCGGCGCTCCAGACCGAGGCCGCGGAGAGCAGCGAGCGGCTCGGGGTGGCGGAGGCCGCGCTCGCCGAGGTCACGACGACCCGCGAGCGCCTGGGCCGGTCCGTGGCCGGGCTGGAGAGCGAGCGCGAACAGTTGCGCACCCAGCTTGCCGACCTGGGCGGCGAGCGTGACCGGCTGAGCGAGCGCCTCGCAGCGCTTCAGGCCAGCAACGAGGCGCTCGAAGGGCGGCTCGAGGAGACCGCCGCGACGCTCGCGGCCGCCGAGCACGCGCGCGATGCGCTGGCGCAGCAGCTGAGCGACGCCGACGCCGAGATCGAGACGCTCGAGGGCCGCTCCGAGGAGCTGCGGCGGGTGTTGACCGCGAGCGAGGCGGCCGGCGCCGCGCGGCAGGCCCGGGTCGAGGCGTTGAGCGCGGAGCGAACCGCGCTCGCCGATCAGCTTGCGGCCGTGCAGACCAGGGAGGAGGCGCTCCAGGCCGAAGCGGCCGAGACCAGGGAGCAGCTCGACGCGGCGCAGGCGGCCGTGCTCGAGCTGGAGACCACGCGCAAGCGGCTGCGCGGGTCGCTGGCCGGGCTCGAGAACGAGCGCGCCGAGCTGCGCACGCAGGTCACCGATTTGCACGGCGAGCGTGACCGGCTGACCGAGCGGCTCGCAGCGCTGCAGGCCAGCAACGAGGCGCTCGAAGGCAGGGTCGACGAGGCCGCCAGCGCGGTCGCGGCTGCGGAGCGCGCGCGCCACGCGCTGGCGCAGCAGCTGGCCGGCGCCGGGCGCGCGATCGAGAGCCTCGAGCGCCGCAGCGCCGACCTCCAGCAGGCGCTGAGCGCGAGCGAGGAGGCGAGCGCCGAGCGGCAGGCCCGGGTCGAGGCGCTGACCGCCGGCGAGGAGGCGCTGGAGGGCCAGCTCGCGGCGTTGCAGACCAGCCATCAGGCGCTCCAGACCGAAGCGGCCGAGACCAGCGCTCAGCTCGAGGCGGCGCGGGCCGCCGTCGGGCAGCTGGAGACGACGCGCGAGCGGCTGGGCCGATCGCTGGCGCGCCTGGTGACCGAGCGTGACCGGCTGAGCGAGCAGCTCGCCGCCCTTCAGGCGAGCAATGAGGCGCTCGAGCAGCGGGCGGCCGAGGGGGTCAGCGCGCTCGCGGCTGCGGAGCGCGAGCGGGACGCGCTTGCGCAGCAGCTGGCCGACGCTGAGAGCGCGCTCGAGGCGCTCAAGGACCGCGCTGATGATCTGCAGCAGGCGCTGGCGGCGAGCGAGCAGGCGAGCGCCGAGCGGCAGGCCAGGATCGGGGCGCTGACCGCCGAGCAGCAGGCACTCGGGAGCCAGCTCGCTGCCTTGCAGACCAGCCATGCCGCGCTGCAGGTTGACGCCACCGAAACCAGGGATCGGCTCGAGGCGGCGAAGGCGACGATCGAGGAGCTGGAGAGCGCGCGCGACGATCTACGCGGATCGGTCGCCGGGCTCGAGAGCGAGCGTGCACGCTTAAGTGCCGACCTCGCCCGCCTGGCGACCGAGCGTGACCGGCTGGACGAACAGCTCGCGGCGCGGCAGGCGGACCACGAGGCGCTCGAAAGCCGCCTCAGGCAGACCGCCGGCGCGCTGGCCGCGGCGGAGCGAGCGCGCGCGACCACCGCGCAGAAGCTGGCCGAAGCCGAGAGCGAGATCGAGACGCTCGAGAGCCGCACCGAAGAGCTCCGGCGGGCGTTGGCGGCGAGCGAAGAGGCGGGCACGGAGCGGCAGACCCAGGTCGAGGCGCTGACGGCGGAGCAGAAGGCGCTCGCCGATCAGCTCGCGGCCGCGCAGAGCAGCCATGAGGCGCTCCAGGCCGAAGCGGCCGAGGTCCAGGACCGGCTGGAGGTGGGGCAGACCAGGATCGTCGAGCTGGAGACGGCGCGCGAGCGCCTGCGCGGGTCGGTCGCGGGGTTGGAGACCGAGCGCGCAGGGTTGACCACGCAGGTCACCGAGCTGGTGACCGAGCGGGCGCAACTGACCGATCAGCTCGCGGCGCTGCGGGCCGATCACGAGGCGCTCGAAGCCCGCGCCAAGCAGACGGCCGGGGCGCTCGCGGCCTTGCAGGCCGACCACGCCGCGCTGCAGACCGAAGCGGCCGAGGCCAAGGAGGGACTCGAGGCGACGCAGGCCACGATCGGGGAGTTGGAGAGCGCACGCGCGGGACTGCACGAATCGGTGGTTGGGTTGGAGTCCGAGCGCGGCCAGCTGAGCATGAAGGTCGCCGAGCTGGGAACCGAGCGTGCCCAGCTGACCGATCAGCTCGCGGCGCTGCGGGCCGACCACGAGACGCTCGAAGGCCGTCTCGAGGCGACGGCCGGGGCCTTCGCGGCCTTGCAGGCCGACCACGCCGCGCTGCAGACCGAAGCGGCCGAGGCCAAGGAGGGACTCGAGGCGACGCAGGCCACGATCGGGGAGTTGGAGAGCGCACGCGCGGGACTGCACGAATCGGTGGTTGGGTTGGAGTCCGAGCGCGGCCAGCTGAGCATGAAGGTCGCCGAGCTGGGAACCGAGCGTGCCCAGCTGACCGATCAGCTCGCGGCGCTGCGGGCCGACCACGAGACGCTCGAAGGCCGTCTCGAGGCGACGGCCGGGGCCTTCGCGGCCTTGCAGGCCGACCACGCCGCGCTGCAGACCGAAGCGGTGGAGACCAGGGACCAGCTGGCGGCGGCGCAGGCCACCGTCGTCGAACTCGAGACGGCGCGCGAGGGGCTGCGCGGGTCGGTGGCCGGTCTGGAGACCGAGCGGGCCGAGCTCAGCGATCAGCTTGCGGCGCTGCGGGCCGGCAAAGATGCGCTGGATGGCCGCCTCAGGCAGACGGCGAGCGCGCTCGCGGCCCTGCAGGGCAGCCATCAGGCCCTCCGGACCGAAGCGGCCGAGGCCAAGGAGCGGCTCGAGGCGGCAGAGGCCACGACCGACGACGCCAGGGCGCAGCTCGAGGCGGCGCGCACCACGATCGTGGCTCTAGAGGCGGAACGCGAGCGGCTGCGCGGGTCGGTGGCCGAGCTGGGCAGCGAGCGCGCGCAGTTGAGGGCTCAGCTCGCCGGCCTCGCGAACGAGCGTGAGCAGCTGACCGATCAGCTCGCCACGCTGCAGGCCACGGCCGGTGCGCTCGAAGAACGAGCCGAGGAGACGGCCGGCCTGCTCGCCAGCGCGGAGCGGGCGCGTGAGGCGCTGGAGCGGGAACTGGCTGCCGCCGAGAGCGAGAGCGAAGCCCTCGGGCAGCGCACCGCCGAACTCCAGCAGGCGCTGGCGGCGAGCCAGGAGGCGAGCGCGCAGCGGGCGGCCAGGGTCGAGGCGCTGAGCGCGGAGCAGGCGGCGCTCGAGGGCGAGCTTGCGGCCTCGCAGAGCAGCCATGAGGCACTTAAGGCCGAAGCGGCCGGGGCCAGGGAGCGGCTCGGCACAGCGCAGGCCGCGGTTGCGGAACTGGCGGCGACCCGCGAGCGCCTGCGCGGGTCCGTGGCCGGGCTGGAGACCGAGCGCGAGCAGCTGCGCGCCGAGATCGCCGGCCTCGCAGCCGAGCATGACCGCTGGAACGATGAGGTTGCTGCGCTGCAGACCGCCAAAGCGGCGCTCGAAGGCCGGGCCGAGGCGGCCGCGGGCGCGCTCGCGGCCGCCGAGCGCGCCCGCACCACCGCCGAGCAGCGGCTGGCCCGCGCCGGCAGCGAGCTCGAGGCCCTCGAGGGCGAGAAAGCCGATCTTCAGGAGGCGCTGGAGGCGAGCCAGGAGGTCAGCGCGCACCGCCAGGCCAAGGTCAAGGCGCTGATCGCCGAGCATGACACGCTGACCGTCCAGCTCACGGCCTGCCGCGCCGACAACCAGGCTCTCCAGGCCGAAGCGGCCGAGACCAAGGACCGGCTCGAGGCGGCGCAGGCGACCGTCGCCGAGCTGGCCGCGGGCCTGAGCCATGCCGGGCAGCGGCTGCTCGAGGCGAGCCAGCAGGCCAGCACCCAGTTCCAGGCCAGGGTCGGCACGCTCGCCGCGCAGCAGGACGCGTTCGCCAACGAGTGACCCGCTGGCGCCCGTTTCCCTGCCGGTCCGACTCGCCGGCAGCCGCCGTGGCCGGGCTCGAGAGTAGGCAGACGGCTATTCCGCCGGCTGGGGTGTCGGCAGGGCGTGGGCCGGCAGGTCGCCGGGCTCGGCTGCGACCGGGTGGCGGGCGCGGGCCAGGAGCGTGTAGGCGGTTGGCACCACGAACAGCGTGAACAGCGTGCCGAACGAGATGCCGCCGACGATCACCCAGCCGATCTGGGTCCGGCTCTCGGCACCGGCGCCGCTCGCGAAGGCGAGCGGCACCGCGCCCAGGACCATGGCGCCGGTGGTCATCAGGATCGGGCGCAGGCGCAGGCCCGCGGCCTCGATCACCGCTTCGAACTTGGAGCGGCCCTGCTCCTGCAGCTGGTTCGAGAACTCGACGATCAGGATGCCGTGCTTGGTGATCAGCCCGACGAGCGTGATCAGCCCGATCTGGCTGTAGACGTTCAGCGTGTTGCCGGTCAGATGCAGCGCGATCAGCGCGCCGGTGATCGACAGCGGCACGGTCAGCATGATGATCAAGGGATCGACGAAGCTCTCGAACTGGGCGGCGAGCACCAGGTAGATGAAGGCGAGCGCGAGCACGAAGGTGACGTAGAGGCTGCTCGAGCTCTCCTTGAACTCGCGCGACTGGCCGGCGTAGTCGACCTGCGTCGAGGTCGGCAGCACGCGCCGGGTCGCGTCGTCCATGAACGCGAGCGCGTCGCCCAGCGTATAGCCGGGGGCGAGCGTCGCGGTCAGCGTCGCCGAGCGCAGCTTGTTGAAATGGTTGAGCTCCTTGGGCGCGACCTGCTCGGTGACCTTGATGATGTTGTTCATCGGCACCATCACGCCGTGGCCGTTGCGGACGTAGATCGAGGCGAGGTCGTCCGGGTTGCGCCGGTCGAGGTCGGCGACCTGGACGATCACGTCGTACTGCTTGCCGTTGCGCTTGAAGCGGGTGACCTGGCGGCCGCCGAGCAGGGTCTCGAGCGTCCGCCCGACCGTGTCGACCTCGAGCCCCATGTTGGCGACCTTGTCGCGGTCGAGGTCGATCTTCAGCTCGGGCTTGTTGAGCTTGAGGTCGCTGTCGAGGTTGACCATGCCGGGGTACTGGCGCGCCTCGGCGAGCAACTGGTCGACCATGGTCTGGAGCTGCTCGTAGGGCTGCGAGGTCTGGACCACGACCTGGATCGGCTTGTCGGTGAAGCTCTGGCCGAGCGAGGGCGGATTGACCGGAAAGGCGAGCAGCCCCGGCACGCCGAAGAAGTTGCCGGCCAGCGAGGCGGCGATCGCCTGCTGGCTGCGCTCGCGCTGCTCCCAGTCGAACAGCCGGGCGAACGAGATCATCTGGCTGACCACCGGATAGCCGGTGACCACGAAGTACTGCTTGACCTCGGGCACCTGCTTGTAGATGCCCTCGATCTGCCTGGCGTAATGGTCGGTGAACGCCAGCGTCGAGCCTTCGGGGGCGATGCCGATGCCCATGAAGACGCCCCGGTCCTCGGTCGGCGCGAGCTCGGACTTGAGCGAGGTGAACAGGAAATAGCTCGAGCCCGCGACCAGCAGGCCGGCGAGCACGACCAGCCAGCGCGCGCCAAGGGTCACCGCGAGCGCCCGCCGGTAGCCGCGGGTCACGCCGACGATGCCGGTCTCGATCACCCGGTAGACCACGTTGTGGCGCTCGACGTGGCGCAGCATCTTGCTCGACATCATCGGCGACAGCGACAGCGCGACGAAGCCCGAGACTAGGACCGCGCCGGCGAGCGCCCAGGCGAACTCGGTGAACAGCTTGCCGGTGCGCCCGGTCATGAAGCCGATCGGCGCGTAGACCGAGGCGAGCGTCACCGTCATCGCGAGCACCGCAAAGCCGATCTCTTTCGAGCCGACCAGCGCCGCGCGGTAGGGCGGCATGCCGGCCTCGACGTGGCGGTGGATGTTCTCGAGCATCACGATCGCGTCGTCGACCACGAGCCCGATCGCGAGCACCAGCGCCAGCAGCGTCAGCGTGTTGATGCTGAAGCCGAAGGCGTACATCAGCGCGAACGCGCCGACCAGGCTGACCGGGATCGTGACCAGCGGGATCAGCGTCGCGCGCAGCGAGCGCAGGAAGAAGAAGATCACCAGCACGACCAGCACGATCGCCTCGGCGATGGTCTCGAACACCGCATCGATCGAGTGCTGGATGAAGATCGCGCTGTTGTAGGCCATGTCGGTGCGCATGCCCTCCGGCAGGTCCTGCTGGATGATCGGCAGCGCGCGCTCGACCTCCTTGCCGATGTCGAGCGGATTGGCGGTCGCCTGCTTGACGACCCCGAGCGCGACCGCGCTGCGGCCGTTGAAGCGGACGTTGACCCGCTCGTTGAGCGGCCCGAGCTCGGCGTGCGCGACGTCGCCGAGCCGGACCGGATAGCCGCTCGCCTCGCGCAGGATGATGTTCTCGAACTGCTCCGGCGTCCGCAGATCGGTCTGGCTCACGACCGTGAACTCGCGCGACGAGCTTTCGATCCGGCCGGCCGGGATCTCGATGTTCTGGCGCTCGAGCGCGGTCTCGACGTCCAGCGGGGTCAGCCGGTAGGCGGCAAGCCGGGTGGCATCGAGCCAGATGCGCATCGCGAACCGGCGCTCGCCGTAGATCCGCACGTCGGCGACGCCGGGCAGGTTCTGCAGCCGGTCCTTGACGAAGCGGTCGGCGAAGTCGGTGACCTCGAGCGGCGAGGCGCGATCGGACGAGAACGCGAGGTAGAGGACCGGCTGGGCGTCCGCCTCGACTTTGGCGATCACCGGCTCGTCGATCTCGTCGGGCAGCCGCGAGCGCACCCGGCTCACCCGGTCGCGGACGTCATTGGCCGCGGCGTCGGGCTCGCGATCGAGCCGGAAGCGGATCGTGATCTGGCTCTTCTCCTGGCGGCTGATCGAGCTCATGTAGTCGATGCCCTCGATCCCGGCCAGCAACTCCTCGAGGATCTGGGTGACCTGGCTCTCGATGATGTCGGCCGAGGCGCCCTGGAAATCGGTCTCGACCGTGACCACCGGCTCGTCGATCTTCGGGTACTCGCGGACCGCGAGGCGGCCGTAGGCGATCACGCCGACCAGCGCCACGACCAGCGACATCACGGTCGCGAGCACCGGCCGGCGGATCGAGAGGTCGGAGAGAACCACCGGCTCAGACCTCCGCTCTCGGCACCGGCTTGACCGCGACCCCGTCGCGCAGCTTGAGCTGGCCCGCGGTCACGACCTGGTCGTCGGGGGCGAGGCCTTCGACGACCTCGGCCATGCCTTCGCGGCGGATGCCGACCACGACCTTGGTCAGCACCGCCTTGTCGTCCACGACCTTGAACACGAACTGGTTCTGGCCCTGGGGCACGAGGGCCTGCTCGGGCACCTGGATCGCATCGTCGCGCTCGTTCAGGACCAGCGCGACCCGCGCGAACAGCCCCGGCCGCAGCCGGTTGTCCGGGTTGGGCAGGCGGGCGCGCAGCAGGATGCTGCGACCGCCCTCGTCGATCAGCGGGTCGATCGCGTAGACCGTGCCCGCGAAGGTCTCGGCGGGGAAGGCGTCGACCCCGAGCTCGAGGTGCTGGCCGGTCTTGACCGCGCCGACGAAGATCTCGGCGACCCGGAAATCGACCTTCAGGGGATCGATCTGCTCGAGGTTGACGATGTCGGCGCCGACGTCGACGAAATCGCCGACCGAGACCCGGCGCAGGCCGACCACGCCCTCGAACGGCGCCTTGATCACGGTCTTGTCGAGGCGCGCCTTGGCGAGCTCGAGCGCGGCCTCGTCGACGCGCATCTGCGAGATCGCCTCGTCGCGCGCCTTATTCGTGCCGGCCTTGCGCTTGAGCAGGTCGACCGCGCGCTCGTAGTTGGACTGGCTGAGCTCGAGCTGTGCCTGCACCTGCTCGACCACGGCGCGCCAGACCGATTCGTCGAGCAGCACCAGCGGCTGGCCCTGGGTGACCCGCTCGCCCTCATCGAACCTGAACTCGGCGATCCGGGCGGCGATCTCGGGACGGATGATCACCAATTCGTGGGACCGCAGCGAGCCGACCGAGGTCAGGCGGCGCTGGATCGGTCCGACCGTGACCGGCACGACCTCGACCGGGATCTGCATGCCGGCCCGGGCCGCCTGCTGGGCGCCGCCGGCCGCCGGCGCTCCGGCATAGAAGTACCACCAGGCGGCGCCGGCCACGGCGAGCATGCAGAGCGCGACGATGATCTGGGCAACAGCCTTCACGGGTCCTGGCGCTCACTCCTCGGGCGCGCCCGCGGCGCACCCGGCTGCCCCGCTCTGGAGGCGGTTCCGGCGATGATCCCGGACCCGGCCGACCGGCGGCGGGCTGACGCCCAGGATGCCCAGCGAATCTAGGTCGTGCGCGCGGGCGCCACAATAGGTCAGGCTGCGCTGGGACGCCGCGCCGCGACGCGTCGGCTACAGCGTCACCGACAGGCCGCCGTCGACCACCAGGACGTGGCCGTTGACGTAAGCCCCGGCCTTGGACGCGAGAAACACGACGGCGCCGCCGATCTCCTCGGGCTTGGCCCAACGGCCGAGCGGCGTCCGCTGCTCGACCCAGGCGGTGAACGCCTGGTCGGCGAGCAGGGCCGTGTTCATCTCGGTCGCGAAATAGCCGGGCGCGATCGCGTTGACCGTGATGCCCTTGGGGCCGAGCTCGGCGGCCATCGAGCGGGTCAGCGCGTGCAGGCCGGCCTTGGCCGCGACGTAGGCGTGCACGGTCGGCCGGGCGAGGATCGCGACCACCGAGCCCGTGCTGATGATCCGGCCAGCACCCTGGCGCAGCATGACCCGCGCGGCCTCGCGGGCGCTCCTGAAGCAGGCCGAGAGGTTGGCCGCGATCACCCGCTCCCAGTCGGCATCCGCCCATTCGGTGAGCGGCACGCGGTGCTGGATGCCGGCGTTGTTGACCAGGACGTCGAGGCGGCCGTGGCGGTCGGCCACGTCCTGGACCGCGGCCGCGACCGCGGCGCCGTCGGTGACGTCGAAGGCCATTGCCTCGGCCCGGTAGCCGCGCCGACGCAGGCCCTCGGCCCGATCTTCCAGCATCGCCCGATCGCGGCCGTTGAGGACCACGAACGCGCCGTGCCCGGCGAGCGCCTCGGCCATCGCGAACCCCAGCCCGCGCGAGCTGCCGGTGATCAGCGCGATCTGGCCATCGAGCGCGAACAGCTCCGACATCTGGTTCTCCCGCCTGGCGCCGAAGGATCGCTTTACAACCGTGTGGCCTTCGGAAACAACCATGACCCATGTCGATCGAACGGGACAGTGTTCACTTCCGCATCCTCGAGCGGCTGTGCGCGATGGCCAAGCCGGTGCGCGGCATCTCGGGCGCGATGCTCGAGCGCCATTTCGATGCCAGCTGGGCGGTCGAGGAGCTGGCGGGCTGGGACCTGATCGCGCCGCGCGGCTGGGCCAACGGGCCGGGCGCGATCTGGATCCCGACCGCCGCGGGCCTGGCGCTCTACCACGAGCTCAGCGAGGGCAGCCGCGAGCCGCCGCCGTTCCAGCCGGTCAGAACGCCCGCAAGTTCAGTCCCCCATCCACGTACACCGCCTGACCGACGCTGAACGGCAGGCCGCCGCAGGCCAGCGTCGCGACCGCGCGGCCGACGTCCTCGGGCTCGCCCCAGCGCGCGATCGGGCTGAGGCCGGCCGCGATCCGGCGCTCGTAGGCCGGGGCGACCGGCGCGGTCATCGCGGTCCGGATCACCCCCGGGCGGACCTCGTAGACGCCGATGCCATGCGCGGCCAGGCGGAGCGCGAACAGGCGGGTCAGCATCGAGGCGCCGGCCTTGGAGATGCAGTATTCGCCGCGGTCGATCGAGACCATCTCGGCGTTGACCGAGGAGATCGTGACGATCGAGCGCGGCGGCGCGCCGGCCGCCGGCGGCATCTGCAACATCCGCCGCGCGACCTCCTGGGTCAGGAAAAACGGCGCCCGCAGATTGACGTCGAGGCATCGCTCATAGCTCTCGAGCGAGACCTCGAGCAGGTCGCCGCGGCGGAGCGCCTGGACGCCGGCATTGTTGATTAGGCAGTCGAGCCGGCCGAACGCTTCGAACGCGGCGTCGATCAGCGGCGCGTGGCGGCCGAGATCGGTGATGTCGGCGACGAGGAACGCGCCGCGACCGCCGCGCTCGGCGATGCCGGCCAGCGTCTGCTCGGCATCATCGTCACGCTCGAGGTCGACCAGCACCAGATCGAAGCCGGCGGCGGCGAGTGCTAACGCACAGCCCCGGCCGATCCCGCGCCGGCCGCCGGTGACCAGCGCTGCGGGGCGATCGTCGGGCCTGGACATCGGCGGCTCCTGTCGGCGAAGCGGGCCTTGCGGCCATATCATCGCCGGCTGCGCCTTGTCGAGCCCACCCGGCCAGGGCATCGTGACCGCCGATCTTTCCACGCGCGGCGCCAGCGCTACCTTGCCGGTCTTTCCGCGCGTCGTGCCGGCGCTACTTTGATCACGGGCATCGGAGCGCTGGCCCCGGGAGAAGGCCCGCTGGAGAGCCATGGAGCGCTACGGCAAGGTTGCGCAGGGCCTGCACTGGCTGCTCGCGGTGCTGGTCCTGCTGATGTTCGGGCTCGGCTGGTACATGAGCGACCTGCCGCTCAGCCAGCGCAAGTTCGACCTCTATCAGCTGCACAAGTGGTCCGGCATCACGATCTTCGGCCTGGCGGCCGTCCGGCTGCTCTGGCGTCTGTTCCATCCGGCGCCGCCGCTGCCGGCGACGATGCCCGCCTGGGAGCGGAGCGCGGCCCGGGTCTCGCATGGGTTGCTGTACGCGCTGCTGCTGTTGCAGCCGACGATCGGCTTTTTGCAGTCGAACGCCGCCAACTTCCCGGTCGTGCTTTGGGGCGTCGTGCCGCTGCCGGCGCTGATCGGGCCGGATGAGCCGCTGAGCGAGCGCCTGCTCGATCTGCACCATTTCGGCGCGATCGTGTTCGCGCTGCTGGCGCTGGTCCACGCGGCGGCGGCGCTCCGCCACCATTTCCTGCTCAAGGACGACGTGCTGCGGCGGATGCTGCCCGCGACGCGCGCCCGCCGCTGATTTTTTCCCACGGGATGGAGCTGATGCGGGCTCTTCGAACGGTCCTGCTGCTCGCGCTGGGTTGCCTCCTGGCCGGCATTCAGGGCGCCCTGGCGCAGGGCTGGACGGTCGAGGACGGCAGCCAGGTCCGGTTCACCGCGCAGCAGCAGGGCAGCCCGATCGCGGGCCGGTTCGAGCGCTTCAGCGCACAGATCAGGTTCGATCCGGACGACCTCGCCTCGAGCCGGATCGAGGTCGAGATCGACAGCGCGAGCATCAATACCGGCCACAAGGACCGGGACACGGCGCTGCGCTCGTCGTTCTTCTTCGACGTCCAGCGCTGGCCGAGCGCCCGCTTCACGAGCGGCAGGCTCAGCCACCTGCAGGGCGATGCCTACCAGGCAGAGGGCGAACTCACGATCCGCGACGTCACCAGGGCGGTCGTGCTGCCCTTCGAGCTTGCGATCGGCGCCGATCCGGCGGCTGCGGGCCGCCTGCTCGCGACCGCGCGCGGCGCGCTCACGATCTCGCGGCTCGACTACGGCATTGGCCAGGGCGAGTGGGCCTCGACCAAGACCGTCGGAGAGGCGGTCGTGATCGAGATCCTGATCCGGGCGTCGCGGCCGCGCTGAGCGCCGGGTCCTCACCAAATCTTAACAATTCTTGGTTAAGGAAAACTTTGGCAGGTCCATGCGACCGTGGGAATCCGTGCCCGGGGTCAGGCCAGCGGCGGCAGGGGAGCGGCGCGAACCAGGCCAGGGCTGGGCGAGGCGGCGGCGTGGGCGAGGCCCGGGGCTGGGCGAGGCGGTCGGGCAGCGGCATGAGCGAGACCGGGCTGGGCGCGACGGTCGGGCAGCGGCATGAGCGAGAGCGGGCTGGGCGCGACGGTCGGCTGCGGCGCGGATCAGGCCAAAGCTAGGCGCGACGGTCGGGCTGCGGCGCGGACCAGGCCAGAGCCAGGCGCGACATTCGGGCAGCGGCGTGGCCAGGCCAGGGATGGGCTAGACGGTCGGGCTGCGGCGCGGTCAGGGCAAGTGGAGCGGCCCGAAACTGAGCCGGGCGAGCGCGAGTGCGAGGCCGAGCGGGATCAGGCAGCCGGCCGCGAACAGCAGGCCATCCAGCCAGAGCCGGCGGCGCGCCAGCCGGTGCGCGAGCCGGTCGGCGGCGAACACCAGCGCCAGCGGCAGCAGCGCCGGCCGGCTGGCGGCGCTGGCGAACGCGAGCGTGCCGGCCAGCGCCAGCGCGGTCCCGCTCGGGCCGAGCAGCGCGGCGTTGGCGATCCCGAGCGAGCGGGCGGCGAGCAGCACGCCCGCGAGCGAGGCCGCGAGTGCCAGCGCCAGGCCGGCAACGGTCGGCGCCCGGCCGAGCGCGGCGACCGCGGCCAGGCCGATCACGGCGGTCGCCAGCATCAGAGCGCGCCGCGGGCTCTTCTGGCGGGCGCCGGCGAGCGGCCCGACCATCGCGGCGCCGAACAGCGCCAGCGCCGCCGCGGTCGCGAGCGTCGCGATGCTCAAGGGCTCGGGCGCCGCCAGCCAGGCCACGATCGCGATCGGCCACGCCAGCACCGCGATCTGGAGCCCATCCGCCCAGCGCGGCAGCAGCGGCAGCAGGCTGCCGAGCAGGACGCCCAGCCCCGCGATCGGAAAAACCTTGTCGCGAGCGCTGAGCGGCGGCCAGCCCGGCAGACCCAGCAGCGCCAGATAGGCGGCGAGGAAGCCCAGGGTCTGGGCCAGGCCCAGCAACGGCGCGCTGCGCCGGCCGCCGAGCCAGAACCCGCCCGCGGCCGCGGCCGCCGCGGCGACGACGAACGGCAACAGCAGCGGCGCGATCAGCAGGTGCTGCACGCCCCCGCCGCCGCTGGCCCCTGCCCGCCCGTCGCCTTGCCGGGCTCAGATCCCGACCCGTTAACAGCTTCTTGGCGCGGAGCGTCGACACTCGCCTTGGGGCACGGCCAGCAACGAGGCTGATCGGACGTCATGCTCGGGTGGGCATTGCGTTATCTCGCGGTCGCCGTGATGGTCGGCATCGGCTTTGCCACGCTCCGGGGCAGCGGCTGGCTCGAGCGGGCCAGCCCGCCGCCGGCGCCAAGCCCAGCGCCAAACATAGCACCCAGCATAGCAAGGAACGCACCCGACGCCACGGCCGAGAGTGACGCCTGGCAGCACGTCGTCGAGGCGGGGCCGCGGGGGCATTTCGTGATCGAGGCCGCGGTCAACGGCGCGCCGGTGAGCTTTCTGGTCGACACCGGCGCCTCGGAGATCGTGCTGACCCTGGCCGATGCCAGGCGGCTCGGCTTCGACCCGCGCCGGCTCGAGTTCAGCCAGCGGTTCGGGACCGCGAACGGCGAGGTCGCGGGCGCGCCGGTGCGTCTGCGCGAGCTCCGGGTCGGCCAGTTCAGCCTCTACGACCTGGAGGCATCGGTCAACGCGGCGCCGCTGCCGATCTCGCTGCTCGGGATGAGCTTTCTCGACCGGCTGCGCGGCTACCGGGTCGAGGGCCGCCGCCTGATCCTCGAGTGGTAGCTAAGCGCTGATTCAGCGCGCCGGGTCCGCGGGCGCGGGCGGCGGTTCCGGCGCCGCCTGCCGCGCCCGTTCCGCTTCGTCGGCGACCCGGCCGGCGGCCCGGTCGACCGTTTCTGCCGCCTCCTCGGTGCCGCGCGCGACCAGCGTGGTCACGTTCGCGAGCGCGGCGCGCAGGCCCGCCGGCAGCGTCGGTTGGTACGCAGCCACGAGCGCGCCGATGAAGATGCCGAGGATCAGGCCGATCAGGAACTTAGCCATCGCTGATGCTCCTTGGTCGCGGGCGCCGGCCGGAACCTGGCCTGCCGGTGCCCGGACCGGTCAACCGCCGACGATCTCGCCGCCGTTCGGGTGCAGCACCTGGCCAGTCATGCAGGCGCTGTCGGCGGACGCCAGGAAGATGTAGCAGGGCGCGATCTCGTCCGGCTCGGCCGGCCGCCCGAGGAAGGTGTCGCTGCCGAAGCTCGCGACCCGCTCGGCCGGGAACGACGCCGGGATCAGCGGCGTCCAGACCGGCCCGGGCGCCACCGCGTTGACCCGGATCCGCCGCTCCTTCAGGTTCTCGGCGAGCGAGCGCGTGAACGCCACGATCGCCCCCTTGGTCGCCGCGTAGTCGATCAGATGGGCACTGCCGCGGTAGGCGGTGACTGAGGTTGTGTTGACGATCGCCGCCCCCTCGGGCAGATGGGCGAGCGCTGCCTTGGTCAGGTGGAACATCGCCAGGATGTTGGTCTTGAAGGTCCGCTCGAGCTGGCCGGCCCCGATGTCCTCGAGCCGGTCCTGGGGATGCTGCTCGGCGGCGTTGTTGACCAGCAGGTCGAGCCGCCCGAAGGTCTCGAGCACGCGCGCGACCGCGGCCTGGCAGAACGCCTCGTCGCCGACGTCGCCGGCGATCGTCAGGCAGCGGCGGCCCTGCTCCTCGATGTGCCCTTTGGTGGCCTCGGCGTCCTCATGCTCCTCGAGGTAGACGATCGCGACGTCGGCGCCCTCCTTGGCAAAGCCGATCGCGACCGCCCGGCCGATGCCGCTGTCGCCGCCGGTGATCAGCGCGACCTTGCCCTCGAGCTTGCCCGCGCCGCGCCAGCCGCGCATCTCGGCGCGGGGCTTCGGCTGCATCGGGGCGGTGCGGCCGGGCTGCCGGGCCTGCTCCTGCGCCGGATGGTGTTCGGACGGGCTGCTCGGCATGTCGTTGCGCTCCCGCGTCTCGGCCCGGCGGTGGCTCCCCGGGCCGGGGCATCAACGGCGCCGGGCGCGAAGAGTTTCACCGCTCCGCAACGGCGGCGGCGGCCGGTCAATTCGGCGGCGACCGCTCCTGGTTGCCGGAACCCCGGCGGGCATGTAGCTTCGGCGCCGGCAGACGCGACTTAAGGAAAAACGACGATGGACATGACGGGGGAGTATCGCATCCCGGCGCCGCGCGAGAAGGTCTGGGCGGCGCTCAACGACGCCGAGACGTTGCGGGCATCGCTCCCCGGCTGCGAGTCGCTGGAGAAAGTCTCGGCGACCCAGTTTGTCGCGACCGTGGTCGCCAAGGTCGGCCCGGTCAAGGCGAAGTTCAACGGCAACGTGGAGCTCTCGAACCTCAATCCGCCCGAGAGCTACACCATCGCGGGCGAAGGCAAGGGCGGCGCCGCCGGGTTTGCCAAGGGCGGCGCCGATGTCCGCCTCGCCGAGGCCGGCGCCGACGAGACGGTGCTGACCTACACCGCGCGGGCGGACGTCGGCGGCAAGATCGCCCAGCTCGGATCTCGCCTGATCGACGGCACCGCCAAGAAGATGGCCGACGAGTTCTTCGACAACTTCCGCCAGCAGCTGACGCCGCCGGCGCCGGCGTTCGACGCCGCGCTCGAGGCCGGGCCCGACTACGCCCCGGAGCCGCTCGGCGGCGGCGGCCTCGCCGAGCTGGCTCAGAACCGGTTCGTCTGGGCGGCTGGTGCCATCATCGTGCTGATGCTGCTGGTGCTGCTGTTCCGCTGAGCGGCTTGGCCCAAACCGGAACACCTGCTCCTTGGCGCCGGCTGAGCTGATGTCGTAAAGGCTCGCGGGCCGGCGGACTACGAGCCGTCACATTGTTGCCGAATTTCTCAGGGACGCTTCGCGCAGGCCCGTCGCGGTCGAGTGGCAACGACTCGGCGGAGGGAGGGGACCAATGGTTTCTCGGCGTGCGCTCGTTGAGGTCCGCGCCGCCCGGGAATCGAGCAGACGCTATCTCTGTTCGGCGCTTTTCGGGCTCGTTCTCGCGGGCGCGGCGCCGTCGCCCGCGAGCGCGACGGAGGCAAATCGACCACCGCCCCCTGCGCCGGAGGTGCTCTCGGGTCGGAACGACATCGAACTCGTGGTCGGCGACGCGGCCGCCGACCGGATCGACGCTCTGTTCCTCGAGTACGACCCCGACTATCTGGCCGAATTCGCAGCCCGCGAGCGGCGCTTCAATGCTCTGGGCGAGCGCCTGTTCGGCGATGAGGCAAACGGGCGCGATCGCCCGTGCTCGCGGCAGATCTTCTTGGAGGCGAAGTGGCTGCTCGGCTACACGGCCTGGTGGTCGCGGCTCGACGCCAGCCTTGACGACCTCGCCGCGAGCTTCGCCGTTCCCGACCAGAGCTTTGCCTTCGAGCCGTTGGCCAGCGATGGCTGGTACGCACCCTGTGCGGCCGAAATGTTCATCCGGATCGAGGCGACGCTGGTCAACTACTTCGAGCTGGCCGCGGACGGCCTCGTGCCGCCGATCGAACGCGAGCCGTTGCCGAGCGGTCGCGACCCGGAGAAGCTGACCGCGTTTTTCGAGCGCCACCTGATCTCGGACATCCCCAGAACCGGTGAAAACTTCCGATCGCGCCTGGGCGGCGTCGCCAGCATCATTGCCGCTGCGGCCAAGCGCGATGCGGTCATCGAACTGCTGCGGTCGACCGCTCGGGGTCCGGACCTGACGCCTGAGCAGCAGGGTCAGATCATCGCGGCGTTCAACCGGTTCGTCGATCGCTGGCAGGATCCGGAGAGCGGCTACTGGGGTGCCTGGTATCGGGACGGCGAACGGGTGTTCAGAACGACCGACCTGTCGATCACCTACCACATCGTGCACGCGCGGCAGGGCAAGGTGCGCCATTGGCCCGAGCTGATCGATACGACCTTCGCCATCCGCGAGCAGGCATACCCTTTCGGTTGGCTCAGCGCCGGCCACTGGACCAACCACAACAACTACGATCTGGCCAGGCTGTTCCGGTACGGCTGGCCGCACATGACCGATCTTCAGCGCCGGGATGCGGCGCGCACGCTGCAGGCCATGCTGGACTGGAGCTTCGAGGCCACGGTGCTCCCCGACTACCGGGGTTTTCTGCCCTTTCCCAAGCTGTCGAGCTCGCTCGGGGCCGAGTACTACTTCGGGGTTTCGTTTCTGGTCGCGTCCGGATTCTTCGAGGCCGAACCCTGGTATGGCCCGATCGAGCGCCGGGCCCGGCCGCGGGACGTGTGCCAGGGCATGATCGCCTATGGCGGCACCCTCAATGGGCCGCTGGTCGCCGGCGGCCTGCGCAAGCTCGACGCCGCCTGCGAGCCCCACCTCCGCTGATGGGTGCGCAAGGGCGTGCGCGAAGCCCCGTTGACGGCCGTCGGCGGCTCCCATAGCTTCAACGGCACCTCGCAGCGCTCCACGGCACCGGCGCTGGCCGAACAGGGCGCGGCCAGGCGTGCGACCATGAATCGCCAGCAAGGACAAGGATCGGGGGGACGAGAATGGCCAGCGTTTCGATGACCGTGAACGGCCAGGCAGTCACGCGCACGGTCGAGCCGCGCAAGCTGCTGGTCGATTTCCTGCGCCAGGATCTCGATCTGACCGGCACCCACGTCGGTTGCGACACGAGCCAGTGCGGCGCCTGCGTGGTCCACATCGATGGCCAGTCGGTCAAGAGCTGCACGGTCCTGGCGCTCCAGGCCCAGGGCAGTCAGATCACGACGATCGAGGGGCTGGCCAAGGACGGTCAGCTGCACCCGATGCAGGCGGCGTTCCGCGAGCACCACGCGCTGCAGTGCGGCTTCTGCACGCCCGGCATGATCATGAGCGCGATCGACCTCGTCAAACGCAATCCGGGCGCCTCGGAGGACGAGATCCGCGGCTGGCTCGAGGGCAACATCTGCCGTTGCACCGGCTACCACAACATCGTCAAGGCGATCCAGGCGGCGGCCGCCGAGATGAGGAGCTGAGGCCATGGCCACGGACGGCATCGGCGCCTCGGTCAGGCGCAAGGAGGACCACCGCTTCATCACCGGCCGCGGCTCCTACACCGACGACATCGACCGACCCGGTCAGGTCTACGCCTGCTTCGTCCGCTCGCCGCACGCGCACGCCAAGATCACCGGCGTCGACAAGGCCGCAGCCGCCAGCGCGCCCGGCGTGCTCGCGGTGCTGACCGGCGAGGACGTGGCGGCGTCCAAGTGGGGCAACCTGATCTGCGGCTGGATGATCCACTCCCGCGACGGCAGCCCGATGAAAGCCGGGCCGCACCCGATCCTGGCCCAAGGCAAGGTCCGCCACGTCGGCGACCACGTCGCGATGGTGATCGCCGAGACCTACCCGCAGGCCAAGGACGCGGCCGAGCAGGTCGCGGTCGACTACGAGGTCCTGCCGGCCATCGTTGCGACCGCGGACGCGCGCAAGCCCGGCCAGCCCCTGGTCCACGACGACATCGCGCGCAACACCGTCTACGAGTGGGAGCTTGGCGACCAGGCCGCGGTCGACCAGGCGATTGCCAGCGCCGCGCACGTCACCAGGCTTGACCTGGTCAACAACCGGCTGGTGCCGAACGCGATCGAGCCGCGCGCCGCGATCGCAGAATACGAGCGCGGCTCGCAGGGCTTCACGCTCTATACCACGAGCCAGAACCCACACGTCGCGCGCCTGGTGATCGCGGCCTTCGTCGGGGTCGCGCCCGAGCACAAGTTGCGGGTGATCGCGCCCGACGTCGGCGGCGGCTTCGGCTCCAAGATCTTCATCTACGCCGAGGAGTGCGCCTGCCTGCTCGCGGCCAAGCTGCTGCAGCGGCCGGTCAAGTGGACCGGCGACCGCTCGGAAGCCTTCCTCTCGGATGCTCATGGCCGCGACCACGTGACCCATGCCGAGCTGGCGCTGGACGCGGACGGCAACTTCACCGCGCTCAAGGTGCACACGATCGCCAATATGGGCGCTTATCTGTCGACCTTCGCGTCCTGCGTGCCGACCTATCTGTATGCGACGCTGCTCGCCGGCCAGTACAAGACGCCGGCGATCTACTGCGCGGTCGATGCGGTCTATACCAACACCACGCCGGTCGACGCCTACCGCGGCGCCGGCCGGCCCGAGGCAACCTACCTGCTCGAGACGATCGTCGAGACGGCGGCCCGCGAGACCGGCCGCGATCCGGCCGAGCTTCGGCGCAAGAACTTCATCCCCAGCAATGCCTTCCCCTATCAGACCCCGGTCGCGCTGATGTACGACACCGGCGACTACCAGGCGTCGCTGGACAAGGCGCTCCAGCTCGCCGACTACAAGAGCTTCGCCAGCCGCCGGGCCGCCTCCGAGGCCAAGGGCAAGCTCCGCGGCGTCGGGCTGTCCTGCTACATCGAGGCCTGCGGCATCGCGCCCTCGGCGGTGGTCGGCTCGCTCGGCTGCGGCGTCGGCCTGTGGGAGAGCGCCAAGATCCGCTTCACCCACACCGGCGTCGTCCAGGTGTTCACCGGCGCCCACAGCCACGGCCAGGGTCACGAGACCACGTTCGCGCAGCTGGTCACCGAGAAGCTGGGCGTGCCGATCGCCAACGTCGAGGTGATCCACGGCGATACCGAGAAAACCCCGGTCGGCATGGGCACCTACGGCTCGCGCTCGATCGCGGTCGGCGGCCAGGCGATCGTCAACGCCGCCGAGAAGGTGATCGCCAAGGGCAAGAAGATCGCGGCCCACCTGCTCGAGGCCGCCGAAGCCGACATCGACTTCAAGGACGGCAGCTTCACGGTCAAGGGCACCGATCGGGCCAAAAGCATCGGCGAGGTCGTGTTCGCGGCCTACGTGCCGCACAACTATCCCCAAGGGCTCGAGCCCGGCATGGAGGAGACCGCGTTCTACGATCCGGCCAACTTCACCTATCCGGCCGGCGCCTACGTCTGCGAGGTCGAGGTCGACCAGGACACCGGCGAAGTCCGGATCGACCGCTTCGTCGCGGTCGACGACTTCGGCAAGGTGATCAACCCGATGATCGTCGAGGGCCAGGTCCATGGCGGCCTTGCCCAGGGCATCGGCCAGGCGCTGACCGAGAACTGCGTCTACGATGCCGGCGGCCAGCTGATCTCGGCCTCGTTCATGGACTACTGCATGCCCAAGGCAGACAACGTGCCGAGCTTCCAGGTCGCGCTGACCGAGACGCCCTGCACGCACAACACGCTGGGCGTCAAGGGCTGCGGCGAGGCGGGCGCGATCGGGGCGCCGCCGGCGGTGATGAATGCGGTGACCGACGCGATCGGCGTGCGCATCTCGATGCCGGCAACCCCGGAAAAGGTCTGGCGGGCGCTCCAGGACAGGCAGATGCCGCAGGCGGCCGAATAGGGAGGCAGCAAACCATGTACGCGTTCGAGTACCATCGTCCGAGGACGGTCGCCGAGGCGGTCTCGTTGCTTCAGGGAGCCTCCGACGGCAAGCTGCTCGCGGGCGGCCACACGTTGATCCCGACCTTGAAGCAGCGGCTCGCCTCGCCCTCCGACATCATCGATCTGGGCGCGATCGCCGAGCTGAAGGGCATCCGGGAGGACGGCGGCCGCCTGGTGGTCGGGGCCTTCACGACCTATTCCGAGGTGGTCGAATCCGAGACCGCGCGCCGCGCGATCCCGGCGCTGGCGCAACTCGCCTCGCACATCGGCGATTCCCAGGTGCGCAACCGCGGCACGATCGGCGGCTCGGTCGCCAACAACGATCCGGCCTCCGACTATCCGGCCGCCGTGCTCGGCCTGAACGCCACGGTCAAGACCAACCAGCGCGAGATCAAGGCCGACGACTTCTTCCGCGGCATGTTCGAGACCGCGCTCGCCGACGACGAGGTGATCGTCTCGGTGAGTTTCCCCAAGCCCACCAGGGCCGGCTACATGAAGTTCCCGAACCCGGCCAGCCGTTATGCGATCGTCGGCGTGATGGTCGCCCAGACCGGCGGCGAGACCCGGGTCGCGGTCACCGGCGCCGGGCCATGCGTGTTCCGGCTGAAAGATGCCGAGCAGGCGCTGGCCGCCAACTTCTCGCCGGGCGCGCTCGATGGTCTGAGCGTCAGCGCCGCCAACCTCAACAGCGACATCCACGCCAGCGCCGAATATCGCGCCCATCTGGTCAAGGTCATGGCCAAGCGCGCGGTCGAGGCGGCGGCCGGCTGAGGTCGGGACTACGGTCGCGACCAGCGCCGAGGGGACCCAAGACCGGCTTTGCTCCGGGCGTCGGGAGAGCAGCGGCGCCGCCCTGCGCCTTACCCTGGCGCCCTGTTAGAGGCCGGTCTCCCACTCCGCAACCTGGCGCTCGGCCTCGTCGCGGGCGATGCCATAGCGCTCCTGGATGCGACCGACCAACTCCCTCCGGCTTCCTTCGGCCAGGGCGAGATCATCGTCGGTGAGCATGCCCCACTGCAGCTGCATCTTCCCCTGGAGCTGTTTTCAGTTGCCTTGGATCTGATCCCAGCTCGTTCGCCTCTTGCTTCGACGACGGGTCTTCGTACCAGGGCTGGTCGACAGAACTGACGGATCGATGAGGCTTGAAGCCTCGTCGGGCGCGGCGCCGAACAGGGTCACGTAGTCCTTGTGTCCCAAGACCGCTGCATAGGCCTTGGCCGTATCGTCCAACGCCTCCCGCAAGCGAGCCAGATATGCATCGCCAGCGATAAGGCCGTTGTCGAGAGCGGCGTCCAGATAGCTCTGCCGCGCACCCAGGGACGCCTGGATCTCCAAAAGGCGGCTTCTTTTCTGCGGATCGTAGTCCGCACCTAACATCTCGTCGATCATGACGTTGAATTCGGCCTGCCGCAAACGAGGATCGCCATAGTCGGCGCTGAGCTCACTCCCCTCGGCCTGTACGCGTTGGTACAGAGCGTCGAGCCGTTCCTTGATCCTGGTTTGCGCCATGTCATCGCTCCCGCCACTCAGGCCGCTTCCGCCGCCGGGCCCCGTCGATGCTACCGTCGATGACGATAGGCATTGCGGCCATTGCGGCCAAGCACTTCTGCCATAGAGGCCATAGGCATTCAGACCCTGCCGGTACAGGCGTGCGCCGGATACGTCGATATTGGCGCTCCTGAGGATCCGGTTCGCCATCTGGTGACAGACCCCGTCGCGCCCATAGCGAAGGCCGGCGTAAACCGGCATGATGAAGGGCAACGCGGCGGGAGCCCTGGGATGGGAAACACAATCGGCAACGGCGGAACTGCCAGAGCCGAACCTCAGAACCCGACCCCCGATGCTCTGCCCCAGGCAGTGCCAAACGTATCCATCGTCGCTGGTTACGTAAGTATGCTCATAAGCCGGGCCAAGACCCGGTGCTGCACCGGACACCGCGTGGCCACGCAGCGTCGCCATCACGCGCCTCCTGTTGGATCGGCGCGGTGTTGCTATCGCACGTGCAGGGCGGAAGCAACAGCCATCCACTGGCCGGGTTTGCCCGAGCCGCACCCACGGGCTATCGGCTCGGCAACGACGCAGCCACGCTCGGAAGTGGCCGGCCAGCGGCGGGCGTGGGCGGTGAGCCGCCGCTCGACCTCGTAGCAGACTCTAAAGAATACCGGTGAGCGTCGTCCTCGAATCGGTCACGCCGCTGTTCGCGGTCATTTTCCTCGGTTTCTTCGCGGGCCGGACGGGCTATCTTGGTGAAGCCGGGATCCGCGGGCTGGGCGCCTTCGTCTTCAACTTCGCGATCCCGCCCCACGTCTTCCGGCTGATGGCCGAGACCGACCTCGAGGCGATCACCGAGTGGGGCTTTCTCGGCGGCTACCTCGGCGCGCAGGCGCTGGTGTTCACGACCGGGGCGTTGATCGGCCGGCTGGCGTTCGGGATGCGGATCGCCGAGCTCACGATCCAGGCTTTCGGCTCGGCGTTCTCGAACGGCGTGATGCTGGCCCTGCCGCTGCTGCTCTGGCTGTACGGCGACCGGGGCGGCGTGCCGGCGCTGCTGATCATCACGCTCGATGTCATCGTGTTCAGCTCGGTCACCGTGCTGCTGGAGATCGGCCGGCGGCGCGCCGGCGCGACCGGCTGGCGGATCGTCGCCCAGGCGCTCCGCGCGGTCGCGCTCAACCCGATCATCATGGGCACGGTGCTCGGCATCCTTTACAGCCTGAGCGGCCTCGGCCTGCCCAGGGTCGCCGATCAGACCTTGACCTTCATCGGCCAGGCGGCGGCGCCGTCGGCGCTGTTCGCGCTCGGCGCCACCTTGAGCCAGCGCCGGATCGGCGGCAGCCTCGGACCGGCCGCGGCGATGATCGCGGGCAAGCTTTTCCTCCACCCTCTGCTGGCGCTGATAGCGTTCGCCTGGCTGCTCGACCTCGACCGCTTGTGGATCAACGCCGGCGTGATCTTCGCCGCCTGCCCGGTCGGGCTCAACGTCTACGTGTTCGCGCAGCACTACGAGGTCGGGATCGAGACCGCGTCCAGCGCGATCCTGATCTCGACCGCGCTCGCGATGCTGACGATCACCGCGCTTCTGCTGCTCCTGCCGCCTATCGACATACGGTAGTGCCCGCCGCAGCAATCGTCACCAAAATTACGATTGATTGGAATACTGCTATGCTAAGCATCTGCGCCGTCCGGACATTCGTGATACTTCTGTTGATCATAATATTATTTTCCTGTTTGACAAATTCCAGTTCGATTTTCGAACATTTCCAGACAACAAATAGGTAGAATGCGGTGAAGAATATTGTAAGTCCAATAACCCACCACACTCCTTTTCCGACATTCGTGCAGAGGGATTCTTGCGTCGCTACAGTCAAACTGAAGGTAAGCGCTTGAGCCACAGCAAATCCGGTAACAATATTTGCGAACGTATGGAATCGGTTGGAATACTGCAGCAGCACTTCTCGGTCTGCCATTGTCGTTCTCTCACGGTCTTGGCGGCTGCATCCAGGCTCGATAATCTGGTATGCGGGCAAGCCCGGCCCCGCAAGCGCTAGGAACGCGACGAAGTTACCACTATCGTCCTGGCGCGACTAGGGAGAACGGGCCATGGCGGGGCGCTGGAAGTTCTGGGGCTGGGGTTACGAGGGCAGCGGCCTCGAGCCGGCCGAGGCGCAGCAGCTGTTCGAGTTTTATCGGCAGCGCCTCGGTCTCGAGGCGGGTGCCCGCCGGACGCCGCCCGTGGTTGAGCAGGTCGCGCTGCGCGCCCCGCGCCTGCGGGCGCCGGCCAGGCTCGAAAGCTTTTGCACCGACGAGCCCTACGAGCGTCTGCTGCACAGCTACGGCAAGTCGTTCCCGGAGGCCGTGCGGATCTTCGCACGCGACTTCAACAATGCACCCGATCTGGTTGCCAAACCTCGATCTGAAGACGATATCGTGGCGTTGCTGGAGTGGGCGAGCGGTGTCCGCGCCGCGGTGATCCCGTTCGGTGGCGGCTCGAGTGTCGTCGGCGGCGTCGAGCCGGACGTCGGAAAAAGCTTCGCGGGCACGGTCAGCCTCGATCTGAAGGGACTGGGCCGGGTGCTCGAGGTGGATCGCACGAGCCGGGCGGCCCGCGTCCAGGGCGGCATGCTCGGGCCGGCGCTCGAGGCGACGCTCAAGCCGCACGCGCTGACGTTGCGCCACTTCCCGCAGAGCTTCGAGTTCTCGACCGTCGGGGGCTGGATCGCGACCCGCTCGGGCGGCCATTTCGCGACCCTTTTCACCCACATCGACGACTTCGTCGAGAGCCTGCGCACGGTCACGCCGGCGGGCGTGCTCGAGAGCCGGCGCCTGCCCGGCTCCGGCGCCGGGCCCAGCCCCGATCGGCTGCTGATCGGCTCCGAGGGCGCGCTCGGCGTGATCACCGAGGCCTGGTTGCGCCTCCAGGACCGGCCGACCTTCCGGGCCGGCGCCGCGCTCGCCTTTGACGATGTCTTGGCCGGCGCCCGCGCGGTCCGCGCGATCGCTCAGGCCGGCCTCTATCCCTCGAACCTGCGTCTGGTCGATGCCAACGAGTGCCTCCTCAACGGCGTCAACGACGGCAGCTTTGCCCTGCTCGTCTTGGCCTTCGAATCGGCCGATCACCCGGTCGAGGCCTGGCAGGCGCGCGCGCTCGAGTTGGTCCAGGACCATGGCGGGCGCCCTCTGGCCGATGATGGCGCCGCGCAGGCCTGGCGGACCGCGTTCATTCGGATGCCGTACGCCCGCGAGTTGCAGGTGCCGGCCGGGATCGTCGGCGACACCTTCGAGACCGCGATCACCTGGGACCGCTTCGAGGGCTTCCACCACCAGGTCATGGCCGCGACCGAGGCGGCGATCCGCGAGGCGACCGGCCAGGACGGCCTGGTCACCTGCCGCTTCACCCACGTCTATCCCGACGGCCCGGCGCCCTATTTCACGTTCCACGCGCTCGGCCGCCCCGAGGCGCTGCTCGAGCCCTGGCGGCACATCAAGCAGCGGGCCTCCGATGCGCTGATCGCGGCCGGCGGCACGATCACCCACCACCACGCGGTCGGCCGCGACCACATGCCCTGGTATCGGCGCCAGCGCCCGGCCCTGTTCGGCGATGCGCTCGCCGCCGCCAAGCAGAGCCTGGACCCGGCCGGCGTGATGAACCCCGGCGTGCTGGTCCCGGCCCCGGGCGGCTGAGGCCCCGCCGATGGACCAGGTCGCGGACAGCGCTGCGCCCGGCCGAGCCGCGCCCAGGGCGGACCCGGACTACGCGCTGGGCGTCGTCATGGTCGTGCTGGCCGGTTTGTTCTGGAGCACGGGCGGCATCCTGATCCGCTGGATCGAGGCGGCGGACGCCTGGCAGATCATCTTCTATCGCTCGCTGTCGCTGGCCGCGGCGCTGCTCCTGATCGTCACGGTCCGCCATCGGGGCCGCCTGATCGCCGCCTTCGTCGCCGCCGGCCGCGGCGGCCTGGTCGCCGGCGCCTGCCTCTCGGGCGGCTTCATCGGCTACGTGCTCTCGCTCCAGCTGACCAGCGTCGCGAACGCGGTGTTCATGCTCGGCGCGTCGCCATTCTTCGTCGCGGTGCTGGGCTATTGGCTGCTCGGCGAGCGGGTCCGCCCCGCGACCTGGCTCGCGATGCTGATCGCGCTCGCCGGCATCGCGGTGATGGTCGCGGGCGGCCTGATCGCCGGCACGATCGCGGGCAATCTTTTGGCGCTGACCGCGAGCCTGAGCTTTGCCGTCTTCAACGTGCTGCTCCGCCGCGACCGCCATACCGACATGATGCCCTGCGTCGTGATCGCCGGCCTGATCGCGGCCGCGATCGCGGGCGCGGTGGTCGCCGCGATGGCGGCCGGGGCGGGGACCGCGGCCGCGCGCGGGCTGGCGGTCAGCGCCCGCGACCTTGGGCTGTGCATCGCGATGGGCGCCGGCCAGGTCGGGCTCGGGCTCACGGCGTTCACGATCGGCGCCCGCCATGTCCCGGCGGTCGAGCTGGCCCTGCTCGCGATGACCGAGCTGGTGCTGGCGCCGCTTTGGGTCTGGCTCGGGGTCGGCGAGGTGCCGAGCGTCACGACGCTGATCGGCGGCGCGATCATCATGGTCGCGATCGGCTTTCAGGCGCTCTCCGGCGTCCGGCGGCGGCGTCTGCTGCCCGTGGCTTAGAGCGCCGGGTTTCTGCAGCGGCCCGCGGGACGGGGCGGGCGAAACCGGCTATGCTCGGGCCAACGAGCTGTCAGGAAAGGCGATCGTCATGGCCGGATCAGCGCGCGAGGGCCGACGCGGCGGGCGCGAGGCAAGGCGTCAGGCGCGGACCGCGGTGACCATCCGGGCGCTGCCGGTCCTGGAGCGCAGGATCCCGGTCTACGAGGTCCTGAATGCCGAGGGCCTCGAGATGATCCACGAGGCCTCGCTGCAGATCCTGGAGCAGGTCGGGATCGAGTTCCGCGACGCCGAGGCGGTGAGGATGTGGCAGGATGCGGGCGCCGCGGTCGAGCGCTTCCGCGTGCGGATCCCGCGGGCGCTGCTGATGGAACTGGTGGCGAAGAACCCGAGCCGGTTCACGGTGCAGGCCCGCAACCCCGAGCGCAGCACCGAGATCGGCGGCGACAAGGTCGCGTTCGCGCCGACCTACGGCTCGCCGTTCGTCTACGACTTCGACGGCCAGCGCCGCTACGGCACGCTCGCCGACCTCAACCAGTTCCACAAGCTCGCCTACATGGCGCCGGCCATGCACAATACCGGCGCGGTGGTCTGCGAGCCGGTCGACATCGCGATCCCCAAGCGCCACCTGCACATCACCTACAGCGCGATCAAGCACTCCGACAAGCCGTTCATGGGGCCGGTGACCGCGCCCGAGCGGGCCGAGGACGCGATGCGGATGGTCCGCATCCTGTTCGGCGAGGCGTTCGTCGACCAGCACACGGTGATCATGGCGCTGGTCAACTGCAATTCGCCCCTGGTCTGGGACGAGACGATGCTGGGCGCGCTCAAGGTCTACGCGCGCGCCAACCAGTCGGTGATCATCTCCCCGTTTGTGCTGGCCGGGGCCAACACGCCGGCGTCCGCGGTCGGCTCGGTCGCGCAATTGAACGCCGAGGCCTTGGCCGGGATCGCGTTCGCCCAGCTCTGCCGGCCGGGCTCGCCGATGGTCTACGGCCATTTCCTGGCCGCGGTCTCGATGCGCTCGGGCGCGCCGATGGCGGGCACGCCCGAGATCGCGTTCATGAACCTGATGATCGGCCAGCTGGCCCGCAAGTATCGGCTGCCGCTCCGCTCCTCGGGCATGATCGCGGGCGCCAAGCGGGTCGACGCCCAGGCGGCCTACGAATCGATCCAGACGATGTGGGGCGCGTTCCTCTCCGGCGCCAACTACATCATGCACTGCGCCGGCTGGAACGAGGCCGGGCTCGGCGCCTCGTTCGCCAAGTTCGCGCTCGACTGCGAGCAGATCGAGATGTTCTACCAGCTGGGCCAGGGGCCGCAGTTTGCCGATTTCGAGGCGGCGCTCGCAGCGGTGCGCGAGATCGGGCCGGGCGGCCACTATCTGGGCACCGCGCACACGCGCGAGCACTTCCAGACCGCCTTTTTCATGCCCGAGCTGCTCGACAACAACAGCTTCGAGCAGTGGGAGCTGGACGGGGCCAAGGACACGAATGAGCGCGGCGTCGAGGCCGCCCGCCACCTGCTCGCCAACTACGAGCCCCCTGCCCTCGACCCCGCGGTCGACGAGGCGCTGCTGGCGTTCATCCGCGAGCGCGAAGCGGTGCTGCCGGACAGCATGGCGTAAAACTACGGTTGCAAAACGAACGGCGCCTCATAGCAGATCGAGGAACTCGTCCACGGTGAGGCCGGCTTGCCTGATGATCGCCCGCAGCGTCCCGGACGGGAGATCGCGACGATGCACAAGTACGACCAGGCGTGCGCGCGGTCGATCGGGATTGCGCAGATGATGATGACTGCCCTTGATCCGATGGACGCTGAAACCGGCCCGCTCGAGGGCGCGAACCTCCTCGTCCGCCGCCAACGCCGGCAGCCGTCGACGCCTCACCCAGCAGCTTTCACACTGACCCGGTCGACCAGGGGAGCGGGCTCGGGGTCACTTTCGGGAATGGCTCACCGTCCTCGTGCAGGCACTCGACGTAGCCCCGGATCGCATCCGCGGCCATGGCCCGCGCCCTCCTCCAGGGTCTCGCCATAGGTCACGAGCCCCGGCAGCGCTGGACAGGTCAGGTATACCCGCCTTCGGGCTCCGGTTGCAGGAGCACGGTATAGGTAAACGCCGCGGCCGCCACGCTCTCCTTGCCTCATCGCCGCCAGCCTAGCACATTCCTGGGAATGAGTTCGAGCACTGAGCGTGTCGCGAAGGTGGTGGAAATTCGGCGGCGCGGGTCCGAAGGCATGGTGGTCGGCATCAGGCGGCGAAGTCAAGATCGGTGGGCGAGCGCTCGAGGGTCTGCCAGCCGTCGACCCGGCGCATGGTGATCTGACCGGACGCCAACAGCGCCCAGAACAGCATGGCGGCGGTCTCGGCACAGGGCAGCAGGCACTGCGTCTTGATTCTCCGCTTGAACTCCTCGTGCAGGCGCTCGATCGCGTTCGTGGTCCTCACCGAGCGCCACTGCTCGGGCGGGTAGCGCACGAACGTGAACAGGCGCTCGCCGGCTTCTTCCAAGCTCGTCGCGACCGACCGGCAGCGAAGCTTCCACTTGGCCAGGAACGCCTTACGCCGGACTACGACCTCGGCGGCGGCCTTGGCGTTCATCATGTGGTTGAAGTCGGCCTTGATCTCGTCGTGCAGGTGCTTCGGCGCGTGGGCGAGCAGATTGCGCTCCTTGTGCACGGTGCAGCGCTGAACCGGCACATCGTCCCACAGGCTGGCGAGCGCCGCTTCCAGGCCTTTGCCGCCGTCGACGATCACCAATTCGGGTCGGCCGAGCCCACGGCTGGTCAGGTCGTCCAGCATGGCCCGCCACGCGGCCTCGCTTTCGCCACCCATGTTCTTGATGGCGAGCACCACCTTCTGGCCGTCGCGGCGGACACCCAGGGCAATCAGCAGCGAGATGGCCGTGGCCTTGCGATCGAGCCGGACCTTGACCACGGTGCCGTCGAGGATCAGCCGCACAATGTCGTCGCCGGCAAGATCACGCTCCTGCCAGGCCTGCCAGGCCGAGCGGGTCTTCTGCCAGGCCCGGCTGACCACGTCCTTGCCCACATGGCCCTCGAACAACCTGGCCAACGCTCGCCGCGCCCGGCGGGTGTTCATGCCGGCGAGGTAGACCTCGGCGATCAAGGCCTCGGCGCGATGGGAGAGCCGCTTGTAAGCGGGCAGCAAGTCGCTCTTCCATTCCTGCTCGCCAGCCTCGTCGCGCAGACGAGCGCGCGGCACCGAGAGCGTCAGCAGGCCGAAGGTGGTGACCAGCTGGCGCGGCCGGTGCCCGTGGCGCCGACCAGTGCAGACCGCTCCTCGCTCGTAACGCCCACGGCCGAGCGAGCCTTCCAGCTCCTCCTCCAGCAGCTCCTCGATGAACGAGCGGACCTGACCACGGACCGCCTCCTCCAACGGATCGAACCAGTCGCTGCTGACGAACGGCGATGGCCCTGCCAGCACGGTTGGCGTAACTTCCTTCATGGCGTGGGTTCCTTCTCGATCTTGCCAATCGGAACCTACGCCGCCTCATCCAATTTCCACCAACCTCGCGACACGACCACCAAGAGACGGGCCTGTTGCGATGCCGATGAAGAACCCGCCGCATCGGACGGTGGCGCATGAAGGATATTAGGCCGATTCGGACCGAGGAGGACTACGCGGCGGCGATGGCCGAGATCGAGCGGCTATGGGGCGCCGCGTTGGGTACGGCCGAAGGTGACCGGCTCGACGTGCTGGCGACGCTCGTGGATGCCTACGAGACGACGCACGATCCGATCGACCCGCCCGACCCGATCGCAGCGATCGAGTTCCGGATCGAGCAGCAGGGTCTGACGCGCAAGGATCTGGAGAGGATGCTCGGCACGCGCACTCGGGTTTCCGAGATCCTGAATCGCAAGCGCGGCCTCTCGATCGCGATGATCCGCCGGCTGCATGTCGAGCTTGGCATCTCGGCCGAGGTCCTGATCCGCCCGACCCGAGGCGGGAAGGCCGCCTGAGGCGGGCGAATTGCCGGCGCAAAGGCCGCGGGCTATCAAGGAGCTGCAATGGGGACGATCCCCGATCGGGAGGCAACGATGGTCGGAACCGGACTGGCGGCTGGAAGTCGGTGACCTCGACGGATAGCGCCGGGTTCACATTAACAGAGAAAACTTCCGATTTGCCGGCGACGCCGGTCTGGTTGAGAATCAAATCCCCATCATACTCCGTGGTGAGACCGAGCGGGACGTTGATGCCGACCCCGACAACGATGCGGTCACTCAGTCTGGAGGCCGCATAGCCGGCAGGGACCACAGCATCCTGACCGGGGTGACCTTCGTTCGAACCGGGAAATCCGAGCTGCGGCTGCGGGTCGAGCGTTACGTCAGAATGCCCGAAGACTCCGGTTGCGCCCGCTTCCACCTCGGTGCGCCGGACATCCGACAGGTTTGCCGGGTTCCAGAACATCGAGGACAGGCTGCCGCCGGCCGCGATGCCGGCGTAGGCGGCGCCCCGCCCATACGCGCTCTGCTCCCTGATCGAGAAAGCGCCGCCCGCATGTGCGTCCGAAGCCGTCGACAGGGCGGCAGCGGCAGCGCAGCAGACCACCCCTCCGCACCTCACGGCCATGAGGCGTTTCCCTCGGGCGATTGCCGTCGCCCGGACGTTTCCCCATCCCCGCCATTCTACGCTTCAATGCGTGAAGATCAATCTCCTTCAGCAGCACCCAATCCTTGCCTTACGAGCGGGTCGCCCGAGGCCTGCACAGCGCTGCCGGAGCGCTGGAGGTAGCGGGTTCGATCGCCGCCAAGGCCTTGCTGACCAGGAACCACGTTCGCATCCTGCCTTTGCCCCTGACCTCGATCTCGCCGCAGTCTTCCAACACGAAGTCCTCCTTCAGGCGCTCGTAGGTCTCCTGCGACACATGGATCTTTCCTACCGCACCGGTCAATTCCATGCGGGACGCCACGTTCACCGCATCGCCCCAGACGTCGTAGAAGAACTTGCGCGTGCCGACCACGCCAGCCACGACCGGACCGCTGCTGATGCCGATGCGGATCGGTACGACGCGTCCGTGCGGATCGCGCAAGTCCATTGCGACGTCGCGCATCTCAAGGGCCAGTCGCGCCAAGGCCTGGGCATGGTCGGGCCGCGACACCGGCACGCCGCTCACCACCATGTAGGCGTCGCCCGTGGTCTTGATCTTCTCCAGCCCGTGGCGTTCGACCAGCCGGTCGAAATCCGTGAACACACGGTTCAGGAAATGCACCAGGTCGTCCGGCGCCGTCTCGCTCGCCCGCGCCGTGAAGCCCGCCATGTCGGCGAACAGAATCGAAGCCGCCTCGAATTTGTCGGCGATCACCGTCTCGGGCCGGCTCTTGAGCCGGTCGGCGATCGTGGCGGGCAGGATGTTCACAAGCAGGGATTCGGACCGCTCATACTCGTGCTCGGCGGCCGCTTCCGCACGCGCCGCCTCACGCAGGGCATAGACTACGATGACCATCTGGATCGTGCAGGCCGTGATCGTCGTGGCGACGAAATTGCCAAACAGCACCGTAGCGGGAAGCAACCCGGCGTCGCGAGGCACCAAGATCTCGACAGCGATGATGATGACCCCGGCTGCGGCAACAAATGCTGAGGCAAGAGCGATGCGCTCAGTTCCGAAAAACAACACGACAAGCGCCGCCGCAACCAAGTGAATGCGGTCGAGGTGAACTGGCTGCCCTGATCGGTGTTGAAGATCTCCGGCGCGCCGAACCGGGCGAGCGCCTCCTCCAGCGCCCGGACGCAGACGTCGGCATCGAGCGTGTTCGACAGCCGCCACGCCAGGACCGCTCGGCTCGCCCAGTCCATGATCGCGACCAGATAGAGGAAGCCGCGCCCGATCGGAACGTAGGTGATGTCGGCCGCCCAAACCTGGTTCGCTTGCTCGATCACAAGGCCGCGCAAGAGGTAGGGGTAGATCTTGTGTCCCGGCGCCGGCTTCGACGTCTGCGGCCTCGGGCCGAGGGCTGCGAGCCCCATCAGGCGCATCAGGCGCCGCACCCGCTTGCGATTGATCCGCTGCCCCTCGGCCCGCAGCATCGCCATCATCCGGCGCGAGCCGAAGAACGGCCAGGCCAGGAATAGCTCATCGAGCCGGCGCATGATCACAAGCTCGTCGGTGTCGGTGGCCGACGCAGGTCGGTAAACGTTCGAGCGCGCCAGCCCGAGCAGCCGGCACTGGCGTCGGATTGACAACCCGGCGTGAGCGCGATCGAGCATGGCTGTGCGGTCCGGAGCGCTCATCTTCCGAACCTCGTCGCCAAAAAATCGCGTTCCACGGTCAGCTGTCCGATCTTGGCGTGCAGCTTCTCGACCTCGCGCTCCCGTTCCGCCTCGGCGTCCGCGCCGACGCCCGGGTCGAACGCCCGGCCAGCGTTCTCGAGTAGCTGCTTCTTCCAGGCGTAGATCTGGTTCGGATGAACCTGATACTGCCGCGCCAAATCGGCGATGGTCGCCTCCTCACGGACCGCGGCGAGCGCAATCCGCGCCTTTGTCGCCGGGTCGATCTTCCGTCGCATCTTCTTCGTCATCGTCCGCTCCGTCTATCATGACGGAACAACTCTCCTCCCAACCAGGCCCCTGGTCCTCAAATCGGGGTCCAAATAGAATTGCATCCCGGTGCCACTTCCCAGGAAAACAAGGACGACAGAGACATAGGCATAGAGAAAGATGTGGAAGCAGACAATTGCCGCCGACGGACCGAGGCGATGGAGCAGGGGAATCGTTGCACACACCACCGCAGCGAGTGCGTTGATCGCGGCGACCTTCCATAAACCTGCGGTCGGATCGAGGAATTGCACGACAGCGAAGCCGCTCGCGACGGCCGAGGCGATCCAGGTCGCGATGTTCAGCGCCCGCAGCCGCCGCGCCACCTTCTCAGGATAGCGCTCGGTGCCGTAGCGGATGTTGGGAAGCAGGCGCAACCGGCAGCCCTACCAACTCCTGACGCGGCGGCGCCCACCCTGACCCGCCGAGCATGTCCGGCAATCCGCAAAATTGCCGGACGCAGGTGCCGTCCCAGTCGCGTTGCGGTCGATCAGGGCGAGATGCCGGGCCGGGTGATCGTTGATGCGGAGCGAGCACGCCTGCGGGCCGACGCCGTGGAGCGTCGCGGCGCCGATCAGCGAGCAGGTCACCGCCGACGCGTTCGCCCACGTCCCGCATTCTACGCCTCAACTCGCGAAGATCAATTGCCTTCCGCAGGAGCGATGCCCGAGCCTTACCCGAGGAGCGCGTCGTTTGAGCCCCTGCGCAGGGCTGCGGGGGCGCCGGGCATGGACATAGAGAGCGCGATGGCGGCCGCGGCCTTGCGCTCGACTAAGAACCACGTCCGCATCCTGCCTTTGCCCCTGACATCGATCTCACCGCAGTCTTCCAGCACAAATTCCTCCTTCAGGCGTTCGTAGGTCTCCTGCGCCACCTGGACTTTGCCCACGATCCCGGTCGTTTCCATGCGGGAGGCCACGTTCACCGCATCGCCCCAGACGTCGTAGAAGAACTTGCGCGTACCGACCACGCCAGCCACGACCGGACCACTGCCAATGCCGATGCGGATCGGTACGCTGCGTCCGTGCGGATCGCGCAAGTCTATTGCGATGTCGCGTATCTCGAGGGCCAGTTGCGCCAACGCCTCGGCGTGGTCGGGCCGCGGCACCGGCACGCCGCTCACCACCATGTAGGCGTCCCCCGTAGTCTTGATCTTTTCCAGCCCGTGGCGCTCGACCAGCAGATCGAAATCGGTGAACACGCGGTTCAAAAACGCCACCAGGTCCTCGGGGGAGGTATCGCTCGCCCGCGCCGTGAACCCCGCCATGTCGGCAAACAGGATCGACGCCTCGTCGTATTTGTCCGCGATGACCTCGTCCGTCCGGGTCTTAAGTCGATCGGCGACGGTGGCGGGCAGAATGTTGGCGAGCAACGTTTCCGATCGCGCGTGTTCGCGCTCCGCAGCAGCTTCAGCCCGCGCCGCCTCGCGTAGGGCATAGAATACGATGAGGAGCATCGCTCCGCCGGTCAGCACGGTATTCGCGATGAAACAGCCGATGAGCACCATCTCGGAAAGTACCCCCGTATCGTAAGGCACGACAACCTGCAAAATGATGATCAGTATGATGGCACTGGTGCCAGAAACAACCGCAAGGATAATATGGTCGATGCCGAAGTATATCGCCGTCAACGCCGCGAAGGTGATGAAGTATAAATGCATACCTGCAGCGGTTCCGATCATAGCAACGAGAGCGACGAGGTCCAAATAAATGACTACCATGAACGCGAACGGCGCGGCGAGCGCGCCGTAGCGATGAAGCACCGGGATCGCCGCGTAAGCGCACGCAGCAAGCACGTCGACCGCGGCGATTTTCCACAGACCCGGGAACAAGGCCAGGACGAAGACGGCGTAGCCACTCGAGACCGCCGCACCGATCCAGGCCGCGATGTTGACCGCCCGAAGCCGCCGCGCCACCTTCTCGGGATAACGCTCGGTGCCGTAGCGGATATTGGGAAGCAGGCGCAACTGGCGAGCCCCCTTCTGCTCGGCGGCGGCAGCCTCGACACTCGAGCGAGGCGTCGTCCTCACCGAGAATTCTACGCTCCGCAACTTGAAGATCAACTCCTACGCAAAATCGCCGCCACCGCCGCTGGGCGCCCAGGCGAATTGCAATATTGGCCCTGATCCCGCGGCGACCGTTCAGGGGTCGGTGATGCGGCCGAGGGCAAGCCGAGGTCGAGAGTGAGGCGGAAAGGCCGCGTGAGGCGGGCGAATTGCCCGCGCGACGGCGCCGGGCTACCAAGGAGCCGCAATGGGGACGATCCCCGATCGGGAGGCAACGATGGTCGAGAAGGTGCTGGCGGCTGGGATCACGCGGGCGGGCGGCGGGCAGGATGCGGTCGTCTGGAGCGTGCTCGGGCACACCTATTCTCTGAAGGCGAACTCGGAAAGCTGCTTCTGCTTCGAGACGCATGATCCGCCCGGGACGTTCGTGCCGCTGCACATCCACCCCAGGCAGGACGAGTTCATCTACATGCTGGAGGGCACGTTCGACCTCCAGCTGGGCGAGGCCAAGGTCCAGGCCAGGCCTGGCGATCTGGTCCGGATGCCGAGGGGGATCGCGCACGCCTACTACAACAATACCGCGTCGCCGACCCGGGCGCTGTTCTGGGTGAGCCCGGCGGGCAAGCTCAAGGCATTGTTCGACCGGCTGCACGATCTCGCCGACATCGACGAGGCGATCCGGATCTCGGCGCAGCACGAGGTCGAGTTCGTGCGCTGAGCCCGCCGGCCCGGCGGGGCATCCGAGCCTTGCCAGGCGGTGCGCAGCGGCTGGCAGGAGCGCTGCTCGGCCGTGCCATGGTGCTGCTGTTCGGCGCGTTTTCTGTATGTGGGGTCTACGGCGGAGGCTGGCGGCGCCGGTGCGAGAGCGGGCTTCGGGCTCACGCTCACGCTCAAGGTGGTCGGCGCGATCGCGATTGCCGGCTCGCTCAGCCGGTGGGGCGTCCACCGGCTCTGGTATCGCAAGCCCTGAGCGCTGGCGGATGATGCGCAGTCCTGAGGGCATCCGAGCCAGAGCAGGCCGCCCGTCTGCACGTCAGCTTGCTCGTCCGGGCAAGGATCAGCGACGGTGCCAAGCGGTTGACGATCGTACGGTGTTGCCGTACTAAGCGCGGATGCGAATCAGGAGCACGCGGCACAGAGGGCTGAAGCGCCTGATTGAGGATGACGACGAGCGCGAGATTCGCCGAGACGTCGTGAAACGGCTCCGCCGCATCCTTACAGCCTTGGAGAGCGCGCGGGGCATCGAGGGGCTGAAGGGTCCGCCAGGTTGGCGCATCCACCAGCTTGCTGGTGATCGGGCAGGCACCTGGAGCATATCGGTCTCCGGCAACTGGCGGCTTACCTTCGACTTGGCCGATGACGACGTCCACAATCTGGACCTTGAGGACGACCACTGATGAGCGAGACCATCGCCAAGCTCGGCATGACACCCTGTCACCCTGGGGAGTTCGTCCGCGAGGAGATCCTGGTCGAGCTCGGCCTCTCCGTCGCGCGCGCAGCCGAGGTCCTCGGCGTCCGCCGGGCCACCCTATCTGATCTCGTGAATGGTAAGGCCTCCCTCTCGCCCGAGATGGCGCTCAGGGTCGAGAAGGCCTTCGGTGTCTCCATGGACACGCTGTTGCGCATGCAGGCCTGGCACGACAGCCACAGCATGCGCCAACGCGCCAGCGAGATCGACGTCAAGCGCTACGAGCCCGCATGAGCTGGATCATGCTTGGCATCGAGCCATAGTGTCTGGTCCGGAGCAGGTACGCGCTCAAAACGAGCCAGAGCGTCGGTGAGTTTGGCTCAATCTTCAAATGGACTTGCTGAACACGCGGCAAAGCTGATGCCCCTGCAAGTGCGCAGGTCAAACGTGATTTATCTTAAGCTGGAATGCCGATCTTGCTGAGTATATCGGTCTGCCATGATTGCAATGGGATTTATGCTTCAAGCGGTCGGTGCGTGGCCTTGCTGATCGGGTAGCGCAGGCGCAGCGAGAGCGGCCGCGCCTGCGCTCGGAAAATCAGGAAATGCCGAGGTGCTCCTTGACCGCCGGCAGGCCGGGCTCGCCCTCGACGGTGGTGACGCCGTTCAGCCAGGCGTCGAGCACGTCGGGGTTGGTCTGCAGCCATTCGGTCGCGGCCTGATCGGGCGCCTGGCCGTCGTCCAGGATCGCGCCCATGATCGCGTTCTCCATCTCGAGCGTGAACTTCTGGTTCTTGAGCAGCTGGCCGACGTTCGGGCACTCGTCCAGGAAGCCCGCGCGGACGTTGGTGTGGACCGTGGCGCCGCCGTAGTTGGGGCCGAAGATGTCGTCGCCGCCCGAGAGGTAGGTGAGCTCGAAGTTCTTGTTCATCGGGTGCGGCTCCCAGCCGAGGAACACGATCGGCTCCTCGCGCTTGGTCGCGCGCGCAACCTGGGCCAGCATGCCCTGCTCCGAGCTCTCGACCAGCTCGAAGCCTTCCAGCCCGAAGGTATTGTTCTCGATCATCTCGAGGATCAGCCGGTTGCCATCGTTGCCGGGCTCGATGCCGTAGATTTTGGCGTCCAGCTGGTCGCGGAACTTGCTGATGTCGGCGTAGTCCTTGAGCCCCTGCTCGGCCAGATAGCTCGGCACGGCCAGCGTGTACTTGGCGCCCTCGAGGTTGACGCCGACGTTCTCGACGCTCTTGTCCTCGAGGTAGGGCTTGATGTCGGCCTCCATGGTCGGCATCCAGTTGCCGAGGAAGACGTCGATGTCCTGGTTCTTGAGGCTCGCATAGGTGACCGGGACCGAGAGGATCTCGATCTCGGTCTCGTAGCCCAGGCCTTTGAGGACCTCGGTGGTCGCCGCCGTGGTCGCGGTGATGTCGGTCCAGCCGACGTCGGAGAAGCGGACGGTCTTGCAGCTTTCGGGCTCGGCCGCGCGGGCCGCCCCGGCCGCCAGCACCGTCGCCGCAGCCGCGGCCAGAACCCACCTCGTCGCCTTGGTCGTCATCTGATGTGCCTCCTCGATCGGCGGAGCTGCGCCCGGCGCTCCTTGCGTTCAGCCTTGCCGGCAAGCCTAGAGCGAAAGCTGCCGCCGGCAAAGCCTCGCCTGCGCGAGATGCGCATGGGGGTACCGCTACCAGCGCGGCAGCGGGCGCCCTCGCTGCGCTCCAGACCGGGTGGGGGTGGCTTTCCATGGACCAGGACGGTGGGCCGGATGCCTGAGGTCGCTTGCGGGCAGCAGAATGCCGCTTTATCTGAGCCCTCGAGGCCGGCTCCGTGCGATCGGAGCCGGGCCATCGAGGAGCGACCCTTGCTCGACATCCCCTCGCCCTGCGTCGGCATCTGCCGGCTCGATCCGGCGACCGGACTGTGCGCCGGCTGCATGCGCACGCTGGCCGAGATCGCAGCCTGGCCGGCCGCGAGCGGCGCCGAGCGGCTCGCGATCGTTCAGCGCCTGCGCGCGCGGCGCCGGGCGGCCGGCCGGACCAGCGCGGCCGACAGCCGGCCACGCCGGCGCCGGCGCGGCGAGGATCCGGACTGATCGCCCGCCAACCTTCGAGCAGCAAAGCCATGACAAATTCGCTAGCGGCGCTCCTGGCCGAGAAACCCGTCCTGCTCGCCGACGGCGCGATGGGCACGAGCCTGTTCGCGGCCGGGCTCGCGACCGGCGAGGCGCCCGAGCTTTGGAATCTGGAGCAGCCCGAGCGGGTGCGCGCGGTCCACCAGGGCTTCATCGAGGCGGGCAGCGACCTCGTTCTGACCAACAGCTTCGGCGCCAACCGCTGCCGGCTCAAGCTGCACGCGGCCGAAGGCCGGGTCGGCGAGCTCAACCGCGCCGCCGCCGGGCTCGCCCGCGCCGCGGCCGACGCATCGCCCCGGCCGGTCGTGGTCGCGGGCTCGATCGGGCCCACGGGTGAGATCCTGCAGCCGATCGGCGCGCTCAGCCGCGCCGACGGCGAGGCGGCGTTCGCCGAGCAGGCTCTGGCGCTGGCCGAGGGCGGCTGCGATCTGCTCTGGATCGAGACCCTCTCGGCCGCCGAGGAGCTCGAGGCTGCGGTCGCCGGTGCTGCGACCACCGGCCTGCCGATCGTCGCGACGATGACCTTCGACACCCACGGCCGGACGATGATGGGACTCACACCCGCGGCCGCGATCGGCGCTGCGCGCGGGTCTGGCCGCCCGCCCGGTCGCGTTCGGCGCCAACTGCGGCATCGGGCCCGCCCAGCTGGTCCTGAGCGTGCTCGCGCTCGCGCGCGCGGCCGCGCGCGGCCGACCTGATCGTCGCCAAGGGCAACTGCGGCATTCCCCAATATCGGGATGGCCTGATCCATTACGACGGCACGCCTGCGGTCATGGCCGACTACGCCTGCCTGGCCCGCGACGCCGGCGCCCGGATCATCGGCGGCTGCTGCGGCACGACGCCGGTGCACCTGCGCGCGATGGCCGCCGCGCTCGCCGACCGGCCGCGAGGCCCGCTGCCCGACCTCGCGACGATCGCGGCGAGCCTGGGGCCGGTCGAGCTGCCGGGCGATGCCGCCCCCGCCCGACAGACGCGACGGAGCGGCGCCCGGCAACGCGCCCGCACCCGGTGAATTCCGGCCGGGCAGCGCGGTCGGCGGCCGTGGCTGAGATGGCGGTTTCCTGCTACCGATGCGACCAGAGCCTTAGCCAAGCCCCGGTTGGTGTGATCCCGGTCTGCCGATTGCACGCGCTGCGAGACGATCATGGCGATTGAGTCTTCCAACATCGGCACGCCCGCGATCGAATGGGTAAAGCTCCTGTTGCAAGGTCTTGAGGTCGTGATCTGGCCGTTGTTTGCGCTGCTGGTCGTCTACTATTTCCGGAGCGAGGCGAAGCTGCTGCTCGGCGAATCGGTCAATCTGGTCGGTCGGACGAAGACGCTCGAGATCGCGTCGTTGGTCCGGCTGACGACCAAACAGGAGACCCAGCTGCCCGTGGCGACGTTGGCGAAGGCCGATACCGCTGCGATGGTACCGGGCGCGATCCAGCCGACCGGGGCTGCTCCGGCCGGGCCAGCGCAAGCGCGCGGAGCGGCAGATGAGTGCCTCGATCAAGCGGTCCGCGAGGCCACCGCGGCCCTGACGGCCGAGCCGAGTGACGTGTCCGCGCTCAGGAGCCGGGCGGAAGCCTGGCGCGGGCTCGGCCGGTTCGACGACGCGATCCGGGACGCGACCGCGGCCCTGAAGCTGGACCCGGGCGATGCCTTCGCGCTCAGAACCCGGGCCGAGGCTTATCGGGGGCTCGGCCGGTTCGACGACGCGATCCGGGACGCGACCGAGGCCCTGCGGGCCGAGCCGGCAAACGGCTTTGCGCTGCGGACCCGGGCGGACAGCTACGCCGCCCTCGGCCGGTTCGACGACGCGATCCGGGACGCTACCGATGCGCTCAAGCTCGAGCCCGCGGATCCGTTCGCGCTCAGAGCCCGGGCGGAAGCCCAGCGGATGCTCGGCCGGTTCGAGGACGCGATCCGCGATGCGACCGAAGCGCTGAAGATCAATCCCGGCGATACCTTCGCGCTCCGAACCCGAGCCGAAGCCTGCCGCGGGCTCGGCCGGTTCGATGACGCGATCCGCGATGCGACCGAGGTGCTCAGGGCCGATCCGACCGACGCCTTCGCGCTTCGAACCCGGGCCGAGGGCTACCGGGGGCTCGGCCGCTTCGAGGAGGCGATCCGCGGCGCATCGGAGATCCTCGCGAGGACACCTGGCGATCTGTTCGCGCTGCGCATTCGGGCCAAGGCCTACCTCGGCGCCGGCCGCCAGGCAGACGCCGTGCGCGACGCCAGGCGCGCTCTGGAAGCCGAGCCGGACGACCCGTTCGCGCTCAGTGTGGTCGCGACACTCGGCGCCGGCCGAGGCTGAAGCTCCTCGATTGCGGCCCCGCGAGCGGCGGCCTGCCGCGATGGCGGCCTTCGGTCGCCCTTACCTCGCCGGAGCCCTGCCTATATCTAAGCTGATGGTTGGCCGCGGCGCTGCCGCACCGGAGCAGATGCGGAACCGATGACCGAGATCACCTCTGTCGACGACACCCAGGCGCTGCTGGCGCGCGGCAACTACGTCGCCGACCGGGCGCTCGCGACCTCGCTCTATCTGGCGCTCAAGCTCGGCCGGCCGCTGTTCCTCGAGGGCGAGGCAGGTGTCGGAAAAACCGAGATCGGCAAGGTGCTGGCGGAGACGCTGGATCGCCGCCTGGTCCGGCTGCAGTGCTACGAGGGCCTCGACGTGAGCTCGGCGGTTTACGAGTGGAACTACGCCCGCCAGATGCTCGAGATCCGGATGGCCGAGGCCGAGGGCGCGACCGACCGGGACGCGCTGGCCAAGGACATCTTCACCGAGGGCTTTTTGATCCCTCGGCCGCTGCTCCAGGCGCTCGAGCCGCAACGGGGCGCCGGCCCCCCGGTCCTGCTGATCGACGAGCTCGACCGCACCGACGAGCCGTTCGAGGCCTATCTGCTCGAGGTGCTGGCCGACTTCCAGGTCACGATTCCCGAGATCGGCACGATCAAGGCCGAAAAGCCGCCGATCGTGATCATCACCTCGAACCGGACGCGCGAGATCCACGACGCGCTCAAGCGCCGCTGCTTCTATCACTGGGTCGACTATCCGAGCGCCGAGCGCGAGCTGCAGATCATCGGGGTCCGCCTGCCAGGCGCGCCCGAGCGCCTCTCCCAGCAGATCGTGGGCTTCGTCCAGCAGCTGCGCACGAAGGATCTGTTCAAGCTGCCGGGGGTCGCCGAGACGCTGGACTGGACCCAGGCGCTGATGACGCTCGACCGCCTCGAGCTCGACCCGCAGACGATCAACGACACGCTGGGCACGCTGCTCAAATACCAGGACGACATCGCCAAGACCCAAGGCAGCGAAGCCGCCCAGATCCTGGCCCAGGTCAAGCGCGAGCTCGCGGCGGTGGGGTGAAGGTCAAATCTCGCGCTGGATGTGTTGACATCGAATCTCGATCGAGCAAACCATCCATTTCCTGAACCAGCCAATGCAACTCTGTGGCTTCGGGAAGCTCTTTCCGCGCTTGGGTGTAGTGGGGTACTGCCGAATCCGGGTGACAGCAACAGCCGACAGGCGCCTGGGGTCAGAAGGTGATCCTCAATGCAGCAGCTTTCCCCGGCCCAGGCCGGTAACTCCAATGGCAACGAGCAGGGTGCCGGAGTTTCACTATCACTCGCCGTGACGACCCAGGATCGCCGGGTGCGGTTGGGACCTGCACGAAAAGGGGGAGAAATTTTGAGCCCACATCGCCCAAATCCGGAGCGTGGTGACAGGTTTCCCGAGGCCGAGGCCGACGAAGTTGGTGCGCGATCTTGCGGTCAGCCGATCCCCGATGTCTCTTCGCGAGTTGGCGGATCGGATCGCGGCGCTCACGCCCGGTGTGCCCCAGACGGACAGCACGGAGATGGTGCGCGACGGTCGAGTTCAATAGCTCGCGCTCGTCGCCCTAGCGTAAGCCTCTACATTCGGTTCGAGCGGGAGACGGATATGCCCGAGCTGCAGGCGGACTGGCCGCCCAGGCTGGAGGAGTTTCGGGTCTGGCAGGAGCGTCAGCCGGAGGTCTGGGAGTTCATCGACGGCGTGCCGAAGCTGATGGCACCGGGCTCGAAGGCGCACACCGTAATCAAGGGCAATGCGTACGCGCTCTTGAAGGAGGCTCTGCGGGGGACCGACTGCCGAGCCCTGGTCGAAGGCGCGACGGTTGAGGTCCACGGCTCGTCGCTGATCCCGGACATCGTGGTGACCTGCGCGCCACTCGATTTCTCGACACCTCGGGTCGACGAGCCCCTGATCATCGTCGAAATCCTCTCGCCCTCGAACCAGAACGACGATATGGGCCGAAAACTCTCGCTCTATCTCGAGATTCCGAGCCTGCGGCACTATGTCGTGATCCATCAGGACCGGCGACAGGTCGTGCATCATCAGCGCCGGGACGATCTCGGCGGCGTTTTCCTCACCAACATCGCGCCGGCCGATCCCTTACGCCTCGATCCGCCTGGCATCGAGATCGGGCTTGCCGCCGTCTACGATGGCGTTCCGCTGGACTGACGGCGACGGATCATGGACCAGCACGTCGCCCCCGCCGAGGTGCCCCGCAGGGATCCGGGCGAAAGTCGGTTGGCGGCCAACATCATGCATTTTGCCAGGCTGCTGCGGGCGGCCGGGCTGCCGGTCGGGCCGGGGCGGGTGATCGAGGCGATCCGGGCGGTCGAGGCGGTCGGGATCGGCAGCCGGGCCGACTTCTACTGGACGCTGCACGCGGTGTTCGTCAACCGGCGCGATCAGCGCGAGCTGTTCGACCAGGCGTTCCACATCTTCTGGAGAAAGCCCGACCTGCTCGAGAAGATGATGCAGATGATGCTGCCGCAGTTCGAGGCGGGCGAGCCGGATGCCGGCGAGGAGCTGGCCAGGCGGCTCGCGGAAGCGCTGGGCCCGGAAAAACAGCCCGGCCGGGGCGAGGCGCCGGAGGACGGCGAGCCGCCGGTCGAGCTCGACGCGAGCCTCAGCTTCTCGGCCCGCGAGATCCTGCAGCACAAGGACTTCGAGCAGATGTCGGCGGCCGAGATCGAGCAGGCCAAGGCTCTGATCAGGAAGCTGCAGCTGCCGATCAAGGCGGTGCCGACCCGGCGCTTCCGGCCCGACCCGTCCGGCTGGCGGGTCGATCTGCGGCGGACGCTCCGCCAGTCGCTGCGCGGCGGCGGTGCCATGATCGACCTCGCCAAGAAGCGCCGCCGGCGCCGGCCGCCGCCGCTCGTGATCCTGTCCGACGTCTCGGGCTCGATGGAGCGCTACTCGCGCATGCTGCTGCATTTCATGCACGCGCTGACCAATGATCGCGACCGGGTGTCCGGGTTCGTGTTCGGCACCAGGCTCACCAACGTCACCCGCCAGTTGCGCGCGCGCGACGTCGACCTGGCCCTCGCCCGGGTCGGCGATCTGGTCCAGGACTGGTCGGGCGGCACCCGGATCGGCCACTGCCTGCACGAGTTCAACCGCATCTGGTCGCGCCGCGTGCTCGGCCAGGGCGCGATTCTCTTGCTGATCACCGACGGCCTCGACCGAGACGCGGGCGATGGCCTCGAGGTCGAGATGGAGCGCCTGCACAAGAGCTGCCGGCGCCTGATCTGGCTGAACCCGCTGCTCCGCTTCGAGGGCTACGCCCCAATCGCGACCGGTGCCCGCGCGATCATCCGCCACGTCGACGATTTCCGCCCGATCCACAACCTCGAGAGCCTGTCCGACCTCACCGCGGCGCTCGGCGAGATCGCCCCGCGCCGCGAGGAAGGCCTCACGAGCTGGCAGCGCATGGCGGTCGGCGCTCCAGTTCCAGCGGTCCATAGCGTATGAGCTCTATCGGCCCATCACTCTAGCCCATCTATTTTGACGCGCGTGTCGCGAGGTTGGTGGAAATTGGATGAGGCGGCGTAGGTTCCGATTGGCAAGATCGAGAAGGAACCCACGCCATGAAGGAAGTTACGCCAACCGTGCTGGCAGGGCCATCGCCGTTCGTCAGCAGCGACTGGTTCGATCCGTTGGAGGAGGCGGTCCGTGGTCAGGTCCGCTCGTTCATCGAGGAGCTGCTGGAGGAGGAGCTGGAAGGCTCGCTCGGCCGTGGGCGTTACGAGCGAGGAGCGGTCTGCACTGGTCGGCGCCACGGGCACCGGCCGCGCCAGCTGGTCACCACCTTCGGCCTGCTGACGCTCTCGGTGCCGCGCGCTCGTCTGCGCGACGAGGCTGGCGAGCAGGAATGGAAGAGCGACTTGCTGCCCGCTTACAAGCGGCTCTCCCATCGCGCCGAGGCCTTGATCGCCGAGGTCTACCTCGCCGGCATGAACACCCGCCGGGCGCGGCGAGCGTTGGCCAGGTTGTTCGAGGGCCATGTGGGCAAGGACGTGGTCAGCCGGGCCTGGCAGAAGACCCGCTCGGCCTGGCAGGCCTGGCAGGAGCGTGATCTTGCCGGCGACGACATTGTGCGGCTGATCCTCGACGGCACCGTGGTCAAGGTCCGGCTCGATCGCAAGGCCACGGCCATCTCGCTGCTGATTGCCCTGGGTGTCCGCCGCGACGGCCAGAAGGTGGTGCTCGCCATCAAGAACATGGGTGGCGAAAGCGAGGCCGCGTGGCGGGCCATGCTGGACGACCTGACCAGCCGTGGGCTCGGCCGACCCGAATTGGTGATCGTCGACGGCGGCAAAGGCCTGGAAGCGGCGCTCGCCAGCCTGTGGGACGATGTGCCGGTTCAGCGCTGCACCGTGCACAAGGAGCGCAATCTGCTCGCCCACGCGCCGAAGCACCTGCACGACGAGATCAAGGCCGACTTCAACCACATGATGAACGCCAAGGCCGCCGCCGAGGTCGTAGTCCGGCGTAAGGCGTTCCTGGCCAAGTGGAAGCTTCGCTGCCGGTCGGTCGCGACGAGCTTGGAAGAAGCCGGCGAGCGCCTGTTCACGTTCGTGCGCTACCCGCCCGAGCAGTGGCGCTCGGTGAGGACCACGAACGCGATCGAGCGCCTGCACGAGGAGTTCAAGCGGAGAATCAAGACGCAGTGCCTGCTGCCCTGTGCCGAGACCGCCGCCATGCTGTTCTGGGCGCTGTTGGCGTCCGGTCAGATCACCATGCGCCGGGTCGACGGCTGGCAGACCCTCGAGCGCTCGCCCACCGATCTTGACTTCGCCGCCTGATGCCGACCACCATGCCTTCGGACCCGCGCCGCCGAATTTCCACCACCTTCGCGACACGACCTCGCCAGTCTTCGTCACCCAGTCGCTCATGCACTTGGTCAGCTTTGCGCCTCCGATAGCTGATGGCTCGATCGGATTGGCATAGTCGGCTGGGTCATTGAACAGCGTGCGCAGCTCAAGAACGCTGAAGGAGCGAAGCCGCGCCTCCTGCTGTATGACATCATTGATGATCGACATCGCGCTTTCAGCGGCTTGTTGATATTCGGCATCGAAGCCGTGGGCGTGAAAGCAAGGGTTATAGACGGTGAGCACCAGAACCGGCTGCTGTATGAGCGCGAGGCGATTGAGCAGAGCCGCGTAATGGCGTCGAAATTCCTCCCGTATGGACCAGAGCCTGACCAGGACGTCTTTGGCACGTTGTTGGATTGCAGGCTCGAGTAGATCGATGTGCTCCAAGGCATCATTACCCCCGGCGCTCAAAATGAGGTGCTGCGCCCTATCCACATCAGCTATCTGCCAAGCGAGCACGTCGGCGCTTTTCGCTCCATCAACGGCGCGTTTGATGACCGTATGGTGCGGCAGCAACCTTTCGAGCTGACGCACAACGTCCGGTTCCCCTGGCCGAACGTATTCGGCGTTGTCAATGATCGAATCGCCAAGAAGGAAGATGAGGTTTTCTGTCGTCACTGAAAGCCTCCCGCTCAAGGAGAATCTTTCCGCCTCGAACGATTGCCCCCCACCTACGGGCGGCGCACGATCTCGCGCAGGCGCCTCGCTCGGTTGACGGCTGCGGCAAACAACCGTTAACCAATATCTGTTAACCGATCGTGACCGGGTGTGCACGTCGAAACCCAGCGTGGCTGCCGCCTTCAGAAAAATCTCATTCGGCCCGGGTAACAAGCGGGGTAACGGGCCGGACAGTCGACCGCCTGTCCCGAGCCGGCAGAGGCGAGAGTGACCACAGTCATCGTCAATAGAGCTTGACGCTAGGGACAAGACTAACGTGTGAGGCCCGTGTCAAGCGGGTTGACGTAGTTGGCTCCCGCAGAGGTTTTCCTTAGTGGAGTAGTGCATGGCGCTGCATTCCCGCGCCGCTACTTCGCGATCGTGGGAGGCTCTGCCCAAATGACCGATGAAACTTTGCTGCTGTGGCCCGAGGTCCAGCGCGCGGTCCGCTACAGCAGGCAGCACGTTTCGCGGCTTGAGCGCGCCGGCCGCTTTCCGTTGCGCGTCCAGGTTGCGCCGAATGGTCGCATCGCTTGGAAAAAGTCGGAGGTCATGGCGTGGCTCGACGGATTGCCGCGCGCCCGGGATGTCTCTGGCGCTGCTCCTGGGCGGGGCCGGGGTATTGGCGCTCGCGCGGCCCAATTTGCTCGGCGTCCGCCGGCTGGCGCCCTATCTGCTGCTCGGCGTGGCGATCTGGGTCTGCGTTCTGAAGTCGGGCGTCGATGCCACGCTGGCCGGCGTTGCCGTGGCGCTGTTCGTGCCGGCAGGCGATGTCAACGATAACCCCCTCAGTCGCCTGGAGCACATGCTGCACCCTTGGATAAGCTTCGCCATCATGCCGATCTTCGCCTTCGCCAATGCGGGCGTGTCGTTCGCCGAGGTGTCGATGGCCGATCTGATCGCGCCGCTGCCGCTTGGAACCGCGGTCGGGCTCTTCGTTGGCAAGCAGCTCGGCGTATTCGCAGCAAGCTGGGCAGCCATCAGGCTCGGGATCTGCCGCCTGCCGCACGACATCTCCTGGACCGCTCTCTACGGCGTCTCCTTGCTCACCGAGGATCTGCTTGACCATGAGCCTGTTCATCGGCGCTCTCGGCGCTTCAGGCGAACCGGAGCAGTGCCGCGGGCATAAGGCACGGCGTGTGTCCTGGTGATCATGATCCGCTCCGGACTTCGACTGGCTAGAATGCTCATGCGCGCGAGCTTTGGCGGACCGGATAGAGCGGCGGGCAGGTTGCTGAACCGCATCCCGGACAAGTGGCCTCTCCCTGCTCGGCATCGGTAAGCCCCTCCCAGCGCGGCCTGAGTGGTCGAGAGCTGAAACCGCAGATGGCGCCGATGGCCGCAAAAGGAAGGTGCAGTCGACGCAAGTGGATGAATGGCGAATTCTGCGCGAGCAAGGAGTCCTGCGGCGTCGGTCGCACTTTGGTGTTCTCCTGCGGTGCGACGCCGCGCCGGCGCAGCCATTGGCATGGCTCGCGGAGCCGGCAAGGCGCCCGACTTTGCTGGTCGTTCGTGGGTCTGCGCCTCGGCGATCAGCTGTTGCCAGGTCTGTTCGGTGAGTCGTCGAGCATGGTCAGGTCTTCGCCTTCTGTTGGGTGTAGGGCTCCGAGCGCTGGGTTGGCAAGCCGACTGGCTCAGTCGTTCTTGGCTAACGGAATCGGCGACAGCATGGGCGCGGCAAGGTCGTGTCGCGAAGGTGGTGGAAAATTCGGCGGCGCGGGTCCGAAGGCATGGTGGTCGGCATCAGGCGGCGAAGTCAAGATCGGTGGGCGAGCGCTCGAGGGTCTGCGAGCCGTCGACCCGGCGCATGGTGATCTGACCGGACGCCAACAGCGCCCAGAACAGCATGGCGGCGGTCTCGGCACAGGGCAGCAGGCACTGCGTCTTGATTCTCCGCTTGAACTCCTCGTGCAGGCGCTCGATCGCGTTCGTGGTCCTCACCGAGCGCCACTGCTCGGGCGGGTAGCGCACGAACGTGAACAGGCGCTCGCCGGCTTCTTCCAAGCTCGTCGCGACCGACCGGCAGCGAAGCTTCCACTTGGCCAGGAACGCCTTACGCCGGACTACGACCTCGGCGGCGGCCTTGGCGTTCATCATGTGGTTGAAGTCGGCCTTGATCTCGTCGTGCAGGTGCTTCGGCGCGTGGGCGAGCAGATTGCGCTCCTTGTGCACGGTGCAGCGCTGAACCGGCACATCGTCCCACAGGCTGGCGAGCGCCGCTTCCAGGCCTTTGCCGCCGTCGACGATCACCAATTCGGGTCGGCCGAGCCCACGGCTGGTCAGGTCGTCCAGCATGGCCCGCCACGCGGCCTCGCTTTCGCCACCCATGTTCTTGATGGCGAGCACCACCTTCTGGCCGTCGCGGCGGACACCCAGGGCAATCAGCAGCGAGATGGCCGTGGCCTTGCGATCGAGCCGGACCTTGACCACGGTGCCGTCGAGGATCAGCCGCACAATGTCGTCGCCGGCAAGATCACGCTCCTGCCAGGCCTGCCAGGCCGAGCGGGTCTTCTGCCAGGCCCGGCTGACCACGTCCTTGCCCACATGGCCCTCGAACAACCTGGCCAACGCTCGCCGCGCCCGGCGGGTGTTCATGCCGGCGAGGTAGACCTCGGCGATCAAGGCCTCGGCGCGATGGGAGAGCCGCTTGTAAGCGGGCAGCAAGTCGCTCTTCCATTCCTGCTCGCCAGCCTCGTCGCGCAGACGAGCGCGCGGCACCGAGAGCGTCAGCAGGCCGAAGGTGGTGACCAGCTGGCGCGGCCGGTGCCCGTGGCGCCGACCAGTGCAGACCGCTCCTCGCTCGTAACGCCCACGGCCGAGCGAGCCTTCCAGCTCCTCCTCCAGCAGCTCCTCGATGAACGAGCGGACCTGACCACGGACCGCCTCCTCCAACGGATCGAACCAGTCGCTGCTGACGAACGGCGATGGCCCTGCCAGCACGGTTGGCGTAACTTCCTTCATGGCGTGGGTTCCTTCTCGATCTTGCCAATCGGAACCTACGCCGCCTCATCCAATTTCCACCAACCTCGCGACACGACCCTCGGCAATGTGCCGTCGCGGTCGGCCTTAGAGCCGAGCGTGGGCTCGGGCGCCTCGCCGTCCCGCTGCCATGGGCTCGCGGTGGATGCCGCACCAGTTGCCGCCCGGTCCGGTCAGGCAGGCACGCCAGGTGCAGCCGGCGAAGTCGCACGCCGGGGCGGCCGCGCCGTAGCGCTGGCCCGGAAGCGGCTCGGGCTTGAGCGCGCCGGTCACGGGGTTGCGCAGCAGGCCGTCCGCGCAAAATTCGAATTCGGCGCGCTCTCTGCTGTTTTCGGCGCCAAGCGTCCGGAGCATCAGACCAAAAGGGCCAGCTGGATGGCATCGACTGCGATGAAGACGACCGGGATGTACGGTGCACGAAAACTTGCGGTGCGGCGTTGTCGCGAAGCATTGATCAAGGCAGATGGCAATCCTAGTGTTGCTGCGAAGATACTTAAGTGTACTCGTGAGAATGTCGCTCACATCATTGGTCGTTATCCAGACCTACAAGAGCTGGTATCCCAGCTTAACGAGACCAAGTTGGATACTCTAGAGGACAAGCTGTTCTCGCTTGGTGTCGATAAAGACAATGTAACTGCGGCGATTGCTTGGCTCAACGCGCACGGTAAAGCGCGTGGCTACTCGTACGGTCGGGCTGATAGCGTGGCGGTTTCTGGCGTCGTCGAACATCGGCACCTGCACCTGCACAAATCTGGCTCTGCATTGCAGGATCTGACCGACGACGAGTTGCGGTCGCGGATTGCGGCGCGGGCGTGCTGAGCTGGCGGGTCGGACCGAGGTGCCGCGCCTGCATCCGCCGACCACGATCGAGGGCCAGGCCGAGGTGGTCGAGCCGAGTGCCGAGCCGGACCCGGAAACCGCCAGAAAATCTGAGCGCAGGTGAGAGTCCAGGACCGGCCGTAGCGGTCGCGGCCCAAGCAATCAGCCACTTTCTCGGCGGTCTGGTGTTTTGGGGTAACGGCGGGGTACCAAATCGGCGCTTCAAGGCGTTTTCAGGCCATCGAGCGCCGCGCCCATCGTCTCGGATTTCCCTCCTATCGGACCCGGCGCTACGGATGCAACGCGGCATGATTGACGCGCCGAGGATGTTCCATGCCTGATCCTGCCCTGCGGTCAGCGGCGCCGTCGCGTTGGGTCCCTCGGCTCAGATCGCGCCCGGTTCGGCGCTGATGGACCTGCCCGGCGCGCTTGGATCCACCCGGTGCACCAGCGCAAGCCGCCGGGTGGCATCGTCCTTGACATGGACAGCTCCGAGAGCCGGACCCACGGCCAGCAGGAGGGTTCGGCCTGGAACGGCCACTTTGGCTGCACCTGCTACCATCCGCTGTTCGTGTTCAATCAGCATGGTGACCTGGAGCGCTGCCTCTTGCGCGCGGGCCACGTCTACCGTGCCGAGGACTGGCGTCTGGTGCTGGAGCCGGTGATCGCCCGCTACCGCGAGCGGGGGCGGCGATCTCTACTTTCGCGCCGATGCGGCATTCGCCAAGCCGGAGATCTACGAACTGCTGGAGCACGAGGGCATCCGCTACGCGATCCGCTTGCCTGCCAACCAAGTGTTGCAGCGGCGGATCGAACACCTGCTGACGCGGCCGGTGGGGCGACCGCCCAAGAAGCCGATCGTGTCCTACGCCAGCTTCCACTATCAGGCCACGGGCTGGGTCCGAGCCCGTCGAGTGGTGGCCAAGGTTGACCGGCACCAGGGCGAGCTCTATCCCCGCGTCGGCTTCATCGCGACCCACCTGAGCCGCCCCAACGTGCGGGTGGTGAAGTTCTACAAACGGCCGCGGCACCGCCGAGCAGTGGATTAAGGAAGGCAAGAACGCCATCCGTTGGACCCGGCTGTCCTGCTGCGCCTTGCAAGCCAACGCGGTCCGCCTGCAACTGTTCGCGCTCGCGTATAACCTGGCCAACTCCTGCGGATGCTGGCGCTGCCGGACGAGGTGGCGCAGTGGTCGCTGTACCATGATGCGGCAGAAGCTGGTCAAGATCGGCGCCCGGATCGTGCGCCACGGTCGCTACGTCGTGTTCCAGCTAGCGGAGGTGGCGCTACCGCGCACCTTGTTCGCCGAGATCCTGCGTCGGATCGAACGCCTGCGGCCTGGGCCGCCGCCGCTCCCGGCATGAGGATCGAGAGCGATGAACAACGGCAACCCGACCGGTGAGGTGCGTCCTAGGATCGCCCGAGAGCCGCCGAGAACTGCCGGAACGGGGGGCGCAAAGCGTCAGGACGCGGTTCTGTAAGACCTCGGGGGCTGGTTCGGGCCGTCGGAGCCTTGCCCACCGATCTGGAACGGCGCATTGTCGGCTTTCAGAAGCCGGCAACTGGGGAATCTCGGTTAGAATAAGAGGAGTGTCGTTCGCACATGCCGGAACTGCTCGACCTTGAGGCCGTGCGGCAAAAGCTGGCCGCGTTGCCGATCGAGACCTACCAGCCGGGTGACACGGTGCTCGCTGACGGCTCGACCACCGGCAAGGTGTTGGTGCTTAAGGAGGGCGCCGTCGAAGTGGTCAAGGACGGCGTTCAGCTCGGCAAGGTCACCGAGCCTGGTGCGATTTTCGGCGAACTCTCGGCGTTATTGGGCGAACCGCACGCAGCGGACGTCCGGGCGCTGGAGTCCACCACCTTCCATGTCGGCGAAGCGGCTAGCCTCCTGCGCACCGATGCGACCACCGCACTCTACGTGGCTACGATCATGGCCAAGCGCATGGTCGGCTCCAACCGCGCACTGGTCGACGTCAAGAAGCAGCTCGAGGCCGGGCAGCCGCGCAGCGCCATTGGCAGGATGCTCGACCGGATCATCCAGGGTTATGGGCCCTCTGAAGGTGATACCTACCCCTACCACTATGGACTTTATGGTATCGGGCCTTGGATCTGAAGGGTGCGTGGGCGCCAACCGGGGCGAATGGAAAGAGGTTATTATTTCTGCTTCGCATGCATATCATCGACCCGGAGGACACGATGCGCTTCTACGCGATCCGAGTTCGCGAGGTCGGTATGTTCAAGTCAACCTCCAACAAGATCATTGCCGAGGGCACCGACTGGCGCTTCCTGAATGAGATCAAACGCAAGCTGAAGGCGTGAGTCACGTTGCCCGAGAACGTCGGCTCGTGGCTATGGGCCGCCTATCCCGTCCCGCTGCCCGGCATGGCCGCTGTCAGGCCGAGCGGTCGTGAGAACCGCTACGTTCGCTTCCCGCGGTTTCGGGAGCTTTACCCTCAGCAGCAGACACGGCGACTAGGTGGCCTGGAGGGCAGTACCTGATCCAGAGGTGCCGCGATGGGGGAGGGAAATTGGGGCGTCATGGGCACGCGCGAAGCAGGTGGCAGCCAACGGCTTGGTGACCTCCGATTCGTCACTCAGGTAGGTGCTGCCGTGCGAGACCAGGTCCGGTCAATTGGCCTGACCACTCCGCAGCCACGGCCGAAGCCGATGTTCACCGGGGTCAATTGGCCCGGCAACCAACGCGGTCGAGGAGCCAGTCCGCGAGCTTGGGCTCCGGCGCCATTGGGGGAAAAGAGAACGGCAACGGATCCTCATCGGTCTTGAGGCCGAGCGCCATCGGCCGGCGCACGCCGGGCAGCATCGCCCGAGCGCAGGTCGACCACCATTAGGCCGCAGCGCGGCTCGGCATCGCGCCGCACCAGCCTCTCGTCTAAGAGCAGGCCGGTGAAGGTCCTCTCGCGCGGCTTGGACAGTCCGATCACCGCGAACGACCCGAACGATCCGTGAAAGGCGAGTCCCCGAGCGTAGCCCGTACAAAGGTGAGCCACTTAAACCGCCCGCGCTCGAGGTCGGCATGGCCGAACCAGCCGGTGCCGGAATCGAGCGGCCAGAGCCGCCCGCCGTCGCCGGCGTCGTGCCAGCGCGGTGAGTGCGGCATCGAGAGGCCCTCCAGCACCACCTCGCTCGCCCGCCACGTCGACCACGACCCCGCCTCCGGTCCGCCGGTCGCGCCAGCCATCGGCGACGTCCGCGCGGCTGACCGCGGTGACGTAAGCGGCCTTGCCGTCCTTAAGCGCCAAGCCGTTCAGGTGGCAGCGGTCGTCGGCCGCCAGCTTGCTGATGAACGGCGGCCGTCAGAGCGGCGTGAGGGTCTCGCTGACCGTGGCGAGACAGCTGAACAGCGTGTTGACGAACACGATCCGACCTTGGCATCGAAGGCGATGTCATGGACGTCGAGATCGCCCGTGGTGCACGCGACGTGGGGCACGTAGAGCCGATCGTAGCCGTGGTACACCTAGCGGGGCTCCAGCGCGTTGTCGAACCGCCCTCGAGCCCGGGCACCGCAGCATCCGGCCGCAGCTCGGTCATCCGCCTCCCCGCCGCGCGTCGCTCGGCGCTACGCCACTTCGATCCCGCTGGTGTCGACGCGGTCTGGACCAGGAGCTGCGCCTGGTCGACCGTGAAGGTGTTGAAGTCGACCCCGTCGACCGTCGTCGTGCCCTGAACGGCGCCAGGCAGGCTGCCGCCGACCGCGTTGGTGTCATCGCCGAACACGGTGAGACTATTGGAGTTGTGGTCGATGTTCAGGATCTCCCGTGTGTCCAGGGCCAGCTCGTTGCTGTTGCCGTTGAGATCGACGCGCTCGCCGTCCTGGACGAACAGGTCCGAGATCGCCGAGAGGTTAAGGGTCTCGCCCGCCCCGTCGAGAGGGACGGTGTCGATGCCGCTGCCGCCCGCAAGCTTGATTAAAGCCGATGGCGCCGATCGCCAGCAGATCGTCGCCGGCGCGGAAAAGTCGTCGCGTCGTACGGAGTCTGTGGCAAGGGACCGTTATGCCGTGGGTCGCCGCACCGCGCGACTTCGTCGGGCTGTATCGTAACCCGCCGGATTACGCGGCCGTCCTGTGTGTCGACGAAAAAAGCCAAATTCAGGCCCTGGAGCGCACGCAGCCCATGCTGCCGATGGGTTCGCTCACGTAGATGGCATCACCCATGACGACAAACGGCATGGCACGATCCCATCGTTTGCCGCCTCGACGGCGCCAACGGGCAGGTCCTGGCGCCGTGCCGGGCACGCCATGGCCCCCAGGAGTTCCTCGGCCTTTCTCAAGCGCATCGAGGGTGCGGTGCCGAGCGGTCTCGACATCCACCCCCACTAGACCCCGACCTACGCCTCTTGACTCAACCCAGGTCGAGCGTTCGTTCGCGATTCTGACCAGCCGCGAGATTCGGCGCGGTTCTTTCGCCAGCGCCAAGGACCTCGTCACTCGGATCAGCGCCTTCGTTGCCGCCTACAACGATCGCTCGCGGCCCATCGCCTGAACGGGTAATCTTATTTCTGGGACGCCACACTAGGCCATGAGCAGAAACATCATATGGATGAGCTTCATCTCTCCGGCGGCTTTCACAAGCAAACCTTGCTCAAGCGGCGGGGCCGGCTCCCGCCGCTTGAGCAGTGACCTCGACGAGGTCATCTACTCCTTCGTGATCTCCTGCACGTCGTTGGTGCCGTCCGAATTCGGCTCGTACATCATTTTGACCTGATCGCCGTCCTTGAGTTCCTCGAGCTTGGTGCCGACCGAGTTCGACGACGACCATTGGAACTCCTGATCGCCGATCTTGAACTTGTTGCCTTGCAGGTCGATGCCCTCGATCTTGCCCGAGACCTCGTCCGCCAGCGCGACGCCGGCCCCGAGGGCCATCGCCGCGACGATTGCGATTCCCAACATCCTACGCATCAGTTGTTGCCTCCGCTTCACCGGTAGCACCGGCGGTGTTTTTCGCCGCTTGCGCAGCTCGCCGGTGCATTCTGCGAAGCACGCGGTCGGGTGGAAGTACGCTACAGTTCGTTACCTGCCGAGATACGTGGCGCTGCAGCAGGTGCTGGAGCTAGCCCAGAGGGAACCCAGGGGCCGGGCTCCTTGAGTCCGGACTTGCGCGCGGACCAACCACGAACTGCTCAGCCAGGCTCCCTGGAGGACCAACTCGCCGGAGCGGTTCATCAGTGCCCGCCCGAACTTCACGGCGGCGGGAGCTATCGAAGGCGAGGACCAAACAACGCCGGCAGGGTCTCAGCATGCCCTGGCGGGCAGGTCGAGCGACTTCAGGGGGCGTCAGGTCACGAAGACGGTGGTGCAGGCCGATCGCGAGGCCGGCCTTGCGCAGGCCATCCGCGATATGCTCGATCTGCGGGTCTGGTGCGTTCCAGATCACGCGCCATGTCCCAAAGGCGTTCGCGGACATCCGGCTTGAGCTTCAGAGCCGCCTCGATCACCGGCTGCGCCTCCTCGCTCCGACCCAGCTGGCCGAGGATCATCGCCCGGTACAGCAACCACCAGATGTCGGTGAAGACCTCTTGTGCTTTGCGACTTGGCCAACGCCCGTTCATAGTCCCCGGTTTGGTAGTAGTAATAGATGAGAGGATCCCGGTACCATCCCGGGTGCTCGGGATTGAGCGCGATCGCCTTCGTCACCAGCGCGAGTTCACGCTCCCATTCCCCGATGAAGGTCAGACGCATTCCATAGTGGACCAGAAGGTCGGGGTCATTGGGGTTGAGGGTGATCGCCCGCTCCCCGGCTGCCCTGAACCCGGCGAGATTGCGCCGATCAACAGCGCGTTCGCGAGCATCAGCTGGGCGGTCGGGTTCCCGGTTCGATCTCGACCGCCCGGTGGGCTGCGGTCAGAGAATGCTCGTGGGAATCGTAGAGCTCCGGCCGCGGATTGAGGCCGAACCGATGCTCCTGCGCATAAATGTTCGCAAGGACAGCCCACGCGTCGGAATAGTCAGGATCGAACTCGACGGCGCGCTCGAGGCAGGCGCGCACGTTGGCGTGCTCCTGGGGGTCGAACGACCGCTGGTAATGATAATAGCGAAGCACGCAATCATAAGCGGCAAGCGACTTTGGCGATCGGCGTTGCGTTCGTCTCAGATCCACTTCGGCGATCATACCGTAGCTGCTGGCGATGATCGCGGACACCTGATGTGAGACAGTATCTTGAATTTCAAACACATTAGAAGGTATAAGTTCGTCCTGGTAAGTCTCTGACCAGATGATCTTGCCGGACTGCGCGTCGATCAGACGAGTTGAGAGCCTGATCTGGTCTTCTTCGAGCCGAACGCTCCCGTCCAGCAGATAATCCAGGCCGAGTTCCCGATGGAGATGTTGAGGCTGGGCGGATCGTTCTCCCGGTACTTCGCGGTCGACTTGGTCGACAGGACCGAACAATGCCTTGAAGCGCGCCAGATCGGTCACGATCTGGTCGGTCATTCCCGCAGCGAAGTAGGCCTGTCCGGGGTCACTGCTCAGATTCAAGAACGGCAACACGGCGATCTTGGGACCTCGAGGCAGCGCGGTCGCGGCGTCCTCGCTGCCGCTCGACCAGAACCGGGAAGCGAGCAGCTCGGTGCCGAGCCATCCCGCGGCCGCAAGCAACGAACCGGCCAGGAGGACGGTCGTGATCCAATACCAGCGCCGCCTCGGCTCGCCGGGCGCCGAAGGCTGGGCCACCAGGGGAGCAGGTTCGCTGACCGGGAAGGACGCCGCTCGGGAAAGGTGTTCCCGCCGCTCGCAGATCGGCGCGTAGACCGCCCTTGGGGATCTCGATCCAGATCGGATCGTCGCGGCCAGCGGTCAGATAGTAGTGCTCGAGGCCACGCCGCAGCCGCCTCGCCTCCAAACGCACGACCGGATCGGTCTGCGGATCGAAGCTGTCGTCGCGGTCGAAGACCGCGATCGCGATCGAGTACCCCTTCAGCCGATCGGCCCGGCCGGCCAGCAGTTCATCGACGACGTAGCGCAAGAAGCGCCGGCGGCGGTTACTGGCCTCGAAGGCCGGACTGTCGAGGATCCTTTGAAGCTGCGCGCGCACCTCGTCCGGCGACAGGGTGTCCTCCGTGACCGCTGCGTCGTTACCGGCGGTCTGGCTGACGCTTGCCTGGCCATCGGCGGCCTGCCCTTCGGGGCTCCGCCCGTTTTCCGCCGCTTCGATTGCGGCGTTGGATCGCTGGTCGATCGGCATTCCATCACGGCCAACCGGCCCACCCGCCGTCGCTTCCGGGCCGTCGAGCACACTCCCGAGCTATGACACTTTAACGACTAAATCCCCTTTTTGTGGCGCTCGCTGCTGGCTGCGTGATCGCCCCGTCAGTACGATCACGCGGCACCGCCTCAATCACCACGTACCATGCATCCGTGCCCAGCGCCAACAACAGGTTCGAACCGTATCGAACCCCGGCCGGCGCAGCAGCTGTCTAACTTTGATCGCTCCTCGCCGCCTGGCGGAAAGGCAGCGCCGGATGGCCGAGGAGGGCCTGCAACGCCCGACGCCTCTGATCGAGAAGGCCGGATGTGGACGCCATCGCCGCCCTGGCTCAGCGCTTCCCCGAGCACGCCCGGAGCATCCGGCGGCTTCACGCCCCCCGCGTGCTCGAGAGCTGGCGGCTCGACTACAACCAAGTCCGGCCGCACTCGGCGCATGCCGGGCTGCCGCCGGACCAGGCACGGTAGCTCGCCGCCGGGCGCCCGGCGGACTCGTCGATGGTCCGGCCGCGCGCCCGCTCGCACCGAGCTCTACCCCAAGCTATCGACCCCAAGGATTCCCGTCATGAGTGAGGGACGTCAGGGGAGCAGCTCAGTCCATCGACGCGATTTCACTTGCGGATACTCGACCGCCGGGTGTTCAATCGCGCCATGATATCACTGATACCAGCGGCCGGCGCTGTCGAGAGTCTTCGAGCTGGGTCCACTCGGCGCGATTTGGGCCGGGTAACCTGATCAAGGCGCACGAGCTGCACCTCGCCTCGGATCGGATCTCCTGCACCAACGCGACGGCCAATCAGTTCCGCCTGCTGATCCACACCGCCGCCTATTGGCTGCTGCACACGTTGCGCGGCCTGGCGCCCAAGACCTCGTTCTGGCACGCGGCTCAGTTCGACACGATCCGCATCGCCTTGATCAAGGTCGCCGCCCGGATCACCGAGATGGTCACCCGGATCAAGGTGGCCCTGCCGTCCTGCTATCCTCATCAGACCAGCTGGGCGCTCCTCGCCGCCCGTGCCATCAAGCTCCCGCCCTGACCCGCGGGGCAGCGTGCTCCGACCGAACCCGTCCCTCGCAACCACCGCCAACCCGACCCGATCGCGCCCCAGGCGTCACCGTCAAGCGCGCCCGCAAAGCGACGCCCTCTGTCGCTCATGAATGGTCCAGGTTAGGTGCGCTCACGCTAGTGCACAGGCGCATTCGGAGGATTTAGCTTGGCGAGGATCTGCCCGGGTGTTTTGATCCAGGTGAAGGGCTTGGGGTCGTCGTTGTGCTCGTCGATGTAGCGGTGGATCGCGGTCTGCAGGTCGACGATCGAGTGGAAGGTGCCGCGCTTGAGCCGGCGCCGGGTCAGCGCCGAGAAGAAGGTCTCGACCGCATTCAGCCAGGAGCCCGAGGTCGGGGTGAAGTGGAAGACGAAGCGCGGATGGCGGGCGAGCCAGCGCAGCACCTTGGGGTGCTTGTGGCTGCCGTAGTTGTCGAGGATCACGTGGATCACCTTGCCGGCCGGCACCGTGGCCTCGATGGTGTTGAGGAAGCGCAGGAATTCCTGGTGCCGGTGGCGCTGCATGCAACGGCCGAGCACCGTGCCTTCGAGCACGTCGAAGGCGGCGAACAGGGTGGTGACGCCGTTGCGCAGGTCGTCGTGGGTCATGGTCCCGGCCTTGCCCGGCTTGAGCGGCAGCCCGGGCTGGGTGCGATCCAGGGCCTGGATCTGATGGGGTGGATGGCCCCCTCACGGCATCGTCGTGCCAAGGTGGTGGCTGTCGAACAGCACCAAGGGGAGCCATCCAGATGGAGATTACCACGATCGGCCTCGACCTGGCCAAGCAGGTCTTCCAGGTCCATGGCGTGGACGAGGCGGGCCATGTCGTCGTGCAGCGCCGCCTCCGGCGTGCTCAGGTCATCACCTACTTCGCCGCGCTGCCAACCTGCCTGGTCGGCATGGAAGCTTGCGCCACCGCGCACTTCTGGGCGCGCGAGCTGCGCTCGCTGGGACATGAGGTGCGCCTGATGCCGCCACAGTACGTCAAGGCTTACGTCAAGCGGGGCAAGAACGACGCGGCCGACGCCGCGGCGATCTGCGAGGCCGTGACGCGGCCGTCCATGCGCTTCGTGCCGGTCAAGACCGAAGAGCAACAGTCGGCAATGACCATGCACCGGGTCCGCGAGCTGTTGGTCCGGCAGCGAACCCAGCTCATCAACGCCGTACGCGGGCACCTGGCCGAGTTCGGTCTCGTTGGAGCCCAGGGACCCTGGAACGTGCCAGGGCTCTTGGCGAGCATGCAGGAGGATCGGCGCGTGCCGGAGCTGGCGCGTCAAGTCCTCGAGCTCCTCGCGGCTCAGCTCGACGAGGTGGCCCAGCGGATCGCCGAGGTCGACGCCCGGATCATGGCTTGGCACAAGGCGAACCCTGTCAGCCGGCGGCTCGTCACCATTCCGGGCATCGGCCCGCTGATCGCCACCGCCATCGCCGCCACCGTGCCTGACCGCGACGCCTTCCGGGGCGGGCGGGAGTTCGCGGCCTGGCTCGGCCTCGTGCCGCGGCAAAGATCCACCGGCGGCAAGCAGAGGTTGGGCCGGATCAGCAGGCTCGGCGACAAGTACATCCGGCAGCTGCTGATCGTCGGCGCCCAAACCGTCCTGCTGCGCTCGAAGGCAGCCCGGTCCGATGCGTGGATCCAGGGTCTGCTGGCGAGACGACCCCGCCTCGTGGTCGCCGTGGCTCTGGCCAACAAGATGGCGCGCATCGTTTGGGCCGTGATGGCGCACGGGCAGAACTATCGGCAGGCAGTCCCGGCTTAGGCCGAGCTCGCCGATTATGTGACGCTTGCGAGGGAAGGAAACGTGATGGGGTAGTCGGTTGTGCCGAGGGACCGGGAGCAGCCTGGAGAAGTCGAGGGACGGAATCCCGAGGATCTGATGAGGCCCTGGTCCGCGGAACCCATCGGGGCCAGCGGTCGTGCGACGGCCGCGTCAACAGGCCGGACACATGACCGCAAAGCAGCCTGATTATGCCAACACGCTAACTTTTCTCTTGCGAGCCGGGGGCCATCCACACATGGGACTTCTCGTCGACCGACAGCACGACGGCATGCTTGGGCGGGTCGACGTACAGGCCGACGATGTCCTCGAGCTTGGCGGCGAACTCGGGATCGGTCGAGCGCTTGAAGGTCCGGATGCGGTGCGGCTGGAGGTCATGGGCCGCCCAGATGCGCTGGACCGAACGCAAGGAGACGCCCGTGTGTCTGGCCATCCCCCGGCCGGTCCAGTGGGTGGCTTCGCCGGGCGGCTCGGAACAGGTGAGCGCCACGACCCGGTCCACGGTCGGCGCGCCCAAGGGCGCCTTGCCGGGCTTGCGGGTGGCATCGCGCAGCAGGCCGTCGACCCCCGCCTCGGCGAATCGTCGCTGCCAGCGCCACACCGCCGGCCGGCCGACCCCGGCGCGCCGGGCGACCTCGGCGACGCTCAGCCGGTCGGCCGAGCCCAGGATGATCCGCGCCCGCGCCACGTGCTTCTGGGCACGGTTACGATCGGCGACGGTCGCCTCCAAACCAGCACGATCCTCAGCCGAGACCAAAGGACAGACGATCTGAGCCATGCAACCAGCATCGCACATCCCCCGGCTCTTGTGAATCCTCTGATTGCATCAGTGCACTAGATACGGGCCGAAGGGAATCAACTGGGGCACTCCCGCAGTGTTTGGCGTTTCGTGTGGCAAGCCGAAAAACTTGATCCCAGATCCGCAACCGGCAAAACTCAGTCCGAGATGGCGGGAATGGTGGGAGAGGAACCGCATGTTGGTACTTGGCATCACCGACGGCGTCAGCTGCGGCGCAGCTGTGGTCGAAAGCGGGCGCCTGCTCGCGGCTGTCAACGAGGAGGCGCTGTCCCGGCTGAAGATGGCGTACGGCTTTCCGCGTCAGGCGATTGCGGAGGTGATGCGGGTGGCGGGCGTCGCGCCGGGCGACATAGACCTCGTGTTCGTGGCGAGCGTGAATGCCTACTGGACCGACGGCGTGCGGGCATTCGAGGGTTGGTTGGAGAGCGACGACAGGTCCATTCGCAACTCGATCCAGGCCGTGGCCGGCCGCCTTGGCCCTTTGATCGACATCGTGCCTGGCCTGGAATCCCTATACTATGCAGTCCGGACGCCGATCTTCGCCCAGCGCCGCCGTGCCATCGAGCGCATCGTGCGGGAGGAGTTCGGCATCACCGCTGAGGTCGAGTTCGTCGATCACCATCTGGCGCACGCGGCCAGCGCTTACTTCACCAGCGGCTTTGAGGACGCCCTGGTGGTCACAATGGATGGCGGCGGCGATGGCTGCTGCGCCCACGTGTATGACGTTCGCGACGGCCGGTTCGAGCGCCTGGCCACCACCAAGGCATTCGACTCCCTCGGCAATTACTACGCCTATATCACCCACATCTGCGGCTTTAAGGCGCAAAAGCACGAAGGCAAGATTACAGGCCTTGCCGCTTACGGAGAGCCGCGTTTCCTCGACCTGCTCGATGCCTTCATCACGCTCGAGGACGGGCAGCTTAAGAACGTCGGCGGCGTGGTGTTCCGGGGTGCCATCGATGCGCTGCGCAAGCGCCTCCCCGAGAATTGGGCACGCGAAAACCTGGCTGCCAGCATCCAGCAGCACAGCGAGCGCCTCGCCTCTGGCTACGTCGCCCGCCATCTGACTCCGGACCGGCCGCGCAACCTGGCGATCGCTGGCGGCCTCTTCGCCAACGTCCGGATCAATCAGAAGCTCAAAGAACTGCCCGGGGTCGACCGCATCTTCGTCCATCCCGGCATGACCGATGCCGGGCTCGCGGTGGGCGCCGCGCTCGTTTCTTGCATCCGTGGCCGCGCCGATGCAGTACCCTGGCCGCACACGATACTCCCGGACGTGTATCTCGGGGCCGAATTCAGCGATGCCGAGATCGAGCGCGAATTGAGCTCGCACGGCCTCGAGTACACCCGCGCCGATGACGCGGAGACCGCCATCGGCGAGCTGCTTGCCGACGGCTACGTCGTGGCGCGGTTCAATGGCCGCATGGAGTACGGCCCACGGGCGCTGGGCAACCGCTCCATCCTGTATCAGCCCTCGGATCGTTCCGTGAACGATTGGCTGAACACCGCGCTGCGCCGCACGGAATTCATGCCGTTCGCCCCGGCCACTATGAATGAGCAAGCCCAGAGCTCGTATCGGGACATCGCAGGCGCTCGCGACACCGCCCGGTTCATGACCATCACCTGCGACGTCACCGCGAGCATGCGGCAGACCTGCGCCGGGGCGGTGCACATCGACGGTACGGCGCGCCCGCAGCTCGTGCGCGCGGAGGACAATCCGAGCTTTCACCGCATCATCGAAGCATTCTACCGGCTTACCGGTGTACCGACAGTGATCAACACCAGCTTCAACATGCACGAGGAGCCGATCGTGTATTCTCCGGCCGATGCGATCCGGGCATTTCGCCTGGGCCACCTCGATTACCTCGCAATCGGCGACTTTCTGGTGCGCTCGCCGAGCCCGATCTCGCGCCGGCTCGAGCCCATGCGCACCACGCCCCGGCCCACTCCGGCTCACGTGGGCGACCGCTGAATGCGACCTGGAGGTCGCCCCACTGTCGCGCGCGCACGCGCCGGCCACCAGCTGCACCTGGCACGAGCGGCGATGAGTGGTCTCGATGCCATCCGCGAGGTTCGTCAAACCACTGCCCTGATCGACGGCCACGTCCACATTCACGAGTGCTTCGAGTGCGAGGGCTTCTTCGATGCGGCCGCGGCTAACTTTGAACGCGCCAGAGACAAACTGCGTGTCGGGGATGACGCCTACGGCTTCCTCATGCTGACCGAGAGCGCCAGTGTGGATTGTTTCGCGGCACTGGCGGAGGGCAAGCTCGCTACTGGGGGATGGCAGATCACGCGGACACAGGAAACGATCTCCCTCCTGGCGACACGCCCCGGCGTGTTACCTTTGCTGGTGATCGCTGGCCGCCAGATCGTGAGCGCGGAACGCATCGAAGTCTTGGCCCTCGGCACCGGCGCCCACATTCCTGACGGCAAACCCCTTGCCGCGACCGTGGATGCGGTGCGGGCTGAGGGTGCGCTCCCCGTGCTGCCCTGGGGATTTTGGAAGTGGTGGGGCAAGCGCGGCCGTATTGTCGACGCTTACCTCGCGCGCGTACCGCCGGTCGAGATCTTCCTGGGTGACAATGGAGGCAGGCCGGTAGCTCTGCCTGGACCAAGGCAGTTCGCGCACGCAGCCCTGCGCGGCATCCGCATTCTCCCGGGTTCGGACCCATTGCCGCGTCCTCGCGAGCTCGAGCGGGTGGGGAGTTCCGGCTTCGTGCTTCGCCTGGAGCCCAATCTGGACCGACCAGCGTTTGCGCTTAGGTCTGCCCTTGATCGATTGGAGCGGCAGCCTGCCACCTTCGGTCGCCTGCAGAGGCCGGCACGTTTTCTTAGCAATCAACTCTCGCTCAGGCTGCGCAGGCGGCCCGCTGGGCATGCTCGTCCACAGCACAATACGACCACGCCCGACGTCGATACAGCAAGCGACGACTACGCCACGCGCTTTTCAGGGGCTATCGGGAGCTATTTTCTCGCCGAGCAGAATTGCATCATCCGTGAGTTGCTGGGGAGTTCCAGGCCTTGCCGGATTCTCGAAGTCGGTGGTGGCCACGCTCAGCTGGCTCCAGCCTTGCTCGAAGCTGGTCACGAGGTCTGGGTGCAGGGGAGCACGCCGGAGTGCGTCAAACGGCTCGCACCTCTCTTCGTGCGCTATCCCGGACGGTTACGGTTCGTGGTTTCGAGCCTTTGGACGCTGCCTTTTGCCGAGCGCACGTTCGATCTCGTGCTTGCGGTCCGTCTGCTGGCTCACGTCGAGCGATTCGAAGCACTGCTGCGCGAGCTCGCCCGCGTCAGCCACAGCCGTGTGATCGTCGATTTCCCGCCGGTATTCAGCGCCAACCTATGGCAGCCGCTCTTGTTCAGCGTGAAACGCAAGGTCGAGGGTAACACACGCCCCTTTTTCTGCTATCAAGCCAAGCAGCTGTACCGCCCACTCCGGGCCGCCGGTTTCGACCGGTTTCGAATGGCGAAACAGTTCACCTTCCCCATGGTCGTCCACCGCAAGATCGCCAGCCCCGCGTTTTCCCGAGCGATCGAGGCGCCGTGTCGGCGTTCTGGCCTGACTTGCCTGATCGGCGCGCCATCGGTGCTGCTCGCGGAAAGGCTTCCTGGCGCAGAATCAACGCGGAGCTGACCACCGTGCCCGCCGTCGCATCGTGCCGGGCTTGTCAGCAGACGCTGATGATCGCTCCGCAGCCATTCTTCCGGGTGACGGGAACGCCTATCAACGTTCTCACAACGTGCCGCGCCCTGACTGAAAGCGGGATTGCGGTCCACCTTCTGACTCTTCCTTACGGCGAGGATGTGGCTTTGCCCGGGCTTACTCTGCACCGGGTCGGGCGCTTGCCCGGGATCGGTCCGCCGGCGGTCGGCTTCAGCATCGGCAAGTTAGCTTACAATCTCTCGCTCATGGTGGCTTTTCTTCGCCTGTGCAGATCTCAGCACTTCGCCGCAGTGCATGCCATCGAGGAGGCGGCGTTTTGGGCGGTCCCGCTAGCGCATCTGCGTGGCGTCCCGGCCATTATTGATCTGGACTTCGGACCTTTGCGGCCAGCTTCGCGACCATGGTTCGTTGCTGTCCCGAATGCTGGCCGTCCCCGCTGGCTGGCTCCGGCATTTTGCGCTGCGCCGCGCGGCCGGGGCGTTGACCGTATCCGGCCAGGCCAGCGAGATCGCCCGCGCCGGAAATCCCAGCATCCCGGTATTCGAGGTCAGTGACATTCCGATCGAGGGCGCATCCCGTCAGCCAGACGGCAACGCCATGCTGGCTATGCGCGCCAAGCTCGGCCTCGTGGGCCGCAAGCTGATCGTCTACACCGGCAACTACGACCGGAGGCAAGGACTGATCGAACTGATACAGGCGATGGCGGCTGTGCATGCCCGCCATCCCAGCGCGCTGCTGCTGGTAGTCGGTGGCGAGCCGCAACAAGTGAAGGCCTTGCAGGCCCGCATCGAAGCGGACCAGCTTACTGAGGCGGTGCGCTTGATCGGCGCGCAACCGCCGGAGACGATGCCCGAATTCATGGGCCTGGCGGAAGTCCTGGTCTCGCCACGCCTCGAGCCCTACAACACGCCGCTCAAGTTATTCAGCTACATGGCGAGCGGGCGCCCGATCGTGACGACTGACCTCCCTACCCACACCCGCGTCCTGAACGGCGAGGCCGCGATCCTGGTGGAGCCGACGCCGGCAGGCTTGGCGAGCGGTATCCTCCGCGCCCTCGAGGACCCGGCTGGTGCTGCGGCGCTCGGCCGGAGGGCGCAGCGGTTGGTCCAGGAGCGGTACACGTATACAGGGTTCAAACGCGGCATCGCCGAGTGCTACGCCGCGGTTCTCGGTCTCGGCCAGGACGCGAGCGCACAGGTCGATGAGTTGGGGCGCAGCGGGCGTGGGTGAGCGGCCACCAGTGTTGGTCACCGGTGCCACCGGATTTACTGGGGGGCATCTCGCGCGAACGTTGCGCCAGCAGGGCCACCCCGTCCGTGCCCTGGTGCGGCCTGGGGCGGCAGTTGATGCCCTCCAGGCTCTAGGCGTCGAACTCGTCGAGGGTGACCTGCGCAACAAGGAGGACGTCGTCCGCGCCGCTGCAGGAGTTGAGCGTATCTACCATATTGCCGCCGTTTTTCGAACCGCCGGTCACCCGGACAGCCTATATCGCGAAGTCAACGTGGGCGGCACGGAACATGTTCTCGAGGCGGCGTACCGGCACCGCGTCGCACGTACGATCCACTGCTCGACGATCGGCGTGCATGGCGACATCAAGAAGATCCCCTGCACTGAGGACGACGCCTTCAATCCCGGCGACATCTACCAGGAGACCAAGCTCGAGGGCGAGCTCAAGGCACGCGCGGCCTTCGATGGGGGCTTGCCCGGCGTGATCTTCCGTCCGGCCGGGATTTACGGCCCCGGAGACCTGCGCTTTCTCAAACTGTTCAGGGCGGTGCACAACCGCAGCTTCCGAATGTTCGGCTCCGGGAACACGCTCTGGCACCCGGTCTACATCGCGGACCTGATCAATGGGATCAACTTGTGCGGCGAGCACCCGGCGGCGCTGGGGGAGATCTTCATCCTTGCGGGACCTCGCTACGTCACGCTGAATGAGCTGGTCGCGGAGATCGCCGACGCCGTCGGTGTGCCGCCACCCCGGGGTCGCCTGCCGTATTGGCCGCTGTTGGCTGGCGCGATCGCGTGCGAGGGGCTTTGTCGCCCGTTCGGCATAGATCCCCCTCTCCACCGCCGTCGGGTTGCGTTCTTCGTGAAGAACCGAGCCTTTTCCATCGATCGCGCCGTGCGCGAACTCGGCTACAGGCCGAGTGTGGACGTGGCCGAGGGCCTGCGCCGCACGGCGCAGTGGTATTTCGAGCAAGGTCATCTACATGCCCGTGCCGCATGATGGTTGCAGGGGGTCGCCCTCGCCAGACCGGTCCCCCCAGTTATGTGCTATGAAGCGAGCTAGTGCACATGGGTAACGGCGGGCGACTGAGGCAAGCTCTCGATCGCGTCAACCGAAGCGGAGAGCTGCCATGACCACCTTTGCCGGACTGGATGTCTCGCAGGCCAAGACGACGGTGTGCATCGTCGATGAGCGGGGGTTTGGTGACCTGGCGCGGGACCTGTGCGACCTCGCCCATGGCGATCGCGCAGACGCTCGCGACCCGGGGCACCTCGCTCGAGCGGGTCGGGCTGGAGAGCGGCCCGTTGGCGCCTTGGCTGGTGCACGAGCTGCGGATCCTCGAGCTGCCGGTGGTGTGCTTGGATGCGCGTCACGCTCGGGCAGCCTTGTCGATGCAGATCAACAAGAGCGACGCCAACGACGCCGACGGCCTGGCCCAGATCGTCCGCACGGGATGGTACCGGGAGGTCGAGGTGAAGAGTGTCGAGAGTCATCTCGTGCGCGCGACTCTCGGGGTCCGCAAGCAGCTGGTCGGTATGCGGACCGAGATGATCAACCAGATCCGCGGTCTGATGAAGATCTTCGGCCTGATCCTGCCAAAGGCTAGTGCACAGAGGCGTTCAGATGATTTACCCCGCCGCCGTACGGGGATGGCTGGGCCCGAGGAGCAGTGGCATGGCAGCGTCATGGGCGACTGACTCTTTTGTCTGCTCCTGTGCACTAGTGGTGGCCGGTTCGAGGCGGACGTCCGCGCACGCGTCGTCGAGCATGCCGAGCTGCGGTTGGTGGTCGAGCCCATGTTGGCGGCTTGGCGTGCCCTTGACGATCAGGTCGCAGCACTCGAACGCCAGCTGGTGCGGCGCGCCCGCCGCCATGAGGTGTGTCATCGGTTGATGACCGTTCCGGGCGTGGGGCCGCTGACGGCGCTGGCGTTCGTCACCACGATCGACAAACCAGCGCGCTTTCGACGAACGTCGAGCGTCGGTGCTTACCTCGGTCTGACACCCCGGCGCCACCAATCGGGAGAGCGCGACGTGAGCGGCCGGATCTCCAAATGCGGCGACCGGCTCACCCGCAGCTACCTGTTCGAAGCCGCGAACGTTCTGCTGACCAGGGTCGAGCGCTGGTCATCCCTCAAGGCCTGGGCCATCAGGCTGGCCAAGCGGAGCGGTGCCAAGAAGGCAAAAGTCGCGCTCGCGCGCAAGCTCGCCGTCCTGCTGCACCGGCTGTGGCAGGACGGCGCCACCTTCCGCTGGACAGCGGAGGCCACGGCGTGATGATCTGATCGCAAGAGGTTCGCCGATCGGCGAACGCGGTCCCTGCCGGGACGATGCGAGGACGAGCTCGCTGCGTCTCTTGCGCACCCGTTCGAAAGTCCGAGCAAGGTCAGCGCGCAGTGCACATTGAGCCGCCCAAGCGTCTGACGCCTTGTTGAGACGGGCACGCGCCCGATCTCGGAGAGAACCATGAACCCGGCAGAACCAAGCGCCGCCGATCAGTCCGACGCTTGCCTCGGCCAATCCGCCGTTAGAGAACAGAGGGAGGCCGCTCTGAATTGAGTGTTTGCATCGCTGCGCTAGCGGGAAGCTATCGCGCGCATGTACGCAAAACCTTTGGCAGCCATCACAGGCCAAGGCTCCGGGGGCCGTACAGCATCAGGCAGACGGCGATCAGGGCTATATAGCCAGCAGCGAGGGGCCAGAGTGTCGCCGTCACCATGCAGGCAATCGCTCCGAAGAACGCCCCGACCACGACGCCCACAGGTAGGCCGATAAACCAGCCGTAGGCACTAACGGCATAGACGACGGCTGCGCGCGATGTCAACGGCGGAGACAAAATGCGTCGCTGCGACGGAGCAAAGATGCATCAGGTGGCGTGATGAGAAGGGCCCCGCGCGGGGCCCTTCTCATTTGGTGGTCAGCCGGGCTGCTGTTGGCTGGCGTCGGACCTGGGCGAGCGCTGACGGTGCTTGCTCTGTCGGAGACGATAGCTCTCACCGTTCATCTCGAGGATGTGGACGTGATGGGTGAGGCGGTCGAGGAGCGCGCCGGTCAGGCGCTCGGAGCCGAACACGCTGGTCCACTCGTCGAACGGCAGATTGCTGGTGACGATGACCGAGCCCCGCTCGTAGCGTTGGCTGAACACCTCGAACAGCAGCTCGGCACCGGTTGGTGAGAGGGGCACGTAGCCGAGCTCGTCGATGATCAGCAGCTGGCACGCGGCGAGCTGACGTTGCAGCCGCAGCAGACGCTTCTCGCCACGGGCTTCAATCAGCTCGTGGACGAGGGCAGCGGCAGTGGTGAAGCCGACCGCAAGGCCCTTCTGGCAGGCGGCAAGACCCAAGCCCAGCGCGAGGTGGGTTTTGCCGGTGCCGGCATTGCCGAGGGCGATCACGTTCTCGCGGCGCGCCAGATATTCGCATCGAGCCAGCTCCAGCACGAGCGCCTTGTTGAGGCTGGGCAGAGCGGTGAAGTCATAGCTGTCCAGGCTCTTCACGGCAGGGAAACGGGCCGCCCGAATGCGCCGCTCGACCAGGCGCTGTTCCCGGTCGATCATCTCCAGCTCGGCCAAGCGGAGCAGATAGCGGACGTGATCGAGGCCCTCGGCGGCGCATTGCCGAGCCACCTTGTCGTACTCGCGCACAAAGGTCGGCAGCCTGAGCGCCTTCAGATGATGGCCGAGCAGGAGCTGCGGCGTCGCGCTCATGCCGCTCGTCCCGCCAGCAGGCTCAGATAGGCGTGGGGTGACGTCGTCTGGACCACGGCCTTGGGAAGGTAGGGATACAAGGTCAGATCGAGCCGCGGTGGCCGCCGTTCGATCCGGCACAGCACCAGATGCTTGACGGCATCGAAGCCGATCGCGCCGCGCGCCAGGGCGGCGCCAACGGCGGCGGTGACAACCTCGAGCGGAAACACCTCCAACAGGCGCAGAACCTGCACGAACTCCCGCTTGCCAGGCTTGCCCAGGCGGGCTTCGAGCAACCGGCGCAGCACACCGAACCCGTCGGGCAGCTGCCAGCCCGCCAGTGGTGCTGCCTGGTCGAGCGCTCCCGGCTTCTGCTCCAGCAGCGCCAGGTAATGCAGCGGATCGAAGACGAAGTCCTCGCGGGCGTAGGAGCGCCGGTGGCAGGCGATCTGCTCGCTGCCGCAGACGATCTCCACCCGGTCGACATAGCCGCGAATCATCACCTCGCGGTGGCCGTAGGCGGTCGGCACCGAGTAATCGTTGCTGCGATAACGCACCAGCGAGAGCGAGCTGACCCGACCCGGTCGCCTCTCGCACGGCGCGTAGGGCACCGCTGGCAAGTCGAGGAACGCTGCCTGATCCGCCGCCAGACGGGTCCCGATCGTGGCGTCGTGACCACGCAGCCGATCAGCGAAGCGGCGGCGGCAGAGGGCTTCGAGCTGCGCGTTCAGCTCCTCGAAGGTCGCCGCCCGTGGCAGTGGCACCAGATAGTTGCGCCGCGCATAGCCGACCAGATTCTCGACCTTGCCCTTGTCGTTGCCCTTGCCAGGCCGACCAAAGCGATCCTCGAACAGGTAGTGGGACGTCAGCTCGCCGAAGGCGCGGGTCCGCTGCCGCTTGCCGTCGCCGAGAATCCGTACCACCGCCAGCTTGGTGTTGTCGTACAAGATCGAGCGCGGCACACCGCCGAAGAACCCGAACGCCGACACATGTCCGTCCAGAAAGGCCTCGGTCGTCTCTGCCGGATAGGCCTTCACGAACCCAGCGTCGCTGTGCGGCAGGTCCATCACGAACACATGAACCTTCTGCGCCACCCCGCCGATCAGGGCCACTGCTTCGCCAAAGTCGGCCTGGCCATGGCCCGCCGGGTGCGACAACGGCACGAACACCTCGCGCTTTTGCCGCCGACGCACCCGCACGTAATCCTTGACCGTCGTGTAGCCGCCCCGGTAGCCGTGCTCGTCACGCAGCCGCTCGAAGATCCGCTTCGCCGTGTGCCGCTGCTTGGTGGGCATCGACCCATCGTCGTCCAGAATCTGGTCGATGATCCCGGTGAACGGGTCCAGCTTCGGCCGCGCCGGCGGCCGGCACCGGCGATATCCGGGTGGCACTGAATACCGCATCATCTTGGCCACGGTGCGCGGGTCGATCCCGAAATGCCGGGCCGCACCACGTTGGCTCATCCCCTCCACATAAACCGCTCGCCGAACTCGCGCATACAGATCCACGCCCTTCATCCCTCCGCCTTCCGCCCTGACCCGGGCCGAAAGGCTTAGCTTGGTGACGCACTTTTGCGCCGCCGCGGCCGGACCATCAGGCCGCTACACGAGGGATTTTTGCGCCGCCGCTTACAGCGCTGACGAAGGTCAGCCGGACAATGCCCCAGAAGGTCACGGCGGGGTGTTGGCCCTGCAGCAGGATGTACTGGCGGAACGCGGCGATCAGCCGGTCGACGAGCAGCACCAGGGGCAGCAGCGCAAGATAGTCGAGCCGGGCGCCCGCCACAACCCCGAGTGCTTGGTCGAGATCGACCCAGCTGACCAACAAGGCAAGCAGACCGGCGCCGACGCAGAGCCGCAGCCGGCGCGACGACAGCACGACGGAAATCCTGGTCCATGCAGATCGGGGCCTGCGCGCCGCGTCGGCCTGGTTGGCTTGGTGGGCGCCCCTGTCGTCAGGTCGGCGTGCCGCACTCAACTCAATAGACCGGCTTCGCCAAGACGCGTCGGCTGATCTTGCGCGCCATGATGCCCGCCAGCGTGACCCGACCGCACCCCGGCAGGCGCCGCAAATAGTCGCCCTTGAGCCTGGCGCAACGGTAGGGGTCATCACCTGGTCGATTGCTCCGACGATCCGACAACACGCCCCAGAAATTGGTCAAATAGCCGGCTTCGCGCGACGCCCGGACAGCTGCGTCGGAGCCGATCGTATAAGGGTAGCAGAGGTGTCGCACTTCCGTGCCCGGCAGACGTTGTTCGATCAGCAGACGCGCCCGCCGCAGACCCTGCGTCAACTCGTGCGCCACGGCGGCGTCGTCGTCAAAGCTACCTCGATCGTCATGCCCCTCGCGCCAGGCGCGGGCAAGCTGATGGAGTTCCTGGCGCCAGCCCGGTGAACCAAAGAAGGCAGGGCCGCCCATGCTTCGCACGTAGTTCATGCAAGCCTCGGCAAGGCGTGGGTCTGGACGATAGACGGCCCGTCCCGCCATCAACGAGTCGTTCTCGTAGATCGGCGCGCCCAGCATGCCCTCGACGCCATCGGCGCAGAGTTGCTCCTCCTGGCCGAGCGCGATCGGAAGGTCGAACAGGGCATCCGACATTTGCGGGTTGACGTAGTCGACGATCCGCTCGCCGATCGGGACCCGGTGGTGATATAGCGTATGCGACTGAAAATCGATGGCGCCGGTCGCGGCCGCCGCTTCGGCCTCGGACCAGCTCATCAGTTCGGGGTCCCGGCTGGCCAGGGTCTCGGGTCGGTTTCGGCCCGCCCACACATCCTCGAGCGTCGGCGCCAGCGACGTTGCTTCACGGACATAGCCTGGGATCAGGAAGACCACCGCCTTCATGCCATACTTTCTGAGCAGAGGCAGGCCGTAGCTCCATGCGCTTGCGCGGCCATCGTCGATCGTCAGGAGCACGGACTTGGGCGTGACCTCCGCCGCCCCGGTCAGACCGGCCCAGAACGTAGCACAGTCGAGCGTCTGATAGCCATTGTCGGCCAGGTAGCGTAGTTGCTCCTCGAACTCCTGCGGCTCGATCGTGTGGAATACGAAAACCGGCACATCGTCGGGGTGGAGATCCGCGCTCTGGGCGGCAACGAAGGAAGGGTAGTGGCCGCGGCGGAGACAGTTCGCCTCGTGACGCATCTCATCCAGATGCCGCCGCAGTCCCGCGATCATGCATGCTTCTCCGTTGCTCTCATGCCGAAGATTGGCGCACCGATACTTATAGTAACCGACCAACCAGCCGCCAGTAGGCACGAAAACCGGCGTTCAGCAGCTTCGCGACCGCGCCGAGCGCGTTCCCCCCGGCGAACCGTCGCGGCAGATCGAGATCGTCGGCACATAGAGCATTCCGGTCTGCGATGCGACGTGACGACTGCACCCGCCGGCGGGCGGCTCGAATAGGCCCGAGCTTGCTCGTTACGTCGTGAACCGCATGCAGGTACTCACCTCCTGCCCGCAGTGACAATGCGGATGCGATCAGCATCAGCTCGAAGACGAGGAGCGCGGGTGCCGCGACGATGAGCGTTCGTAGCTGGTAGTCTCGCAGGAGGACGACCCAACGATTGTGAATCTGACCGTACACGCGTGGCGTCGTGCGAATTCGCCGGTGGTAGACCAGCGCGGCCGGGACCGTGTAGCACGCCCATCCCGCGAGGTGCAGGCGGTGGTGCAAAGCGCCGTCGTCGCCCCAGCCGAACACCAGGTTCTCGTCGAAGAACCCGGACGCTTCCGCCCGCACCTTGTCGATCAGCTGGATGCCGCAGCCAATTCCCTGATGCGGCCCGACAGCACGTGCGGCCGCGACGGTTCGCGCCTTGAGCAAAGTGCCCCAGCAAAGGAAATGCAATCGGTGCGCTTGACTGTAGACGGTCTCGCGATCGTCGTCGTAGACGACCAAGGGCGTGCAGATGGCGACGTCGGGCCGTTCGAGCATGACGGCTTTAAGCTGCTCCACGGCATCAGCAGCGAACGTCACGTCGTTGTCGCTCAGCAAGACATAGCGATGCTCCGCGGCGCGAAGCGCTCGGTTCCGGACCATCGTCGGGCGACCTGTATGACGCTCCATCTCGACGACCCGTACATCGGGATGTGAGTGCTGCACGCTGAGAATGCTGCCATCAGTCGAGCCGTCATCGACCAGCAGAATCTCGTCTGGCGGATCATGCACCTGCGTGATCGACGCAATGGTGTCGGCAACTAGGGTGCCGCCGTTGTAGTTGATCACGGCGGCTGTCCATTGCACCCGCATGCTCATGGCCACCTCCGGTCATCCAATGACCCGGTCTGTCGTTCGTATGGCTTAGACGCCAGAACGGTGCACCTTCACCTTTGCCCCATGGCTCGCCAGAGCATTTGATACAGCCGCGTGTTGGTGGCATGGATGGTTGCTGGGGCGCGCCGCCGGGCCTTGCTTTCCGATCGCTTGTGCTGGGCCCACCGGAACAGCTCGTGAGCTACCTGCAGCGGGCTCAAGAGCTTGGTGCGGAACCGCACGGCCGATCGTGTATAGCCGTAGCGGGCCAGCTGTCGCCCGACGATCCACTCGATCAGGTAAATCTGACCTTCGGTCAGCTCGCGCCGCCATGTCTCGGTCGAGGAACGATACACCGGTTTCTGGGTACCATTCTTCCACGGCTCATCCTTGATATACTTGTCCGACGAATGATAATATTCAAGCATACGATCATCATATTCTTCGTCGACAAAGTTGCAGATTCGTTGAAGTGTTGCCGCTGGATCCGACACCAGATTCTCATAGTTTATCTCAAAGTAATTTTGATTGTATTTCTCCGAAAAGGATTGGCTATAGCACATATCGATATTCCATTTTACCGAATTTGTAATGACGTCTTTCGAGAGCATTGGCAACTTTCGGCGCGACGCAACGTTGGCGCGCGGATCTCTAACGACATGCACCACCCTGCAGTTGGGGAAGACCGACACCAGTGCGTCTAAGTGACGAATATTGCCCGGTGTCTTTTCGCCAAAGCGGCGGGCGCCGCGTAGCTCGCCATAGCCTTCGAGGATATAGCGGTAGAGCTTCTCGTAGGTTGGCGCCGGATCAGCTTTCAGGCGTGCCTCAGCTGCGGGGAAGATGACTTCGACGTCGGTCAGATATTTGTGACGGTCCAAACTCGGCAACAGCGCAAAGAGTTGGTCGATGCGCTCGGGCGTGCTCAGATCGGGGATTTTGCTTCGCAGCAGAAGGACTCCGTCAAAGAAACCGAGCTCGCCAGCGATGGCGATCTGAGGGTGAGCATTAAGCATCAGCTGCAACAGGGTCGTGCCAGACCGGCCGGCGCCGACGATGAAGATCGGCGAACAATCGGCAAAGGACGTGGTATTCACTCGATTGGCCCCGGGTATGCTTTTGGTCAACGGCCGTGGCAGCCCGGCGCAGAGAGACGACGCGGTGCTTGTGTCATGCTCCCCTCCCTCGCAGCCCGTCCCGGTGGGCCCTCGGGGGACTCACCGCGGACACGCCCCGATCACGCCGAGGAACAGCTTTTTGGGATCGTAGCGAAGCGACGGCGACTTTGCCATGCCAGCAGGATCTTCAAACTCTGCCGCCGGAGGGGCCATTTCCCGAGGCGTGAGGCCGGGAACACCGCGCGTCAGACCATCAAAGATCGCATCCATGTTGCCGCCACCCTGCCCCGACATGCACCCGCATGAAAAGCACAAAGCAAAAATTCCGGCAACCCACCCTGACAGGCTCGCTACAACAATCTTGCACGAAACCCCGCGCCTGCCTTATTCTGGCAAGCCTCAAAGAGGCCGCGTGTTTCCCGGCCCAAAAGGAAGGGGAGCGCATGGCCGCAGCGGAGCCGTTAACCCTCTGTTAGGCGCATGCGGCATAGGCTTAAAGGAACACGCCTGCGGAGCAGGTAGGGGGACCATGGCCGGTCCATAGCCATGTCGACGAGCACGTGGCCGACCCGGCGGTCGCGCAGCTCGGGGAATTCCGGCACGAAAGCCAGGTACGCATCGATCTTGCCCTCGATGAACAGCTCAATCGGACTGGCGACGTCATCCGTCGTAACCCAAGTTGATGTCGTTCTGGGGGTCGAGCCCGACGTGTGCGGCCATGGTCGATACGTATTTAGGTGGAGCCATAGCCACAGTGTCTGAGGTAGTTGGCGCATTCGGTGGTAGGGCAGGCGTCCAGGAGGCGGCCGATGGTCGACCAGAGGTCATCTTTGGTCCGCGCCGCGGCCTTGCGCAGGAGCGCCTTGAGCTTGGCGAACAGCTGCTCGATCGGGTTGAAGTCGGGCGAATAGGGCGGCAGGTAGAGGATCGAGGCGCCGGCGGCGGCGAGCGCCTGACGGACGCCGCCGACCTTGTGCGCGGCCAGGTTGTCGAGCACCACGACATCACCGGGGGCGAGCGCCGGCGCCAGGAACTGCTCGACATAGGCGCGAAAGGCGACCCCGGTCAGCGGCCCGTCGAGCACCAGCGGCGCCAGGATGCCGGTCTGCCTGAGGCCGGCGATCAAGCTCGGAGGTTGTTCAGGATACCAGGGAATACCAGCGCCGCGGAGCTCGACGGCAGCACGATCGCGCCAATGACGAAACCACAGCCGGAGCGCACGCTGGTCAAGGCGCGGGCGGGGGCGTGGCGATTGCAGAGGTTGCGAGTGCAGTTCGGTGGCCGAGATCGCCGAGGTTCAACAAGAGCTATGTCAGCCAGATCCTGAGCTTGTCCGGCTGGGGCCCGCTGCGGCATTCCGGCGCAGCACCTATGTCTTGCGCGACCGGTTCACCTTCGCCATCGAGCCGAACCGGCTCGGCCCAGACTGAGCCCGCCCTTGAAGATGGGCGCGCCGGCACTCCGAAGAGCGGTATCTTAAATCCGGCCGATCGGTGGAGTTCGCTGGGCCACCCGTGCTCCGCTGTGAACAACTCACAGGTCGCGGTGTAAACCGATTGCTTGAAAGCCCCCGCGCTGTCGGCCTTCCGGAGCGCCACGGGCACCGGACGCGCGCAAACTCCTTGAACCGAAGGGCACTTTGCGTCTCTAACATGATGCCTGGCCGACACTGGTAAACGTTTTGAAGGTGCTCATCTGAGAAGCTTCCAATCAGGCAGAGGCGTAAATGCTGCGGCCTTCGCCGGGATAGGCTGTCAAACGGCTTGTAACATCGACCCCCGATTGGA
>CAWJAY010000027.1:0-296295 GCA_963840925.1 uncultured Alphaproteobacteria bacterium
CGCCCGCGTGACAGGGAGGACTGCGATGACTGACGACGTTCGCGCCGGGACGGCATCCCGCGCTTTCGAATGTTACGTCGCGGGTGACCACGGGCCCGCGCGCCCGCGAGGCCCCGCGCCAGGGCGCACTGGCTGCTGGGAGCGGCAGCGGCTGCCGCCGTCGCGCTGGCCGGCGGCGATGCCGGCAGCGCAGGACGCGCGAGCGCGACCAGCGCCGAGGACTTCGGCGGCATGGACCAGCTGATCGCGGCCGCGCAAGGCGGAAGGCGAGCTGAACGTGATCGCGCTGCCGCCCGACTGGGCGAACTACGGCAAGATGATCGAGACGTTCGCAGAGAAGTACGGCATCAAGGTCAACAGCGCCCAGCCGGACGGGAGCAGCCAGGACGAGATCAACGCCGCGAACCAGCTGCGCGGCCAGGAGCGCGCCCCCGACGTGTTCGACCTCGGGGCCAACGTCGCGCTCCGCAACACCGATCTGTTCGCCCCCTACAAGGTGGCGACCTGGGATGACGTGCCCGACCAGCTGAAGGATCCCGACGGCCTCTGGATCAGCGACTACGGCGGCTACACGTCAATCGGTTTCGACGCCGGCTCGGTACCCGAGGTGACCAGCGTCGCCGACCTGCTCAAGCCGGAATTCCAGGGCAAGGTCGCGCTCAACGGCAATCCCACCCAGGCGGCCGCCGGCTTCTACGGGGTGATGATGACGGCGCTCGCGAACGGCGGCTCGGCCGACGACATCGCGCCCGGCGTCGAATTCTTCCGCCAGCTGAAGGAGGCCGGCAACTTCCTGCCGGTGGATCCGACGCCGGCGACGATCGCCTCGGGCCAGACCCCGGTCGTGATCGACTGGGAGTACCTGAATGTCGGGCAGCGCGCGGCACTCGAGGGTCAGAGGGACTGGCGGAACGTCGTGCCCGAAGGCGCCGTCGTCGGCGCCTTCTACGTGCAGGCGATCAACAAGGACGCGCCGCATCCCGCGGCCGCCAGGCTGTGGCAGGAGTTCCTGTATTCCGACGAAGGTCAGAACATCTGGCTGCAGGGGTTCGCGCGGCCGGTCCGCCTGCAGGCCATGGTCGACGCCGGCACCGTCGACCAGGAGGCGCTGGCGAACCTTCCCGAGGTCACCGGCGACCCGGTATTCCTGACCCAGGAGCAGACCGAGAAGGCCCAGCAATACCTGCTCGAAAACTGGGAGCAGGCCGTCGAGTGACGCCCGGCGCTGCACAGCCGAGCGCTCCGCTCGCAGGATCGACAGTCCTCGCCGATGCCGCCCCGGGTGGCGGCATCGGTCGCGGGCGGCGCCGCTGGCTGGACTACACCGGCCTGCTGCCGTTCGCCGTTTTCGTGACGCTGTTTCTGCTCTGGCCGACCGTCCTGGTCGTGCTGGGCGCGTTCGAGCACCCCGAAGGCGGCCTCACGCTTTCCAACCTCGAGCAGGCGCTGCAGGGCAGCTATCTCGAGACTTTCGTCACCTCGACCGTGCTGTCGGCGATCACCGCGGTGGCGGGCGCGGTCTTCGGCGGCCTGCTCGCGTGGGCGATCGCGGTCGGGCGCCCGGAAAGCCTGCTGCGCCGGCTGGTGCTCGCGGGTTCGGGCACGCTCGCCCAGTTCGGCGGCGTCATGCTGGCGTTCGCCTTCCTCGCCACGTTCGGCTTCAACGGCCTTCTCACGCTGTTCCTGCATGATCGGCTGGGCGTCGACACCTTCGCCTGGGGAGGGTGGATCTACGAGCTGCCGGGCCTCGCTCTGGTCTACGCCTATTTCCAGATCCCTCTGATGGTCATCGTCTTCCTGCCCGCGCTGGACGGGCTGCGGCCGCAGTGGCGCGAGGCGTGCGAGAGCCTCGGCGGCAATGCGTGGAGCTACTGGCGCTACGTCGGGTTCCCGATCCTCTGGCCATCCTTTCTCGGCGCCACGCTGCTGCTGTTCGCCAATGCCTTCTCGGCCTACGCCACCGCCAAGGCCCTGATCTCGCAGGCGAGCCCGCTGGTGCCGCTGCGCATCGGCACCTTCCTCACGAGCGAGGTCGTGCTCGGCCGGGCGAACGTCGGCAAGGCGCTGGCGTTCGGCATGATCGTGGTGGTCGCGGTGACCATGACCGTCTACGCGATCCTGCAGCGGAGAACGTCGAGGTGGCTCCGATGAGCGGCGCGGCGCGGCCTGGCTTCGGGGCGATCGTCCTGCGCTGGGCGGTGCTCCTGACGGTCGGCACGTTCATGCTCTTGCCGCTCGTCGCGATGCTCGAGTTCTCCACGCGCGGCATCGGCGGCGCGCGCAGCCTGGACCCCTGGCTCGCGATCGGCGCCAGTCCGGATCTGCTCGCGGCGATCTGGGTCTCGCTGAAGCTCGCCGTTCTCACGGTCGTGACCATGCTCGTCCTGCTGCTGCCGACCATGGTCTGGGTGCAGCTGCGCGTACCCGAGCTCTGCGCCTGGTCGAGTTCATCTGCCTCCTGCCGCTCACGATCCCGGCGATCGTGCTGGTCGTGGGGCTCGCCCCGGTCTACCAGTGGGTCACCTATCTGCTCGGCGAATCCCCCAACACGCTGACGTTCGTCTACGTCGTCCTGGTGCTGCCGTTCGCCTACCGCTCGCTCGCGACCGGGCTCGCGGCGATCGACCTCGTGACCCTCGCCGAGGCCGGCCGTAGTCTCGGCTGCTCCTGGCTCGGCGTGATCTGGCGCATCGTCGTGCCCAACATCATGGGCGCGATCATGTCGGCCGCGCTGATCTCGGTCGCGCTGGTGCTGGGCGAGTTCACGATCTCGTCGCTGGTTGAACTTCGACACCTTGCAGGTGGTGATCAACCTGCTCGGCAAGCGGGATGCGAGCGTCGCGGTCGCGGTCTCGCTCGCGGCCCTTCTCCTGGCCACGGCGCTGCTGTTCCTGCTGTCGTTCGTCGACCAGAGCGGCCGCAGGACGAGCCGGGCGGCGGAAGAATGAGCGTGCGCAGCGCAGCGACATGGGGGGAGCGCCGCTGTCCGAGGTTGCGCCGCCGCGCACCGGGGTCCCCGTGCAACTCCTCGAGCTGCGTCGCAGGTTCGGCCAGGTGAGCGCCCTGGACGGTCTCTCGCTCGACCTCGCCCCGGGCGAGCTCGTGGCTCTGCTCGGGCCGTCGGGCTGCGGCAAGACCACGGCGCTGCGTGCGCTCGCGGGACTGGAGCGGCTGGACTCCGGCCGCGTGCTGCTGGGTGGCCGCGACATCACGCACACCCCGGCCAGCCGGCGCGACATGGGCATGGTGTTCCAGGCCTACAGCCTGTTCCCGCACCTGAACGCGCGCGACAACGTCGCCTTCGGCCTGCGCCTGCGGCGGATGGCCGGCGCGGCGCGGCGCCAGGTGGCCGAGCGCATGCTCGAGCTCGTGCACCTCGCGGCCCAGGGCCACCGCTATCCGCACGAGCTCTCGGGCGGGCAGCAACAGCGGGTGGCGCTGGCGCGGGCGCTCGCGATCGAGCCGCAGGTTCTGCTGCTCGACGAGCCGCTCTCGGCGCTCGATGCCAAGGTGCGCGCGCAGCTGCGCGACGAGATCCGGCGGATCCAGACCGAGGTCGGCATCACGACGCTGTTCGTGACCCACGATCAGGACGAGGCGCTCGCGATCGCCGATCGCGTCGCGGTGATGTTCGCCGGCCGTCTGGAGCAGATCGCGCCGCCGGCCGAGCTCTACGAGCGGCCGTGCACGGCGCGGGTCGCCGAGTTCGTGGGCCTGTCCAACCGCTTGCGCGGCGCGGCGGGCGGCGGCACGGCGCTGGTGTTGGACGCGCGTCTCCCCTTCTGGCGGGGTCGACGATGGACGGGCCGGTGACGGTCCTGGTCAGGCCCGAGGCGATCGAGCTCACCGCGGATGCCGCGGGCCCGGACCGCGTGGTTGCGGCGAGTTTCCTCGGCTCGATCGCGCGCGTGCAGGTGCGCCTCGCCGATGGCACGCTGGTCCTCGCCCAGGTGCCGAGCGCCGAGGTCGCGAGCTTCCATCACGACGACGCCGTGCGCGTCGGGCTGAAGCCGACGCCCGCGCTCGCCATCAGGGCCTGAGCCGCCGAATTCAGAATGCCCATGCAGCTGCTCGGCGCCCAGTCCCCGTAGCCGGCCACCGAAGCAACTGGTCACGCGTAGGTCGCGCCATTCCTCAAGGTAGTTCGGGCATGATCTTCGCAGATAACCCAACGATTTAGACTGCCAAAGATCCTTGTCGATCGCGACAGGTTGTGCGACTTTGTTTCCGGGTCAACTTACATTGATCTTACGGGGGGAGGTAAGAACGCATGCAACAACTACTTCGAGTTTTGGCCGCGATCATTCTCGCGCAGGGCGTCGCGGTCACCGCAGCGCCGGTCCAGGCGGCTAACGGCGTCGTGCTGGTGGGCTGCAATCTGTTCAGCGCGGGCGGTCCGACGGTGACCTTCGTGCAGGCCGCTGAGGTGCCGGGCACCACTGGCGCTTTCCGTCAGGCGGGTTCGTCGGCCTATCGGGTTTCAGCTCGGAGGACTTCACAAATCGGCCTTGCGCCGAGGTCCTGTCCGAGACTCATCGGCGATGGCCTGGCTTTTCAGGCCATGGACGTCTTTGGCAGGGATTCAGTCAAGCACTCTGGTTCCTCCGCCAGAATTGAGCTGGTCCGCCTGGGGGCTCTTTGATCGAGCGGGCTGGTCAGGCGGCGGGGAGTGCTGCCTGCGGCGCTGGGGGGCGCGGGTCGCGGCTGCGAAAGGCGGCGGGCTGAATTCCGGCTGGGGAGTCGGGTCACGAAGCATTGACAGCGCAGGTTCGCCCCTCACAATGAGCCGCCGATGGCTCGCCTGCGGCGTACGATCGGAACCTGATCCGCACAGCCGCAGGGCACAGCGCTTCTGGGGGGCGCGCACATGGACCTGCGGCTTGATGACAAGCGGGTGGTGCTGACCGCGGGCGGGGCGGGGATCGGCCGGATCACGCTCCAGACGTTGGTCGAGGCGGGCGCGCGCGTCGTGACCTGCGACGTCGATCAGGCGGCGCTCGACCGCCTGCGCGGCGAGCTGCCCCAGGTGCCCGCGATCCCGGCTGACGTGGCCGACGAGGCCGCGATCGACCGCCTGTTCGAGCTGGCGCAGGAGCAGCTCGGCGGCATCGACATCCTGATCAACAATGCCGGCATCGCCGGGCCGACCGGAAGGGTCGAGGAGATCACGCCCGAGGACTGGCGGCGCACGCTCGAGGTCAACCTCACCAGCCAGTATCTGTGCGCACGCCGGGCCGTGCCGCACATCAGGACGGCGGGCGGCGGCTCGATCGTGAACCTGTCCTCGGCCGCCGGCCGCTTCGGCTTCGCGCTCCGGACGCCGTATTGCGCCTCCAAGTGGGCGGTGGTCGGGCTGACCAAGGCGCTCGCGATCGAGCTCGGCTCCGATCAGATCCGGGTCAACGCCATCTGCCCGGGTGCGGTCGAGGGCGATCGCATCGACCGCGTCATCGCCGCCAAAGCCGAGGCGCGGGGCGTGGCGTTCGAGGCGATGCGCCAGCAGTACGTCGAGGCGGCATCGATGAAGCGCCTGATCAGTCCCCGGGACATCGCCAACATGATCCTGTTCCTGTGCTCCGATGCCGGCCGCCTGGTCTCCGGCCAGGTGATCGGGGTCGACGGCAACGTCGAATACCTGCGCTGAACGCCGGAGGCCGCCGTGCCACGCCCGCAAGCCGCCAAGGTCGAACGCGTCGCGGTGCTCGGCGCCGGCACCATCGGCGCCAGCTGGACGGCGCAGTTCCTCGCCCGCGGTCTGGCGGTCGCGGTGTACGATCCGGCGCCGGACCAGGCCGCGCGGGTGCGACAGTTCGTCGAAGCCGCTTGGCCGACGCTCGAGCGTCTGGGGCTGTCCGCGGGCGCCGATCGCGACGCGCATCAGCTTCCACGACGATCCGGCCGCGGCGGTCGAGGGGGCCGCCCTGGTCCAGGAGAACGGGCCGGAGAACCTCGAGGTCAAGCGCGCGCTGTTCGCCCGCATCGACGCCGCGCTCGCGCCCGAGACGGTGGTGGCGTCCAGCACCTCCGGCTTCATGCCGAGCGAGCTGCAGGCCGGGCGGCGCGGGCCCGAGCGCTACGTCGTCGGGCATCCGTTCAATCCGCCGCATCTGATCCCGCTGGTCGAGGTCGTGGGCGGGCGCGCCACCGACCCGGCGGTGGTCGACTGGACCGCCGCCTTCTATGCGGCGCTGGGCAAGCGGCCGATCAGGATCAGACGCGAGCTGCCGGGCCACGTCGCCAACCGCATGCAGGTGGCGCTGTATCGCGAGGCGATCCACCTCGTGCTCGAGGACGTCGCCAGCATCGAGGACGTGGACGCCGCGATCGCGTATGGCCCCGGCCTGCGCTGGGCGCTGATGGGTCCGCACATGGCGCATCATCTGGCGGGCGGCCGGGGCGGGCTGCGCCACCTGCTCGAGCACATCGGGCCTGGGATCGAGCGCTGGTGGCACGAGCTCGGCCACCCCGATCTGACGCCGGCCGCGATCGATCGCCTGGTCGAGGCGTTCGACCGGGCCGAGACGCGCCCGATCGCCCGGCTGGAGGCGGAGCGGGATGCCCTCCTCGTGGCGCTGCTGGAGACGTTGCAGACCACACGCCGCCAGCTCGCCGGGCGCGCGCAAGGTGACGGGAGCTGAGCGCGATAACGGCGCCTCGCTGCGCGATGAAACCGGGACACGGTAGCGGCGAACCCTTCCCCTGGATCGTCCGCTTTGCGCCGCTGGTGCCCCAAGGTGCAGCGGTGCTCGATCTCGCCTGCGGCGCCGGTCGGCACGCAGGTTGTTCCTCGAACGCGGCCACCCGGTCACCGCCGTCGACGTCGACGTGAGCGGGCTCGATGACCTGCGGCAGCATGCGCGGCTGGAGATCGTGCAGGCCGACCTCGAGGACGGCTCGCCCTGGCCGCTGCCGAGCCGGCGCTTCGGCGCCGTGGTGGTGACCAATTACCTGTGGCGTCCGCTGTTCGAGCCGATCCTCGATGCGATGAAGAGGGTGGTGTGTTGCTGTACGAAACCTTCGCGCGCGGCAACGAGGCGTACGGGCGGCCGACCAATCCCGATTTTCTCCTGCAGCAGGGCGAGCTGATCGAGGTGGTGCGCGGTCGTCTGCAGATCGTCGCCTACGAGCACGGCTACGTCGCGAGCCCGCGGCCGGCGGTCAAGCAGCGCCTGTGCGCGGCGCGCACCGAGCGGCCCGTGCCCCTTGCGCCCACGGCGTCGGCGAGCGGCGCGTAGCGGGCCGCTGAAGCCCGCCCCGTCATCGCCCGTGGAGAACGGCCGACGACCCGCCTCCGCGAGCGCCCGAACACGGGACGGGCGGGGGCAGCCCGCAGACGGAACGCCGCGCACGACGGCGCGTTGACGCGTCAGCCGATCGCGAGACACGCCCTCGGGAGAGGTGGGATCGATGAGGCCCCGCGCATACGGAAGCTTCGCCAGCGCGGCAACGCGGCGGCGTACGCGTTCGTTGGTGAGTTTCCTCGCGTTCCACTGTCTGGCGGGCGTGATTGCGGGCTGGACCATGCTCGGCGGCCTGCTCCGGATGGACATCGCCGGCCTCGGCGTGCTGGTGATGGCCTCCGATCTGTTTCCCGTGCCGCTCCTCATGCTGCTCGCGGCCTTCGCGATCACATTCGGCGCCGTCGCGATGGGCAGCGCGATCATGGGCCTGGGGCGAAGCGGCGGTCCCGCCGGCATGACCGGCCGGGGGCGGCTCCGAGTCGCGCCCCACATTGCCGCCCCCATACCGCTCCCGGACCCGATCCGAGCGGATCGCGCGCAGGCTTTGAGCCGGGCGCGCCGTAACGCCTGCGGGGCTGCCGCCGCAACCCGGGCAACCTGCTTGGCTCTTGTCTGGGCGCGGATGCTATGCTGCACATCCCATATCCAGCCGAGCGGAGGCACCGTGATCGACCTGTACACCTGGAGCACGCCGAACGGCCGCAAGGTCTCGATCATGCTCGAAGAAGTCGGACTGCCCTACGAGGCGCATCCGATCAACATCGGTCAGGACGACCAGTTCAAGCCCGAGTTCCTCAAGATCAGCCCGAACAACAAGATCCCGGCGATCGTGGATCGGGACAATGGCTACTCGATGTTCGAGTTGGGCGCGATTCTGATCTATCTCGCCGACAAGGCCGGCAAGCTCCTGCCGCCGCAGGAGGACTATCTCGAGCGCATGGACGTGATGCAGTGGCTGATGTTCCAGATGGGCAACGTCGGCCCGTTCTTCGGCCAGACCCATCACTTCAACCGCTTCGCCAAGGAGAAGATCCCGTACGCCATCGAGCGCTACGTCACCGAGACCAAGCGGCTGTACGGCGTCATGGACCGCCGCCTGGCGAAGGTCGCGTATCTGGCCGGCGACGACTACTCGATCGCCGATGTCGCCACCTTCCCGTGGGTTGCGCGCTGGTCCTGGCACGGGCTGGATGGCGGCCTGCGCGACTACCCGAACGTCGTGCGCTGGTTCGACGCGATCCGGGCGCGCCCGGCGGTGCAGCGCGGCTACAACGTGCCGGCCTCGGATCAGGAGATCCCGGCGCCGTGAGCCGCCTTGCTCATCCCGCGGTGCGCCGGGTCCAGGCGGCGCTGCGGGAGAAGGGCTCGCGCGCAGATGTGATCGAGCTCGCGACCACTGCCCGGACCGCCGAGGACGCGGCGCGCTCGCTCGGGGTCGAGGTCGGCGCCATCGTGAAGTCGCTCGTGTTCACGATCGACGGCCACCCGGTGATGGCGCTGGTCGCAGGCGATCGCCGCTGCGACACCAAGGCGCTGGGCCAGATGTTCGGCCGCAGCGGCCTGGTGCTGCGCGCCGACGCCGACCGCGTGCGCGAAGTCACCGGGTTCGTGATCGGCGGCGTCGCGCCGCTTGCGCACCCGGCGCCGCTGCCGACCGTGATCGACGACAGTCTCGGCCGCTTCGAGACGGTCTACGCCGCCGTCGGGCACCCCCATTGCGTGTTCCCCACGACCATGCTGGAGCTCAGTCTGCTGACTGGCGGCGCCGTCACCAAAGGCATCTCGATCGCCTGAACGGGCGACCCGGGCGGTACCGGGACGGAAAGCCGGCCCGATCCGATCAGAACACGGTCTGTGGCGGTCGGCTTCGATGCCGGCATGGCTAGGTCGAACGGTTCCACGCGGTTCTGTGCACGAGGCTGTCGGCCGCGGCCGCTCCCTTAGCGTGCGCCGGTTCCCCGTGGCGCCGGCTCGGGTTCGTTCGGCAACCAGGTGGCGGCGTTCTCGTGCAGGACGCCGGATGCCGGCGGGCCGGCCATGGGCGGTTCGGGCAGCACGTATGCCATGAGGCGCTCGGGTTTGTTTGGTCCGCTGAGATCGGCGTGCGCGAGGCGCGCTGCGCGTCGGGACGGCTGGGCGCGCCCGGGGGCCGGCGCGGCCAGCTGCGTGACGGGTATCTCCCGCACAAGATCGGCGCCGGCCGTCTGCTCGTGCAGATCCGCCTGCTCGGCCTGGAGCGCCTTGAGGGTGCGCAGCGCGCGCATGAGCTCGGCCATGGCGGCGTTGCGGTAGCGCATCAGCGTCTCGAAGCTGCGGGTGCCATTGCCATCCCGGATCAGGGCGACGCCGAGGTCGGCGCCATCCCAGCGGCGCTCGGCGAACAGCTCGGTTTCCTGCGGCCAACCGATCGGCGCGCTCCAGGCGCCAGGCGGCGACCGCGACGCGGCGGGCGAGCACGAGCTGCAGCGCCCCGACCGGCGCGAGCTCCTCACCAGCGCCGCCTCGAGTGCGGCGAACTCGGCAGCGCTCTCGTCCGGCAGCACGACGTATGTCAGGGCCCGCATGCCGTGCTTGAGGGCATTTTGCGCCGACCGAGCCTTGCCCTGTGCGGACCGGGGCCCGCGCGACTTGGCGCCATTCTTCCGGCTGGCCGCAGCGCGGGCATTGCTGACGGGGGTTGCGGCGCGCGCTGGCGCGCCGGGGGCGGGACCGGCCGCGCGCGGCGCGGCGCCTGCACTCGACATGGCGGGATTTCCTTGGGCTGGCGGGAGGTGCTGGAAGATGGAGCAGAGGGCGCCCGGACCGGCGGCCCAGAGGAGGCAGCTTAGCAAAGTCTAGGAATATTGTCCAGGGAGATTGCGGAACCAGGGCGCGGCGCGGCGGCAGCGTGACGTTAACCCTCCGTCAACCTCAAGGCTTTAGAAACCTTCCCTAGTCAGGGTGGGAATCCGTCGCCGCCGCCGAAAACCGAGGTCCCGCGCACCGGGCCGCACGACTGACGGGGACGTTGGGGTGCTGTGCCAACGTCACCGCTCCGGGATTGTTCGCCGGCCAGGGTCGAAATTTATCGAGCATCATCACTTACCCGCGCGCTCAATCACCGGGCCCACGACTGACGGGGACATTGGGTGGTGTGCCGACGTCACCGCTCCGGGATGGTTCGCCGGCCAGGGTCGCATCGATCGAGTGTCATCGCCAACCGGGCGCTCGGATCAGTTGGCGAAGCGCCGCTTGGTGATTCTGCGCCGAGCGCGCTAGACCAGCCGCGGCGGGGAATGCTCAGGAGCCACCAACGGCTTGAGCAAGTGCGGCGCGCTCAACGGTGATCTCGTCGGGGCGCTGGCGCCTGATGTGGCTGTACTGCTAGGCGTGCGAGGTGCCAAGTTCAGGGCGCTGGGGGTAAGAGCGAAGCCGATAGGACCGAGCATGCCGCTACGATGCCTGGACCCTGCCGGCCGAAGCATCCAGGCGTTCGATCTGGCAGACGAGCAATGGCGGACTCTGGAGGTTGAAAACAGGAGAGCACGCCACCTCAAATGCCGTGCTGCTCCGCACCGGTGAATCCTGAAGCGCTCACGCCTCGGCACACGGTTCTTCGCTCACAAGGCCGTCGGCGCATGCACGACTGCCGCCGAGACGGAAGCGCACCTTTTGTTGAAGGCCATGGCGGTCGAGGGGGCTCGTGCCCATGGCTGGAGCGTCACGACCGAGATGCCTGGCACGTCGCCTTCCGGGGAAGCTTGGAGGGCGGACGTTCTGGCCCAGAAAGGCGGGCGGAAGGTCGCCATCGAAATTCAGTGGTCGACCCAGACCAATGACGAGATCCTGCGACGGCAGCAGCGCTATCGGGAGTCGCGGGTACGTGGTCTCTGGCTCTTGCGCCAGCTGAGGTTCCCGATTACCCGGGAGCTGCCCGCGGCAGGAATCGGCGGCAGCCCGGAGGAGGGATTCGCGGCACTGATCCCGTCTCACTGCGGGCACCAGGCGTTGCCTATGCGAGAGTTCCTGAACGCCGTGTTCAGCCGACGCTTCAGGTTCGGTGTCCCGGTAGGCGCCGAGGCAACCGTGTCCGTCCGTGCCGGTAGCCTATGGTGCTGGTCCTGCGGGGCGGAGACGACCATCATAACCGGCATCGATGTCGCGTGCGGCGGGAACGAGTTGAGCTTCACGATACCAGATCTTGGAGAACACGCGCAGCCGCTCGAGAACGTACTTAGCCGTGTCCCCGGTGATCTGGAGTTCGGCAGCATCAAGCCCCGCTTCAGCAAGACACAAAACCGATCCTACGTGAGCAACGGATGCTTCCATTGCGGCGCGCTGATCGGCGAGTTCTTCGAGCATCATGCCTGGGACGAACAGGAGACCGTGGTTTCCTTCCCGATCCGGATTTGTGAGCAGTGGCAAAAGGCGATCGAACGCCACTGCGGCTTCGAGGAGACATGGAGTGTCTGTCGGTCCCCGGCCGTAGCGACTCGAGTTCCCGCTGCCGGGGGTCGGGGGTTGCCCACGGCGGCGGGACGGGCAGCCGGCCGCGGCGTTGACTCGGGAGTGCCGGCGGCTATTGTCGCGCCTGCAACCGCGCCGCGCTCTCGCTCACGGAAACAGCGCCATGGCCCGGGCGGATCGGCCGCTCTCGCCGCACCTGCAGATCTTCCGCTGGTACTTCACGATGGCGCTGTCGATCGCCCATCGGGTCACCGGGATCGGGCTCGCGCTCGGGCTGCTGCTGTTGACCTGGTGGCTCGTGGCGCTGGCCAGCGGGCCCGAGGCGTTCGCCGCGGTGCAGGCGATCGTCGCATTCCTGGTTCGGCGGCGCTGGTCCTGTTCCGGTGCACGCTGCGTGCTGTTCTACCACATGGGCAACGGCATCCGGCATCTGGTCTGGGATTTCGGCTACGGCTTCGACGTGGAGGTCGCCCGCCGTCTCGGGCATGGCGGTGCTGGTGTTTGCCGGCGCGATGACGCTCCTCATCTGGCTGGTCGGTCGCGCTCACGGGCTAGGAAGCAGGCGCGTGGCCTGCGATCACACCGCTTGCGCGGGCGCGCGGTCTCGGGGCCGCGCACGGCGGCGTCGGCCACTGGAAGGCGCAGCGGCTCACCGCGATCGCCAATGCGGTGCTGGTGCTGTGGTTCATGTTCAGCGCCATGGCGCTCGCCGGCGCCGGCTACGGCGAGGTGCGCGCCTGGCTCGCGTCGCCGCTCGCGGCGAGCCTGATGATCCTCCTGGTGATCTCGGTGTTCCATCATGCCCCGCTCGGGCTGCAGGTGATGATCGAGGACTACGTCCATCACCCCGGGATCACGGATCGCGGCGCTGGTCCTGGTGCGCCTCTGGTCGACGCGGCTCGCGGTCGCCTGCATCGTCGCCGTGTTGACGGTCGCGATCGGATCCTGAGGCGATGCCCAAGGCGTACCCGATCACCGATCATACCTTCGACGTCCTGGTCGTCGGGCGCCGGCGGCTCGGGCCTGCGCGCCGCGGTCGGCATGGTCGAGGCCGGGCTGCGCACCGCCTGCATCACCAAGGTCTACCCGACCCGCAGCCACACCGTCGCGGCGCAGGGCGGCATCAACGCCGCGCTCGGCAACATGGGCCCCGACGACTGGCGCTTCCACATGTACGACACGGTCAAGGGCTCGGACTGGCTCGGCGACCAGGACGCGATCGAGTACATGACCAAGCAACGCGCCGGCCGCGGTGATCGAGCTCGAGCACTACGGCGTGCCGTTCTCGCGCACCCCCGACGGCAGGATCTATCAGCGCGCGTTCGGCGGCCAGTCGACTCGACTACGGCAAGAGCCAGGCGTATCGCACCTGCGCCGCGGCCGACCGCACCGGCCACGCGATGCTGCACACGCTGTTCCAGCAGGCGCTCAGGAACAAGGTCCAGTTCTTCAACGAGTACTTCGCGCTCGACCTGCTCATGGACGACGACGGCGCCTGTCGCGGGGTGATCGCGCTGTGCCTCGAGGACGGCTCGGTCCACCGCTTCCGGGCGCAGCTCACCGTGCTCGCGACCGGCGGCTACGGCCGCGTGTACTTCTCCTGCACCTCGGCGCACACCTGCACCGGCGACGGCAACGCCATGGTGCTGCGCGCCGGCCTGCCGCTCCAGGACATGGAGTTCGTGCAGTTCCATCCGTCGGGCGTCTACGGCGCGGGCTGCCTGATCACCGAGGGCGCCCGCGGCGAGGGCGGCTATCTGACCAACGCCGAGGGCGAGCGCTTCATGGAGCGCTACGCGCCGACCGGCCAAGGACCTCGCCTCGCGCGACGTGGTCTCCCGCGCCATGACCATCGAGATCAACGAGGGCCGCGGCTGCGGCCCGAACCGCGACTACATCGAGCTGCATCTGGAGCACCTCGACCCGGATCTGCTGCACGAGCGCCTGCCCGGCATCTCGGAGACCGCGAAGATCTTCGCCGGCGTCGACGTCGACCCAGCGAGCCGATCCCGGTGGTGCCGACCTGCCACTACAACATGGGCGGGATTCCGACCAACTATCTGACCGAGGTGGTGACCCGCGCGAACGGCAGCGCCGACAACCGTGGTCAGCGGCCTGATGGCGGTCGGCGAGGCGGGCTGCACCTCGGTGCACGGCGCCAACCGCCTGGGCGGCAACTCGCTGATCGACCTCGTGGTGTTCGGCCGCGCCGCGGCGCATCGGGCGCAGCGAGATCGTGACCCCGGACGCGGCGCAAAAGCCGCTGCCCAGAGGATGCCGGCGAGGCGGCGCTCGAGCGCCTCGACCGGACGCGCCACGCCGCCGGCGCGCATCGACCGGCGAGATCCGGCTCAACATGCAGCGCACGATGCAGCGCTACGCCGCGGTGTTCCGGACCGGCGCAGGTGCTCGAGGAGGGCACGCACAAGCTCGGCGAGGTGGCGAGCAGCCTCGGCGACCTGCGCCTGACCGACCGCTCGATGATCTGGAACACCGATCTGGTCGAGGCGCTGGAGCTCCAGAACCTGATGCTGCAGGCGGTCGCCACCATGCACTCGGCGCTGCATCGCACCGAGAGCCGCGGCGCCCATGCACGCGAGGACTTCCCGAGCGCGACGACGAGCACTGGCTCAAGCACACGCTGTGCTGGGTCGACGAGCGACTACCGCGTCCGGCTCGGCGAGCGGCCGGTCCATCTGCGGCCGCTGACCAACGAGGTCGAGCCGATCCCGCCGCAAAAGCGGGTCTACTACGAGACGCTGGTGACGCCGACCTCGAGCGTTCGAACGAGGTTGCACGCAACGGCGAAGGAGCTGGGGCCTGTTTCGCGGGGATCCTGCGGGTGCAGGCAGCGCGGTTCGGAGTTGCGTCCCGACGCCGAGGCGACGAGGACGCATTGAGGGCATGAGTGGCTGAGTTCGACTGCCGACGAGCTCCCGGGTGCAACCGGCGACCACGAGCGCCGGACGGCGCGCGCGACGTCAGGACGTTCAAGGTCTATCGCTACGACCCGGAGACGCGGCGGCAACCCGCGGCTCGACCTCTTCGAGGTCGACCTCGCCGACTGCGGCCCGATGGTCCTGGACGCGCTGATCAAGATCAAGACCGAGCAGGACAGCAGCCTCACCTTCCGCCGCTCGTGTCGCGAGGGCGTGTGCGGCTCGTGCGTCGATGAACATCGACGGCCACAACACGCTCGCCTGCACCAAGGCGATCGAGGACATCGCCGGCGACGTCGAGGTCTACCCGCTGCCGCACATGGCGGTGATCAAGGATCTGGTCACCGACTTCACCGCACTTTTTCGCCCAGTACGAGGCGATCGAGCCCTGGCTGCAGACCGACACGCCGGCGCCCGAGCGCGAGCGGCGGCAGACGCCCGAGGAGCGGGCGCAGGCTGGACGGACTGTACGAATGCATCCTGTGCGCCTGCTGCTCGACCGCGTGCCCGAGCTATTGGTGGAACGCCGAGCGGTTCCTCGGGCCGGCGGTCCTCCTGCAGGCCTACCGCTGGCTCGCCGACTCGCGCGACGAGCATGCCGGCGAACGCCTCGACCAGCTCGAGGACCCGTTCCGGCTGTACCGGTGCCACACCATCATGAACTGCGCCAACACCTGCCCCAAGGGCCTGAATCCAGCCAAGGCGATCGCCGAGATAAAGAAACTAATGGTTGAACGAGATGGCTAGTGATTTTCAACCTCAATAGGTCTTGCACAGGCTGTGGAAAACCATTAGTAGTCGCGAGTGTCAGACATAAGCCGGAAACGGCACTGCTCTAGAGCATCACTCGCTGGGGAGGCTTCGGCCTCCTTTTTCTTCTGTCTCGATGCCAACGCGCTCGCACCGCTGCCCGGTGACCCGGACCCGCGCCGGCGTGCCATCCGTGACTGCCACGTGTCGGCTCCAGCGCGAGCTCCGGATGTATCGCGGTCAGTCAGCTCTGTGCTCAGCCGCGCATGCGCACCGACGCTCCTCCGCTTGCGCGGGGCGCAAGACACGACGTCTTTCGGCACCGGTCGAGGTGTGGCATGGTGGGGTCGTAAGCGCGCGATCGGGCGCGCCGGCGACCTCGTTGGGGAGTGGCGTCGCCGCAAGGAAACGGCGCCGGGAGCCATGAACCTCCATCGTGCTTCACCAGCGGAGCGCCGCGGCGCGGTGGGTCGGCCTCGGCGCCGGCAAGTTCGGCACCATGTTTCTGGCCCAGGCCCGCTTCACCCCTGGGCTGCACGTGCTCGGGGTCGCCGATCGCCAGCGGCGCGCGCGCGGCATTTCATGCAAGGTGCCGGCTGGCCCGACGAGCAGATGGACGCGGCCGACCTCGAGGTCGCGCGCGCGAGCGGCCGGACGCACCTGACCGACGACAGCGGCGCTGATCGCCGCGCCGGGGCTCGACGTCGTGGTCGAGGCGACCGGCGATCCGCGCGCCGGCACCCGCCATGCGCTCGCCGCGATCGAGCACGGCCGGCATCTCGTGATGGTCAACGTCGAGGCCGACGTCCTGGTCGGCCTGGCGCTGGCCGCAGCGCGCACGGCAGGCGGGTCTGGTCTACAGCCTGGCCTACGGCGATCAGCCGGCCCTGATCTGCGAGATGGTGGACTGGGCGCGCGCCGGCGGGTTCGAGGTCGTGTGCGCCGGCAAGGGCACCCGCTACCGGCCGCAGTTCCATCAGTCGACGCCGGCGACGGTGTGGGAGCACTTCGGCATCACCGCGGCCGCGGCCGAGGCCGGCGGGATGAATGCCGAAGATGTTCAACAGCTTCGTCGACGGCACCAAGTCCGGGATCGAGATGGCCGCGGTGGCGAATGCCACCGGCCTCGAGCCGCAGAGCCGCGGGCTGTCGTTCTTTCCCTGCGGCACCCACGATCTTGCGCGCGTGCTGCGCCCGCAAGCGAGCGGCGGCGCAGCTCGAGCGCGACGGCACGGTCGAGGTGATCTCGGATCTGGAGCGCGACGGCCGCCAGGTCCATGGCGATCTGCGCCAGGGCGTCTACGTCACCTTTCGGGCGCCGACCGACTACGCCGCCGCGTGCTTCGCGCAATACGGCCTGACCGCCGATCCGAGCGGCAAGGTCGCGGCGCTGTGGCGCCCGGTTCCATCTGATCGGCCTCGAGCTCGGCATCAGCATCGCGTCGGCGGCGTTGCGCGGCGAGCCGACCGGCTTGCCGACAGGCTATCGCGCCGAGGTGGTCGCGACCGCCAAGCGCGATCTCGCGCAGGCGAGATCCTCGACGGCGAAGGCGGCGAGACGGTGTGGGGCCGGCTGCTGCCCGCGGCCGTCGCGCGCGCCGACGATCGCTTGCCGATCGGGCTCGCCCACGGCGTCCGTCTGCGGCGCCGGATCACGGCGGGGGCCTGGTCGCAGCTCGCCGACGTCGACCTCGACGAGACCGATCCGGTGGTGCAGCTGCGCCGGGCCATGAGCCCGACTGAACATATGACCGCGGTCCTGTTAAGCCGTCCGGCAACCTTTGTTCGCGACCCTGACGGGAGCGTCGCCGACGAGGCTTGATCATGGCCCACGAGCGAGAGCTGGTCCCGGCGCCGACGCTGCCGGCCGATGAACGCGGTGCCGACGGGCGCTGGCCCGTCCCCTACGCCATCTTGTTCATCACGGTGGTGAGCGTGGCGCTGTGGTCGCTGATCATCGTCGCCGCCAACTGGCTGATCGGCTGATAGCAACGCCGACCTCGCTTGCATCGCTGATGGCGACAAAGAGGGCCCGCTTTCGCCCTCGCCAGATCCATGCCCGAGGCGGCTCCGATAGCAAACGCCACCTTACCGGTTGGAAGCCGGAGGCGCTCACAGCTCCTGGCGTATCGGCCGGAACAGGATCTCGTTCACGTCGACGTCCTCCGGCTGGCCCATGGCGAAGGCAACTGCCCGCGCGAACGAGTCGGCAGGAATCGCGATCTCCGCATCAGAACTGGCGGATTTCTCGGCCGAAGCCGGATCGGTCCCGCTTTGCGGCCGCTCTGTGGCCACCGCGCCCGGCGAGATTCACGGTCGTGCGGATGTCGTAGGGCTTCACTTCCTGGCGCCGACCTTCGGAGAGCGCCCGCGCGGCATGCTTCGTCGCGGCATCGACCGCAGAAACTGGTCAGCAGGTTCTCCCCTTACTGAAGTCTCTTCCTGGCTCGGGCGAAGGAGCGGAGTTTCACGCGGGCCGCGGCGAAGCTCGGCGTTTCACAATCCGCGCTCAGCCATACCATCCGCGGGCTCGAAGCTCGGCTGAACATGCGGCTCCTGAGCCGCACCACGCGCAGCGTCTCGCCCTGGGAGGTCGACGGAGCCACTATTGCCGGCTTGCCAGGAGCACCGCTTAAGGTCATCGCCGGGCGGCGCACCAGATCGCGATCGGCTCGCGCCGGCCGCGCACGGCGCGGGTCTGGTCAGGGCGCAGGTCCTCGACGAGCGACGAAGGTTCGACCCCGCAGCCGTGCACGGCGCGGACGAGGTCGTCGCTCACCACCAGCGAGGTGCCGGTCTCGCGCGTGAGACCCTCGAGTCGGCTCGCCACGTTCACGGTGTCGCCCAAGACCGTGTATTCGAGCCGGCGCGCATCGCCGATGTTGCCGACCAGCACCTCGCCGTAATGCACTCCGATGCCGATCCCGATCGGCGCTTCGCCGGCCCTCTCCCGCTCGGCGTTCCAGCGCCCGATCTCGGCGATCATCGCGGCCGCGCAGGCGAGCGCCCGGACCGGATCGTCCTGTTGCGGCCGGGGCGTGCCGAAATGCACCATGATCGCGTCGCCGATATACTTGTCGACGGTGCCGTCATGGGCGAAGACAACCGGGCCAAGCGTCCGTGAAACTCGCGCAACAATGCGACAAGCGCGTCTGGAGAAAGACACTCCGAGGCCCGGTAAATCCCACCATGTCGGCGAACAGCACCGCCACCGGCTGCATCGCCGGCCGATCGAGCGTCCGGCCGCTGGTCGACAGCTCGCGCACGATATTGGGCGAGAAATAGCGCGAGAGCGCGCGCGCGCTAGCTCAGCCGCCACCTGCCGGCGTACCAGCCTGCGCGAGCGCCAGACCGTCAACGTCAGGATCATGGTGACGAGGACGAGAAAGACGATCTGGTACTGCAGGGTGGTCAGGCTGACCGCGCGGGGATCGAGGATACGGCTGAGCACCGATGCCGCGCTCAATCCACGGTCGAGCATGTCGCGCGAGGTGTGGGGAATTGAGTCGGGAAGGTTCGCGACCCAGAGAAAGCCGGCGCTCCAGGCCACGATCGAGGCGATCCCGGTCCAGATCACCAGCGCGGGCGAGTAGGTCAGCGCCATGCCCACGAGGAAGACGCCGAGCCAGAGAAAATTCCACAGGCGCAGGCTGAGCTGCGGGGGCCAACCGTCGACGGCGTACGGTGTCGGCACGATCAGGAGGTAGCTGAGGAGGCCAGCATCGAGCAGCAGGAAAGCGGCGGTCACCGATAAACCGCCGATGCCCCACCGCGCCAGAAGATAGGGCGATGCGCCGAGAAGTGCGAATGCCGCAAGAGCGAGGAGATAGAAGCCGGAACGCTCGAAGGGCAGCGTCAGCGCCCAGCCGGCGAGGATGGCGATTGCGATGAGCCTGGCCCAGAACATATAGGCCAGCCCCGTGAGCTCCTCGCGCGCGATAGCCTCAGCGACGCCGTTCGCGGCGGATGGAAGCTTATCCGGGCGAAGCATTGGGAGGATGCCTAGCTTCAGAATAGTTGCACATAGGCTCGCTGGCAGGACCGCTCGACTCTCTTCCAGATCGCGCTACCTGCCCTGCAGGCGGCGGCAGATTGACCTTGACTTCGCATCGCCTTCATGTGGCCTCGAATAGACAGAGGCCCGCACCCCATTTACGGAACGGGACCGCGGACCCGAACTGACTGCCGGACGGCGCGGCGCAGCGAGGTCATTCCCCCGCGCTGCCGGCGTCACCCGGCGCATGTGGGCGAAGAGGTAGCGCCTTTCGCGTAGTCCTCGTCCGAGACATGTTCCATCCACGTCACGCGGCTGCCGTCAAGCGACTCGGCCACGGCGAGATGGGCCATCGCCTCGCCGCAGAGGCGCCGTGCCAATGGCGGACGTTCGGCGGAATCCGGACGATATCGCCGGCCTGACCTCCCGAACAGGGCCGCCCCGGTGCTGGACCAGGCCGACGCCCGCCGTGACGATCAGCGTCTGGCCGAGCGGATGCGTGTGCCAGGCGGTGCGCGCGCCCGGCTCGAACGTCACGATGCCGCCGCCCACCCGGGCCGGAGCGCTCGCCTGGAACCGGGAATCGACGCGCACGGAGCCGGTGAAGTTATTGGCTGAGCCCGCGCTGGACGGCTGCGAACCCCCGCGTGTGACGACAACCGCCTGATCTGGCTGAGCTGACGCCGTCGAAGCGAGGAGAAAAAGCGCGGGGACAGATGCAAGGCAAACGGACTTTCCATCTTCACGTTTTCGGTACATCGCGCTGATGTCATCAGTTCTTCTGGAAAACTTCCCTGGCGACCGAGACCGCCGTGACGGAGTTCGGCCAGCCGGCATAGAAAGCCAGATGGGTGATAGTCTCGACGAACTCCTCCTCGGTCACGCCGTTCTGGCGCGCCAGAGCCAGATGCGAGCGAAGCTGGTCGGGGCGATTGAGCGCGATGAGCGCGGCGACCGTCACAAGGCTGCGGTCGCGCTTGGAGAGCTGCGGGACGCTCCCAGATGTCGCCGTAGAGAACGTCATCCGTCAGCTCGGCGAGCTTCGGCGCGATGCCGCCCATCAATTGCTGCGCGCGCGATTGCTGCTGCGTTGCCTGCGGTATCCGAAGCAGCCGGGTGTCTGGGTCTGAGCGTGAGCCATGGTGGACATACCTCCGGCAAGCAGCGAAGCTCGCTGCGACGAGCAGATTTCTGGTGAGCTTCTTCAACGTATGACTCCTCTGGATGTCGATGGGCATGGCGCCCGGGAACAGAACCAGGGCGCCACGTTGCTGAAGCTTTCGTTGGATGCCCCATCGGAAAACATGGCGGCGACGAGTTATGAGCGGTCGGAAACAAGGGTGCGGGCGAAAAACGGCGTCAGCTTGCCCATTGCGGCATCCACATATTCGGGAACCCAGTAGGTTTCGATATGTGTTGCGCCGTCGATCTTGAACAGTTCCTTGTCCGTCGTGCCCGTGGCCTTGGCGAAGGCATCCTCGCTCATGTACAGGCTGTCGGCCTTGCTGCCGGCGATCATCAGCAGCGGCTGGTCGATCAGTTCGATCTGGTCGGTGGCATCCCAACGCATCAGGTCCAGCAAGCTGCTCATGGTGTACTTGAAGGTCGAGCCGGGGTGCGCGTGCGTCTTCCAGTAGTACTCGTAACCTTGCCGATACAGTTCAAACGGCAGTGCGGCGATCTGCTCATCTGTCAGATCGGCATCTCCCGCATAGAGAATTTCTCCGCCGGCCACTTCCTGGGCGCGGGCGGCCGAAGCCTGCTGCAGGCGCTCTTGGATGGTGTCCAGTTGCGAATCCACATAGCCATTGCGGCGAACTCGTCCGGAGTTGAACATGCTCAGCGTCGCAATCGACTTGAAGCGCTTGTCGGTTTTCGCCGCCGCCAACGAGTAGCCGCCGCCGCCGCAGATGCCGAGCAGCCCCAGACGCGCGGCATCGACGCCCGGATAGCGGGTGATGAAGTCCGCCATGCCGTGGATGTCCTCGATGCGGTATGCGGGTTTGTCCACGCTGCGCGGCTCGCCACCGCTCCCGCCCTGATACGCGGCGTCCGCGGTGATCGTGATGTAGCCCTGTTCGGCCAGATGCTGGGCATACAGGCCCGCGACCTGTTCCTTAACCCCGCCATTCGGGTGCGCTACGACGATCGCAGGATACTTCTGCTGCGGATCGTAGTTTGCCGGGGTGTAAACGTTGGCGGCAATGTCCAGGCCGTTGAGCTTGTAGGTGACCGGGTGGATATTGACCTTGCCCGGCTCGTTCTTCGTGATCGCGCCGTCATAGACCAGGGTAAACGGATTCTGCTTGTAGTCCGCTGCGGCTAGCGGTGGCATTGGTCATTGCTGAGAACTCCTACTATTGCACATGAGAGAACCAGCGCGGACGCTCCGAGGAACTCGCGCCGCTTTTGCATTGATGATTTCGTCGGTCATTTCGAACTCCTTTCGTCTTTGCGAGGAGCCGGTACTCGGGACATGGGGTGCACGTGGCCGCGCGCGGGTAAAGCGCGGATCAGTCCAGCTTCTTTTCGGCGAGGAACTGCGACACCTGATCCGCGATCTCGACGTTGTTCAGGTCCGAGAACGGGAAGTGCGTGTTGCCCCGGATGCCGATCTCCGGGCAGATGCACGAGGGTGACGTCGCCGCCGTGCTTGTTGACGGTGTCCGCCCAAAGCCGAGCCATCGCGAGGCGCACGCGCCACGCATCCTGCGCGGGCATGTCCGTCGGCTGGTCGGGGATGTAGTCGCCGTAGAAGATGACGATCGGGATCTTCGTCAGTTTCATGAAATCCGCCATGGGGACCGGCACGCCCTCGAGCGTGTCGAACGAGCTCGGCATCGGATCGGGCACTTCGCCCTCCGGGAACGACGAAGTTGCTGCCGGGCTCGAAGGCGACGATCGCCTTGACGTCGGCGTTCTTCATCGCGGTCGGACCAGCCCGGACCGCCGCTCTGGGAATGGGTGAAGAGGATGCCGGGGCCGATCTTGTCGAACAGCGCGGAGACGGCGTCGGAGATGACGTTCACGTCGAACGGCCCCGTATTCGGCGTCATCGAGCGGAAGTACTGGTTCAGCGCTTCCGGATCGCGCGTCGAACTGCACGCCCTCGAAATAGTTCGGCCAGACGCCGACGCGGAACTGGTCGAACCAGAACTGCTCGTCCGGCTTCGGCTTGATCGTCGTCTCGACCATGCTGCGGCCGGCATTGCCTCGACGCGGCTGGTCGATGAGATAGATCGGGAAGTTGCGGCGCAGGAAGATGTTCTGGAAACCCTTCTCGGCCGTCCGGCGTCGTCTCCCAGGTCTTCGAGAACTGGCCGGCGCCGTGCCACATGACGATCGGGTATTTCCGCGGCGTGACCGGGATCTGGTAGAACGCATAGAGATGATCGCCGTGGTAGGTCTGCCCGGCAGGGTTCAGCGGCTTCAAGGGATCGAACGTGCCGGGCTCGGTAGCGACTGTCCCGCCGACGGCGAAGCTTCCTTGTTCTTGGATCACCAGCGGCTCAGGCTTGCTGACTTCCTCAGCCATCACGCTCGTCGACGCAAGAATTCTGGCTGATATCAGTAATGACACCGCAAAAGACTTCCACGAACTCATGGTCGTCTACTCCTTCTTCTTTACTAATCCAGAATGCAGACAAGCTTGATGGTCACTGTGTCGCAGCCGCGAGCTCGGTGCTCGACCACGAAGCCTGCGCGATGGCCGACGTCACCGCGTGCACCACCACGGCAAGTGGCTGCGCGATCATACTGGTCACGCCGGGATACTTCGAGGTCGCCGGGCCTTCTCGATCTCGCGTTCGCATGCCCTTGTCGCTGCCGTCGACTGATCGGGCGAGCCTCGCCGATCGCCGCAGCTCGCAGCCGAATCGATAAATGAGCCGTGCGACTGCCTAGCGATTAGACGCTAGAGATTGCATGAAGCTATAGCTGGAGTTCATCAATGCCGCGCGAGAACTCGACGACCTCCTCGCCTTCCTCGCCGTCGCGCGAGGAGCGGAGCTTCACCCGTGCCGCGGCGAAGCTCGGCATTTCGCAGTCGGCGCTGAGCCACACCGTCCGTCGGACTCGAAGCGCGGCTCGGCCTCCGGCTCCTGACCCGCACCACGCGCAGCGTCGCGCCGACCGAGGCGGGCGAACGGCTGCTTCGTACCGTCGGCCCGCGCGTTCGAGGAGATCGACGCGGAGCTGGCCGCGCTGAGCGAGCTGCGCGAGAAGCCCGCCGGCACGATCCGCATCACGGCTGGCGAGCACGCGGCCGACGCGATCCTCTGGCCCGCGCTTGCGCGAAGCTGCTGCCGGACTACCCGGACATCAAGGTAGAGCTCATCATCGACTACGGCCTGATCGACATCGTCGCCGAGCGCTACGACGCCGGCGTCCGGCTCGGCGAGCAGGTGGCGAAGGACATGATCGCGGTGCGCATCGGGCCGGACATGCGCATGGCGGTCGTCGGGGCGCCTTCCTACTTCGCAAGACGGCCGCAGCCGCGGAAGCCGCAGGACCTTACGGCCCACGACTGCATCAATCTCCGCCTGCCGACCTACGGCGGGCTCTACGCTTGGGAGTTCGAGAAAGACGGGCGCGAGCTGAAGGTGCGGGTCGAAGGGCAGTTGGTGTTCAACAACATCGCCCTGAGACTGAACGCGGCCCTGGCCGGGTTCGGCCTGGCGTACCTGCCCGAGGACCAGGTGCAGACGCACCTCGCCGAGGGACGGCTCGTCCGGGTGCTCGCCGACTGGTGTCCGCCCTTCTCTGGCTACCACCTCTACTACCCGAGCCGCCGGCAACCCACGCCGGCGTTCGCCTTGCTGGTCGATGCGCTGCGCTACCGGGGCTAGCTGCTATCGGGACAAGCGAGAGCTGGGGTCAAAGTTCGGTTGTCGCGCGGGAGCGTAAGCGTAGGTCAACGACGTTCGCACGGCGAGACGTGGCAGCGCTGCTGCGTACGCCGAATGGGACATGCTGTAGCGTTCGCGGCGGCGCGGCGGCCTCAACGGTCGCGGTGCGGCCGTTTCCGAAGCTCAAGCAGGTCACGCCGATGCCTCGTCGGCCTCCTCGTGCAGCCGGCCGCCGCGCATGAGGCGCCTGGCGATGTCGGCGGTCTGGAAGGCACTTCGCTCGGTCGGCGCATGGGCGGCGAGGTAGCGCGCGACGGCGATCAGGACATGGCGGCCCTGGTCGGTTGCGCCCCATTCCTCGTACTGGCGCACGCCCGCCTCGAGCATCTGGAAGGCGTGGAAGCCCGCGTCCTCGCGCAAGAGCGCATGGGCGAGGGTGGCAAGCAGGTCCTCGGGCGGATGGCCGAGCAGGAGATAGCGGGCGACAAGCCGCGCCGCGGCGCCCACCTGCTGCTGGCGGTCGAACGCCTCGAGCAGGGCATGGCGGATCTCGGTCGGATCGCGCGGCAGGTCGTCGAGCCGGTCGCCGTCCTCGCCGGGCAGGCGCGCCGGCGGGATGTTGAGGTAGCGGTCGAGGTAGACGGTCATGGCGCCGTGGAACACGCCGCGTACCGCCTCGACGTAAGAAGCCTCCGCGCGTCGGGCGAGCCGCTTCAGCGCTTGGTGCACGGCGTTGCAGTAGGTGAAGCTGTGGTGCGCCGTCTCCCAGTCGCCGAACTCGTTGGCCGTGCCGAACCGGGCCACGCGCAACGCCGCGGCATAAGCGACCGCGCGGCCGAGATCATGCGGCGCGGCGCCGTCGCGAATCGCGTCCTTGAGCGCCGCTACGATCGCTGCGGGGTCGTCGCCGAGGACCGCCTGCGCGAGCGCGGCATGGTCGCGCCACGGCCCCTTGCCGCGCCCGGCGGCGAACAGAGCGGGGAGCTCGGCGCACGCCCGCTCGAGCAAGGCCACGAGATCGACCGGCTGCCGCCAGGCGGTGGTCTCGTCGCGCCCGCGCGCCGCGACCATCTGGCCCACGACGGTGGGCAGCACCTGGGCCGCGTGCTCAAAGCCGATCAGATCGAGGCACTCGAACGCCTTGTTGATGAAATCGAGCGAGTGGCCGCCGTCGGCAAACACGCGGTCGGTCTCGGCCGCGAGCAGGAGGTCGGCCAAAGCGTCCTGCGACGCGCCGGCCGTGATCGCCGCAAGCAGGGTGCGCTCGGCGCCGTCGCGGTGGCGCACAGCACTCCAGTGGCGCAGCCACCGCTTGAGCGTCGCGATCTCGGGCGCCGGTGCGAGCGGGGCGCGGTCGCGCCGCGGCGGCTGGTCCTCGCAGTCGGCGGCGACGCGGCGAAGCCCATGGAACAGGGCGAGATAGGTCTCCTCGGCCGGAAGCAGGGGCAAAAGGTTGCCGAGCGCGGTGAGGATCGTGAGGCCGATGCCCCAGCCGTCGCGGTTGCGCGCGCCGAACAGCGCCGCCTGGCGCAGGATCTCGGCCGGCGGGACGCCCGCGGCGAGCAGGCCCTGCACCGACTTGGCGATCACGAGGCTCAGGTTATGGGCAAGCCCGTCGTCGAGCCGGCGGCGCCAGTGGGCGGCCGGGTCGGCGTGGCCGGGCCCGTCCTTGACCCATATTTCGCCGTCATGCAGCTCGACCGGGAAGGTCGGCAGGTCGTCGGCCCACAAATCGAAGGTGCAGCCGCTCGCGAGGTCGAACCGCGCGTGGTGCCAATGGCAGGTGAGGATGCCGTCGGCGATCGAGCCGCGGTGCAAAGGAAAGCCCAAATGTGGGCAGCGATTGTCCATGGCGAACACGCGGCCCTGGTCGTGGACGACGAGGATTGGGCAGCGCCGGCCGCGCACCACCATCCGCCCCTTCGCCTGCAGCTCCTCGACCGTCCCGGCGCGGACGAGATCGTCTTGTCCCTCACGCATCACAAGGCTCCCTGCCCTCGACCTGACCCTATCCGAAAGATGGGCGCCGCGGCAGCGCCGGCAAGACGCGAGGGCAGAAGCTCACCGTCGTCGAGCGAGCCCAGTCAGCGAAACCCGGACGAGAGAGGCGGAGAACCACCCGAAATCGGGCTTGCTGCCGGACCCCATGGTTCGGACAATTTTCCGGGAATGGCCGCATTCGCGCCGTTCCGGCCGTCCTCAGAGCGCTGAAAAAGAATGCGCTGCATGAGGCAACTGGCGGAGGGAGAGGAACTGTCGTCGAACCCTCTTCGGTAATCGGGCTGCGCGGGTCAAGGGGCTCCAGCTGGCGCCGGCTCCGCGGATGGTTGTCTGGCAGGGGCCACTCTTCTGTCCGAGGTCGGCGCGTGCGGCCGCCGCAAGTTGGAGTCAGGCGAGGGCGCGGTGCATCAATCTCCGAGGCTGCGCGGTCGCCGATCGAGCGAGCCCGGTCGGTCACCGCGGAGGGTTCGTCGATGTCACCGCTGCCCTGCGTCCCTGCCGGACGCTTCCGCCGGAGCGGAACTCGTGATTGTGCTGGAGACCGCCGGATCCTCGCCCGGCAGCCCTTTGCGCAGGGGCAGTCCTGGGCGTCGATCCGATGCCGGGAGACCGGCATCTGGGCGCGCGGGCGTCAAGGCGGGCGAAGCCCCCGGCAGCGCCGGCACCGGCCTTGACGCCCGCGCACCCTGATGCGGCACTGTGATCATCGGATCGACGCCACTTCAGACCAGCTCAGGCCGCTGCGCCGGCTGGCGCATCCGGCTCCCGCTGCCACCGGAAGTCGGTGCCGTCCAGCCACATCCGGTGCATGATCACGGCCAGCCGCCGTGCCACCGCGATCTGGGCGCGCATCTTGCCCGGCGCTTGAGTACCTCGAGGCCCCAGCGCTTGACCCAGCTCCAGCGGCTCACCCGGGTCAGCAGCACGTTCGCGGCCTCACACAGCAGGGCGCGCACGGCTTTGTCGCCGCACTTGGTGATGTGACCGGTGTAGTCGGTCTCGCCCGAGGCATATTTGCTCGGCGTCAGTCCGAAGTAGGCGCCGAGCGCGGCCGAGCTCGGGAATCGTGCAGGCTCGTCAACCGCGGTCTTGAAGGCGAGCGCCGTCACAGCGCCAACGCCGGGCACCGTCATCAGGCGGCGGCACACCTGGTCGTGCCTGGCCACCGCCAGCACGGCCCTTTGCAGCAACGCGAGCTGGCTTATGACCGCCGCTCGGGTCGTCAGCATCGTGCCGACCACCCACCAGATCTGCGCATCGCCCTCATCGATCAGCTCCCAGACCCGAGCCTCGAATTGGCCGGTCGAGACCTTGCCGACCTTGAGCCCGAACGCCTTGAGCACGCCACGGATGTGATTGTCGAGGTCGATCCGCATCCGCACCAGCATCTCCCGGCTGGACAGGAGCAGCCGCAGCTTTCTCGCTTCCGGACGTTTCAGGTGCACCGGCCGGTACCAGCCCACCTGCATCGCGAACGCGATGTTGCGGGCATCGATCCGGTCGGTCTTGACCGGCATGGCGCTCACCGCCGCTTTCATGTGCCGGGCGTCGATGCAGATCACCGGCAGACCAGCCGCGGCCAGGCCGTCGCACAGCCAGGGCGCCAACGGCCCCGCCTCGATGCCGACCCGTTCGAAAGTCAGTCCGGTCGCGATCAGGAACGCGGCGATGGCTTCCGGTTCGCTCGCGGCTTTGCCTTCGCGCACGATCCGGCGCTGGTCGTCGACGATGCAGATCGCCGTCTCTTTCATCGCGACGTCGAGGCCGACATAATGCTTCATGGCTGTCCTCCACAGGCTGCTGATGCTCGCTTGGGGCGGATCTCCGACCCCGTACAAGCCAGCTTGGAGGGCAGCCGCCTGCCCGTCACGCCACTCCGAACCCGCAGCTCGATTACGCCATCTCCGTCCCAGAGAATGCAGGTCAAGGACGATAGCACCTATACCAGTCCGATCGTGCGTTCGATCTGGTTCTCGGTCGCCATGGCTCACTCGAGACGAGGCGTCGCCTCCGCCACGTCGGAAGAGCCGCTGCGCTGGCTCGGCGCGTGCCACAGAACGCAGTCAGCCCATGATGTGGTAGCCGCCGTCGATGTAGATGGTATCGCCGGTGATCAGCTTGGCGGCGTCGGTCGCGAGCCCCGCGACCGCGAAGCCGACGTCCTCGATGGTCACCAGACGGCGCGCCGGCGCGCGCGCCGCCGCCTTGTCGAGCAGCTCGTCGAACTGCGCGATGCCCGACGCCGCGCGGGTCTTGAGCGGCCCGGGCGAGATCGCGTGCACGCGGATGCCCTTCGGGCCCGAGCTCGGCGGCCAGATAGCGGGCCGAGGCCTCGAGCGCGGCCTTGACCGGGCCCATCAGGTTATAGTTCTCGACCACGCGCTCGGCGCCGAAATAGCTCATCGTGAACAGGGCGCCGCCGTCCTTCATCAGCGGCTCGGCGAGGCGCGCCATGCGGATGAAGGAGTGGCAGGACACGTCCATCGCGAGCAGGAAGCCCTCGCGCGAGCAGTCGACGACGCGGCCGTGCAGGTCGGCCCGCGGCGCGAAGGCGATCGAGTGCAGCGCGAAATCGAGCCGGCCCCAGCGCTGCTCGATCGCCTCGAACACCGCCTCCATCTGGCCCTCGGCCTGGACGTCGAGCGGCATGAGGATCGGCGCCTCGAGCGCGGCCGCGAGCGGCTCGACGTAAGGCTTGGCCTTGTCGTTCAGATAGGTGATCGCGAGCTCGGCGCCGAACGAGCGGAAGGCGCGCGCGCAGCCGTAGGCGATCGAGTGCTCGTTGGCGATGCCGATCACCAGGCCCTTCTTGCCCTCGAGGCGGCGGAGGTTGGCATCGAACGGCACGCGTGCTGACGCTTTCGGCCAGGGTCATCAGGCGGCTCCAGCGGTTGGCGCCCGGCGCAGCACGGCCAGCGTGTGGCGGGCGATCATCAGCTCCTCGTCGGTCGGGATCGCGTAGACCGCGACCTTGCTGGCCGCCGCCGAGATGCGCGGGCCCGCCCGCGCGGTTGGCCGCCGCGTCGAGCGCGATGCCGAGCCAGGCGGCGCGCGCGCAGACCCGCGCGCGGATCTCGGCCGAGCGCTCGCCGATCCCGGCGGTGAAGACGAGGCCATCGAGGCCGCCCAGCACCGCCGGCGAGCGCGCCGAGCTCGCGGCCGATCCGCCAGACGAACAGCTCGATCGCCTGCGCGGCGCGCGGATCGTCGCTGGCCAGCAGCGTGCGCATGTCGTTGCCGATGCCCGAGACGCCCTTGAGGCCGCAGTCCTGGTAGAGCAGGCGCTCGATCGCGTCGGCGTCCATGCCGTAGGCGCGGATCAGGTGGATCACGACGCCCGGGTCGAGCGCGCCGCAGCGGGTGCCCATCGGCAGGCCGTCGAGCGCGGTGAAGCCCATCGTGCTGTCGACGCTGCGGCCGCCGTGGATCGCGCACATGCTGGCGCCGCTGCCGAGATGGGCGACCACGACGCGGCCCTCGGCGATCTCCGGCGCGACCTCGGCGAGCGCGCTCGCGATGTACTCGTAGGACAGGCCGTGGAAGCCGTAGCGGCGGATGCCGTCGTCGTAGAACCGGCGGGGCAGCGCGAACCAGTCGGCGAGCTCGGGATGGCTGCGGTGGAAGGCGGTATCGAAGCAGGCGACCTGCGGCAGGTCGGGCTGGACCGCGGCGACCGCGCGGATGCCGGCGAGATTGTGCGGCTGATGCAGCGGCGCCAGCGGGCAGAGCGCCTCGAGCCTGCGCGATGACCGCCGGATCGATGCGCACCGGTGCCGCATGGTCGATGCCGCCATGCACGACGCGGTGGCCGACGCCGAGCAGCGCCGCCGTCGCCGAAATGCTCGCGCAGCCAGCCGCCGATCACGCGGAAGAACTCGGCGTGGCCCGGGCCGCGATCGTCCGGCCAGCGGCGCTCGACCAGCACCTGGCCTGCGGCGTCCTCGGCGACCAGGCGCGGCGAGGTGCCGATGCCCTCGACCTGGCCCTTGGCCGACAGGCTCGGCCGGTCGCTCCGCGCCGATCCGCCAGACCGAGAACTTGAGGCTGGACGAGCCGGCATTGATGGTCAGGACGGCATCGGCCATCGCCGCCTACTCCGCCGCGAGCGCGCCGGCGCTGCTGCCGGCGGGCATGGGCGAGCAGCACCGCGACCGCGCAGGACGCCATGCGCGCGCGCACCGTGTCGGCGCGCGAGGTCAGGATGATCGGCACCCGCGCGCCGAGCACGATGCCGGCGGCGTCGGCGTTGGCGAGGAACGAGAGCTGCTTGGCCAGCATGTTGCCGGCCTCGAGGTCGGGCACGAGCAGGATGTCGGGATCGCCCGCGACCTCGGAGCGGATGCCCTTGATCGCCGCCGCCTCCTTGCTGATCGCGTTGTCGAAGGCGAGCGGGCCGTCGAGCAGGGCGCCGGTGATCTGGCCGCGCTCGGCCATCTTGCAGAGCGCCGCGGCATCGATGGTCGAAGGGATCTTGGGCGTCACGGTCTCGACCGCGGACAGGATCGCGACCTTGGGCCGCTCGCGCCCGAGCGCGTGCGCCATGTCGATCGCGTTCTGCACGATGTCGACCTTGGTCTCGAGGTCGGGGAAGATGTTGATCGCGGCGTCGGTCACCGCGAGCGGCTTGGGGTAGGTCGGCACGTCCATGATGAACACGTGGCTGATCCGGCGCTCGGTGCGCAGCCCGGTCTCCTTGCGGACCACCTCGGCCATCAGCTCGTCGGTGTGCAGGCTGCCCTTCATCAGGGTCTCGGCCTCGCCCGCGCGCACGATCTCGACCGCCTTGGCGGCGGCGGCGTGGCTGTGCGGCACATCGACCAGCCGGTAAGGCTGCGATGTCGAGGCCGAACTGCTCGGCGACGGCGCGGATCTTGGCCTGCGGGCCCGACCAGGATCGGCCGGATCAGCGTCGGCCTCGGCGGCCTCGACCGCCGCGGTCAGCGAGGACTCGTCGCAAGGGTGCGCCACCGCCGTGGTCACCGGCTCGAGCTCGGCGCAGCGCTCGATCAGCGCCGGATAGACCCGATACTCGCGCGCCGCCTTCTGCGGCGGCGCGATCTCGGTCGGATCCTGGTCCTTTTTCATTTCGCTCCCCATGCGGCACGCGAGCGAGTGCCGATCGATGCGCCGGCACCGACGTCGAGGCCGCCGTCACGGTCGCGTTCGGCGGCTACTCGGCAGCCGTGGCGGCGAGCTGCCGCCAGCACGCTGCGCGGCTTCGACGCGCCGGACGATCGAGCTCCAGGATGCGCTCGATCCTGGCGAGCACGGCTTCGCTCTCGGCCGTGATCTCGCCGTCGGCGTAGCCGATCCGCCGCACGATCTCGACCGCCTCGCGCCGCTCGTCTTCGGTCGGCAGCAGCGAGCGGCAGAGCGGCGAGCGCGCGCTCCTGGTCGAAGCGCAGCATGAACGCCTCCTCCTTGGCGGCGGCCCGCATCTGCTCGCGCGGGATGCGGCGCAGCTCCGGATGCTCCTGCTTGATCCGCTGGGCGAGCCGGAAGCCGCGCGCATCGACCATCTGCTCGGCCTGAGCCACCGCGAGCATGATGCGCAGCACGCCTTCGGCAAAGCCGCCCTGCTCCTCGCGAGTCTTGATCGCCTCGATCTTGGCCTCGAGCAGCTGCTCGGCGTGCTCGTCGCGCGCGCGCGGCTTCCTGGCGTCGGCGTACGGCGCGCGCAGGCCGGCGAGCGCCTCGACCAAGGGCGAGTTGTAGATCGCCTTGAACAGGAGCTCCTGCTTGCGGTCGCGCATCTCGCGGTAGAGATCGAGCGACTGCTCGATCTGCCGTGCGGCCGCCTGCTCGGTCTTGACGAAAGGGTTGTCCGGCGCGGCCGGGCGGCGGTTCTCGCGCACCGCCTGCGCCATGGCCTGCAGCGGCCACATCATCGGGTTCATGTCCGAGAACATGAAGCGCTCGAGCCGCAGCGGATGCATCAGCCGCAGCGCCTCGGCCGTGGCCTCGTTGGCGCACAGCCTGACCCAGGGGCTGACGAAGGTGTCGTAGAGCCCCTCGTTGATCTCCGAGATCCGCGCCACGGTCTCGAACGCCTGCTCGTCCTCGCGGCCGTCGTCGAGCGCCAGGATGTCCTGGACCGTGCGCTCCTCGAAGCGCACCAGATAGTTGCCCGGCAGCAGATCGACGCCGATGTCCTCCGGCCGCTTGTCCTCGATGATCATCTCGTAGAGGCCGGGCGGCAGGCTGCCGATCAGGTCGATCGTGTTGACGATCTCGGCGTGCTGCTTCTCGGCGACCTTGGCCGAGACGAAGATGCCGAGATGGCCGATCCGCTGGTCGAGCGTGTAGACGATCACCTGCTCGTGCGCGCGGATCTCGTCGACGCTCTCGTACAGATCGGGGATCCAGTTGAGCGCCTGGGGCGGCGGCGTGATGTTGTCGCCCCAGGACGCGATCACCACGATCGGCGCGCGGATGTTCCTGAGGTCGATGCGCGCGGCGATCCGAGGTCTGGATCGTGCCCTTGGTCAGCTTGTTGCCGACGAACAGCTCGTCGGTGATGGCGCGCATCTCCTCCTTGGTGGTGAAGAAGTAGCCGCTCCACCACTTCTCGAAGCCGAGGTAGCGCGGCTCCTCGGTGTCGACCTTGGAGTAGAGGTTGTAGGGCTTGCCCCAGAGCGTGTTGGCGGGGTTCAGGCTCTCGAAGTTCTGCACCAGATGCGCGCCGTCGAACTTGCCGTTGCCGAGGTCGCCCATGAGCGAGGTGAGCCAGGTGCCGCCGAGCAGGCCGCCGGTGTAGCGCATCGGGTTCTTGCCCTCGACGCCCGCCCAGTAGGACAGCGGCGAGCCGGCGATCGCGACGATCCCGACGTGGTCGCGGCGCGGCCGCGGCCATCATCATGATCGCCCAGCCGGCCTGGCAGTTGCCGACCACCACCGGCTTGCCCTCGGCCTCGGGATGCAGCTCGCCGACCTTGCGGAGGAACATGACCTCGGCGCGGCCGATGTCCTCGATCGTCTGGCCGGGCTCGGGCTCCGGGAAGAAGGTCACGAAGTAGACCGGGTGGCCGGCGCGCAGCGCGACGCCGACCTCGCTCTCCTCCTTGAAGCCGCCGATGCCGGGGCCGTGCCCGGCGCGCGGATCGACGATCACGAACGGCCGCTTCTTCGGATCGATCGTCTCGCCCGCCTCGGGCTTGATGCGCACCAGCGCGTAGTTGACCGGGCGCTCGAGCTGGCGGCCGTCGACGACCATCTCGTAGTCGAACACCAGCACCGGCGGCTTGCCCGCCTTGTAGTGCTCGATCGCCTGATTGCCGCGCTTCCGCAGCACGTCCCAGAACAGGATCTGGCGCTGCATGGCATCGACCCAGTATTCCCACGCCTCGCTGGTCCAGCCGCCGGCCGGCGAGCTCGCTCCTGCCGTGGGCGCCGTCGTCGTTTCGGCAGCCTGCGTCGCCCCTTTCGCCAGCGCTGCCATCAGACTGCGCAGGGCTTCAGCGAGCATGCTCGATGTAAAGGGAAACGCCGCGCGAAGGCAGCCGGTCCCATGCTCCAACCATTGCCGCGGCCGGCGGCCTCTTCGCTGCGCCCCGCCTCGCGACCCGCCGCCGGCGTTTGCGTCGGATGCCGAGCCTTGACCGTTTTCCGCGGACTTTGGGTTCCTCGCCATGACAGTGCTTTCCTGACGTTGCATCGCCGTTGGGCGAATAGTGCAGAGGTCCGACAGCTCTCTGCAGGGGCTGCGGAGGTTACCCGCGACTTCGGAATCCTACTTTGCTGCGCCGCAGCATACAGCGCCCTCTGAGTTAAGCCATGCGGCGCGATGTCACTGCGGCCCGATGATCACCGCGCCGCGTGTCACCACCTCAGGAAGATCCCGACGTCGCCCGGCATGCCGCCGGGGAAATCCATGATCTGGGCGCGCAGCTTGTAGCCCTGCGGCTCGAGCTCCTTCTGCCAGAACTCGTAGGCGCGCTTGGCGAAGCCGGTGAGCGTGTCTCGGGCCAGCCGGGCTCGAAGTTGTTGATCGCCCGCCCGCGGTCGGTGCAGTACTCGCTCGGGAAGCGTATCGCCAGCACCTCGCGCTCGCCCCGCTCGGCGGCGCTCTTGCACCACCCGGGACACGCGCTCGAACACGTCGGGGTGGATCTCCTGCGCCATGAACGCATCGCGCAGCTGGTGCTGCGTCGTCCTCCACCTTGCGGTTCTTCTCGAGCGCCTCGCGCGCCTTCTCCATCTCCTTGTCTTCGGCGATGCGCCTGAGCTCGTCAGGCGTGATCAGGTCCGCAGTCATGGGAGTTCCTCTTTTTCATCGTTTGCGGCATGTCGGTGCGGAGTTCCGCCCGCCTTTTCTCAGCGGCGGAAGATGACCAGCTCGCCCTCCTTGCCGGTGAGCAGGCCCGGACCCTGCGGGATCTCGGTATTGTTTCGCGGCGGGTCGGCCGGCCGGATCGGCACGCAGGCGCTCGACCAGGGCGAGCGCGAGCAACCCTATGCAGACCGCTCTCATGCCACGAGCGCATCAGAACTTCACCCGCGTCCCGAGCGTGCCAACCACGATGTCGTCGACGCTTGGCATCATCGCGATCGAGCGTGTACCAGCGCACCTGGCTGTAGAGCTCGGTGCCGTAGCCCTCGATGGTCTGCACGACCGCACCGCCTACCGAGTAGCCGGTATCGCCATCGGCCGCGACGTCGTTGCCCCGGGTGAAGTCGATGCCCGAAGCCCGTATTGCCGAGGGTATTGAGCGTGCCGTACCAGCCAAGCTTGCCGTAGAGATTGTAGGGGTCGCCTTCGTCGGCCTGGTCCATGCCGCTGGAGACGGTGAAATTGAGCCCGGTCGGGTTGTGCAGGATCGACTCCGGAGCCCATGAGCCGGTAGTCGACGCCGTCCTCGCTCGGGTCGGAGATGCCGATCGCAGCGAGCGTCGTGAACGGCCCGACCTCCACCCCCGTCCATTGATCGAAATCCCCGCCCCAGTTCAGGGAAGCGTCGTAGCGCTGGTCGGAGCCGGCGGAGGTTGAGAACTGGAGGCCCGGCCCGAACACTGGCGTGTCGTAGCGTACCCGGTTCTGGCGGTCGCCGTCGAAATCGAAGAACGCGTCGGCGACGGTGAGGCCGGTCAGATCGCCGTCGTCGGTAAACTGCAGCCCTCCGACAATGTCGGCGACGCCCGCGTACATGATCACGTCGAGTCCGGAGAGATCGTACTCGGCCACATTGTCGGTGGCGGCGCTGCCTTCGCCAAGCCAGAGGCGCCCCCAGCGCTTGCTGTCCACACCTGTTTCCGCCCGGCGGACGTCGATCAGGTCATCGGGCGTCTTCGTTGTCCTGGCTCACGTCGGAGGAGTTGTTCGGGCTGAAGGCAACTTCGAGCAGACCGCCAAATCGGACATCCTCGTTGTAGTTGGCAAGGCCGAGCACCCGGAATCGCGAGTTCGAGACGTCGTTGTCGACGAAGTAGGCCTTGGTGCTGTCGCCGTCATTGGCGAAGTTGATCGCCCGGTTCACCTGGCCGGAGAGCGAGACCTTGACCTTCGGCTGGCTCGAGCTGACGACCGGCTCGGTCGCCTCCTCGGTCGTGGTGATCGTCTCCTGCAGGCGACTGGTCGCGCACCGACCGCCGGCTGCCTCCGGCGGCGGCGGCGCCGGCTGCGACCACCTCGGGCGGCGGCGCCTTGCGCAGAGCCTCGAGCTCGGCCTCCATGGACTGCATCGTGCGGCGCATCTCTTCCATCTGCCGCTCGAGCGCCTGGATGCGCGCGTCCACCGCTTCCTGCGCTGACACGGACGACACCGGAGCGCCAAGCGCCAGAGCGGTGCCCAGCAATGAGATCATCAGGCTCCTGGTCCAAGGTCCCATGCCATGCTTGTTCACGGCACGCTCGCGCATCTTCCACCTCCTTTGCAAACCGACATCGGGTCGGACAGCATCGCTCCCCCAGGATCGAGCCTCGCTCAGTGCCACTCGATCTCGCGGCAGTCAGTGGTCACGGTCGTGTCCTCTGCTAGATCCGTTCAGCCTGGGCGCTGTGAGTTGGCCCTGGGACCTCAATCATCTGAACGCCTCCGTGCACTAGCTGCGCCGCCCTGCTCCCTGACGACGTAGGTGTAGAAGCGGATCGCTTCGCCTTCGCGCTCCTGGTACACGCCCTGGACTTCGTACGAGAAGCCGGGGAAGCGGTTGCAGCCCTCCTCGAACGCGAGGAAGTAGTCGATCATCGGCTGCGCTTTTTCATCATAGCGCTCGCCCGGGACCACGATCCCGATCCCGGGCGGGTAGATCAGCGCCAGCGTGCCCGCGATCCGGCCGCGGACCTCGGCCATCGGCACGTAGTCGACCTCGCCGGCGACCGTCGCCTGCACCGCCTCGCGCGCGCCCATCGCCTGCTCAGGGAAGGATTCGTAGCGGAAGCTCAGGCGCTGGAGCTCCTTGACGTTCCGCTCGCTATAAAAGCGGTGCATCTCGTCGCAGAGCTGGCGCAAGCTGTAGCCCGCGTAGCGCTCGGCATAGCGCGCGGCGACGCCGGGCACGACCCGCGCGAGCGGGGCATCTGCCTCGTAGAGGCCTTGAACCGCTCCAGTTCCGCCAGCAGGAACGCGACCTTGCCCTCGCCCTCCGCCGGCGTCATCAGGAACAGGATGCTGTTGAGGTCGTTCTTCTCCGGGATGATGTGGTTCTCGCGCAGATAGTTGGCGAGGATCGTGGCCGGGATCCCGGTCTCCTGGTAGTCGCCGCTCGCGTGGTCGATCCCGGGCGTGGTCAGCATCAGCTTGGTCGGGTCGACCATGGCCACGTCCGGCCCGAGATTGCGATAGCCGTGCCAGGCTGCCTTCGGGTCGAGCTGCCAGTAGCGCTGCTCGCGCGCCAGCACCTCCGTCGGCACGTCTTCCCAGGCCACGGTGCGGCCCTTGAACTCCACTTCGTCCGGCACGAATGGATCGAGGAAGCCGCTGAGGCGCTTGCGAATCGCCTTCCGAGCTTCGATGCCGAGCTTGACCATGTCGTCCCACAGCGCCCGGCCGGCCGCGTCGCGGTGCATCTGGGCGTTGACGTCGAGGCTGGAGAACAGCGGGTAGAATGGCGATGTCGAGGCCTGGAGCATCACCATCTCGTTGAACCGCTTGTGATTGATCCGGTAGGGCCGATCGCGGATGTGCTCGTCGCGGACGTGGATCTGCGAGGCCTGCGAGAAGCCGGCGAGCTGCTTGTGGGTGGACTGGGTGGCGATCACGCCCGGGTCGTCCTCCGCCAGCTCGAGGCCCATCGAGAAGTGGTCCTTGAGCAACGGATGGAAGGCCCCGAAGCCGGCCCACGCCTCGTCGAAGTGAATGTACTCGCAGAGGTGCCCGATCTTCTCGAGTATCTTGCGGGCGTTGTAGACGGTGCCGTCGTAGGTGCATTGCTCGATGATCGCGACCCGGATCGGACGCTCGCGCTTGGCTGCGCCGCTGCCCTTGAGCAGCGGATGCGCCGCGATCTTCGCGCGGATCGACTTCTCGTCGAGCGCCGCCCAGTCGATCGGCCCGACCATGCCGAAGCCGTTGCGGTCGGTCTCGAGATAGATCGGGATCGCGCCCGCGATCATCAGCGCGCCCTGGTGGTTCGACTTGTGATTGTTGCGGTCGAACAGGACGATGTCGCCGTCGCGGAGCAGGGCGGTGTTGACCGCCTTGTTCGAGCTCGAGGTGCCGTTGAGCACGAAATAGGTCCGGTCGGCGCCGAAGATCCGGGCCGCCTCCTGCTGCGCCGACAATGCCGGGCCTTCGTGGATCAGCAGATCTCCGAGCGACACCATCGCGTTGCAGATGTCGTCGCGAAAGACGTTCTCGCCCATGTGGTCGAAGAACAGCCTGCCGACCGGGTGGCGCCTGAACATCTGGCCGCCCTGATGGCCGGGACAGGCCCATGAGCGGTTGCCGTCGTAGTCGTACTGGAGCAGCTTGCCGAAGAACGGGGTGAGCAGGCTTTGGACGTAGTCCTCGACCGCGGTCAGCAGCGTCTTCTTGTAGAAATCCCGGGACTCGAGGCCGGCCATCACGACGCCCCGCACCTCCGGCAGGTAAGGCGCGCTGAACACGTCGGTGCCGCGCTCGCTGATCAGGAAGACCGGCATCTCGAAACCGCGCTCCTTGCGCGCGCCGAGAACGAGTTCGGCGCTGCTCCGGTCGACTACGATCGCACACAGGTCCGCCCCGCCGTGGATCGCCTCGCGGGCCTGCTCGGGGCCGACGGCGGCCGTGCGGAACCCGAGTTCCTCTTCGATGATCTTGGCGACCGGAGCGGGCTCCTCACCGACGACCAGGACACGGAAATAGCGTTGGATCGGGATTTGCACGGATCGTCTCCTCTCCTTCGCGGGTTCACTCCGGCTCCGGCTGGACGGGCGTCGCGCCCGGCACCGGCGCGCGCGCGGCGCAGGAAGACCCAGACCGGGGTCGCGAGCAGGACCAGGATCAGCGACCACATCCCCGCCGTCGCGCCGGCGCCGTAGATCGTGCCCATGGAAAAGACGAACGCGACGATCGCAACCGGCGTGAACGGGCCGACGCGCAGCGCGCGCGAGACCTTCTGCCGCGTGGCGTACAGGATCGCCTCGACCCCGCAGCAGAAGACGTAGGGGATCATCGCGGCGTCGGTCGACAGGTTGACGATCACGTCGTAGAAGGCGACCAGCGCCGAGGCCCCGGACGTCGCGAGCAACAGCAGCATGGTCGACAGCCCGACCGAGATCAGAAGGCCGCGGGCCGGGACGCCCCGTGGCGAGAGCTGGCCGAAGACCGCCGGCATGGCGCCGTCGCGCGCCGCCGCCATCGGGACCTGGGCCAGCATCAGCGTCCAGCCGTTGAGCGCGCCGAGCGAGGAGATGACCGCCGCGAGCGCGATCACCGTCGCCGCCCAGCCGCCCCACATCACGCGCGCGGCGTCGGCAAAAGGCGCTGCCGAGTGCATCAGCGTCTCGCGCGGGATCACGCCCATCACGACCGCGGTGCCGAACAGATAGATCAGCGCCGAGACGACGGTGCCGATCAGCGTCGCGCGCGGGATCGTCTTCTCCGGATCGATCACGTCGCCGGCCGGCACGGTCGCCGAACTCGATGCCGAGGAACGCGAACATCGTCAGCGGCGCGGTCGCGGCCAGCGCGCTGAGGAACGGCTGGCCGCTCGGATTGATCGTCTCGAAGGTCTGCCAGTCGACCCAGAACAGCCCGAACGCGCCGATCGCCACGAACGGCACGACCTTGGTGTAGGTCGTCACCGACTGGAAGAGCCCGGCCTCCTTGACGCCTCGGAGGTTCACGAACGCCACCCCCCAGACCGCCGCGAGCCCGATCGCGATGTTGAGCGTCCGCTGGCCCGCGAGCGCCGGAACGAGCGAGCCGAGATAGCCCACGAGCGCCGCTGCCATCGCCGGCAGCGAGGCCCAGATCGAGATCCAGTAGCCCCACGCGATCAGGAAGCCGGCGAACGGGCCGAACCCCATCCGCGTGTAGGCATAAGGGCCGCCGGTCGCCGGCGCGATGCGCGCCAGGCGCGCGAAGACCATGCCGAGGCAGATCGCGCCGACCGCCATCACCGCCCAGCCGATCAGCGCGGTCGTGCCATAGGGCGCCAGCGCCGAGGGCGCGATGAAGAACCCCGAGCCGACCATGTTGCCGATCACGAGCGCGGTACAGGTGACGAGCCCGAGACTCTTGGTCTCGGCCTCGGCTGCCGGGGCCGTCGTCATCGCATCGCTGACCACGAGCTGGCCCTCATTCCGGCAGCGCGACGACGCTGAAGAAGAACAGCGCGTTGCCGTCGGGCTCGCCGAAGTAGCTCGTGTAGATCGCCGCGATCTCGCCGGAGCGGTAGAGGCGGCTGAGCGTGCGGTCCGCGAGCCAGCGCAGATCCTCGTCGCCGCGGGCCACAGCGAGCGCGATCGGCTCGTAGCCGAAATAGCGCGTGAGCACGGCCAGATCGTCCGCCGCCGGGCTGCGCGCCGCCGCATCGAGCAGGATCGCCCGGTCCCCGAACAGCACGTCGGCGTCCCGGTCCAGGACCCGAGTGATGCCCTCATCGTAGCTTGGCACCGGGTCGATCACGGCCGGGATGTCGAGCTCCTGCCGCCTCTCGGTGAGCCAGGGCTCCGCCGTCGTCCCCGCCACCGCCAAGAGGACCCGCTGGGCGAGGACCAGAGCCGGCGATCCGCGCCAGCGCGGCTCGTAGGGCGGCTCGCGTCCGTCGAGCACCGCCTTCAGCCGCTCGGGCGCATCCTCGCGCACGAGCGCGCCGATGCCGCTCGGGAAGATCGGGATCGAGAATGCGACCTGCCGTCTCCGCTCCAGCGTAGCCGTGGCCGCACCGCAGAGCAGGTCGATCCGGCCCTGCTCCAGCGCATCGAAGCGATCCGCGCTCGTGACCTCCACGAATTCGACGTCAACCTTGGGCAGGCTCAGCTCGGCCTTCGCCGCGTCCACGATCTTCTGGCAGAGCGCGACCGAGTAGCCGGCGGCCTTGCCCGCGTCGTCCTTGTACGAGAACGGGCGCGCGTCGGCCCGGTAGCCCAGGATCATCTTGCCTTGTCCGCGGGCCCGGTCGAGGCCGGCCGCCTGGGCAGGCGTGACCGCCCCGAGCAGGAGCGCCAGCGCGACCGTCATGGCGACCCGGACCATCGCGACGTCACGCCAGCGCAGGGTCAGTGATCGTCCGAGCTGCATGCTGCTTCCTTTCCTTTGGCCATGGTCTCGTTTGGACCGCGGTCACGCGGCTCGCGCCACGTCGCTGTCGACGCCGGTCGTCTTGCCGAGCTCGAAGCGGGGCGCGAGGAAGCCGTAGATCACGAAGCCCAGCGCCATCACCACCGTGCCGCCGAGCACCGCGGACGGGCCCGACGCGTAGATCGCAAAGGTGCTGTAGAGCATCGCGACCACCGCCACCGCGACGTTGCGCCGATAGGTCGACTCCGCCACGCCTGCCTTCTGCATCATCACGATCAGCGCCGAGAGCGCGATGATGTAGGGGATCACGTTGGTGACCACGGCCAGGTTCACCAGCGCGCTGAACTGCTCGCTGAGCGTCGGCGAGATCGTCGAGAGCGCCATCACGGACTGGACGACCGCCATCACGATCATGCCGGCGATCGGCGCGCCGTTCTCGGACACTTTCGCGAAGAACGCCGGGAACATGCGGTCCTCCGCCGCCGACTTCCCGGTCTGCGAGATGGTGAACTGCCAGCCGAGCAGCGAGCCGAGACAGGCCATGATCGCCAGCGCCATGATGATCGAGCCGATGGTCGGATTGAACATCTTGGCGTAGGCGAGGCCGAACGGGCCCGTGGAATTCGCGAGCTCGGCGTTCGGCACGATGCCCTGAATCACCGTGGTCGAGAGGATGTAGATCACCGCCGCGCCGAGCGTGCCGAGCAGGCAGGCGAGCGGCACGTTGCGCTTCGGGTTCTCGACCGCATCGGAGTTCTGCGCCGCCAACTCCATGCCCAGGAACGCCCACAGCGTCAGCGCGATGCTCGAGCCCATGCCCTCGAGCAGGCTGAGCCCGTGCGGGTTCCAGGCCGCGGCGAAGGTGGCTTTGCTGAACCAGAACCAGCCGATGATCGAAAGGCCCGCGACCGGGATGATCACGCCCCAGACCGTCACCGCGCCGATCCGGCCGGTCACCTTCGGGCCGCCGAAGTTGGCAACCGTGGTCAGCCAGATCAGCGCGATCACCCCGATGCAGGTCGCAAGCGGGGTCGAGGCGAGCCAGGGCATGAACGACGCGAGGTAGCCGACCGCCGAGATCGCGATCGCGACGTTGCCGATCGCGAGCGACAGGAAATAGAGGTAGAAGACGATGAAGAAGCCCGACTTGCCGTACGCCTCCTCGGCGTAGGCCGACATGCCGCCCGAGCGTTGGTTGAGCACGCCGGCCTGGGCAAAGCCGTACGCGATCGCCATCGAGCCCAGCGCGGTCACGATCCACGACAGCAAGGAGATCGCGCCGACCTGCGCCATGTTGGTCGGGAGCATGATGATCCCGGAGCCCATCATGTTGACGCTGACGATCACCGTCAGCTGCATCAGGCTCATCTTCTTCGCTTGGACTTGTTCCATGGCCGGTCCTTGTGCGCTTCTGATCCCGACGGCGGCGCCCGATCCTTCGCCCCCGGCGTGGCCAGGGGCTCGGCCCGACGCTCAGTTGCGAAGGCAGTAGAGGGCGTAGTAGGGGCGATTGCTCTCGTCAGTCTTGACCTCGACACCGTGGATGTGGTGCCCGAAGCCGGGGAAATTCGCGTCGAAGGCCTCGAGACCGAGCAGGAAGTCGCCGACGCCGCGGGTCGTCTTGTCGAAGCGTTCCCCCGGCATCAGCAGCGGGATACCCGGCGGATAGGGCACCACCTGCACCGCGGAGATGCGCCCCTCGAGCTGCGCGGCGGGCACCTGCTCCACCTCGCGGTGCACGAGCCGCGCGAAGGTCTCGCGGGGCGTCAGCACCGGCTCGGGCAGATTGCTGAAGGCGGCGTCGAGATTGTCGAGGAGCTTGTGCTCCCGGTTCGCGGCGTGCATCTCCGCGGCGAGATCGCGAAGGCCGAGTTGGCCATAGCGTTCGGGATGGCTGTCGACCAGCTTGGGCAGTGCCTGGGCGAGCGGCGCGTTGGCGTCGTAGAGCTCCTTGAAGCGCATCAATGCGGCGACCAGCGAGCCCCACTTCCCCCGGGTGATTCCGATCGAGAACAGGGTGAGGATCGAGTAAGGCTCGGTCTTCTCCACCATGATGCCCTGCGTGCCGAGGAATGCGGTCACGATATCCGCGGGGATACCCTCCTTCTGCGGCTTGCCGTCCGGCCCGATGCCAGGCGTCAGCGTCGTGACCTTGATCGGGTCCAGCATACAGTAGCCGGGGCCCAGGTCGCCGAAGCCGTGCCAGCGTTGTCCCGGTTTGAGGAGCCAGGCGTCGCTCGAGGTGGCGAGCAGGTCGGAATCGGCATCGAGGAAGGTCTGGCTGCCCACCTTGTCGGCCTGCCAGGTCTGGAACCACCAGTCGCCCGACTTGCGGCGCTCGAGGTCTCGGCCGATCCGCAGCATGGCCTTGCGGAAGTCGATCGCTTCGCGGATGCACTCGTCGGTCAGCGCCGGGCCGGCATCGGCCATCATCTTCGCCGAGACGTCGGTCGAGGCGATGATGCTGTACTGGGGCGAGGTCGAGGTGTGCATCATGAACGCCTCGTTGAACAGCGCCGGCACCACCGGCACCCGCCCGGGGCGGATGTGGATCATCGAGGCCTGGGACAGCGCCGCCAGCAGCTTGTGCGTCGAGTGCGTCACCGTCACGGTCGCGTCGTCCGGCGACCGCTCTCCCCGGTGCATGCCGTAGCGGCCCTCGTAGATCGGGTTGAAGCGCGCGTACGCGTACCAGGCCTCGTCATAGTGGATGCGATCGACGCTCTCGCTGAGCGCGCGCGTCGTATGCTCGACGTCGTAGCACAGCCCGTCGTAGGTCGAGTTGGTCAGCACGGCGAGCACCGGCCGGCGGCTGCCGTCCTTCACGAGCGGGCTCTCGGCGAGCTTGCGGCGGATCGTCTCTGGCTCGATCTCGCTGGCGGGCACCGGGCCGATCAGGCCGCGCGCATTGCGCCGTGGCCTCAGATACACCGGGATGGCGCCGCTCATGTTGAGAGCGTAGTTGAGCGACTTGTGGCAGTTCCGGTCGACCAGGACGACGTCGCCGTCCGCCACCGACGAGTGCAGGATGATCTCGTTGCTCGCCGAGCTGCCGCCGATCGAGAACAAGGTATGGTCGGCGCCGAAGACGCGTGCGGCGAAGCGCTCGGCCTCGCCCACCGGCCCGGAGTGGTCGTTCAGCGAACCGAGCGACCCCACCGAGACCGAGAGATCGGAGCGCAGCATCTGCTCGCCGTAGAACGCCATGAACGCGCGGCCGACGGCGGTCTTCATGAACGCCGTGCCGCCGGTGTGCCCGGGCGTGTGCCAGGAGTACGCGTGGGTGTCGGCGAAGTTCGCGAGCTGGCCGAAGAACGGCGGCAGCACCGTGTCGAGGTAGCGGCGCGCAGCGGCGTCGATCCGTCCGGCGATGAAGGCGGGGCTGTCCTCGGGCAGCCAGATGTAGCCCTCGACCTGCTCCACGATCTCGAGCGGCACCTCCCGCGTGGCGCCGCGGCCCGCCCCGAGCAGAACGGGCAGGGACGCCGCCTGCTGCCGGATGCGCCCGAGGATCCGCTTGGTCTGCGCGAGTGCCTGATCGCTCGCCGCGGCGAGCCCCCAGCCGAGCACGACGCAGCAGAGTGCCGGGTGCGCCTCGATCGCGGCTTCGGCGTCGTCCAGCGAGTGGGTCAGCACGACGCGGCGGTCGAGCGCTTCGAGCGCGACCAGGATCTCCTCCGCGCTGCGCCCGATCGCCGAATCCTCCTCGGCATGGGCTGCGACGACGAGCACCGGAAAGCCGGCGGCAAGCGCCGGCGGCATCGGGGTCTGGCTGGACGCCATCACGGGATCTCCCTGGTCTCCGTCGTGCCGGCTTGAGCCGGTCGACGCTATTGGCCATCAACCTTGAGTTTTATTTTTGCGCCGCCGGCTGGCCGTGGGTCCCTGCTCAGCCCTCCGTCAGGCACCAGACGTGGTAGCCACCCTCCTTGTGCACCGAGCCCTCGACCTCCTTCTCGAAGCCTGGAAAGGCGACGCCCCAGTCCTGCAGTGCGCGCATGTAGGACAGCCAGGGGCCATCGCGCGGGCCGAAGCTCTCGCCCGGCATGACGATCGGAATGCCGGGCGGATAAGGGATGATGCCGACCCCGGACACCCGGTCGGCCAGCTCTTCGAGCGGCAACAGCTCGGCCCGGCCCTCGTTCAGCAGCCCGCTCGCCTGGCGTGGCGGCATGGCCGGGTGCGGCAGGGCGCCGAAAGCGGCCGCCTGCCATTTGTCGAGCCCGGCCGATCGCATGTGCTGGAACATCAGATCCGAGAGGTCCTTGAGCCCCATGGGGCCGTACTTCTCGCGGCGCGACCGCGACCAGATCCGGCAGGCACTCCTGCAATTTGCGGTTGGCATCATAGTCCTTCTTGAAGTCGAGTAAAGCTCCGGCCAGCGTGCCCCATTTGCCTTTGGTGATGCCCAGCGAGAACAGGCAGAGCACCATGAAATCAGTCGTGCGCGAGGGCACGATGCCGTGCTGGTAGAGGTAGGAGCTGAGCATCGCCGCCGGGATGCCGTGGTCCAGCATCTGGCCGTCATCGCCCATGCCCGGGCAGACGATGCCGGCCTTGATCGGATCGAGCATGCACCAGCCATCGGGGATGTCGCCAAAGCCGTGCCAGGCCTCGCCCGGACGGAACGTCCAGATCCCGGGATCGGTCGCGAGCCGGGTCGGGTCGGCATCGGCGAACGCGACCCGGCCGCCCGCGCCGTCGTCGACCTCGGGCGGGTTCCAGGGCCAGAAGAACCATTCGCCGCGGCCCGCGAACTCGCGGTGCGCCCGGGCCAGCGCCTGCCGGAAGCGGATCGCCTCCTCGATCACCTCACCGGTCAGCGCCGGCCCGGCCGGGCCCTCCATCATCGCGGCTGCGATCTCGTTCGACGCGATCAGCGCATACAGCGGCGAGGTCGTCATCTGCGCCACGTAGCTCTCGTTGAAGATGCTGTGCTCGACCGGCCGCCGGCCCTCGCGGACGTGGATCCACGAGGTTTGCGAGAGCGCGGCGAGCAGCTTGTGCGTCGAGTGGGTCGCGAACACCGTGGGCCCGTCCGCCGGGTGCTGGGCGGGGTCGCCGCGCATCGCGTGACGGTCGCGGTAGAGCGGATTGAACCGGGCGTAGGCGTACCAGGCCTCGTCGAAATGGATCACGTCGGCGCTCTTCGCCAGCAGGTCCTGGGCCTGCCGGGCGTCGTAGCAGACGCCGTCGTAGGTGCAGTTCGTGACCACCGCGTAAGTCGGCTTCGGGTCCTTCACCCGTGCCTTCAAGGGGTGGCTCTCGAGCCGGGCGCGGATCGCCTCGGGTGCCAGCTGATCGGGCCGGATCGGGCCGATGATGCCGTAGCGGTTGCGGGTCGGCACCAGGAACAGCGGGATGCCGCCCGAGAGCACCAGCCCCTGCTCGATCGATTTGTGGCAGTTGCGATCGCAGATCGCGAAGCGGTTCTCGGGGACGATCGAGCCGATGATCGCCCGGTTCGCGCCTGAGGTGCCGGTCAGCACCGAATAGGAGCGGTGCGCGCCGAACACGCGGGCGGCATAGGCCTCGCTGGCGCCGATCGCGCCGCTGTGCCCGAGCAGCGAGCCGAGCGAGCCGCGCTCGACCCCGCTGTCGGTGCGGAACAGGTTCTCGCCGAACAGGTCGAACAGGATCCGGCCGGCCGGGCTCCGGTTGAACCCGGCGCCGCCCTGATGCCCCGGCGCCGCCCAGGAATATTCGGCGACCTCGAGGTAGTCGATCATGGCCCGGGTGAACGGCGGCAGCAGAGTGGCCGTGTAACGCTGGATCGCGGCCATCACCCGGGCGGCGATGAAGGTCACCGTGTCCTCGAGCACGAAGACGTACTCATCAGCCTTGGTCATAATGTCGACGTCGAGCGTGCCGGCCACCAGCCGGTCGGCGAGCAGGATCACCGGGACATCGGCGTTGCGCGCGCGAATCGCATCGAGCAGCGCCACCCCGTCGCGAATCGTCTCGGTCGAGCCCTGCTCGAGCGTCCAGTCGACCAGCACGGCCGCGATCGACGCATCCGCCAGAAACGCCGAGCGACCGTCGGCGAAGCTGGTCGCTTCGATCGAGTCGATGCCACGGGCGTCGAGCTCCTCGATCAGCACCCGGAGCGAGCGGGCGCCGACCGAGGTCGGGGTTGCCAGCCGGTCGTCGATCACCAGCACGCGCTGGCGGTGTTCGGCCTTGGATCGGTTGAGCATGCGGGCGGCCCTCCAGGAGCTTACGCGGGTCGGAAAGCTGAGGCTCGGCCGCAGCGCTGAGCCGCGCCATGGCTGCGATCGCAGTGCCTGCCCACAGCGTCAGCCATGGCCGGCGGACCTGGCCGGGGCGCGCGCCGATTTCTGCTCGACCCGCATGAGCCCGTCAATCCCGCTCAACCGCGGTCCGGCCCGGCGTGGTTTTGTGGTTCCCATCTCGCCCCCGCTGCCGTCTCTGCCGGGCGTCGACCGAACCGGGTCGCACCTGCCCGCGAGCCAACTCCAACCCTGGACGTTGATCGTCCCCGCGACGCGCATACGGGGGAAGTAAATTACGGTAAAATACGTGCCTACTGACGCCGCCGTGACCGGCAGACCGCAACCAGGCGGTCGGCTTGCGATCAGAGCTCGAGGGGCCAACCAGGCTGGACCGGGGTTCACCGCACTCGGCGAGCCGCTCGCCGGCGTCAGTGGGTTGCCAGGTCGGCCGCGGCGACCGCCGCCTGCGGACCAGCCGTCAGGACCGGACGCCCGCTTCCGCCGCTGCTGAAGTCGGCTCGGCGGAGCGGGACTCGCGCAGGCCCTCCAGGACCGCCTCGCGCCATTCCCGCTTGACCGGCAGCAGCGGCGGGTTGGGTACGTGGCGCGGCGCCGGCGTCGGCGCCGCGATCGGCTCCTTCAGGCTGCGGCCGGTCACCTCGCCCTTGCGGTAGAACAGATTGTAGATGCTCCACTGCGCGCGCGAGCGCCCGCCCTGGCGCGGGAACCGCTGCGCCATCGACGGCAGCGAATAGAACCGCCGATAGGCCTGCATGTGGCCCTCGCGCAGCTGATCGGCCGACATGCCTTGCGGTTGATAGGTGATGTGCGCCTGGTCGTATTTGTCCCAGTCGTACGAGACGATGCTCTTGGCCTTGCCCATCTGGTACCAGAGCAAGGTCCCGGGATAGGGCGTCAGCACCGAATAGGCGCACATGTCGTAGTCGGCAGCGATGTTGAACTTGACGGTCTCGTCGAACACCTCCGGCTCGTCGGTGTCGAAGCCGAAGATGAACAGGCCGAACACTAAGATGCCATAGCTGTGGATCTTGGCGACCAGCTCCTGGAAGGTGTCCGGCTGGTTGACGTGCTTGTGGACGCTGGTCAAGGTCTTGCGCGAGATCGATTCGAAGCCGATGCAGAGCATGTAGCAGCCGCTCTCGGCCGCGAGCTCGAGCATGTCGTCCTTGAGCGCGAGCTTGCTGGTCACGCCCGCCTGCCAGCGCACGCCGCGGCCCTTGAGCGCCCGCATCACCTCCTTCGGCCGCTCGGGCGTGCCGAAGAAGTCGGCATCGTTGAGCGAGACGTAGCGCTGGCCGCAGCTCTCGACCTCGCGGATCACCTCGTCGACCGGCCGGTAGCGGAAGCGCAGGCCGTTCATCAGCGGCTCCGAGCAGAAGGTGCAGCCATGATGGCAGCCGCGCGAGGTCTGGATGAAGGTCCGGTTGACGTAGCGGTGCTTCTTGACCAGGTCGTAGCGCGGCAGCGGCATGCCGACCATCGAATGCAGCTTCTCCGCCTTGTAGAGGCCGCGCAGCTGGCCGTGCTTGAGGTCGTCCAGGACCCGCGGCATGACCAGCTCGGCCTCGCCGACCACGACCGCGTCCGCATGCTCGAGCGCCTCGGCGCTCATGAAGCTCGGGTGGACGCCGCCCATGATCACCGGAATGCCGCGCGCCCGGAACGTATCCGCGATCTCGTAGCCGCGCTTGACGTAGCTGGTCATCGCCGAGATGCCGACCAGGTCGGCCTTGAGGTCGAAATCGATCGGCTCGATGTTCTCGTCGGTCAGCACGACCTCGTACTGGTCGGAAGGGATCGTCGCCGCGACCGCGAGCAGGCCCGCGATCGGCGAGTAGAGCGCCCGGTTCAGGTACAAGGGCCGGGTCGTGAACGAGTTGGTCTTAGGGTTGATCAGGTGAATTCGTCGCGTGCGCATGTCGTCTCCCCTGGTCCTGCGCCTCGCGCAGCCTGACGCCGCACGGGTTCGCCTTGAGTTTTCCGACCCGACCCCCGCCAGATCGCGCTTCACCCCAAGCCACCCTACTCCGCCCGCCGCGCCGCCACAACCGGGTCGCGAGCGGCGCGGCCAGATGGGGCAGGGGCGGCACGGGTCCGGTCCGACGACCGGTGCTCGGCAGGTTGACTTCGCGCCGGTGCAAGCAAGCCTTGACCTCCGGCCGACGAATACCCAGGCGAACGGACCGCAAACCCGCGGGCGGCTGTGGTGTAAAACAGGGATTGTCCCGACGGCCGATCTGGGGCACGCTGCCCGGCAACCGCAGATTGCAGCCCCATGGACGCCCGCTGCCGCTATTACGCGCACTCGACCCGCCGGCCCGACCGCGCCGACTGGCAGCCGCTGCGCGCGCATCTGGAGAACGATTTCGCTGAGCTGGCGGCTGTCGATGCGCATCGCTTGGCCGCTCGCGACGAGCGTCAGCATCAATTGGCCGGGGCTGTCGATGCGCGGTAGGCCCGGCCCTGACGACCTTTGGGGCAAGTTTCGCGACGAAAGCCGCGGCGGCCCGGCCTGGCATCCGCTGATCGACCATTGCACCGATGTCGCCTGCGTCCTCGAAGCGCTCCTCCACCAGCCGACGATCCGCCGGCGTCTGGCTCGGGCGGGCGGGCTGGATGACCTGGATTACGTGCAAATCGCCCGGCTCTGCTATTTCGCCTTCCTGCATGACCTCGGGAAGTGCAACTGGGGATTCCAAAAGAAAATCGAGCGTGACTTTCGAGAGAGCGCCGGCCACGTGCACGAGGCCGCGCCGCTATTTCTTGACCCCGCTTTGACTGAACAGTTCGTCGAGGCCATCAACTTCGATCGAATGGCATCCTGGTTCAGCTCGGAGGAACCCTGTTGCCGGCTCTTGCTTGCCGCGATCTCGCACCATAAGGCCCCGCTTCAATACGACCCAGGTGGGCGTGCGCACGAGGCGCCGGCGGCACATACGACGCTCTGGAAGCCCAAGCACGGCATCGAGCCGCTCGCCGGTGTCCGGTGCCTGGCCGGCGCCGCTCATCGAAGCTTTCCCAAGGTGGGTGAACCGGGCGCCGCGCACCTACCATCCAACCCAGAGTTCCAGCACGCGTATGTCGGCCTGCTGATGCTCGCTGATTGGCTGGGCTCGGATGAGACGCTGTTTCGCTACAGCGAGCCCGGCGACGGCGCGCGGATTGAGCACGCGCGCGCCTGGGCGAAGAACGCCGTTCGTGTGGTCGGCCTCGCCGTCGAACTCGAACAGCGCGGTGTCAGTGCAAAACCGCGATCTGCTCGTGAACTATTCGAGTTCGACCAAGGTAGCGCCATGCAAGCACGGCTTGCGGAGATTGGCCGCGAGCTAGCACCTGCACTTACGCTCCTGGAATCCGAGACCGGGTCCGGCAAGACGGAAGCCGCACTTCTCTATTTCAAGGAGCTGTTCGCAGCCCGACGCGTTGACGGCCTCTACTTCGCCTTGCCGACCAGGGCCGCCGCGAGCCAGATCCATCGGCGCGTGAAGCGCTTCGTCGAGCGCCTGTTTCCGGCAGCGATGCGACCGAGCGTGGTGCAAGCCGTGCCGGGCTTCATCCGCGCCGATGAAGCCACCGGGAGACGGCTACCCGACTTCAGCGTCCTTTGGGAAGACGATCCCGACGAGCGCAAACGGCAAATGCGTTGGGCGGCAGAGCATCCAAAGCGTTACATGGCCGGACAGATCGTGGTCGGGACCATTGACCAGGTTCTGCTCTCGAACCTCCAGGTGCCGTACGCCCAGCTGCGCTCGTCGACGCTGATGCGACACCTGTTGGTGGTCGACGAGGTCCACGCTTCCGACCCCTACATGACGGCTCTGCTGCGCTCCGTGCTCGACGTGCACCTTCAAACGGGTAGCTTTGCTCTCCTGATGTCGGCCACGCTTGGTGGCGCAGCACGCCATGAACTGCTGTGCGGCAGGGGATCGCCCGTAGCCGATCTTGCGAACTGTCGCCGCGCGCCCTATCCGGCGATTGCTTGGCTTCAGTCCGGAGGCCTCAACTTCCATCGCCTGCCCGACGGGCCCTTCGATAAGAACGTTCGAATCGAATTCCGACCTTGGCTCGGCGAGCCGGAAGCGATTGCGCAAGCTGCCAGGGATGCGGCGACCGTCGGGGCTAAGGTGCTGGTCGTACGCAACACCGTGGATGACGCGCGTGCGGCATTCGCTGCGGTTGAGGCCGCAGGTGACGCCGACTGGCTCCTGGCGGTCAACGGTGTGCGGACGCTGCACCATGCCCGCTTTGCGCAAGAGGATCGCGCCGCGCTCGATCGAGCCGTCGAGGAACGCGTCGGCAGAGAGCGGCCGGAGGGTGGCGCCATCGTGATTGGTACTCAGACGTTAGAGCAAAGCCTCGACATCGACGCCGACCTCCTGATCACCGATCTCTGCCCGATGGACGTGCTCCTACAACGCGTTGGCCGGCTGCACCGCCACCCGTGTCGCGAGAGGCCGCCAGGGTTCAACGAACCGCGCTGTATGCTCCTGACTCCGGCGAAGCGCGACTTGTCGCCATTCCTGACGCATCGCCGTCACGGCCTCGGCAGCGTCTATCCGGACGTGCGGGTGATCGAGGCGACTTGGTGTCTTCTGACGGAGAAAGCGTACATTGCGATCCCGGCGATGAATTGAGAGCTGGTCGAGTGCGCCACGCATCCCGACGCCCTCAGGGCGATCGCCGAGAGCTTCGGCGAGGACTGGCGGCGTCATGCCGGTGAGCTCTTTGGCAACGACTTCGCCGCGCGCGGCATCGCATCGCTGCACCGGCTGCCACGGCATGAGCCGTTCGGCCGCTTCACCCTTGCCGCCTTGGAGGAGCGCGTGACCACCCGCCTCGGCGCGGACGATCGCCTGCTGATGTTCCGTGAGCCGCATCCTACCGGCCCGTTCGGTCAGCGCATCACGACCCTACGTGCGCCGGCCCTCACGCCCGGTTGGCCTGAGGACGAGCCCTGGTGCTTGGTGGCACCGCCAGGCCAGCCCGCCCTACTGCAAGCTCCGGCACAAAGCAGTAATCTCATCGGCTGGAATGAAGTAAAAGCCCCTGACGCGCTCGACATGCTCATCACCGCGCGCAATCATGATCTCAAGCGCGAGGTGATGGCTGAGGCCGCGCCCGATGACTGGCTATTCGCGTTGGCCACGGTCCAAACAATGGACGGCGGGCTGTCGGGTAGCTATCGAGGCATCTCCCGGATGAACTCCGACAGCGGTAGTCGCCCGTGCGTGACTATCCGGCCGGGAGATCGCCCGGGAGCCTGGTTCACGCGCGACGTGAACATCCTGCTCCGGAGAAAAGCGCAGATCGCGAACGGGTGGGGTTATCGGGAGCGCGGCGGCGTGGCGCTGCTCTGGCTCAGGCCGTGGGATGGGATGGGACCGATCTATTCGCCAGCCGAACTCGACCCGCTATTCGTTGAGATCTGCCGTAGGATTCGCTTCGAGCACCGCCAAAACCGCCTCGTCGCTTTCAAGAACACGAACAAAAGCCTAATCGGGTCGGGGTTCCAGAACGGTATGACGGGTGACCCTTGGGCGCCCATCAATGTCGAGAAGGACAAACTCTTCACAATCGGCAAAAAACGGTTTCGATACGATCAGATGATCGAAATTTTGGAGGGACGTACTTTTCGAGCGGCTCTTCTGCAAGACGTCGCCGAAGGCGACGCGAGCGAAGCGCTGTCATTATTTGCCTGCGCCGTGGTTCGCGGCGTCGGCAAGACCGAGGGTTATCACGAGCGTCGGATTCCGATTGCCAAGAAGGTCGTAGGTCTTTTGAAGCGTGGTCAAATCGACGAGATCGCCAAGGTGGCTCTGCGTCGTGCCGAGCTCATCGGCCAAATTGAGAACGATCTCCTCCGCCGGGCGCTGAGGTGCCTGTTCTTCGAGCGGGTCGGGAAGCCCACCGAGGGGTCTGGCGGCGACAGACTCTCCCCGCCCCAGCAAGAGACGCTGAAACGCTGGGTCGATCGCCTCGACCGCGAGGCCGACGCGGAGTTCTTCCAGCGCCTCTGGGAGGAGCTTGAGCCCGACGAGGAGGAGGCACGCAGGGCTGTCCGAGATGCTTGGCTGAAGGAGATGATCGGCCGCGCACACGATCTGCTTGGTCAAGCGGCCGACGAGCTGCCGCTACCAAGAATTCATCGCTACCGCGCTCGCGTCCGTGCCGACGACGAGTTTTGGCGCCCCGTGCGGCGGCATAAGTCGTTTAAGCATCTGCAATGGGGAAAGCGTGATGACCGAAGCGAAAGCGCCGCCTGAGCGGCGCGCTAACGCAGCCGCTGCGCCTGAGCACCCTTTCGCGGAGGCCCTTCAGTCGGTCGCGACTGAGCTTGCCGAGCGGGATTATCCGCGCGGCCGCTTGGCGGCGCTCCGGCGCATGGACCCCGATCGTCCGGGACGGGTCGCTGCACTACATGCCTTGCTCGCCGAATGTGACGTCCCGGAGCACATTTATCGCGATAACGACATGCTGTCTCGGTGGGCCCTGATCGTGCACGGCATGGCGCTGATGGCGCCCGATCATCACCGCGCCCCCAGTGCGGTTGGCGCATCCTTGTGCGGCGAGCGCGGGCTCGATCAGGCGATCATAAAGGAGCAGCGTCTGGCCCAGATCCTGAACGCTCGGGGCGCCGCCTTCCGCGCCCTGATCCCCCGCATCTGCCGTCATCTGAAGGCGCAGAACCGCGCTGTCGACTGGTTGGAGCTGGCTTGGCTCGTACTCCACGAGGGCCGGAACGAGGCACGCGCCGAGGAGGCACGGCTGCGCATCGCGCGCGCCTACTACCGTGCAGCTCAACAACGGTCCAGCTTCGATACCGATTCGTCCGAGAAGGAGCAAGCCGCATGACCACGCCGCGCTTCATCCAGGTCCACACCCTCCACTCCTGGCCGGCAGCACTCCTCAACCGCGACGATGCCGGGCTCGCCAAGCGCCTGCCCTTCGGCGGCGCGATCCGCACCCGCATCTCCTCCCAATGCCTCAAGCGCCATTGGCGCATGGCGGCGGATGAATTCGCATTGGCGAACATCGGCGTGCCAATGGGAACGCGCTCGAAGTTGATCGTTGAGCGCGCGATCCTCCGACCACTGCTCGCAAATGGCGTTGAGCCCGCAATGGCTGAGGCGATCAAGAGCGCTTTCTTGAGGGGGAATGTCGATGGGGATGAGGCCGAGGATGCGAAGAACCGTCAGGCCCTACTGCTGGGGCAACCCGAAGTGGATTGGTTGCGGCAACAAGCCGAAACCATCTGCTTGGCCGCCAACGATGCAAACGATGCGAAAAACCGTGCCGAAGCGTTCTTCAAGGGCAACGATATGCGCGCCAACTTCAAGGAGCTGCGCCACCACGCCGGCCTAGAATCGCGCTCTTCGGCCGCATGGTGACCTCCGACCTGATCGCCAACACCGAGGCCGCGATCCATGTCGCGCACGCCTTTACCGTCCACGACGAGGAGAGCGAGAGCGACTATTTCACCGTCGTCGACGACCTTAAGGAACGGGCCGAGGGCGACGATGCCGGCAGCGCCGGGATCTTCGACACGGAGCTGACGGCGGGCCTTTACTACGGCTACGTCGTCGTCGACGTGCCGGGCTCCTGGTCTCTAACCTCGAGGGCGGTCCGACGAAGAGTGGCTCGACCTGGACCGCGATCTTACGGCCAAGGTAATCGAGCATCTGATCCACCTCGATCGCCACCGTCTCGCCCGGCGCCAAGCTCGGCTCGACCGCGCCTTACGGCTGGGCGCAGCTGCTGCTGGTTGAGACGGGCTCGCGCCAGCCGCGCACGCTCGCCAACGCCTTCCGCGATCCCGTCGGCTCCTGGCCGACGGCGGCACGCTCGCCGAAGCCGCGTGAAGGCATCGCCGATCATCTGACGCGGCTCGATGAGGCCTACGGCGGGCACGAGAGCCGCGCGTTTCCTCGCGTGTCGAGCCTCGGGCGCGAGCTGCCCCGGGCCGAGCGCGGCTCGCTGGACGCGCTCGCCACGCTGGGCCGGGCCGATGCCGTACGCGCCGGCTCGTGCTGACCATGACTGACGCACTCCTTCTGCGGCTCGAGGCGCCGCTTTTGAGCCTTCGGCGCCGAGGCCATCGACAACTACGGCGTCGTCGGCGACTTTCCCGCCGCCTCGATGCTCACCGGCCTTCTCGCCAACGCGCTCGGCTGGCGGCGCGGGCACGACGCCGACCAAGCATCAGCGCCTGCAGGATCGCCTCGTCTTCGCCGCCCGGCTGGATCGCGACGGGCGATGCGTATGCGTGACTATCAGACGGCTCTCCTTCAGCGCCGACGATCAAGGCTGGACAACGCGTGGTCGTGCCGAAGGCCGTGACGGGAACTCCGATCATTCAAGCTGGATGAGGGTCGTCATGCGGCGCACAGGGCGAGCGGTTAAGCCCTGACCCATCAGCGCTATCGCGACTACGACGCGGACGCCGTCTGCGTCGTGGCGCTCCGGCTCGAGCCGCCGGACGGGGATGCCGACGCTGGACGATCTGGCCGCAGGCCCTCACGAGCCGGCCCGGCCTCTGTTCATCGGCCGCAAGCCCTGCCTGCCGGCGAGCCGCGATGCTTGCCGGCTGGAGCGACGGCGGGACGCCCTCGACGCCGCTCGCGCGGCACCCTATCCGATCTGGCGCGAGTTCGACGCCGCGCGACGGCCGTCATCGCACCAGCTCTCGCGCGCAATGGCCGGAGGGCGAAGGGGCACCGAGCGCGCGGCCGCGACGAGCAGCATGCTGTCACCGACCAGCGCAACTGGCGGGCGGGCGTGCATGGCGGCAGCGCGTCGCGTCTTCCGCGGCCTGCTCCAGCTCGGGAGCCGGCGCCATGAGCGGTGACGGCGCTAGCACCTCCTGATGATGCGGCTCGAGTCGCGCCGCGGGCCTCGCCGCTGGGCAGCGACGCACGGTCTCCTGGGCGCGACGACGAGCTGGCTACGCGCTGCACGCGGCGCTGGCGCTGCCTTCGGCGAGCTGGCGCCGCAGCCGTTCCGCCTATGAGCGCCGACCGACCGGCGCCGGGCAGGCTCCCGGCTACGTGCCGCCACGGCGACCGGCGCGCAGCTCGGGATGCGCGTGGCTTCGCCGACCCCGCGCTGTGGCAACGCGCTCGATCTCGAGCATTCGCCGCCAAGCCGATGCCGCCGACGTTTGCTGCCGGCCGATCGGCTCGGCTTCGAGGTCCGGGCCTGCGCCGATCGTCCGCGCCGGCGCGAGCGAGGGGACGGCAGCCGGGAGCTCGACGTCTTCCTGCATCGCGTGCGCTCGCCGCATCGAAGGAGCGAGCCGGTCGACCGTGCGGCGGTCTATCGCAGAATGGCTGACGTTGAGGCTCGCGAGCGGCGGCGCCGAGGTGGCGGAGGCGCGGGTGCATCGCCTCGATCAGGCCGCTCGTACGACGATGCCACCTCAAGCCGTGACGGCACCGCTGCGCCGAGGGCGACCGCAACGCCGGCGCCGGACCATGGGCGGCCGCTGGGTCGGCGCGCCGGCCCGACGTCACCTGTCGCGGCAGGCTCGACGTCGCCGATCCCGACCGCTTCGCCTCGGGCTCGCGCGCGGCATCGGCCGCCATCGCGCGTTCGGCTTCGGCATGCTGCTGCTCAGGCCGGCCTGAGCCATGGTGCTGCTCGGCCGGCTCGGGCTCGAGACCGCGCGCATCCCGCACGTCGACCGGCACGGGCTGGTCTGGCTCGAGCGCGGCCGGCTCTACGTCGAGGACGGCACCTTGCGTTTCGAGGCGGCCGGCTTCGGCGACCCTCGGCGCCGGCGACTACGCGATCCCGTTCCAGACGCTCTCGGCGATCCTGATCGGCCCGGGCAGCAGCGTGACCCACGACGCGCTGCGGCTCCTGGCCCGCCACGGCACCGCCCTGGTCGCGGTCGGCGAGGGCGGCACGCGGCTCTACACGGCCCAGCCGTTCGGGCCGGACGAGAGCCGGCTCGCCCGCCGCCAGGCGCGGCTCTGGGCCGATCCCGAGACGCGCACCGGCATCGCCCGGCGGATGTTCGCCTGGCGCTTCGGCGAGGTGCTGCCGCACGAGGACCCGGCCGTATTGCGCGGCATGGAGGGCGCCCGCATCAAGAAGTCGTACCAGCTCCTCGCCGAGCGCTACCGGGTGCCCTGGCAGGGCCGCCGCTACGACCGCGACCGACCCGGACGCGGCCGATCTGCCGAACCAGGCGATCAACCACGCGGTCACCTGCGTCGAGGCGGCGGCGGCGATCGCGGTTGCGGCCACCGCGACGATCCCGCAGCTGGGCTTCGTCCACGAGGACAGCAGCAAGGCCTTCATCCTCGACATCACCGATCTGGTGCGGACCAGCGTGACCGTGCCGCTCGCTTTCGCGACCGCCCGCCGCTGCCTCGACGACCCGAGCCTGGTGCTCGAGCGCGAGTTGCGCCGCCAGGCGAGCGAGACGTTTCGCAAGGAGAAGCTGGTCGACACGCTGATCGAGCGGATCAAGACGCTGTTCGAGGCGGATCGCTGATGGTCGTGGTGGTCACCCGCGACGTCGCCGACCGGTTCCGCGGCTTTCTCGCCTCGGCGATGCTGGAGATCGCGCCCGGCGTCTACACCGCACCGCGGATGAGCAAGGCGGTGCGCGAGCGGGTCTGGGCCGTGCTCGCCGACTGGCACGGCCAGCTCGGCGGCGGCGCGATCCTGATGACCTGGAGCGACCCGAGCGAGCCGTGCGGCCAGGGGATTCGGACGCGCGGGCTGCCGAGTCGAACGTTCGTCGAACTGGATGGCGGGCTGATCACGACCGTGACGCGAAAAGCGTGATGCGTGCGTCAACCCGATGCTCTTTGACATTGTAGATATGGCAAGCTTTAGTGGCCAGAGGCTCCCCCGCTCGCGCGGGGATGGACCCGCTAGCCGGTCGGCCGGAGCTGCGTGCGCGGCTCCCCCGCTCGCGCGGGGATGGACCCCTGCGCGGACCAGGTCGCTGCGCGCGGTGGGCTCCCCCGCTCGCGCGGGGATGGACCCCGTCGACGGCGCTCGGACGTCGCCGCTGCGGCTCCCCCGCTCGCGCGGGGATGGACCCGTCGATGGCGTCGCCGGACAGAGCGTCCGGCGGCTCCCCCGCTCGCGCGGGGATGGACCCCTCGAGCAGCGTCCGCTGAGCTCGCGCTCAGCTCGGGGCTCCCCCGCTCGCGCGGGGATGGACCCGCCGATGCGTCGACCGCGGCCAGCGACGGCTCCCCCGCTCGCGCGGGGATGGACCCTCGATGCCGGCGCTGATCCGAGCTCGCGGGCTCCCCCGCTCGCGCGGGGATGGACCCTCGAGCGGCTGATCCGGACTCGCTGGACGAAGCGGCTCCCCCGCTCGCGCGGGGATGGACCCCTCGCCGCCTACGCGAGCTCCGAGCCAGGCGGCTCCCCCGCTCGCGCGGGGATGGACCCTCGCAGGCGTGCGCCAGCGTGGCGCCAGGCTCCCCCGCTCGCGCGGGGATGGACCCTGACGCATGGCGAAGCCGCGACTTCCCGCGGGCTCCCCCGCTCGCGCGGGGATGGACCCTCGACGGTCGCGGTCGCGGCCTCGATCCGAGGGCTCCCCCGCTCGCGCGGGGATGGACCCCTCGCTGACTCGGTCGTACGGCCAGATATCCGGCTCCCCCGCTCGCGCGGGGATGGACCCCGGTCGGCTCCGGCTGATCCAGACGCCCAGGGCTCCCCCGCTCGCGCGGGGATGGACCCGCGCAGGCGCGGCATGTGCTGGACGTCCGCGGCTCCCCCGCTCGCGCGGGGATGGACCCTCGATGGACCGCCCGGATCGGCTGAACGTCGAGGCTCCCCCGCTCGCGCGGGGATGGACCCGTCGTCCGGTCGCGTCGCCGGCAAAGATCTGGGCTCCCCCGCTCGCGCGGGGATGGACCCCTGGCTCGGGACTGCAGGCGAGCTCGGCCGCGGCTCCCCCGCTCGCGCGGGGATGGACCCGTGTCGGCGCTGGGCGACCGCGGCGCTCGACTGGGCTCCCCCGCTCGCGCGGGGATGGACCCCGGCCATCGCCGCCATGCCGGCCTGCATGCGCGGCTCCCCCGCTCGCGCGGGGATGGACCCTCGACGCCATGGCACCGAACCTGGCCGCTACCCGGCTCCCCCGCTCGCGCGGGGATGGACCCTCCACGCCATCACCGAACCGGCCGCTACCGCGGCTCCCCCGCTCGCGCGGGGATGGACCGTCTCATGCGAAGGACGGTATCACATGGTTCCGGGCTCCCCCGCTCGCGCGGGGATGGACCCCGAGATGTGCGACGGATCAGCCGGCCAGACACGGGCTCCCCCGCTCGCGCGGGGATGGACCCCGGCGCTGGCGTTCGCGCGGGAGCAGATCACCGGGCTCCCCCGCTCGCGCGGGGATGGACCCGACTACGGCAGGCGAGCTGCGCGCTTACGCCGGCTCCCCCGCTCGCGCGGGGATGGACCTCATTGCGCGTCGAGCGCCGACGCTGTGCCGGCGGCTCCCCCGCTCGCGCGGGGATGGACCCTACCTGGCGGCGCACGAGAGCGGCATCGACACGGCTCCCCCGCTCGCGCGGGGATGGACCCGAGTTCGGCGACCCGCCGGTTCGGTCCAGCCCCCGACGATCGTCGCCCCCGCTCGGGACTTGGATTGAAACGGCAACGAATGCCATGCGGCCCTTGAGGCCGTGAATGGCTCCCGCTCGGATGTGCAGCACCTGGACCAGATCGGCGGCGAAGTCCTGAGTCGGATATCGACCCGGTCCTTACGCCGCGGCGCGGCTGACCAAGCTCGAAAACGACACCAGTGCGCACCGCAGAAAAAAACCTTCGCGAATTTCCCGCGCTGCAGGAATTCCTGAACGCCGCGATGCGCCACATGCGTCACTTTGTGCGCATTCATGCGTCACGTTTGTGCCCGAAATCGACGGTTTTGCGGCCGAATCCAGGTGATTTCGTGGCCGAATCCACGGGTCGAGGCGCCATTATGGCGAAAAACTGCGCTGCAACAATGACTTACGCATACCACACAACGATGTTCTCATTAGGTCACAAAAGTGACACATCGCGGGACACGCGGGCCGGTTGAAAATCCTCCGTAAACTCTCGAATTTCCTGCCGACCGCGCTTGGCGGCGTCGGCGAAATGGGGTCGAGCGGTCTTTCCCGGTGTTCCAGAGGGCACCGACCGCCTGGGAATTTGCCGGGGGCGGGCTTCTGCTGAGCTCCAGCCAGAAATATTCTCGAAAATTGATCATTCAATCAGGAATTTTTCTGCGCCGGTCTGACCGCCTTCGCTTGGGGCCGACCCCAACGCCGGCGGTCAGAGCCGGGCCGGCCTCGAACCAAAGCGCGCCGAGCCCAGCCGACGTCGGTCGTCCGGCCTGCCGAACCAGCCGCGCGGCGCTCGGATCTCGCCAGATCCTTGCATATTTTCCTATCTTCAGCTATCACCACCAACGTGCAAATCTCATGTTCGCGCCTCGGATCGGCTCCGCCGCCCACCCTCCAGCCAGAGCTTGCGGCTCCATGGCGACCGACCAGCGCCCGCAGCAGCTCGCAGAATTCTGCCCGCATGCAGACCGCCCCAGTGCCGCAGCCGCCCGAACCGCCAAACGAACCCAAAGTCCGTGCAAACCCCGGGTTTGAGGCTCGCAGGAACCGCGCCCAGGGCGGGTCGGACCGGAGCCTCGCGGCCGGGCAGGCCGATCGCGCCCGCCGGAACCAAACGAACCCGAGAAAACCCCCTCTGACAAGGGTTTGAGTTTGCGGGTATGACGCAATCGGCATCAATTCCTGCACGCTCGGGCGGCTCCCGATCGACCGTTCGGAAGCTGTCAGCTCCTGGCCGGTCCTGGCCCGTCCCGGCGGTCAGCGGGCGTCGCTTCTCCCGTCCACTCCGGGGAACCCTCGCTGCCGGGTGGCGTTGAGCCTAGCGGCGATCGGGCAGCAGATCGGGCAAGGCGGGCCAGAGCGATGACGGAACCCAAGATCACCGAACCCCAGGTCACGGAACCCAAGACGATCCGCGAGGTGGTGGCGGCGTTCGACAGCCGCGAGGCGCTCGAGGACGCGATCGAGGATCTGCAGAGCCACGGCTTCGACCGCTCGCAGCTCAGCCTGCTCGCGAGCAGCTCGACCCTGGACGAGCATTTGCGCCAGCCGCTTGCCGACACCCGCGAGCTCGAGCGCGATCCGGCGGCGCCGCGCAGCGAGCAGCCGCTCGACCGGACCGACGTCGGCAACGTCGCCGGGGTCGCGGTCGGCACGCCCGCCGCGCTCGCGGCGCTCGGCGCCGCCGGCGTCGCGACCGCGCTCACCGGCGGCGCCGTCGCCGGGATCGCGGTCGCAGCGCTCGCGGCCGCCGGCGGCGTCGGCGCGCTCGGCGGCCTGCTCGCCAAGCGCTACAACGATCAGGTCGCCGCCGACTTCCAGGCCCAGGTCGAGCGCGGCGGCATCCTGCTCTGGGTCTCCTTGCGCGACCCGACCCAGGAGGCCGACGCCCGCTCGATCCTCGCCCGCCACGCCACGGGCGAGATCCGCGCCCACGACATCGCCCCCTGAGCATGGGCGAACGCAGCGCGAGGGCGCGCTCCGCGCTCCACCAGCGCCGTTCGCCCGCGCGGCGGGTCACCGCTGCGCTGACCGCTCAGGCGGGCGCGGCGGTGCTCCCTGGATCGTACTCGGGGCCCGTCTCGACCTCGCGCCGGGAGAGGTCGAGCACGATCCGGCGTTCGACCCAGTCGACCGCCCGCAGCCGGTCGGGATCGACCAGCACCCGCCTGCCGGCCAGCCAGTTGCGCGTGTCGATGACCAGGTGACGGATCGTCCAGCTGGCATCCTCGATCAGGAGATCGTGGACGTGGCCGATGTCGCCGTCGGCGGCGGCGACATAGCTGCCGAGCACGCCGCGGGCGCTGCGCAGCTGCGGGCCGGCACGCTCGCGCTCGGCGGCGGCGAGCTCACGCAGGACCGGGTCCTCGTGCGCCGGCGCCGGCGGCAGCCCGAGCAGCCCCCACTGGGGGGCGAGGCCAGCCGCGGTCGCCGCCTGCCAGTAAGGCGTCCAATCGTAGTGACGATGCAGCCGCTCCTCGTGGGCGCGCGAGATCGCCTGCTCGTCCTCGAGCGCGGGGCTGTCCTTGATCTGGCTCTTGGTCAAAGCGGTCGCGATCGATTGGGAACGCCGGTCGACCGCGCCCAGCGCCGCGGGTGCCAGCAGCACTTCCCGGCCGAACAGCCAGCCGCCGGTGTCGATCACCAGATAGCGGATCGCCGAGGCCACGTCCTCGAACAGCACGTCCCGGAGCGCGCCGATCTCGCCGTCGACGGCGCCGATCCTAAAGCCGCGGAGGCTCTCGAAGCTGAACAGCATGTCCGGCGTCTCCCGTGAGCCTGGAACGCCGCAGCAACGGCCGCGACGAGGCAAAGGTTCCGCCCGCAATCCGGCGGCATCCGGCTCGGAATTGCCGATCAAGGGCGAGGGGACACCGATACGCGAGAACGGGCGGCCGGGGCCAAGGATCGGATGATCAGGTCCACGCGGAAGGCCCAAGCTCAAGGACCGCCGTCGTGAGACGATCAGTCAGCCAGCGTCGCCAGCCTTTCGGCCGCGGCAGCGATGCCGCGCGCGTCGCGCCCGATCTCGGCCCACGGGTCGCCCTTCCGGCCCAGACGGCGGAACAGATTGGCGATGGTGTAGCGGCGCGGGCTCAGCGCCGTGTCGTCGACCTCCGACCAGTCGAGCGGCGTCGCGACCGAGGCCTCGGGCCGGGTGCGCACGCTGTAGGGCGCAACCGCGGTCTGCGCATAGCCGTTGCGGGCCACGTCCAGGAACACGCGGCTGCCGCGCTTGGCCTTGCGTTGCGCGGTCGTGAGCTCGTCCGGGGCGCGCGCCGCGAGCCGCAGCGCCAGATCCGCAGCGAACGCGCGCACCTGATCGAAGTCCGCCTGCCGGTCGAGCGGCACCCAGACGTGGAGGCCGCGCGAGCCGGTGGTCTGGACGAACGGCACGAGGCCCAGCGCCTCGATCAGCGCGCGGGCCGCCTTGGCGGCGCGCCTGACCTTGGCGAAGTCGTCGTCCGAGGGATCGAAGTCGATCACCAGCCGGTCCGGATGCTCGATCCGGTCGACCCGCGCCAGGCCGATGTGCAGCGTCACGGCGGCCTGGTTCGCGAGGTAGACCAGCGTTGCGGCGTCGCCCGCCACGACGTGATCGACGGTACCGCCCTCCTTGGCCAGATGGGCCCGGCGGATCCAGTCCGGGAAATGGTCGGAGGCGTTCTTCTGCATGAAGCCGCCCGCCTCGATCCCGTCCGGGTAGCGCTCGAGCGACAGCGGCCGGCCCTCGAGGTGCGGCAGCATGACCGGGGCGACCTTGCGATAGTACCCGATCAGATCGCCCTTGGTCAGGCCCGGCTGCGGGAACAGCACTTTTTCGGTATTCGACAGCTCGAGCCGCCGGCCGTCGACCTGAACCGCCGCACCGGGCTTGGCGCGCGCCATCACCCGGTCCGCTCGCCGTCCTCGGCGGCTCGCGCCAGCTCCGCGACGGTCCTGCCGCTCGCGACCGATCGGGGCTGGCTCGAGGCCGGCCGGCGGCGGGCATCGGCCGCCTCGTCCTTGAGCTTGATCAGCAGCCACTTCGCCTCGCCGGCGCCGCCCAGGCGCTGGAGCGCGTAGCCGCCCTTGAGCTTTTGCCCATGCAGCAGGATCCGGGCATGGCCATCCTCGAGCGCCCGCGCCATCGGCTTGCGGGCGCCGTCCGCCTCGGTCAGGTTGTCGTAGGTGCCGCGGTCCCAGACGATGACCGCACCGGCGCCGTACCCGCCCTTGGGGATCACGCCCTCGAAGTCGGCGTACTCGAGCGGATGGTCCTCGACCGCCATCGCCAGGCGCCGGGCGCGCGGATCGGTCGAGGGCCCCTTGGGCACCGCCCAGGACTTGAGCACGCCACCCACCTCGAGCCGGAAATCGAAGTGGTGGGCGCGCGCCTGATGCTCCTGGATCACGAACCGCGGCCGCTTGCCCGGGCGCCGGCGCGGCGCCATCGGCTCGGGCGTGCGCTCCCGGTCGCGCCGCTTGCGATACCGCTCCAGGCGCTGGTCAGCCTTGGGCGGACTTTGGGTAGTTTTCGCCATGACCGCGCATCAACGCCGCCCCGCCGGTGGAGTTCCGGGGGAGCGCTGTCGCCCCGGTCAGGCGGCGCCGCGTTGTCCACCGCCTTGACCGCATTGACCTTATGCGATGGCGGCATTTCCCTATCGCCCGATCTGGTTTGAAAGTCGACCATCACTGTCGTCGCCGGCGGCCCGGCCGTGCGGCTCGGAGCCTTCGAGCCTCGCCGCCGGTCCGCCGGACGACCCGTCAAATCCCAGGGCTCCGCCAGGAGGAAGGTAGGATGATCACCCGATATGATGCGATCGTGATCGGCACCGGCCAGTCCGGGCCGGCGCTCGCGCGCCGCCTGACCGGGGCCGGGCAAAAGGTCGCCGTGATCGAGCGCAAGCGCTTCGGCGGCACCTGCGTCAACACCGGCTGCATCCCGACCAAGACCCTGATCGCGAGCGCGCGCGCGGCGCACGTCGCGCGCCGCGCGGCCGAATTTGGGGTCGTCATCGACGGGCCGGTCCGGGTCGACATGAAGGCGGTCAAGGCGCGCAAGGACAGGGTCGTCCGGGTGTCCAACGAAGGGATCGAGCAATCGCTGCGGGACAACCCGGCGGTCACCGTCTACGTCGGCCACGCCTCGTTCGAGGGGCCAAAGCAGGTGCGGGTCGGCGCCGATGTGCTCGAGGCCGAGCAGATCTTCATCAACGTCGGCGGCCGCGCGGAGGTGCCGGGCATCCCGGGTATCGAGACCGTGCCCTACTACACCAACTCCTCGATGATGGCGGTCGATTTCCTGCCCGACCACCTGGTGATCCTGGGCGGCAGCTACATCGGCCTCGAGTTCGGCCAGATGTACCGCCGCTTCGGCAGCGAGGTGACGATCATCCAGCGCAGCGGCCACCTGATCCCGCGCGAGGACGAGGATGTGTCGGAGGCGATCCGCGCGATCCTGGAAGACGAGGGCATCAAGATCCTGACCGACGCGGACACCACCCGGGTCGACGCGCAAGGCGATCAGGTCGCGGTTACGGTCAGCGCCGGCCGCCAGGAGATCACCGTCCTCGGCTCGCATCTGCTGGTCGCGACCGGCCGGCGCCCGAACACCGACGATCTGGGCCTCGATGCCGCCGGCATTGCGACCGACGCGCGCGGCTACATCGAGGTCGACGGCGCGCTGCACACCAACATCCCGGGCGTCTTTGCGCTCGGCGACTGCAACGGGCAGGGCGCCTTCACCCACACCTCGTACAACGACTTCGAGATCCTGGCCGCGAACCTGCTCGACGGCGACCCCCGCCGGGTCGAGGACCGGATTCTGACCTACGCGCTGTTCATCGATCCGCCGCTCGGTCGCTGCGGCATGACCGAAGCCGAGGTCCGCCGGAAGGGCATCAAGGCGCTGGTCACGAAAATGCCGATGGCGGATGTCGGGCGCGCCTACGAGCGCAGCGAGACCAAGGGCTTCATCAAGATCATCGTCGATGCGCAGACGAAGCTGATCCTGGGCGCGGCGCTGCTTGGAATCGAGGGCGACGAGGTCGTCCAGGGGCTGCTCGACCTGATGTACGCCAAGACGCCTTACGCGGTGATCCAGCGCGCGATGCACATCCACCCGACCGTCTACGAGATGATCCCGGGCATGTTCGAGGAGCTGCAGCCACTGACCTAGCACCGACAGGCGCCGATCACCGCCGGGCGATCAAGGGCCGGGCATCGAACCATGGAGGTCGGCATTTCCGCGCGGCCGGCCGCGATCAGCTGAGACATCGTTTGGTTGAATCACCTGTCACCGCGTGCTAGACGCCGGCAATCGATCTGTCCCACCGCAGAGGCGAGCGAGGGCGTGATCCGCGGCCAGGTCGATTCGCTGATGAAGCTGATCGCGGCGCTCGAGGCCGCCGGCCGCGCGCGGATCGCCGAGGGCGCCCGGAGCCAGGTGGGCGGGCGCGGGGGCCGGCTCAAGGCATGACGACGCTGCCGGGCCGGTCGCCGCAGCAGGGCGCACCATGCCGCTCGCGCTGACCCTGGTCTGCCTCATCCTGCTGCTGGCGACCGGCGCCGGCGCGATCGGGCGGCGCGGGGACGTCAGCCGCCCGATCTATGCCGCGAGCGCGATCCTGGCCGGCGCCCTGCTGCTGCTGGCGCTTGCCACGCTGCTCGGCGGCGGCAGCGCGGTCAGGACGCTGGTCCTGCCGCTCGGCCTGCCCTGGATCGGCGCCCACCTCCGGCTCGATGCGCTGGCCGCGTTCTTCCTGGTCGTGGTCAACCTCGGCGGCGCCGCGGCCGCAGTCTATGGGCTCGGCTACGGCGCCCACGAGCCGGCGCCGGCCCGCGTCCTGCCGTTCTTCCCGGCCTTCCTCGCGGCCATGAACCTCGTGGTCCTGGCCGCCGATGCCTTCACCTTCCTGCTTGCCTGGGAGTTCATGTCGCTCTGCTCGTGGGCGCTGGTCATGGCCCATCATCGCGAGCCTGGCAACGCGCAGGCAGGCTACGTCTACCTGGTCATGGCGAGCTTCGGCACGCTGGCATTGCTGCTCGCCTTCGGCCTGCTCGCCGGCCCGAGCGGCGGCTACGCGTTCGCGGCGATCCGGCGCGCCGATCTGCCGCCCGGCCTCTCGGCGCTGGTGCTGGCGCTGGTCCTGCTCGGCACCGGCTCCAAAGCCGGCCTCGTGCCGCTCCACGTCTGGCTGCCGCTCGCCCATCCGGCGGCGCCGAGCCACGTCTCGGCTCTGATGAGCGGCGTCATGACCAAGATCGCGGTCTATGGGTTCATCCGCATCGTGCTCGACCTGCTGGGGCCGCCGGCCTGGTGGTGGGGCCTGATCGTGCTGGCGCTCGGCGGCGTGACCGCGGTGCTCGGCATCCTGTCCGCGCTGATGCAGAGCGATCTGAAGCGCCTGCTCGCCTACAGCACGGTCGAGAACCTGGGCGTCGTCTTCATCGGCCTGGGCCTGGCGCTCGCCTTCCTCGCCAACGGCATGGCGGCCGCCGCCGCGCTCGCGCTGACCGCGGCGCTGTTCCACCTGTTCAACCACACCCTGTTCAAGAGCCTCCTGTTCCTTGGCGCCGGCGCCGTGCTGACCGCGACCGGCCTGCGCGACATGGAGCGGCTCGGCGGCCTGATCCACCGGATGCCGCTGACCGCGCTCGCCTTTCTGGTCGGCGCCGCGGCGATCTCGGCCCTGCCGCCGCTGAACGGCTTCGTCTCCGAATGGCTGACCTTTCAGGCGATCCTGTTGAGCCCGGCCGTGCCGCAATGGAGCCTGCGCTTGCTGGTGCCGGCGGTCGGCGCCGGGCTGGCACTCTCGGCGGCGCTCGCGGCTGCCTGCTTCGTCAAGGCGTTCGGGATCGCCTTCCTCGGCCGGGCGCGCAGCGAGGCGGCCCGCAACGCCAGCGAAGTCGACCGCTCGATGCTCGGCGCAATGTTCGCCCTGGCCGCGCTCTGCGGCCTCGCCGGGGTGTTTCCGGGCCTGATCATCGATGCGCTGGCACCGGTCGTGATGGCGCTGAGCGGGGGCGCCCGGATGCCAGTCCAGACCACGCTCGCCTGGCTCACCGTCGTGCCGGTCAGCGCCAGCCGCAGCTCCTACAATGGCCTCCTGGTGCTGCTGTTCGTCGCGACCTCGGCGAGCCTCGCCGCCTGGGTCATTCACCGCTTCGCCTCGAAGGCGCTCCGGCGCGCGCCACCTTGGGACTGCGGCTTCCCAGACCCGAGCCCGCTCACTCAATACACCGCCGGCAGCTTCGCCCAGCCGATCCGCCGCGTGTTCGGCACGCTCGCCTTCCGCGCCGCCGAGACGGTCGAGATGCCGCCGCCCGGCGATCTGCGCCCGGCCCGGCTCCAGGTCCGCCTCCAGGACCTCGCCTGGGAGGGCATCTACGTCCCGATCGCGGGTGCCATCGGGCTCGCCGCCGACCGGCTCAACCACCTCCAGTTCCAGACCATCCGGCGCTACCTGACGCTCGTGTTTCTGGCGCTGGTCGCTCTCTTGCTGGTGCTCGCGATATGGCGCTGATTGGCTCCCTACTGGTCCAGGGCGCGCAAATGGCCCTCGTCCTGCTGCTGGCGCCGCTGCTGATCGGCTTCGTGCGCAAGATCAAGGCGCGCCTGCTGCGCCGACAGGGGCCGCCGGTGCTCCAGCCGTACCGCGACCTGCTCCGCCTGCTGCGCAAGGAGGTCGTGCTCGCCGAGGGCGCCTCGTGGCTGTTCCGGGCCGCGCCGTACCTGATCTTCGCCGCCACCTGGGTTGCCGCCGCGCTGGTGCCGACCTTCGCCGCCGGGCTCATGTTCAGCTGGTCGGCTGATCTGATCGCGATCATCGCGCTGCTCGGCAGCGCCCGGTTCCTGCTGGCGCTCGCCGGGCTCGACGTCGGCACCAGCTTCGGCGGCATCGGCTCGAGCCGCGAGGTCATGATCGCCTCGCTGGCCGAGCCCGCGACGATGATGATCATCTTCACCCTCGCGCTGCTCGCCGGCACGACCGACCTGTCGTCGATCGCGGGCTTCATGCTCGAGCGCAACGTCGGCCTGCGCGTCTCGCTCGGCCTGGCGCTGGTCGCCCTGATCATGGTCGCGATCGCCGAGAACGCCCGCGTCCCGGTCGACAACCCGGCGACCCATCTGGAGCTCACGATGGTCCATGAGGCGATGGTGCTCGAGTATTCGGGCCGCCATCTGGCGCTGATCGAGGCGGCGGCGGCGCTCAAGCTGCTGCTCTACGTCTCGCTGCTTGGGTGCGTCTTTGCGCCGTGGGGCATGGCGGCCGCCGCCGGCGGTGCCGCGGCCTACGGCCTGGGCGTCCTCGCCTGGGTCGGAAAACTCGCGGCCGGCGGCTTCCTGCTCGCCGTGTTCGAGACCGCGATCGCCAAGATGCGGGTCTTTCGCGTGCCGCAGTTCCTCGGCGCCGCGTTGATGCTGGGCCTGCTCGGCACGCTGCTGCTGTTCGTCTCGCGCGGCCTCTGATGTCGACCACGATCGAGTTCGACGTCGCCCATCTTTTGGCGGGCAGCCTCGTGCTGCTGAGCTTCACGCTGCTCTACCAGGACCGGATGTCCGGCCTGCTCAACATCTTCGCGCTGCACGCCTGCGCGCTCGCGCTCTCGGTCGCCTGGCAGGCCTACATCCAGGCGGCGCCGCATCTCTACGTCACCGCCGCGATCGCGCTGGTCTTCAAGGCGATCGTGATCCCGGTCGCGCTGCACCGGATCGTGCGCCGGCTCGGCATTCATCGCACGATCGAGACCGTGGTCGGTATCGGGCTCACGATGCTCGCCGGCATCGGCCTGGTGGCACTCGCGATCATCGTGATGCTGCCGGCATCCGTCGATGCCGACCCGCTCGCCCGTGAGGACCTCGCGTTCGCGCTCTCGGTCGTCCTGCTTGGCCTGTTGATGATGGTCAGCCGGCGCAATGCGGTGAGCCAGGTGGTCGGCTTCATGTCGCTCGAGAACGGCCTGGTCCTGGCCGCGACTGGCGCCAAGGGAATGCCGCTCGTGGTCGAGATCAGCATCGCGTTCTCGATCCTGATCGCGTTCATCGTGATCGGGATCTTCCTGTTCCGGATCCGCGAGCGCTTCGATACCGTCGACGTCAGCGCGCTCGAGCCGTTCCGGGGCGAGCAGCGGTGATCGAGGGGCTCGGCACGGTCGCGGTCGCCGCGGTCCTGCTGGTCCCGGCGGCCGCCGCCGGGCTGCTGGCGCTGATCAGCGACTATCGGACCAGCGCCTGGCTCAACATCGCAGCCGCGCTGATCACGCTGCTCGCGGGGCTGACGCTGTTCGGGGCGCGCCCGGCCGCGGGCCCGCTGCTGCTGGTCGACGAACTGAACGTCGTGTTCATCGCGCTGAACACCTTCGTCGCCTTCACCACCAGCGTCTTCAGCAAGAACTACATCGGCCATGAGCTCGAGACCGGCCGCCTGACCCCCGCTTATCTCCGCTTCTACCACGCGATGTACCAGGCGCTGATGTTCGCGATGAACCTGGCGCTGGTGTCGAACAACATCGGCCTGATGTGGGTCGCGCTCGAGGTCGCGACGCTCACGACCGTGCTGATGGTCGGCATCTACCGGACCGAGGCGGCGCTCGAGGCCGCCTGGAAGTACTTCATCCTGGGCTCGGTCGGCATCGCGCTCGCGCTGTTCGGCACGATCCTCGTCTATCTCGCGGCACGCGCGGTGGTCGGCGAAGGCATGGACGCGATGGCCTGGAGCGTGCTCGCGACCCGGGCGGCCGCCTTCGACCCCGGCCTGCTCAACCTCGCCTTCGTCTTTTTGCTGCTGGGCTACGGCACCAAGGTCGGGCTTGCGCCGCTGCACGCCTGGCTGCCGGATGCCCACGCCGAGGGCCCGACGCCGATCTCCTCGGTGCTCTCCGGGCTCCTGCTGAACGTCGCGCTGTTCGCGCTGCTCCGCTTCAAGCTGCTGCTCGCAGCCAACGAGCAGGCGCTTGCCCCCGGCCCGCTGATGATCACGATGGGGCTGGGCTCGCTGATCTTCGCCGCCTTGATGCTCTACCGCCGGCGCGACATCAAACGGATGTTCGCTTACTCCTCGATCGAGCACATGGGCATCATCACGTTCGCGTTCGGCATGGGCGGTCCGCTCGCCAACTTCGCGGGCCTGCTCCACATGACCCTGCACAGCCTGACCAAGTCCGCGATCTTCTTCGGGGTCGGCCACATCGCCCAGGCGACCGGGACGCAGCGGATCGCTGACATCCGGGGCCTGACCGAGAGCCATCCGAAGCTCGGCTGGGGGCTCGTGGTGGGCGTGGTCGCGATCGCCGGCATGCCGCCGCTTGGCATCTTCATGAGCGAGTTCCTCGTGGTCAGCTCGACGATCGCCAGGCAGCCGCTGCTGGCGCTGCCGCTGGTCCTCGGCCTGCTGATCGGCTTCGGCGCGCTGATGCTGCGCCTGCACGGCCTCGTATTCGGCGCGCCGGGCGAGAGCGGCCCTCCGGTCAAGGCTTCCTGCGCGCCGATGTTCGCTCATCTGGCTCTGGTCCTGGTGGCCGGCGTCTATCTGCCGGGGCCGCTGGTCGCCTGGTTCCAGAACGTCGCGTTGCGGCTGGGCTAGGCAAATGGCGAACCCGGGCGCCCTTGCCGACCTGCTGGCCGCCGGCGATCCGGTTTCGGCCCACCGGCCGTGGCCGCGCGTATCGGTGTCAACCGAGACCTGGGCCGCCGCCACCGACGCGCTCGCCGCTGGCAGGCTCACGCTGGCGACCCTGTTCGGCGAGGCTGGCCATGTGCACCTGGCACTGCTCGACGAGCCTGCCGGCGCGCTCGGCGTGCTCAGCCTCGCCTGCCCGGACGGCCATTTCCCGTCGGTCGCGCGGGCGCACCCGCCAGCGATCCGGCTCGAGCGGACGATCAGCGACCTGTTCGGCCTGGTCGGGGAGGGCGCGCCCGATCGGCGCCCCTGGCTCGACCACGGCGTCTGGGAGGTCCGCCATCCGCTCGGCGCCAGCACTGCGAAGGCCGCGCAGGTCGAGCGTTACCCCTTCCTCGCCGCGCTCGGGGACAGCCTGCACCAGATCCCGGTCGGGCCGGTGCACGCCGGGATCATCGAGCCCGGCCACTTCCGCTTCACCGCCAACGGCGAGACCGTGGTCCGCCTGGAGCAGCGCCTGGGCTACGTCCATAAGGGGATCGAGGCGCTGCTCGCCGGCGCCGATCTGGAACGCGCGGCGAAGCTCGCCGGCCGCACCTCGGGCGACAGCACGGTCGCCTACGCGCTGGCCTTCGCGCGCGCCGCCGAAGCCGCGCTGCAGATCGAGCCGCCGCCGCGCGCCGTCTGGCTGCGCGCGCTGATGGCCGAGGTCGAGCGCGTGGCGAACCACCTGGGCGACATCGGCGCGATCTGCAACGATGCCGCCTTCGCGCTGATGCACGCCCATTGCGGCGTGCTCCGCGAGCGCACGCTGCGCGCCGCCGATGCCGCTTTCGGTCACCGGCTGATGATGGACCGGATCGGCCCCGGCGGCGTTTTGGCCGACCTTGGCGCAGACGTAGTCGCAACGCTGCGCGCCCTGATCGGGGAAATCCGCCGACGCTTTCCGGAGCTGGTCGAGCTCTACGACAACACCGCCTCGCTCCAGGACCGGACGGTCTCAACCGGCTGGGTCGCGCCCGAGCTGGTGCGCAGGTTCGGCGCCGGCGGCTACGTCGGGCGCGCCGCCGGCCGCGCCTTCGATGCCCGCCGCGCGCCCGGCTATCCGCCCTACGACCAGCTCGAGCTCGAGGTGCCGGTCCTGGAACAGAGCGACGTCAACGCCCGGGTCTGGGTCCGGATCCGCGAGGTCGAGCAGAGTGTCTCGCTGATCGAGCAGATCCTCGAGCGGTTGCCGCAGGGGACGACCCGGATCGAGCTGCCGGCTGCCGGCGGCGAGGGCATCGCGCTCGCCGAGGCATTCCGCGGCGACCTGCTGGTCTGGCTCCGGCTCTCAGCTGACGGCCGGGTCCAGCGCTGTCATTTGCGCGATGCCTCCTGGTTCCAATGGCCCCTGCTCGAGGCCGCGATCGAGGGCAACATCGTCGCCGACTTCCCACTCTGCAACAAATCCTTCAACTGCTCCTATTCGGGCCACGACCTCTAGCCATGGGTCGCGCCCTGCCGCTCGGCCGATCCGAACCGCCGCTGACCGAGCGGGCCGGAATGGTGCAAAGCGGGGCCGGTGGCGTTCGCAATTCACGTGAACCCGTGCGGCGCACCGCCGCCTGGGTCGCCCGCTCTCGAGACGATACCTTGCGGGCGTTGCGAGGTCGGAGGGCGGTTGTCTCGCAGCCCGGGCACGCCGTTGCGGTGGCGTGCCGGTACCAGTCGGTTACCCGGCCCGTGGAGCTGCTTGCTCCGCGCGCAGCCGGCACGCCCGATCGGATCGACTGAGCACATGAAGTCTGAGAATCTCGCTTTGCCTCTCCGCGGTGCCGGGACCCTGATGAGGAGCAGGGTCCTCCGCATCCTCCTGGCGACCGCGATTCTCGCCGCCTACCCGATCGCCTCGCTCAGCCCGTTTCACCCGCTGCACTGGGGATTTCCCGAGCAGGTCGCCAACGGCGCCGAACTGCCCGCACAGGGGGGCATCCGGTTTCCGACCCCGGGGATCGTTCGCTCGGTTGGCCCTCCGGGCTGGGTGTCTGCCGCGATGCGCTCGCAGCGGCTGGAGCTCATGCTGCGGGTACGGCCCTTCAGCTCGGACCAGACCGGGCCGGTGCGCATCTTCACCCTCTCGGCCGATCCGAGGTTCCGCAACCTGACGATCGGGCAGGAGGGCGAGGACCTGATCTTTCGGCTCCGGACGCCCGGGACCAACCTCAACGGCACCTACGGCTACGATCATCCGGTCGCCGAGCTGCCGGGCATCTTCCGGATGCCGGGGGCCTGGGTCGACATCCACGTCGCGATCGAGCCTGGGCGGCTGCAGATCTCGGCCGGGGCGCCGGCGAGCGGGAATCGAGTCGGGCTCGAGACCGCGCTCGCGGCGGCGCCGCTGCGCGACTGGGACCCCTCCTATCGCATGGCGCTCGGCGGGGAGTTGACCAACGAACGCTCGTGGCTCGGGGAGATCCAGCAGGCGCTGGTGCGCACCGAGGGCCATGCCGTCGATTACGCCGCGCCCGCCGCCCGCGGCACGCTGGAGGCTTCGCCCGCGCGGTTCTGGTACGCGAGGCAATATTTCACCGTCGTGCCGTTCCGCGACTTCGAGCCGGAGGACGCCTTCGTCAACGTGGCCGGCTACGTGCCGCTCGGCCTTTTGTTCGGGACCTGGGCATGGCTGCGGGGAGCCGCGAGATCAAGCTGGCGGCGCACGCTCGCCCTGGTCCTCCTGGTCGCGGCGGTGAGCGCCGCCCATGAGGTGCTGCAGTTCATGATTCCCGCCCGCCATCCGTCGACCACCGACCTCGCGCTCAACACGCTCGGCGGCGGCATCGGCCTGTTGCTGGTCGAGTGGGCCCGAGCGGCCGGTCTCGAGATCCGTCTCCGCCAATGACGGCGAACTGGCGCTCGCTTTTCGCAACCATTTTCGAGGGCGTCGCGGCCCACCGGCGGCCAACGCTGGCACGCGCGGCTGGCGAATTTCTCCTGCTCGGGTCGCGATCTTTGATGAGGATCGCGTGATGCGGCGGATACTGCTGTTCGGCCTGTTCCAGCTGGCGCTCACCGAGCGGCCGCCCGCGGCCGCCGAGGCGGCGCTGGCCGAACTCGCGCGCAAGGTGGATGCCGCGGCGCACCGCCGTCTTGGCCGCTCGCTCGCGATCCGCGAGGTCGACGCCGGCTCCTGCAACGGCTGCGAACTCGAGATCCACGCGCTCAACAACGCGTTCTATGACCTCGAGCGCTTCGGGCTGCGCTTCGTCGCCTCGCCGCGCCACGCCGACGTGCTGCTGGTCACCGGGCCGGTGACCCGGAACATGCAGGCCGCGCTCTGGCGGACCTGGCAGGCGACGCCCGATCCCAAGTGGGTGGTCGCGGTCGGCGACTGTGCCCTCGACGGCGGCCTGTTCGCCGGTAGCTATGCCGTGGTCGGCGGCGTCGGAGAGGTCGTGCCGGTCGACCTGCACATCCGCGGCTGCCCGCCCCGGCCGCTCGCGTTGCTCGAGGGCCTGCTCGCTCTGCTCGACCCCGGCAGCCGAGCGCGCACCGGCTAAGCTTCCTGCAGTACGCCCGGCGACATCCGGCCGGCGATTGTGGCGCTGCGCCCCATGGTAATGGTAGGGCAATCTTTGCTAAGTAGGAGGGGCATGAAAGTCGGGCGTGGAACCAGGCAGGCATCGATGCGCGATCTTCGGGTCCTCAGCCGTGCAACCCTCGGCATCGTGCTGTTGCTTGGCGGCTGCGCGAGCGACCGGCAGGCGCCGCCGAGGCCCAGCCCGGCGCCGATCGCCGCGGTTGTGGCCGAGCCTCGCAGCGCTCCGCTCGCGCCCGCGGCCGGCCTCGCGCCGGTCACGCTCGAGGCGAGCCCGGCCCGGACTCAGGTCGTGGATCTGGCGGGCGACCTGCGCAGCGCTAAGGCCCAGGCCAGGCTCGAGACGGCCGCGACCGCCCCGCCGCCGCCGAGGGGCACCCAGATCGGCTATCTGCTGGTCGACCTGGCAAGCGGCCGCGAGCTTGCAGCCCTCCATCCCGACATCGCGCTGATCCCGGCCTCGACGACCAAGCTCGCGACTGCGATCGTGGCCCTCGACGTGCTCGGCCCCGACCACCGCTACCGCACCCAGCTGCGCGCAAGCGGGCCGGTCGTCGACGGCGTGCTCGAGGGCGATCTGGTGCTCGAGGGCGGCGGCGATCCGGCCCTCGACGTCGCCGATCTGCTCGAGCTGGCGGTGCGCCTGTCGACCAGCGGCATCCGCGAGGTCCACGGCCGTTTTCTGATCGACGACACGGCGCTGCCGCGGTGGTCGGAGATCGCGCCCGACCAGCCGCTGGAGGCGGCCTACAACCCAGGCATCGGCGCGCTGTCGGTCGCGTTCAATCGCGTCCAGCTCGCCTGGCGCGGCGATGGCGGCATAATCAGGGCGGTGACCCTGCCGCCGCTCGATGAGGCCCGTTTCGAGGCCGCGTCGCCGGGCGAACTGCCGCCAGGCGGGGTCGAGTTCGAGGGCAAGGGCGGCGGAACGGTCGTGTGGCGGATCGCCGATCGCGGCCGCCGGCGGCAGGAGCTGCCGGTCAAGGATCCGGGGCTGCATGCCGGCCATCTCTTCCGCCGCATGGCGCTGGCACTCGACGTCGCGCTTGTCGAGCCGGAGCGGGGCACGGCACCGTTCGATGCGGTCGTGCTGGCGGTGCACGAGAGCGCGCCGTTGCGCCAGCTGGTGCACGACATGCTGCTCTACAGCAACAACATGATGGCCGAGACGATCGGCCTGACCGCGGTGCAGCGGCTCAACCGGACCCATGGCCTCGACCCCGCCGGCACGCCGCTGGTCAGCCACCTGGCCCGCCTGATGCCCGAGGTCGACTGGCGGGATGCCGTGTTGCCCAATCATTCCGGTCTGGATGGCCGGGCGCGGCTGACCCCGCGCCAGCTGGCGGCGATCGTCCGCTACGGCTGGGAAATGGACGCGCTCCCCGCGCTGTTGCCGGCGAGCGGCTGGTCGGGGACGCTCGCGACCCGGTTCGCCGACGGCGCGGCCCTCCAGGTCTGGGCCAAGACCGGCGCGGTCCACTACGGCGGCGCGCTGGCCGGCTACCTGTTGCCGGACTACCAGGGACCGGCGGTGTTCGTGACCATGGTCTCGGACCTCGGCGCGCGCGCGGCCTACGATGCGCTCGCCCGGCCGAATGGCGTCGCCGACGCCGAGGCCTCGGCCTGGAACGGGCGCGCCCGCCGCCTGCTCGACGACATGGTCGAGGACTGGCTGGCGCCGCCGCCGACCAGCTGAGCTGGTCTCCGATCGGGACTCACCCGGCCGCGCCGGCGACGAACACCGCCTCGCCCTCGCCGAGCGGCACCGGCTCCGGCCGGTCGCAGATCGTCTCGATCCGGATCCGCCGGCCCTCGACCGAGGCCCGCTCGAGCGCCGCCAGCACTTCAAGCACATGCAGCGCGAGGTCGCCGTTCGCCCGGTGCGGCCGGCCCTCGGCGATTGCCTGCGCCATGTCGAGCACCCCGATGATCCGGTAGTCCGAGACCATCGCCCCCGACCTGAGCTTGCGGTTGGGCGCGCCGAACGGATGCGCGTCGATCGTCAGGTCCTGCCAGTCGCCGTTCTGCTCCGAGAGCCGCGGCGTGCCGCCGAAGAAGTTCGGGTCCGGGTTGAGCAGCGTGCCCTCGGTGCCGTACAGCTCGATCGGCACACGGGTGTGCTTCCAGATGTCCCAGCTGACCGTGAGCCCGATGTTGGCGCCGTTGGCGAACGCGAGCGCGCCGTTGACCGTGGTCGGTACTTCGACCTCGATGACCTCGCCGCGCCGGGGCTCGCTGGTCACGGTGCGGGTCGCGGCCGCGCGCGAAGTCTGCGCGACAACGCTCTCGACCGGCCCGAGCAGGTTGACGAGTTGGGTCACCGGGTAGGGGCCGATGTCGAGCACCGGGCCGCCGCCCCGCTTGTAAAAGAACGATGGGTTGGGGTGCCAGGCCTCCATGCCGTGGGTGGCAAAGCAGGCGCTGCCGGCGACCACGCGGCCGATCCGGCCGGCATCGAGGGCGCGCCGGACCGCCTGATGGCTGGCGCCGAGGAAGGTGTCGGGCGCGGAGCCGAGCCGCACCCCCTTGGCGCGGGCGGCCGCGGTCAGCTCGCGCCCTTCGGCGAGCGTGGTCGCGATCGGCTTTTCCGAATAGACGTGCTTGCCGCCCTCGACCGCGCGCAGGCTGACCTCGGCGTGGGCGAGCGGCACGGTTAGGTTGATCACGATCTCGATCTCGGGGTCGGCCAGCATCTGCTCGATGCCGACCGCCGCCAGGCCATAGTCGGCGGCCTTGGCCGCGGCCACCGCGGGCACGAGGTCGCTGCAGGCCTTGACCGCGACCAGCTTCGAGCGGCCAGCACCGTTCAGATAGGCGTCGCTGATGACGCCGCAGCCGACGATGCCGAGCTTGACGGGCGGCATGGGCACTCCATCGCGGTTGAGGTTCAGGCGCAATGCTCGAGCAGGTAGCGCCGGCTCTCGCGGGCGAAGCGGACCGGATCGCTCGGCTTGTCGTGCTCGAGCACCAGCCAGCGGGCGCCGCGGGCCACCGCCTCCCGCCAGAGCCGTGGCCAGTCGAGCACGCCCTGGCCGACATCGGCCCAGCCGTCCTCATCCGAGTTCTGACCTGCCGGCGCTATGTCCTTGACGTGCGCGGAGACCAGGCGATCGCGATAGCGCTCCAGCCAGGCCACCGGCTCGACCTCGCCGCGCACCAGCCAGGCAACGTCGGCCTGCCAGCCGAGCCTCGAGCCGGCTGCCGCCTCGAACAGATGGTCGAGCGGCCGGCTGCCGTCCCGGTAGGGCTTCAGCTCCCAGTGATGGTTGTGATAGCCAAGCCCGAGACCGTTGGCGGCCAGCCGCTCGGCCATCTGGGCGAGCTCGGCCCCGACCGAGCGCCAGTGCTCGGCTGGCCGCTCGCGCTCCTCGACCGGCACCGCCGGCATGAACAGCTGCACGATCCCAAGCGTCTTGGCCTGGTCCGCGACCCAGTCCAGGCGGGTGCGGAGGTCGGGCAGCGGCACATGGCCGGTCGGTGCCGCGAGGCCATGGGCATCCAGCCGGGCGCGTGCGTTGCGCGCGTCGGCGATCTGCCCGGCGACCGTCTCGACCCGGCGGAAGCCCAGCTCCGCCAGAGCCTCGAGCTGACGGTCGAGGTCGCCGTAGTTGCGCAGCGAATAGAGCTGGATCGACAGCTTGTCGACGAGGCTCATGCTGATCTCCTTCGGGTCAGAGGCGGGCGCCACCCTTGCCCTCGAACAGCGAGAGCTGCTGCGGCGAGAGGCCAAGCGGCAACGGCGTGCCGAGCGCCACCGGCCGCTCGCCCGGCATCCGCACGCCGATCAACAGCTTGCCGTCGCCGCACCAGACCAGGCTGTCGGCGCCCATCGGCTCGATCATCTCGACCGCGAGCCCTTCCAGCCGGCAGCGGCCGTCGCCCTCAGGCACCAGGTGCTCGGGCCGGACGCCGAGCGTCACCGGGGCGCCCGCCTCCGGCCGGCGGCGGAAGTCGTAGCCCTCGAGCGGCAGCCGCCGGTCGCCGGCCACGAAAGCGAAACCGCCGCTCGCGGGCTCCAGCCTGCCGTCGACAAAGTTCATCCGGGGCGAGCCGACGAAGCCCGCGACGAACAGATTGGCCGGCCGGTTGTAGATTTCGGCCGGGCTGCCGAGCTGCTGGATCTCGAGCCGTTGCATGACCGCGATCCGGTCGGCGAGCGTCAAGGCCTCGATCTGGTCGTGGGTGACGTAGATCATCGTGGTCGAGCCGAGGCGCTGGTGCAGGCGCTTGATCTCGATCCGGAGCTCGTTGCGCAGCTGGGCGTCGAGGTTGGAGAGCGGCTCGTCGAACAGGAACACCGCGGCGTCCCGGACCAGCGCCCGGCCGATCGCGACCCGCTGGCGCTGGCCGCCGGAGAGCTGCTCGGGCCGGCGCTCGAGCAACGGCTCGATCTGCAGCAGCGCCGCCGCCTGGCCGACCCGGCGCTCGATCTCGGCCTTGGGCGTCTTGGCCATCTTCAGCCCGAACGACAGGTTCTGGCGCACGTTCATGCGCGGGTAGAGCGCGTAGGACTGGAAAACCATCGCGATGCCCCGGTCCTTGGGCTCCTCCCAGGTGACGTTGCGCTCGCCGATCCAGACTTCCCCGGTATCGACCTCGAGCAGGCCGGCGATCGCGTTCAGCAAGGTCGACTTGCCGCAGCCCGAGGGGCCGAGCAGCACCAGGAACTCGCCCGGCTCGACCTCGAGGTTGAGGCGGTCGAAGACGTGAGTCGCGCCGAACGCGACGCTGATCCCGCGCACCGAGACCCGCGCCACCCGGCTCAGCCCTTGACGGCGCCCGCGGCGATGCCGCGCACGAACCAACGCCCGGACACGAAGTAGACGACCAGCGGCACGAGCCCGGTCAAGACGGTCGCCGCCATGTCGACGTTGTAGGCGCGCTCGCCCTGGGTCGAGTTGACGATGTTGTTGAGCTGCACGGTCATCGGCAGGTTCTCGCGGCCGGCGAAGGTGAGGCCCAAGATGAAATCGTTCCAGATGCCGGTCACCTGCAGGATCGTCGCGACGATCAGGATCGGGGTCGACATCGGCAGCACGACCCGAACGAAGATCGTCATGAAGCCGCCGCCGTCAATCCGGGCGGCGTTGAACAGCTCCGGCGGCAGCGACGAATAGAAGTTGCGGAACAGCAGCGTCATGATCGGCAGGCCGAAGGTGATGTGGACGATCACGATCGCGGCCAGCGAGTTGTAGATGCCGAGCACCGAGAACAGCCGGACCAGCGGGTAGAGAAACACCTGGTAGGGGATGAAGGCGCCGACCAGGAGGATCGCAAACAGCAGGTCGGCGCCGCGCACCCGCCAGAAAGCGAGCGCGTAGCCATTGAGCGCGCCGGCCAGGATCGAGAGGATCACGGACGGGATCAGGATCCGGATCGAGTTCCAGAAGCCGACCCTGATGCCGTCGCACTGCAGGCCGGTGCACGCCTCGGCCCAGGCCGCGACCCAGGGCTGGAACGTGACCTCGGACGGCCAAGCCAGGATGTTGCCGAGCCGGATCTCGTCCATTGTCTTGACCGAGGTCAGCAGCATGATCCAGAGCGGCAGCAGGAAGAACAGCGCCGAGCCGACCAGAAAGGCGTAGATGCCGATCCGGCCCCAGGTCAGGTGGCGCGGCCGGGGGCCCGCGGGCCCCGCCGGGGTCATGCCGCCCGCCGCCGGTTGGCCGGCCCGTACTGGGCGTAGAGCCAGGGAGCGAGGACTGCGATCACCGTGATCAGCATGACCGTCGCGCAGGCGGTCGCGAGCCCGACGTTGCCGCGCTGGAACAGGTGGTCCATCACGAATTTGGCCGGCATCTCGGAGGCGATGCCCGGGCCGCCGCCAGTCATCGCGACCACGAGGTCATAGACCTTGACCACCGCGATCGCGAGCAGCACGGTCGCCGTGATCAGCATCGGCCGCAGCAGCGGCAGCACGATCGACAGGTAGACCCGCCAGGTCGGGATGCCATCGACCCGGGTCGCCTTCCAGATGTCCTCGTCGACGCCGCGCAGGCCGGCCAGCAGGATCGCCATGACCAAGCCTGCGGATTGCCAGATCCCGGCCAGCACCAGCGTGTAGACGACCATCTCCCGGTTGACCAGCCAGTCGAAGGTGAAGCCCTCGAACCCGGCGTCGCGGACCAGCTTCTGCAAGCCCATGCCCGGGTTGAGGAACCACTGCCAGATCAGGCCGGTGACGATGAACGACATCGCATGCGGATAGAGGAAGATCGTGCGGAACGCGCCCTCGCCGCGGACCTGCTGGTCGATGAACACCGCGAGCAGGAAGCCGAGCACCAGGCAGCCGGCGAGGAACAGCACGCCGAACAGGACGACGTTCTGGGCCGAGATCAGGAAGCGCGCGTTGCTGAACAGGCGCGCATATTGCTCGAGGCCGACGAAGTCGAGCGTCGGCAGCAGCTTGGAGCTGCTGAGCGACAGCCGGACGGTCCAGAGCATGCAGCCGAGATAGACGACGATCACGACCAGCGCCGCCGGTACCAGCGCCAGTCGCGCCGGCAGGCGCGCCGCGAGCGAGCGGCGGCGCCGCGACGGCAGCGGGATCGCGATCGCCATGGGCCGGTCCCGATCAACCGGCCGGCGGGCTGCGAGCCGCCCGCCGGCCGGACGTCCTCAGCCCGCGCTCTCGATCGCGGCGGCGTAGTTCTCGATGAACGTGTCGACCGCCATCGACGGATCGTGCCAATACTCGGTGACCGCGTCCTGCACCGCACCGACCAGATCGGGCGTCGAGAGGAAGTTGTCGCTCGCGATCTGGCGCGCCGGATCCTGGAGCGCTGCCATGCCGGCCTGGGCGCAGCTGTCCATGTCCGAGACGTCGACGTCAAGCCGGACCGGCACCGAGCCCTTCTTCATGTTGAACTCGATCTGAGTCTCGGGCGCGAACATCACCTCGGCGAGCTTGTCCTGCGCCGCCTTCTGCGCCGGATCGTCGATGTTCGGGAATACGAACACGTCGCCGCCCATGATGTAGCCGCCCTCGCCGAGCACGACGCAGCCATACTCCTGGCCCGGCGTCTGGCCGGCGGCTATGAACTCGCCCTTGGCCCAGTCGCCCATCATCTGCATCGCCGCCTTGCCGGTGATGACCAGATTGGTCGCGTCATTCCAGTTCCGCCCCGGGCTGCCCTCGTCGACCAGCTCGCGCAGCTGGCCGAAGGTCTCGGCGGCCTTCCGAAAGCCGTCGCTCCTGGCCGCCTCGGGATCCTCGCCGGTCAGCACCGCGCGATAGGTCTCGGGCCCGGCCTCCGCCAGCAGGATGGCGTTGAACAGCAGCCGCTCCTGCCAGGGCTGGCCGCCTTGCGCCAGCGGGATCACGCCCGCGTCCTTGAGCTTGGGCCCGAGCGCCACCAGCTCGGCGTAGCTCTTGGGCGGCTGCAGACCGGCGTCGGCGAAGACCTTGGTATTGTACCAGACCCAGTTCTGGCCGTGGATGTTGACCGGCACCGCGTAGATCTTGCCCTCGCGGGTGATCGCCTTGACGATCGCCTCCGGCAGCGAGTCCTTCCAGTGGCCGGCGGCGGCGAGATCGTCGAGGTCGCGCAACAGGCCGTTGGCGACCAGCTCGTCGAACTGTTTGCCGGTGTTGAACTGCATCGCGCTCGGCGGATTGCCGCCGACGATCCGGTTGATGCCAGCGGTGCGGGCGTTCTCGCCGACCGCAATCGCGGTGTCGATCCAGGTGCCGCCGGCCTCGGTGAACTTGTCGGCGAACACCTTGACGGCGGCGAACTCGCCGCCCGAGGTCCACCAGTGGATGACCTCGGCCTTCATCTCCTGGGCGCCCGCGGACGCGCCGCCCAGCGCCACCAGCGCGGTTGCGAGACAGATCTGTCGGACAATTCGCATGACTGGCCTCCCTGCTGACCGTCGTGCCTTTGGTAAACCTTTGCCGGCCGCTTGACGAGAGGCGAGTTGGTCAGCGGCTGATGCTGGGGCAATTGTCAATCGGGCCGCGCTGGCAAAAAATGACATCCCACGATTGGGCATGGGGAGGCGCGGCATTGGCCACGGGTATTCCGATGGTCACGGCTGGCCCGGCGCTGGCCGCGGCACTGTTGTTGGCGGGTGCACGCTGCCATGCGCAGCGGAGGAGCTGCCGTTCCGCGCCGAACCGTCGGCCTGCCTGCCAGTCGGCCCCGGGCCCGAGGACTTCGAGGTCCTGCGCCAGGCGGACGGCAGCACCCGCCTGTTCGCCTCGACCAAGACGCGCCGCTTGTGGCGAAAGCGTAGCGACGACGGCGCGATCGTCGAGGTCCGGCTCGATCGCAACGGGCAGGTGATCGCGGGACCGAAGCCGGTCTGGCCGGCGCTGGGGGGCCGGGGGCTCCAGCCGGTCGGGCTGTCGCTGACCGAGATCGACGGCGAGCCCTGGCTATACGTGATCGACAGCGGCGGCGACCAGCAGCGCGGCGCGCCGCCCGGATCCTAGGGCGCGAGGTGACCGACGACGGTCTCGCTGCCGATCAGGAGGTCATCCAGCAGCGGACGGCCGAGGCTGCCGAGGATCCAGAGGAGGACCTACTGCCGTCTGCGAACGACCTTCTGGCGCTCCCCGACGGGGACATCTACGTCTCCAACCCGGTCCCGCCGCAGAACCCGGCGGCCTGGGCCGACTACAACCCCCGGCGCTGGCCGTCGCTCGTCCACTTCGATCCGCCCGACACCAGCGGCGCGCGCGCAGTCGAAAGTCGAGACCGCGGCGGCCGGGATCTCGTTCGCCAACGGCATCGCCGCCGATCCGGAACACGGTCGCATCCTGGTCGCCGACTACAGCGGCCGTCGGATCGTCGTATTCGCTCGGGAGGCCGGGACCGGCGCGCTGCACAGCCGATGCGCGATCCCGGTCGCCGGCGCGCCGGACAACGTGATGGCCGAGGACGACACATTGTACGTCGCGACCCAGCGGAGCCAGGTCGCGACCTTCTGCCATATGACCACGCCCGGGCTCTGCGGCTCGCCCTCGCGCGTGCTCGCGATCGACCTCGCTGGCGTCGACCCGAACCCCCCGGCTGCGGTCCGCGGGCAAGCCCGCGGCTGCTCTGGGACGACGCCGGCGCCCACGTCCAGGCCGCGTCGACCGCCTACCGGCTCGGTGACCGGCTGCTGATCAGCCAGATCGTCCGCGACGGGATCTACGTCTTCGACCGGCAGGACGGTCCCGCTCGCGCATCGGCGCCGCCGGCCTGCACCGCCGCTGGCGGGGGTCGTAGCGAACGATCGGTGTCAGGCGCTCGCGCGCCAGAGCGGCTGCGCGACCGCCGGCGTGGGGCGGACCTGGTAGACCGGGACCGGCTCGCGCTTGCCCTTGACCACGATCGGGGTGAGCGCCTCGGCGACGAACTCGGGGCAGCCGGCGATCGCCTGGTAGGCGCTCTCGGTCACCAGCGTCTGCCCCGCCTGGGCATGCGAGCAGAGCCGGGCAGCCAGGTTCACGTGGTCGCCGAGCACCGTGTAGTCCATCCGGTCCTTGCTGCCCATCGCGCCGACGATCACTTCGCCCATGTTGATCCCGATGCCGACGTCCAGGTCCCAGTCCGGATGCTCGCGCCCCAGTTCGTCGGTCTTGGCCTGGATCGCGAGCGCGCAGCCGACCGCGTCGCGCACCATCTCGGGCCCCTGAAACACGGCGAGGATCTGGTCGCCGACGAACTTGTCGATGTCGCCCCGGTGCGCGGCCACGAGGTCGGCCTGATGCTGGAAATAGAGGTTGAGCACCTCGACCACGGTCTCGGGGTCGCGCCGCTCGGCGAACGCGGTGTAGCCGCGGATGTCGCAGAACAGCATCGTCGTGGGCCGCTTGTCGCCGCCCAGCCGGACGCCCTGATAGTCGGCGCCCTGGATCGCGGTCATCGTGCCGGCCGAGACGAACTTGGCGAGCTGGAAGCGCTCGTTCAGGCCGACCACCATCGCGTTCATGCGCTGGGCGAGATCGCCGACCTCGTCGCGCGAGCGCACGCCCTGGACCCGGGCCTCGAAATTGCCCTTGGCGACCTCGGCCGCGACTCGCTCGATCTTCAGGATCGGGCGGCTGATCCGGAGCGCCAGCAGGATCGCGCCGGCACCCGCGACCGCGAGGCCGATCAGCGACCACAGGCCCAGGCTCTGGAGCATCTTCTCGACCGCGAGATAGGCGTCGCGCTGGCGCTTCTCGACCAGGATCGCCCAGTCGAACGGCCGCGGGAACACGAACGCCCCGAGCATGACCTCGCCGTCCGGCCGCTTGTACGGCTCGACGCTGATGATCGGCGTGCCCGCGGCCAAGAGGCCGGTCGCCTCGGCCACGATCGCGTAGCTGCTGAGATCGGTCAGCTGCGGGTCGAAGATCCGGCGGCCGTCGGCATCGACGATCGTCACGACGCCGGTCCGGTTGAACGGATGGTTCTGGACGAACTGGCGCAGCCGCTCGAGATCGATCCGCGCCGAGAGCGACGCCCGGCCGCCGCCGAAGTCGGTCTGCAACGGCAGCACCACGGTCGCGAGCCAATCGTCGGTCTGGGCGATGTGGCGGACTTCCTGGACGTCGCCGTCATCGCTCTCGCGCAGCGCCCCGATCAGGCTCGCCGGCACACGCAGGATCTCGAGCGGGTCGAGGGCGGCCGCCTTGATGTGAGCCGCGAACCCGTCCTTGACCACGACCAGCGGCAGCGCTGCACCCTCGACCGTCAGCTGGAGCGCCACGACGTCCGGGATCGACGCGATGCCGAGCGTCAGCAGCGAGATCTTGGCCTCGACGCCGAGCCGCTCGTCGTCGATCGCGTTCCGGATCAGGATCAGCGGCGCGAGCCAGGTGCGCTCGTACAGATCGTCGATCTCGGCGACCAGCTGCTGGGCGGTGTTGACCAGCTGGTCGTTGGCCGAGCTCTTGAGCTCGTCCCGCGCGATCCGGATCATGGTCCAGCCGGCGACCAGCAGCGGCACGATCGCGATCGCGATCGCGAACAGCAGCAGCTTGGTGCGCAGGTTGAGCCGCATCGGCCGCTGCCCGCCTACCGCTGCGCCTGCTGGGTCGCGGCGCGCTCGCCACTGATCCGAGCGCTGTCATCCGGCTCGCGGCTTTGGGCGTCGACCTTGATCTCGACCGCGGACTGGCCGCAGGCGAGCCCGGTGCCGTCGGAGACGCTGAGCCGGACCTTGTACTCGCCGGGCTCGCCGTAAGCGTGCAGCACCTTCTCGCCGGTCCGGGTGACGCCGTCGCCCAGGTCCCAGACGTAGGTCAGCGGCTGGCCGTCGGCATCGCTCGAGGCCGAAGCGTCGAACAGCAGCTGATCATAGGCACCGCCGACGAAGCCCTTACGGTCGGGGCCGGCGACCGCAACCGGGGGCGCATCGACGTGCACGTCGGCCAGATCGACGGCACTCGCGCAGCTAGAGCCGGAATCGTCGGCCACCGTAAGCCGCGCCTGGTAAACCCCGGGCTGCTGGTAGACGTGCTCGACCTGCTGGCCGTCGGCGGTGGTGCCATCGCCGAAGTCCCACTGGTAGCGCACGAGCTTGCCGTCCCAGTCGACCGAGGCGGCGGCATCGAAGGTCACCGGCTGGCCCGGACAGACCAGGCGGTCCGGACCAGCCATCGGCCGCGGCGGCCGGTTGACGTGCAGATCGAGGATCGCCTGCTGCTGGCTGTTGTTGAGACCGCGGCCGTCGTCGGCGAGCAGCGCCAGCGGATAGCGGCCGGGCGCGGCGAAGACGTGGCTCGCCTCGGCGCCCTCGGCGCTGGCGCCGTCGCCAAAGCGCCAGAGATAGCGCGCGATCTCGCCGTCGGCATCGCGCGACGAGCGGGCATCGAAGTCCACCGCCTCGCCCGGGCAGACCGCGCTCGAGCCGGCGATCACCGGCTCGGGCGGCGCGTTGACCGCGGCCATGACGGTCGCAATCGCGGTGTTGTTCTCGAGCTTGGTCTCGTCGGTCACGGTGAGCGTGACCGGGAACCGGCCGCTCGCCCGGTAGCGATGGCGGACGTTGACGCCCGAGGCCTGGGTGCCGTCGCCGAAGTCCCAGGTCCAGGACGTGATCGCACCATCGGGGTCGGCCGAGCCCGAGCCGTCGAACAGCACCTCCTGATTGACCCCGACCAAGCGGTCCGCGCCGGCGTCGGCGACCGGCGGGGCGTTGGCGACCAGATAGTGCTGGACTGCGGTGACGTTGCACTCGCTCGCGGTCGCGTCGGTCTCGATGGCGAGGCGGACGACGTAGGCGCCGGCCTGCTGGTAGACGTGATCGACGCTCGGCCCCTCGGCGGTCGCGCCGTCGCCGAAGTTCCAGCGCCAGGTCTGGATCTGGCCGGTAGCACCCGAGGACTGGCTGGCATCGAAGCTCGCGACCGCGCCGACCGCGACCGCGCTGGGGCCGACGATCCTCGCGACCGGCGCCTCGACCACCCTGACCTGCAGCTCATCGGTGTCGGTGTTGTCGCATTGCCCCGCCTGGTCGCCCTCGATCTTCAGCAGCACCCGAAAGTTGCCGGGCTGGCTGTAAACGTGCACCGGCTTGTCGCCGCCGCCGGTCGCGCCGTCGCCGAAGTCCCAGCTAAAGCGGTTGACGACGCCATCGAAGTCGCGCGAGGCCGAGCCGTCGAAATTGACCTTGGCGCCGGCGCAGACCTCCTGGTCGGTCCCGCCCTCGGCGAGCGGCAATTCGTCGACCTTGACCACGATCCGGGACGTGTCTCGGTCGTTCGGGAAGCCGAACTCATCCTGGACGGTCAACGTCACCGGGTAGACCGCGCCCTCGTCGTAGGTCCGGGTCGGGTTGACGATGTCGGCCGTGCCGCCGTCGCCGAAGTCCCAGCGATAGCGGAGCAGGCCACCGTCCGGGTCGCTGGACGCGCTGCCGTCGAACACGACGATGTCGCCGGCGCAGACCTCCTTGTTGACGCCGGCGACCGCAACCGGCGGCCGGTTGATCGTGACCGTGATCACGGCACTCGCGCTCGCGTTCCAGAGGCCGGTGCCGTCGTCGACGGTGAGCGTGACCGGATAGCTGCCGCCGTCGGCGTAGGTGTGGACGACCGCGGCGCCGGCGCCGGCCGGCGTGCCGTCGCCGAAATCCCAGCGATAGGTCAGCGCATCGCCATCGGCATCGGCGGACGCCCCGCCATCGAAGGCGATCGTGGTCTGGAAGCTGTTGATGTCGGCACCGGCCGAGGCGACCGGCTGGTGGTTGATCCGGATCTCGACCTCGTCGCGGTTGACCGCGTTGATCGCGCCGCTGTCGTCGGTCACGGTCAGCTGGGCGTTGTAGACGCCGGGTGCGGTGTAGGCGCGCACCACCTGGCCATCGAAGACCGGCTCGGCCTGGTCGCTGAAGTCCCAGCGGTAGGCGAGCGTGCCGCCGTCGGGGTCGAACGAGTTGCCGGCCTCGAACGTGATCGCATCGCCCGGCCCCGCCCTCAGATCCGGACCGGCCCGGGCGATCGGGGCCGCGTTGATGACGACCTTGGCCTCGTCGTAGTCGATTGCCTTGGCCTGGTCGGTGTCGTCCTTGACGCTGAGCCGGACGTTGTAGACGCCCGGCCGGTCGAACGTGTGGCGGACCTGCGGCCCAAGCGCGTCGGCGCCGTCCTTGAACGACCAGGCGTATTGGGCGACGTCGCCGTCCGGGTCGAGCGAGCCGGCGGCGACGAAGCTCAGCTCCTGGCCAGGCGCTCCGATCTGATCCGGGCCGGCATCGGCGATCGGCGCGGCGTTGACCAGCACCTGCATGTCGTCGCTGGCCGAGCTGCGGACGGTCCCGGAATCGTCGGTCACGGTCAGCCGCACGCGATAGCTGCCGGCGGTCTGGTAGACGTGCACCGGGGCCGGCTCGCCGCTGCTGCCGCCGTCGCCGAAGTCCCACTCATAGCGCGCGACCGCGCCATCCGGATCGCGCGAGCCGGTGCCGTCGAAATGGACCTCGCTCGAGCTCACCGTCTGGTCGGGGCCGGCCTCGGCGACCGGCGGCTCGTTGACCACCACGGTCAGGGAATCACTGCCGCTGCTGGTGTCGGTCGCGGAATCGTCGCGGACCGTCAGCCCGACCCGGTAGACGCCGGAGCGATGATAGGCGTATTGCGCGAGCTGGCCGTCGCCGCGCGCGCCGTCGCCGAACTCCCAGGCGTAGCCGATCAGCGTCCCGTCCGGATCGCGCGAGCCGCCGGCATCGAAGTCGATCACCTCGCCGGTCGCGACCTGGCGATCGGGCCCGGCCTCGGCGACCGGCGGGGCGTTGACCACGACCTGGAGGCCATCCGAGCTGCGGCTGTTGGCGACCCCGGCGGCGTCCCCGACGGTCAGCGTCGCGGTGTAGGTGCCGGGCGCGGCGTAGGCATGATCGATGCTCGCGCCGGTCTTGGTCGCGCCGTCGCCGAGGTCCCATTGGTACTCGGTGATCCGGCCGTCGACGTCGTAGCTGCGCTGGCCGTCGAGCGTGAACGTCTGGCCGACCGACAGCCGTTGGTCCTCGCCGGCGACCGCGGCCGGACGGGCGTTGACTTGGACGACCTGCTGCGCGGTCGCGAAGTTGCAGGGCGGGGTGGTGTCGTCCTCGACCCGGAGCGTGACCACGTAGCGGCCGGGGTCGGCGAAGCTGTGGCTGGTACTCTGGCCCTCGCCGCCGCTGCCGTCGTAGAAATCCCAGAGCCAGCGCGCGACCGGCCGCTCGCCGGCCTGCGAGCGGGTGCCGTCGAACGCGACTGGCTCGCCCGGCGCGACCACCAGGTCGGGACCGGTGACCGCGGTCGGCGGCCGCTTGACGAAGACCTGGAGCGGCCGCGCGCTGCCGGCGCCGACCTGACCCAACTCGTCGACGACGCGCAGCTCCGCGTCATAGGTGCCGGGGCCGGGATACTGGTGGACCAGCGCCCGCCCGGTCCCGACGGCGCCATCGCCGAACCGCCACTCGTAACTCAAACGACCGCCCTCGGGATCGCTCGAGCGCGACCCGTCGAAGGCGACCGAGACGCAGTTCGCCAGCAGCTCGACGTCGGCCTCGGGCAGCGGCCGCTGGTTCGGCCGCCAGAGCTTGGGCGAAAGCCCGAACGGTACCGCCTGGCCGGCCTGATCGAGCACCTGGAAGGTGATGTCGTTGGGCAGCTCCTCCCCGCCGCCGAACACCAGCGCCGCCTCCTGGCCGCGCTCCTCCGGCGCGACCGCGATCTCGCTCTCGCGCCACTCGTCCTGACCCGAAGCCGCGACCGGCACCGAGCGGAAGGCGGTGACGAACGCCACTTGGCCATTGGCGGCATCGAAGTTGCGCACGGTCAGGCGCTCAGCGTGCTCCGGCACCTCGAAGCGCAGCTCGGTCACGTGCTGGTCGTCCGGGACCCGCACCGTCGGCGCGAGCTCGACGATCTCGAGCCCGTCCGGGGCGAGGTTGCGGCGGTCGCGCAGGCTGAGCGTGAGCGCGTAGAGATTGGCGTCGTCGCCGGCGGTGCCTTCGACCTGCAGGCGGAAGATCCGCCGCCCGCCGACCGCCTCGCCCTGCTCGGGCAGCGCTGCGAACAGGGTCTGCCAGCGATCGTCGAGGGCGGCGCTCGGCCCGATCGCGCGTTCGCCGAGCACGGTGCCGGCGGTGAGCTGCTCGGCGCCGGGCTCGCCGCCCGCGCTGATGGCGTCCGTATAGGCGCCCTCGCCGCCGAACAGCCGGAACCGGACCTCGGTGTCGTCGGCGACGCCGTATACCAGGTCGTGATCGCCGCCCGTGTCGGGATCGTAGACGCGCACGTACAGCCGCTCCTGGCCGCCGTCCGGTACGCTGAGGAAAATCACCTCGCGATAGTCCGGATCGCCCTCCGCGCTCGAGGCCTTGGGCCCATAGGTCACCGAGAGCGGCACTTCCTGCGCTACGGCGGGCCCGCTCCAGCCGAGCACGGCCAGAGCGATCCAGCCACGGGCGAGGTGAGGGGCAGACGGCAAAGCCCACATGGGCGATCTCCTGGCGATCACGTGGCCGCTGTCGCCGCGGCTTGGTTACCTGAACGTATAGCGTTTTCGATTGCCGGCGTAGTCTTCAAGTTCGACGTCCCGCAACGCAATCGCCCCGGCCGCGTCTTTGGGTAAGACGAGCGTCGAGCGATAGCTTTGACTGGTCCGGTTGAAGCGCAGGAAGTCGGACACCAGCCGGTCGCCGACCTGCAGCGTGAACGGTGCCGCCTGCTTCATCCCGGAGGTATCCTTGGCGATCACGTTCACGGTCACGGCCTCGCCGCCCTCGGCCCGGTTCTGGGACAGCGACTGCTCGATCAGCTCCGGCGGCTGCTGGTCGAGCACGATCTCGAGCTTCTCGACCCCGACGTTGCCGACCAGATCGCTCGCAACCAGCTCGATCCGATTGGCGCCCTGACGCAAGGTCACGGTCTGGTCGAAGGCCTCGTCGATCAGCTGGGCCGGCTGGCCGTCGACCAGCAGCTTGACCCCCCCTCGACCTTCCCCCGCAGCGGCAGCCACTCGACCGCGGTGACCGCAGGCGGCGGCACCTCGAACTCGATCCGGGGCGGCGTCTGGTCGACCGTGATCTCGAACTGGTCGGTGCTGGCGAAGCCCGAAGGTGCGATCACCTGGACCTCGAAGGTCTCGTCCTGTGCCCGCATCGGCACGTTGACCCCGAACCGGCCGTCGTCGTCGGCGTAGGCGGAGGCGCGCGCGCCGCCATCGGCCGAGCGGATCTGGATCTGGGCCTTGGCGCTGGTCTGGCCGGTGATCGACATGACCTCGCGCGCGGTGACGAAGTGGCGGACGCCGAGCTTCGGCAGGCGCTCGTCGAAGATCACCGCGGCGCGCTCGTCGGGCATGAAGACGAAGGCGCGGGTTCGTTCGGTGACGTTGCCGGCGGCGTCCTTGGCCTTGACCGTCACCTGGTTGGCGCCGGGCTTGGGCTGGTATTCGGCCGCAAAGCTGCCGTCGGGGCGGACCTGGAGCGGGCGGCCGTCAAGCTCGAGCACGGCCCCCGGCTCGCTCTGCCCGTTAAGCTCGATCGGGCTCTGGCGCAGGATGCCGCCCTCGGCCGGCGCGCCGATCGTGATGAAGGGCGGCGTCACATCGTTCTGCACATGAAAGCGCCAGACGTCGCTGCGCGTGCCCGGCAGGCCGAACTTGTCGAGCGCGGCAACCCGCCAGTAGTAGGCGCCGACGTTCAGCGGCTCGCTCTGGAAATCCGGCTGCGCCAGCCCCCAGCGGCTGAAGGTCATCCGCGTGAAGCCCGGATCGTAGGCGACCTCGAGCCAGTAGCCGGCGGCCTCGGACACGCCCGACCAGCTGAGCGCGACGCTGGCGTCGAACGCGACCTGGTCGTCCTGCGGCGCGGTCAGCGCCGGTGACGCCAGCACGTCGATGGTCGGGCTCGGGGCCTCGCCGCTGCGCACCAGCGTCGCCTGGTCGCGGCCGAGCGTCACGCTGGCACCCTGCGAGGAGACCTGGAGCGAGCGGTCGTCGTAGTTGGCGAACTTGGAGCCGCTGGTGTCGTGCCGGACCCAGAAGTTGGTCGAATTCGATCTCGGTCTCGACCTGCGCCACCTGCAACTCGAAACTCTTGCGCTGGCTCTTGCCGGCGAGCAGCGCGTAGAAATCGCCCTCGACCAGGCTGACCTTGGCCTCCTCCTCGCGGCTCAACGGGTCGACCCGCATGCGCTGGATCACCGCCTGCGAGTTGGCGTTGAGCCGCAGCCGGCTGTCGTCCCGGAACGTGATCTGCGCGGTCGAGCGCGACAGCGTACGGACCTTCTCGTCCTCGATCAGGATCGCATTGAGCTCTCGGTCGCTCCACAGCAGGTCCTGCGGCTTTTGCCCCTCGACCCAGCCCTGGCGGTCACTCAGCAGCGCGTCGGCGACGGCGTCGCGCTGGGCAAGCGCCGCCTGCAAGGCGGCGTCGGCGGCGACCCGGGCCTGGCCGGCGAGCTCGACCGTCGCCTGCCAGTCGGCGGCCTTGCGCTTGGCCAGCGCCACGTCGTGAAGCCTGATCGCCTGGCCGATCTGCTCGGCAGCGAACAGGCGCGCCCCCTGCTCGGTCGCCTGCTGGATCAGGCCCAGGGCCTCGCTCAGCGCCCGGTTGGCGGCGGCGATCTCGCCGGCCGGGATCTTGAGCTCGACCCCCGGCCGGACGTCACCGGGCGAAAGGCCGTTGGCCTGCAGGATCACTGTCCAAAGATCGGGATCGCCCAGATGCTCCGCCGCCAGATCCCGCAGGCTCTGCCCTTCTTTAACGCGCACCGTCAGTAAATCGCCATCGGCGGCAATCGCGGTCGCCACGTCCAGGCCGACGAGCACCGCCAGGACCAGCCCGACACTGCAATTCCACCGGCGGTGGCGGGGCAGGGTGCTCTTGTTGATTTGACCGGCCATGGCACTCGGGCGATTTGTTCACGCTTCTCGGAAGCTTTTACCAGATCGGCCGCTCCGAGCTAAGTAAATTCGGCGAGCACCGGTGTGGACCGGTCGGCGCCGGCTAGAACCAATACAACCATATCAGGAAGACCAAGACCAGCAGCACCGCGTCCCAGAAGATCAGCTCGCCGGTCCGGAACCAGCCCTGCCGGCGGTTGAGCCGGTGCAGCCCGAGCCAGCCGAGCGCCGCGATCGCGAGCGGGACGACGTGGACCAGCGGACTCACGGCAGCCGCTGGCCGCTTTGGACCTCGAAGTAGTGCCGCTCGGCCGCCGGCAGTTCGAGATGGACCGGCGTGCCCGGGGCGCGCTCGCCGACCTCGCGCATGACCCGCGCGACCATCGCGACCCCGCCGGTCTTGACGAACAGCAGCGTGTCCGGCTCGACCGGCTCGATCACGTCGAGCGCGAAGGTGACGCTGTCCGCGGTCGACTGGTCGCGCAGCACCAGCGCCTCGGGCCGGATGCCGAGCACGACCGGCCCGTCCGGGCGGCCGTCGACCGGCAGCGAGAAGCCGCCGGCGCGGAAGGTGCCGGCTTCGATCACGCCCTCGACCGTGTTCATCGCGGGCCGGCCGATGAACTCGGCGACGAACCGGGTTGCGGGCGCGCGGTAGATCCGCCGCGGCGTGTCGAGCTGGACCAAGCGGCCCTCGTTCAGGACCGCGATTCGGGTCCCGAGCGTCATCGCCTCCTCCTGGTCGTGGGTGACGAAGACGAAGGTCCGCCGAAGCTCGCCGTGCAGGCGCTTGAGCTCGGTCCGGGTCTGCAGCCGGAGCAGCGCGTCGAGGTTGGAGAGCGGCTCGTCCATCAGGCAGATCTCGGGCTGCCAGACCAGCGCGCGGGCGACCGCGACCCGCTGTGCCTGGCCGCCCGAGAGCTGCGCCGGGCGCCGCTCAAGCTGGCTCTCGATCTGGAGCATGGCCGCGATCGCGCGCACGCTGCGGTCGATCTCGGCGCGCGCGAACTTCCGGATCCGCAGTGGATAGGCGATGTTCTGGTACACGGTCTTGTGGCCGTACAGAGCGTAGTTCTGGAACACCATGCTCATGCCACGCGCGCGTGGCGGCAGCGCGGTGATGTCCCGGCCATCCACCCAGAGGCTGCCCGCGGTCGGCGTCTCGAGGCCGGCGAGCAGCCGGCAGGCGGTGGTCTTGCCACTGCCGGACGGCCCGAGCAGCACCAGGAACTCGCCGGTCTCGAAGGCCAGATCGAGCCCCTCGAGCGCGACCGTGCCGTCCGGAAAGATCTTGCGGACCGCGCGGAACTCGACCGCCATCGCGGCTCAGGCCTTGATCGCGCCGAAGGTGAGGCCGCGCACGAGGTGCTTTTGCACCAGAAAGGTGAAGACGATGATCGGCAAGGTCGCGACCACCGCAACCGCTGCTACCTGACCCCAGAGCGTGCCGTGCGGGGTCACGAGACCAGGGATGCCGACGGTCAGCGTCCGGCCCTCGAACGCAACCAGGACAAAAGCATAGAGAAACTCGTTCCAGCTCAGGATGAAGCACAGGATCGCGGTCGCGGCGAGCCCGGGCGCGGCCAGCGGCACCAGTAGGCGGACGAACGTGCCGGCGCGGGTCAGGCCGTCCATCATGCCGGCCTCGTCGATTTCCTTGGGGATCTCGGCGAAGAAGCCGCGCATCACCCAGACCACCAGCGACAGATTGAAGGTCGAGTGCGCCAGGATCACCGCGAGCGGCGTGTCGGTGATGCCCAGGCGCGTGAACAGCAGGAACATCGGCACCACGACCGAGATCGGCGGCGCCATGCGCGTGGTCAAGAAGAAGAAGAACAGGTCCTCCTTGCCGGCGAAGTCCTGGCGCGCGAACAGGTAGGCGGCGGGCACGCCGACCAGCAGCGAGAGTGCCGTGGTCGAGGCCGCGACCAGCACGCTGTTGAGCGCGAGCGGCAGATAGCCCTTGTCGAGAAAGACCGTGGGATAGTGCTCGAAGGTCGGCCTGAACGCCCAGACCGGCACCGAGGCCAGCGCGTCGAGGCGGCTCTTGAACGAGGTCAGCAGGATCCAGAGGTAGGGCGTGAGCGCGAAGACCAGGACCGTGAGGATCAGGCCCCAGGCGAGGCCGCGCCAGGCGCGGCTCATGACGCCCGCCGCCGGGTGCGGCCCTCGGTCCAGAACACCGCCTTGTAAAACACCGAGCACATGATCAAGACGACCAGGTAGACCATGAAGGCGCAGGCCGCGCCATAGCCTAGGTCCCAGTCCTTGAAGCTGATCCGGTAGGTGTAGATCGAGAGCAGCTCGGAGGCGATGCCGGGGCCGCCGCCGGTCAGGATGAAGACCTTGTCGAACTCCTTGAACGCGTCGATCGCGCGCAGCAGGACCACGAGCGCGATGATCGGCCGGAGCATCGGCAGCGTGATGTCGCGGAAGATCTGCCAGGGCCTAGCGCCGTCCATGACCGCCGCCTCATAGGGCTCGCGCGGCAGGCTGAGCAGGCCGGCGAGCAGAACCAGGGTCACGAACGGGGTCCACTGCCAGACGTCGATCAGCATGATGGTCGGCAGCACGAGGCCGGGGTCGGAGAGCAGTGCGGTCCGCAGGTCGAGGATCCCGAGCGCGCGCAGGTAGTGCGTCAGCATGCCGAAGTCGCCCTGGAGCAACAGCTTCCAGATCAGCCCGATCGCGACCGGCGCCAGCATCATCGGGATCAGGAACAGGGTCAGGACGATGCCCTGGCGGCGCAGCTGGTGGCGGAACAGCAATGCCAGGCCGAACCCGAGCAGGAACTCGAGCCCGACCGCGCCGATCACGAACCAGAGCGTCACAAGAAAACTGTGCCAGAAGATCGGGTCGTGCATCAGCCGGCGGAAGTTGTCGAAGCCAACGAAGTTGCCATCGCGATCCGGGAGCGCGAAGCTGAGGTCGGTGAGGCTGGTCCAGACCATGTAGCCGAACGGCAGGACCAGGATCAGCAGCAGCAGGATCAGCGCCGGCGCCAGGAACAGCGGCCCGACCGCATCGTCGAGCAGCCGCTGCCGCCGATGTCCTGCAGCTGTTCGACCGCTGGTCCCGGGTTCGGGCCCAGCGCGAGTTCGGCCGCCGGCGCTGATGCCGCCCGCGGCGCCGGTGCCGGCCCCCGGCTCGGCCAGCTGGCGCCCTTGGCGCGTGATTCCCGCCTGCGGCTCGGCCGACTGGCGCCCGCCGCCCGTGGCCCCCGCGGGCGGCTCGGCCATCTGGCGCCCGCCGAGCATGGTCCCCGCCGGCGGCTCGGCCGTCTGGCGCCCGCCGCCCGTGGCCCCCGCGGGCGGTTCGGCCGTCTGGGCCCTGTGGTCCGTGGTCCCCGCCGGCGGCTCGGCGGTCTGGCGCCCGTGGCCCTTGACCCCGGTCATCGCCGGGCCCGACCCGGACCGGTCCGCTCGAGGCTTGCCACGAACACCGCCGCTCCGCCGCCTCGCTCCAGCCCCGGAGGCACTAACCAAGCCCTCACGTATTGCTGCTCAACTCGTCTTCGGCTGGTCCAGCGATCCTGGGATTCCGTGCTGCGGGCTCTCGAGCCGACGCGCGGATTCCCAGGATCGCATGGACCGTCCGCAGTTGCGCAGGCAAGGCCAATCTTGGGTTAACGCCCCCAAGGCCAGCTGCCCGGCGCCAACCGCGGTCTTGGGCTCGGCGGCGTCTCCATTTAGGCCGATACTCGTTCCACCGGACCGTGTCTGGCCGCCGCGAGCGGGCGGCCGGCCCCCAGCCGCTATTCGGCCGGATGGCGCAGCGGCGCGCAGTCGCCGAGCAGCTCGTGCATCTCGAGCGCCGCGATGTCGAGCGCAGCTTTGGCGTCCTTGTCGCCGGCCAGATACGAGCTCAGCTCGCGGACCAGGATGTCGGTGATCTGGGGCGATTCCGGGATCGTGGGCTTGGCGATCGCGACCTCGTTGGTCCGCATCGAAGCCTTGGCGTAGGCGAGCTTTTGGACCTCGGCATCGGCGTAGACGTCGGGCCGGGCTGAGGCGCCGCCGTGCAGGTGCTGCTCCAACTGCTGCGGCAACGCCATCATCCACTGGATGAACAGGAACGCCGCCTCCTGGTTCTCGGCATGGGCCGGGATCAGATAGGTCCAGCCCTCGACCTGGCCGACCTTGCCCTTGCCTCCCTGCGGGCACGAGATCGAAGCCCATCTTGCCGACCACCTGGCTCGCCTCGCGGTCCTCGGCGACCGCGTAGGTCGCATCGTTCCACATGATCAGCTCGAACACCTTGCTCTGCTGCATCAACGCCATCACGTCGTCCCAAAAGTAATTGAGCGTGTCCGGCGGTGAATACTTCATCAGGCTCTTGTAGTACTCGAGCGACGCGATCGCCTCCGGGCTGTTGACGATGATCGGGCCGCACTCGCTGCCGCTCTCGACGTCCATCATGTCGCCGCCGAAGCTGTAGAGAAAGTTCAGCCACTCGTACCACAGCGCCTCGTGCCGTTTGCCCTGCAGCGCCGTGCCGTAGAAGCCCTCCTCGGGCCGCGTGAACCATTCGGCCAGGTCGCGGTACTGATCCCAGTTCTGCGCCGGCTGGAGCTCGTAGCCGTACTTGGCCTTGAAGCCTTGCTGCTCCTTCGGGTCCTCGACCAGATCCTTGCGATACCACATGTACATGGTCAGCGCGGTGAAAGGGAAGCCATAGATCTGGCCGTCGTACCAGGAGATCTCGCGCCATAAGCGGTCGTAGAGCACCTGCTCGGGCTTGAACTCGGGGTCGCGCAGCTTGGGATCGTCCATGAACTTCGCCAGCGGCACCAGATGGCCGTTCTCGACGAACCGGCCGAGCTCGCGGTGCGGCTGCAGGATGAAATCGTAGCGGCCGCGCCTGGAGTTGAGATCGAGCATAACCTTATTGACCGCCTCGGAATGCTCGTACATCTCGATCACGACCTTGATGCCGGTCTGCTCCTCGAACGCGCCCTTGAGCGCTTCCATCGCCTCGAGCGGCGGCAAAGCCTCGCCGATCACCCGGATCGTGACCCCCTCGTAGGGCGCCGCGGCGTCCTCGAGGCTCCAGGCTGATGCCGGACCGGCGACAGCGAGGCCGATCAGCGCGCCGGCAACCGAACCACCGATCCCGAGCGCGCGCCCCTGTCCACGTGCAATGGTTGCATCCTTCGCCATCGCTGCCTCCCGTTCGGCCGCCGATCCCGGTCGCCAGTGCTACCATGCGTGACTTGGCGGATGCCAAGATTTTTGTGGTACTCCCCACAACGTTGTTGGCATACTCCAACCCGCAACCTGCGGGAGCGCGGCGCCGTTGCCGATGGACTTCATCTTCATGCTGACCCGCAACGACCGGACGGTCGAGGATGCGCTCGAAGTGCTCGACGCAATCCGCCCGCTCGGGCTGCGCCACCTCGGCTTCAAGGACGTGGGCCTCGCCCCCGCTCTGCTGCGGGAGTTGAACCGGCGGATCAAGGACCAGGGCGCCACCAGCTATCTCGAGGTCGTCAGCAGCGGGCCCGAGGCCTGCCTCGCCTCGGCCAACGCGGCGGTCGAGACCGGCGTCGACCGGCTGCTCGGCGGCACCGACGTCGATGCCGTCCTCGCGCGCCTCCGGGGCACCGGCGTTTGCTACTATCCCTTTCCCGGGACCCCGCGCGGCCACCCGACCGTGCTCGGCGGCATGCCCGAGCAGATCGGCGCCGATTGCGCCGCGTTCATGGCCAAGGGCTGCGCCGGGGTCGACCTGCTCGCCTACCGCGCGACCGAGGCCGAGCCGCTCGATCTGGTGCGGGCGGCCAAGCGCGCGCTCGGCGCCGGCCGCCTGATCGTCGCCGGCAGCGTCGACCAGCCGGCGCGGATCCGGGCGCTCGCCGCCGCCGGCGCCGATGCCTTCACGATCGGCTCGGCGGTCTTCAACGGCGCCTTCTCGCCGCGCAAAGGCGCCTTGCTCTCGCAACTGCGCGACGTGCTCGCGGCCTGCGGCGTGCCATGATCGTCGGCGTCGACATCGGGACCCAGAGCCTGAAGGCGGTGGTCACCGGCGACGATCTCCGGCCGCGTGGCCAGGCCGCGGTCGCCTACCGGCCGTCCTTCCCCCGCCCGGGCTGGGCCGAGCAGGACTGCCGGCTGTGGGAGCAGGCGCTCGGGCCGGCGATCGCCGGCGCGCTCGAGCAGGCGGGCACGCCGCCGCACGCGGTCAGCGCGCTTGGCATCTGCGGCCAGCTCGACGGTTGCGTCGCGGTCGACCAGGACGGGCAGCCGCTCGGCCCCTGCATCATCTGGATGGACCGCCGCGCCGAGGCCGAGGTCCAGGGCCGGCCGGCGGCACGGATCCAGCAGACCTCCGGGCTGGTCCTGGATGCCACCCACATGGCCGCCAAGGCCCGCTGGCAAAAGCGCTATCTGCCGGCGGCCGGCCGCATCCGCCGCTTTCACCAGCCGGTCTCCTATCTGGTCGCGCGCCTGACCGGCGAGCACGTCTTCGACCACGGCCTGGCATCGACGACGATGGTCTACGACCTCGCCGAGCGCGCCTTCGACCCTGGGCTGCTGGCGCTGTTCGAGCTCGAGGCGGGCGAGCTGCCGCGGCTCGCCGAGGCGGCCGAAGGCGCGGGCGCGCTGCACCGGGCGGGCGCCGAGCTGACCGGGCTGCCGGCGGGCACGCCGGTTGCGGTCGGCACCGGCGACGATTTTGCCAATCCGCTCGGCGCCGGTCTGGTCGAACCCGGCAAACTCGCCTGCGCGCTCGGCACCGCCGAAGTGGTGGGCGCGCTCCACGACTGGCCGGCGATCGACCAGCGCGGCCTGGTCGAGACCCACGGCTACCCGGGCGGCCGCTTCTTCATCGAAAACCCTGGCTGGCTCTCGGGCGGCGCGCTCGCCTGGTTCGTCCAGACATTCCGCCTGCGCGACGTGCAGGAGCTCGATGCGCTGGCCGCGACCGCGCCGCCCGGCTGCGACGGCGTCACCTTCGTGCCGGCGCTCTCGGGCGCGATGGCGCCGGCCTGGATCGCCGCGGCGCGCGGCTGCTTCTACGGGCTCAGCGCCGCCCACGGCCCCGGCCACCTGGCGCGCGCGGTCCTCGAGGGCTGCGCGTTTGCGATGCGCGACGTGCTCGAGCGGCTGCTCGAGATGGGTCTCACGATCGATGCGTTGCTGCTGCTGGGCGGGGGCGCCAGGAGCCCGCTCTGGGCACGGATCCGCGCCAACCTGACCGGGCTGCCGGTCGTGCTGCCGCAGGTCGTCGACACCTCGCCGATCGGGGCTGCGATGCTGGCCGCGGTCGCCGCCGGGATTCAGCCCTCGCTGCTCGCGGCCGCCCTGCTGGTGACCGCAAAGACCACGACGATCGCGCCCGATGCCGCCGCCAAGGCGGCCTCTGACCAGGCCTATGCCGCCTACCGCAAGCTGTTCGAGAGCCTGCGGCCGATGTTCGAGGGGCACTGATGGCGCTCGACACGCTGGGCCGGCTGCTCGCCGGCGAGTTCCGCGACCCCGACGACGGGGGGCTCCTGATCGCGCCGATCGGCAACATCGCGATCGAGGACAGCCTGGCCGGCCGCGAGGCCGACCTGGTCGCCGGGCTGGAGCTCGGCGACCGGCTCGCGGTGGTCAGCGACCCGACCACGCGCGCGGTCCTTGGACGCCGGGTCGAGCAGGCGCTCGGCCGGATCGCAAAGATCCAGAGCGTCGTGCTGCCCGAGCATCCCGAGCCCGACCTCGAGACCGTCGACCGGCTGCGCAGGGCGACCGGCGAGGCCAGCGCCTTGATCGCGGTCGGCTCGGGCACGATCAACGACCTTTGCAAGTACGCCTCGGCCCAGGCGGGCCAGCCGTTCGTCGCGTTCGCGACCGCGCCCTCGATGAACGGCTACACCTCGGTCAACGCCGCGATCACGATCGAGGGGCATAAGAGCTCACTCGGCGCGCAGCTGGCGACCGCCGTGTTCCTCGACCTCGAGGTGCTGGCGGCGGCGCCGGTGCGGATGATCCGGGCCGGGCTCGGCGATTCAGTCTGCCGCGCCAGCGCGCAGGCCGACTGGCTGCTCGCCCACCGGCTGCTCGGCCGTCCCTACCGGCGCGTTCCCTACGCGCTGCTCGCCGAGGATGAGGGCCCGCTGCTCGCGGACGCCGCGGGCCTCGTCGCGGGCGATCTGGCCGCGATCCGGCGCCTGGTGGCGACCCTCGTGCTGTCCGGCTTCGGCATGACGCTGTGCGGCGGCAGCGACCCCGCGAGCCAGGGCGAGCACCTGGTCAGCCATTATGCCGAGATGCTGGGCGATCCGGCCTGGCCCAAGGCCTACCATGGCGAGCAGATCGGGGTCACGACGCTGACGATGGCCCGCCTGCAGGCGCAGATCCTGGGTGGCCCGCCGCCGCGGATCGAGCCCTCCCGGGTCGACGAGGCGGCCTTGATTGCCCACTTCGGGCCGGAGCTTGGACACTCCTGCTGGCGGGAGTTCCGCCGCAAACGCGTCGACCGGGGCGCTGCACTCCAGCTCAACCGCCGGCTCGAAGCGCACTGGGAGGACATGCGCGCTGAGATCGCGGCCATCCACAAGCCGCCCGAGCAGCTGCGCGCGGTCCTCGAGGCGGCCGGGGCGCCGACCACGCCCGAGGCGCTCGGCTGGCCGCGTGAGTTCTACCTCGAGGCCGTCCGCCACGCCCGCCTGATCCGCAACCGCTACACCTTTCTCGACCTCGCCGCCGACGGCGGTTTTCTTTAATTGACCGAAAGCTTTCCAACCGGATGCTGATGCGACCGATCAGCGAATTCCCGCGCCCGGCGCTGGCCCGGATCGAAATCGTGCTGGCCGACATCGATGACACGCTGACCGATGACGGCCGCCTGACCGCCGGCACCTATGCCGCGCTCGAGCGCCTGCAGGCAGCTGGCCTGAAGGTGATCCCGGTGACCGGCCGGCCCGCGGGCTGGTGCGACCTGATCGCGCGCTTTTGGCCGGTCGATGCCGTGGTCGGGGAGAACGGCGCTTTCTTCTTCGTCTACCAGCGTGCCGAGCGCCGGATGCTCCGCTGTTACGCGAAGACGCCTCGCCAGCGCGCCGATGACCGCCGGCGCCTCGACCAATCGGGCGCGCAGATCCTGGCCGAGGTCGCGGGCGCTGCGATCGCGGCCGATCAGGCTTACCGGGAGGCGGACCTCGCGATCGACTGGCGCGAAGACGTGGCGCCGCTGCCGCCCGCGACCGTCCAGCGGATCGTCGAGCTGTTCGAGGCCGCCGGCGCCAAGGCAAAGGTCAGCTCGATCCACGTCAACGGCTGGTTCGGCGACTACGACAAGCTCGCAATGACCTTACGTCTGCTGCGCGAGCGCTTCGGCCTCGATATCGGCGCTGCGGCCGAGCAGGTCCTGTTCGTCGGCGATTCGCCCAACGACGCCCCGCTGTTCGGGTTTTTCCGGCATTCGGTCGGGGTCGCGAACGTGCGCGACTTTGCCGGCCGGCTCGCGGCCGAGCCGGCCTGGGTCACCGAGGCGCGCGGCGGCGCCGGCTTCGCCGAGCTGACCGAGCGGCTGCTGGCGGCCCGATGAACGCGGTCCGCTTCGGCAAGCTCGCGCGCCGCGAGCGGATCGTGGCCGAACTGCGCGCCAATCCGACCGTGCGGGTCGCAGCGCTCGCCCGCGCCTTTGGCGTCTCGACCGAGACCGTGCGCCGCGACCTCGATGCGCTGAGCGAGGGCGGCCTGGTCAGCCGCACCTATGGCGGCGCCGCGCTGCCGGCGATCGGGGTCGAGCCCTCGCTTGCCCAGCGGCAGCGCGAGCTGACCGCAGAGCGCGAGCGGATCGCACGCCACGCGGTCGGCCTGGTCGCCGCGCGCGACGTCCTGATGATCGACTGCGGCTCGACCACCTGGCAGTTCGCGCGCCGGCTCGCGACGCTGCCGATGCCGCTCACCGTGATCACCAACAGCCTCGGCGTCGCGAGCACGCTCGCCGCCAATCCGGCGATCCGGGTCGTGATCTGCCCGGGCGACTATGCCGCGGGCGAGGGCGGCACGTTCGGACCGGAGACGCTGGCCTTCGTCCGCCGCTTTCGCGCCGACAAGGCGGTGATCGGCGCCGGCGGCCTGACCGCGGACGGCCCGAGCGAAGTCCTGCCCGGCGCCGCCTGGGTCAAGCGGGCGATGCTCGAGCGGGCGCGCCGCGGGATCCTTTTGGTCGACCACAGCAAGTTCGAGCAGGCCCGTTACGAGCTCGTCTGCCCGTTGGCCGCGCTTGCCGATCTGGTTACCGACGCCTCGCCGCCGGCGGTGCTGGCGGCGGCGATCGGCGCCGCCGGCGTCACGATCCATCTGGCCCTGGACAAGCCGGCTGCGGCCCAACCCGCCCGCTGAGGTCCGGCCGGCTTGCTCTTGTCCGGCGGCCGCCATCGGTTATCTTGCGCCAGCCGACATCCGAGATGGCTGATGATGAACCGCATCCTGTGGCAGCCCACGCCGGAAGCGGCGGCCGCGACCCAGATCGCCGGGCTCGCGCGCAGCCACGGCTTCGAGGGCGAGCACGCGATCGAGCGCCTGCGCCAATGGTCGGTCGAGCAGCCGGCCGCGTTCTGGCAGGCGGTCTGGCAACTGGGCGGCGTCAAGGCGAGCCGGGCCGCAGACCGGGTCCTGGTCGACGGCGACCAGATGCCGGGCGCCCGCTGGTTCGAGGGCGCTCGCCTGAACTTCGCCGAGAACCTGCTGCGGCGCGATGACTCCCACCCGGCCCTGATCTTCGCCGGCGAGGACGGCCGCCGGCGCGAGCTGTCCTGGGCCGAGCTGCAGGCCCAGGTGCGCGCGCTCGCCGCCGCGCTCGCGGCTGATGGCGTCGGCGTCGGCGACCGGGTCGCCGGCTATCTGCCGAACATTCCCGAGACCATCGTCGCGATGGTCGCGACCACGGCGCTCGGTGCGATCTGGTCGTCCGCCTCGCCCGATTTCGGCGTCGAGGGCGTGCTCGACCGCTTCGGCCAGATCGAGCCCAAGGTCCTGATCGCGGTTGATGGCTACCCGTATGCCGGCAAGCGGCTCGACATCCGGAGCAAGGTCGCCGCGGTCGCCAAAGGCATCCCCGGCCTGCAACGGACCGTGCTGGTCCCGTTCCTCGAGCCGGCCGCCGCTCCCGGACCGGTCGCCGGCGCGGTCATGTACGCTGACTATCTGCAGGAAACCGCGCGGCCGCTGGAGTTCGCGCAGCTGCCCTTCGATCATCCGGTCTACATCCTCTATTCCTCCGGCACGACCGGCAGACCGAAGGCGATCGTGCACGGCGCTGGCGGCACGCTGCTCCAGCACATCAAGGAGCACCGGCTGCATTGCGATGCGCGCCCGGGCGAGCGTTTTTTCTACTTCACGACCTGCGGCTGGATGATGTGGAACTGGCTGGTCGGCGGGCTCGCGGTCGAGGAGACGCTGGTCCTGTTCGACGGCTCGCCGTTCCATCCCGACGCCAACCTGCTCTGGGATCTGGCCGCGCGCGAGCGGGTCAACGTGTTCGGCACCAGCGCCAAATACATCGACGCCTGCAAGAAGGCCGGCGTCGAGCCGATCCGCAGCCATGATCTGGAGCCCTTGCGCGCCGTGCTCTCGACCGGCTCGCCGCTGGTGCCGGAGAGCTTCGACTACGTCTACCAGGCGATCAAGCCCGATCTGCAGCTCGCCTCGATCTCGGGCGGCACCGACATCGTCTCCTGCTTCGTGCTCGGCAATCCCGCGGGCCCGGTCCGGCGCGGCGAGATCCAGATGCGCGGGCTGGGGCTTGCGGTCGATGTCTTCGACGATGCCGGAAAACCGGTCCGCGGCGCCAAGGGCGAGCTGGTCTGCACCAGGCCGTTCCCCTGCATGCCGGTCCGCTTCTGGAACGACCCGGACGGGGAGCGCTATCACACGAGCTACTTCGCGCGCTTTCCGGGCGTCTGGTGCCACGGCGACTTCGCCGAGCTCACCGACAGCGCCGGCGTCATCATCTACGGCCGTTCGGATGCGGTCCTGAACCCGGGCGGGGTGCGGATCGGGACCGCCGAGATCTACCGCGAGGTCGAGCAGATCCCCGAGATCCTGGAGGCGATCTGCGTCGGCCAGGAATGGCAGGGCGACGTCCGGGTCGTGCTGTTCGTCCGCTTGGCGCAGGACAGCGTCCTGGACCAAGCGCTCGAGCAGCGGATCAAGCAGCGGATCCGCGAGCGCACGACGCCCCGCCACGTGCCGGCCAGGATCGTCCCGATCGCCGACATCCCGCGCACCCGCTCCGGCAAGATCACCGAGCTCGCGGTTCGCGACGTGATCCACGGCCGGGCGGTTAAGAACACCGAGGCGCTGGCCAACCCCGAGGCGCTCGAGCTCTACCGAGACCTCGAGGCGCTGAACTCCTAACGCGCGCCGGTCAGCCGGATCACGTTCCAGGAGGCGGGCGCCAGCGTGGCGCGCAGCCGTGAGCTCTCGACTGCAACGCCACTGAGCGGCCGGGGCCTGACCCGGTCCGGGTCCGATCCGGTGTTGCTCGCCCCGAGGTCGTCATCGCGCAGCTCGAGCGCCTGCTCCAGCGCCAGGCCTTGGAATCCTTTGGCGCTCAGGTCCAGCGGCAGCTCCTGATCGAGGCTGCGGTTGAGCGCGAACAGGGTCAGCGCGCCGTTCGCCTCGTCGTGCACCGCGGCAAGCTTCAGGAACGGCACCGCGGGCAGCGGATAGTAGTGGTCGTCGGCGCCGCGCGGGTCGTAGTAGCGGGCGGCGTAGCCCGGGCAATCGATCTGCGTGCGCAATACGCGGCCGCGGCCGAAATTGCTGAACTGGGCAAACGGGAAAAAAATCGTCTGGCGCCAGGCCGGGCCGCTGGTCTCGGTCATGATCGGCGCGATCACGTTGACCAGCTGCGCCAGGCAGCCGGCCTTGACCCGGTCGGCGTGGTTCAGGAGCGCGATGCAGGCGCCGCCGAAGACCAGCGCGTCCTGCAGCGTATAGACCTCCTCCAGGATCGGCGGCGCCACCGGCCAGCCCGGCCGGGTCCGGTCCTGCTGCCGCCTGCGGGTCCGGTACCAGACGTTCCATTCGTCGAAGCTCAGCATGATCCGCCGGCTCGACCGCCGGCGCGCGGCGACCGCATCCGCGATCGCGACCACCTCGTCGATGAAGCTGTCGATCAGGTCGGCGCTGGCAAGGAACGCGGCCGGGTCGCCCGCATAGTCGTTGAGGTAGGTGTGCAGCGAGATGTACTCGACCTGCTCGAAGCAGTGCTCGAGCACGACGTCCTCCCAGACCCCGAAGGTCGGCATCGTGCGCCCGGACGAGCCGCAGGCCGCAAGCTCGATCGTCGGGTCGACCCACCTCATCATCTTGGCGGCCTCGATCGCGATCCGACCGTACTCGGACGGCGTCTTGGCGCCCATCTGCCAGGGCCCGTCCATCTCGTTGCCGAGGCACCAGAACTTGATCCCGTGCGGCTGCTCGTAGCCGTGGCTGCGGCGGCGGTCGGACAGCGCCGTGCCGCCCGGATGATTGCAATATTCGACCAGGTTGCGCGCCGCGTCCGGGCCGCGGGTGCCGAGATTGACCGCGAGCATCGGCTCGACCTCGGCCGCCTGGCACCAGTCGATGAACTCGTTGGTCCCGAACGTGTTCGGCTCGGTCGACAGCCAGGCGAGATCGAGCCGGCGCGGCCGCTGCCCGACCGGCCCGACCCCGTCCTCCCAATGGTAGCCGGACACGAAATTGCCGCCCGGATAGCGGATGATGGTCGGCGCCAGCTCGCGCACCAGCGCCAGCACGTCCTTGCGGAACCCGCGCTGATCGGCCTCGGGATGCCCGGGCTCGAAGATGCCGCCATAGACGCAGCGCCCGAGGTGCTCGACGAAGGCGCCGAACAGCCGGCGATCGGTCGCCCCGATGGCGAAGTCGCGATCCAGCAGCACGGACACGGTACGCACGGCACTTCTCCATCGAAGCGGCTTGCAGGCTCGGCGATCCAGCGGCGCGCCGCGCCTCGGCCGAGGGGAACGGTCAGCAGTTGGCGTCCATGACCGCAACGCGGTTGTCGGATCCCGGCGCCCGGGTGGCCACGTCCGGGCGCTCGGATCGGGGTCTTCCGCTTGCCGGTCGATCTCGGTCTCGAGGAGTTCTCGAGTAGTTCTGAGCGGCGGCGCGACGAGCCCCTCGATGACCTCGATCTTCATTCGGCGGAGCGTGAACCGCGACTGCCGGACCGGCTCGCCAGAACCTCGGCTCCTGATAAACCCGAGCGCCGCATTTGTATCGAATTGTCTGGATAGTGTTCAAGCCGGGCTACTCCACATACGCGGCGTCGGCTGTGTTTCCCGGGTTCTAACAAAGCAAATTCTGCGCGCTTTTTTGGTTGATCGCAGATCGCGTCGTCAGTCGGCCCGCAGAGTTGCGCGATCTTCGGAGGCTGTGCAACCGCGATGTCTAAGCTGAGCCGGGCCGGCAGGATTTTTATACGCATTTTCATGCTAGACAAACTTTGGGCCGATGTGTGACAAGGCAGTATCGCAAGTCAGTGAGGTGGCAAGATGACCGAACGTTCGGACCAGGCCGCTTTGGCGGAGATGACCGCCGAGATAGTGTCGGCCTTCGTATCCCACAATCAAGTACGGCCGGTCGATCTCGGCCATCTGGTCGGCCTGGTGGGCGGCCGCCTGGCCAGTCTGGCTTTCGAAGAAGCCAATGCGGTCCCGCCGCCGCCGGAGCCGGCGGTGCCGATCCGACGATCGATCGGCAAGGATCAGATGACCTGCCTGATCTGCGGCCAGAAGCAGAAGCTGCTGAAACGACATCTGGCGACTGCGCATGAACTGACGCCGGATCAGTACCGCGAGCGCTTCCGGCTCAAGAGCGACTATCCGATGGTGGCGCCGAGCTACGCCAAGGCGCGCTCCGAGATGGCGCTCCGGATCGGCCTCGGCCGGCCAAAGAAGAAGGTGGCCGGCCGCCGGCGCGCCGCGGCGGCCACAAAGCCCGCGTCCTAAGCGCGGGCGCCGCACTCTGCGATCCGGGTGGGTGCCACCGGCGCGGCGAGCGAACGCGCGACCCGCCGGTCGGTATCGAGCCTCGTCAGCTCGTCCGCATGGGCCAGGATCGCGCGACCGCCCGCTCGACCAGGGCGAGCTGCAACTCACAGCTCCTGATCTCTGACGCGCGCCCGATCGTCGGCCAACGGTTCAGCCGGCCAGCCGCCAGCGGGTGCCCTCGGGGCCGTCCTCGATGATCACGCCCGCGGCGACCAGCCGGTCGCGGATCCGATCCGCCTCAGCGAAGTTCTTGGCCCGGCGCGCCGTGACCCGAAGCTCGACCAGGCGCTCGATCTCGGCACCGTCGAGCGTGCTCTCGCCCGTGGTCTTCAGCCACGCGTCGGGGTCCGCGTGCAGCAGGCCGAGCAACTGGCCGCCGGCCAGAAGCTGACCCTTCAGGGCGCGGCGCGCTTGCGGGTCGGCGCTGGTATTGGCGGCACGGGCGAGCGCGCGCAGCTCGGCGAAGGCTTTGGGCGTGTTCAGGTCGTCCTCGAGCGCGGCCAGCACGCCCTCCGGCAGCGCGTCCGGGGTCGCCTCGGCCGGGCCTGAAAGGTCGCGCAGCGTCAGGTACAGGCGGTCGAGCGCCTGCTTGGCGCGGGCGAGCCGGGTATCGCTCCAGTCCAGCGGCTTGCGGTAGTGCGCGGACAGCAGCGCGCAGCGGATCGCCTCGCCCGGCGCCTCGGCCAGGAGATCGCGGACCAACAGCACGTTGCCCTGCGACTTCGACATCTTCTCCCGATCGATGTCGAGAAAGCCGTTGTGCAGCCAGAAGCGGGCGAGCGGCGCGCCGTCGTGCGCGCAGACGCTCTGGGCGAGCTCGTTCTCGTGGTGCGGGAACTTGAGGTCCTGGCCGCCGCCGTGGATGTCGACCGTGACGCCCAGATGCGCCGCGACCATGGCCGAGCATTCGATGTGCCAGCCGGGCCGGCCGCGCCCGAACGGGCTGTCCCAGCCGGGCTGCTCGGGCGTCGACGGCTTCCAGAGCACGAAGTCGGCCGGGTCGCGCTTGTACGGCGCAACCTCGACCCTGGCCGCCGTCGATCATCTCGTCGCGCGAGCGCCGCGACAGCCGGCCGTAGCCCGCAAACGAGGGCACGTGGAACAGCACGTGGCCCTCGGCGACATAGGCGTGGCCCCGATCGATCAGGGCCGCGATCATCGCCAGCATGCCCGGGATGTGCGCGGTCGCGAACGGCTCGACGGTCGGCCGGAGCACGCCCAGCGCGTCCATGTCCTCGTGGTAGGCGCGGGTGAACTCTTCGGCGACCGCCTCGGTAGACAGCCCCCGCTCGGCGGCAGCCTTGATGATCTTGTCGTCAACGTCGGTGACGTTGCGGGCGTAGAGCGCGTCGCCGAAGCGTTGCCTCAGCAGCCGGAACAGGACGTCGAACACGACCGCGGCGCGGGCGTTGCCGATGTGGGCGTAGTTGTAGACGGTCGGGCCGCAGACATAGACCGTCGGCCGCTGGCGATCCGCCGGGACGAAGGTCTCCTTGCGGCCGGTCAGCGAATTGAACAGCTTCATCGATCGAGCCTCGGGACGGGCGGGGCGGCAAGGCCAGGACGCGGCCGCGATCGGCGGGCGGCCGGCATCCTCGAGGCGCCAGGCACGCGCAGCCGGCGCGTCGCCTATATAGCACGGCGCGCGCGCGGCTCCAGGCCTGGGATCGGAGGGATGCGGCCGGGCGCGCCGGCCGCCGCGACGGCGCTAGCGCTGGGCCAGACGCGACCCGGCATCGGGGCAGGGGAAGGCCGCCCGCAGCCCGAGCAGCAGCACCTGGCTTGCCGGCCGGTCGTCGTAACGGCCGAGCGCGCCCTCGATCGCCTCAGTGAGCGCGAACAGCTCCGACGTGACGTAGTCGGCCAGCCGCGCGATGTCGCCCTCCTTGCGGAACCGGAAGGTCGCCTCCGGGGCGCAGAACAGCGGCTCCTTGATCATCGTCGCGGCCTGGTTGGCGACTTGCAGGGACTCGAACACGGCGTAGGCGTAGAGCTCGAAGTTCTGGTAGAGGATCATCTCCTCGTCGCTCAGCGCGCGCTTGGTCGATTCGAGCGGCAGACGCTTGCAGCTGCTGCATCTGGCCGAAGGTGAACAGGACCTCGTCGGCGCGCGCCCGCGCGGCGCCGGGCAGCACGCCGGACGCGATCGCGAACAGCAGGAGCAAGCGGGGCATCAGCGTGGTTGCCATGGACAATGCCTGTGCCGGGGCTCAACCGTTGCGGGAGACTGTATTTTCTATCGGCCGTTGATTGTCAAACAGAATCTTTGCGGAACCGAAGCGTCGGCGCGCGGGGTGGCCCCGGGCGCTTGCCGGAACGCCGCCGATCGACAACCTTAGGCGCCATGGTGGACCATCCGCAGTACGAGACCGTCGAGCTGCGTCTGGCCGAATCCGGCCAGGAGCTGGCCGCAGCGATCGAGGCGGCGCAGTTCGCGCGCCTGGTCGATCACGCCGCCGCCGGCGGCGCGACGAGGCGTGCCGCGATCGAGGGCTTCCTCGAGCTGTTCGTCTATTGCGGCCGAGCGCTGGGGCGAGCTCGGGGTGGCGGCGCGCGCCGGCCTGCTGGCCAGGTTCGGCCAGCATCTGGACGCGCTCGAGCGCCGCGGCTGGTTCGTCCATTGGGCGACCTTGAGCTTCGGGGTCGGCCGCCCGGGCAGCGGGGCCGTGCCGCTGCCGCTCGCGATGATCAAGGTCAGCCGGTCGGCCGAGCCCTCCGTGCGCGCCAGGGTTCCGAAGTCGGTCGCGATCGAGCCCGGGTCCCGGCGCGCTGCACTGACCATGGCCTCGCGGGCCGGCTTCAGCCCGCGTCGGGGCCCCAGGTGTCGGACAGCGTGTAGCCGAGCGGGTAGGGGTCGCTCGGGTCGAGGCCGAGCTGGCCGACGCTGTAGATCCAGGCGCGCCCGGAAATCCTGGGCACGATCGCCGGCCGCTCGCCGACCATGGTCGTCCGGACGACCTCGGCGCGAAAGCTGCTGTCGATCACCGAGCGCAGCTCGAGCGGCTGGGCGAGGCCGAGCTCGCCTTTGGCGTGCAACACCGCGAGCCGGGCCGCGGTGCCGGTGCCGCAGGGCGAACGGTCCAGCCGCCCGGGGTGGATCACCGTGCCGTTGCGCACCGGCTCGGCGGCGCCAGCCGCGCCGGCGCAGAACATCACGAAGCTGATCTCGCGCAGGTCCGGGATCTCCGGATGGCGCACCGGGATCTGCCGGCGCGCCGCGCGCCGGATCTGGCGGCCGAGCGCGACCATGTCGCGCGCCTCGTCCGGGGTCACCTTGAAGCCGCAGGCCGCGGCGTCGACCAGGCAGAAGTAGTCGCCGCCGTAGGCGACATCGACCCGGAGCGTGCCCAGGCCCTCGACCTCGAGCGGCTGCCCCAGCTGCTCGACGAAGCTCGGCACGAACTCGAGCGTGACCCGCTCGCAGCGGCCGCCCTGGCAGGCGGCGTCGGCGGTCACCAGCCCGGCCGGGGTATCGAGCACGACCCGGGTCACCGGCTCGACCATGGGCAGCATGCCGGTCTCGAGCAGCACCGTGGTCACGCACATCGCGTTCGAGCCTGACATCGCGTGGCAGCCGTCGGCCTGCATGACCAGGAACGCGGCATCGGCGCCCGCCCGGGTCGGCGGCAACAAGAGGTTGACCGACATCTGGGCGCTGCCGCGCGGCTCGAACAGCACAAACCGGCGGATCCAGTGGTCGTTGCTCTTTAGATAGCGCATCTTGTCGAGCATCGTCTTGCCCGCGACTTCGACCACCCCGCCCGTGACCACCCGGCCGACCTCGCCTTCGGCATGCGCGCCCACGACCGTGACCATCCTCGACCAGCGCATCGCTGTCCCCAAGGGAGCCCGCGGCAATGACGGAACGGCTCCTGGTGTAGTCTTCCTCGAATCCTTGCAAAAGCAGTATTTGAACGGGACACCCGCCAAGCTGGCGTAGAGGAGGGGAAAACCATGGCGGACCGCAATCGGCAATGGCTGCTCGCGGCGCACCCGCAGGGCCTGCCGAAGCCCGCCGACTGGCGGTTGGTCGAGCGGGCGCTGGCCCGGCCCGAGATGCTGGTCCGTGCGCTCTACCTCTCAGTCGGCCCCTAAATGCGCGGCCGGATCAGCCCGGCCAGGAACTACGCCCAGGGCGTCCGGCCCGGTCAGGTGATGACCGGCGGCGGGTCGGCGAGGTGCTGCGCTCGGACCATCCTGACTTCCGGCCCGGCGAGGTCGTCGAGAGCTTCGGGTTCGGCTGGCAGGAGTATGCGGTCCTGAACGCTGAGGGCACCCGCAAGGTCGACCCGGAGCAGGGCCCGATCGAGAGCGCGCTCAGCTACCTGGGCCTGCCGGGCCTCACCGCCTATTTCGCGCTGCTCGAGATCGGCCGGCCCCAGCCCGGCGAGACTATGGTGATCTCCGCGGCCGCCGGCGCGATCGGCCAGGTTGCGGGTCAGATCGCCAAGCGCCAAGGCGCACGCGCGGTCGCGCTCGCCGGCAGCGAGGCCAAGCTCGCCTGGTTCCGGCAGCTGGGCTACGACGCCGGGATCAACCACCGCACGGCGCCCGACCTCGCGGCCGCGGTCGCGGCGGCCTGCCCTGATGGGGTCGACGTGTTCTTCGACAACAACGCCGGACCGCTCCACGACGCGGTCATGGCCAACCTCGCGCCGCACGCCCGGGTCATCGTCTGCGGCACACCGTGGCACTCGCCGAGCGCTTCGAGCAGTCGGACATCGGGCCGCGCCATCTGCGCCAGATCCTGATCACCCGCGCCCGCCTCGAAGGTTTTCTACTGTTCGACTTCGCCGACCGCTACGAGCAAGGCCGCCAGGCGCTCGCCGCCTGGGCCAAGGCCGGCCAGCTCCGCCACCGCGAGGACATCCTGGACGGCATCGAGCGCGTGCCGGAGGCCTTCTTGCGCCTGCTGCGGGGCGCCAACTTCGGCAAGCAGCTGGTCCGGCTTGGCCGGCCGGGAACCGGGTGAGCCGGCCGGCCGTCGCCTGTGACGAGACGGTATCCGGCGTCGCTCGCGACCATCGAGGATGATAATTAAGAGAAAGGGCAACCGGTTAGCGATCGCGCCGGCCGATTGGCGATTTGACGCCGACGACCCGATTCGGTTAATTTTATCGGCAAGGATCGGCACAGAACCTGATCGTGTGGTCGCTCGGGCCGCGGCAGCTGGAGGGCTTGGTCGCGATGCTGTTCGGGGAGATCGCCAGAAAGGTCGTGCGCTGGGGTCGGCTGTCGATCATCGACGCCGACGGCCGGCGCCAGGAGGTCGGCACGCAGGATGGCCCCCGGGTCACCATCCGGCTGCACGACCCACGCCTGCATCGCCGCCTCGGGCTCAATCCGTTCTTGTATCTCGGCGAGGCCTACATGGACGGCACGCTGACGATCGAGCAGGGTACGCTCTACGAGTTCATGGACCTCTGCGCGGCCGGCAGCCTGTACGCCTACACGAGCCCGCTCGGCCGCGCGATCACGCTCGGCCAGACGCTGCTGCGCCACCTGCACCAGTACAATCCGGTCCGCCGCGCCCAGGCGAACGTCGCCCATCACTACGACCTCTCGGACCGCCTGTACGAGCTGTTCCTCGATCGCGACCGGCAGTACAGCTGCGCCTATTTCACCCACCCGCACGCCGACCTCGATCAGGCGCAGACGGACAAGAAGCGCCATCTCGCGGCCAAGCTTGTGCTCCAGCCGGGCGTCCGGGTGCTCGACATCGGCTCCGGCTGGGGCGGGCTCGCGCTATCGCTCGCGGCCGCTGGCGCCGGCCAGGTGCTCGGGATCACGCTCTCCGAGCAGCAGCTCAAGGTCAGCCGGGAACGGGCCCGGCACGAAGGGCTCGCCGACCGCGTCAGCTTCGAGCTGTGCGACTACCGCGAGCAGGCCGGGACTTTCGATCGGATCGTCTCGGTCGGCATGTTCGAGCACGTCGGCGTCCGCCACTACCCGGAATTCTTCCGCGCGGTCCGCGACCTGTTGACCGAGGACGGGATCGCGGTCCTGCATTCGATCGGCCGCATGGACGGCCCGGCCGCGACCAACCCCTGGATCCGCAAGTACATCTTCCCCGGCGGCTACTCGCCGGCGCTCTCGGAGGTGCTGCCGGTGGTCGAGCGGGTCGGGCTATTGGTCACCGACATCGAGATCCTGCGCCTGCACTACGCCCAGACGATCGCCGCCTGGCGCCAGCGCTTCGCCGCCAACCGGGCCCAGATCGCCGCCTTGTATGACGAGCGCTTCTGCCGGATGTGGGAGTTCTACCTGGTCGGCTCCGAGCTCGCCTTCCGGCGCATGGGCCACATGGTCTTCCAGATGCAGCTCGCCAAACGGCAGGACGCGGTGCCACTGACCCGGGACTACATCACCGATTGGGAGCGCGGCCGACTCGACCAGGCGATCGCCGCCGAATAGGGCCGCCCGCCGCGAGGCTGGACGTTGGTTCAGCCGGGGTTTACTGGGACGGGCGTAGGGTTACTGCGATGCCGCCGCCGGATCGGCGGCGGCCGCGCGAGCTGGGCCCGATGGCCAGTGACGTTGGTCCTGACGAGCTGCTGACCGCCGGTCTGGCGCCGGTCGAGGGCGTTCCGGTACCGCCGGACTGCGTCGATCTGACGCGGGACGGGCCGGCGCGAGCTTCCTTCGATGACCATACAGCCTGACAACCAGCGAGGATCGCAACGGTGAGCGCGCAGATCACGGCGGTACCGGCGTTCGATCTGGTCGTCTTCGGCGGCACCGGCGATCTTGCCCGGCGTAAGCTGATGCCGGCCCTCTATTACCGCGACCGCGACCGGCAGATCCCGCCCGAGAGCCGGATCATCGGCATCTCGCGCGGCGATCTCGGCGCCAAGGGCTACGCCGGGGAGATCGAGGCGGCGCTCCGCGAGCACGTGCCCGCGGCCGTGCTCGACCCCGACTGCCTCGCCCGCTTCCTCGCCCGGCTCGACCACGTCATGCTGGACGCGGCCGGCACCCGCGGCTGGCCCGAGCTCGCGGCTAGGCTCGGCGGGGCAAGCGACCGGGTGCGGGTCTTCTATCTGGCGACCGCGCCCGATCTGTTCGGCCGGATCTGCCGCAACATCGGCACCGCCGAACTCAACCGCGGCGCCGCCCGGGTCGTGCTCGAGAAGCCGATCGGTCACGACCTCGCCTCGGCGCGGGCGATCAACGACCAGGTCGGCGCGGTGTTCGCCGAGGAGGCGATCTTCCGGATCGACCACTACCTCGGCAAGGAGACCGTCCAGAACCTGATGGTGCTCCGCTTTGCCAACTCGCTGTTCGAGCCGCTGTGGAATAGCAGCGCGATCGATCACGTTCAGATCACGGTCGCCGAGACGATCGGCGTCGAGGGGCGGGGTGCCTACTACGATCGGGCCGGCGCGCTCCGGGACATGGTGCAAAATCACATCCTCCAGCTGCTCTGCCTGGTGGCGCTCGAGCCGCCGACCTGCCTGGAGGCCAACGCGGTGCGCGACGAGAAGCTGAAGGTGTTGCGGGCGCTACGCCCGATCCAGAACGCCGACGTCGGGCTCAAGACGGTGCGCGGCCAGTACCGCTCGGGCGCGAGCGAGGGCGGCGCGGTGCCGGGCTACGCCGAGGAGACCGGGGCCAATGCCGGCAGCGCGACCGAGACCTTCGTCGTGATCAAGGCCGAGATCGCCAACTGGCGCTGGGCGGGCGTGCCGTTTTATCTGCGCACCGGCAAGCGCCTGCCGGTGCGCACCTCCGAGATCGTGATCCAGTTCCAGCAGATCCCGCACTCGATCTTCGGGCCGGGCGCCGGCGGCATCCGGCCCAACCAACTTGTGCTCCGCCTGCAGCCCGACGAGGGCGTGCAGCTGATCCTGATGAGCAAGGATCCCGGGCCCGGCGGCATGAGGTTGCGGGCGACGCCGCTCAATCTCAGCTTCGCCGAGACTTTCCAGGTCCGCTACCCCGACGCCTACGAGCGGCTGCTGATGGACGTCGTGCGCGGCAACCCGACGCTGTTCATGCGTCGCGACGAGGTCGAGGCGGCCTGGGCCTGGATCGAGCCGATCCTGGACGCCTGGCACGAGGACGGCGAGCCGCCCAAGCCCTATACCGCCGGCAGCTGGGGACCGTCCGCGGCGATCGCGCTGGTCGAGCGCGAGGGCCGCACCTGGCACGAGGAGTTCGGCATGACGCCGCCCGCGACCGTCGTCGCTCGGAGCGAACGGCAAGCTTGCCTGCATGACCTGCTGACCACGGCACCGGTCGTGCCGGTGCTGATGGTCGAAACGGTGGAGGTCGCGTTGCCGTTGGCGCAGGCATTGCTGGAGGGCGGCCTGCGCGTGCTCGAGATCACGCTTAGGACCCCGGCCGCGCTCGAGGTGATTCGGGCGCTCGCGGGCGAGATCGACGGCGCTCTCGTCGGCGCCGGCACCGTGCTGACGCCATCGCAGTACCACGAGGCCGAGCGCGCCGGTGCCTGCTTCGTGGTCAGCCCCGGCGCCACGCCGGCCCTGCTCGAAGCGGCGGCCGCGAGTGCTGCGCCGTTCCTGCCCGGGGCCGCGAGCGCCAGCGAGGTCATGCGCCTGCTCGATGAGGGCTATCGCTGCCTCAAGTTCTTCCCGGCCGAGCCCGCCGGCGGCATCGCCTGGCTCAAGGCGCTGGCGTCGCCGTTGCCCGAGGCGCGCTTCTGCCCGACCGGGGGGATCGACGCTGTGCGCGCGGAGCGCTATCTCAGTCTGCCCAACGTGCTCTGCGTCGGCGGCTCCTGGGTTGCCCCGGGCGATGCCGTCGCTGCCGGCGACTGGCCGAGAATCACCGGGCTCGCGCGCGCCGCTGCGGCGCTCCGCGGCTCGGCCGCGTAGGGGGAACGCCGGTGTCGGCTCCGATCCGCTCCGCTGCCTGGCGGGCGCTTGATCGTCACGCCCAGGCGATGGCGCAGGTGCATCTGCGCGACCTGTTCGCGGCCGACCCGCGCCGCTTCCAGAGCTTCTCGCTGCGCCAGGACGACCTGCTGCTCGACGTGTCCAAGAACCGGATCACCGCCGAGACGGTGGGGCTCCTGCTCGACCTCGCCCGCCAGGCTGACCTGGAAGGCTGGCGGACGCGGATGTTCGCTGGCGAGAAGATCAACCTCACCGAGGATCGCGCGGTCCTGCACGTGGCGCTCCGCAACCGCTCCGAGCGGCCCTTCAGGGTCGACGGCCGGGACGTGATGCCGGCGGTCAGAGCGGTGCTCGAGCGCATCCGCGGCTTCAGCGACCGGGTGCGCAGCGGCGCCTGGCGGGGCCACGACGATCAGACCATCACCGATGTCGTCAACATCGGGATCGGGGGCTCCGACCTCGGCCCGCTGATGGTCTGCGAGGCGCTCAAGCCCTACCAGAGGCCCGACCTGCGGCCGCATTTCGTCTCCAACGTCGACGGCGCGCATCTGATTCACACTCTCGAGACCCTCGATCCGGCGCGCACGCTGTTCATCGTCGCCTCCAAGACTTTCACGACCCAGGAGACGATGACCAACGCCGCCTCGGCGCGCGGCTGGGTGCTCGGGAAGCTCGGGTCCGATGCCGAGGTCGCCAGGCACTTTGTTGCGGTCTCGACCAACGCCAAGGCGGTTGCGGCCTTCGGCATCGACCCCGCCAACATGTTTGAGTTCTGGGACTGGGTCGGCGGCCGCTACTCGCTGTGGTCGGCGATCGGCCTGCCGATCGTGCTCGCGGTCGGCTTCGAGCGTTTCGAGGATCTGCTGGCCGGTGGCCACGCGATGGACGAGCACTTTCGGACCGCGCCGCTCGAACGCAATATGCCGCTGATTCTGGGCCTGCTCGGGGTCTGGTACCGCAATTTCCTGGGCGCCTGCAGCCACGCCGTGCTGCCCTATGACCAGCATCTGCACCGGCTACCGGCCTACCTGCAGCAGGCCGACATGGAGAGCAACGGCAAGTCGGTCGATCGCGACGGCCGGCCGGTCGAGCACGCGACCGGCCCGATCCTTTGGGGCGAGCCCGGCACCAACGGCCAGCACGCCTTCTACCAGCTGATCCACCAGGGCACCGAGCTGATCCCGGCCGATTTCCTCGCCGCCGCGGAGAGCCTGACCCCGGTCGGCGACCACCACGACATGCTGCTCGCCAACTTCTTCGCCCAGCCGGAGGCGCTGGCGTTCGGCAAGACCGCCGAAGTCGCGCGCGCCGAGCTCGAGCGGGCCGGGCTCAAGGGCGCCGCGCTCGAGGCGCTGCTGCCGCACAAGCTGTTCCCGGGCAACCGGCCGAGCAACGCGCTGCTCTATCGGCGGCTCGATCCGGCCACGCTCGGCCGGCTGATCGCGCTTTATGAGCACAAAATCTTCACTCAGGGTGTGCTTTGGAATGTCAACTCGTTCGATCAATGGGGGGTCGAGCTGGGCAAGCAGCTGGCGAGCGCGATCCTGCCCGAGCTGGCGGGCCCGGCGCCGGTCGCGGGCCACGACGCCTCGACGAACGGGTTGATCAATCACATGAAGGCGCTCCGCGCCGGCGCCTGAGACGACGGATTAAGCATGACCACGACCACGATCACACCGGAAGCGTTGCGCACCGCGATCCTCGGCAAGCTGACCTACGCGGTCGGCAAGGACCGGGCGCACGCGCAGGATCACGACTGGTATGTCGCGACCGCGCTGGCGATCCGCGACCAGGCGGTCGACCACTGGATCGAGACCACGCAGCGCGTCTATGCCAGCCGCCAGAAGCGGGTCTACTACCTGTCGCTCGAATTCCTGATCGGCCGGCTGCTGAGCGAGTACCTGTGCAACCTGCAGCTTCAGGAGGTCTGCCGCGCAGCCCTCGCCGGCCTCGACGTCGACCTCGACCGGATCAAGGAGCTGGAACCCGACGCCGCGCTCGGCAACGGCGGTCTCGGCCGGCTCGCCGCCTGTTTCATGGAGAGCATGGCAACCGTAGGCGTCGCCGGCTTCGGCTATGGCATCCGCTACCAAAACGGCCTGTTCCGGCAGCTGTTCCACGACGGCTGGCAGGTCGAGCAGCCGGAGGACTGGCTGGCGTTCGGCAATCCCTGGGAGTTCGAGCGCCCCGAGGTCGCCTACGAGGTCGGGTTCGGCGGCACGGTCGAGTTAAGGCTTGGTGCTGATGGTCGGGAACGTCACGTCTGGCACCCGGGCGAGCGCGTTCTGGCGATCGCCTACGACACGCCGATCGTTGGCTGGCCCGGCCACCAGGTCAACACGCTGCGCCTGTGGTCGGCGCAGTCGGCCAATCCGATGCGCCTCGATCAGTTCAACCGGGGCGACTATCTGGGCGCGGTCGCCGAGCAGGTCACCTCGGAAAGCATCGTCCGGGTGCTCTATCCCAACGACGACACACCCGCCGGCCAGGAGCTGCGCCTCAAGCAGGAGTTCTTCTTCACCTCGGCCTCGCTGCACGATCTGCTGCGCCGCCATCTGCAGCAGTACGGCCGGGTCGAGAGCCTGCCCGAGCAGGTGGCGATCCAGCTCAACGATACCCATCCGGCGATCGCGGTCGTGGAGCTGATGCGGCTCCTGGTCGACGAGCACGACCTCGACTGGAGCGCGGCCTGGCGGATCACCGAGCGCTGCATCGCCTACACCAATCACACGCTGCTGCCCGAGGCGCTCGAAAGCTGGCCGGTGGCGCTGCTCGAGCGGCTGTTGCCCCGCCACATGCAGATCATCGACCGGCTGAACGCGGACCTGATCCAGCGGGTCGGCGGCAGCGACGTCAGCCCGGATACCGTGGCGCTGGTCGACCACGCCCATGGCCATCGGGTGCGGATGGGCCACGTCGCGTTCTTCGGCGCGCATAAGGTCAACGGCGTCTCGGCGCTGCACACCGAGCTGATGAAGCGGACCGTGTTCCGCGATCTCAACCGGGCCTTTCCCGGCCGCATCATCAACCAGACCAACGGCATTACTGCGCGGCGCTGGCTGCGCCAATGCAACCCGGCGCTCTCGACGCTGATCACGGACGCGATCGGGGACGCCTGGGTCGGCGATCTCGAGCGGCTCGAGGCGCTGACCCCGCTGGTCGACGACGCGGGCTTCCGCGAGCGCTTCGCCGCCGCCAAGCGCCGCAACAAGGAGCGTTTGGCCGACCTGATCGCCGAGCGGAGCGGGATCCGGATCGACCCGGCCGCGCTGTTCGACGTCCACATCAAACGGATCCACGAATACAAGCGCCAGCTGCTCAACATCCTCGAGACGATCGCGGTCTGGCAGGCGATGCGCGCCGAGCCCGGCCGGCACTGGCTGCCGCGGGTCAAGATCTTCGGCGGCAAGGCGGCCGCGTCCTACCGCCAGGCCAAGCTGATCATCAAGCTGATCAACGATGTCGCCCGGGTGGTCAACCAGGACCCGGCGGTCGGCGACCGGCTCAAGGTGATCTTCCTGCCCAACTACAACGTCAGCCTGACCGAGCGGATCATCCCTGCGGCGGATTTGTCGGAGCAGATCTCGACCGCCGGGATGGAGGCCTCGGGCACCGGCAACATGAAGCTCGCCCTCAACGGGGCGCTCACGATCGGCACCCTCGATGGCGCCAACATCGAGATCCGCGATCTGGTCGGCCACGACAACATGTTCATCTTCGGCCTGACCGCCGAGGAGGTGCGGACCGAGCGCGCCAACGGCTACGATCCGCGCGCCGAGGCGGCCGCGGTCCCGACGCTCGCCGGCGTGCTCGAGGCGATCAGTACCGGTCAGTTCTCGCCGGACGACCCCGGCCGCTTCCGGCCGTTGATCGAGCGCCTGCTCGGCGACGACTACTTCATGGTGCTGGCCGATTTCGCGGCCTATGCTGAGGCCCAGCAGCGGGTCGACGCGGCCTACCTGGAGCCCGAGACCTGGTGGCGGCAGGCGCTCCTGAACACCGCCAAGGTCGGCTGGTTCTCGTCCGACCGGACGATTCGCGACTACGCCAGCGAGATCTGGCAGGCGCTGCCGGAGCCGGCATGAGCTAGGCGCGCCCGCGGCGGTCGCCGCCCGCCCGCAGGCCGGCACCTTCGACCGGGCTGATCCGCCCGCCGGAGCCGATGGGAGTCTACGGGGGGAGGGTCATGACCACCAGGGAGGGCGACGTCCACGGGCTGGCCCGCAACGCGATGGCCTATGTGCTTGCCGGCGGCCGCGGCTCGAGGCTCCAGGAGCTGACCGACAAGCGGGCCAAGCCCGCGGTCTTCTTCGGCGGCAAGTCCCGGATCATCGACTTCGCGCTCTCCAACGCGATCAACTGCGGCATCCGGCGGATCGCGGTCGCAACCCAATACAAGGCGCACAGCCTGATCCGTCATCTGCAGCGCGGCTGGATCTTCTTCCGCCCGGAGCGGAACGAGAGCTTCGACATCCTGCCCGCATCGCAGATGGTCTCCGCGCACCAGTGGTATCTCGGCACCGCCGACGCGGTGACCCAGAACATCCAGATCCTCAACAGCTATGATCCCGAGTACATGGTGATTCTGGCCGGTGACCATGTCTACAAGATGGACTACGCGCTGATGCTGGGCCAGCACGTCAGCCAGCGCGCCGACGTCACCGTCGGCTGCCTCGAAGTGCCGCGCATGGAGGCGACCGGCTTTGGCGTCATGCACGTCGACGCCGACGACCGGATCGTCGAGTTCCTGGAGAAGCCCGCCGACCCGCCGGGCATGCCCGGCCAGCCCGAGATGGCGCTCGCCAGCATGGGCATCTACGCCTTCGAGTCCAAGTTCCTGTTCGACCAGCTGCGCCGCGATGCCGAGGATCCGAACTCGAGCCACGACTTCGGCAAGGACGTCATTCCGTACCTGGTCAAGCACGGCAAGGCGGTCGCGCACCGTTTTCCCCGATCCTGCGTGCGCAGCGACTCCGAGCCCGAGGCCTACTGGCGCGACGTCGGCACAATCGATGCCTATTGGGAGGCCAACATCGATCTCACCGACTTCGTGCCAGCGCTCGATATCTATGATCAGAGCTGGCCGATCTGGACCTACGCCGAGATCACGCCGCCGGCCAAGTTCGTCCACGACGAGGAGGGCAGGCGGGGCATGGCGACCAGCTCGCTGGTCTCGGGCGGCTGCATCATCTCGGGCGCCCGGATCGACAAGTCGCTGCTGTTCACCGGGGTCCACGCCCACTCCTACAGCGAGCTCACCCACGTGGTCGCGCTGCCCTACGTCCAGATCCGCCGCGGCGCCCGCCTGCGCAAGGTCGTGATCGACCGCGGCGTCGAGATCCCCCAAGGTCTCGTGGTCGGCGAGGACCCCCGCCTCGACGCCCAACGCTTCCGCCGCACCGACAAAGGCGTCTGCCTGATCACCCAGCCGATGATCGACCGTCTGCAGAGCTGAGCGTCTATCTTGATCCCGTTTTGGGATCATCCTAGTGGACCGATGAGGTCATCGCTCGCCACAGCTTGGTGGAGTTCTGGCGGCGCGACCGGGAGATGGAGCCGCCGTTGCGCGACTGGCTGAGTGTGGTCCGGCGCGCCGACTGGTCGAGCATGACCGACATCAAAGCCGAGTTCGCCAAGGCCAGCATCATCGACCGCGAGCCGGTCGTGTTCGATGTTCTCGGCGACAAGGAGGTTAAGGAGATATATTATTAGGCGGACTGCGCGCCACCTCCATCGTGATGTTCCATTTCCGTTGGATCGCCATCTCGATCGCTGAACGATCAATACCTTCGAGCGGCCCTGCGAGCAACTCGCAGAAATGATCGCTCGCCGCGCCCAGATATTTTTTCATCGGGTGGTCGGCGCGACAAGCCCACATTCCAGTTCCGTTTTGGAAGCGGAGCGGCGCATGCCACGGATTCCTTTGCGAGCTGCTCGTATTCAGCAAACCGCGAGAACGATCGCCCTTCCAATGCTACAGCACTGTCTAGTGCAGCTGGCTTTCGTCCAGCAAGGCGCATGTGCTCGCAAGCAACCGGATAAGAGATCTCCTTGAGCCCCGATATAAACATCGGCGGGTTCGACGTGTCGAGGTAAGCCTCGTTCCTTTCTCCGTGAATTGATCGTCCACCTGATGAAGCCGAACTGACTTCCGCTCGAGGACAAGCACAGAGACGAAAATCATTTCCTCGATAAAATAATCCTGTGTATAGTTAAGCGGGTTCCGCGTCCGAAATTTTCTCGCAAATGAGAGGATCGAGCGCTCGAGGTGGGGAGCGGAAATCCCGACCTGTATTGCCATGTAGATCTGATACGCAATGTGATGTTCCAATAGACTAGGGTCGTGTTCTGCCATTGTGACCCCCGAAGTTGGCTCTCGTACCCAAGATCCTAACGTACGGCTCTATCGCGCGACCTTGCAAGCCCGTGTGCAGCGCCCAACAGTAAGAACGGAGGGGGAAACGGGGGCCTGGACTCTTTTTGTGAACATCAGACGCGATGCCGCGTCATGTAGGCGCGGAGGATCGCGTTGATGCGCGTGCGGTAGTGGCGGTCCTGGTCGCGGAACCAATCGATCACGTCCTCGTCAAGAGCAAGCGAGAGGCGCCGCTTGCGCACCGGAGATAGGAGCTCGGCCTTCACGACCCAGTCGGGGTCGACGTCCTGCCAGTTCGGGTCGGCCGCGGCGGCGGTCTCGACTTCGGCGTCCGACATCGCGCGCACCCGCGCCCAGTCGGTCAGGCTCTCGCCGCGCTCAATCCGGCGCAACGCCTCTTGCGCGGAGATGCGCGTGATATTGCCTTCGCTCACGGCGCTTGGCCCTCCTTACGCTGATGATCCGGATGATCTCCTCGCGCTTGCCCCTCAGCGTGAAGGCGACCGCGACCTCGATGCCGCCGACGCTCCGGATCGCCAGCCATCGCTTCTCGCCTCGCCGAGGTGAGTAACGGCAGTAGTACTCACGGGCGAAACCGCCACGCCGTCCAGGAAATCGAAGCCATGGTCGAGGACGTTGCGACGTCGCTTGTCATCATCCCATTCGAACTCCATGGTGCGCCAAGCACTACAATCGGGGAGGGCACCTGCCAAGCCCTCAAGGAGCCGCGGGCCGCACCCGAGAAGGGCGCGCTGACGCCACCTTTCCGGCCGGCCTCATTCGCCGTGCCCGTGACTGGCTCGCGCAGGAGAAGCCGGGAGCCGGGCGGTGGCTCAGCAACCCTCGTCGGCGCAGCCGGCGGGTTCGATCTGGACCGTGGCGTGGCCGATGCCGTAGGCGCGCTCGAGGAAGAGGCGGATCGAGCGCAGCACCTGGTCGCGGTCGGCGTCGGCCCGGACGCGTGCGTGCATGGTCAAAAGCGGCCGCTCGCTGGTCAGCATCCAGGCGTGCACGTGATGGACGTCCTGGACTGCCGGGACCGTGGCGACCAGCTCGGACTTGAGCGCCTCGACATCCAGCCAGTCGGGCGTGCCCTCGAGCAGGATGTGGGCCGATCTGCGGACCACCACCCAGGCGCTGCGCAGAATCAGGAGCGCCACCAGCAGCGACAGCAGCGGGTCGATCGGCGTCCAGCCGCGCCAGAGGATCACCAGGCCGGCGACGATCGCCGCGACCGAGCCCAACAGATCGCCCAGCACGTGCAACGTGGCGCCGCGGAGGTTCAGATTGTTCCGATCGCCGCCGTGCAGGATCGCGAACGCGGCCAGATTGACCACGAGGCCAAGCCCGGCGATCACCAGCATCAGCCCGGCCTCGACCGGCGTCGGCGCCAGCAGCCGGCGGCCAGCCTCGATCGCGATCCAGCCTACGACCGCGATCAGCGCGACGCCGTTGACGAACGCGGCCAGCACCTGGAACCGGTGATAGCCGTAGCTGCGCCTTGCGTCCTGCGGCCGGCGGCCGATCCGGAACGCCGCCCAGGCGAGCGCGAGCGAAGCCGCGTCGGTCAGCATGTGGCCGGCATCGGCCAGCAGCGCGAGCGAGCCCGCGACGATCCCGCCGGCGACCTCGGCGAGCATGAAGCCCGCGGTCAGAACCAGCGTCCAGAACACCCGGCGCTCGTTGTCGCTCGCCGCGTGGTCGCGGCCGTGACTATGACGATCAGCGTGGTCGTGACTGTGGTCGTGGCCGTGAGCGTGGCTGTGCGCGTGCATCTGGCTCCTGGTTCGGCCGCAGGCTGTGGTCCCGTTCCTGCCGATCAGATCAGGTCGCCCGATGCCGGCTTCAAGGCCAGCTTGGCGCCGGAAAGCCTGCGCCAGCGCAAGATCGCCTCAGGGCCGGGCCAGCAGGCCGCCGTCGACGACGAGCTCGGTGCCGGTGATCCAGGCCGCCCGCTCGGAGAGCAGGAACAGGCAGGCATCCGCCATGTCCCGGACGCTGCCGACCCGGCCGAGCGGCACCGCGGCCGCGGTCCGGTGCTTCATCGCCGGGTCCGCCTGCCAGCGCGCCTGCATCGGGCTCTCGGTCGGCCCGGGCAGGATCACGTTCGACCGGATCCTCCGAGACGCAAACTGGATTGCGATCGACTTGGAGAGCGCCAGAATCCCGGCTTTGGCGACCTGATACGCATCCTGCGGCCGGTCGTCGCCGCGCAGGCACTGGATCGAGGACACGTGGACGATCGCGCCGCCGCCGGATTGCAGCATCAACGGGATCGCGTGGCGCGCGGTCAGCATGCAGCCGGTGAGGTTGACCCTCAGCACCCGGTCCCAGGTCGCAAGCTCGATCTCGACCAGCGATCGGTCATCGCCAAGCAACAGAACCCCGGCAGCGTTGACCAGACAGTCGAGCCGCCCGGTCGCAGAGTAGGCGCCCGCGATCGCCTGGCCGACGAAGCCATCGTCGCTGACGTCGCCCTGGTCAAAGCGCGCGGCTTCAAGCTCGGGCGGTCGCGTCTTGAGGTCGATGCCGGTGACCGCGGCGCCGGCGGCGGTCAGCTCGCGGGCGATCTCGAGGCCCATGCCGCCGCCTGCGCCGGTCACCACCGCGGTCCTGCCGGCGAAGTCCGCGAGCATCGGCTCACGCCCGCTCGAAGCCGCGGATCAGCTCGTGGTCGGTGATCCGGCGGTCGTACTCGAACTGCTCCCAGCGGCCGCAGTGCAGGTAGTGCTCGACCACGGCGTCGCCGAACGCCGCCCGCAGCGCCGCCGATCGGTCGAGGCACTCGAGCGCCTCGCGCAGCGTCTTGGGGATCTCGCGGATGTCGCGGCCGCGGTAGGCATCGCCCGTCGAACGCCGGCTCGAGCTCGAGCTTCTGCTCGATGCCGTGCAGCCCGGCGGCGAGCAGCGCGGCGTAGGCGAGGTAGGGGTTGGCGTCGGCGCCCGGGATCCGGCACTCGACCCGCAGCGACGGGCCGCCGCCGATCACCCGGAAGCCCGCGGTGCGGTTGTCGCTGCTCCAGATCGCCTTGGTCGGCGCGAACGAGCCGGCCTGGAAGCGCTTGTAGGAGTTGATGTAGGGCGCGAGGAAGAGCGTGAGCTCGCGCGCGAGCGCCAGCTGTCCGGCCATGTAATGCTTGAACGAAATCAGTATAACCATTCGAGTTCGTCCGGAAAAACCGGGCTGCCGTCGGTCGCGTCGACGAGCGAGCTGTGGATGTGGCAGCTGCTGCCGGCGAGCCCGAAGTCCCACTTGGCCATGAAGGTCACCGCCTTGCCCTGGAGGAAGGCGATCTCCTTGACGCCGTTCTTGTAGATCGCGTGGCGGTCCGCCATCTCGAGCGCTTCGGCATACTTCAGATTGAGCTCGGCCTGGCCCGGGCCCCATTCGCCCTTCGAGAACTCGACCGGGATGCCGGCCGCATCCATGCCATTGCGGATCGCGCGGATCAGGCCCTCTTCCTTGGTGGTCTGGAAGATGTGGTAGTCCTCGATGTACCAGCCGGCGGCCTTCAGTCCCTTGTAGACCTTGGCGCGCGCTACGTCGTAGGGCTCGTCGAACACGTAGAACTCGAGCTCGGACGCCATGTTGACCCCAAAGCCGAGCTCGCGCGCCCGGGCGAGCTGGCGCTTCAGCATCGCGCGCGGGCTGTGCGGCACGTCCTCGCCATGGTGGTCGACTACGTCGCCGAGCACGAGCGCGGTGCCCTCGAGCCAGGGGATCCGCCGCAAGGTCGCCAGATCCGGGCCGGATCGCGAAATCGCCGTAGCCGAGATCCCACGACGCCGCCGCGTAGCCCGGCACCGGCTCCATGTCCATGTCGAGGGCGAGCAGGTAGTCGCAGGCGTGCATCTCGTGGACCACCTGCTCCAGGAAATAATGCCCGGTGACCCGCTTGCCGATCAGCCGGCCCTGCATGTCGACGAAACAGGCGAGCACGGTGTCGATCGCACCGGCCGTCACCTCCTGCTGCAGGCTGTCGAGATCCAGATTGCCGGCCATGCGCCTTGTCCTGACAGGGTTCGTGGAACCGCCTTTCTGCCATGCTTGGCGGCGGGGTTCAAAGCTATCTGGATTGGGCCTTGACGATCGGTAAACGCGGAGGTTACCATGAGTATGTGCATTGACAGCCTAGGACTGATCGATGAAATCCGAACGCTTAGTCGTGCTCCTCGCGCCAGAAGAGAAGGCTCGGCTCGTCGCCCTCGCTGATGCCCGGGAATCCAGTCTTGGCGAATTGGTTCGCCAAGCCATTTCCACTTGGGACACACCGCGTAAGACATCAGAACTAATCCGGCTGGGATGTGAAAAGGTGCGCAATAACGACGACGGCAGCCAGCTCTGGCGTTGGACGGACGGGCGCCACTTTCTGGTCGCAGAACCAGAAGATGGGCGCAATTCGGACCGATCTGCTCAGAACGAGGAGATGGACATGGAGCAGATGGTCCGCTGGTTAGAGGCGTTGACCAGAAAAGAGCGGAACCGACTCGCCGCTGCATTGAGCGCCACTGCGTCAAACCGGGACTTGCCTGCCATTGATGCCACCCCGTCGGCGAACTCGGGTGACGAGCCTCAGCTATCGCTTGGCCAGGTCGCGGCATTGGAGCGACTCGCGGAGATAGCGGTCCGGACCATGCAAAGGACGAATGCCGCCCTCGACAAAGCCTTCGCCGAGGTCGAAGCGACCAAGGCCTATTTCGCAGCCAGGCGGGGCAAGGAGCCAAGGCGTGAGCTGGTTTGACAGGATCGTTGACGCTGTCCAGACCGTGGCAGTGATCGGCGAGCGCGTCGAGCGCCTCAGCCAGTCCGTCGCCGACCTTGCGATCGAGCTCCGCGACCTCGATCGTCGCGTCTCCCGGCTGGAAGGGATGATCGCCGCTGGTGCCAGCAGACCTCCGGCGTCGAGCTCGCTCCCGCCGCCGGACCGGGGCTAGCCTGGAGCAGCCACCGACCAGATTCCGTCCCCGCTAGCGCGCCTCACCGCCGGAGGCCAGGGCGGTCCTCGATGTGCCGCTCCGTAAGCGCGAACTCCTCCTCGGGCGAGCGGACCATGTATTTACGGGCATAGGCCGCGAAGTAGATCAGCCCCGCCAGGAACCAAAGCGCGCACCACCAGATCGCCGGCCGATAGTCGGGATTGAGGAACAGGACCACGAAGGTCACGAGCGCGATGCCAAGCGCGAGCCAGGCGCCGGGCAGACCCGAGCGTGCTGACGTAGGGCCGCTCCATATCGGGCCGCTTGCTCCGCGAGCAGGATGAACGAGAGCATCTGCATCGCGTAGGCGATCACCGCGCCCAATACCGCCATGTTGAGCACCGTCGCGCCGACCAGCGCCCCCTTGCCGGCCAGATGCAGGACCAGCAGCACGAGGTAGCCGAACACGCCGCCCGCGATCAGCGCCACGTACGGCGTCTTGCGGGCCGGGTGGGTGATCGAGAGCCAGTGCGGGAAGTAGCCCGCGCGGCGACAACGAATAGATGTTGCGGCCGTAGGCGAAAATGATCGTGTGGAAGCTCGCGATCAGGCCGGCGACAGCGACCAGCCCGAGCACCCTCGCTCCGGCACCCTCGCCGAAGATCGTGCGGTAGCCGTCGAGCACCGGCTCGCCGGAGGCCTGGAGGCCGTCGGAGCCGGGGGCAATGCCCGCAGTTGAGGAACAGGGTCAGGAAGGCGCAAGCGACCAGCGTCGCCAGCCCGAGCAGGATGCCCTTGGGCAGGTCCCGGGCCGGCTGATGCGCCTCCTCAGCGGCCAGCGGCAACTGCTCGATCGCGAGATAGAACCAGATCGCGAACGGCAGCGCCAGCAGGATGCCCGAGGCCCCGAACGGCAGCCAGGCGCTGTCGACCCTCGGTCGGCGCGATGTTGAGCAGCATGTTGACGTCGAACAACGGCAGCGCCCCGACCCAGAGCACGCCAAGCGCCGCCAGCGCGAGCGCCGTGATGAACACCGTGAAGCCGAACGTCGCCTCGACGCCCCAGATGTTGAGCCCGACGAACACGACGTAGCCCAGGAGCCACCAGACCGGCGCGAAGCGATTCCGGGGTGCCGAAGATCGCGCCGAGATAGCTGCCGGTGAAGAAGATCACGACCGCGGGCGTCAGCACGTACTCCATGTTCTCGGCCAGGCCCGTGATGAAGCCGCCCCACGGCCCCATCGCCGAGCGGCCGAACGAGTAGGCGCCGCCCGTGTGCGGCAGTGCGGCTGTCATCTCGGCGATCGAGTAGCACATGCCGACATAGAGCACGGTGATGATCAGCGTGGCGATGAACAGGCCGCCGAAGCCGCCGGCGCCGAGGCCGAAGTTCCAGCCCGAGAAATCGCCCGAGATGACCGCGCCGACGCCCAGTGCCCAGAGCGACCAGACCCCGGCGTAGCGGCGCAGGCCGCGCTTCTCGAAATAGTCGGCAGTCGACCTCGACGTAGCGGACACCGCTCTGCTGCTCTTGATTGGCCATCGTCGCCTTCCGACTGAGGAGTCCGTATCCTCCGGTGGCCGCGCTCGCCGGGCGCCCTGGCAATTCGTCGTGCCAGGCGACGCCTCGCGGGCACGGGCCGGAATTCAACAGGTATCACAGCTGGAATGGCCGGCAAAGCGGACCGTCGCGCCCGCCGTATCGCCGGCGGGCGCACGACCGGTGTGCGCGGCTTTGCGGTTCCGCTGGCAGCGCAGCTGTGGCAAGATACGCCCCCGTGGCCGCCAACGAGCGGCGCCAAGCGGAAGAAACGAACTGGGAGGTGCAGCGATGCCCGTCCGTCGGAGCGACGCCGCAGCTGCGGACCGCCGCCGGGTGCTCGGTCTCACGCTTGCCGCGGGCTGTGGCCTGATGTTCGGGACGGCGCGCCCGGCGGCGGCGCAGGCCGCGGCGCGCAAGCTCAGCTTCAACAACGTTCACACCGGCGAGAAGCTCGCGTCGGTCTACTGGCGGGACGGCCGCTATCTGCTCGACAGCCTGCGCGAGATCGACTACGAGCTGCGCGACTTCCGGACCGGCGACGTCTACGCGATCGATCCCCGGCTGCTCGACCTGCTCTACCAGTTGCGCGGGAAGCTCGCCTACGAGCGGCCGATCCACGTGATCTCCGGCTATCGCTGCCCGGCGACCAACGCGATGCTGGCCGCGCGCAGCAAGCAGGTGGCCAAGCACAGCTACCACATGCTTGGCATGGCGATCGACCTCCGCCTGCCGGGCCGGCCGCTCGAGGCGGTGCGCGACGCCGCGATCGGGCTCGGGCGGGGCGGGGTCGGCTACTACCCGGAATCCGATTTCGTCCACGTCGACACCGGCCCGGTCCGCTTCTGGTAGCGGCGGCCCGCGGGTCGCGGGCGCCCACCGGCGCGAGAATTCCGGCCAAATTGTCGTTTGCAATACCAGAGCTATTGCCTAACATGCGCCGGCTCAACCAAGGGTGATCAGAAAAGAGGGGTTCGATGAGCAATCTCGCACGGGGTCTTCGGGTCGGTACGCTGGTCGCGGGCATGGCCGTGATGATGTCGGCCTGCGCGTCGCAACTGGACGAGTCCGATCGCGCCATGCTGGAGCAGTCGCGGACCGACTCTCAGAACGCGCAGGCCGCCGCGGATCGCGCCGCCCAGGCCGCCGATCGGGCGGCCGCGTCCGCCTCCGAGGCCGCCGACGCCGCCTCCAACGCGCAGATGGCGATGGAGCGGCAGGACCGCATGATGCAGCAGTCGCTGCGCAAGTAACCAAGGCCGATGGCCGGGAGCCTGGCCGCGTTTGGCAGGGTCCAAGGGTGGCCGAGGTTGCCCCGGGACCGCTCCGGGCTCATGTCCGTGCGGGCGCCCCATCAGCTGGCGGGGCGCCCGTTCCATCCGCGCCGCCAACCGTTCGCGGCCCAGCGCCGCGCTCAGGTCAGCGGGTGATCCGCAGCGGGTAGCCGCGGCGCTCGACCGTGGCCTGCCGGATCCGGCTCCAGTCCAGCCGCGCCGCCTCGGCGCCGGCGGCCGCCAGCACCTGATCGACGACGCTGCTCGGCAGCTCCGGATCGAACCGGCCCACCGTCTCGAGCTCGTCGCTCTGCGTCTGGGTCGGGTGCGCCTCCATGAACAGCTGGCCATCGATCCAGCCGAGCTTGATCGGCTGATCGATCACGGTCACCTTGGTGCCGATCTCGACCAGGTCGAACAGCTCTTCGGCGTCCTCGGGGTACATGCGGATGCAGCCGCTGCTGGCGCGCCGGCCGACCCCCCAGGGCGTGTCGGTGCCGTGGATCGCGTACAGCGACCAGCCGAGGTACATGGCCCGGGTGCCCATCGGATTGTTCGGGCCGGGCGGGACCACCTCGGGATACTCCGGGTGCTCGGCGCGCATGCGCGCGGTCGGCCGCCAGGTCGGGTTCTTCGCCTTGCGCACGACCTCGGTGGCGCCGAGTGGCGTGGTCAGGCCCTCGCGGCCGATCCCGATCGGATAGGACCGGGGCGGCGCGCCGGTTGTCTCGAAGAAGTAGAGCCGCATGTCGGAGAGGTTGATCACGATGCCTTCGGGCTTGACGTCCGGCATCATGTGCACGGTCGGCAGCACGAGCTCGGTTCCGGCGCCCGGCAGCCAGGGATCGGTTCCTGGGTTGGCGGCGACCATCTCGACGTAGCCGAGCTTGAACTTGCGGGCGATGTCGAGCAACGTATCCTCGTAGGCCGCCCGATAGGACGTGGTTTCGCGCAGGTTGCCGTCCTGGTCCAACAGCGTCCCAAGGTTGCAACCGCTCGAGAACCAGACTCCGACCAGGCAGAGCGCGAAGACGTCTCGGCGGTGCATCTCTGGCAACTCTTCGTTAGCTCTGTTCATGGAAATTTGGCCATCGAGGATCACCCAGACCGCAGGAGACCTTTACACGGTCGGGTGTTTCGATTGAACTAAGAGCCATGCTTCGGGTCCCACCAACTCTCCCTCGCGCCGTCTCGCGGCCACTGCTCGCCCTGGTCGCCGCAAGCCTGATGGCGTTGGCGGCGGCGGCGCCGCTTTTGGCCCAGATCCCCCACTTCAAGCCGCTCAAGGCCGACCTCGTCATCGTGCGCAAGGCCGCGCGCAGCCTAGAGCTGGTGCACGCGGGCCGGGTCATCGCGAGCTATCGCGTGGCGCTCGGTCGCGATCCCAGCGGCCCCAAGCGTCGCGAAGGCGACGGCCGCACACCGGAAGGCGTGTATACCCTCGACTGGCGCAACCCGAACAGCGATTTCTACCGCTCGATCCACGTCTCCTATCCCCGACCGTGGGACGATCTGCACGCCGCCCGCTGGGGCGTCTCGCCGGGCGGCAAGATCATGCTCCACGGCCTGCCCAACGGCGTGTCCGCCGGGCGGGTCGGCCATCCCTACATCGACTGGACCAATGGCTGCATCGCGCTGACCAACGAGGAGATGGACGAGATCTGGACCCAGGTCGACGACGGCACCACGATCATCATCTATCCCTGACCACGGCCGGCGCGGCCGCGCCGGGCCCTCCAGTGCGTCACCGTGATTCCCCCACCACCCTAATGTTGTTCAGGTCGAAGGTCAGATGACGAGCCTTCGGCCGGCTTTGTCGTTTGACCCGCGCGCTTCGACTCCGTACTGTAGCCAGCCTGCAACCGTGGGCGCTTACTTGGGGCCCACTCAATCAATCCGGCTTTTCGCGACCTGGGAGGTGTTCAAAATGCGCTTTTGGACCTGCGCCGACCGACCGGCGTGGCTGCTCGGCGTCTGTGCTGCAGCACTCGCAACGCCAGCGCTCGCGGCCAGCGAGACCACGATGGAGCGGCTGCTCAAGGCCGACAGCGAGCCGCAGAACTGGCTGACCCATCACCAGAGCTATGCCGCCCACCGCTTCTCCAAGCTCGACCAGATCAACAGCGACACCGTCAAGGACCTGAAGGTCGCCTGGACTTTCGCGCTCGGCGGCATCGAGGGCGGCGGCATCTGGCCGCACGGCGGCCTCGAGGGCACGCCGATCGTCGAGGACGGTGCGATGTACGTCACCGACGGCTGGGGCGCCGTCTACAAGCTCGACGTCAGCGACGGCCCGGGCAAGCTGGTCTGGAAGATGGACCCCGGCACCGACAAGGACTGGTCGGGCGCGGTCTCCTGCTGCGGCGTCAACAACCGCGGCGTGGCGCTCTGGAAAAACCAGGTGATCTCGCACACGCTGGATGGCCGCCTGCTCTCGACTGACAAGGAGACCGGCGAGGTCGCCTGGGAGCGTCAGGTCGCCGACCCCGGCATCGCCGAGGTCATCACCGTGGCGCCGCTCGTGGTCAAGGACCTCGCGATCACCGGCGTGTCCGGGGCCGAGTACGGCATCCGCGGCTGGCTCGCCGCGACCGACCTCAACACCGGCAAGGAGGTCTGGCGCCGGCATACGATCCCGGCCCCGGGCGAGCCCGGCCACGACACCTGGTCCGACGATCACGACGCCTGGAAGACCGGCGGCGGCTCGACCTGGGTCACCGGCTCCTACGACCCCGAGACCAACCTGATCATCTGGGGCGTCGGCAATCCGGGTCCGGACTGGGACGCCGAGTACCGGCCGGGCGACAACCTGTACACCAACAGCATGATCGGGGTCGACGCCGACAGCGGCGAGATCAAGTGGCACTATCAGTACACGCCGAACGACCCCTACGACTACGACGGCGTCGCCGAGAACGTGCTGGTCGACACCGAGGTCGAGGGCGCGGCGAAGAAGCTCGCGCTGCACGCCGACCGCAACGGCTTTGCCTACGCGATCGACCGGACCAACGGCGAGTTCGTCTGGGGCACCCAGTTCGTCAAGGAGCTGACCTGGACCCGCGGCCTCGACAAGGCGACCGGCCTGCCGCTCGACTACGACCCGAACAAGGAGGTGCAGCCCTATCTGGCCGGCACGGCGCCGTCGCGCACCAACCCGGTCGGCACCGCCTGCCCGGGCAACATGGGCGGCAAGAACTGGCCGCCGACCGCGTTCCATTCCGAGCTCGACATCTGGTACATCCCGGTGATCGAGAGCTGCAACGAGATGACCAACGCGGTGACCACGCCGGAATCCTACAAGCCGCGCGAGTTCTTCACCGGCGGCGGGCCGCGCCAGCATCAGCCGATCACCGGCAGCGTGACCGCGATCGACGCCAAGACCGGCTCGATCGTGGCCAAGCACGAGACCAAGTACCCGATGCTGGGTGGCATCCTGGCCACGGCCGGCGACCTCGTGTTCACCGGCCATCCCTCGGGCGAGCTGGTGGCGCTCGATGCCAAGACGCTGAAGGAGCTCTGGCGGTTCGAGACCGGTGCCGGCATCAACGCGCCGCCGATCAGCTACTCGATCGACGGCAAGCAGTACATCGCGATCGAGGTCGGCCTCGGCGGCGCCTGGCCGAAGTGGTTCGTCGACAGCACCGAAGGCTTGGAGAAGATGGAGCCCGGCTCGATGCTGTTCGTCTTTTCGCTATAGCCAGACGCGACAGGCAGCGTCGGGCTCCAACCCGACCATCTGATGCCCAGGGCGGGTCGTTCGCGGCCCGCCCTTTCTTCGCTGATCTCAGAAATGACCGGACGACGCCAATGCCTGCAGCGGGCGCCGGGATCGGATCCGAGGCGACCGCCAAGCCTCGAAGCCGGGCCAAGCAGGGTCAGCCTCGGCAAGTTCCCGGAACTGGGCGTACCTCCGCCGCACCCCGCCTCAGGATCGCGGCCGGGCCAAGCGGCGTCAGCGCCAGCACAATTCCCGACCCGGGCGTCTCAAGTCAAAGTCCCGCCCGGAAACCACCAGGTTGCTGCGCGGGGCACGGATTGCCACGGTCGCATGGACCCGCCGAAGGCACAGTTAGCGCCGAAGCGTTAACGACCGATTAACGCCCGACGCGGAAGTTCCACGCGTTCGCGCCGCGGGCGCGGGCTCACTTCAGGCTCTCGCACTGGCGGTCGCCCTCGCTCCAGAACGCGATGCAGTCGGCCTTGGTCGGCTCGCCCTTGCCCTGGAGCTGGGTCGCGACGTAGTCGACCACCGCCTCCATCTCCTGCGCGCGCAGGAATGCCGCGGCCTGGGCCGGGAAGTCGGCGCCGAGGTCGGCCTTGGTCATGCCGCCGTAGCACTCGGTGGTCTCGTAGGCGTGGCGGTCGTGATAGGGCATCCGGGTCGCGGGCCGGCCGCAGCGTACGACCTCGAGCAGCTGGGCGCGATCGAGCTCGGTCGTGCGCAGCGACAGCGCGGCGCCGCCGTAGCCCCCGCCGCCCCCGCCGTGCCACTTGTGGCAGCCGACGCAGTTGGCCCGCTCGTAGACCCGCTTGCCGAGCTCGAGGTCGGCCGCAGCGCGCGCGCCGCCCGCGGCCAGCAACAGCGCCGCCAGCGCCAGAGCGCCGGCCGCCCCGCTCATACGCTTTGCCAAAACCATCGATTGCCGCCTCCCCAGTCGCCGTGGCTCGGCCTATAAGGGACCACGGCCGCCGGCCGCCAGCAAGGGTGCAGCCGGTCGCAGCCAGACGGAAGGGGGAGACGGCGCGATGACGATCCGGTCCGTGAAGCTCGGCCTCGGCGCGGCGCTGGCGGCGGGGTTCGCGCTCGGTGCCAGCGCCGCCGAGGACCCCCTCGAGGGCGATCTGCGCGATCTCCGGGTCGGCATGACGATCGAGCAGCTGCCGGCGGAAGGCTATACCGAGTTCGCCTGCGGCAACGACGGCGCCGAGCCAGGCCCGGCGCTCGCCGGCTGGGCCGAGTTCAAGCGCTGCCCGGCCGATCCGCAAGGCCGGCACGAGGTCGCCTTCGCCTTCGCCCCCTCGCGGCTCGAGGCGCTCGGCGAGCGCTGGGAGGGGACCAAGGTCGCCGGCCACCCGGTGATTCCCTCGCTGCTGATCGATGCAAAGGGCGTGGTCCAGGGCCTGCGCATCGTCACCGACCCGGACGCCCGCTTCTACCTCAAGAAAAAGGCGTTCCTGTTCGGCATCCGGGTCATGGGCCGCTACGGCCGCGACGGCTGGCGCTGCACCGAGGCCAAGCCCGGCGAGGGCAAGACGCCGATCGGCGGCATGTTCATCGACCGCCGCTGCGAGAAGACCTTCGAGGACCGCCGGCTGATCCTGGATACCGAGCTCTACCGCGGCCCCGGCCAGGAGGGCCAGGACTACACCGACGCCTCCCGGCTCGAAATCCTCAAGATTGCGGGCTGAGCGCCGGGCCAACGGCGCGCGGAGCCCGGGAGATGTCCGCTTGAGCGGGGAAGTCTGGCTGGTCGGCGCTGGCCCGGGCGCGGCCGATCTCCTGACCCTGCGCGCGCTTCGCCTGCTGCGCAGGGCCGACGTCGTGGTCTACGACCGCCTGGTCGGCCCGGATGTGCTCGATCTGGTGCCGGCCGCGACCCGGCGGATCTTCGTCGGCAAGATGCGCGACCGGCACGTCTGCCCGCAGGCCGACCTCAACCGACTGCTGATCGAGCTCGCGCGCGGAGGCCAGCGCGTGCTCCGCCTCAAGGGCGGCGATCCGTTCATTTTCGGCCGCGGCGGCGAGGAGCTCGAGGCGCTCGCCGCGGCCGGGATTCCCTTTCAGGTCGTGCCCGGCATCACCGCGGCGCTCGGTTGCGCCGCCGGCGCCCAGATCCCGCTCACGCACCGCGAGCACGCCGAGACCCTGATCTTCGTCACCGGCCACACCCGAGAGGGCGAGCTCGATCTCGACTGGAGCCTGCTCGCCAGGCCCGGCCAGACCGTGGTCGTCTACATGGGCCTGAGGGCGCTGGTCGGCCTCTGTCGGGCGCTGATCGCGCACGGGCTCGCGGCCGCGACCCCGACCGCGCTGATCGAGCACGGCACCTACGAGCACCAGCGGGTCGTGACCGGGACGCTCGCGACGCTGCCCGATCTCGCGCCCGACCCGCGCCTTGCTGGCCCGAGCCTTGTGATCGTGGGCGCGGTCGTGGCCTTGCCGGCGCGCTTGGCCCGGCTCGCGAGCCTGGCCGCGATCGGCGACGTCGAGCGCGCTTGACGGTCCGGCCGCGGGGGCGGCAGGTTGGCATCAGGCGGCTGGGGAGGCCGGAAAAGATGCGTCTGGTGCAGTTCGTTTCGCCGGCCGGCGAGCGCCGGGTCGGCCGGGTCGGCGCCGACGGGCGCAAGGTCGAAAGCCTGCGCGGTGCCAGCAGCGTCTATGAATTGGCAAAGCGCGCGCTGCAGGGCGGGCAGGGGCTGTCACAGCTGGCCCAAACCACCCCGGCCGATGGCGAGCAGGACGTCGCGGGCCTGCTGGCCGAAGGCCGCCTGCTGGCGCCGCTCGATCATCCCGACCCGGCCCATTGCCTGATCACAGGCACCGGGCTCACCCACATCGGCAGCGCCCAGGCGCGCGATTCGATGCACCAGGTGCAGGCGGCCGACGAGGCCACGCTCAGCGATTCGATGAAGATGTTCCGGCTCGGCATCGAGGGCGGCAAGCCCGAACCCGGTAACGTCGGCGTCGCGCCCGAGTGGTTCTACAAGGGCGACGGCAGCATCGTCGCTGCCCCCGGCCAGCCGCTCGCGATGCCGGCCTTCGCGCTCGATGGCGGCGAGGAAGCCGAGGTCGTGATCCTGTACGTGATCGACGACCACGGCCGGCCGCGCCGGGTCGGCTATTCGCTCGGCAACGAGTTCGCCGACCACGTGCTCGAGCGCCAGAACTACCTGTACCTCGCCCATTCCAAGCTCAGGCCCTGCGCGTTCGGCCCGGAACTGCTGCTCGGCCCGCTGCCCAAGGACGTCCGCGGCCGGGTGCGCGTGCTGCGCGGCGAGCGGCCGCTGTTCGAGGCCGAGTGGCAGTCCGGCGAAGCCAACATGAGCCACAGCCTCAGCAATCTCGAGCACCACCACTTCAAATACCCGCTGTTCCGCCGGCCTGGCGACGTCCACGTCCATTTCGTCGGCGCGGCCGTGCTGAGCTTCAGCGCCGGCATCCGCCCCGAGGAGGGCGACGTCTTCGAGATTTCTTCGCCCGCGTTCGGCGCGCCGTTGCGCAACCCGCTCGCCCGCGCCGAGGCGGAGGGTCTGGTCCGGGTCGAGGCGCTCTAGGCGGCAGCGGCAGGCGCGCGTGAGCGAGCAGATCCTGCATCGCCGCCGCGCGGTCATGGTCCGCCGCCTGCGTCTGGCGCCCGGCGAGGCCCTGCCCTGGCACCGCGACCCCATCACCGGGTGACTGTGGTCCTCCGGGGCGGCACGCTCGCGATCGAGCACCGGGACGGCGGCCCGGCCGAGCGGATCACGCTCGCGGCCGGCCAGGTCGACTGGGACGAGCCGACCGATCGCATCCACCGTGCCGTCAGCGTCGGCGAGGCGCCCTACGAGGAGATCACGGTCTTCTTCCTGGACCGGCCCGACGCCCTGCCGCAGCCGCAGCCGGATGATCCCGATCGCCGACCGCTGACCGCGCCTGACGGATCGCCGTTCGCGATCGGCCGGCCGGCTCAGCCGACCAGTAGGCCGAAGATCACGCCGATCGCAAAGAACAGCCAGTGCTCCGGCGACCGGGTCCGGAGATAGATCAGAAAACCGCCGACCAGGCCGCTCGCCTGCTGGCCGAGATCGCCATCGGGGCCGCTGCGCCTCTGGTAGGGGTCCATCGCGCCACCTCCTAACTGATCGCCCGAAAAGCTCTCAGAACTCAGCCTTTGTAGCAGCCGAGCGGCCGGCCGCAATCCGGTTGCTCAGCGCGCCAGCCGGCCGAGCACCTCGTCCGCCAGCGTCGCGACCTCCTCGCCGGCAGCGCTCCTGGGCGCGCTCTCGACGACCCCCTGGCCGGCCGCGATCGAGGCCGCGAACGCCTGCCGGTTGCCGAGGCTCGCGGCGGCCAGCGGCCAGCGCTGCTGCTCGATCTCGGCCCGGATCGCCTCGGCGGCAAGCCCGCGCGCAGGCACCCGGTTGAGCACCAGCAGCGCCTCGGTCCCGGCCGCCTGGGCGAGGTCGAGCGTCGCCCGCGATGCCCACAGGTCGAGCGCATTCGGCTGGCACGGCAACAGCGCAAGGTCCGCCGCGCGCAAGGCGCTGCGGGCATCGGTCTCGGCGTGCGGCGGATTGTCGATCAGCACCAGATCGAACTCGCGGCGCAGCCGCCCGACCTCGCCGCCAAGCCGCCAGCCCGAAAGCCCCTGGACCACGAGACCGCCCTGCTCGTCGCCCAGCCGGCGGCGGCGCAGGTTGAACCAGGTGAACAGGCTCGCCTGCGGGTCGATGTCGAGCATCGCGACCCGCCGGCCCTTGGCCCACCAGGCGACCCCCAGCTGAATCGCGAGCGTGGTCTTGCCGGCACCGCCCTTTTGCTGCGCGATGCTGACTACGGCGCCGGTCATCGGCACGCGCTCCCATCGCCGACCCTCGCTCGAATGGTTACCGGCGAAGCCAAATCCGCGCAAGCGATAGCCATATAAAGCGTTCAGGGAATTGTCCGCCGTGCGGGCCGGAACTGAGCCCGCCGCGCACGCCGAGAACGGCCGGCGCCGACCGCCTCAGCGCCGCCGAGGGCCGCCCGCCCGAAGCCGCGCCTGCACCCGCTGGTCCGCGACCTCGAGAGGCGTCCGGCCGGTGCGCGCCGCCGTGGCCAGAACCTCGGTGGTGATCGCTTCGATCCGGCTGACCGCGGCCAGCACCGCGGCACCCGAATTGTCGATCCGCTCCTGGTGGAAGTCGATCACGCCTCCGGCGTTGGCGAGATAGTCGGGCACGTAGAGGATGCTCCGTCCGGCGAGTGCTGCGGCGTGGTGCGGCCGGGCCAGCTGGTTGTTGGCGCCGCCGCAGACGATGCGCGCCCGAAGCTGCGCAATCGTGCGCTCGTTGAGCACCGCGCCCATCGCGCATGGCGCGAACAGGTCGACCGGCTGCGCGTAGATCGCCTCTGGCGCGACCGCGCGCGCCCCAAGTTCGCCGACCGTGCGCGCCACCCGTTCCGGGTCCAGATCGGTGACGACCAGCTCGGCGCCCGCCTCCGCCAGATAGCCGGCGAGCGGCCGGCCGACGTTGCCGAGCCCCTGGATCGCGACCCGCAGGCCGTCGAGCCGCTCGCCGCCGGTCGCGTGGCGGACCGCCGCCCGGATCGCCATCAGCACGCCGTAGGCGGTGACCGCGAGCGGCGCCTGCGCCGCTGCCGTCGCGGCCGCGGTGTGGCGTGTGACCTCGCGCATCAGCACCAAGTCCGCAAGTGTCGTGCCGATGTCGTCGGCCACGATGTAGCGGCCGCCCAGCGCCTCGACCGCGCGCCCCATCGCCCGCAGCAGGGCCGGGGTCTTGGCGCGTTGGGGGTCGCCGATGATCACCGACTTGCCGCCGCCATAGGGCAGCTCGCAGATCGCGGCCTTGTAGGTCATGCCGCGCGCCAGCCGCAGCGCGTCGGCGAGCGCCTCGGCCTCGCTCGGGTAAGGCCACATCCGGCAGCCGCCGAAGGCCGGACCGAGTGCGCTCGAGTGCACCGCGATGATGGCCCGCAGCCCGGCCGCGGCATCGGATGCGAACAGCACTAGCTCGTGATCGTCGAAATCCGGGTGATCGAACATGCCGGCCTCTCCGCAACGTCGGCGCCGTCGAAAGTGTCGGGCTTATCCGGTCAAGAATTGGTTGCCGGGAGCAAGGGGCGGGCTCGACCGCTGGCCCGCGGCGTGCCACCATCCGGGCCGCCGCCCGCCGTAGGGCAAGGACGCGGTTCACACAAGGAGGAACGCCGCATGGGCCTGATCTGGACCCTGATCATCGGCCTCTTGGCCGGCATCGTCGCCAAGTTCCTGATGCCGGGACGAGATCCCGGGGGCTTCATCATCACGATGCTCTTGGGCGTCGCCGGCGCCTTCGTTGCGTCCTACCTCGGCCAGGCGGTCGGCTGGTACCAGGCCGGTCAGGGGGCGGGCTTCATCGGCGCCGTGATCGGCGCGATCATCCTGCTGGTCGCCTATCGCTTCGTGAAGCGCTGAGCTGGAGGCCCGGCGGCAGAGATCGGTCTTAACGGGATTCCCTGAGCGCTATTCCGACGCGATTCGACCGCTGTAGGGCGGGCGGGAAACGCGTTCGCATGATGTCGGCCCCCGCTCTCAATAGCGAAGCCGCTTCGTGAGCGTCGCTTCGGCATCCTGCCATCCGGCCTCGCGCTCATAGGACGCGGCGATGCTCTCGATGACTTCCCCGACATAGGGATAGTCGAAGTGCAAGCGCTCGGCCCAGGCGCGGTATTTCGCGGCGAGCTCGCGCTCCTGTTCGCCCCCTTCGCCCCGCCAATGAGCGCCGCGAGAGTTATGAGCGCCGATCTGGAATCCCCTGCCGATTTCCGGGGATGCTATCCCCTCCATCGCCTCGCAGACCGCCTCGCAGGGCCATACGCCGTTCTCGCCCGCGGGCGCCCTGGCGAGCAGCTGTCCGAGGCAGTGATCACCGATGTCGGCACGGCCATACTCGCTGCACAAGCGCCGAACCACGGCGAGCCACTCGGCGAGCGCCACTGCGTCGATCCTTCCGTTTTCGTCCGTGCCGGGAATCTTCTTTATCTGATCGAGAAGGCGATGGGCTGCCGACGCTGCTGCCCCGCGCTGCTCGGGATTTTCGATCCTCCATTCCGGCGGATCCTCTCCTTTGTCACTCCGCTTATAGGCGAGCGCCACCGCCTGGACGAACACCGCCGGCGATTGTGCAATCTGGCTTTCGAGATTTGGGATTCCGTGCTTGCTGTGATCCAAGGCGCTGATGAAGAGGAACTCGAGTTGACCCATTTCGTCACGGGTGACGCCCGCGCGGCCATCAAGTGAATCCAGTCCCTTGGAAATGTAGTAGCGGTCGAGCTTGAAATGACCTACCGGTTCGGCATCGACCGTGGCAATGTCGCGCAGCAGCCGCTTGAGGCGGGATGTCTCTATATCCTTGAAATCCATGTGGGCGGCGTGGAAAGCCGCGCGGGGCCGTCGGGCCTCCAGAAGGCGGTCGATCAGCTCGGTAAGCTCGGCAGGCGTGTACGGACCCCAGAACGGGACCACGTCCTTCCAGTACCCGGCTCGTATGTCCCCGTCATAATTGTCCAGAAGACGCCACGTGGATGCCTGGAACGGCGCATATACAAATAGCCGCTTGATCTCGGCAGGTAGCTCTTCGGCCGCAGCCTGCAACACCCTGACACGCGTATCGTCCCCGATCGCCCAAAGGAACCCCTGCAGGCACCACTCGCCCTTGTTCTGGAGCTCTTCGTCGAGGGAGAGGCAGCGCCGGACGAAATCGACCTGCGGCTTAACCCCGGCAACGCGCGATGCTGCGTAACGGCCGACGGTGCCGGCGGCGCCGCTGCCGGTGAGCAATGCCCTAACACCCTCAAAGCCGCGCTCCCTCCATATCTCACTCATCGCTTCGCGGCGCAGCCTGTCAATCCGCTCATCACGCTTGCGATAGTCGAACTCCTCTCCTTCGACCTCTTCCGCCGACTCCTCCACCCACTGATCCGCGAACAGCCAAGCGTGCCGGGTGACCGGATCGTGCGGTCGGAGGCTGCCATAGGCTTCGCTGGCACGGTCACGCGTCACCTCCCCAAGCTTCCGGTGCCGGCTCAGCCCGGTAAGGGCGAACCGCCGGATGCGCTCGCGGAGAGCCGCCTTAGCGGCGTCCCCGGCTTTCCGGGACCATTCATCGATGAGGTCCCAGACCTTGGGCTGGTCTTCCTGGGGCATGCCCTGGAGAGACTCGACGAGATCGCCAAGGGTCTTTTCGTCGTGGGATGGCCAAGCGATCAGGAGGTCCAGAGCCTTTCGGGAGAACTCGTAAATTTCCCTGCACGTGACGACCTGCCCGGCCCCGGAGGCGTCGCTGCGCCAGCGGGGCCTGTAGCTGAAGTGACCGATCCGGGATCCCGGCTTGATTTGCTCGATGCAAATCTCCCAGCCGAGATCGCGGAAGCGTTTGGTGAGCATCTCCAGCGCCTTGATCCTCTGCTCCACCGAGGCCGCCGTCTGCGGCATCCATGACCTGAAGATGGCCTGAAGGCTGGCGTCCGGTTTATTCGCCCAGTTGTCGCCAATTTTCGTCCGGGAGAGTTGGGCGAGAACCGCCGATACGCGCGGGAGGTTTTGGGGTTTCCAGGCAAGGCACTCCAGCGCCCAGAGAAGGCCCGTCCGCGACGGCGATGCCCACAACGAACCGCTGTCGACAGGCTTGAGAAGGCCGAAGATGACGGGACCATTGCGTCGCAGATCTTCTTCGACGATCTTAAGGAACTCATCGGGCGCGGCTTCTGCGTAGCGCGGCAGGTCGTGGTCGTGAGAGAGCAACTTATCAAGCGTCAGCGGCGTTAGGAGTTTGCGGATCAGAACTGCGACCCGGCCTTCGACGTCGATGCCGAGGCGGCTCTGAAACAAATTGTTGCCGTGGACCGACAGGATGACGAGTGTCTCGCAGACGCCCTCACACAGCGCGCCGGAGTGATCGCGTGTCTTGCCGTACAGCGCCGCGGCCCACCTGTCATCCTCCGGCAGTTCGAGTGCTGGGTCGGACTCGGAAAGAACGTATTCGGCAGCCACAAAGAACCGGTCGAGCTCCGCCGGTGTCACCATCCTCGCAGTCGCAAATAAGGCGTCGATCTTCGAGGCGACGCCCCGGTACCGTCCGGCGGACCAGACCGGGCTGTCGTCGTAACGAAGGAGACGCGCGACATTGTCCTCGATCGCCTCGTACTTTTGATCCGCCACATAAGAGACGATCTCGCGATCAGCCTCCGGCTCGGCATGCCACGCGCCGATCAACGCCATCGGCACGAGGTTCCTTGCTGTGTCGTCATCGCCGGCCCACAAGGGCGTCCTGAATCGCGGCATTCTGCGAGAGGCGGCGGCGTAGGATCGTCGGCGACCGGCCCGACTCTCTTGCAAGCCGGTCGAGGTCGCCCTCCTCGATTCTCATGGCAGTGAGCGCCTTCTCGAAGGCGTCGTAGCCGAGCAGATCGAGCGCGATGTCGGCTTCCGTATCGACCGCGTTGCGGGGACGGAAAACGATGCAATGGAGCCGGCGATGGGCGTCGACGAGTTCGCGTTCGGCGTCTTCGGAGTGGACGATCGGGATGAAAGGTACGGAGGACGCAACGAGCGTCCTGAGCGTTGAAGGAGATGTGAAGACCGCGACGAGGTCTTTGAATTTGCCTAGTTCTTCGTCATCGAACAGGCAGGCGAGAAAGGCGAGCGCCTCGTCGCGCGAATCGGCCGCGACGGCGAAGAGCCTATCGCTTGGTTTGTTGAGCCACGCCTTAAACGTGCCTCGGTACGCCGCGATCGAGGATGCGAAAATATCGGGTGTCAGATGGGGCTCGCTGGCGTTCGCCCAGCGCCGCCATGCCTGCTCCAGTGTCTCATAGCCGCTGACCGGCAGGGCGAGTTGTTCGGCAAGCCAGATCTGCGCCGGCACCGACTGCTCCAGCCACTGCTCAAGATCGCTCGCATCGAAGGCCCTGATAGCCTTCCATTCGCCGGCCTCGTTCTTCCGTTTCTTCCAGCCGGTCTTGCCGGGCCAGTTGCGTGGTGTCACGAAGACGAAGGTGCTGGTTGCCCTTTCGGCGGGATCAACCGAGGTTAGCCGCGCCGCATAATCTCTCTCCGCTTTGGCATCCGGCTTCTGGTCGGTGCCGAACTCCCAATAGGAGTTCCCCTCGGGAACCCAGGGTGTGGCGGCGCCCGCTTCGACGAAGCCATCGTCGCCCTTGCGCTGCGCGTTGTCGTAGCCGGGGAAGTCGACCTGGCGGAGGTCGTTGCCGGTCGAGTGCACCAGCCTCCGCAGAAAGACTGGAAGGTGGGTGCGGGCGTCGATCTGGCTCGCTGCCCAGTCCTCGATCTGCCGTGCCTTGATGGTCAGGAAATTCGGGACGAAGGCGCGAACCGCGACCTGCTTTTCACCGGCGCGACGCTCCTGCCGGTCGTAGGCTGCCTGCATATCGAACAGCCGCCTCCGGTCGGCACCGAACGCCTTCTCCAGCCTGACCGCCATTTCGGGGGACAGGGCGGATTTCCCGTTAAGGAAGTTCGACAGGGCCGGCCTGCCGATGCCGAGTTGCTTGGCGGCCTCTACCACGGACATGCCGGCAGGCATGACGCTTTCGCGGACGAAAGTGCCGGGATGGAGTGGGGTATCGGAGCTGTTTGTCATGTTAGCCTTTGGTAGATGTATCGTGTAGCGCTACACGAATAGTAGCGCGTAGCCTAACGAGATACAAGCAATTTTGGCTGAGAGTGACGATGGGCAGTTTCTGAGCTTGATTGCTCATTAACCTTCGGCTGCTAGGAGGCAGCGCGCGCACCGGGTGCGCCTGGATCGTCAGCATCCAGCCCACCACCGACTGAGGAATGCACGCGCTATGATGGCTCTCCCTTCGCTGCGCCGGTTCGTGGCGCTGACGCTTGCCGTGGTCATGTTTGCGCTGACCGGGCCGATCGGCGCCGCGCGCGCGGCCCTGGTGACGACCGAGCAGGCGCTCGAGCCGGCCGCAGCGCTCGATGCCCGCGCGCGGGTCAGCGCCTTCCTGGCCCGCGACGACGTGCGCCGGCAGATGGTGGCGCTCGGCGTCGATCCGGTCGAGGCGGCGAGCCGGGTCGCGAGCCTTTCCGACGCCGAGGTCAGCAGGATCGCGGGCCAGCTCGATCGGCTGCCGGCCGGCCAGAGCGCGATCGCGGCCGTGATCGGCGCCGCCGTGTTCATCTTCATCGTGCTGCTGATCACCGACCTGCTCGGCCTGACCGACGTCTTCCCGTTCGTCCGCAGCCGCTAGGCAAATGCGGCTGCGCCGCCTGGGCCTCGCGGTCCTGGCCGCGGCCGGACTCGCGGGCTGCGCGACGCCGGCCGCGGTCGAGCGCGCAGACCTGCGGCCCGAGCTGCCCCAGCGGGCCGAGGTCGCGGGCGTGCCGTTCGAGCCGCAGGACCAGCTCTACTGCGGGCCGGCCGCGCTGGCGATGGCGCTCGGCTGGTCGGGCAGCGCGGCCGGCCAGGCGGAGCTTGCGGCCGCGGTCTTCACCGCCGGGCGCGCCGGCACGCTCCAGGCGGACCTGACCGCCGCCGCAAGGCGGCATGACCGGCTCGCGGTCCCGGTCGGGGAGCTGGGCGATCTGCTGGCCGAGCTCGCGGCCGGCCACCCGGTCCTGGTGCTGCAGAACCTCGGCCTCGACGCATGGCCGGTCTGGCACTACGCGGTCGCGGTCGGCTACGACCGGGTCGCCGGCGACCTCGTGCTGCGCTCCGGCCGCGAGGCGCGGCGCCGCGTGGCGCTCGCGACCTTCGAGCGTACCTGGGCCCGGGCCGGGCATTGGGGCCTTGTCATCCTGCCGCCGGACCGCCTGCCCGCGACCGGAGGTGAGGCGGCGGTCGTCCGCGCCGCGGCCGCGCTCGAGCGGGCCGGCCGCCTGGCGAGCGCGGGGGCGGCCTACGATACGGTTCTCGCGCGCTGGCCGGACAGCGCCGGCGCGCTGCTCGGCCGCGGCAACGTCCGCTATGCCCTGGGCGATCTCGCCGGCGCCGAGCGCGCGTTCCGGCACGCGGTCCTGATCGTGCCCGACAGCGGCGCCGCCTGGAACAATCTGGCCCAGGTCATCTTCGAGCGCGGCCGGCCCGCCGCCGCGCTGATCGCCGCCGGCCGCGCACTCGAGCTGGGCGGCCCGCTCGCGCCAGCCTACCAGACGACGCTGCGCCAAATCCGGGCCGCGCTGCCGGCCGCGCCTGATATGCCCGCCCCAGCCGGCGACCGCCTCGCCGCGCGCTGAGCGTTCTGCTCGATCGACCCAACTCGCTCGCCGCAAGACCTTCGCTCCACGGGCCCGCTGCTGGCGCTGCCGACCGGCGCGCCCGGCGCCCGGTTCGCGCGCCGGGGCTGTTCGAGCGCGTCGGCATCCGGCAGGATGCGCGCGGCATCGCGGATCTGGCGCTCGGAGATAATCTTGCCGTGGCCCTGATGTTCCTCAGTCCGGACGATCCGGCCGAGCTCTGGCGGCGCGAGCTGCTGGTCCGCATGCCCGAGCTCGAGGTCAGGATCTGGCCCGCGGTCGGCGACCCGGCCGAAATCGATCTCGCGCTGGTCTGGCGAGCGCCGCCGGGCGAGCTCGCGCGCTACCCGAACCTGAAAGCGATCCTCTCGCTCGGCGCGGGCATCGAATGGCTGATCGGCGATCAGAGCGTGCCGGACGTGCCGATCGCGCGCATGGTCGACCCTTCGCTGACCCGCACGATGGTCGAGTACGTGCTGCTCGCCGTGCTCCGCCACCACCGCGAGTTCGACCGCTTCGAGCGCGCCCAGAGCGCCCGCGACTGGGCCTATCGCTTTCCCCCGCAGGCCGCCCTGCGCCGGGTCGGGATCATGGGCCTGGGCGAGCTCGGCGCGGCGGCCGCCCACCAGCTCCTGAGCCAGGGCTTTGCCGTCGCCGGCTGGAGCCGCAGCGCCAAAGCGCTGCCGGGGGTCACGAGCTTCGTCGGCCGCAGCGCCCTGCAGGCGTTCCTGCACCGCACCGACATCCTGGTCTGCCTGCTGCCGCTCACCGCCGAGACCCGCGGCATCCTGGACGCACAGACCTTCGCGAGCCTGCCGCACGGCGCCTTCGTGATCAACGTCGCCCGGGGCGCCCACCTGGTCGAGGCCGACCTGGTCGCAGCGCTCGACTTCAGACCATCTGGGCGGCGCCACGCTCGACGTCTTCCAGACCGAGCCGCTGCCGGCCGAGAGCCCGCTCTGGAGCCACCCGAAGGTCCTGATCACGCCCCACGTTGCGAGCTACTGCCTGCCGGCGACCGCCGCCGGCGGGGTCGTGGACAACATCCGTCGTGCCCGCGCCGGCCAGCCGCTCCGCCATCAGGTCGACCGCAGCCGCGGCTATTAACCGCGAGCCCGCCGATCCCGAAGTTCGCGGCGCCCCACCCCGAGGCGCCACCTCGGTCGACTGGCCCTTTGCAACCGCGGATCGTTCGGCGGCTCGATCCGCTGCTGCGCAAGCGCCCGGCGCGCCCGCTCGAGAGGTAGCTCGTGGCCCGCGGCGACCGCTCGACCCGGCTCCTGAGCGCCCGCAGCTCACTTCTGCAGCCGATCGTTCCCAAGCCCCAGCCGCTCGCCCGTCCAGCCGCCGCTCCCAGGCGCCAACACCAGCGCGACCATCAACGCCGCCGCGCGCATTCCACCCGATCGCCTCAACCCGGCCCGACTCCGGCTTCGCTTGCCGATTGCCTGGCTCGGGTGGGCACTCCGGTCGCGGAGCGCGCTTCAGCTGGTCCGGTGCAGGACCTGCTCGGTGATGCCGGTATCGTAGGCCAGCCCTTCGGCAGAAAGGATCGGGGCGCCGGCCGCACCCGCGAGCAGCAGACCCTTGCGGGCCAGCGCGCTCATCACGTTGGGATTGCCCAGGCCGGTTGCGTCACGCGCCTGGACGACCGCTCTGCCGATATGGAAATGGTCGCCGTGTGCGGCGGGCAGCGAATGGACCAGCACCGTGCCGTCGTCGCCCGGTGGACTGGCCAGCCCCTGGTCGCTCGCCATCGCCTGCAGGATCGCGAGCGTCTTCAACTGGAGCGGGTTCAGCTTCTTGGGGTTGGCTCGCATGCTCGATCTTGGCCAGAAGAAAGCGCCGCTGCCCTGGGACAGCGGCGCCGTAAACGCACGCGGTGGGTTACGCGGGTTTGTGATTAGACGCTGTTCCCCGCGCCGTCAGCCAATCCCGGCGGACGTGACCAAAGCCTCGTTCGCCGGCCCGGCAAGACGTGCCACCTTCGCGTGAGACATAGGATCACCTCCTTTCCGCTGTTGCACCTGGCAGCGGTCATGCCACCGCCGCGGCCGCCTGTCAAAGGCTTCGTGGCGCCGCTCATTGCCCGAAGGGCGACGGCGGGTCGTCGATTTGGCCGCGCCCGGTCAGGCGCAGGAACAGCTCCTCGAGATCGGCCTCAGCGGTCGCAAGATCGGTGATCGTGAGCCCGGCGCGGCGGACGGCGTCAAGCAGCTCGCCGACCCGGGCCCGGCTCGGCCGGTAGTTGAGGACCAGCTGATGCTCGCCGTCGAGCCTGGCGCCGAGCCGGGCGAGTTCGCCCGGCAGGGCGCCGAGCGGCTCGGCGACCACCACGGCCAGCTGCTTCTCGTCCAGCCTGCCGATCAGCGCCGCCTTGTCGTCGCAGGCGACCACCTCGCCGCGGTCGATGATCGCGATCCGATCGCACATCGCCTCCGCTTCCTCGAGGTAGTGGGTGGTCAGCACGACCGTGACGCCCTGCCGGTTGAGCTCGCGCAGGTAACGCCAGAGGCTGCGTCTGAGCTCGACGTCGACGCCGGCAGTCGGCTCATCAAGGACCACGACCGGCGGCTGATGGACCAGGGCCTTGGCGACCAGGAGCCGCCGGCGCATGCCGCCGGACAGCGTACGGGCGTAAGCAGACGCCCGGTCGGCCAGGCCGACCGCGGCCAGGATCTCGTCGCTGCGGCGCTCGCGTCGAGGCACGCCGTAGAGCCCGGCCTGGATCTCGAGGGTCTCACGCGGGGTGAAGAACGCATCGAGATTGAGCTCCTGGGGCACGATCCCGATCGCGCGCCGGGCGCGGCGCGGATGCAAGTCGATGTCGAAGTTCCAGATCCGGGCGCTGCCCACGGTCTTGGTCACCAGCCCGGCGAGGATGTTAATCAGGGTCGACTTGCCCGCGCCGTTGGGGCCGAGCAGGCCGAAGATCGAGCCGCGGGGGACCGAGAGATCGATCCCCTTGAGCGCCTCCTTGGCTGGCGTGCGCTTCGAGCCGCGATAGGTCTTGCCGAGGCCCTTGACCTCGATCGCGAGCGGCGGCGGCGCGCCGTAGCGCCGGACGAACCGGTCCAGGCGGCCGGGCTGCAGCCCGGCTGCTCCGGGGGCGAGGCCGCCGTCGTCCTGATCCACCGCTGTCCCTGCTCGCAAATGACCGCGCCGGCGCGCTGGCCGGGCCAAGATGGCCGGGCTCGCAGCCGGCGGCAACCGCCTTGGCCGGCAAGCGCTTCGGTCCGTGCTGCGTTAACCGTTCCTTAACCCCCAGGGTCTAACCCAGAGCTGTAAGTGGCAGGTCCTGATAACCTGTCGGTTGTGAGACCCGCGATGTCCGAAGCCAATCTCAGCCTCCGCCCCCGGGGCAGCCGCCGGTCCGTCGGTCGGGCGCCAGTGCCGGATGCCAGCGAGCGCGAGCAGATGCTGCTGGCCGGCCTGTTGCTGGCGATCGGTGGCATCTGGATCGGGGTTCCTCTGCTCGCGCTGATCCAGGGTGGGCCGCCGCCGCTGCCGGCGCTCGGCAGCGGCGGCGTCGGCATTCTGCTGGCGGTCGGCGCCGGCCAAGTGCTCTGGGGAGTGGATCTGCTGCTCCGGCGCGCGACCCTGACCATCGATCAGGCCACCGTGCACGTCGCGATCCGTGGCCTGTTCGGCATGCGCCGCTGGAGCGAGCCGCTCGCCAGCTACCGGGGCCTGCGCCATCATCGCGAGCGCGTGCGCCATCGCTATGGCTGGCGAATTGTGCATCGGCTGCAGCTGGCGCATCCGGATCCGGCCAAGGAGATCGAGCTGTTCCGGGCGTACGGTGAACGCCGGATCGATGCCGCCCGGCGGCAATGGGCGGAGCGCCTCGGTCTGCCGATCTGGTCCGCAGATCCGCCGGTAGGGCGGCGTCCGGCCGAGCCGACCAAACACCGGGTGGTCGGCCCGACCGGCGTCCCGACCTGAGCCCGGCGGTGCTGGCGAACCTGGCGGGTCGCGATCGCAGATCGCGGCGGCCGCCGACTCCCGTGGGCCTGCCGCCCGGAGGCGAACGGCGGGCAGAAGCGATGCGAGCGCCGCGGAGGCTCGCGTCAGCGCGTCGAACGCGCTCCCGGCATAGGGCAAGGAGCGGCCGTGCCGGGCACTCTCAGTTGATCGACCGGGCCCCGTTTCTCCTCGGAGTTCCTAGCGGGGTGAGCACCGGGGAGCGCATAGGCCCGGTTGAGCGCGTCGGACTTCATTGCTGAGGTGAGCACCCTCTGGAGAAGATTGCTGAGGTTAGCGCCGTCGGACCGCTGCCCGGTTGGGGCACTGAGGAGTTCATCGCCGACGCGAGCATCATCAGAGTTGATTTGCGGAGGTAAGCACCGAGAAGCCGATTGCGTCTTGCGCTCGCTGTTGGTCGGGCTGGTCGGCGCGCTCGTCAGTTAATCGTTGGCATCAGGAACGCCGTTGATGTGATTGCAACGGCGTTGTATCGGAGTTGATCCCGACGTGGTGGTGTGAGCTGCCGACCGGCGCTCGCCTCAGACCTCTTCCCACCGCCCGGTCCTGCCGGAGCGGTAGACCGCATCGAGCGCACGCATGTTGGCGATCGCGTCCTCGAGCGGAAACTCGAGCGGCGCGCCGGTCCGGATCGCGCGCGCGAACGCGTCGCCCTGCAGCGCGTACTGGTTGACGATCTCAAACTGCTCCACCACCGCCGAGCCGCCGCCGAGCTGACTGCCATCGTCGATGAACATCCGGCAGGGCCGGTCGGGCGGGGCGTTGAACGGGATCTCGATCTCGATCCGCCCCTTGGTGCCGAAAATCTGGATGTTCTGGTAGGGCACGAGCTGGGTGGAGCAAAGGAACAGTGCCTGGCCGGCCGCGAACTCCATCAGCGCCGAGACCAGGCGGTCGGTCTTGAAGCTCGGGTCGTACTCGATCTGGGCGACCACCCGGCGCGGCTCGGCGCCGAACAGCAGGCGGCCGGCGACGATCGGGTAGCAGCCGATGTCGTACAGGCCACCGCCGCCGATGCCGGCCTGGTTGCGCACGTTCTGCGGGTCGAGGTTCGTATAGCTGAAGCCGCCCTGGACCACCCGCAGCTCGCCGATCCGACCGGCGCGCACCAGCTCCCGCGCGCGCCGCCACTGCGGGTGGTGGCGGATCGCGAAGGCTTCCTGGATCAGCACGCCGGCATGGTCGCGCGCCTCGATCAGCTTTTCCGCCTCCTCGGCCGTAAGTCCGATCGGCTTCTCGCAGAGCACGTGCTTGCCGGCGGCCGCGGCCTCGATCGAGATCGGCACGTGCAGGTGGTTGGGCAGCGGATTGTAGACCGCCTCGATCTCCGGGTCCGCGAGCAGCTCGGCATAGGAGCCATAGGCCTTGGCGATGCCAAGCGCGCCGGCCGCCGCCTCGGCGCGCGACCGCTCGCGCGAGCCGATCGCGACGATCCGGCAAAGCTCGCTCTGCTGCATCGCCGGGATCGCTTTCTCGATCCCGATCTTGGCGGTGCTGATGACGCCGAAGCGCACCGGTTCCATAACCCGTCTCCTCGCGTTCTTGGGCATCGCTCCCCGTCCTCTGCGGTCAGGCGGCCCGGCGCGCCGGCCTCGAAGGGCGGCCGGGCTCCGAGCGCGCCGATGCATAGTTGAATCCGCGCCAATGTTAACGAAATAGTAGGGGCGCTTCGAGCCGGGAGCTGCCTCCGCGCCGGTCGGACGCCACGTGGCCGAGCCCGCCGGCCGGTGATTCGCGCCTCGAAAGGTCCCCAATGCCATCACGTGATCCTGATGCCTGGATGTGGGCCTCGGCCTGCGAGCTTTTGGAGCGCGCGGAGCGCATGCACCGGCAGTTCTTCCAGCCGCGCTCGAGCAACGCCCGCCAGCCCAGCTGGGAGCCGCCGGTCGACATGCTCGAGACCGAGAGCGAGCTCTGGATCCTGGTCGCCCTGCCCGGGGTCGGTGCGGACCGGCTCCAGGTCGCGGTCGACGGCGGCACCCTTGTGGTCGCCGGTGAGCGGCCGATGCCGGGGCGGGCGCACGCCGGGATCATCCGCCGGCTGGAGATCCCCTACGGCCGCTTCGAGCGCCGGATCGAGCTGCCGGCCGGCCGCTTCGAGATCGCGCGCCGGGAGCTGACCGACGGCTGCCTGGTGCTCGGTCTGCGCAAGTTGTGAGGGACGATCGAATGACCACAGAGCAACAGCCTCAGGTCCGCGGCGAAGAGCAGCGGACCGGCGTGCCCGGCGCCGCGCCGGCCCCGGACGCACAGGGCCAGGGCGCAACTCTGCCCGAGGATGCCTTGATCATCCTGCCGGTGCGCAACGTCGTGCTCTATCCCGGCATCATGCTGCCGCTCTCGCTCGGCCGGCCGAAGTCGATCGCGGCCGCCCAGGAGGCGGCGCGCCGAGAGCAGCCGATCGGCGTGATCCTGCAGCGCGAGGCCGAGGCCGACGACCCGGGCGAGGAGCAGATGCATCGGATCGGCGCGGTCGCGCGGATTCTCCGCTACGTCACCGCGCCCGACGGCTCGCATCACATCGTCTGCCAGGGCCTGCAGCGTTTCCGGGTGCGCGAGTTCCTGCCCGGCTATCCGTTCATGGCCGCCCGGGTCGAGCGGATCGATGAGTTCGAGGTCGAGAACGCCGAGCTGCAGGCGCGCCTGGTCTACCTGAAGCAGCAGTCGCTGGAGGCGCTTCAGCTGCTGCCGCAGGTGCCACCGGAGCTGGTCAACGCCGTGCAGTCGGTGACCTCGCCCTCGGCCGGCGCCGACCTGGTCGCGAGCTTCATGGACCTGTCGCCCGAGGAGAAGCAGTCGGTCCTGGAGACCTTCGACGCCCGCGCCCGGCTCGACAAGGTGATCGGGCTGCTCGCGCAGCGGATCGAGGTGCTCAGGATTTCGCGCGACATCGGCCAGCAGACCCGCCAGGCGGTCGAGGGCCGCCAGCGCGAGTACATCCTGCGCGAGCAGCTGAAGGCGATCCAGAAGGAGCTGGGCGAGACCGAGGGCACCGGCGCCGAGATCGAGGAGCTGGCCAAGGCGATCGCCGAGGCCAAGATGCCCGAGGAGGTCGAGCAGCACGCCCGTAAGGAGCTACGGCGCCTGGAACGGATGCCTGAGGCCGCGGGCGAGTACTCGATGATCCGCACCTACCTCGACTGGCTGATCGAGCTGCCCTGGGCAAAGCTGTCCGAGGACGCGATCGACATCGCGCAGGCGCGCCGGATCCTCGATGAGGACCACTTCGGCCTCGACAAGATCAAGCGGCGGATCCTGGAGCATCTCGCGGTCCGCAAGCTCAACCCGAAAGGCAAGAGCCCGATCCTGTGCTTCGTCGGGCCGCCGGGCGTTGGCAAGACCTCGCTCGGCCAGAGCATCGCGCGCGCGACCGGGCGCAAGTTCGTGCGCGCGAGCCTGGGCGGCGTCCACGACGAGGCCGAGATCCGCGGCCATCGGCGGACCTACATCGGCGCGCTGCCGGGCAGCGTGATCCAGAGCGTCCGCAAGGCCGGCACCCGCAACCCGGTGTTCATGCTCGACGAGATGGACAAGCTCGGTGCTGGCTTTCACGGCGATCCGAGCTCGGCGCTGCTCGAGGTGCTCGACCCCGAGCAGAACGCGACCTTCCGCGACAACTATCTCGCGGTGCCGTTCGACCTCAGCCAGGTGATGTTCATCGGCACCGCCAACGTGCTGGACGGCATCCCGGGGCCGCTGCGCGACCGGATGGAGATCATCGAGCTGCCGAGCTACACCGAGGACGAAAAGGTCGAGATCGCCAAGCGCTATCTGGTCAGGCGCCAGCTCGAGGCGAACGGGCTGCGGCCGGACCAGGCCGAAATCGGCGAGGCGACGATCCGGGCGATCGTGCGCGGCTACACCCGCGAGGCCGGCGTGCGCAACCTCGAGCGCCTGATCGGCGGCGTGCTGCGCCACGTCGCGGTCCGGATCGCCGAGGGTGCGGCCGCGCGGGTCCGGGTCGAGCCGGAGGATCTGCGCGCGATCCTCGGGCCCAAGCAGGTCGAGAGCGAGATCGCGATGCGGACCAGCGTGCCCGGCGTCGCGACCGGGCTCGCCTGGACCCCGGTCGGCGGCGACATCCTGTTCGTCGAGGCAACCCGCATGGCCGGCGGCGGCAAGCTGATCCTGACCGGTCAGCTGGGCGATGTGATGAAGGAGAGCGCCCAGGCGGCGCTGAGCCTGATCAAGTCGCGCGCGAGCCAGCTCGGCATCGATCCCGGCCTGTTCGAGAAGAGCGACATCCACGTCCACGTGCCTGCTGGCGCCGTGCCCAAGGACGGCCCGTCGGCGGGGGTCGCGATGTTCACGGCGCTGGTTTCGCTGCTGACCGAGCGGACCGTGCGCAACGACACCGCGATGACCGGCGAGATCAGCTTGCGCGGGCTGGTGCTGCCGGTCGGCGGGATCAAGGAGAAGGTGCTCGCGGCCCATCGCGCCGGGCTCACCCGGGTGCTGCTGCCGGCGCGCAACCGCAAGGACTTCGAGGACATCCCGGAGAGTGCGCGCGGGGCGCTAGAGTTCGTCTGGCTGGAGCGGGTCGATGACGCGATCCGGGCGGCGCTCGAGGCCATGCCCGCGGCGGCCGAGCCCGCCCTCGCCGACTGATCCGATCGCCCGGGTCCGGCCACGCCGACCCGGGCCTGCCGCACAGCCGATTTTCCTCGCCGACCCGTGGAGCGGCGGTGGCGGAAAGGGCGCGCGATTGACAAATGCATCGCATTTTATGCATATTGTGTCGAATTGGTCAGCGCATGAGGTGCGGCCTTGGTGGCAATTCGGGGTCTTGTCTGCGGCGACCGCAGCGCGATCAGGCGGCGGCACGCCGCGATCGCATCGGTGCTCGCCGTGCTCGGGATCGGCGCCGGCATGTTCCTGATCTCGGCCGGTAGCCAGCTGTACGAGCAGACCAGCCGCCGGGTGCTCTGGGCGCTCGCCGAAAGCACCGCCAGCCTCGTCGTCTGACCCCGCCGTTCGAGGCACCATGGCCATGAAACCGGAAACCGGCGCCCGCGCGCTCGGCATCGCGGCGGTCCTGAGCCTTGCCGTCCTGGCGCCCGCTCGGGGCCAGACCCCGGCGTGCGAGCCCGCGAGCGCGGGCCAGCTCAGCGTCCAGGCCGAGGTCCAGTGCGAGTGCCGCTTCTTCGTCGCGAGCCGGCTCCGGGGTACGTCGTCCGGCTGGCGCTGGGACTGCGGCATCCTGCGGCCGCGGCTGAACTATGCGGTCCCGGTCGACCTCAACGCCTATCCCTACGGGTTGCCGGAGGGGCTCTCGATCGAGCTGCCGGCCGGACTGGGCTCCCGCGCCGAACGAGCGGGCGGCGCTCGGGTTTTCGAACTCGACAGGCGCCCCGCTGCCGTGATTGGCTCTAGCTAGTGTGCCGCCAATCCTGAAGATCGCGATGACCGAGCCCGGGCCAAGCCCGGCCGAGCCCCTGCTGCGCGTCGACGGCCTGAGCAAGCGCTTCGGGCCGGTGGTGGCGCTCGATCAGGTGAGCTTTGCGGTTCATGCCGGCGAGGTCGTGGGCCTGCTCGGCGACAACGGCGCCGGCAAGTCGACGCTGATCAAGATCCTGTCCGGCAGCCTCGAGCCGTCCGCCGGCCAGATCTGGTTCGGCGGCCGGAGCGTCGCCTTCGCGAGCCCGGCCGAGGCCAAGGCGCTGGGCATCGAGACGGTCTATCAAGACCTCTCGCTGTGCCCCAACGTCGACACGGTCGCCAACTTCTTCATGGGCCGCGAGCTCTACCGCAACATCGCCGGCCTCAAGTTCCTGCGCGAGCGCGCGATGCAGGCCGAGACCGAGCGGGCGCTGGCCGAGATCGGCACCGAGATCCCATCGGTCAGGAGCGCGGTCGAGCACCTCTCGGGCGGCCAGCGCCAGGCGATCGAGCTCTGCCGCTTCGTCCACTGGGGCGGGCGGCTGGTGCTGCTCGACGAGCCGTTCGCAGCCCTCGGCGTCGCGCAGACCCGGCGCGGGCTGGAGCTGGTCGAGCAGATCCGGCGCCGGGGCGTGGCGATCGTCGTGATCACCCACAACGTGCTCCACGCCTTTCAGGTCGCCGACCGGATCGTCGTGCTCCGCCACGGCCGGGTCACCGGCGAACGCAGCGTGCGCTCGACCACGCACGAAGAGATCGTGAGCCTGATCACCGGCGAGCTCGGCGGTTCGGCGCCGCGGGCTGCCAAGGTCTGATCGCGGGCGGAAGCAGCGCTTCCGGTCGCCTGGCCGTAAAGGTGATTGATCCCGCGGACGGCGCCCCGTTTAATCGGCCGAGCGCAAAAGTGATCCGACAGGGAGGCAAGACGATGTTCGACATCTCGAGGCGTAGCGCGCTCGCGGCCGGCGCCGCGGTGCTCGGGCTCGCGGTCTGGCAGCCGGCCGTGGCCCAGGACAAGGGCACGATCTATTACATGATCCCGACGCTGTTGGACGAGTTCCAGACCGAGACGCAGAAGGCGATCGAGGGCGTGTTCGGCGAGATGGGCTACAAGGTCGTCTCGCTCGACGCCCAGAACCAGCCCGACCGGCAGCTCAACCAGCTCGAGGACGTGATCCAGCTGAAGCCGGACGCGATCATCATGAACGCGGTCGACTTCAATTCGATCGTGCCCGGCATCGAGAAGGCGCGCGCGGCCGGGATCAAGATCCTGAACTACGACCGCCAGATCCGCACGACCCCGTTCGAGCTGACCTCGGTCGCCGGCACGGTCGAGATCGGCAACATCGCCGCCGGCGAGGCCGTCCGGCTGCTGTCCGAGCGCCACGGCGCGGCCAAAGGCACCGTGCTCCAGGTCCTGGGCGACCCCGGCGACAACTACACGCTCGACATCCAAAAAGGCTTCGAGGAGCGGATGCAGGCCGAGGCTCCCGAGGTCGAGATCATCACCAAGGCGGCGGCGCAGTGGGAAGCCTCGAACGCCGCCGACATCGTCCAGGACCAGATGCTGGTGAACCCCAACATCGACCTGATCTTCTGCCACGCGGCGCACCTGACCGTGCCGATCGTCTCGATCCTGGAGGCCGCCGGCAAGAAGCCGGGCGAGATCATGATGATGGCGTCGAACGGCGCCCCGGTCGGGCTCGACAACATCCGCTCCGGCTGGCAGCAGGTCGAGGTCGAGCAGCCGCTTTACGCCCAGATCTATGGGCTCGCGATGTTCACGCCGCTGATCCTGGCCGGCAACGAGCCCAAGCCCGGCAGCTACGACGTGGCCGGGCTGAAGTCGGAACTGACGATCGAGGAGTGGGGGCCGAACCTGAAGATCCCGGGCGCTGCGATCACCAAGGACAACGTCGACGACACCCGCTTCTGGGGCAACCTCACGCCACCCGACCAGCCGGTCCAGGTGGTCGAGTGATCTGACGACCCGGGCGCCTGCGGGCGCCCGGCCTCTCCGGTAGCTCGGGCGTCCTCGAGGGCCGGATTCAGTCCCCGGCATCGAGTCCGTCGATCAGCTTTTGGACCTCGGCGCGCTGCGGGGCGTCGGCCGGAATCTGGGCCAGCAGGCGCTGCCAAAAGGCGCGCGCGCGCGCCGGATCGCCCTGCTCGGCGGCGGCGCGGCCGAGGAAGTAGAGCGCCTCGGGGTTGTCGGCGTCGAGGGCGGCGACCCGTTGCAGCTGGGCGATCGCGGCCGCCGAGAGCGGCGCCTCGTCGGGCTCGAGCGCGAGCAGCGCCTCGGCGTAGTCGAGCTGGGCGGTCGGATCCTGCGGCCGGCGGCTCGCGACCTGCCTGGCCGCCTCGGCCGCTTGCTCGAATTGGCCGAGCACGCGGTAGGAGCGCGCGAGCATCCGCCAGCCCTCGACGTCGTCCGGCTGATCCTTGAGGCGGGCGGCAAGGTTCTCGACCATGCCCCGGACCATCTCGGTCCGCTGCTCAGGGGCCATGTCCTTGGCCGCCTGCATCTGCTCGGGAGTGGGCCCGCGGGCAGCGGCCACGCCGGGCGACGCCGGCGCCGGCACCACCTTGGCCGGATCGAGGCCGAGGTCCTGAGCCAGTGCTGCGACCCGCTCGCGCACGACCGGCAGATAGGGGGCATCGGCCGGAGCATCCCTGATCAGCCCGGTCCAGAGGTCCAGGGCCTTCTGGCGTTCGCCGCGCTGGGCCAGGGCCAGACCCTGATAGAAGCGCGCGCGCGGATTGGCCGGCTCGAGCTCGAGGGCGCGGGCCAGCGCCTGGCGGGCCGCCTCGGCGACGAGGCCGCCCGCGGCCTCGATCTCGGCTTCGGCAAGGCCCGCGTGCAGCTCGGCGCTGTCCTGGTCGAGCGCCAGCGCGCGCCGGTAGGCGTCGCTCGCCCTCGCCGGCTGGCCGATCAGCTGATAGGCGCGCGCCAGCCGGTGCCAGCCCTCGAGGTCGTCTGGCGTCTTTGCGACCCGTTGCTCGAGCTCTTTGACCAGCTTCTCGACCGAGGGCAGGCCCGGCTCATCGCTGGCGCTTCGGGCGCGCTCGGCAAAGGGCAGGGCGGGCAGGTCGGGCCGCCCGAGACGCAGGTAGAGCACCGCCGAAAGCGTCGGCAACGCGATCAGCAGGACCAGGGCGGTCGCAAAACGCCCGCGGCCGGCGATGCCACCCGGAGCGCTGCTGACGCTGCCTTCGGCATCGGCTGCGAGCATCCGCCGCTCGACCTCGAGCCGCGCCGCCCGCGCCTCGTCCGGGCCGAGCAGGCCGCGCTCCTGGTCGCTCTCCAGCTCCTCGAGCTGAGCCCGATAGACGCTCAGATCGTACTCGCGCCGGGCCGCGGGCGCGTTCGGCCGGCGCAGCAGCGGCAGCACCACCAGCGCCAGCACGAGCGCGGTCAGCGTGATCAGGATCGGCCAGAGGCTCAACCAGCACTCCTCGAAGGTCGGCCGCGTTGGCACGCGAAAGCCCGTCTTCAGATAGGCTGCCCGACGCGGCGCCGGCAACCGGGCTGCTGGGGCGGCCGCTCAGGGCTCCGGGCAGCTGGCCGTGCGGGCGCGCAGCCGGGTCAGCGCCGCGACGGTGTCGATCGTCGGCGTCGGCAGCTCGACCAGGCGGCCGATCTCCTGGACCGCGCTGACCAGCGCATCGAGCTCGAGCGGTTGGCCGCGCTCCAGGTCCTGGAGCATCGAGGTCCTGTGCGCGCCGACCGCCCGGGCGCCGTCGATCCGGCGCTCGATGTCGATGCCGAAGCGGACGCCGAGGCGCTCGGCGATTGCGCTCGCCTCGAGCATCATTTTGCGCGCGACCTCGCGGGTGCCCGGATCGCTGCCGATGACGTCGAGCGTCGCACCGGTCAGCGCGCTGATCGGGTTGAACGACAGGTTGCCCCAGAGCTTGACCCAGATCTCGTCGCGGATCCGCGGCCGGATCGGCGCCTTGAAGCCGGCCGCGATCAGCGCCTGGCTCAGGCGCTGGATGCGCTCCGAGCGCGAGCCGTCGGGCTCGCCGAGGCTGAAGCGGTCGCCCTCGAGGTGCTGGATCACGCCGGGCTCGACCAGCTCGCAGGCCGGATAGACAACGCAGCCGAGGCAGCGCCCGGGCCCGATCGTGCGCCAGAGCGCGCCGTCCGGATCGACGCTCGCCAGCTGCCGTTCGCGGAACGGACCCTCGAGGCCATGGAAATACCAGAAAGGGATGCCATTGATGGCCCAGACGACCGCGGTCGCGCTGCCGAGCATCGGCCCGAGCGCGGGCGCGATGGCCGGCGCGGCATGCGCCTTGACCGCGAGCACCAGAAAATCGACCGGGCCCAGCGCGGCCGGGTCGTCGCTCGCCTCGAGGTCGGCCCGGCGCTCCTCGCCGGCGATCTTGAGCCGCAGCCCGTGGGCGCGGATCGCCTCCAGGTTGGCCCGGCGCGCGACCACCAAGACCTCCTGGCCGGCCCGGGCCAGCTCGACCGCGAGATAGCCGCCGATCGCTCCGGCGCCGACGACGCCAATCCTCATGCCGACAGGCCGAGGCGCTCGGCGAGCCCGATCCGCTGCAGCTTGCCGGTCGCGCCCTTGGGGATCTCGTCCAGGAACACGAGCCTGCGCGGCACCTTGAAGTCGGCCAGCCGCTCGGCCGCGAACGCACGGATTTCGGCCTCGCTGGCGCTTTGGCCGTCCTTGAGCACGATCGCGGCCGCGACCTCCTCGCCGAGCCTTTGATGCGGCATCGCGAAGGTCAGCGCCTGGGCGACCGCCGGATGGGCGGTCAGCACGTTGTCGACCTCGAGCGGCGCGACCTTCTCGCCGCCCCGATTGATGATCTCCTTGAGCCGCCCGGTAATTCTCAGATAGCCCTCGCGGTCGAGCGTGCCCTGATCGCCGGTGTGGAACCACCCCGCGGTGAACGCGGACGCATTGGCCGCCGGATTGTTCTGATAGCCCCGGGTCACGCCCGGGCCCCGGATCACGACCTCGCCGACCGCGCCCGCCGGCAGCACCCGGCCGTCCGGGTCCATGACCGCGATCTCGGGGCCGGCCGCGATCCCGACCGTGCCGGGCTTGCGCGCCGCGGGCGGCAACGGGTTGCTCGCCATCTGATGCGCGGCCTCGGTCATGCCGTAGGATTCGATCACCGGGCAGCGGAACAGGCGCTCGAGATCGGCCATGACCTGGGGCGGCAGCGAGGCCGAAGACGAGCGGATCAGCCGCAGCCGCGCGCGCTCGACGACCTCGGGGTTGCGCGCTGCGCGCGCGAGGATCGCCTGATGCATGGTCGGCACGGCCGTATACCAGCTGGGCTGCAGCTCATCGAGCCAGCCGAAAAAGCGGAGCGCGTTGAAGCCGGGGGTGCGAGATCGCCGAGGCGCCGGCGCCGAGCGTCGCGAGCACGGCCGCCATCAGGCCGTGGATGTGGAACAGCGGCATCACGTTGAGGCAGCGGTCAGTAGCCGTGAGCGCGATTGCGCGGGCGATGCTGGCGGCCGAGGCGCAGAGATTGCGCTGGCTCAGCGGCACGATCTTGGGCCGCGAGGTGGTGCCCGAGGTGTGCAGCACCAGCGCGACGTCATCGATGCCGGCCGGCCCGCCGGTCACGGCGGCGCCGCCGTCGTCCGCCGACAGCTGAAACACGCCGGCGGGCGCGCCGGTCGGCACCGTGAGCTCGATTACCTGGATGCCGTGCCGCTTTGCGGCCGGGCGCGCAGGTGTCTCAGACCCGGCCTGGACGATCAGCGCCTTGGCTCCGAGGTCGCTCAGATAAAAGTCGAACTCGTCGCTGCGGTAGGCAGGGTTGAGCGGAGCAGCGGTCGTGCCGGCGGCGACCCCGACGAAGGCCGCGGCCATCTCGGGGCCGTTCGGGAGCACGATCGCGACCGGATCGCCGCGGCCGATGCCGAAGCTGTTCAAGGCGCCAATCGTGGCGCCGACCTGGCGCCGCAGGCCGGCGTAGGTGAGGGCGGGCCGGTCGATCGCGGCGATCGCGGCGGCCTCGTCGGAGCCGTTCGCGAGCAGTTCGATGATCGTCTGCGCAGTCGGCATGGCCTGCATCCGTTGCTCGCGCGCTCCGGCGCCTCCCGGCCAAGCCTAGCCGCTGCGGGTGATGCGCGCGACCGTCTTGATCGTCCTCGCCGCCAACGACATTCGGGACGCGATCGCCAGCTTAACGAAACGACCCGGATCCAAGGTGGTCTCAGATCCGTGCACGCGCTTGCTGGTCAGGACGGTCTGCCGTGGCTATAGCTGGCACCAAAGTGCGAATCGTTCTAAAGGGAGGCACCGGCCATGGCCACGCGAACCATCTTCGACAAATCCAAGCTGCCGAGCCGGCATGCCACGGTCGGGCCCGATCGTGCGCCCAACCGCTCCTACTATTTCGCAATGGGCCTCAAGCGCGCCGAGATCGATGCGCCGATCGTCGGGGTCGCCACGACCTGGAACGAGGCAGCACCCTGCAATATCGCGCTCGCGCGCCAGGCGCAGGCGGCCAAGCGGGGGGTCGCCCGCGGCGGCGGCACGCCGCGCGAGTTCACGACGATCACGGTAACCGACGGCATCGCGATGGGCCACCAGGGCATGAAGGCGTCCTTGGTGTCGCGCGAGGTGATCGCCGATTCGGTTGAGCTGACGATGCGTGGCCACGGCTATGATGCGCTGGTCGGCCTCGCCGGCTGCGACAAGACGCTGCCCGGCATGATGATGGCCATGGTCCGCCTCAACGTCGCCTCGGTCTTCATGTACGGCGGCAGCATCCTGCCCGGCCGCTTCCAGGGCAGGGACGTGACCGTGCAGGATGTGTTCGAGGCGGTCGGCCAGCACGCGGTCGGCGCGATCTCGGAGGACGAGTTGCACGCGCTGGAGGAGGTCGCCTGTCCCTCGGCCGGCGCCTGCGGCGGTCAGTTCACCGCCAACACGATGGCCTGCGTGTCCGAGGCGATCGGGTTGGCTCTGCCCGGCTCGGCCGGCACGCCCGCGCCCTATGAGACCCGCGACCAGTGGGCCGAGGCCTCGGGCGAGGCGGTGATGCGCCTGCTCGAGCAGGGCGTCCGGGCGCGCGACATCGTGACCCGCCAGGCGCTCGAGAACGCCGCGGTCGTGGTCGCGGCCTCGGGCGGCTCGACCAACGGCGGCCTGCACCTGCCGGCGATCGCGCACGAGGCCGGGATCGAGTTCGACCTGCACGACGTCTGCGCGATCTTCCGCAAGACCCCCTACATCGCCGACCTGAAGCCGGCCGGGAAGTACGTGATGCGCGATCTGCACGATGCCGGCGGCGTGCCGCTTTTGATGAAGGCGCTGCTGGAGGGCGGCTTTCTCCACGGCGACTGCCTGACCGTGACCGGCCGGACGATCGCCGAGAACCTCGCCGACGTGAGGTTCGATCCCGACCAGCCCGTGGTCCGGCCGACCTCGGACCCGATCACGAGCTGGGGCGGCGTCGTCGGCCTCAAGGGCTCGCTTGCCCCCGAGGGCGCGATCGTCAAGGTCGCCGGGCTGAAGAACCTGAAGTTCCGTGGCCCCGCGCGCTGCTTCGATACCGAGGAGGATGCGATGGCCGCGGTCCAGGAGCGCCGCTACCGCGAGGGCGAGGTCCTGGTGATCCGCTACGAGGGGCCAAAGGGCGGGCCCGGCATGCGCGAGATGCTGGGCGTGACCTCGGCGATCTACGGCCAGGGCATGGGCGACAAGGTGGCGCTGATCACCGATGGCCGCTTCTCGGGTGCGACCCGCGGCTTCTGCATCGGCCACGTCGGCCCCGAGGCCGCGGTCGGCGGCCCGATCGGCCTGCTCAAGGACGGCGATCTGATCGCGATCGACGCCGAGGCGGGCACGATCGAGGTCGAGCTGCCTGTGGGCGATCTCCAGGAGCGCCGCCGCCTCTGGCGCTCGCGCCCGACCCAATATCCGTCCGGCAGCTTATGGAAATACGCCCAGATCGTCGGCCCCGCCGAGAAGGGCGCGGTCACGCACCCGGGCGGCAAGGCCGAGCTCACGAGCTATGCCGAGATGTGAGGCGGCTCGAGAGCGCCTCGCGTCGCTCGCCCGCGGGCCTGACCCGAGGATGCGTTCGCATGAACGCCCGCTGGTCACGCGGACCGCAAAGGCGTGCTGGTCCGTGCTATGGAAGGGAGGCAACGTCAGGCGGAGCCATGGAATGAAGGCCGGCCAGTTCAAGGTAGAGACCGAACGCGAGGACGACGGTCGCTGGATCGCCGAGGTGCAGGCCCTGCCGGGCGCGATCGCCTACGGCCAAACGCGCGAGCAGGCGATAGCCAAGGCCGAGGCCTTGGCGCTTCGGGTCCTCGCCGAACGTCTGGAGCACGGTGAGCCGACGCCCGAGCTCGATGGTCTCTTCGGCGCCGCGTGAGTAGGTGGCCTGCGGTCAAGGCGCGCCGGGTCCTCGCGGCCCTGCTCCGATTGGGATAGCGGATCAAGCGGCAGTCGGGCTCCCATCGAACGCTGGCGCGCGAGGGCTGGCCTGATGTCGTGTTCGCATTCCACGACGACGATGAGATCGGACCGCGCATGCTCGCGCGGATCGCGAAGCGGACCGGCCTGAGCCACGACGACGTGTAGGATAGAACCTCGAGCTGGGCGCGGTCGTGAGGTGGCACCGCGAGGGGTTTCAGGTCGCGACGGCGCGGGGGCTGAAACCCAGGCTCAGAGCTGGTCTTGGGTTCGTTGGGTCGAGGTGACCCGCGGCCGCAGGATCGCGATCAAGAGACTCGCCGGTCAGTTGGGCCAGCCGCTGCACCAGCTCGTCGGTTTCGAACTTGCGGTTCCGCATTGACGCAGTTGACCAGCGGCACGGGTCGACCGATGGTAGCCGAGGCTGGCGGGGAAGGGTTTGCTCATGCGGGTTCGGTCGAACCAGATGCGCGCTTCCGGGGCAGGGACCAGCCTCGGGCCGACGGTGCTGGCAACGGCGGCGGCCGCCGGCCCGCTGATCAAGGGGCCGGGGCCGGCCGGCTGGCGGGGCGATCTCGCGCCGATCGCAGCCGAGGACTGGAGCTACGACCGCGCCGCCCATCTGCTCGAGCGCGCTGGTTTCGGTGGCACGCCCGAGGAGGTCGCGGCGCTCGCGGCGATGACGCCCGAGGCCGCGGTCGGCTATCTGGTCGACTACGACGCTCTGCCGGACGATCTGCCACCCTTCGACCCCTCGGCCATCCACGACCAGGGCCTTTTGAACTTTCCGCCGAGCCGGCCGGCAACCACCGCGCTCGCCAAGGAGACCGGCGAAGCGTTGGGCGTCAAGGTCAAGCCGTCGGGCAACCGGCGACTCCAGCCGGTGGTTGACAAGTTCTTCTACTGGCTGCGCGCGAGCATGCTCGAGACCCGGCGCGTCGCCTACTGGTGGGCCGAGCGGATGCTCAAGACCGAGCGCCCGCTCGAGGAGAAGATGACGCTGTTCTGGCACGGTCATTTCGCGACCAGCGAGGACAAGGTCCGCGACGTCCGCAAGATGTTGCGCCAGAATCAGACCTTCCGCCGCCGCGCGACCGGCAACTTCCGCGATCTTCTGATCGCGGTCGCGCAGGACCCGGCGATGCTCTACTTCCTCGACGCCGGGGTCAACGTGAAGGGGGCGCCGAACGAGAACTTCGCCCGCGAGATCATGGAGCTGTTCACGATGGGGGTCGGCCATTACGCCGAGACCGACATCCGCGAGGCGGCGCGCGCGTTCACCGGCTGGAACGCGGACGACCTGACCTTCGTGGTCCACGCCGAGCAGCACGACGCCGCGGCCAAGAGCTTTCTCGGGCGGATCGGCAGCTTCGATGGCGTCCAGGTGATCGACATCATTCTCGCCCAGCCGGCGACCGCCGAGTTCATCGCGGCCAAACTCTACCGAGAGCTGGTCTGCGACGAGCTCGACGCTGAGCTGCAGGCCAAGCTCGGGGCCGTCTTCCGCGACGCCGGCTACGAGCTGAAGCCGCTGCTGCGGACGATCTTCCTGTCCAGGGACTTCTACAGCCCGGCCGCAGTCGGCACCCACATCAAGAGCCCGGTCGAGCTTGTCGTCTCGACCCTCAGGAAGCTTGGCGCGCGCGCGATCCCGGGCATCCCGGACTTCAACGAGACCACCGAGGCCATGGGCCAGGTTCTGTTTTGGCCGCCGACCGTGGCCGGCTGGGCCGGCGGCCGGAGCTGGATCACGCCCGGGCTCCTGCTCGAGCGCGGCAATTTCGGGCTGGCGCTGCTGTTCCCGGACATCGACTTCATCGCCCACGACCGCCATTCGCCCGACCCGACGATCATCGCCGTGCACCAGCGGATCCAAAAGGGCCATGACGTCACCAGCGCGACCATGCCGGCCGAAGGCGGCGCCATGATGGCCGAATCCAACATGCTGGCCGACCGCGACGAGGACTTCAACACCCGCTATGGCTCCTATCGCGGTTGGCAGATGGCGATCGCCAGGGTCAAGCCGATCCCGCGCGCGGCCCTCCAGGTCGATCTGGCGGCGATGGTCCGCGCGGCGGGGCTGACTACGAGCGAACAGGTGGTCGACCATTTCCTGTTGCGCCTGCTGAGCGTGCCGCTCGGCGCGACCGAGCGGGCGATGCTGGTCGACTTCCTCGACGGTGAGCTCGGCACCGCCGACATCGCGCGCGCCGACAGCTATCTGGACGATCCACTGCGCCGGCTGGTCCACCTGATCATGAGCCAGCCGGAGTATCAGCTCGGCTGAGCGCGGGCCCGCACGGGAGAGGCAAAGCCATGAGCCGGACGTTTTTGCGCGAGCGTGGCATCACCCGGCGCGAGCTGGCCAAGGCAGGCCTCGCCAGCGCGGCCGCCCTTTGCACGCTGGGCGGCGTGCCGGTGCAGTCCGTGTTCGGCCAGATCGCGCAGGCGGTGGCACCGCCGCGCGCCCAAGGCAACCGAATCCTCGTCGTGCTCGAGCTGTCGGGCGGCAACGACGGCCTCAACACGCTGGTACCCTATGGCGACGACGCCTACTACCGCCAGCGGCCAAAGATTGGGCTGCGTCCGGACGGCCTGCTCAAGCTCGACCAGCAGTTCGCGTTCAACCCCGGCATGGTTGGGCTCGAGCGCCTGTGGCAGACGGGCCAGCTCGCGATCGTGCACGGCTGCGGTTACGACAACCCGTCGTTCTCGCACTTCACCTCAATGGCCTACTGGCAGACCGCAGCGCCCAACGCCGGTGCCGACTATGGCTGGGTCGGCCGGCTCGCGGATGGAATGGACCCGGCGGCGGTGCCCAATTTCGTGGTCAACATCGGCGAGAGCCAATCGCTCGCGGTGCGCAGCCGGGATCACGTGCCGGTCGTGTTCGACGATCCGAGCACGTTCCAGCGTGACGGATTCTTCCAGGAGCGGGCGATGTTCGAGCACGTCGCGGAGCCGCAGGGCATCGACAACCCGGCGCGCCGCTACCTGCTCGAGATCGCGCGGAGCGCGCTCGACGCCTCGGCGCTGGTGCGCGAGGCCTGGGCCGGCTATCAGACGCCCGTCGACTACGGCATCACCGCACTCGATCTCGACAAGGTGGCGGCCCTGATCGCCGCCGACCTGCCCGCCCGGCTCTACTACACCTCGTTCCGCCACAACGCCTTCGACACGCACGTGCACCAGAACGATCTGCATCAGCGCCTGCTCACCTATACCGCCGATGCGATCTTCGCGTTCATGCAGGACGTTGCCCGGATCGGGCGCGCCGATGACGTCGTGCTGCTGGCGTTCTCCGAGTTCGGCCGCCGGGTTCCCGAGAACACGAGCCTCGGCACCGACCACGGCACCGCCGGGCCGATGTTCGTGATCGGCAAGCCGGTCCGGGGCGGCCACTACGGTGTGGTGCCGAGCCTGACCGAGCTGACCGAGGGCGACAATCTGCGCCACACCACCGACTTTCGCCGCGTCTACGCCACGGTCGCCGAGCGCTGGCTCGGCTATCCAGACATCCAGGCGCTGCTCGGGGCGGAATTCGAAGGTTTCGCGATGTTCACCTGACCGTGGTCCCGGGCACCCGGATGGCCTCCGGCCCTGACTGTGCTTGGGCAAGAAACTGGCAACTCGCCCTTGCAAACGCATTGGTAAAACGACATATCGCTGCGTTCTAACCTCTGGGTGCACTGCTGGTTTGTGGGGGAGAGCGATGAGAAGGCACTCTCTTGCCCAAATTGGGGTGGACGTCGAAACCAACGCGAGGGATGCCGAAGCCCAGGTCGAAGTGCAGGCGGGTAACCCGGTCGCGCAAGGCGATCCGACCGGCCACTTTCCGGAGGGTCCTGTCCCGGACGATCACTTTATCGAGCGCGACGGTCTGCGCTACGCTGGCAGCCATCTGCTGATCGACCTCTGGGACGCTCAATACCTCGACGACGTCGGCGTGATCGACCTCGCCCTCCGGCGCGCGATCAAGGCGGCCGGCGCGACGCTGCTGCACCTGCACCTGCACGCATTCGCCCCGAGCGGCGGGATATCGGGAATCGCGGTGCTGGCCGAATCCCACATCTCGATCCACACCTGGCCCGAGCGGGGCTACGCCGCGATCGACGTCTTCATGTGCGGGTCGGCGGCTCCGCACCGGGTGATCCCGGTCCTCAGGCACGCCTTTCGGGCCGGCCGGATCGCGGTCTGCGAGCAGTTGCGCGGCCTGCTCTGACGGGCCGGAGCCGATGGCCTGGTTCGAGGAGGTCTACCACCCGCACTGGCGGCAGCGGATGGCGATCGAACGCGTCGTCCTACAGCAGCACACCGGCCTGCAGGAGGTGCTGATCTTCGAGAACGCGACGCTCGGCCGGGTCCTGATCCTGGATGGCATCGTCCAGGCCAGCGAGCGCGACGAGTTCATCTACCACGAGATGATGACGCATGTGCCGATCATCGCCCACGGCGCCGCGCGCGAGGTCCTGATCATCGGTGGCGGCGACGGTGGTGCGCTCGAGGAGGCGCTGAAGCACCCGACCGTCGCGCGGGTCACGATGGTCGAGCTCGATCCGGGGGTGGTCGAGATCGCGAGGACCTGGCTCAGCGCCATCCACCGGGGCGCCTTCGACGATCCGCGCGCCGAATTGCTGTTCACCGATGGCGTCGCGTTCGTCGCCCAGACCGATCGGCAGTTCGATGTGATCGTGCTCGACACGACCGATCCGATGGGCGCCGGCCAGTCCCTGTTCACCGAGGAGTTCTACGCAAATTGCCGGGCTCGGCTACGCCCGGGCGGGATCCTGGTCGGGCAGAGCGGCAATCCGGTGACCGAGCCCGAGCGCTTCCGCGCCTGCCGCGAGCGGCTCAGTCGGGTGTTCGCCGACCCAAGCTTCATCCTCAGCTCCGTGCCCGCCTATCTCGGCGGCCCGTTCGTGTTCGCCTGGGGCTGCGACGATCCGGCCAAACGCCGGTTAAGCGTCGCGGCGCTGGCGGCGCGCCCGTGCCCGCCGAGCCTGCGCTGCTATACCGCCGCGGTGCACGTGGCGGCCTTCGTCCATCCCCCCTGGCTGCTCGGCGACGGCCTTTGAGCGCCGTCGCCCGCGGGGTCAGCCGCCGAGCTCGATCCTGAAGCGGAGCTGTGCCAACCAGGATCGGTCCTGGCCTGCGCCCGTGGTCCCGGTCTCGATCTCGAGCGGCATCGACGGCCCGAGCTGCAGGCGCAGCCGGTTGCTGCTCCCGGGGGCCTCGCCGGGGGGTGGCGTCTGAGCGACAAGCGTACCAGAATGCGTTCCGGCGAGGGGCTTGACCAAAGCCTGACCGACTGGGCGCGGCTGGACGCCTTGACCGACGAGAAGATCGGGGCGGCGATCCGGGACGATCCTGACACCTTCGAGCCTGAACCGGGCCAGCTCGACGATGCCGTGCTCGTGCGCGCCAGTCGACCCAAGCAGCGGCTTACGGTCCACCTCGACGCCGATCTGGTGGCATGGTTCAAGGCCCAGGGCCCCAGCTATCAAGCCCGCATGAACGCGGTCCTTCGCGCCTATGTCGATCGTATGCGCAAGGCGACACCTTGAGTTCCGCACCCTTTCTGGCGGTGTTGCAAGCGTGGTTGTTCCGGCGCCTGGACCTACTCCTTTTGAGATCTCGCCCCTCGGTTGCTGCCGAACCGCGATCCGCCGCCTACAGTGCCTCGAGCTGATCGCAGCGCGCTCGGGTCTGCTTGACGGAGGCCGGCGCTGCGGCATTTCAAGGCAGGGAGGATGTCGAACATGGACCAGACCGAGCGTGCCATCATCGATGATCTGTTCGCGCGGCTCGCCGAGGCCGCGCGGCGTGCGGGGCCGCGCGATGCCGAGGCCGAGGAGCTGATCCGGCGCCACCTCGCGAGCCTGCCGAGCGCGCCCTACCACATGGCGCAGGCGATCGTCGTCCAGCAGCAAGCGCTCGCCCGTGCCCAGGCGCGGCTCGAGCAGCTGGAGCGCGAGGCGGAAGGTGCGGCCGGCGGCGGCTTCCTCGGCGGCCTGTTCGGCGGCGAGCGTCGGCCCGCGCCCGGCCCGGATCGGCGGTGGTCCGGGCCAGGGCCCTGGTCGCCGGCCGGAGGACAAAGCGGCGGCTTTCTCGCCGGCGCCGCCCAGACCGCGATGGGCGTGGCCGGGGGCGTGTTGATCGCCGATGCCATCGCCGGCATGCTCGGGCCCGATCCGGCCGCCGCCGCCGAGCCCGGCGCGCACGAGGAGCCGGGGACGGACGCGGGGTTCGGTGACGACGAGGCGGCCGGCGACGCCGGCGACATCGGCTTCGACGAGTTCTGATCTCCCCGGGCCGCGTGCGGCCCTCGCGGTCCGTCCGGCCTCAGCGCAGGCCGTCCTCGCCCTTGATCTCGGCGGCTTTGAGCCCGCCCGCGCGGGCGTGGATGCGGCCGCCGGTGGTCATCGCCAGGATCAGCACGAGCTCGTCTGGGCGCGGCGCGTCGGCGACCCCGACCTCGATCGCATCGAAGTGGCTGCGCACGTAGGACGCCTTGATGTGGGTGATCGGGACATCGAGGCGGGCGCCGGCGCTGCCGATCTTCTTGGTCGAGGGCACGATCGCCTTGGGGTCGCCGAGCGCCTCGCGCATCGCGTGGCCGCCGGGCGCGTGCCAGAGCGCGCCGTGCTCGAGTTCGCCCGCGGTGCCGACGATCGCACCCTTGCCGTAGCCCTCGATCGTCTGCGGGTGGCCGCCCAGCGCATCGATCAGGCGCCTGGCGAGCTCGACCCCGAGCGGGCGCAGCGCCTCCATCAGCGGCATCACGTCCTCGACGTAGCGGCCGGCATAGGGATTGTGGGCGACCGCCAGGATCGCGGCACGGACCAGCGGCTGGGCCGCCGGCGGGCCGCCCTCGTGATAGATCTCCTCGAAGTGCATGGCGATCTTGCGCAGTCGGATCAGATCGTTCATCCCGCCACCCTCGGTAAGCTTGTGCGCAGCGGGCCGACGATCTTGACCCGGCCCTGAAGCACGAGCGCCGCCGCGAAGATCAGCCCGGCCCGGCGGAATTTCTCGGCACGCGCGGCGCCCTGCTCGAGCGCCCGTTCGACCGCCGGCGCCGGTAACGGGCCGACGTCGACCGTGACCAGAAGATCGCCGAGATCGGTGTCCTCGCGCAAGAGGTTCGCGGGCGCGCGCGCGATCGCCGGATGGTCGCAGTCGACCGCGTTCGCGATCAGCGTCGCGGCGGCGTCCGCCGCGGCGGCGGTCGCGGCCAGCGCGGTCACCGCATCGGCGATCCCGAGCGAGAACGAGCGGCCGCGCCAGCCCGAGGTCGCCAGGCCCCTGACCGGCATCGCGTGGTCGATCTCGACCTTGCCATCCAGCTGCGGCGCGTCGGGATTGGCGACCAGCCCGGCCGCGAACCGTTCGCCCGGCGCCAGGTGCAGCGCGATGTCGCCGCCGTCGTTGACGTAGCCCCGGCTCAGCGTTCGGCCGGCGAGCATCGCCTCCAGCACCTCGTCGGCGACCGCGCCGGCGACCGCCGCCATCGGCGTCACGAACTGCGCCCGGTAGGGCCAGACCGCCGCCACCATGCGCCTGGCGACCGGCCCCTCGGCCGCGAGCCCGGCGTCCGTGAGCGGTTGGCGGAGCGCGCTGAGCTCAGCCACCAGCTCGGCAAGGATCGTCTCGAAGCGACCTGCCGCTTGGCGGTACGCAAGCTCTCGCTGATCCGCATCGCCGAACGCCTCGGCGATGATGTCGATCGGCCCGTGCTGCAGGTGGAGGCGGCCGTCGACGAGCAGCGCCGCCTGTGCCGCGCCGGTCACGTCTCCTCGACGAACGGCCGGCCGGGCCGCACCGGCCAGGGGTTCTGCTGGTTCCACGGCCGGGTCGTGAGCCGGCGCTGCGCCAGCACGTCCTCGAGCGCCACGATGCTCTCGAGATGGCCGCCCAGCGCCGCATAGTCCGCCCGCGCGAGGGAAAACTCGATCGGCGCCACCAGGGCCGGCGTCGGCACGTAGCCGAACGAGCCCTCGGGCATCCGTGTGACGTCGACCATGATCGTGATGCCGCCGCCCGGCCAGACGTAGACCGGGGCGCCACCGCAGGTGACCCGGGTCAGCGCCTGCTTGACCGAGCGGGTCAGGCGGACCGGGTTGGCCGTGACCCCGGCGCGCAACGAGCCCCCGGCGCCGGCCATGAACAGGACCGTGGTCAGCGCCGGCTCGCAGTTCTCGGCGATCCGCTCGACCACCTGCGCGATCGGCGCCGGCATCGCGGCCGGCACCGGTTGCAGCCGGTCATCGAGCACGTACCAGGCGGCATCCTCGCCGGTGGTCGAGACCATCAACAGCCGCAGGCCAGGCCAGGCCGCCTTGGCGTCGATCCGCTCGATGATCTCGAGCGGGTCCCTGACCTCGGTGCCACCCCAGCCGAGACCGGGCTCCGCGACCTGGAAATAGCGCCCGGGGGTCGACTTCCGGCCGCGCACCCGGATGCCGGCGGGCGGCATCTCGAGAAAGCGCCCGGCCTGGTGCTCGGTCAACACCCCGGTGATGTGGTCGTCGACCACGATCACCTCGTCGGCGTGGCCGTGCCACTGCTGGGCGAAAATGCCGATCGTCGCCGAGCCGCAGCCGACCCGCATCCGCTGCTCCTGGACGCCGTTGACGACCGGCGGCGCGCCCGCCTGCAGGACGACCTTGGCGCCGTCCTCGATCTCGACCTCGACCGGCTTGCGCGCGCAGAGGTCGAGCATCGCCTGGCAGGTGACCGTCCCCTCGCGCTTGCCGCCGCCGGTCAGATGGCGGACGCCGCCGAGCGCCAGCATCTGCGAGCCGTACTCGGCCGTGGTGACGTGGCCGATCGGCTCGCCATCGCAGCGCACCGCGGTCCGCTCGGGGCCGAGGAAGCGGTCGGTGTCGATCTTCACCTTGAGCCCGCAGTAGCTGAAGATACCCTCCGAGACCACGGTCACCATGTCGACGCCGTCGACCTTGGCGCCGACGATGAACGGCGCGGGCTTGTAGTCGGGGTAGGTGGTGCCGGCGCCGATCCCGGTGACGAAGCTGTCGGCACCTCGGACCAACGCGCCGTCCCACTCGCCCGCACCTTCGAGGAACGGCACCGTGGTCTCGGCGCGCCGGGTCACGACCAGCGGGTCGACCCGCACCAGCTTGCCCTCGAGGTTGGCGTAGCGGTCGCAGGCACCGGCCTTGCCCTCGCGGATCCGGCAGAGCACCGGGCAGGCATCGCAGCGGACGACCGAGCCGGTCTCAGCCATCCGCGCCAGCTTTTGCCAGAAGCGCTGCCCGCAGGCGATGGGGCAGTGCCGGCACCTCGATGATCCGGACCCCGGTCGCGTGCCGGATCGCGCCCAGGATCGCGGGCGCGGTCGGGATCAGGCCGGGCTCGCCGACGCCTTTGGCGCCGAACGGCCCGAGCGGCTCCGGGTCCTCGATCAGCATGACCTCGATCCGCGGCACGTCGCCGAACGTCGGGATCAGATAATCGTGCAGGTTCTCGGTCCGGCCGGGCAGGTACTCTTCCATCAGCGCCATGCCGAGGCCCTGGGCGATGCCGCCCTGAATCTGGCCCTCAACCTGGGTCGGATTGATCGCCCGGCCGACGTCGTGGGCGGCGATGACGTCCAGAACTCTGGTCGTGCCGAGCTCGAGGTCGACCTGGACGCGCGCGATCTGGGCGGCAAAGGCGTAGGTCGGGTAGGGGTCGCCCTGGCCCTCGGCGTCGAGCGGCGCGCTCGGCGGATCGAACTCGCCCTCGCCCAGCAGCACGACGCCGTCGGCGTCCGACTCGAGCCGGCCGAGATCGAGCCGTCGCTGCGCCCGCCCCGGCTCCCGGATCAGGACCGCTTGATCGGCGAGCTCGAGCGTCGCGTCCGGGCCGGCATTGACCCGCCTTAGGATCAGCGCGCGCAATTCGCGCGCGGCCAGCTCGCTGGCCTTGCCCGAGACGAAGGTCTGGCGCGAGGCCGAGGTCTTGCCGGCATCGGCCGTGCGGTCGGTATCGCCGGTCACCAGATCGAAGCGCTCGACGGCGACGCCCAGCGCGTCGGCCGCGATCTGGGCCAGGATCGTGTTCGACCCCTGCCCGATGTCGACGGCGCCACTGTAGAGGACCAGCCGGCCGGCCTGGGTCAACCCCAGTCGGATGGTCGAGGGATGGGGCAGGGCGGTATTGCCAATGCCGTACCACATGCAGCCCACGCCAACCCCTTGCCGCTCTTTATTCCCACGAAGATTGAAGTGATCCACTGTCTCGAGCAGGGTCTGCCAGCGGGGCTCGAGCGCCTCCAGGCAGGCGGCGAGGCCGACGCTCGCCTCGAGCCGCTGACCGGTTGCGGTCCGGTCGCCGGCGCGGAGCGCGTTGCGGAGCCGGAAGCGGAGCCGGTCGATGCCAAGCCGGAGCGCCAGATCGTCGATCAGCGCTTCGTGGGCGATCGCTGCCTGCGGCACGCCGAAGCCACGGAAGGCGCCGGATGGCGGCGCGTTGGTCAGGAACGCGCGGCCGGCGGCCTCGACGTGCGGCACCCGGTAGGGGCCGGCCGCATGCACCGGCACCCGCCCGGCCACGGTCGGCCCCCAGGAGGCGTAGGCGCCGGTGTCGAAGTCGGCCTCGGCTACGAACGCGAGCAGCTTGCCTTCGGCGTCGCAGCCAAGCCGCGCGCTGATCCTCGCCGGGTGGCGCTTGGTCGTGGCGGCCATGCTCTCGGGGCGCTCGTAGACCAGCGCGACCGGCCGCTCGACCAGGCCGGCGGCGATCGCGAGCAGCGGCTGCACCGACAGGTCGAGCTTGCCGCCGAAGCCGCCGCCGCAGGCGGTCGGCCGGATCCGCACCTGCTCCGGGGCCAAGCCCAGCACGCGCGCGGTCTCGTCGCGGTCCATGTACGGCGATTGGGTCGTGACGTGGACCTCGACCCGCTCGCCGACCCGCTCCGCCCAGCCGGCCTCGGGCTCGATGTAGGCGTGCTCGACGAAGGCCGTGGTGAAGCAGCCCTCTGCGACCGCGGCGCACTGCGCGAGCGCCTCTGCCCCGTCGCCCGAGCGGACCCTGCCCTCGACCAGCAGGTTGCCGGGCCGGTCGGGCTGGACCCGCGGCGCGCCCTCGGCGATGGCCGCCGCGAGGCCGGTCACCGGCGCGAGCGGATGGTAGCGGACCGGCACCTCCTCGTCGCGGATCGCCTCGAGCGCCTGACGCTCCCCGAGCAGCGCCACCACCGCCTCGCCGCGGTGGCGGACGACGCGCTCGGCGAGCACCGGCTGGTCCTTCAGATGAGGATAGATCCCGAAACCATTGACCGGGACGTCGGCCGCGGTCAGGACGCGCAGCAGGCCCGGATGGCGGGCGAACAGCGGCTCGAGATCATCGAGCTGGAACGCGGCCGAGGCATGCGGCGAGCGGACCACCTTGAGCCAGAGCGCGTCGTCGGGGATCGCGTCGGCGCCATAGCGCTCGCGGCCGGTGAGCTTCGCCGGCCCGTCGATCTTGCCGAGCCGGGCGCCGACCGCGGCGCCGGCTGCCGCGACCGGCTCGACCTGTCCGCCGGCGTGGTCCAGGACCGCTTCGACGATCTTCTGATAGCCGGTGCAGCGGCAGAGGACGCCACCCAGCGCGTCCAGCACCGCGGCCGCGCCCGGATGCGGATCGCGCGCCAGCAGGTCGCTCGCCGCCATCAGCATGCCCGGCGTGCAGATGCCGCACTGGGCCGCGCCGTGACGCTGAAAGGCAAGCTGGAGCGGGCACAGGCGGCCGTCGCTCGCGAGCCCCTCGACGGTAGTGATCCGGCGGCCCTCGACCTGGCCCAGCGCCAGCAGGCAGGCGCAGACCTGGTCGCCATCGAGCAACACCGTGCAGGCGCCGCAGTCGCCGGCATTGCAGCCGACCTTGGTGCCGCGCAAGCCGAGGTCGTCGCGCAGCACGGCGCTCAGGCGCTTGATCGGCGCCGCCCGGACCCGGACCGGCCGGCCGTTGACGATGAAGCCGACGGCGGGCAAAGCATCGACCCTGGGCTCTGGGCGCAGCGCCGCGGCCTCGTTCATAGCCTGGCTGCGAGCTCGCCCAGGGTCCGGCGCACCAGCGTCAAGGCGACGTCGCTCCGATAGGCAGCACTCGCCCGGATGTCGTCGATCGGCTGGAGCTCGCCCAGATGCTCGGGCTGCACCCGGGCGCCAAGCCCTGGGCCGCAGGGCGCTCCGATCAGCGCGCTCTCGGCCGCCGGCAGGCGCCGCGCGACCGGGGCGCAGGCGCCGACCGCGATCCGCGCGGCGGTGACCCGCCCGTCCGCCCCGACCTCGAGGCCCGCGGCCGCAATCACGATCGAGATCACCAGGTAGCGCCGGGCGCCGAGCTTCAGGAAATGCCCGCCCGCGCGCGCCGCCTTCGGCTTCGGCACCAGCACCGCGGTCAGCAGCTGGTCCGGCCGGCGGGCGGTCTTCCGGTTGGCCAGCATGAACTCGGTCAGCGGCAGCGACTGGACGCCGTCGACCGAGGCGAGCTCGACCTCGGCCGCCATCGCCAGCAGCGGCGGGACGCCGTCGGCCGCCGGCGAGGCGTTGCAGAGGTTGCCGCCGAGCGTGCCGGCGTTTTGGATCTGCTCGCCGCCGACCTCGCGCGCGGCAAGCTGCAGCCCCCGGAACCAGGCCGGCAGATCGGCGCGCGCCAGCTCCGTCCAGGTGGTCAGGGTCCCCAGGCGCCAGTGATCGTCGTGCTCCTTGATGCCTCGCAGCGCTGCCAGCGCGCTGATGTCGAGGATCTCGTCGTCACAGGGTCGGCCGACCCGCGCCGGATAGTAGTCGGTGCCGCCGGCCAGCACGGTCCGGGGGGCGGCGGCGAGCGCCTCGAGCGCCGCCCCGATCGCTTGCGGCCGGAGGTAGCTTGCCAAGGTCGGGCCACCCGCAGATGCGTGATTTGCCCGACTATCAAGCGCCCGCCCGGCGGTGGCGTCAAGGGCAGGCGCGGGCGGTCGACGGTTGCGAAGTGGGCCTAGAACCAGACCCGGAAACCGACGCCGTGATCCTCGATCGGCTCCGGCAGCAGCTGATCGTAGGGTGCTGGGGTCTTGAGGTACTGCGCGAGCGAGCGGCTGCGCACAGCGTCAGGCACTTGGGCATCGACCGCATGCGATGCGATCGAGGCCGGGCCAGCCGCGGGCGTGTAGTCGGCCTCGCTGAGGCCAAGCTCGAGCTTCGGCAACGGGCTCTCGAGGCTGGCGAGCGCGGGCGCGGCGGCCGGCGATCCGGCTTGTGCGGCGGTGCTCGCGACGACCAGGAGCCCGAACGCAAAGACCTGGCGGGTGGGGAACATGGTCGACCTTCGCTTCGATCATTGGCGCCGGCTGGCGGCGTGGTCGAAGTCTCTCAGTTCTTGGAATGTTTTCGTAGTTTACAGCTCGTTTCGGAGCCATACTCAGGTGCGCGAACAGTCATCGAAATGTTCTCACAACTTCTCTGGGGGTCCGGCTCGAGGGCTGCGGCCGGCGCGCGGCCGGCGGCGGATCACCAGCATCCACCAGAGCAGCCAACCCAGCACCGCGACCGCGATCAGCCACAGCCAGAGGCCGCCCGAAATCCGCCAGCAGGCGGTCGCCCATCACCACCATCAGGCAGGTGAGCGGCAGGATGCCGAGGCCGGTCGCCCAGGTGAAGGTCCACCACGAGATCGCGGTCAGGCCAGCGGCATAGTTGATCAGGTTGAACGAGATCACCGGCAGGAACCGGCTGAACAGCAGCGCGCCGCCGCCCTGGCGCTCGGCCCAGCGGTCGATCGCGGCCTGGTGCCGCTCGCTCACGACCGCGCGCACGAACGGCCGCCCGAGCCAGCGCGCGAGCCCGAACGCCAGATAGGCGCCGAGCATGGCGCCGGTCCAGGTGATCAGCGTGCCGAACACGGGGCCGAACAGCATGCCGTTGGCGATCGCGACCAGCTCCGCCGGGAACGGCACGAAGCTGTGCACGACCATCAGCAGGATCGCGAGCGCGACGCCCCAGATGCCGGCCGCCTCGATCTGCGCCTCGACCGCCGCGGCCGACAGCTCGAACCCGGGCACCGGCATGGCCGCGCCGAGCGCATAGAACCAGACCAGCGCGGTCGCGAGCGCCAGCACCAGCAGGACCGCAGCCGCCGGCCAAAGGCGAGTGCTACGCTGCCTCACGGCCGCAGACGCTGGCAAAGGTCCTCGAGCAACGCCAACTGGCCGCGCAAGAGCTTCCGGCGCGCCGCCTCGAGCCCGAACCAGCCGGCGCGGTCGACCTCGGGGAACTGCCGCCGCTCGCCCGAGCGCGGCGGCCATTCGATCGTGAACCGGTTGCTCCGGATCGCGGCCGGGTCGAGATCGGCCTCGACCGCGAACGCGTGCACGAGCTTGCCGCCCGGCTGGCGGACCGGGGTCAGCGCGACCGCGGCGCCGGTCAGGGTCAGGCCGGTCTCCTCCGCGAACTCGCGCCTGGCCGCGGCGAGCGGCGCCTCGTCCGGGCCGATCTCGCCCTTGGCGATCGACCAGGCGCCATCATCCTTCGCGGCCCAGAACGGCCCGCCCGGGTGGACCAGAAAGACTTCGAGCTCCTCGCCCTGCCAGCGATAGGGCAGGAGGCCGGCACTGACCCTCGCCATCACGCCCCCGATCGGATGCACCGCCGAGACTGGCAAATCCGCCGGCCCCTTCGCAAGAGGCCGCGCATCCGGCAGATTGCCGCCGGCCATGCGCACCGAGCTGTTCGATTTCGACCTGCCGGCGGAGCTGATCGCCCAGCATCCGGCCGAGCCGCGCGATGCCGCACGGCTGCTCGTGGTCGGCGCGGACGGGTTCGAGGACCGGCGGGTGTGCCAGCTGCCGGACCTGCTCGAGCCGGGCGATCTCTTGGTGCTGAACGACACCCGGGTGATCCCGGCCCGGCTGGTCGGCCGCCGGGGCGCTGCGACGGTCGAGGTCACCTTGCACCAACCAGCGGACGGGGCCATAGCGCCCGGTCAAGCCCGCTGGTGGGCATTCGCGCGCCCGGGCAAGCGACTGCGGGTCGGCGATCGGGTGACGTTCGGGGCCGGGTTTGCCGCCGAGGTGGCGGCCAAGGGCGAGCACGGCGAGGTCATGCTCGACTTCGACGATCCCGGCGGCACGCTGCTCGAGCGCCTGGACGTGGTCGGGCAGATGCCGCTGCCGCCCTACATCAAACGGCCGCCGGGCGGCGACCCGCGCGACCGGCTCGAGTATCAGACCCTGTTCGCGCGCCGGCCCGGGGCGGTCGCGGCCCCGACCGCGGCGCTGCATTTCACGCCGGCGCTGATGGCGGCGCTGGCCGCGCGCGCGATCGGCCACGCCTTCCTGACCCTGCACGTCGGCGCCGGCACGTTCCAGCCGGTCAAGGCCCTCGATACCGCGGACCACCGGATGCACGCCGAGCGGTTCGAGCTCGGGCCAAAGACGGTTGCCGCGATCGAGCGCGCGCGCGCCGCCGGCCGGCGCGTGGTCGCGGTCGGCACGACCGTGCTGCGCGCGCTCGAGGCCGCCGCGCTGTCGGGGCGGCTGCGGCCGGCCGCCGGCGAGACCCGGCTCTTCATCACGCCCGGCTACCGCTTCCGGGTGGCTGACCGGCTGCTGACCAATTTCCACCTGCCGCGCTCGACGCTGTTCATGCTGGTTGCGGCCTTCGCCGGGCTCGAGCGGATGCAGGCGGCGTACGCGCACGCGATCGCGCACCGCTACCGTTTATACTCCTACGGCGACGCCTGCCTGCTGACGCGCTCGGGCGACGGGTGAACGCGCGGGCGCGGATGAGCGAATTCCGCCTCGAGGTGCTGGCCGCGGACGGCGCCGCTCGGCGCGGCCGGCTGCATACTGCCCATGGCAGCGTGGAAACGCCGGCCTTCATGCCGGTCGGGACCGCGGCCACGGTCAAGGCGATGACGCCTGCGATGCTGCGCCAGGCCGGCTGCGAGATCGTGCTCGCCAACGCCTACCACCTGATGCTGCGGCCGGGCGCGGAGCGGATCGCGCGCCTGGGCGGCCTGCACCGCTTCATGGCCTGGCCGGGGCCGATCCTGACCGATTCCGGCGGCTTCCAGGTCATGTCGCTGGCGGCGCGCCGGAGCCTGGATGAGCAGGGCGTCGTGTTCTCGTCCCACCTCGACGGCCGCCGGCTCGAGCTCACGCCCGAGCGCGCGATCGAGGTCCAGGACCTGCTCGATGCGACCGTCACGATGGTGCTCGACGAGTGCCCGCCCTGGCCGATCGAGCCGGTCGCGGCCGCCGCCTCGATGCGCCGCTCGATGCGCTGGGCCGAGCGCTGCCGGCGCGTCTGGCGGGCGCGGGCGGGCTACGGCCTGTTCGGCATCGTCCAGGGCAGCACCTTTCCCGAGCTCAGGATCGAATCGGCGCAGACGCTGGTCCAGCTGAACTTCGAGGGCTACGCGATCGGCGGCCTCGCGGTCGGCGAGCCGCAGGCCCGGATGTTCGAGGTCCTGGACCTGATGATGCTGGCGCTGCCGGCCGACCGGCCGCGCTACCTGATGGGCGTCGGCAAGCCGCTGGATGTGATCGGCGCGGTCGGCCGCGGGGTCGACCTGTTCGACTGCGTGCTGCCGACCCGGGCCGGCCGGACCGCCCAGGCCTGGAGCCGGCGCGGCCCGCTCAACCTCAGGAACGCCCGCCACGCCGACGATCCGCGGCCGCTCGATCCGGACTGCGCCTGCCCGGTCTGCGCGACGCACGCGCGCGCCTACCTGCACCATCTGGTCAAGGCCGGCGAGATCCTGGGCGCCATGCTGCTGACCTGGCACAATCTGTGCTACTATCAGGAGCTGATGGCAGACCTGCGCGCCGCGATCGAGCGGGGCGATCTGGCCGCGCTGGGCGATCGGCTCGCGCGCGCCCAGGCAGCAGGCGACCTCGAGCCATGGCCGGCCAGCACGCCCGCTTGACGCCGCGGGCGGATTGCCGATGATCGCGAGCGCGCTCGGGGAACGGCCGCCGGACCCCGCGCTGCGCAGTCGCCCCCTCAACCGATGGGCGCGTAGCTCAATTGGCAGAGCAGCTGACTTTTAATCAGCGGGTTCTGGGTTCGAGTCCCAGCGCGCCCACCAAAAAATCAATTATTTATGCCCAACGGGCAGCGCGTCGGCCTGGTCGTGATCGTCAGCCTCAGCGTCGCCGCCGTTCTAGAGGCCCTCGGCCGCGGCGTCGAAGTCAAGAGTCGCTCGAGCAGCCAGTCGTCGACCGCCAGCGTGATCAGGGTCCGGCCGGCGCGTCGTTGCCGGCAAGGCCTCCGTGCTCGAGCAGGTGCAGGATCGTTCGAGCTTCGCTGCCCCGATCGAGCGTTAGTTGCACGACACACATCGAGGCTTGCTCCGCGGTTGCTGCGGAGATCCGAAGCTGCGAGCCCGGGGTTACATTCCCCAAGGCTACGGATTGCACTTGCACGCCTCTAGCCAATTTGCCCTGACAAGGCTACGGAAACAGGCCCAAACTGACCATCGGTCCAGGCGCCGTAGTTCGGTCAATTAGCCTGAAAGGGCGCCGCACTCTGCGATTTCGCTTTGGATGAACGCGGTGAAAAGAATGTCCGACTGAGCGTCTCGGCGGAGGGAGAAGTGTAGGCGCCTGCGGGATCGTCATTCAACGGCTTGGACGCGCCAGACAGTGTTGCCGGCGTCATCGGCGACGAGTAGCGAGCCCTCCGGCAGGAGCGCCAGCCCGACCGGACGACCGTAAGCTTCGCCCTTCTCAGGCTCGGCAATGAAGCCGGTCAAGAAGTCCTCGGCCGCTCCGCTCGGCCGGCCGTCAGCAAACGGCACGAACACGACTTTGTAACCGCTGAACTCCGAGCGGTTCCACGAGCCGCGCTGGCCAACGAACGCGCCGCCTCGGTAGCGCTCCGGGAACGAGCCGCCGTCGTAGAAGACGAGCCCGAGCGAGGCGGTGTGGGCACCGAGCGCGTAGTCGGGCACGATCGCACGCGCGACCAGGTCCGGCCGCTCGCCCGCGCGCCTCGGGTCCTCGTTCGGCCCGAAGTAGCTGTAGGGCCACCCGTAGAAGCCGCTGTCGCGGACGCTCGTGATATAGTCGGGCACGAGGTCGTCGCCGAGCCCATCGCGCTCGTTCACCGCGGTCCACAGGGTGCCGGTCTCGGGTGCCCAAGCCATGCCGTTCGGGTTGCGCAGCCCGCTCGCGAACACCTTTTCGCCCGAGCCGTCCGGGTTGATCTCAAGGATGTTCGCGCGGCGGATCTCCTCGTCCATGCCGTACTCGCCGACGTTGCTGGCCGAGCCGACCGAGACATAAAGCTTTTGCCCGTCGGGGCGCGCGATGATGTTGCGCGTCCAGTGATTGTTGTAGCCACCCGCAGGCAGCGTCAGGACCAGCTCGCCCGGGGCGTCGATCCGGGTCTGGCCCTCCTGGTAGGGGAAGCGCATGACGCCGTCGGTATTGGCGACGTAGAGGTCGTCGCCGACGAGCGCCATGCCGAACGGCTGGTTCAAATTGTCGAGGAAGGTCTCCCGGACCTCGGCCGTGCCGTCGCCGTCGGCATCACGCAGCAGCGTGATGCGGTTGGCGCTCACCCCGACCGAGCCGGCCGCCACGAGGCCCTGCTGGATCTCGGCCGGTCTGTCCGATTTAGGTAGCGAGCGCGCTTCAGCGACGAGCACGTCGCCATTCGGTAAGACATGGAGCCAGCGAGGGCTCTCCAGGCCAGCCCCGAACGCGTCGACTGCAAAGCCCTCCGGGGCGGTCGGGCCACGCCCCTCGGGCCAGCCGATCACGCGCGAGAAGTTGACCGCCGAGGGCGAGTGGTGGGGCTCGGGCAGCTTGGGCGCCGGTCCGATACCGGGCAGCTCCGAAATCGGCGGCTGAGCGCCTGCGATGGCTGCTGGCAGGGCAACGCCTGCGGCCAAGGCCGCAGCCGAGAGGCGGACTGCAACAGAAGCGGGGCAGCGCATGGACGAATCCTTTCTCTCTTGGGCGATGGTCAGGAGAGGGGCGTGCGTTTCAAGGCGGTGGTCGCGGGACCATGGAGCACGCTGCCGTCCAGGCTGAAGCGGGAGCCGTGGCACGCGCAGTCCCAGGTCCGGTCGACCGCATTCCAGCCCAGCACGCAGCCCATATGAGTGCACACCGCGGAGACCGCATGGAGAACCCCACGGTCGTCGCGGAAGACGGCGGTGCGCTCGCCGTTCAGCTTGACGATCGCGGCCTCGCCTGCGGCTAGCTCGTCGAGCGAGCGCCGCTCGCCCTTCAGGTAGCCACCGACCAGCTCGGCCCCGGTCCCGATGTTCTCGCGGATGAAGCTCTTGGCGCCGGCCAGCGGCTTCACGCGGGTGGCATCGAACGTCTGCGCCCATGGGTTGTCGCGACCGCTGATCAGGTCGCTCAGGATCATCCCGGCCGCGGTGCCGTTGGTAATGCCCCAGGCGTTGAACCCGGTCGCGACGTAGAGGTGCCCGGCGGAGGCGCTGGCCCGGCCGACCAATGGCATGCCGTCCATCGACTGATAGTCCTCATTGGTCCAGCGATAGTCGATCGAGCCGATCCCGAACTCGGTTCGCGCGAAGTCTGCAAGATCCTTCAGCGTCCCGTCAGCTGCTTCGGCGTCGCCCGGCTTGAAGGAGCCGCCCGCCGCGACCAGCCAGACCTCGTCCCCGACACCGGCCCGTGCGCACCGAACGGGTCGGCTGCTCGGCGCTGATGAACATGCCGTCGGGAGCGTGGGCGGGATCGATTTGCGCCGCGACCAGCGCATGGGCATAGGGATAGGCTTTGGCGAAGAACTTGCCCTCGCTCACCAGCGGCATGTGCGTAGCGTCGATCACATCGCGGGCGGTCACGACGCCTCGGTCGGTGGTGACCCGACAGGGCTCGCCGTGTTCGATCGAGCGCGCCCGGGTGCCTTCGAACAGCTGTCCGCCGCCGCGGCGCACCGCTTGCGCGAGTCCGAGCAAGTACTTGCAAGGATTGAACTGAGCCTGATCGTCGAAACGCAGCGCGCCTGCGACTTCGAACGGCAGCGGGCAATCGCGCACCAAGCTCGCCGGCAGACCGAGCCGCCGCGCGACCTCCGCCTCTTTCTCGATCTCCGCCAGCTGGTTGCCGGAGCGGCTGTAGACGTAAGCGGACTTGCGCTCCAGGTCGCACTCGATGCCAAGCTCCTCGGCGAAACGAACGATCTGCGCAAGGCCAGCCTCGTTCGCCGCAGCGTACGCCTGCGCGCCTTCCTCGCCGAAGCTCCGCTCGAGCGTCTGGTAGATCAGGCCGTGCTGCGAGGTGATCTTCGCGGTCGAGCGCCCGGTGACCTGCCGGCCCACCTGCAGCGCTTCCAGGACCGCGACCCGATGACCGCCGCGCAATAGGAGCAGCGCAGCGCTCAGGCCCACGATGCCCGCGCCGACCACCGCGACATCGACTTCGAGGTCGCCATGCAAAGGAGGGTGTCGGCTCACGCCGTCCGCAAGGGTTGCGACCCAAAACAACTCGGCCTTTCCGGAGCACGGCGCCATCAGGCATCTCCCTGAAGCAGCGATCACCCAGATTGAACCGGCGCGAGCCTGTGGCGTTCCGGCCCGCTGTCCGCGGCCTGAAGCAACCCTCGAAGAGCGGATACAGCTCAGAGGGAGTGGGGCGACCGCGCCCCCCTCCTGGCCGGCAGCCGGGTCGCTTGAGCCAGGAAGGTCAAGGCGCCGGCGTATCGAGCGAAGGACAGGGCCGGCCTGACGAGGACCTGACGCCGGGTCGTCGTTTCGAGCCAAGCGGCAACGCGCATCGGCCGGCGCAGCTGGCGCCGAGCCGTGGCCACGAAATCTCGCGACGGCACGCCGGTGATGACCGCCTCGGCCGCGAGGCGGGCGGTCCGCAGCGCGATCGCGATTCCTTCGCCGGTGAAGGAAGGGATCACCGCGAACTGGTCGCCGACCCGGTAAAGACCGTCAGCGCAGTCGCTGGTCCGACACACATACCCGTAGGGCAGCCCGGCGACGCTCGCAGGGGTCGGCCAGACGGGGGTCGCGCTATGCAGCCGCTCGTCGAGCGCGGGGATCAGCTGACGCAGGCAAGCCAGCGCCGCTGCGAACGTTGCGCCCAAAGTCTGGAAGGCGGTCACGTCCATCACGAAGCAGAGATTGGCGGTATCAGCGTCGATCGGCTGCAAGCCAGCGTAGCCGTAGGGGTACAAGAACAGCTCGACGTGCCCGCGCAGTGCCGCGTGCGCTTCGGGCAGCAGCCGCCAGTGCATTTTGAATCCAACGCAGCCGGCTCCGGGCCTGCACGCCCTTCGATGCCCCCGCAGCTCGTATTTGCCGCTCGCCAGGACGACCGTCCTGGTCAGCGTGCGACCTCCCGTCGCTGAGCATGGCCTCCCAGGCGCCGCCAGCGCTCCGGGCCAGCGAGCGCACCGCGGCTCCCCGCCGCACCTGGGCCCCTTGGCGCGCGGCAAGCTCCAGAAGGCTCGCATCGAGACGCGTACGGGACAGTCCGTAGGCTAGAAAGGGCAGTCGCGCATTGACTGTGAGCTCCCGAAAGATCAGCCGGGTCTCCCGGATCTCGGCCGCGCCCAGCCGCGCCGGCTCAATTCCCAGAGCCTGGAGCTCCCCGACGGCGCTCGCACTGATGAATTCGCCGCAGACCTGTGGTCGAGGACGACCCTGCCGTTCGCACAGGATCACCGAACGACCCGCCGCGGCCAGCCTCGCCGCCACCGCCGCGCCGGCCGGACCGCCGCCGACGACCAGCACTTCGGCGGCTGCCGTCATGGCGGCGGCTTGATCCGCCCGACCGCGAAGCGGAATGGGAAGCAGGCGGCGAAGGTGGTCGGCTCTGCAGCGAGCCCCGCCCTCGCCAAGAGCCGCTCCCAATCCCGCCGCTCGAAAGCGCGCGCCACCGACACGGCCGCGTCATTGCGCACCATCCGGTTCATGCGCAGCAGCGCCGGCGCGAAACGGGCGATGAGATACGGGACCGGATGCCGCCGCAAGTCGTTGACCAGCCAGCCGAGCGGGGCTCGTTCGTCCATCCAATGCAGGAAACGGACCAGGCGGGCATCATCCAGGTGATGGGCAAAAAGGGCGCTGATCGCAACGTCCGGCCGGATCGCCGGCGGCAGATCGAAGACGTCCCCGGCAAGGTAGCGGATCGGGCGGCCCCGCGGCGTCGCCCGCGCCGCCGCCGCGGCCGCAAGGGGATTGAGGTCGACCCCGATCAGGTCGACCGCCACGTCCCGCTGCTCGGCGAAGGCCGCGATCCGGCGCAGCATGTCGCCGTACCCGCAGCCGACGTCCATCACGACCAGCGGCCGGCTCAGCCAGTGACGGTCCAGGAGCCGGCCCAGCCAGCTGAGCGTGATCCGGTATGCTCCCGTCCAACGGTTGATCCGTTCCAGATCACGCAGGCATGCCTCCAGGTTCGCGGGATCGCTCGCCTCGAGATCCATCAGTTCGAGCTCGGCGCTGCGCCGGCTCAGATCGATCACCCCAAGCCCTCGAACATCAGGGTCTCGATCGCGAGACCGGGGCCGAATGCGATGGCGCAGCCCGGGCCGCAGGCCCCGCTCGCCAGCATCTCCTTGAGCACGAACAGCACCGTCGCCGAGGACATGTTGCCGTAACGGCGGAGCACGTCGCGCGAAGGGGCGAGCCTGTCCGCCTCGAGGGCAAGGCCGCACGCCACCGCCTCGAGGATGCTGCGCCCGCCCGGGTGGACCGCCCAGTGCTCGATCGCGTCCGCCGGGGCTCCGGCCAGGATTTCGCGCAACTGCCCGGGCAGACAGGCAGCGATCGTCGCCGGCAGGCCGCCGGCGAGCTTCATGTCGAACCCGGTATCACCGATCCGCCATGTGATCTGATCCGCGGCCTCGCGGGCCAGCACCGTGGTCGAGCGGCCGAGAGCCAGACCTCGCCGCTCCCCGGTGACCAGGGCCGCGGCGGCGCCGTCGGCGAAAATCAGGAACGAGAGCACCTGTTCGAGATCCGAGGTCTCCTGCAGATGCAGCGTGCACAGCTCGAGGCTGACGACCAGGACCCGGCCGTTCGGCTCCGACCGGACGACGTGCCGGGCGAACCGCAGCGCGTTGATGGCGGCATAACAGCCCATGAAGCCGATGCTGGTCCGTTCGATCCGCGGGCTCAGGGCCAACCGCTCGATCAGCTCGAGATCCAGCCCTGGCGCCGCGAAGCCGGTGCAGGACACCACGATCAGGTGAGTGATGCCCGCGAGATCGTCCTCCAGGTCGACCGCCGCGCGGAACGCGAGATCGCCGGCACGCTGTTCGTAAACCCGCATGCGCGCGCCCGTGTCCGCGAAGGCCCCTTCACGATAGAGTCCCGCATCATCGAGCTGCCCGGCCCGGGCGCTGGGCGCGAGGACCGAGTAGCGGCAATCTATGCCGGAGCGCGCGGCCATCCGCTCGAACAGCCGGCGGCGCGCGCATCGGCGAGCAGACGTGGCGCATAGGCGGTGAAGAGACCATGGACCTCGTTGGCCGGCACAGCGGTCCCGACCGCGTTCAGGTAGGCCGTGCGCGGCTGCATGGAATTTTGGTCCTCTCTCCGCAGCAAAGACGCCTCGGTGCTGCCGCGGGTCGGAAGTGGTCGTTGCGGGCGGACCTTCTGGATCAGCCACGTCAACCTCGCACGGGCCGAAAACGTTCCGCTGCGCTCCAGGTAGCCAGGCCGGACAGCCGATCCCGCGAACATCGCGCTCGCCAGGTGCGCTGCGATACAGCTTCGAGAGCGAGACCAGACGCGGTGGGGAACCATGTTTCTCTTGCCGTCGTTCCCCCTGCCATGCGCGACCAGAGAAGGCATCGCGTCGCGCGCTTCCAGTTTCCTTGAGGTGCAGGATGACCACGACGAACCGGCTGCTTCTGGGCGCGCTGGCCGGGATCGCCGGCACCTTCGCGATGACCGCTGCCGCGCGGGCCATGCACCGCAGCCTGCCCGCGTGGGAGCGTTACCCCTTGCCGCCGCGGGAAATCATTGAAGGCGCGCTGCCTGCGCCGGCCAAGCGCACACTCGGTGAACAGGGGCGGCAGAGCGCAACCTTGGCCGCACACTTCGGTTATGGCGCCGCGGTCGGGGCGCTATATGCGCTGCTGCGACCGCGAGGCAGCCTGCTGCCGGGCGCCGCATACGGTGCTCCTGGTCTGGACCGTGAGCTATTTCGGGATCATGCCCGGTCTGCGGATCCTCCAGCCGGCCCACGAGCATCCGCTGCGCCGCAACGGGCTGATGATTGTGGCTCACCTGGTCTGGGGCAGCACGATGGCTGGCACGCTGCGGGAACTGGAGCTCGCAGAGCAGGAGGTGTTGGCGAGTGAGATCGCGCCGGATCGGGTCCCTCCAGATCACCTGCGCAGGCAGCAGCTCTCGCCGGGGAGACGGTAGGGCGCCGGGAATGCTGGCCGCCACTTGGAAGCGCCCTGACTGGCAATGTCCATCAGTGCGTCGACGACGGGCGCTTCATTTCTGCCTTTGGCCGATCCGGATTCGAGCTGACGCTTGGCCGGCGCGGGCTAAGCCTGAGGAGGCCGAGGGATGCGGGTGGACTGTATCGTCGTCGGCGCCGGCCCGGGAGGGCTCACCGCGGCCGTGTACCTGGCGCGCTATCTGCGCGCCGTCGTCGTGCTGGATGACGGTAGAAGCCGGGCGCTCTCGATCCCGCGGTCGCACAATTGTCCCGGCTACCCCCACGGCATTCCCGGTCCCGAGCTGCTGGACCGATTGCGCCGTCAGGCTGAGCGGTACGGCGCGTGCACTCTGGCGGGCCGGGTCGAAGCGGTGGAGTGCGATGACAACGGCGGCTTCGCCGCGATCTTGCAGCAGCAGACGATCATCGCTGATGCGGTGCTTCTTGCGACCGGCGCCGAGGACGTGCAGCCACCGATCGCGAATCTGGCAGGAGTGATCCGGCGCGGCATCGTGCGTCATTGCCCCACCTGCGACGCGTACGAGGTGCGCGATCGAAGAATCGCCGTTCTTGGCGCCGGAGCGTGTCGCATGCAGGAAGCGATGCTTCTGCGCTCGTACACCGCCGACCTGACGGTGCTCAGCCTGGGGCGGCCGCTGGAGATGGCAGAGGACGAGCGGGACGAGCTGCGCTCGGCGGGCGTCGATCTCGTGGACGAACCGGTCGTCAAACTCGTGGCTGAGGCCGAAGGCGTCTGCGTGCGGCTGGGGTTGAGCGGCCGCGTCATCCGTTTCGACACCATCTACGCGGCACTGGGGTTGCGGGCGCGCTCGGAGTTGGCGACCCGACTGGGCGCCGACCACGACGAAGACGGCACCCTGATGGTCGACGACCACGAGCGGACCAGCGTGCCCGGCCTCTATGCGGTCGGCGACGTGGTGGAGGGCCTGTCCCAGATCGGCGTCGCCATGGGGCAGGCTGCGATTGCCGCGAGCGCCATCAACAGCAGCCTGGAACGGCGGCTCCGAGCTGGCGGCGATGAGCGCCCCTGATCCAGGGGCTGGCCAGCCGTCAGAAACGCCGTAGCATGACGTGCAGACCTCGTGATTGCGTGCGTTTGCCGCCACCGATTGTTGCCGCTCGCATGACACCCGATTGCCGTCCGGGCCTCAGCGCCTTGCGGCAGCGCGCGAAGCGCCGATGCCCTCCGGATCGCTCTGCCGCCAGATGGCAGAATCGCGGGTCGGATCGCCACTGCTATCGATCTCGGTATCGAGCAGGCGCAGCTGGCGTTCCAGCGGGGCGCGGCGGTCTTCGGGCGCGCACTCCAACAGATCCTCGAGGCAGGCGCGCAGCCGCCGCGTCGCCTGAGCCGACCCGGCGGCGCCCTTGCGGATCTCCTCGAACGACAAGCGTACATAGTCATCCCACGAAACGGTCTTGGTCACCAGCCGCACCGTACCGGCTTGGTCGCGGTATTCGCCGCTTGGAAATTTCCGATTCACGAGGTGCCGCAGGAAGTCGTGGAGACGGTCGATCGCCTGCACGGCGGTGGTCGGATCGAATGGCTCGCCGAGCGCGCGCACGCTGATGTCGACCAGCAATCGAGGACCATAGGCAAGGTCCTGATCGAATGATCGCTCCGTATCGAGCGATATCCTGCGCAGGACGCCCGAGGCAATGTCGAGCTTTGCTTGCCCCCTGATGCGCACAAGCGGCGCGCCAGCTGGGACGAACTCGCCAAGTGCTGGCAGCACCTCGAGCTTGACGTCGGCTCTCCGCGCCAGATCGATCAGCGGGACGCGGTCAATGTGGATCAGCACCCCCGATCGAGGGGCGCAGAAGACGCCCAGGCGGTCGCGCTCCTCGGTCAATCGCTCGGGATAGAGCTCGTCGAGCTTCTGGCGGATCTGATCACTCACCGCTTCGATCAGCGAGGCGGCTCTCAGCTTGCGCCCGATGTGGTTCACATAGAGGACCAGCACCATGATGCTGACGATGATCAGGACGAAAGCGACCACGATCGCGACGCCCGGCACGAATTCAGCACCCTCGTCCGTGCTTACCTGGCTCAACGCCAGCATCGTATGCGCGAAGGTGCCCACGAAGGTGCCGATCGCGAACTGGCTGGGCTTGTCCTGCAAAATGGTGGCGACGATGCGGGGGGAGAATTGACCCATCGCGAGTTGCACGACCACCAAAACCACGGTGAGCACCAGAGCGGTGAGGCTCACCATCGAGCCCGCGACCGTGCCGAGAATTTCAAGCGCCGCATCCGGGCCGCCGGTGAGCGCCCGTGGGATCAGCCGCCCATCGAAGGCGTGGTCGACCGCCACGCTGATCATCGACAAGGCGACGCCTGCGCCTATGCAGACCAGAGGCCAAAACCACATGCTGGTTTGCAGCCAGTGAATGGCGCGGAATTTCGTCATCATGCTGAAGACGACCGATCCTAAACGAGGCCTAGCTGCACCAGTCGCTTTCGGCAATTGACCAAGCCACATGGCTGCTTTCTGAGCAAACTCCTGGTCCTGCTGCGGGGACGGCTTGTGAAGACGTCGGATCGGCTATGAAGCCCACGATCGCCGCGGCTCCGAGCGCGCGTACCAACCTCATCGCTGTTACTCCCGTGGCCGGCGCCCGCTGCCGTCCGGTCAGGCAGCAACGCACGCTCAGAGAACCAGTTCCCCGCCGCCGGACCCGGGCGGTGTGCAAGGGAACTGAGGTGGTCACCGCCTCGGAATCGGTGCAGAGCGCTGTTGGAGCACCAGGGCGCGCCAATCACTGTGCGAGATCCGGGTCAGCACGACCAACCTTGGTCGATTGGCTGCACCTCTCGGGGCGCCGGGAAGCGGCGGGGGCGACGGGTATGGATGTCTCCGCAACAATTTTGCTCCCCAGGAGGAACCCCATCCGGACCATCGCGTTCAAGCGGGGCAGGCCGCACCGGAAGCGATTCTTGACCCGGACTGTCCACCAGCGGCCAGTCGGAAAGGAAATCCTGATGACCGACAGCAGGGAGAATTTGACCGCATGGCTGCGCGATGCGTACGCCATGGAGAAGCAGGCGGTTGAGATTTTCGAGAAACAGGCAAATCGCCTCGAGCACTATCCGGAGCTGCGCGCGAAAGTGCGCTCGCATCTCGAGGAGACCCATCGCCATGCCGAGCGGGTGGAGCGCTGCCTGCACCAGCTCGGAACGGAAACTTCCGGAGTGAAGACTGCTCTCGGCAAGATGATCGGCACGGCGCAGCAGCTTTCGGGCCTGTTCGCCAGCGACGAGGTGCTCAAGAGCGGCATCGCCGACTACGCCTTCGAGCACTACGAGATCGCGTCCTATAAGATTCTCATTGCAGCCGCCGATCAGGCGGGCGAGCCCCAGGTCGGGCGGATGCTGGAAGAGAACCTGCGCGAGGAGGAAGCCATGGCGGCATGGCTGGCCGAGCACCTGCCGGAGGTCACGCGCCAGTTCCTGCACCTGGAGGCCGCCGGGCAGACGGCGAAGGTCTGAAAGCGGACCGCGCGAAGATGCGCAGCGTCCCTTTGCGCCGCCCGCTGGCAGACAGCGCTTCCTGGGGCTGATCGGGCTCACGCTCTCCGGCCTGTTCGGCCTGGCGATCGTCGCGCAGGCGCTCGGCGCCTTCTTCTTCGGGCCCTGCGAGCGGTGAAGCGCGCGATCGGGCTGGTGGCCTTTGCCGCTGTCCTGGCGGCGCCTGCCGGGCACGCCCTGGCGCATGGCGATGGCGTGGAGAGCGGGTCCGACCTCGCCTGGCGGATCGCGGTCGCCCTACCGCTCATCGTGGCTGGCGGTGCGTATCTGCGCGGCGTGCGCCGGATCTGGCAGCGCGCAGGCCAGGGCCGCGGCGTCACCCGCACGCAGGCGTTCGCCTTTGGCGGCGGCGTCGCTGGTGCTTGCAGTCATGCTCGCTCTGCCGCTGCACGCCTGGGGCAGGCTCCGCTTCACCCCGCACATGAGTGAGCACGAGCTCCTGACCCTGGTCGCGGCGCCGCTGCTGGCGGCCGGCGGCGCTGGCGTGCCCTGGCTGTTCGCCCTGCCGCTGTCCTGGCGCCGCTGCGTCGGTCGCCGGATCACGCGCGCGGGCCCGCGGCGCCTGTGGCGCGGCGTCTCCCATCCCGCTACCGCATGGGCGCTGCACGGCGGCGCGCTATGGCTGTGGCACGCCCCGGCGCTGTTCGAAGCCGCGCTGCGGAGCGAGGCGATCCATTACCTGCAGCACATCAGCCCGTTGGCGACCGCGCTCCTGTTCTGGGCCTCGATCCTGCCGCGACGCCCCGATTCGAGAACGCGGGTCGCGGGCACGTTCTCGCTGTTCGCGACCTCGCTGCACGCGACGTCGTGTCGCGAGGTTGGTGGAAATTGGATGAGGCGCGTAGGTTCCGATTGCGAGATCGAGAAGGAACCCGCGCCATGAAGGAAGTTACGCCAACCGTGCTGGCAGGGCGCATCGCCGTTCGTCAGCAGCGACTGGTTAGAATACGTTGGAGGAGGCGGTCCGTGGTCAGGTCCGCTCGTTCATCGAGGTAGCTGCTGGAGGAGGAGCTGGAAGGCTCGCTCGGCGGTGGGCGTTACGAGCGAGGAGCGGTCTGCACTGGTCGGCGCCACGGGCACCGGCCGCGCCAGCTGGTCACCACCTTCGGCCTGCTAGACGCTCTCGGTGCCGCGTGCTCGTCTGCGCGACGAGGCTGGCGAGCAGGAATGGAAGAGCGACTGCTGCCGCGTACAAGCGGCTCTTCCCATCGCGCCGAGGCCTTGATCGCCGAGGTCTACCTCGCCGGCATGAACACCGCCGGGCGCGGCGAGCGTTGGCCAGGTTGTTCGAGGGCCATGTGGGCAAGGACGTGGTCAGCCGGGCCTGGCAGAAGACCCGCTCGGCCTGGCAGGCCTGGCAGGAGCGTGATCTTGCCGGCGACGACATTGTGCGGCTGATCCTCGACGGCACCGTGGTCAAGGTCCGGCTCGATCGCAAGGCCACGGCCATCTCGCTGCTGATTGCCTGGGTGTCGCCGCGACGGCCAGAAGGTGGTGCTCGCCATCAAGAACATGGGTGGCGAAAGCGAGGCCGCGTGGCGGGCCATGCGGGACGACCTGACCAGCCGTGGGCTCGGCCGACCCGAATTGGTGATCGTCGACGGCGGCAAAGGCCTGGAAGCGGCGCTCGCCAGCCTGTGGGACGATGTGCCGGTTCAGCGCTGCACCGTGCACAAGGAGCGCAATCTGCTCGCCCACGCGCCGAAGCACCTGCACGACGAGATCAAGGCCGACTTCAACCACATGATGAACGCCAAGGCCGCCGCCGAGGTCGTAGTCCGGCGTAAGGCGTTCCTGGCCAAGTGGAAGCTTCGCTGCCGGTCGGTCGCGACGAGCTTGGAAGAAGCCGGCGAGCGCCTGTTCACGTTCGTGCGCTACCCGCCCGAGCAGTGGCGCTCGGTGAGGACCACGAACGCGATCGAGCGCCTGCACGAGGAGTTCAAGCTGGAGAATAAAGATGCAGTGCCTGCTGCCCTGTGCCGAGACCGCCGCCATGCTGTTCTGGGCGCTGTTGGCGTCCGGTCAGATCACCATGCGCCGGGTCGACGGCTGGCAGACCCTCGAGCGCTCGCCCACCGATCTTGACTTCGCCGCCTGATGCCGACCACCATGCCTTCGGACCCGCGCCGCCGAATTTCCACCACCTTCGCGACACGACCCACGCGACGCTGCTCGGTGCGCTGCTCACCTTGTCCCCGAACGTCTGGTATGCGAGCATTGGGCCGCAGCCAGGCCGGGCAACTTCTCACCGCTGCAAGACCAGCAACTTGCAGGCCTGATCATGTGGGTTCCTGGTGGACTGGTCTACGTCGGGGCGGCGCTGGCCCTTTGCGCCGCGCTCCTGCGCGAGGGCGCGCCGGCGGGACGGCGACGCGCGCCGGTCGCGGGCGCCTGACGGAGTGGCGCAGGGCCGCGAGGCGTCACCCTGCTCGCTCTCTTCCTCCTGCTGGCCCTGGCCAGCATCGTCACGGCGGTCGGTCTGTTCTGGCCGCGCGGACCTCGATCCCGCCGGCGAGATCGTGGCCTTGACCGGCGGCGACCCGGCCCGCGGCAGGGAAATCTTGAGGCAAAACGGCTGCCCGGCCTGCCATATCATCCCCGGCATCTCTGAGGCGAAAGGACTGGTCGGACGCCGCTCGACCATTTTGCCGGCCGCGTCTACATCGGCGGCGTAGTCCCTAACACGCCGGGAACCTGGTCGCTTGGCGGGCGCAGGATCAGGCTCAGGTGGCCGTCTCGATTATCTGTGACACCCGGACCTCAGAAGCCGGCCCGAGCGCCGAGGCCCGATCCATCGTGGCATGCGCGTCACGCGCGTTTCTGGCTGAACGCATCCGCTCTAACCGTCGAGATTTGGCCTTCCGACAGCGTGGCGAACAGCATTCCGCATCCATCCGCTTTGCCGGGAAGGTCTGATCACACCCAGCGCATTGTGGCTGTCATGGTTTGCAATCCTTCATTGCTCGGTTCAGAGCGGGCGGAAACCATGTGCCCGTGCCGATACCGGACCGCGACCACACAATTTCGGGTAAACGTACTCACGCTGGTCTCTCGCTCGTCGAGCGGCGGCGCTGGCCGACGAATTGCTCCAGCGCGTCTTGCGGATAGGCGACGAGGCGGGCACCCAGCTTCACGTAAGAGGGGCCGAGCCCTTCGACGCGCCAGCGGGCCAAGGTTTGCACGGCGACACGCAAGACCTCCGCCGCTGCGGGCGGGCGGAGTAGCCAGCGACTTGCCCGGCCGGTGAAAGCTCAAGAGAACAACTTCATATCTTCCCGGCGTCGTTCAGCAACGCCGGGGAACGATCCCAAAACGTTTGCGCGTTGTCAGACGATAAAGGCCGACAAAGGCCGAGAAAGCGCTATTCGTTTCGAGCCCTTCTGCACGCCTGGTAGATCTTCGATACCCCCGTAGCCGCCGTACGACGCAGATCATGGAGTTGCCAAGCGGGCAGGGGCGCGCCTATGGCCTCGGTGATTAACCGGTCAAGCCGAATTTTGGCGTGCCCCACATTCGCAAACGGCCCGCGACCGAGGGTGAATACGTAGCCGTGGCTGTTGCCAGATGGCAGGCTGCGCAGGAGTTCGAACGCCAACGGCGATAGTGGTATCGTGCGCCCCTCTTTGTTTTTTCGAACGCTCAGCCGGGAGCCGGATTGCAGCGCCGTCGAAATCCAATTCCGGCCAGGAAAGCCCAAATACCTCCTTACGCCGCGCCGCTGTGAGTATCAGCACCTGGACGGCCGAGCCGAACGGTACCCCAGGGGCTCGGCGGCACGCCACACGGCCAGTCAGCTCAAGGTCGGAAAGCACACGGTCCCGTCGTATTTCTTGCGCCGGCTTCTCAAGGTGCACGGCGGGGTCGCTCTCGATGAGGTCGCGCGCCGCAGCCCAACGAAACAGACGCTTCTTATGTGCGAGGGTGCGGTTGGCCATGATGGGTACCCCGCGGTCCGCAATGCGATCGACCAGCGTGATCACGTCGCGTTTCCGGATCTCCGCGATCGCCCGCGCTCCCCAATGCGGGAACACCTCGCGCCGCATGATGCGCTCCACCTCATCTCGCGAGCCGGTTTCCGGCCTGGTCGCGCTTAAGCCACTGCTCGACCACTGCCGACACCCGCGAACAGTCGGGCGGTCGCTCTAACGCCGCGCGCTCCGCGAGCGGGTCGCGCCCGCCCTTCACTGCGCAAAGGTACTCGAGCGCTTTGTTACGGGCCGCCAGCGGGGTCCACGGAGCCCCGTGCCTGCCGATGGAGGTACGGCGCTTCTGCACACCGCGCCCGGGCGCGGCGGCGTCCGCGAACCTTTTGGTGATGGCCGGCATTCTGTCCATTTCACGCGGGCACGGCCAAGTTACCCGCTAACGATTCGTGTCGCCACCGTGTCGCCACCCCAGCGGAACTCAGCGGCGAGCCGAAGAACCTTCTAGCACGATGACGTTCTCTAAAGCGAGACGTTAGCGCCCGGGCACGGACTGTCGCAGAACTCAGAGGCACCGGCGTGACGGTAACTTTTAATCAGCGGGTTCTGGGTTTGAGTCCCACGCGCCCACCACTTTCAAGAAATCGCGATGCCGACGGGGTGACGGATAGGGTAACGCACAGGAAGCCGTCGCGGCCGTCCGGGCGGTGCGCTCATCTGCCGCTCATGCCGATGCTGTCGATGTCCGACCAGCAAGGTACCCTGCGCCCGGACGCATCCGCCGTCGTCTTTGCGACGATGTGCTGGCCGGTGTCAAAGAGGCCGAGCAGCTGGACGCCCTGCTCGCCTGGTCCCATTTCGGCAAGGGGGCTATCGCCGCTCAGAGAACTCAGCCCGGCAACTGTAAGTTCCATGCCAAGCTCAGCAGGCTTGACATCGATCTCGAGACAAGACAACGATCGTAGAAAGTCGAACGAAATACTAAGGGTACGCTCGAGTACCTGCTCCCCGTTTGGAAGGGGCTTGAGCTAAGCGAGAGGGGCGTGGCTGTCTGGAGCAGGGAGGACAGCCATGAAGCGACGCCAATGGAAGCCCGAGCAGAAGGCGCTGATCGTGCTCGAGGGGCTCAAGGGCCGGCCGATCGGCGAACTGTGCGCCGAGCATGAGATCAGTCAGGCCCAGTACTACCAATGGCGCGACCAGTTCCTGGCCAACGCGGCCAAAGCGTTCGAGCCGGCCGGCGCTCCACCACGCCAGGGTCGGCTCGAACGCGAGAACGCGCGGCTCAAGACGCTGGTCGGCGAGCTCACCCTGGAACTCAAAAAAAGCGAGGAGATCCTGGGGTGAGGCGCGGGCCATACGCCAGGGTCGCCGCCCGCAACGCCGCGCTGCTCGAACGCGTCCGGGAGCTCAAGGCCGAGCATCCGTTCTGGGGCTACCGCCGAATCTGGGCGCATCTGCGCTACGTCGACGGTCTCGTGGTCAACCAGAAGCGCGTCTACAACGTGATGAAAGCGGCCGACCTGCTGGTTAAGCCGAACCCCAAACTCCGGGCGCGCCGCAAGGTCGACACCAAGAAGCCGCGACCGACCCGGCCCAACGAGTGGTGGGGCATCGACATGACCAAGGTCATGATCGAGAGCTTCGGCTGGGTCTACCTCGTCATCGTGCTCGACTGGCACAGCAAGAAGGTGGTCGGCCACTACGCCGGTCTGCAGGCCCGCGCCTGGCACTGGCTGGTGGCGCTCAACCGCGCCGTGAACCGCCAGTTCCCGCATGGGATCGAGGGCCAGAGCCTGAACCTGATGGCCGACAACGGCTGCCAGCCCACCTCGCTCGCCTTCATGCGCGCCGGCGCCGGGCTGGGCATCCGTCAGGCCTTCACCAGTTACAGCAACCCCAAGGGCAACGCCGACACCGAGCGGTTCCTCAGGACACTCAAGGAGGAGCTGGTCTGGCTCCGCGAGTGGACCAGCCCGGCCGCCTTCTTCGCCGCGCTGGACCGCTGGCTCGCCGACTACAACGCGACCTATCTCCATTCGGCCCTCGGCTACCGAGCGCCGAATGCGTTCGAGGCCGAACACCTCGGCCACGCCACTACCTTAGCCAGAGCTTGCTAAACGGGGAGCAGTACACAGGCTTTGTACTGGCTCAGGAGGCCGACCCGGACCAGGATATCGTTGATCACGCCGAGCCGCGGGTCGAGCATCAGGGCCCAGATGTTGGCCGCGATCACGTTGGGCAGGAACCAGGGGATCAGAATCAGCGCCGCCACGGCGCCGCGCCAGCGCCGCCGCCGGTTGAGCGCGAGCGCGCTCGCAAGCCCGAGCGCGAGCTCGAGCCCGATCGCCAGCACGACCCAGAGCGCGGTGTTCCTGAGCGCGATCGCGAACACCTCGTCCGCGAGCAGCGCCCGGTAGTGCCTGAAGCCGACCAGGCCCGTGCCGAGGTCTGGCCGGGTCAGCTGCATCTCGCGGAAGCTGAAGCCCGCGCCCTGGAGCACCGGGTAGAGCACGATCGCGGCAATAATCAGGATGCTGGGCGCGAGCAGCAGCAGCGCCCAAATGACGGTCTTCGGACAGTTGACTGAAGCGCCCGAACCGGTCGACGCGCCGGCCGAGACCGACGGGTTCAACGGCCGGTCTGCTGCGGGTACCGTCGGCCCCGCCATCGTCGTGATCCAGGCAAGGGCGAAGCCGGACGCGCGGCAGGACGATCAGACGACCGCCAGGGCCTGGCGCTCGAGCTCGCTCCAATCGGGCTCGAGCCCGAGCCCGGGCGTTTCGGGCACGGTGAGAAAGCCGCCCTCGATCGCCAACGGGCCCAGATCGATCAAGCCCGCGATCTGCCGGGTCGAGACCACCAGCTGCTCGTAGAAGTCGTTGTTCGGGATTGCGCCGCACAGCTGCGCCTGCGCGTGGCCCATGCCGTGCACCTGGGCCCGCAGGCCGTGCGCTTCGGCGAGATGGGCGATCTTGAGTGCGCCGGTGAACCCGCCCTTGTAAGCCGGGTTGGTGCGGGAGCATGTCGAGGGCGCCCATCGAGATCCAGGTCGCGGCGTTCCAATGGCAGCCATCAGAGGTCTCGGCCGCGAGCACCGGAATGTCGAGCGCGTCGCAGAGCTTGCTGTAGCTGGTCAACTCGAACTCGCGCATCGGCTCTTCGTACCAGAAAAAGCCCTCGTGCTCGAGCACGCGGCCGAACCGGAGCGCATCGACGTAGTCCCATCCGGCCGAGCCGTCGAACATCAGCCGGGCATCGGGGCCGGTCCAGCGCCGTAAGTTGCGGGCAAGCTCGCTATCGGCCTTGAGGTCGCCCCAGGCGTGCAGCTTGAAGGCCGTGAAACCCACCTCGATGCACTGCTTGATGTGGCTCTCGTACTCGGCCATGGTTTCCCAGGTCACGGTCGACGCGTAAGCCGGCACGCGCGTTGTGGTGGCCGCCCAACAGCCGGTAGAGCGGCAGGCCCGCCGTTCTGGATTTGATGTCCCAGGCGATCGAGGTCGAGGATCGCCAGCTGGCAGAGCTGCATTTCGTCGATCCGGTCGATCTCCCAGATCAGGCGCCACAGCCGCTCGGTCATCAGCGGGTCCTCGCCCACCAGCGCCTTGAGCCGCCGGCGCACGAAGCTCAGGACCGCATCGCCCTGCTCCATCCGAATGCAGCCGGTAAGAGCCCTCGTCGGTGTCGCCCGGACGTAGGCGACCCACGACGCCCCGCCCCAGTGGCCCGGCGCGCCGAGTTGCGCCAGCGGAAGGGCTCGAGCGCCTCGGTTTCCTCCACCAGGTAGCAGCTAATGTCTTGGATGCGCATCAATGGCTGCCTCTAGCTGCCGCCGAGCGAGCTGGTGGGGTCAGACCACGCCCGGCAAGTGCGTTCCCCGTCCGGCCCGCGACTGGGTCGCAGCCTTGTGATCGTCGAGCATCCTTTCAAGGCATCAGATCATGGCGTCAACCGCCGCCTCGGTCGTCGTCGCGCCGTCGAAGAGCGACCCACAGCGGCAAGCTGATCGCGTCCGTTGCCCGCTGACACGATCCGGCTGCGCCGGATGATCGCGCGCCACCTTCGCATCTTGCGCAGTCGGCTCCGGCCCGCACGCGAGCGACGGCTTACAGCTGAGCGCCGCCCCTCGGGCCGCAGGTCGTTGATCATCCGGATCGTGCCGCTCAAGCCCAAGATCGACGCTTGGTGGTTCTGATCTGCGATCCGGAGACGCGCACGCAGGTCGAGCACAGCCTGCTGCACCAGCTCTACGAGTTGACCCGGACCGAGGCGCGGCTGGTTGCTGCCTTCGCTCAAGGCCAGCGTCTGCAGGACGCCGCCCGGCGCTCGGCGTGACCCTTGGCACCGGCCGCACCTATCTGAAGCGCATCTTCCAGAAGATGGGCGTGTCGCGGCAGGTGGACCTGATGAGCCTGGTGCTGAGCGGCCCAACCCAGTTCTGCCCCGATTGAGGTTCGCTCACTCCGCCGCGGCGGATCGTCGGTCGGCGGCGGCGGATCGGACCGGATAGCGCGCTGGCCTCGAACCCGCGGGTTGGCGCCGCCGGTCCGTGCACCAGCACGGTCATCGACAAAAAAGAGCTTGGGCCCATCGAGGCGCTCGGGCAGCGGATCACCGGCAAGCCGCTGATGACCCACCGCGGTCGCCAGCCGGTCGCCAGCCGGTCGCCAGCCGGTCGCCATGCCGCGGCCGGAGAACATGCCACCGATCCCCAGGACCGCGCCTACACCTCACCGGTCTAATCCACGGCGGCGGCCCGATCGTCTTCCGAGACCGAGCCTCTGCGCCAGAACCCAGCGTTCGCAGCCGCGCGCTGCTGGCTCCCCCGGGGGCCGGGAGCGGAATCCGCGCCATGGCGCCCCCCAGCTCCTCCTGATTTTTTTCCGACCCAGCCATTGGCGCCGCCAGCACTCGATCTGAGCTGCGCGTCTGATCAAGAGCTGGCATCGACAGCGGCGCCGCCGAGGGCACGCCGAGCGCTGATTTGCAGTTTCCGTTTGGGAACAGCCGGCGGGGTGGCCCTGGCTCGCGGCTTATGCTCTGGCCCTGCTGCCCGTGGTGGTGATGTCCGGATTTGCCTGACGATCGCCGCGCGCGATCGCCGCAGCCGGCCTCTTCCTGCTGATTTCGACCACCTCGGCGGTCGTCCTGCACTGCCTGATCATGCTCACCTACTGGGTGATCCATTGGCTCAACTTCTGGGCCCTGTTCGTGCTCGTCCTGCTGTTTCAGATGCGTCGACACGAGGGCAACAGCCGCAACCTGCTCCAGCCGTAGGCCAAAGTCGCCTCGGATGCTGCCCACAGATCGCGTCCCTGCGTTCAACGACGGTGAACGGATATGCTCCGGACTGAAACCGTGATCGGCGCTCTGCTCGCGCTCCAGCTGCTGGTGACCTTCTCCGACGCTGAGATCGCGATCCATCCCGTGCGCGTGCCATTGAAGCTCGACGCTGCGGGATTTACGTCGGAAACGCTGACCGAGATGTTCCAGGACGACATCCGGGAGATCGTGCTGAACAGCGGCGGCACCCATGAGACCGCGCCCCAGGGCATGGTCGACACCAATCTGGCCGAAGCGATCGCAGAGGTCCTGCATCTGGAGAACTCCGATCCACGCAGTCAGGTCCATGCTGGGCCAAGGCGGCCGGGCGGCGCCTCGCCGCCGGCGGCGCTGGCCGACGTGATGAAGCAGGGCGTCCGCCTGCTCGAGATGCCGACCCGCTGGCCACGCAGCCTCCGGCCAGCGGCTCCCGACCGGCAAGCTTCCGCTGACCGCGCCGACGCTCCTACAGCAGGGCAGGACCTACCCGAACTTCTGCGATGCCTTCGTCATGGTCTTCGCGCTGGCGTTCGCGGACGATCTGTTCGCCGGGACTCGACCACACGCCGGCCCAGCGCCAGCCTCGCTGGAGGGCGATGGCTTCCTCACCCGACTCGAAGCAGCGGCCGGCTCCTTCGTCGCGATGGTGCAGCGCTGGCTGTGACGAGCCGCTGAAGACCCTCGGACCGCGGTGCCTGGGCGACCGGCGCACGGGCGATCGCTATCCGCGCATGTCCGCGATGCGGCGCTCGAGGATCGGCCGGAAGACTGGCTGGCGCGGTCGGCGGCGCGCAGCGCGCTCGAGCGTGGCTGGCCCGATCCAAATCACGGCGATCGTCGGCGCCCCTGCGGTCCGGGAGGCGATCCGCAGCCAAACGGATCGAGATTGCCATTCGTCCACGCTGTAGATACCGTCGATCCAAGCCGACGAGACCGGGGACGCTGGGAGCGGATCCGGGAGGCGATCAAGCCGCACGCCGACCGGTTGAGAAACGTGTCACTCCGGATTTTGATGGTCAACTACGAGTACCCGCCGTTCGGGGGCGGGACCGGATTGGCCTGCGCTCAGCTTCTGGATCACCTTGCAAGGTTCTCCGACCTCGAGGTCGAACTCGTCACCAGTGGGCCAGGACCATGCCTCGAGGTCGTGCAGTCCCTCGCCCCTGAGCGCCCTTCACAGACTGCCGATCCGCAAGCGCGCCGCGCATTTCTGGCGCGGGTCGGAGCTCGCGGAATGGACGGCGCGTGCGCTGCCCTACAGCCGCAGGCTGGCCAGCGCCCAGCACTTCGATCTTTGTCATTGCTGGAGCGGCTGGCCGGCGGGTCTGATCGGCCTCGCGCTGCGCCAACGCCTCCCCTACCTGGTCTCGCTGCGCGGCTCCGACGTCCCGGGCTACAATGAGCGGCTCCGCTGGCTCGATCCGCTGCTGTTCCGGCACGTTGCCCGCCGGGTCTGGCGGCAGGCGGCCTGCATGGCGGCGGTAAGCCAGAGCCTGCGCCGGCTCGCGCTCGAGACCGCGCCCGATGCCAGGATCGAAGTGATCCCGAACGGCGTCGATAGCGGGCTCTTCCGGCCCGGTGCCGGGGGCGCCGTCGGCGATCTGCTGTTCGTCGGCCGGTTGATCGAGCGCAAAGGGTGTCGATGTCTTGGTGCGGGCATTGGGCGAGCTGGCGCGCGACCACTCCGACGTCACGCTCGCGATCGCCGGCGACGGTCCTGAGAAAGGCCGGCTGCAGGAGCTGTGCCGGCGGCTCGGCGTGGCGGAGCGGGTGACATTCCTGGGTCACCTCGAGCGCGGCGCGCTCGCGGAGCGGTATCGCCGGGCTTCGATCTTCGTCCTGCCGGCGATGTCCGATGCGATGCCGAACGCCGTGCTCGAGGCGATGGCCTCCGGTCTGGCGCTGATCGCAACGCCAGGCGGCGCAGGCGATCTGATCCAGGACAACGGCTTCGTGGTCGCGCCCCGGGACCCGACCGCGATCCGGCAGGCGGTCGGGCACTATCTGGCCGATCGCCAGCTGCTCGCGGCCCACCAAGCGAGGTCGAGGACGCTCGCGTTGTCGATGTCCTGGCATGCGGTCGCCGAGTACTTCCATGAACTGTACCAGGTCTTGACCGGCACCCGCGTGGAGCGCCCCCTCGCCGGCACGGTAGGAGGCGGTGCTACCGAGAGGTCCGCCTGGGCTGCCGGTAGATTGACGAAATTCCCGCAGCGCGACGCGCCCGAACGGCAGCAGCGGCAACAGGGCCAGCCCATAGGCGACCAGCGCGATGACCGTACCCGGCCCCCCGGCAGGTATCAGGTGGCCGAGAGCGCCGACCACGCCGGCGCACCACACGAGGGGCAAGAGCGTTCGCGCGAGCAGGGTCGGCCACTCGCGCAGCCCCGACCCGCGCGCCGCCGCGACCACGATCGTCGAGGCGTAGACGGCCCGGCCCGCGAGCGTCGCGGCAGCGAGGCCCTCCAGGCCGAGACCGCCGGCCAGGGCGGCGACGGCGAGCGCCAGGTTGAGCACGAGGGCGCCCGCGGTCAGCAGCGGCAGCAGCCATTGCCGGTTGGCTGCGACGACCCCGAGCATGGCGAGGTTGGCGATGCCCGCGACCACGCCGGTGAACAGGAAGATCCGGGCGGCGGGGATCGCGTCCTGGTATTCCGGGACGAAGTAGCGCACGGCCGGATCGAGCACCAGGGCAAGGCCGCCGAGAACGGGCGCGAAAACCCAGGCATACGGCACCAGCGTTCCGCGCAGGTGGCTCACGATCGCCAACCGGGCGCCGCGCGACCTGGCTTGACGGTAGACCTCCGGGAAGACCTGGGTGCGTAGAACAAGGCCGACCGTCGCCCCGAGGCTCGAGAGGGCGACTGCGAACGCGTAGTAGCCGAGCGCCTCGGCGCCGCCGAACGTGGCGACGGCGAGCTGGTCGATGGTCGCGAGGCCGGTCACCAGCAGGAAGGTCAGGCCGACCGGGAAGCCCGTGTGCAGCAGGCTGCGCAGGCGCGGCAGCGACAGCGATAGGCGCACCGGCACCCGGCCGCGCAGGCAGAGGAGAGCGGCGGCGCTGGCGAGCACGAACCCGACGAGGGCGCCTTTCAGGCCCCACACGTAGGCCAACGCGACCACCAGCACGATCTGGAGGACGGCGTTGATCAGCTCGTACAGCGCGAGGCGCCAGAGTTCCGAGGTCGCCCGCAGGTATGTGGCGCCGTAGCTCCAGAGGCGGTCGAACAGGAGACCGCCGGCGATGCCGGCCAGCGCAGGGCTGAGCCAGTGGTCGGGCCGCATGCCGGCGACGACCGCGGCAACCAGCGACAGGGCGCCGAACACCAGCAGCAGGAAGCCCAGCGCGGTCGCGGCGCTCTCGGCCCGCACCGTCGCCGGGTCCATCCCGGCGGCAGCGGGCGGAGCGCTCGCCTCGAGTTCGAGGCCGCGCAGCAGACCGAGCCCGGCGGAGCCGCAATAGTGCATCGTGAGCCTGAACAAGGCCCAGACGCCGAAGACCTCCGGCCCCAGGATCGCTGCCAGCACGACGCCCCGCAGCCCCAGCAGCGCTTCGGCCAGCATCCGGCTCGCGCCGTAGGTGGCAAAGCCGCGCAGGCGGCCGGCAATGCCGGCGGCCGCCGTCCCGGAGCGCGCGCTTCCAGGAGGCTTGGTCTTTCTGGCCATCGAAGGTTCCGGCAACCTGCCTGTCCCGCGGGCGGGGCGGTGGCGCGGGCTCAGCCGTGCCGGTCGGGGACCCTGCCTCCGTTCGCGCTCGCCTCGGATCTCACGATCCGGAACTTGCCGCTCGGTTCGGGCGCAATCTCCTCGACCACGCGGACCTCGGCGATCAGCCCATGCAGGACGGGCCGGAGCCGCTCCTGGATCTGCCGGCGGCTGGCGTCGTCGAAGTCGCGGCGCGGCACGACCAGCACCTCCAGCCGCTCGAGCGTGCGTTGGACGATCTGGTACTGGGCCATCCCCGCGACGTCCTCGATCGCGCAGGTGAGGTTGTAGGGCGCCACCATCGTGCCGTCCTCGAGGGCGATGTAATCAACGCTGCGCCCGAGCGTCGGGCGGGCGAGCGGCAGGCCGCGCCCGCAACTGCAGGCCCGTTCGAGAATCCGCCGGTATCACCGATCTGATAGCGTACCAGCGGCATCGCGCGGTTGTAGAGACACGTCACCAGCAGCTCGCCCCGCCGGGCATGATCCCCCGGACGGCATGGGGCGGCCTCCAGCAGCAGCCAGTCAGCGTTGACGTGGTAGCCCTCTCGCCGGGGGCATTCCCACGCGATCTCCTTGACCTCGGTGCAGCCGTAGACATCGAGTACGGCGGCGCCGAAGCCGGCTTCGATCTCCGCCCGTGTCGCCGCGTCCAGCATCTCGCCGGAGGTGAACACGTGGCGTGGGTGCAGGCTGTTCGCCGCGGCCCGCGCCAAGCGCAGCAGATAGCCTGGAAAGCCATAGAGCACCGAGGGCGCGAATGCGCGCAACTCCGGCAGCACCTCGTCGATCGGGCGGTGGATCGAGAACGAGCGCACCCGTCGAAGCGGCGCCGAGGCGCGCGCTGACTGCTCCTCCTGCATCAGCGCGACGCGGTCCCACGGCCGAACGCCGCAGGCAAGCCGAGCTCGGAGCTTCAGCAGATGCTTGCCCATCAGCCAGGCCTCAGGATCGAAGTAGGACGTCGTCCGCCGGCCGGTCGAGCCCGAGGTTAGCTGCTGCCTGATGCGCGCCCGGTCGAACCCCCGGGCTATCAGGTTCTCGGCATCCCTCAGGTCTTCTCTGGTCGTGACCGGGAGCATGCCGAAGTCGTCGGGCGAGCGGATGTCGTCGGGCGTCAGGCCGAGCTCGAGGAAGCGGCGGCGATAGAACGGCGATTGGCCGAACGCATGCCGCAGCGTCGCCTGAAGCCGTTGCCACTGCAGACGTTCGATCGTTGCCGCGGGCAGCCATTGTTGCCGGGCCAGACGCCGGTAACGCACGACACCAGTGAGCAGCATTGTCCGGTTTGGTTCTCGTTGCCGCGCGCGCTCGCCATTGTGACCCAAGACTTCACGCAACGGCCTGTAGAACGGCCAGTTTGCGCCTGCCGCGGGGCGGTAGCAAGCGCTACCATCCGCGTTGGACCGCGCCGTTGCCGCGCTCTCTGCGCGGCCCGGCTGACGGATCTCACAGCGAGGCCCGGCTGCGCCGATCGAAAAGTTTGCCGGGCGCCAGCTCGATTCCAAGAATGTTCGGAAAACCGCGATAGAGCATCGGGACCGCGCCGAGGCCAAGGGCAGCCGCGCGCTGTCAGGCCAAGCCGGGAGTCAGGGCCGCCAGGCACCGCCACCACCACACCATCGCCCACCAGGGTCGTCAGCCCCAGCAGCGCACCGAGCGCCCCGGCCTCCTCTCGACCGACGGTCGTCCCGGCGATGCACAACCTCGGCTCGGACACGACGACGCCCGCCGGGTCCGTAGCGAGGTTCGCGGCGCTGTCCCGAGCGCGCCCCCGCGCCGCGAGCCGGCCTGTTCGCGCCTAATCGCGGCTGGTCTTTCGCCCCCGGCTAAAAGAGGTTGCCGTCCTCATCATCATTCATCATCATCGTCATCGTCATCGCCGTCACCGCGCTTCCAGACGGGATCGCCGAGGTCGACATCGTCCTCGTCGGTCAGCACGCCGGCGGCGCCACCGGCCGCGCCGCCCAGGATCGCGCCCGTCACGGGGCTGCCGCCGGTGACCGCCGAAGTCGCCGCCCCGGCCGCCGCGCCAATCCCGGCGCCGCTCAGGCCGCGGTCAGTTTTGGTGCTGCCGCAGGCGGCGAGCAGCAGCCCGAGGATCGCCAAAGTCAAAGCCTGACGTAACATAGGTGGTTTTCCTCCTTGGAACGGGTTGGCCGATAACGGTGCGGGCGTCGGCCGGTTCCGCCGGTCGGCTCAGCTGCCGGCGACCGACAGTGGCGGCAGCGCGTCGAGCACCAGGCGCTCGAGTTCCCCGTTGGGCTGGCAGATCGTGCCGGAGCTGAAGGTGCCGCTCTCGCCGCTGCGAAAGCGGATGCTTTCGCGATGCAGCGCCTCGTCCGCGACTTCCGGGGTGACGGTCTTGGTCAGCCCGTAGCGGCTTTGGGTTCGCACCATCGCGCCCGCTCGATCCGAGGTCACCTGTACGGTCATTCGGGCGTCGAGTTCGAGGTCCCGCTTGACCGCGACCAGCTCACCCTGCCAGCGCCGGACGAAGGTCGCCGTCGCCGCCGCGGCCGGCGTCCGCCCGACCTCGCGCCGGTTGTGCGCGACGATCCAGCCGCAGTCGACGTAGGGCTGAGGATCACCCCGGTAGCGCACGACCATCTCGCCCCCCGCTTCGTCGGCGTCACTGATCGCCAGACCCTGCTGCTGGAGACGATCGAGGATGTTGCCCCACACCAGCCAGGGCTGTTGCAGCACGAGCGCGCTGTGCCATCGCTACTCGACTGCGCATCCCGGAGCCCTCCTGCCCACGCCAACGCGAGCGCCGGAGACCGGGTTCCGCAGAATGAGCGCGCGGGTGGTCACCGCTGCCGCCGATCGGGAAACGTTGCCGCACTCTGCCCCATCCGCTCTAGTGAGACGGCGTTCATGCCCGCGGCGGCGCCAGGCGGGGACGACCGGAGCACGACCATGAAACCTCGCGTCCCCACCCACACCACCCGATTCGCGACCTCGCCGGAAGCTTGGGCCCATGCCTACTCGGCTCGCCCGCTGGTCGGAGCGCGACGGTCCAGGCTGTGCGGACCGCGGGGCTGAGCGCCAGCATGTCTGAGCGGTCGACCCCTGCTGGCCCGACCGGTCGCGCCCGGCCGACCTGGTTCTTGGACGGTCTGGCGAACTTCTTTGTCGTCGGTCTCGGGCGCGGCTTGGCCGAAGTGCTGCTCGCGCTGCGCGGGTTCGTGATCGCTGGCTTGGTCGGCCCCGAACTGTTCGGCATCTGGGCTGCGTTCAGGCTCGCCATGCAGTACGCTGCGATCGCCGACACCGGCGTCCTGAGGGGCGTGGAGATTCAGGTCGCCCGCGCCTCGGGTTCGATGCCGGCGAACGAGCCGGCCTCGACCTGGGGCCGCGCCGCGCTCGGCTACATCCTGGTCGTGGTCGGGCTGCTCTCGCTGGTCGCCGCGCTCGGCGCGGTGCTCGCGGGCCAGAGCTCGATCGGGCTGGTTTGCGCCGGCCTGGCCATGGGCCTGCTGGCCAACCGGGTCTGGATGTACGGCATCACCTATCTGCGCGCAGGCGGCAACCTGCGCCGGTCCCAGGCGATGCTGGTGGCGCACGCGGCGCTGCAGCTGGCGCTCACGGGCATGCTGGCGGCGATCTGGGGGCTCGCCGGGGCCATGGTCGGATCGGCGCTCGCCGGCCTTGCCGGCGTCGTCCTGCTGCTGCGCGCGGTGCCGTTCCGGCCGTCGCTGTCGCTTGCGCGGGTGCGCGCGCTGCTCCGTACGGGGTTTCCGCTCGGGCTCGCGCTGATGCTGACCACCGGGCTCGTCACCGTCGATCAGATCATGGTCGGCGCGCTCGGCGGCGCGACCCAACTCGGCCACTATGCCTTGGCCGTCTCGCTCGCCGGTCTCGGCGGGTCGGTCGCCTCGGTCGTCTGGACGGTGATCTTCCCCGACCTCTACCGGCAGAGCCGGGTCGAGGGCGTGGCGCCGACCGTCCGCGCCCACCTCGCGACGACGCTGCTGCCGTTCGTGCGCCTGCTGTCGCCCTTGCTCGGGTTGCTGGCGCTCGGCTTCGGGCCGCTCGTGATCCTTGCTTTGCCGCACTACGAGCCGGCCCTGCCCGCGCTGCGCATCTTCATCTTCACCGGCGTCACGGCCGGTGTGGTGATGCTCGGCAGCCTGGGGGTCGCCGCGGCCGGGGAGCAGCGGCAGCTGCCGATGCTGACTGCGGTCGCGGGCGCGCTCAGCGTCGGATTGTCGAGCCTGGCGCTGGTCTATGGCTTCGGCATCGAAGGGGTTGCCGCCGGCGCGCTGATCAGCCGTTGCGCGCTGAGCGGCGCGATCCTGCTGATGCTGGCCGCGGCGGCCGAACTGGAGTTGCGCGCCAAGCTGCTCCTCGAGTTCCTGTTTCCGATTGGCTGGTGTGCGCTCGCGGTCGCCGTGATCGGCCATCTCTTCCCCGGCGCCGACCTCCGCTCGGTCGGCCTGTCGTTCGGGCTCTACCTGCTGGCGCTGGCCCCGGTGGTGCCCGGGGCGGTCAGCGACCTGCGGCGGCTCTGGCGCGCGGCGCGGGCCGCTCCGAGCGCACAGCCGAGCCGGGTGGACTTGCCGCCCCCCGGCCAGTAGGAAGGACTCAAGCTGGTCGGCGTCTCGGCGACAGCGGCGCCGAGCGTGCTCACCTGATGTCCAGGCCGGGTCCGGCACGGGAACGAACGGGCTGGCCGCAAGAGGTCAAGATGGCACACCGAATCCTGGTGATCGCGCTGGCCGAGGCGACGCTGGATTTGATCAGGCCTTGGGCGTCGGCCGGCCGCTTGCCGGCGATGCGCCGGCTGATGGCGGATGGCGCCTGGGGCCGGCTGCGCTCGCAGACCCCGATGATGACCCCGCAGATGTGGGGCACGATCGTCACCGGTCGCACGCCCGGCCATCACGGCGCGTTCGACTTCTGGCAGCGCGGCCGGGACGGCCGCTTTCGCGAGATCAACGGCGCCGATCTGCAGGCGCCGCCGATCTGGCAGCGGCTGAGCGAGCGCAAGATCCCCTGCGGGATCCTCAACCTCCCGTTCACCTACCCGCCGGCCCGGATCGAGGGCTTCATGATCGCCGGCGAGGATGCCCCAGGCGCGCATCCCTCGATCGCGTCCCCGGCCGGCCTGTATCAGGAGATCACGAGCCGGTTCGGCCGCTACCGCCTCAAGGACATCTTCCCGGGTGGCCGCCAGAAGTCCGACTACCTCGGCCTGATCGAGGAGGACGTGGCCAAGCAGACCGAGGTCTTCGAGTTCCTGCTGACCAACAAGCCCTGGCGCTTCGGCGTCGTGTTCTTCAGCGCGACCGCGATCGCCCAGCATTACTTCTGGGCCGACATGGCGGCCGACGACCCGCGCGATCCCTATCGGGAGATCGTCGCCAACGCCTATCAGGCGGTCGACCGTGCGATTGAGCGTCTGTGCCGGGTCGCCGGTCCCGAGACGCTGATCTTCCTGATCTCGGAGTGCGGGGCGGGCCCGCTGCGCTCGGGCGTGCAGGTCAACACGTTGCTCGAGCAGCATGGGTTCCTCCGGCGCAAGCGGCGGCGAACCCTCAGCGGCTCCCGGCGCATGGTCGCCAGCACGCGCAAGAACACCCAGGCGGCACTCCAGCGCTGGTTGCCCGATGCGCTCTACTACCGGGTCAACCACGGCCTCAAGGGCGCCAAGGCGCTGGCTCAGTCCTTCCTCGCCGGCTCGGACATCGACTGGAGCCGCACCCAGGCGTTTTCTCGCGGCAAGGAGGGCACCGTCTTCATCAATCTAAAAGGGCGGGACCCGCACGGCAGCGTCGAGCCGGGAGCGCCGTACGAGGCGGTACGCGAACGGCTGATCGAGTGCTTCGCGGCGCTGCGCGACCCGGCAACCGGCGAGCCCGCCGTCGAGCGGGTCTATCGGGCCGAGGAGCTCTATCAGGGCCCGATGCTCGGCTCGGCCCCCGACCTCGTGATCGCCTGGCGCGACGATGCCTACATGCCGACCGAGGACGACCAGAACCTCGATTCGGTCTTCGTCCCGCGCTGGCGTGAGTACATGAACTGGCCGACCAGCGGCAGCCACCGCCGCGACGGCGTGCTGGTCGCGCACGGTCCGGGCGTCAGGCGCGGCGCGACCGTCGAGGGCGGCCGGATCGTCGACCTGGCGCCGACCTGGCTGCACGGCCTGGGTCTGCCGGTCCCGGCGGAGCTCGAAGGGCGCGTGCTGGCCGAGCTGTTCGAGCCGGGCAATGCCCGCAGCGAGCCGGCGTTGGCGGCAGGCGGCGTCGGGTGAACTACCGCCGGCTCGGCAAGACCGATCTCGTCGTCTCGGCGCTCGGGCTCGGCTGCCAGTCGCTGGGCGGCGGCCTCTATCATCGCGACGATCGCGAATCCGAGCGCACGCTGCTCGACGCGGTCGCGGCCGGGATCACGTTCTTCGACGTTTCCGATCACCATAGCCTGGGCGCGACCGAGCGCCTGCTCGGGCGGGTTCTCAAAGGCGTCCGTGATCGGGTCGTGATCACGACCAAGGCAGGCTACGGCTATCATCCTGCGACCCGGATCGCGCTGCAACTGCGGGGGCTGCTCCGGCCGGTGAGCCGCGCGCTCCGGCCGGCCAAACGCTCGCTGCACAAGATCCGCCTCGCCCAGGGCCGCTACGCGTTCCAGCCGGGCTACCTGATCAGCGCGGTCGAGCGCAGCCTGCACCGCCTGCAGACCGACTACCTCGACCTGTTCCAGCTCTACAAGCCGCCGGCCGCGCTGCTCCGCCGCGGCGATCTCTACGAGCCGCTCGAACGGCTGCGAACGCAGGGCAAGATCCGCCACTATGGCGTCGCGTGCCTCACGGTCGAGGACGCCATGATCGCCCTCCAGCATGACGGCAACGCGAGCGTGCAGGTCGCGATCAACTTCCTCGAGCGGGCGGGCGTCGACGAGCTCCTTGCGCGCGCACGGCACCAGGAGGTCGGCGTCATCGCCCGCCACCCGCGCGCGATCGGCCTGCTCACCAACGGCCACGACGACCTGATGGGCGATGCGTCCGCCTACGAGGAGCAATATCAGTCCCGCGTCCGGATGGCGCATGCGCTCCGCGGCCTGATCCGCCCCGACCGGAGCCTCGCGCAGGCGGCGATCCAGTTCGTCCTCGCCATGGACGGCGTGACCGTGGTCCTGCCGCGCGCGGTCAACCGCCGCGAGCTGCTCGAGAACCTGGGCAGCGCAACCGCGCCGCCGCTCACGGCCCAGGACATGGCGGCGCTCCAGGAGATCACCGGGGGCAGGCCGACGCTGCGTCCCGCCAGGGCCGCGGTCTAGTCGCCAGCGCCGGTGCATTACCGTCGTTTCGGCGCGACCGACCTCGAGGTGTCCGAGATCGGCCTCGGCTGTCAGTCGCTGGGCGGCGGGCTGTACCACCGCGACGACAGCATGGCGCTCGAGGTGCTGAGGCGGGCGTTCGACGCCGGCGTCACCTTCTATGATACCGCGGATCATTACAGCCTCGGCCGCAGCGAGCAGCTGCTCGGCCGGGCCTTTGCCAGGCAGCGCGACCGTGTGATCATCGCGAGCAAGGTCGGGACCTGGTATAGCCTGGGGGCGCGGGCAGCCCTGCAGGCGCGGCCGCTCCTCAGGCCGGCGCGCCGCCTGCTGCGCCCGTTCAAGCGGTCGCTCGACCGGCTGCGGGCCACGCAGCGGCGCTATGACTTCTCGCCCCGGCACCTGCGCCGCAGCGTCGAAGCCAGCCTGAAGCGGCTCGACACCGACTACCTCGACCTTCTGCAGCTGCATAAGCCCGCGCCAGCCGTGCTGCGCGAATCGGACTCGCTCGGCGAGCTGGAACGGCTCCGGCGGGATGGCAAGATCCGGTACTACGGCATCGCCTGCGATTCGGTCGACGACGCGCTGGAGTGCCTGAACATCCCGGGCGTCATCTCGGTCCAGATCACGATCAGCCTGCTCGACCAGGCGGCCCTGCCGGTGCTGCTGCCGTCGGCGGCGCGCAGCCATTGCGCCGTGATCGCACGCAACCCCCGCGGCCATGGTCATCTGGCGCGCGGGTTCGAGGACATCACGGCCGAGGACTACGCGCTCGACCGGGCCGCCGCGGCAGAGATGCGACGCAGGGCGCGCATGTTCGGCTTCCTCCAGACCGGCGAGCGCAGCCTGGCGCAGGCAGCGGTGCAGTTCGTCCGCGCGCTGCCCGGCGTCACGGTCACTTTGCCCCGCGCCCTCGATACTGCCGAACTTGGCGAGGCCCTGGGCGCGCTGACCGCGCCGCCGCTGGGCGATGTCGAGCTCGCCACCATCCGCTCGCTCAGCGCCCAGCTGAGCGCGCCGGTCCGGCGCTACGGATATCGGACCTGATGCTGGCGGCGCGATGCGCGTGTGCCTGATCTGCGTCGAGATCTTCGGCTGGGGCAAGTACGGCGGCTTCGGGCGGGCGACCAGAATGCTCGGCAGCGCGCTCGTGCGCCGCGGCGTCGAGGTCCAGGCGGTCGTGCCGAGGCGCCGTGGCCAGGCGGCCGTGGAGCACCTCGACGGCATGACCGTGCTCGGCTTCCCGATCTCCTTTCCGCCGGCCATGGCATCGCTGTTCCGGCGGGTCGACGCCGACATCTATCACTCCCAGCAGCCCTCGCTGGCAACTCGGGCGGCGCTCGAGATGATGCCGCACCGGCGCCACCTCGTGACCTTTCGCGACCCGAAGATGTGGCCCGACTGGCGGATCGAGTTCCGCAATCCGTCTTTGAGCCGGCTGCAGGTTGCCCTCAACTGGCTGTTCGAGGATGGGCCGGGGGTCGCGGGCGCCATCCGACGGCTCGACGGGCGCTATTGCGCAGCACCGCACCTGAACGACAAGCTGCGGCGGAAATTCGGCTTGGCCACGCCACTCGAGACGCTGCCGACGCCAGTCCGCGTCCCGCCCGAGGTCCGCAAATCGCCGACGCCGACGGTCTGCTTCGTCGGCCGCTGGGACCGGCGCAAGCGGCCGCAGCTGTTCTTCGATCTCGCGGGGCAATTCCCGGAGATCGAGTTCGTCGCGGCCGGCAGGGCCCGGGACGAGACGTGGGAGCGCGGCCTGAGAGAACGCTACGGTCAGGTCCCGAACCTCGAGCTGATCGGCTTTCTCGACCAGTTCCGCTCATCGGCTCTTTCGGACCTGCTGGCGCGGAGCTGGATCCTGATCAACACCGCCGCGCGCGAGGGGCTGCCGACCGCCTTCCTGGAAGCGCTCGCCCATCGGTGCGCGATCCTGAGCCATGCCGATCCGGACGGGATCGTGAGCCGGTTCGGGCAGGCCGTGCCTGACGACGACTTCGCGACCGGGCTGCGGGCGTTGTTGCAGAGCGACGCCTGGCGCGCCAAGGGCCAGGCCGGCTATGAGCACGTGCGGGCCAACTTCGAGCTGGACCAGGTGGTGGACCAGCATCTCGCGGTCTACCGCACGCTGCTGGAGCGGCCGCCCGGGCAGCGCGGCCGGGTTCGGGTCAGGTGAGCGGGACGGTCGACTTCATCGGCATCGGCGCCGCGCGCTCCGGCACCACCTGGATCGCGGAGGTCCTGCGCGCCCACGCCGAGATCTGCATCTCCGAGCCCAAGGAGGTCCGCTACTTCAACCGCCACGTGCTGCCGTTCACCTGGGACAAAGCCATCAACCGGCCTGCAAAGCTTCGCCTGAAGGCCGTCAAGAGGGTTGGGTTCTCCATGGCCCAGGCGCTGGTCGACGCGCGCCTCGGCTGGGCCGTGGCGGCACTGCGCAAGTTCGGGGCGCACGGGTAGATCCATCGCGGCAACTCGTCGCCGCTGCGCTACCCGTCGCTCGCCGAGGTGACGCGGCGCCACCTGGTCGACCTGTTCGCCGACGACATCGCCGACCTCGAAAGCCTGCTCGGGCGTCGCCTGGACCACTGGCGATCGATGCCCTCGTGACCCGTCGCGGGCTGCTGCGCCGGCGCCGGCTAATCGCCCGTCGGGCATCGAACGTGAGCGAGCAGGTTGCGCGCGAAAGGACTGAGCGTTCCGGCCCGGCTGGTCTAGAATGCCGGGCCGATGCAACGGAGACGAACAGTGGGGCCGGGGCGCGGCCGTCGTGAGGCACTCGCCGGAGGCGCGCGCCAGGCTCGCGGCGGCCTCGGGACGCGTCCCGTCGGCACGCCCGATCCGGCCCTGGCCAAGCCTGCTGAAGCATCGGAAAAATCGCCGCTGCGGACCACCAGCGGCTACGCGATCGAGCTGGCCGGGATCGCGCTGGTCTATTTCGTCTTCGCCAAGGTGGGCCTGGCACTCGCCTCGCTCCACCCCAGCGCCAGCCCGATCTGGCCGCCAACCGGGCTGGCGCTCGCGGCCGTCATGCTGCGCGGCCCGAGGGTCTGGCCCGCGATCCTGATCGCCGCCGGGCTCGCGAACCTGACCAACGCCGGCTCGCTGTTCACCTCGCTCGCGATCGCGGTCGGCAACACCGCGGAGAGCCTGATCGGGGGCTACCTGATCGGGCGCTTCTCCGGCGGCCTGCGGACCTTCGAGACGCCGGCCGGCGTCGCCCGCTTTGCGCTGATCGCGCTGCTCGCCGCGACCCCGGTCAGCGCGAGCATCGGGGTCGGCAGCCTGGCCGTTGCGGGCTACGTCGACCCCGCGCAGATCGCCTCGACCTGGATGACCTGGTGGCTGGGCGACCTCGCCGGGGCGCTGGTGATCACGCCGGTGTTCGTGCTCTGGGCCGGCAGCAGCCGGGCATCCCGCCCCTCCGGCGAGCGGCTCGAGGGCGGCCTCGTGCTCGCGAGCGCGGTCGCGGTCGGACTGCTCGCGTTCAGCCCGTTGCTCGAGCAGACCGCCAACCGCGATCCGTTGGGCTTTCTGGCCGTGCTGCCGCTGATGTGGGCGGCGTTGCGCCGGGGGCAGCGGGACACCGCGACCGTGGCGCTCGTGCTCTCGGCCTTCGCGATCTGGGGCACGGTCGCGGGCGAGGGGCCGTTCGCGCGCGCGACGCTGAATAATTCCTTTCTCGTGCTGCTGATGTACCTGATCAGCACCTCGGTGCCGACGTTGGCGCTTAGCGCCGACGTCGCCGTGCACAAGCGGACGGAGCGCCGTCTGCGCAAAGCCCATGCCGCGCTCAATCTGACCGTGCAGGAGCGCACCAGCGCGCTCGAGGAGGCGCGCGGCGCCCTGCTTCAGGCGCAGAAGATGGAAGCGCTCGGCCAGCTGACCGGCGGCATCGCCCACGATTTCAACAACGTCTTGACCGTGATCATGAACTCGCTGGAGGCGGCGCGCGCCTCGGCCGATCGCGACCTGCGCCAGCGGCTGGACCGATCGCTGCAGGCCGCGCGTAGCGGCGCCTCGCTGGTCCAGCAGCTACTGGTCTTCGCGCGCCAGCATCCGCTGCGGGTGACCGCGACCGAGGTCAACGAGCTGATCAGCTCGGCGATCGTCATGTTCAGCCGCACCTGCCCGGAATCGATCGAGATCCGCACCGATCTGGCCCGGGATCTGCGCTGGGCGACCGCCGATGCGACCCAGGTCCAGACGGCGATCCTCAATCTCGCGGTCAATGCGCGCGACGCGATGCCCGCGGGTGGCAGCCTTTCGATCGTCACCCGCAACCTGTCGCGGCGCGCGGAGGTCCCGGCCGGCCTGCCGCCTGGCGACTACATCTCGATCACGGTGACCGACACCGGCCTCGGCATGAGCCCGGAGGTCCTGGCGCGCGCCTTCGAGCCGTTCTTCACGACCAAGGAGATCGGCAAAGGCACCGGCCTCGGGCTCGCCATGGTCTACAGCACGATCCGCCAGATGGGCGGCGACATCGAGATCGAGAGCCGCCTCGGGCACGGCACGACGGTCCGGCTGATCCTGCCGGCGGCGCCGCTGGCGGCCTCGGACCCGGGCCACGACGCTGAGATGGTGCCAGCGGCCGGCGCGCCGGCGCGCGAACCGGTCGCGGTCCTCTACGTCGAGGACGACGCGCTGGTGAGCCTGGCCACCGTCGACCTTCTGGAAGGAGCGGGCTACGTGCTCCACACGGCGCCGGAAGCCGCGCGGGCGCTCCAGGTCCTCGACCAGCATCCCGAGATCGGTCTGCTCGTCACCGACATCGGCCTGCCGGGCATGGACGGCCATGAGTTGGCCGCCGAGGCCCGCCGCCGGCGGCCGGATCTGCGCGTCCTGTTCCTGTCCGGCTATGACCGCCGGCGCGCCCTCCGTGAACCTGCGGACCTGGGCATGGACTACCTCGACAAGCCCTATTCCGAGGCGGCCTTGTTCCAAGCCCTCAGGCGCCTTGCGGACGGGACCCGAGGTCCGGGGCAGGCGGCGGGTTGACCCCCGCCGGGCGCAGGCTCTAGCGAAAGTGCCGCGTTCGGCCGGTGCCTCGGCTGGCGGCCGCGGCCGGGCGGACCCTGGCCGAGACCTGAGGCAGAAAGCCCGGCTCGGCAGGCTGCCGATCGGCAGCGGCCACCGCCAGCGCGCCCAGCCGGTCGTCGGCAAGATCGGCGCAGCTTTGGAACAGCGCCTCGAACTGGGCCGCGATCCGCGCTGAGGCGAAGCGTTCCGCGCGCCTCCGGCTGGCCGCGCGCAGCCGCTCGATCGCCGCGCCGTCCGCGAGCAGCCGCGCAAGCGCGTCCTTGAGCGCGCCCGGGTTGCCGGGCTCGACGATTACGGCCGCATCGCCGACCACCTCGACGCAGCCTGGCGCCGAGGTCGTGATCACGGCGCAGCCGGCGGCCATCGCTTCGACCAGCACCATCGGGAAATTTTCCTGCAGCGACGGAAAGACGAACACCGGCGCCGACCGGTAGAGCCTCGCCAGTTCGGCGCGCGGCACGAAGCCGAGAAAGCGCACGCTGACATTGGCTCGGCTCGCGACCTTCTGCAGTTGCTTGCGGTAGGGCCCATCGCCGGCGATGCAGAACTCCCAATCGGTCTCCAGACTGGCGAGCGCTTGCAGCAGGTGCTGCACGCCTTTGCGCTCGACCATGCGGGCCGCCACGAGGACACGGCGACCGGCCTCGCCGGCGGCCGGGGTCGGATCGAACGGGTTGGGGATGACGGCCGCGCCGCGCCCGCTGTGGTCGGCGATCAGGCCCTTCAGAAACTCCGACGGCGTGCTCAGCGCGCTGCTGCGCTCGAGAATCCGAAGCCAGAGCGGGCGGATCAGGCGATGCAGCAGACGGAAGCGATGCGGGTTGTAGCCCGGGACGTCGGAGCCGTGCGCGGTGACCACGTAAGGCAACCCGGTGCGCTGCGCGACGAGGTAGCCGACCGCGCCGCCCGGCACGACGAAGTGGCAATGGAGCAGATCGAACTCGCGCCCGCGCACCAACTCCATCGTCTTGCGGTAGGTCGGGATCAGCTGCGAGAGTTGCTCGGCCGCGGTGCTATAGTGCGGCCGCCGGCGGATGCCGCCGACGCGGTGGATCCGGACGCCGTTCTGCTGCTCGAACGAGGGCAGGCCCCGCATGCCCGCGGTCACGACGTCGACCTCGTGGCCCCGGCGCGCCAGCGCCTCCGCCAACCCCTGGCAAGCCGTGGCGCCACCGCCGCCGACCGGCGGATACTCGCAGCAGAGCGTGAGGATCTTCCAGCCCGCGGCGCCACGCTCCGGGGCCGTACCGGCCGGCCAGCGCGCCGTCCGGACCTGGTGCGTCACGACCGCCTCGTCGCCAAGCTGCCCATCCCCGACTGGCCGCGTGCCCGTTCAACCGCGCCAGACGGCTGATGGCATTGGCCCCACCTCCCCGTTTTCCGACTGACGCGACGCCTTAAGCCGGCGGCCGCGCCGTACAAGAAACATCAGGAAGCCGCGCTCGGCAAGGTTCAAACGGCCGATCGCGGGCGCGAAAAATGCTGCGGCTCTTCTTGATGAATGAATATCTTAGAACTAAATAATCCGGATAGCCGGCGGGGTTGCGACGAGTGGCACGGACGGTTGCACGAGGCGTCTTCCGCCGTATCCGGCCTAAAGGGGCCGGTCGCCCGGCGAGCGTGGGACGGACCCGACGATGAGGATCGTCGTGATCGGCGGCGGGCCCGCGGGGCTCTACTTCTCGATCCTGATGCAGCAGCAGGACCGGCGCCACGAGATCACGGTCTTCGAGCGCAACCGGCGCCTCGACACGTTCGGCTGGGGCGTCGTCTTCTCCGACCGGACGCTCGACAATCTGGCCGGCGCCAACCCCGCGACCCAGGCCGAGATCGCGCGTTCGCTCGCGCATTGGGACGACATCGACGTCCACATCCGGGGCCGGGTGATCACGTCCTCCGGCCATGGCTTTTCCGGCATCGAGCGCCGGCATCTGCTCGACATCCTCCAGCGTCGCGCCGAACGCCTGGGTGTCCGGCTCGTGTTCGAGGCCGAGATCGAGACGCCGGCCGCGTTCCCGGACGCCGACCTGATCGTCGCGGCCGACGGCATCAACAGCCGGGTCCGCAGCCGCTTCGCCGCGCATTTCCAGCCCGAGATCGAGCACCGCGACTGCCGTTACGTCTGGCTCGGCACGACGCGGCCGTTCGAGGCCTTTACCTTTGTCTTCGAGGAGACCGACTGGGGCTGGTTTCAGGCCCATGCCTACCGCTTCGGGCCGGCCGCCTCGACCTTCATCGTCGAGACCCCGGAGGCGGTCTGGCGGCGCGCCGGGCTCGACCGGATGGCCCAGGACGAGAGCATCGCCTTCTGCGAGCGCCTGTTCGCGCCGATCCTGGACGGCCATCCGCTGCTGGCCAACGCGCGCGCCGCGGGCAACGGCGGGGTCTGGGCCAATTTCCCCCGGATCGCCAATCGGACGTGGGTCAAGGACAATCTCGTCCTGATGGGCGATGCCGCCCATTCCGCCCACTTCTCGATCGGCTCGGGCACCAAGCTGGCACTCGAGGACGCGATCGCGCTCGCCCGCTGTCTGGGCGAGGCCGGCGAGCGGCCGCTGCAGGATGCGCTCCAAGCCTACGAGGCCGAGCGCAAAGTCGAGGTCCTGAAGCTGCAGTCGGCGGCGCGCAACTCGACCGAATGGTTCGAGAACGTCGAGCGCTACGCCAAGCTGCCGCCCGAGCAGTTCGCCTACAGCCTGCTCACCCGCAGCCAGCGGGTCAGCCACGAGAGCCTGCGCCTGCGCGACCAGGCCTGGCTCGAAGGCTTCGAGCGCTGGTTCGCCGAGGGCGCGGGCGCGCCGTCCCGGCCAGCGGTGCCGCCGATGTTCACGCCCTTTCGCCTGCGCGACATGGTCCTTCCGAACCGGGTCGTGGTCTCGCCGATGGCGATCTACAGCGCCAAGGACGGCATCCCCGGCGATCTCCATCTGGTCCACCTCGGCGCCCGCGCGCAGGGCGGCGCCGGCCTGATCTTCACCGAGATGACCTGCGTCTCGCCCACTGGCCGGATCACGCCCGGCTGCGCGGGCTTGTGGAACGACGAGCAGGCGCCCGCCTGGACGCGGATCGTCGATTTCGTCCATGCCCAGAGCCCGGCCAAGATCTGCCTGCAGCTCGGCCACAGCGGACCCAAGGGCTCGACCCGGCTCGGCTGGGAGGGCATGGATCAGCCGCTCGAGGCCGGCAATTGGCACCTGATCGGCCCATCCCCGGTCGCCTGGAGCCCGGCCCATCAGGTGCCGCGCGCGCTCTCCCGCGCCGAGATGGACGAGGTTCTGGGGGAATTCGTCGCCGCCGCTGGGCGCGCCGCGCTGTGTGGCTTCGACATGCTCGAGTTGCACGCTGCGCACGGCTATCTGCTCTCGGCCTTCATCAGCCCGCTCAGCAACCGGCGCACCGACGGCTACGGCGGCGCGCTTACGAACCGGCTCCGCTTTCCGCTCGAGGTGTTCACAGCACTGCGCGCGGCCTGGCCGGCGGCGCGGCCGATGTCGGTCCGGATCTCGGCGACCGACTGGCACCCCGACGGCCTGACGCCTGACGATGCGGTCGCGGTCGCGCGCGCCTTCAAGGAAGCTGGCGCCGATCTGATCGACGTCTCGGCCGGCCAGACCACGATCGAGGCCAGGCCCGTCTACGGGCGGATGTTCCAGACCCCGTTCGCCGACCGGATCCGCAACGAGGTCGGGATCGCGACGATCGCGGTCGGCAACATCTTCGAGGTCGACCATGTGAACTCGATCATCGCGGCCGGCCGCGCCGATCTGTGCGCGCTGGCCCGGCCGCATCTGGCCGACCCCTACTGGACGCTGCACGCCGCGGCCGAGCTTGGCTACGACGCCCAGGTCTGGCCGTTGCCCTATCTCCCCGGCCGCGAGCAGTACCTGCGCAACCGTGGCCGCCGGCAGGACCTCGAGGCGGCGATCTGAGCATGGCCGCGGCCACGCTCTCGCTCGCCGGCAAGCGCGCCCTGGTCACGGGCGGCGGCAGCGGCATCGGCGCCACGATCGCCCGAGCGCTCGACCGCGCCGGCGCCGAGGTTTCCGTCCTTGGCCGCCGGCGAGCGCCACTCGTGGACTTGGTCGCCTCGCTCGCGCAACCGGGCGAGGCGCTCGCCGCCGATGTGACCGATCCCGCCTCGCTCGAGCTCGCGTTCGCGCGGCTTGGCGCCCTCGACATCCTGATCAACAACGCGGGCGCCGCCGAAAGCGCGCCGTTCGAGCGGACCGACAGCGCGCTCTTCGAGCGCATGCTCCGGGTCAATCTGGTCGGCGCGTTCGAGGTCACCCGGCGGCTGTTGCCGAAGCTGCGCGCCGCCGCGGCAGGACGGGTCGTCAACGTCGCGAGCACGGCCGCGCTCAAGGGCTACGCCTACGTCAGCGCCTACACCGCGGCCAAGCACGGGCTGCTCGGGTTGACCCGGGCGCTCGCGGTCGAGCTCGCCGGCACCTCCATCACGGTCAACGCGGTCTGCCCGGGCTTCACCGAGACCGAGCTCTTGCAGCGCTCGATCGCAACCATCAGCGCTGCGACCGGTCGGCCGGCGGGCGAGGCGCGGGGGCGGCTCGCCGCCAGCAACCCGCAGCAGCGCCTGATCGCGCCCGACGAGGTCGCGCATGCGGCCCTCTGGCTCTGCTCCGAGGCCGCGCGCGGGATCACCGGCCAGGCGATCGTGGTCGCCGGCGGCGAGGTGATGTGATGGACCGGGTCGACTTCGAGAGCTCGGCCGCCGGCGAGAAGGCCCCGCTTCGCCTCTGGCTCCGGCTGTTCGCGACCACCAGCCTGATCGCCGCCGAGATCGCGGCGCGCCTGCGCCGGCGCTTTCAGATCTCGCTCGCCCAGTTCGACTATCTGGCCCAGCTCGAGCGCAGCGGCGATGCCGATGTCGCGATGAGCGAGCTCAGCCGCCGCCTGATGGTCACCAGCGGCAACGTCACCGGCCTCACCGACCGGCTCGAGCGCCGGGGCTGGGTCCTGCGCGAGCGCGCCGCCCACGACCGGCGCACCCAGTACGTCCGCCTGACGCCAGAGGGCCGCGCCCGCTTCCAGGCGATCGCCGCCGAGCATCAGCACTGGGTCCATGAGCTGACCGCCGGGCTCGATCCGGACGCGCAACGCGGCCTCTTCACGTTGCTCGGCGAGCTCAAACAGGCGGCGCGGGGCGCGAGCGCCCGCGGCGCCGGGAGGGCGGCGGCATGACTGAGATGGCCGACCATCGGCCGGCGACCTTCCGCTGGTCGCTCGAGGGCAAAGTCGCGACGATCACGCTCGATCGGCCCGAGCGCAAGAATCCGCTGACCTTCGAGAGCTACGCCGAGCTTCAGCGCACGTTCGAGGCGCTGCGCCAGGCCGCGGACGTCAGGGCGGTCGTGATCACCGGCGCGGGCGGCAACTTCTGCTCCGGCGGCGACGTGTTCGAGATCATCGAGCCCTTGACCCGGCGGGCGATGCCGGAGCTGCTCGCGTTCACGCGCATGACCGGGGCGGTGGTGGCCGCGATGCGCGCCTGCCCGCAGCCGATCGTGGCCGCGGTCGATGGCGTCTGCGCCGGTGCCGGCGCCGCGCTCGCGATGGCCGCGGACCTTCGGATCGGGACCCCGCGCGCCCGGACCGCGTTCCTGTTCGTGCGGGTTGGGCTCGCCGGCTGCGACATGGGAGCCTGCGCGCTGCTGCCCCGGATCATCGGCCAGGGGCGCGCGAGCGAGCTCCTGTACACCGGCCGGGCGATGACCGCCGAGGAGGGCGAGCGCTGGGGGTTCTTCAACCGCCTGGTCGCGCCCGAGACGGTGCTCGCAGACGCCCGGACGCTGGCGGCCGAGCTCGCCGCCGGGCCGACCTTCGCGCATGCGATGACCAAGCGCATGCTGCACCAGGAGTGGAGCATGAGCCCGGACCAGGCGCTCGAGGCCGAGGCTGAGGCGCAGGCGGTCTGCATGGCGACCGCCGACTTCCGGCGCGCCTATGAGGCGTTCGCCGCCAGGCGGAAGCCGGTCTTCGAGGGCGACTGATGGCCGATCGCAGCTTCCTCGAGTGGCCGTTCTTCGAGCCCGCGCATCGGGCGCTGGCGGACGAGGTCGGGCGTTTCGCCGACCGCGCGCTCGACGGCTTGATCGACGAGCGGGACGTCGATGGCAGCTGTCGCCGGCTGGTCCGGGCGCTCGGCCGCGCCGGGCTGCTCGGGCTCAGCGTCCCGGCCCCGCACGGCGGCCGCGCGCCAGGGCTCGATGTCCGCAGCCTGTGCCTGACCCGCGAGCTGCTCGCCTACCAGGCCGGCCTTGCCGACTTCGCCTTCGCGATGCAGGGCCTGGGCTCGGGGCCGATCTCGCTGTTCGGCACCGAGGCGCAGAAGGCCCGCTACCTGCCCGGGGTCGCGGCCGGCGAGGCGATCGTTGGCTTCGCGCTGACCGAGCCCGAGGCGGGCTCCGATGCCGCGCGGATCGCCACCAGCGCACGGCGCGACGGCGATGCCTTCGTGCTCGACGGCGCCAAGACCTGGATCTCGAACGGCGGCATCGCCGCGCACTACGTGGTCTTCGCGCGCACCGGCGAGGCACCGGGCGCCAGGGGCATCTCGGCGCTGATCGTCGATGCGCAGACGCCGGGCCTCGTGGTCGCGGCGCGCCTCGAGGCGCTGGCCCCGCATCCGCTCGCGACGCTTCGCTTCGAGGGCGCGCGCGTGCCGGCGCGAAACCTGCTCGGCGCCGGCGGCGACGGCTTCAGGCTCGCGATGGCGACGCTCGATGTGTTCCGCGCGACCGTCGGCGCCGCGGCGCTGGGCTTTGCCCGCCGGGCGCTGGATGAGGCGCTCGACCATGCCGAGCGGCGCCAGATCATGGACCGGCCGCTCGCCGAGCTGCAGATGAGCCAGGCCCGCCTCGCCGACATGGCGGCCGCGATCGACGCCGCGGCGCTGCTGGTCTACCGCGCCGCCTGGGCCAAGGACCAGGGTGCGGCGCGGATCACCCGCGAGGCCGCGATCGCCAAGCTGTTCGCAACCGAAGCCGCCCAGCGCGTGATCGATGGCGCGGTCCAGCTGCACGGCGCCGAGGGCGTCCGCCGCGGCGCCAGAGTCGAGGCGCTCTACCGGGAGATCCGGGCGCTGCGCATCTACGAGGGTGCAAGCGAGGTCCAACAGCTCGTCATCGCCCGCGCGGCGCGCGAGGCGCGCGCCCAGGAGCGGGCATCAGCGCTGGAGGTGGTGAGATGATCGGCCTGCACGAGGTGACGATCGACCATCCAGCCGCACCAACCAGAACCAATCAAGCTGCGGCTGCGGCTGGCACGATCGGGACGGCGACCCAGGCTCCGGGCGGGGCTGCCGACAGTTTCGCGCGCGACCGCCTGCCGCCCGCGGACCAGTGGCCGGAGCTCGACCTCGGGCACCCGGCCTACCGCTATCCGGCGCGGCTGAACTGCGTCACCGAGTTCCTCGACCGCTGGATCGCGGCGGGCCTGGGCGAGCGCACCGCTTTGGTGACGCCAGAGGGCGCCTGGACCTACCGGCGGCTGTTCGAGACGACCAACCGGATCGCGCGCGTCCTGGTCGAGGACCTCCGCCTCGTGCCCGGCAACCGGGTGCTGCTGCGCGCCGCCAACACGCCGATGATGGTTGCGGCCTATCTGGCCGTGATCAGGGCCGGCGGCATCGCGGTCGGCACGATGCCGCTGCTGCGCGCGAGCGAGCTCAAGAAGATCCTGGCCAAGGCCGAGATCAGCCACGCGCTCTGCGACCTCCGGCTCAAGGACGAGCTCGAGAGTGCTTGCGCCGCGGTGCCGTGCCTACGCCAGCTCGTCTTCTGGCAGTCCGATGCCGCCGACGGCCTGGAGGCGCGGCTGGCGGCCAAGCCTCCGGTCTTCGAGGCGTTCGACAGCGCTGCCGACGACATCTGCCTGATCGCGTTCACCTCGGGCACGACCGGCGAGCCCAAGGGCACGGTGCACTTCCATCGCGACCTGCTCGCGATCTGCGACGGCTTCTCGCGCCAGCTGCTGCGGCCTTCTGCCGCCGACCTGTTCTGCGGCAGCCCGCCGCTCGCGTTCACGTTCGGGCTCGGCGGCCTTGCCCTCTTTCCGCTCCGGGAGGGCGCAACCTCGCTTCTGTTGGAGCAGGCAGCACCCGCCCAGCTCGCCGAGGCGATCGCGACCTTCCGGCCCACTATCTGCTTCACCGCGCCGACCGCCTGGCGGGCGCTGGCGGGCCTCGCCGAGCAGCACGACCTGGGCTCGCTGCAAAAGGGCGTCTCGGCCGGCGAGCACCTGCCCAAGGCGACCTTCGAGCTGGTCAGGGAAAAGCTCGGCCTCGAGCTGATCGACGGCATCGGCTCGACCGAGCTGTTGCACATCTTCATCGCCGCCGCCGGCGCCGACATCCGCCCCGGCGCGACCGGCCGGCCGGTGCCCGGCTATCAGGCCCGGATCGTCGACGCCCGTGGCCGCGAGGTCCCGCCAGGCACCGTCGGGCGGCTCGCGGTCAAGGGGCCGACCGGCTGCCGTTATCTCGCTGACGACCGCCAGCGGGATTACGTCCAGGCCGGCTGGAACCTGACCGGCGACAGCTTTTGCATGGACCAGGACGGCTATTTCTGGTTCCAGGCGCGCGCCGACGACATGATCATCTCGGCCGGCTACAACATCGCCGGCCCCGAGGTCGAGGGTGCCTTGCTCGGCCATCCCGCGGTCGCCGAATGCGCGGTCGTCGGCAAGCCGGACCAGGAGCGCGGCCAGATCGTCATCGCCTTCGTCGTGCCCAAGCCCGGCGTGACCGCCGACCAGGCGCTGGTCGAGGTGCTCCAGGCCCACGTCAAGCGGACGATCGCGCCCTACAAGTACCCGCGCCAGATCGCCTTCCGCGAGCGCCTGCCCAAGACCGCGACCGGCAAGCTGCAGCGCTTCAAGCTGAGGCGGCAGGCGGCCGCCGCCGGGCCGGCGTGACCGGCCTGCGTGAGCCACGGCCGATGCTGGGCGTGATCCGGCCCGACGGCTGGCCGCGGCCGAAAGGCTACGCGCACGCGATCGCCGCCGAGGGCCGGCTGGTCTTTATCTCCGGGCAGATCGGCTGGGACGCGAGCGAGACCTTCCAGAGCGACGACTTCGTCGACCAGGCCCGCCAAGCGCTGGAGAACGTCGTGACGCTGTTGCGCGCCGCCGGCGGCCGGCCGGAGCATCTGGTCCGGATGGCCTGGTACGTCGTCGACAAGCGGGAGTACCTCGGCCGCCAGAAGGAGCTGGGCCAGGTCTATCGCGAGGTCATCGGCGCGATCTTTCCGGCGATGACCGCGGTCGAGGTCAGCGCGCTGATCGAGGACCGGGCTCGGGTCGAGATCGAGTGCACGGCGGTGATTCCGCACTAGCCCGGCTGGCGCCCCGCGGCGCCTGGGCGCTGCTCCGCTGCCCGCAGGGCCGGCCGCGACCAACGTCGCCAGCACGCGGCTGCCGGCGCACCTCGCTCGCCGGTTGCAAACCTTGCCCCAAGCCGGCTTCGCAGCTTTAATGGCGCCATCACCGGGGCCATCGCTGGCGGGTCGCGCATGCGCGCGCCTTGATCGCGATCAAGCGGCGCCGCATCGCGCGTGGCTGCCCGGCGAGCGTCGGCCTGGGGGCCTTGTCTGAACCGGCTGCAACGACAGGAGAAACCGCTGTGGCAGAGAGTCTGGTCACGCCTGATCAGCTCAGGCGCATCGCCGAAGAGCAGGAGATGGCGAGAGCGAAGGAGGCGCTCGAGAAGAAGCGCAAGGTCGACGACGACCGTCAGCATCTGCGCGAGGCGTTCATGGGCCAGGAGATCCACCCGCAGGTGCTCGAGCGGGTGTCGCGAATCGTCCAGGGCGCCGCCGAGCGCGGCGAGAGCGAAGTGCTCGCGGTGCGGTTCCCGAGCGAGTACTGCACCGACGGCGGCCGGGCCATCAACAACTTCGAGACGAGCTGGCCCGAGACGCTGACCGGCTTTGCCAAGCGCGCGCACGAGTTCTTCCGCACCGAGCTCGAGCCCAAGGGCTACAAGGCACGCGCTCAGATCCTGGATTTCCCGGGCGGCGTGCCGGGCGACGTCGGGATCTTTCTGCGCTGGTGAGCTGTGCGCAAAGCCGTGCGGGGACGGGATGCGCAGGACAACAACGCGAACTCGATCGCCAGCTGGCTGCCTGGCAGTGACCGACCGCCGAGCACAGGCCGCGACCTGCTCCGGGCGGCGCGCATCATCGCCGCGGTACTGTTCTTGGATTGATCCGGATGAAAGGCCGAATCCGCCGCAATCCTCGGATGGAAGGTTTGGGCGCGGCACGGTCTGGCAGATCGGACGACAGCGGACGGGAGACTTGGAATGGCAACGACCATGAAAGCCGCGGTGGTCCACGAGTTCGGGCGCCCGCTTCGAATCGAGGAGGTGCCGGTGCCGGAACCCGGGCCCGATCAGATCCTGGTGAAGGTCGAGGCGTGCGGTGTCTGCCATACGGACCTGCACGCCGCCAATGGCGACTGGCCGGTCAAGCCGACACCGCCGTTCGTCCCGGGGCACGAGGGCGTGGGGTATGTGGCGGCGGTCGGACGGGACGCGAAGGGCGTGAACGAAGGCGACCGGGTCGGGGTACCCTGGCTGCACAGCGCCTGCGGCCGCTGCCGCTACTGCATGACCGCCTGGGAGACCCTGTGCGCCGAGCAGAAGAACACCGGGTATTCGGTCAACGGCGGGTTCGCCGAATACGTGCTGGCAGATCCCGATTTTGTCGGCCATCTGCCGGCCGGGCTCGAGTTCGCGCCGGCGGCGCCGATCCTGTGCGCCGGCGTGACAGTGTACAAAGGGCTCAAGGAAACCGAGGCCAAGCCCGGCGACACGGTGGTGATATCGGGCATCGGCGGACTCGGCCATATGGCAGTGCAATACGCCAAGGCCATGGGCATGCACGTGATCGCGGTCGACGTCGCCGAGGACAAGCTGAAGCTCGCGAAGACGCTGGGGGCCGACATGACCATTGACGCCACCCGGCAGGATCCTGTCGACGAAGTGCAGAAGGGCGGCGGCGCCGAGGGCGTGCTCGTCACCGCGGTGTCGCCGAAGGCATTCAGTCAGGCGGTCGGGATGCTGGCGCGCGGCGGCACGATGGCGCTGGTCGGGCTGCCACCCGGCGATTTCCCGCTCTCAATCTTCGACACCGTGCTCAATCGCAAGACCATTCGCGGCTCCATCGTCGGCACCCGCATGGATCTGATCGAGGCGCTCCGGTTCGCGGCCGAAGGCAAAGTCGCCTCACACTACTCGATCGATCGGCTCGAGAACGTCAACGGCATCTTCGATCGCATGCGCGCGGGCCAGATTGACGGTCGGGTGGTCATGGCGATCTGAGAGCGGAGCCATGGCGTCCGCACCGAGCTCGAGCCCAACGGCTACAAGGCACGCGCCCAGTTCCTGGATTACCCGGGCGGCGTGCCGGGTGGCGTCGGGATCTTTCTGCGGTGGTGACGCGCGGTCAGGTGCGATCGCAAGTCCGCATCCCGCTGGCCTACGCTAGCCGCTCGGTCTGGGACGCGCCGGGGCCGTGCCCGAACTCGTGGCTCTATAATGAACTGGCCGCCGCCCGTAGCTCCTCGCGCGCGGCCTCAGCGAACGCTTTCAGAGGATCTATCCCCACCCCACTCCTCATCAATTCATGCATCTCGCGGATCGTCCTGTTCGATGCGAAATAGGTTTCGACCGTTACGAACATGATATTCTCAGCACACGCGACGGTTCGTGGCGAGCAGAAGACGCGCATCCTGCTGATCATGGCGTAAAGGGCGACGATCTCCTCGATCTTTGGCTCGGTGCTCACGATGGCTTCGCCATATGCTTTCGATGCCGCGACGATGAAATCACTGAAGAGGTCTTCTCGCCGCGACACTTGGTGGGCGCGCCGGCCGGCTCTAGCGTGAGCACGTTGGTTCAGCCAAGTCGTGATGCCCGATGTCAGGCCCCCGACCACCGATCCGGCAAGCGCCGCTAGCGCCGAGATGTATGCGACATCCATGTATCCACCGACATTGCCCAGATAGCCTGCATTCCTGGGTCCGGACAGTGTTCCTCGAATAGTCGTTCGTCAACTGGACGGCCGCCGGAGGTGGGGCGACGGGCAGCGCTAACACTGAGCCGCATGGCGAACCCGCCGCCGGACTTTATGTTGCGCCGCAGCAAGAACTGTCATACAAGGCGCGCATTCGCGCGGCAGCCCCTGCACCGCTGAACAGCTCTGACTTTTGGAGGCCATGATGGCGACGACCAGGAACATCCGGGCAGGTGCCGCCGCAGCCCGCAGCGAACCTCTGTCGGCAGCCGCCGCGCCGTTTGCCGGGCTCGCCGAAGCGGCGGCCAGGTGGCTGCCGGAGCCGGTCGCGGAGGCCTGGAAGGCGGCCCTCGCGGACGCGGGCAAAGCGCTGTGGCCGGCTCCCGGCGGCACCAACGAGGCCTGGGACTATTGGGTCGACGCGTGGCAGCGGAGTGTCCTCTACCTCGACGTCATGCGCCGGCGCGGCAACCAGTACCACGAGCATATGGCGGAAAAGGCGCCGCACGTCCTGAGCTTCACCGGCGAGCTCGTCGCCGATGGCCGCAAACTCGAGCGCCCGGTCAACTACGGGCTGGTCCGGATCGATCGCCTCGAGGACGTGCCGCTCGATCCGAAGAAGCGGCCGTTCGTGGTCGTCGACCCACGCGCCGGGCACGGGCCCGGCATCGGCGGTTTTAAAGCCGACAGCGAGATCGGCGTCGCCCTGCGCGCCGGCCATCCCTGCTACTTCGTCGGCTTCCTGCCGAAGCCCGTGCCGGGCCAGACGATCGAGGACGTGATGCGCGCCGAGGCGCACTTTCTCAAGATGGTGGCCGAACTCCATCCCGCGGCCGAGGGCAAGCCGGTCGTGGTCGGCAACTGCCAGGCCGGCTGGCAGGTCCTGATGACCGCCGCGACCCGCCCCGAGCTGTTCGGCCCGATCATCGTCGCCGGCTCGCCGCTCTCCTACTGGGCCGGCGAGCGCGGCAAGAACCCAATGCGCTACTCGGGCGGGCTGCTCGGCGGGAGCTGGCTTACCGCGCTCACGGGCGACCTCGGCAAGGGCGTCTTCGACGGCGCCTGGCTGGTCCAGAACTTCGAGAACCTGAACCCGGCGAACACGCTCTGGACCAAGCAGTACAACGTCTACTCCAAGATCGACACCGAGACCCGAGCGCTACCTTGGCTTCGAGCGCTACTGGGGCGGATACGTCCTGCTCAACGCCGAGGAGATGCAGTACATCGTCGATAACCTGTTCGTCGGCAACCGGCTGGCGATGGCCGGGCTGATCACGACGGACGGCAGGCGGATCGACCTGCGCGAGATCCGCTCACCGCTCGTCGTCTTCTGCTCCAAGGGCGACAACATCACGCCGCCGCAGCAGGCGCTGGGCTGGATCACCGACCTCTACGCCAGCGTCGACGACATCCGCGCGCACGGCCAGACGATCGTCTACTGCGTCCACGACAGCGTCGGCCACCTCGGCATCTTCGTCTCGGGCGGCGTGGCGAGGAAGGAGCACGAGGAGTTCGCCTCCAACATCGACTTCATCGACATCCTGCCGCCCGGCCTCTACGAGGCCGTGATCACGCCACGTGGCGAGGGCGAGGCCGGCGCCGACCTGATCGCGGGCAACTACCTGATCCGCTTTGTGGCCCGCGACGTCGAGGACGTGCGGGCGATCGTCGGCACCGACCCCGAGGACGAACGCCGGTTCGCGGCGGCCGCACGCATCTCTGAGATCAACCTCGGCCTGTACCGCAGCTTCCTCCAGCCGCTCGTGCGCACCACCGTCAGCGAGCCCCTGGCCGAGTGGATGCGTCGGATGCACCCGCTGCGGCTCCAGTACGAGCTGCTCTCCGACCAGAACCCTATGATGCGGCCCCTGGCCGGGCTCGCCGAGCGGGTGCGCGAGGAGCGCAAGCCGGCAGCGCCCGACAACGCGCTCGCCAAGCTCGAGGCCGAGGTCTCACACCAGATCGAGGCTGCGCTCGACGGCTACCGCGACCTGCGCGACCGCTGGTACGAGCAGGTCTTCCTCGCCGTCTACGGCTCACCGCTCCTGCAGGCCCTGGTCGGCTTGCGGCGCCAGGGACGAGTCGCGCCGCCGCCGCCCGGGTGACGATCCGGACCACCTCGACTTCGTCGCCCGACGGAAGGCGGAGCTGCTCGAGCGGATCGGCTCGGGCGGCCTGCGCGAGGCCTCGCTGCGCGCGCTGCTCTACGTGCTGATGCCGCAGCGCGCCACCGACGAGCGGACGTTCAACCTTTTGCGACGGATGCGCGAGGAGCGCGGCGGCGGCATTACGCTCGCCGAGTTCAAGGCCGCGCTGCGCGAGCAGGGCTTCATGCTCCTGCTCGACCAGGAGCAGGCCCTGGCGACCTTGCCGCGGCTGCTCGGGAGCGCGTCCGCCGAGCAGATCCACGCGATGCTCGAAGACCTGCGCCGCGTCGCTGCCGCCAGTGGACCGCTCGGCGCCGAGTCCGAGGCCCGGCTCGGGGCGGTCGCCCGAATCTTCGAGAAGGCGGCCAGGGCGGCGCAAGCGGAACGGCCGGCGAGCGCGCGGGTGCGAGCGGTCGAGGACCGTCCCGCTCGGTCGGCGGCTGATGCGCGGACACGCATGCCGCGCGGAGGGACAGGATGAAGCGGTACCAGGATCCGGGCGAGGTCAGCGCCGCCGCACAAGGCGGCGCGGGAGTACCGGGTCTATCCGGAGCTGATCGAGCGCTGCGCCGAGCTCGAGCCGGTCAGCGCGGCGGTCGCGCATCCCTGCGATCAGGCGGCGCTGACCGCTGCGGTCGAGGCCGCGGAGGCCGGCCTGATCCGGCCGGTCCTGGTCGGACCGGAGGCCAAGATCCGCGGCGTGGCCGAAGAGTTCGGCCTCGACATCCGGCCCTACCGGCTGGTCGATGCGCCGCACAGCCATGCCGCCGCCGCCAAGCCGCGGTCGAGATCGTGCGCGAGGGCGGGGCCGAGGCCCTGATGAAGGGCAGCCTGCACACCGACGAGCTGATGGGCGAGGTGGTGCGCAAGGACACCGGGCTTCGGACCGAGCGCCGGATCAGCCACGTCTTCATCATGGACGTGCCGACCTATCCCAAGCCGCTCGCGGTCACCGACGCCGCGATCAACATCTTCCCCGACCTCGAGACCAAGGTCGACATCGTCCAGAACGCGATCGACATGGCGCACGCGCTCGGGCGTGGAGCGGCCCAAGGTCGCGATCCTGTCCGCGGTCGAGACGGTGACGCCGAAGATCCCCTCGACGATCGATGCGGCGGCGCTGTGCAAGATGGCCGAGCGCGGCCAGATCACCGGCGGCCTGCTCGACGGGCCGCTCGCCTTCGACAACGCGATCAGCAAGGAGGCGGCGCGGATCAAGGGCATCCGCTCGGAGGTCGCGGGCGAGCCCGACATCCTGCTCGTGCCCGACCTCGAGGCCGGCAACATGCTGGCCAAGCAGCTGTCGTTCCTGGCCAATGCCGACGCGGCCGGCATCGTGCTCGGCGCGCGCGTGCCGATCATCCTGACCTGGCGCGCCGACACGGTGCGCGCGCGCATGGCGTCCTGCGCGGTCGCGGTGCTGCTCGCCCACGCCCGCCGGCAGCAGCGCCGGCACGCCCGGCGGCGGAGTAGGCGGCGATGGCGGACGCCGTCCTGACCATCAACGCCGGCTCCTCGAGCCTCAAGTTCTCGGTCTACCAGATCGGCGAGGACGACCGGCCGAGCGCTGGCGGCCAAGGGCCAGATCGAGGGCATCGGCACCTCGCCGCGCTTCGCCGCCGAGGACGCCGACAGGCCGAGCTGCTGGTCGAGCGCCGCTGGCCCGGACGATCGCGGTCCGGGCCACGCCGAGTTCTTCCGCGTGATCGGCGGCTGGCTGCGCGAGCAGTTCGGCAGGCGGCGAGCTGCTCGGCGTCGGCCACCGGGTGGTGCACGGCGGCATCGACTATCGCGGCGCCGGTGCTGATCGAGGCCGCGGTCGTGGACAAGCTCGAGGCGCTCTGTCCGCTCGCGCCGCTGCACCAGCCGCACAACCTCGCCGGCATCCGCGCGGTCGCCGCAGCTGCAGCCGGAGCTGCCGCAGGTCGCCTGCTTCGATACCGCCTTCCACCGCGGCCACCCCGAGGTCGCCGACTGGTTCGCCCTGCCGCGCCGGTTCTACGACGAGGGCATCCGCCGCTACGGCTTCCACGGCCTGTCCTACGAGTACATCGCCGAGCGCGCTGCCCGAGGTCGGCGCCGGAGATCGCCGACGGCCGGGTCGTCGTCGCCCATCTCGGCAGCGGCGCCAGCATGTGCGCGCTCAGGGCCGGCCGCAGCGTCGACAGCACGATGGGCTTCACCGCGCTCGACGGCCTGCCGATGGGCACCCGCTGCGGCGCGCTCGACCCCGGCGTCGTGCTGCACCTGATCCGGGCGCATCGGCATGGACGCCGACGCGATCGAGCGCCTGCTCTACCACGACTGCGGGCTCAAGGGCGTGTCGGGGATCAGCAACGACATGCGCGACCTGCTGGCGAGCGACGACCCGCGCGCCGCGCAGGCGATCGAGCTGTTCGTCTGGCGGATCGATCGCGAGCTCGGCGCGCTCGCCGCCGCGCTCGGCGGCCTCGACGGCCTCGTGTTCACCGCCGGGATCGGCGAGCGCTCGGCCGCGATCCGCGAGCGGGTCTGCGCGCGGCGCCGCCTGGCTCGGCGTCGAGCTCGATCGCGGCCGCCAACCGCGGCCGGCGGCCCGCAGATCTCGAGCCGCGGCCAGCCGGGTCGCGGTCTACGCGATCCCGACCGACGAGGAGCAGATGATCGCCCGGCACACGCTGGCCGTGCTGCGGCCGGGCGCCAAGCGCTGGAGCGCCTGATGACAATGACCGAGACCGATCGGAACCGTGCCGTTCGACGCCAACCTGCGCCGGCTCGAGGGCAAGAAGGGCCTGGTGATCGGCATCGCCAACGAGCACTCGATCGCCTATGGCTGCGCCCGGGCGTTCCGCTCGTTCGGCGCCGAGCTCGCGCATCACCTATCTGAACGACAAGGCGAAGCCCTACGTCGAGCCGCTCGCCGGCGAGCTCGAGGCGCCGATCCTGATGCCGCTCGACGTCCAGGTCCAGGGCCAGATGGAGGCGGTGTTCGAGGCGATCGGCCGGCGCTGGGGCCGGCTCGACTTCGCGCTGCACTCGATCGCCTTCGCGCCGAGGGCGGACCTGCACGGCCGCGTGGTCGACTGCTCGCGCGAGGGCTTCCTGCTCGCGATGGACGTCTCCTGCCACTCGTTCATCCGCATGGCGCGCCTCGCCGAGCCGCTGATGAAGGACGGCGGCGCTCTGTTCACGATGAGCTACTTCGGCGCCGAGCGGGTGGTCGAGAACTACAACCTGATGGGGCCGGTCAAGGCCGCGCTCGAGGCCTCGGCGCGCTATCTGGCGGCCGAGCTCGGGCCCAAGGGCATCCGCGTCCACGCGATCTCGCCCGGGCCGCTCAAGACCCGCGCCGCCTCGGGCATCGCCCACTTCGACGAGCTGCTCGACAAGGCGGCCGAGCGCGCGCCGGCGCGCCGCCTGGTGACGATCGAGGACGTCGGCTTTGCGGTCGCCGGGCTCGCGACCGACGCCGCCAGGCTGATCACCGGCGATACCATCTACATCGACGGCGGCTACCACATCATGGGCTGAGGCTCGAGGGGCTGCGCCCGCGCAGAGCCCGCTTGCATTCCTGTTCCGGCGCTGGTACGGCGCGGCGTCGGATTCAGGCCCGGCATCCGAGGAATCGCCGCTGAAAGGAAGCCAAGCATGCGTGCCCTGCTCACCTCGACGACCGGCGCCACCTTCGCCGGTGCTCTGCTCAGCGCCAACCTCGCTCTGGCCCAGTCGGCGAGCACCGAGAGCGCCATCGCCGAACCCGAGCCGGCGCAGGGCGTGAACTTCGCGGTCGGTCTCGGCATCGGCGTCGCGCCGGACTACGAGGGCTCGGACGATTATGCGCCCGTGCCGCTCTGGAACCTGAGCGTGAACAATCTCTACCATCCGAAGACCTTCATTCAGGTGCTCGGACCACGGCTCTTGTCGAACCTCCTCCCGGATGATCATTGGCGGTTCGGTGTTGTCGCGCAATTCATCAAGGAGCGCGATGACGTCGACGACAATGCTGTCGACGACCTCGACAGCGTCGACCCCGCGCTGATGGTCGGACTGGTCGGCGGTTACGATTTCCTCGCCGATCCGCAGCACGACGTGATCGTGGAAGCCGAGGCCCGGCAGGACATCGCCAACGACAACGGCTTTCTGGGCACGCTTCGGGGGCGCTACGGTGGTCGGCTGTCCCCGAGCATGCGCTTAGATACCTTCATCCAGTCGACCTGGGCGAACGACGACTACATGTCGTCCTACTTCGGCATCGATGGCGGCGACGCCGCGCGCAGCGGGCTCGACCAGTTCAGCGCCGACGAAGGCTTCAAGGACATCGGCCTCGGCGGCTCGGTCACCTACCGCTTCCTCGAGCACTGGAGCGTGACCGGGCTCGCCAACTACACCCGTCTGCTCAACGATGCCGCCGACAGCCCGGTGGTCGATGACCGGGGCGACGAGAACCAGTTCGTGACCGGCGCCTTGATCAACTATCGATTTTGAGCCGCTGGTCCTCGCCGGCCGGCCGCTGATCGATCGACGCTGAGCCCGCGGCGGCGACCTCGGCCTGGCTCCGCCCCGACGGGCACCGTGATCCGCTGGAGGTTGCACGGCCATGCGCGAGGCGAGCCGGATGGACGGCGACAACCGGATCGAGCGGATCGTCGGCCTGGTGCTGCTGGCGATGCTGGCGGTCGGCTGCGTGCTCGTGCTGCGGCCGTTCTTCACCGCCGTCTGCTTCGCGCTGATCCTGGTCGTCGCCACCTGGCCGGCGTTCGAGCGTCTGCAGCGCTGGTTCGGCGGCAGCCGGACCTCCGCGGCGCTGCTGATGGTCGTGCTCGCGGCGCTGGTCCTGGTGCTGCCGCCGGCGCTGGTCGCGTCCAGCATCGACTACAACGTCGCCGGCACCGTCCGGCTGCTGCGCGACCTCTCGCACGACGGCCTGCCGCCGCCGCCGGCCTGGGTCGCCGAGGTCAAGCTGATCGGGCCGGACATCCACGCCCGCTGGCAGGCGCTGGCGAGCGGCGGGCCCGAGGCGGGCGAGCGCATCCAGGCGTTCATCGCCTGGGCCCGGCTCAAGCTGATCGGCGCCGGCTTCGGCCTGGGCGCCGCCGTCGTCCAGCTGATCCTGGCGATCGTGACCGCGTTCTTTCTCTACCGCGACGGCGTGGCGGTCCGGCGCAGCCTGATGTCGGCCGGCCGGCGGGTCGCCGGCGAGCACGCGCCGCGGCTGCTCAAGGTCGCCTACGCGACCATCGTCGGCGTCGTCTACGGCGTCCTCGGGACCGCGCTCGCCCAGGCGCTGCTGCTGCTGATCGGGCTCTGGATCACCGGAATTCCCGCGGCGCTGCTGCTCGGGCTGCTGCTGTTCCTGTTGTCCCTGATCCCGCTCGGGCCGTTGCTGATCCTGGGGCCGGCGGCGGTCTGGCTCTATCTGGGCGGCGCGACCGGATGGGCGGTTTTCATCATCGTCTGGGGCATCGCCGCCGGCCTGGTGACCGACAACCTGCTCAAGCCCTGGCTGATCAGCCGCGGCAGCGATCTGCCCTTGATCCTGATCCTGTTCGGGGTGATCGGCGGCGCGGTCGCCTTCGGCACGCTCGGGCTGTTCCTGGGGCCGACCCTGCTTGCGGTCGGCTACGAGCTGATCCGCGAATGGAACGCGCCCGAAGACGCCGACCCGCAGCTGAGCTTCACCGGCTAGTCTGGCCGGCTGTTGGCGAGCGTTGCCGCCGGCATCCTGCAAGGACAGCCGTGGGACGCATGGCGTGGCGCCGGCACCATCGTGGGAAAACAGCCATGGCTGATGGCGTCCGGCTCGCGGTGCTGTCGAGCCGGCTCGAGACGATCGCGCGCAAGATGGCGAACACGTTGTTCCGGACCGCGCGCTCGGGCCTGATCAATAGCGCGCGCGACCTCTCCTGCTGCATCCTGACCGCCGGCCACGAGCTGCTCGCCGAGGCCGAAAGCCTGCCCTCGCACGTGCTGGTCGGCCCCGACCTGATGGCGCAGACGATGCAGGCGTTCCATCCACGGCTCGCCCGCGGCGATGCCTTCCTGCACAACTCGCCCTATCACGGCAACTCGCACGCCGCCGACCACACGATCCTGGTGCCGGTGCTTGACGACGAGGGCAGCCACCGCTTCACGACCTTCGCCAAGGCCCATCAGGCCGACATCGGCAACGCGCAGCCGACCTCCTATTTCGCGACCGCCCGCGACGTCTACGAGGAGGGCGCGCTGATCTTTCCCGCGGTCAAGGTGCAGCGCGACTACCGCGACATCGACGACGTGATCCGGATGTGCCGGGCGCGGATCCGGGTGCCCGAGCAGTGGTACGGCGACTATCTGGCCCTGATCGGGGCGGCCCGGATCGGCGAGCGGGAGCTTCTGGCGCTCGGCCGCGAGGTCGGCTGGGACGCGCTGGCCGAGCACGCCGCGGCCTGGTTCGACTACAGCGAGGGCCGGATGGCGGCAGCGCTCCGCCGCCTGCCGGCGGGCGAGATCACGCAGGCCGGGACCCACGACCCGTTTCCCGGGACCCCGCCCGAGGGTCTGCGGGTCACGGTCACGGTCCGCACCGACCCGCAAGCCGGCAAAATCGAGGTTGACCTGCGCGACAACCCGGACACGCTCGCCTCCGGGCTCAACGTCACCGAGGCCAACGCCAAGGCCGCGGCGATGATCGGCATCTTCTCCGGGCTGGGCATGGACGTGCCGCGCAACGCCGGCAGCTACCGCCGGGTCCGGGTGCTGGTCCGGGACAACTGCTGCATCGGCGGGCCGCGCCACCCGGCCTCGTGCTCGCTCTCGACCACCAACCTCGCGACCAAGGTCGGCAACGCCACGCAGACCGCGCTGGCCGAGCTCGGCGCCGGCTTCGGCCTCGCGGAGACGGGGACCATCGTGCCGGCCTCGATGGCGGTGATCTCCGGCCGCGACCCGCGCCGGCAGCAGGCGCCGTTCATCAACTCGCTGTTCCTGATGCACACCGGCGGCGCCGGCGCACCGCGGGCGGACGCCTGGCTCACGACCGTCCATATCGGCGACCTCGGGCTTTGCTACCTCGACAGCGTCGAGATGGACGAATTGCTCTACCCGATCCGCGTCTGCGGGCGCTGCCTGCTGATCGACACCGAAGGTGCCGGGCGCTTCCGGGGGGCGCCCGCGGCCCGCGCCGAGTACGGGCCGATCGAGACGTCCCTGGTCGCGTGGTTCGCGAGCGATGGCACCCGGAACGCGCCCGCGGGCGTGCGCGGCGGCCTTGCCGGCGGGCGGGCGGCGCAGTTCCGGCGCGGCGCCGACGGCGCGCTCGTGCCGGTCACCGCGTTCGGCGGCGTCACGCTCGCCCCCGGCGAGAGCCTGGTCGCGGTCTGCTGCGGGGGCGGCGGCTACGGTCCGCCCTGCGAGCGCGACCCGGAGCGGGTCCAAAACGACGTTCGCGAGGGCTGGGTCTCGCGCCAACGCGCCGCGGCGGTCTATGGCGTGGTCCTCGATGCTGCCGGCGCGCTCGACCGGCCGGCGACCGCTGCCGCCCGCGCCCGGCTCGCCGCAGCGCCCGGTCCTCGACGCCAGGGTTGAGTGCACACAAGTGTGTCCTGCGGTCGCTGGAGCCCGCCGATCAAGGGCCTGGATTCTTGCCTAGATGCGACATCGGACGTAAACCTGCCATTCGGCGTTTCTCCCATTCTAAACAATTGTTTGGTCATTTCATCTTACAAACCAGATAAAGATTGATCGAGGCTCAAGCGCTGGAGGCCTCCGCGCAACTTGTGAGCCCTAAATCAAACTAGGCACACTTCCGTGCGCATGTGGTATCACTTTGGCGTCAGTCGCCAGCATACGTGTTGCCATCGCCAGCATGGCATCGGCGATCTTCGACCGGCTCAACTGGCTCCCGTCCACGTGCCGGCGGCTGTTCTTGACCTGGATTTTGCCAGCCGCAGTCATGGGAAAATCACGCAGCCGGTCGACTGGGCCGGGACTGCTCGGAATCGTCACTCCGCCGTGCCTGGCCGGCGCGCGAGCGCGTACAGCGCGATGCCGCAGGCGACCGAGACGTTGAGGCTCTGCATCGACGGCGCGATCTCCAGGCGGGCGGCGAAATCGCAGTGCTCGCGGACCAGGCGGCGCAGGCCGCTGCCCTCGGCGCCGAGCACGAGCGCCAGATTGTCGACCGCGGGCGCCTGCTCGAGGCTCGCCTCGGCACCGGCGTCCAGCGCCAGGCGCCAGTAGCCGAGCTCGGCCAGCTGATCGAGCGCCCGGGCGAGATTGGTGACCTCGACCACCGGCACGAGGTCGAGCGCGCCCGAGGCCGCCTTGGCGGCCGCACCGCCGAGCTCAGCGCTCCGCCGCTCGGGCAGGACCAGCGCGCGGACCCCGAACGCCGCGGCCGAGCGCAGGATCGCGCCGACGTTGTGCGGGTCGTTGACCTGGTCGAGCACCAGCGCCAGGTTGCGGCCGGGCTCGGGTGCGAGCGTCCGCCTGAGCTCGAGCCTGGGCAGCGGCGCCGCCGACAGGGCTAGGCCCTGATGCAGGGTCCCAGGCCCGAGCCGGCGGTCGAGCTCCTCGCGCTCGACGCTCACGACCTCGAGCCCGCCGCGGCCGGCCGCGCCGCCGAGCGCCGCCAGGCCTTCGGCGGTCGCGAGCAGGCGGTGACAGCTCCGCCGCGGGTTGCCAAGCGCCGCCTCGACCGCATGGCGGCCGTACAGCCAGAGCCCGCGCGCAGCCACCTTGCGGGGAGGCCTGCCGGCGCCGCCGGGCTTGGCGCCCGCCGCCCCCCCGCCGGCCTGTGGGGCGCCGGGCGCGCCGGCGCCGGTTTTCCTAGCTCCGCGCGCAGGCGCACGCTGCTCCTTGGCCTTGGCGGCCTTGGCCGGGCCCGTCGTCCGCGCGCCGGCCTGCGCGGCGCCGGGCCCGCCGGCGCCGGCCTTGTCGGGTCCGCACGCAGGCGCACGCCGCTTCCCGGGCTTGGCGGCCTTGGCCGGGCCCGTCGCCCGCGCGGTTCGAGATCCCGGGGCATCCCGCCGCCGCCCCCGGGCGGCCCCGGCACCGCGTTGATGCTTGCTCGCAGCCATCCGCCGAACGCTCCTGCCATGCCGACGTCGATCGCACGTGCGGTCGACCCCCTGTTGGTAGCACATCGGTCGACCGCTGGTGGTGGTGGAACCTTCTTCGCCCGGTCGCCCCGCTGAACCGCGACGCAGGCCGGGTGAGACGGAGTGCTTTGCCACCGCGGCCGACCACGAACATCCTGGTGCGCACCATCCTTCGTCATGACCGCGTACGAGCCCTGCTGGCGCACCGATCGCCGCGGCCGTCAGTTCCTGTCGGCAGCCTTGCCGAGGCGAACCGCCAGATTGGCGACGTGATGGTCGACGACGCTGGCAAGATCGGTCCCGATCACCTTCAGACGGCCCGTGAGCGAAGCGACGAGGCTGCCGATCATCTCGTCGAAGAGACCGCCGACCTCCACGCTGAGCCGGCCCTCCTCGACGCCGGCCTTCGCCAACTGGCGCCGATAGACGTCGAGAACGGCGAGCAGCTTGCCGTTGAGTTCGCGGTTGAGCGCAGGCGTGAGACCGCGGGGACGCGCGCCGTTCAGCAGGTAAAGGCTGAGGTCGAGGTCACGGGGGTTCTCGCTATAGAACCCGACCAGCGCCCGGAAGGCAGTCGCCAGCGCGGCCACCGGTTCGGTCGCTCCGTCGACGCTCGATGCGACGCGCCCGAGCAGGTTGTCGAGCGATTCCCGCAGGATGTCGGCGTAGAGCTCTTCCTTGTTGGCATAGTGGAAGTAGATGGCGCCCGTCGTGTAGCCGGCCTGCCTGGCGATCTCGCGCACGGAGGTGCCGTCCAGACCCTGCTCGGCGAACAGCTGCTTGGCGGCGGAGCGGATCAGCTCGCGCTTGACCGCGACGACCGCCTGCTTTCGCCGGCTCTTCGCGATCTCGTTCATCCGGTCCCGCCACCGTTCGATCCGCAATCGATGCCGCTACCCCGCTTGCAAACATAACGGTGTTATGTATTCTTAACGACGCAATGCCACGCCGTCAACGCTGAGGAGATGCGCCCCATGGCCGTCCTGGAAATCGAAAAAAAGCACCGGATCGCCTGTCTCAGGATGAATCGCCCCGAGGCGAAGAACGCGATCGACCTCGAGCTCCACCAAGCGCTCTGCGCGGCGTGGGACGATCTCGAAATCGACGATTCGGTCGACGTCGTGATCCTGACCGGCACTGGCGATGCTTTTTGCGCCGGCATGGACCTCAAGACCCACGTCTCGGCCTATGTCGACGCGAGCCCCGGCAAGCTCGCCGAGTGGGTGAGGATGGGTCTGGGCGGCGCCACCCGCGGCCAGCATCGCTTCTCGAAGCCGGTGATCGCGGCCGTCAATGGTTGGGCATTGGCTGGCGGTTTCGAGACCGCCTTGGCGGCAGACATCCGGATCGCCTCCGAGCGCGCCCGGTTCGGCTCGTTCGAGGCGCGTCGTGGCTTCCACCACGGCGACGGCGGCATTGCCCGGCTGGTGAACTTCTGCGGCGTCGGCATCGCGCTGGAGATGTTGCTGACGGCCGAGCCGATCGATGCGCAAAGGGCGCTCCAGATCAATCTCGTCTCGAAGGTGGTGCCGCACGGGGAGCTGATGGGGGCGGCGGCAGCGATGGCCAAGACCATCCTGCGCAACGACCAGGCCGCGGTCCGCTCGGCCAAGCAGGTCACGCTCGACATGATCGGCCGCACGCTCGACGACCAGCTCTACAAGGAGGCCTACGCGGCCTACACGCTGATGGCCAGCAACCCGACCGTTCCGGGACTGCTGAAGAGCTTCTACGACAAGACCGACCAGGGGCGCCACGGCGTCAACGCCACCAGCCTTTGAGGTCACGGTTGCGCGAGGCGGATGCTCGACACCATTCGATCGCGCGGTTCGGATTTCGGTCAGCGCTGTTTTCAGGCCACAGGACCGGCGTCGGCGCAGGGCATGAGCTGATCGATCCGGCTGGCGGGGTGGCGGTTGCCAAGGCGCCAGGTCGGCCTGGGGATCGCCCTGTAGTTCCCCACCCATAGCGTCCGTTGCAGGACGCCTTGGAGGCCAAAAGCGCGGAAAAGCTGAGCTTCTGCCAGATCACAAGGGGACACCGCTCCTTCTGTTTGGCAGTCGACAAAACTACTGATAAACAGCATCTTATGCAGGGTGAGGAATTCGAATGGGACCCGGACAAGGCGCGAAGCAACCTTGCGAAGCATGGCGTGAGCTTCGAGGCCGCACGGCTCGTGTTCGATGACGTCTTCGCTCTCGACCGGTTCGACGGCGGCAGCGGTCCCAGCGAAGCCCGGTATATCATCACCGGGGTGGCGAACGGCATCCTGCTGACGGTCGTCTGTACGAAGCGCGGCGAACGCATGCGCATCATCTCAGCGAGAAAAGCGACGCGGTATGAGCAACGGGAATACTACGATAGCCAGACGGCGGAGTGACGGAACGCTGGTCGAAGTGATGCCAGACGGCTCGACGAAGCCGCTGGCGGACAAGACCGACTGGCAACGGCTGCGCGGTATGGCCGATGCAGAGGTCGAGGCGGCCGCGTTTGGCGATCCCGACGCGCAGCCGCTCAGCGATGCGACGCTGGCCCGGATGCAGCGTGTGCCGCGCGTGAAAACTCTGCGTCGGGCGCTAAAGCTCACGCAGCAGGAGTTCGCGGCGCGCTACCAGATCCCGCTCGGCACGTTGCGCGACTGGGAACAGGCACGGGCGGAACCGGATCAGCCGGCGCGCGCCTACCTCAAGGCGATTGCCGGCGATCCCGAGGGTGTACACCGAGCGCTGCATTCCGCCCCCGTGGGGAGAGCCAGTTGATCAGTGCATCTCCTTCTAATCGTTGGGCGACTTGCGGCACGACCAGGGTCTGGCAGGAGTGGATCTGGGCGAAGGCGATCCATCGCGTGGCCGTCCGATGGCAATCAGCCGGGAGCAGGCGGTCGACGAGGCGATCGCGCGGATCAAGCAGATCCTGGGGGGCATAGTCGTACACCGGCTCAGGGAGGGGGGAAAGCGTCATAGCTCCTCTCCGTTCCCCGCCCATAACGTCCGTTGCAGCGGGCCTCGGGGGCAAAAGGCGCGGAAAAGCTGGCGCCTCGGCCTCAGAGGGGTCTTCCCAATAGGTGCGCTGGACGAAGTCGCCTAAATGGATCGTTACTCGCCTCAATGCGAAGCAGGTTGTTCGGGCCACGACCCGTTGTGTCGTCGATGATTGGCTTCGGAACGGCGCCGACGCCGAAGGGGGCAAGAAAGGGCCGAGAAAGCTGGACGCTGGTCATCGCAGCAGCGTCCAGACCTCGGTCCGAATAAGCTACGAGGTCCTGTATTCGGCCATCTGCAAGACCGCGCGTGTCAGAACACTGTTGGGGTGCCTGAGTTCATCCAAAATCGTGAAGTGATTTGTGTTGACGACCGGAATCAAGTCGCCGGGGAGATGCGCCCCCGCCCGGTATGCATGGTAGTCTCGGCTACTTGCGATCATCGCCGGCAGCTCGCCCGTGCCATACGCGATGGAGAGCGGCTTATTGACGCCCGGCCGGCGCATGGGAGAGAGGGTTTCGATTTCGACTTCGGTCAACTTGACCTTATCGTTGACATGGGGGGAATCGCGTAGTGGAGCCAGGTCAAAAACTCCAGAAATCGACAACCCGGCCGCCACCTTGCGATGATCCAATATGAATGCAGTCAGATGTCCACCAGCCGACCAACCGGTGACTATGACGGGCCCCTCAATACCGTGCTCAGCGGCCTCCGCGTCGAGCCAGTCGAACGCTGTTCGCAGCTCGTTCGTGATCTGCGTCAGGTTCGCCTCAGGGGCAAGCGTGTAGCCCGGCAGCGCCGCCGACCAGCCGTGCGCCAAAGCACCCTCGGCGAGGCAGGCAAATATCTCCCTGCTGCCGCGCTGCCAATAACCGCCGTGGATGTGAACGAAGCACGGCGCCTTAGGATCGGTGGCGGGATATAGATCCCACTTCGTCCGCTCTCCTGGAGCATAAGCCAGATTGAGGTGCTTCGGGCGCTGCTCGCGGAGAGTCTTCGAAGCTGCGGCCCAGCTCTCGGTTTTCTGCCGAGCGAAATCGGGACCCACATGCGCTACATTGTTGTAAGCCAGGTTGCGGGCCTCAAGCGACATGGTCATCCAGTCCATTCCGGCCGCGCACTCCGAATATGTAACCGCGCCCACTCTTCCGGGGCTCATCGTCACCAGAGCTGACAGCGCGGCTCCACTACCCAGCAAGAATTGCCGGCGGGCCTCCAACCGCTTCGCCTCCGCAGCTTCTCGATGCGCCGCGACGGCACGGTCGTCATCCCATTGCGGCATCTCGCGCGCTGGTTGCCCGTCCATCATCGCCGCGCTACTTTGCTTCATCGATTGCCTGTCATCATATTGGGTCTCCGGGCCGAAGCAATCGAGCACCCATCCGAGCAATGCCGACGAGGAACGAGTGCTTACATTCCGAACTTTCTGCCGCAGGCAGTCGTGCGGACAGCAGTGGATCCTGCGACCTGGCCGCGGCGACAGCGGATAGCGGATGTACATCATCACTGCGAGGCGGACGACCTCGGGTGAGCTGTTGAAGTCCCAACCGTTCGCGTGAGCCGTGGATTCCCCAGTATGGCGGCGGCTTTGGCCGCAGGTCGTCGATCCGCCGCAGGATGCTCGCGAACAGCGACCGCGGCACCGCGACCTCGGGCTGTTCTCGGCTCCGCAAGCCTTGGCCTCCCGCGCTGGAATGGCACATGGTAGGCTTTCAGGAGCCGCCATCTGGGGGTTCCTGCTTGAGAACAGGGAGGGTGAACATGAAGGCGCAGTACATCACGCAGCTCCCAAAGACCCTTTTCGTGATCGGCATCAGCGCAACGCTGACCGTGTTCGGCAGTGCCGAAGCTCCGGGGCAAGAAAAGTGTAAGATGAGCTGGGTGGTTCCGGCGGCCAACACCGAGTACACCGTGCAGCACACATCGAAGTCGGCGACGTGCCCGGCCATCTGGTCCGGATCTTCGAAGTGCACCGTACCTTTCCCGACGACGCCCAGCCGAACTGCTAGGGGCTGAAGCTGGTCGAACAGTGGTTGCGCGGCTACTCGGATTACATCGACCTCAACGGCCCCCGGCTGGGGCTACGCGGAAACACTGCTCGAGAACGGTGACAAGATCTTCGCGGAGTGGTCCGCACGAGCCAGACCGTCGTCGGTCCGGACGGCTCGAAGAAAAGCACCTTCACCGGTGTGACCACCTGGACCGGCGGCACCGGCAAGTACCAAGGCGTGCGCGGTATTCAGTGGGACAGCACCGAGTACGACCCGGAAAAGAACCTCAACGAAACACGCGCCGAGGCGGAATACTGGTTCGTGGAATAGCTGCCGATCGAAGTAGTAGTGCAGCCCTCTCCGCGCCCTCGGTCAAGCAGCACCTCGCCGCGGTCCGCATGCTGTTCGACTGGCTCTGGTCGGCCAGGTGGTCAGAGCCAACCCCGCCTCGGTGGTGCCGGGGCCCAGCCACGTCGTCAACCGCGGCCGAACGCCGATGCTTGCCCCAGAGGAAGCGCGCGCACTGTTTCGGAAATCCGGGTTCGCCAGGTCCCAGACGACCCATGAGGGAGCCACGGCGGGCGTGCCTACGGTGTATTCAACCGCCAATACCCTTTGCGGCCACTCTCCGCTTGCCTTGACCGAATGGTTACGCGGCAAGCGCGGCGGTCGTAGGGCTGGGTCGCCATGGTGTCGCGCAGAACCTGCGCTCCGCTCGAGGTCGAAGGTCAGCAGCTCGCGCACTTGGTCGGGCGGGACCCGCGTGGCCCTGGCCTTGCCGAGCCGCCGGGTCGGCGAGCCTCCCAGCGCCTTCGTGCTCGTACCGATCCCGCCACCGGCGGAACGTCCGTTCGCTGATGCCCAGGATCCCGGCGCGCGCAGCACCTCCGTCCGCCGCATCCACGCCTCTATGCTGAGAGCGGGAAACCAACCGGACCGATTGCTTGCTGCGCAGACCGGACAGATATCGCGTCACCGACAGCGCTCCCGCCATGCTGGTTGACAAACCACTTGCAATATCGATACTCCCGCCCACCTTTCCCCTCCGGGGCAACGGTTTGGCGGCATTCTCGAGCGTCTTGGAGGGGTGGCCGAGTGGTTAAAGGCAGCAGACTGTAAATCTGCCCGCGTACGCGTACGTAGGTTCGAATCCTACCCCCTCCACCACGCCGCAAGGCCCGGGCGAGGAAGCCGGGCGCCGACCAGCTAGCCACGAGCGTTCACTATCGCCGATGATCGTGCGGCCGCTGCGGGTGTAGCTCAATGGTAGAGCTCCAGCCTTCCAAGCTGGTGGTGTGGGTTCGATTCCCATCACCCGCTCCAGGCCGCGGCGGGCACGGCTGATCTCCGGATCGAGGAACCAGGACGATGTCGAAGGCGAAGTTTGAGCGGACCAAGCCGCATGCGAACGTGGGGACGATTGGTCATGTCGACCACGGCAAGACGACGTTGACGGCGGCGATCACGAAGATCCTGGCGGAGACCGGCGGGGCGACGTTCACGAGCTACGACCAGATCGACAAGGCGCCGGAGGAGAAGGCGCGCGGGATCACGATCAACACCGCGCACGTCGAGTACCAGACCGCGAACCGGCACTACGCCCACGTCGACTGCCCGGGCCATGCGGACTACGTCAAGAACATGATCACCGGGGCGGCCCAGATGGATGGCGCGATCCTGGTCGTGAGCGCTGCCGACGGGCCGATGCCGCAGACCCGCGAGCACATCCTGTTGGCGCGCCAGGTCGGGGTGCCGGCGATCGTGGTCTATCTGAACAAGGTCGACCAGGTCGACGATCCGGAGCTTCTGGAGCTGGTCGAGCTCGAGGTCCGCGAATTGCTCTCGCAGTACGATTTTCCGGGCGACGAGATCCCGATCGTCAAGGGCTCGGCGCTGTTCGCGCTCGAGGGCCGGGGCGATGCCGAGCTCGGCAAGGGGTCGGTTCTGGCGCTGATGCAGGCGGTCGACAGCTACATCCCGCAGCCGGAGCGGGCGATGGACCGGCCGTTTTTGATGCCGATCGAGGACGTGTTCTCGATCTCGGGCCGGGGCACCGTGGTCACCGGCCGGGTCGAGCGCGGCGTGATCAACGTCGGCGAGGAGGTCGAGATCGTCGGCATCAAGACGACCCAGAAGACGGTCTGCACCGGGGTCGAGATGTTCCGCAAGCTGCTCGATCGCGGCGAGCCCGGGGACAACGTCGGGGTGCTCTTGCGCGGGGTCAAGCGCGACGACGTCGAGCGCGGGCAGGTGTTGTGCAAGCCCGGGTCGATCACGCCGCACACGCGGTTTGCCGCCGAGACCTACGTGCTGACCAAGGAGGAAGGCGGTCGGCACACGCCGTTTTTCTCGAACTACCGGCCGCAGTTCTTTTTCCGGACCACGGACGTGACCGGGACGATCGAGCTGCCGGACGGGACCGAGATGGTGATGCCGGGCGACAACGTGACGATGAAGGTCAACCTGATTGCGCCGATCGCGATGGAGGAGGGGCTGAGATTTGCGATCCGCGAAGGCGGCCGCACGGTCGGCGCCGGCGTCGTCGCCTCGATCATCGAATAGCGGCACACGGCCGCGGGCGGCGGATTTGCCGACCGGCCCTTGCCCAACGCTGCGAAAGTGCGTAGCTACTGCGCCGGCGAGCGCGACCGGCGCTTGGCCGGCGGGCGGCGCCAGGGCTTAGGAGTGTAGCTCAACTGGTAGAGCACCGGTCTCCAAAACCGGGGGTTGGGGGTTCGAGCCCCTCCACTCCTGCCAGGCGGCGGACGGGGGACCGGAGTTCATGGCAGTGGCGGCGCTGAGCCCGGGGCAGGATCGGAACAATGGCGAGGACCTCACCGGCGCAGTTCGTCCGCGAAGTGCGCCAAGAGATGGCCAAGGTCACCTGGCCGACCCGCAAGGAGGTGGTCGTGACCACGGTCAGCGTGTTCGGGATGGCGATCGCCGCGGCGATCTTCTTCTTTCTGGTCGACCAGATCATCGCGGTCGCGATCGAGATGGTCTTGGGAATTGGTCGGTAATGGCGGCGCGCTGGTACATCATTCACGTGTACTCGGGGTTCGAGAAGAAGGTCATGACTTCGATCCGCGAGCAGGCCCAGCAGCAGGGGCTGCAGGACAGCTTCGAGGAGATCATCGTGCCGATGGAGGAGGTGGTCGAGGTCAAGCGCGGCAAGAAGGTCAACGCCGAGCGCAAGTTCTTCCCCGGCTACGTCCTGGTCAAGATGGATCTCAACGACGAGACCTGGCATCTGGTCCGCAACACGGCCAAAGTCACGGGCTTCCTCGGCGCCGGCGGCAAGCCGACCCCGATCGCCGACGCCGAGGCCGAGCGGGTCCTGCATCAGATGCAGGAGGGCATCGAGCATCCGCGGCCGCTGGTCACCTTCATCTACGGCGATCAGGTGCGGGTCGTCGACGGGCCGTTCAGCTCGTTCAACGGCACGGTCGAGGAGGTCGACGAGGCCAAGGGCCGGCTCAAGGTCGCGGTCTCGATCTTCGGCCGGGCGACCCCGGTCGAGCTCGAGTACTCACAGGTCGAGAAGCTCTAGGTTTTACGCTGCGGGAGCGGTTCGGGTCAGGCCCGCCGCGCGCGAACCGCAGCAGCAAGGGATGCCGCGATGGCCAAGAAGATCATCGGCTACGTCAAGCTCCAGGTGCCGGCCGGCAAGGCCAACCCGTCGCCGCCGATCGGCCCGGCGCTCGGCCAGCGCGGCCTCAACATCATGGAGTTCTGCAAGGCGTTCAACGCCCAGACCCAGAACCTCGAGCCCGGCATGCCGATCCCGGTCGTGATCACGGCGTTCGCCGACCGCACGTTCACGTTCACGACCAAGACGCCGCCCGCGAGCTATCTGCTCAAGCGCGCGGCCGGCCTGGACAAGGGCAATGCGACGCCTGGCAGGGCGGTCGCCGGCCAGGTCACGCTCGCTCAGCTGCGCGAGATCGCCCAGCAGAAGATGCAGGATCTGAATGCCAACGACCTCGACGCCGCGGTCAAGATGATCACCGGCTCGGCGACCTCGATGGGCCTTCAGGTGGTCGAATAGAGCTAGTGGAGTAGCGACGATGGCAAAACCAGGCAAGCGGCTGGCGGCGGCGCGGGCGCGGATCGACCGGCTGCGCAGTTATCCGCTCGGCGAGGCGATCGCGCTGCTCAAGGCCGGGTCCACGGCCAAATTCGATGAAAGCGTTGAGATCGCGCTCAATCTCGGGGTCGATCCCCGCCACGCCGATCAGATGGTGCGCGGCACCGCCGATCTGCCGCACGGCACCGGCAAGAGCCTGCGGGTTGCCGTGTTCGCGCGCGGCGACAAGGCCGAGGAGGCTAGGGCGGCCGGCGCCGACCTGGTCGGCGCCGAGGATCTGGCGCAGACGATCCAGGGCGGCGAGATCGCCTTCGACCGCTGCATCGCGACTCCCGACCTGATGCCGGTGGTCGGCCGGCTCGGCCGCATTCTCGGGCCGCGCGGCCTGATGCCCAATCCCAAGCTCGGCACCGTGACGCCGAACATCGGCCAGGCGGTCAGCGCCGCCAAGGCCGGCCAGGTCCAGTTCCGGGTCGAGAAGAGCGGGATCGTGCACGCAGGCGTGGGCAAAGCGAGCTTCACGCCCGAATTGCTGGCCGACAACGTCAAGGCATTCGTCGACGCCGTCAACAAGGCCAAGCCGTCCGGCGCCAAAGGAACCTATCTGAAGCGGGCGGCGATCAGCTCGACGATGGGCCCGGGGGTCAAGGTCGAGGTCGCGACCCTGGTCGGGTGACGGCGGGCAGGTAAAAAGATCTTGCGCCGGGCGTCGGGCGCACTATGTTCGGTAGGCTGTTCATGCGCGTTGAACGTCACCATCGAGCTGGAGCCTCCCTGCGACGAGCGTCCGCGGGGCGGGTTTGCTGCGTTGGCAACAAGGCGACTGAACTGGCGTGAGCCCGGGCCCTGCTGGGTGGTAAGATCGAGATGCTGAGCCGGGCGCGAGGTGGGGCCTCGCGCGCTCCTGGAGTTCAGTGTGCTTAGAGCGAGAAAGAGCGATATCGTCGACAGCTTGCGCGGCGTCTTCAGTGACGCCGGCGTGATCGTCGTGACCCACTACCAGGGCTTGAGCGTCGCCGAGGTCACCGAACTGCGGCGTGGCATGCGCGCGGCCGGCGCCCGCTTCCGGGTGACCAAGAACCGCTTGGCCAAGATCGCGCTCGCTGACACGCCCTATTCACCGCTTGCCGAGCTGTTCACCGGACCGACCGCGATCGCTTTCTCGCAGGATCCGATCGCGGCGCCCAGGGCCGCGGTCGACTACGCCAAGCGCAACGAGAAGCTCGCGATCATCGGTGGCGCGCTCGGCAGCAACCTATTGAGCGCGGAGCAGGTGCGCGCGCTCGCCGATCTGCCCTCAATCGACCAGCTGCGGGCCAGGCTGGTCGGCCTGCTGGTCAGCCCGGCGGCGCGCCTGGTCGGGCTGCTGCAGGCCCCCGGCGCCCAGCTGGCGCGAGTGCTGGCGGCGCACGCGGACCAGTCCTGATCGTATCGCTGCAGGGGCGCTCGCGCGCGCGGGTCGCCCGAACCGGGAGCCAAGGAGAAACGCACCATGGCGAGTTTACAACAGATCGTCGAGGACCTTTCGGCGCTGACCGTGCTCGAGGCGTCCGAACTGTCCAAGATGCTCGAGGAGCGGTGGGGCGTCTCGGCCGCGGCGCCGGTCGCGGCAGCGGCGGTCGCGGGTGCGGCCGCGGCGCCGGCCGAAGAAGCCGAGGAGCAGACCGAGTTCGACGTCATCCTGGCCACGATCGGAGAGAAAAAGATCAACGTCATCAAGGAGGTGCGCGCGATCACCGGGCTCGGCCTGAAGGAGGCCAAGGATCTGGTGGAGGCGGCCCCCAAGCCGATCAAGGAAGGCGTGGGCAAGGACGAAGCCGCCAAGCTCAAGGCGCAACTGGAGGGGGCCGGCGCGACCGTGGAGGTCAAGTAGCCCTGACCTGGTCTGCCTGGCTCCCGCCCGGCGGTGGACGCAGACCTCCGCGTCCGGCCGCGGCTTGCGGGCAGGAAGCCGGCCGCAAGCGCACGTCGACCGCCCTGCCGAGCCCGGCAGGACATCGATTCCTGGCGGCATGAAGCTGTTGACTCATGCGCCCACTGACGGCCGCAGGCGACCTCCGCTCGCCACCGCGGCCGTCCTGGGCCAGCACGCGTCGGACAACGATCAGCCATGACACATTCGTTCACGGACCGCAAGCGCATCCGCAAGAGCTTTGGGCACATCCCCGAAGTCACCACGATGCCCAACCTGATCGAGGTGCAGCGGACCTCGTACGAGAACTTCCTGCAGATGAACCTGCGGCCGGTGCAGCGCGAGCTGGTCGGTCTCCAGGAGGTGTTCAAGTCGGTTTTCCCGATCAAGGACTTCGCCGAGCGGGCGGCGCTCGACTTCGTCCAATACGAGCTCGAGGAGCCCAAGTACGACGTCGAGGAGTGCCATCAGCGCGGCATGACCTATGCCGCCCCGCTGCGGGTCACGCTGCGCCTGATCGTCTGGGACGTCGACGACGATACCGGCTCGCGCAGCGTCCGGGATATCAAGGAGCAGGACGTCTATATGGGCGACGTGCCGCTGATGACCGACAACGGCACCTTCGTCATCAATGGCACCGAGCGCGTGATCGTCTCGCAGATGCACCGTTCGCCGGGCGTGTTCTACGACCACGACAAGGGCAAGACCCACAGCTCGGGCAAGTTCCTGTTCGCCGCCCGGATCATTCCCTACCGTGGCTCCTGGCTGGACTTCGAGTTCGATGCCAAGGACCTGATCTACGTGCGCATCGACCGGCGGCGCAAGCTGCCGACGACCACGCTCCTGCTGGCGCTGACGCTCGAGCGCCGCTTCGCAGCCAAGGACAAGCAGACCGGCGCGCGCGAGGAGGTCCATGACGATCTCGAGCCGCTCCGCCTCGCCGAGGGGGACGTCCGGCTGCTCCGGAGGGTCGGCGCCAACGGGGCGGAGTACCAACAGGACGAGACGATTCCGGACGATCAGGAATACTCCGAAATCTTCAGCCTGACCGCCGAGAGCATTCTCAAGCAGTTTTATGGCCGCGTGGCCTTCACTCGCGCCGGCCAGGGTTGGAAGCAGCCGTTTCGCCCCGAGCGGATGCGCGGCCACAAGCTGACCGCCGACCTGATCAACGCCGAGACCGGTGACGTGCTCGCGGAGGCCGGTACCAAGCTGACGCCGCGCCTGATCAAGCGGCTCGGCGAGCAGGGGCTGGAGCAGCTCTACGTTTCGGCCGAAGAACTGGTCGGCCGCTACGTCGCCCAGGACCTGATCGACGAAGCGACCGGTCTGGTGTTCGCCGAGGCCGGCGACGAGCTTACGCCCGAGCTTCTAGCGCGGTTGATCGAGGCCAAGGTCCAGGAATTGCCGGTGCTCGATATCGACCATGTCACGGTCGGCCCCTACATGCGCAACACGCTCGCCGCCGAGCGCTGCCACAGCCGCGAGGACGCGTTGCTCGACATCTACCGGGTGCTGCGCCCGGGCGAGCCGCCCAACCTCGACACCGCCGAAAATCTGTTCCGCGGCCTGTTCTTCGATGGCGAGCGCTACGATCTGTCGCCAGTCGGCCGGGTCAAGATGAACGCGCGGCTCGGGCTCGACACCGACGACACGGTCAGGGTGCTGCGCAGCGAGGACATCCTCGCGGTGATCAAGCACCTGATCGAGATCAAGGACGGCCGCGGCGAGATCGACGACATCGACCACCTCGGAAACCGCCGCGTGCGCTCGGTCGGCGAGCTGATGGAGAACCAGTTCCGGGTCGGCCTGTTGCGCATGGAGCGGGCGGTGCGCGAGCGCATGAGCTCGGTCGAGATCGACGCCGCCATGCCGCATGATCTGATCAACGCCAAGCCGGTGGCGGCGGCGGTCCGCGAGTTCTTCGGCTCCTCGCAGCTCTCGCAGTTCATGGATCAGACCAACCCCCTCTCGGAGATCACCCACAAGCGCCGGCTGTCGGCGCTGGGCCCGGGCGGCCTGACCCGCGAGCGGGCGGGCTTTGAGGTGCGCGACGTGCACCCGACCCACTACGGCCGGATCTGCCCGATCGAAACCCCCGAAGGGCCCAACATCGGCCTGATCAACAGCCTTGCGACCTACGCCCGGATCAACAAATACGGCTTCATCGAGAGCCCCTATCGGCGCGTGGTCGACGGCCGGGTGACCGACGAGGTGGTCTACCTCTCCGCGATGGAGGAGGGTCGCTACACGATCGCCCAGGCCAACGCCGAGCTGACCGAGGACAAGCGGTTCGCCCTCGACCTGGTGAGCTGCCGCCAGAACGGCGATTTCGTGCTGGCGCGCCCGGAGACGATCGAGTTCATCGACGTCTCGCCCAAGCAGCTGGTCTCGGTCGCGGCGGCGCTGATCCCGTTCCTCGAGAACGACGACGCCAACCGCGCGCTGATGGGCTCCAACATGCAGCGCCAGGCGGTCCCGTTGATCCAGAGCGAGGCGCCGCTCGTCGGTACCGGCATGGAGGCGGTGGTGGCGCGCGATTCCGGGGCTGCGGTCGTGGCCCGGCGCGGCGGCGTGGTCGATCAGGTCGACGCGTCCCGGATCGTGATCCGGGTCACCGACCAGACCGAGCGCGCCGATTTGGTGGTCGACATCTACAACTTGCGGAAGTTCCAGCGCTCCAACCAGAACACCTGCATCAACCAGCGGCCGGTGGTGAAGGTCGGTGACCGGGTGGTTGCTGGCGACATCATCGCCGACGGGCCGTCGACCAGCCTCGGCGAGCTCGCGCTCGGGCGCAACGTGCTGGTCGCGTTCATGCCCTGGAACGGCTACAATTTCGAGGATTCGATCCTGATCTCGGAGCGGATCGTGCGCGACGACGTCTTCACCTCGATCCACATCGAGGAGTTTGAGGTGATGGCGCGCGACACCAAGCTTGGGCCTGAGTCGATCACCCGCGACATCCCGAACGTCGGTGAAGAGAGCCTGCGCAACCTCGACGAGGCCGGGATCGTCTACATCGGCGCCGAGGTCCAGGCCGGCGACATCCTGGTCGGCAAGGTCACGCCCAAGGGCGAGACTCCGATGACCCCGGAAGAGAAGCTGCTGCGCGCGATCTTCGGGGAGAAGGCGGCTGACGTCCGCGACACATCGCTCAAGGTGCCCCCCGGCGTCTCGGGCACGGTGGTCGAGGTGCGGGTCTTCTCGCGCCGCGGCGTCGAGAAGGACGAGCGGGCGATGGCGATCGAGCGCGCCGAGATCGAGCGCTTGGCCAAGGACCGCGACGACGAGCGGGCAATCCTCGAGCGCAACATCTACGGCCGCCTGCGCGAGCTGCTCGAAGGCCAGCTGCCGACCAGCGGACCCAAGACCCTGGCGCGCGAGGCGCTGACCGCGGCCGCGCTCGGCGAGCTTGCCCGGCGCCAGTGGTGGGAGATCGGGACCGACGATGCCCAGCGCATGGTCGAGATCGAGCAGCTCAAGCGCCAGCTCGAGGATGGCCTGAAGCGCCTGCAGGAGCGCTTCGACAACAAGGTCGAGAAGCTCCAGCGCGGGGACGAATTGCCGCCCGGCGTGCTCAAGATGGTCAAGGTGTTCGTCGCGGTGAAGCGCAAGCTGCAGCCGGGCGACAAGATGGCCGGCCGGCACGGCAACAAGGGCGTGATCTCCAAGATCGCGCCGATCGAGGACATGCCGCATCTCGAAGACGGCACCCCGGTGGACATCGTCCTCAACCCGCTGGGCGTGCCCTCGCGCATGAACGTCGGCCAGATCCTCGAGACCCATCTGGGCTGGGCCTGTAGCAATCTCGGGCGTGAGATCGGTCAGCTAATCGACCGGCTGGCGGCCGACAGCGAACTGAAGGACCTGCGCGCCCGGCTCGGCGCCCTGTATGGCGACGGCGAGCGGCTCGAGGACTTCGGGCGCGAGCAGCTGCTCGAGCTGGCCGACAATCTACGGCCCGGGATCCCGGTCGCGACGCCGGTGTTCGACGGCGCCCACGAGCGCGACATCGTACGCCTGCTCGAGGAGGCCGGGTGCGACGTCTCGGGGCAGGTGACGCTGGTCGATGGCCGGAGCGGCGAAACCTTCGATCGCAAGGTGACGGTCGGTTACATCTACATGCTCAAGCTCGGCCATCTGGTCGACGACAAGATCCACGCCCGCTCGGTCGGACCCTACAGCCTGGTCACGCAGCAGCCGCTCGGCGGCAAGGCGCAGTTCGGCGGCCAGCGGTTCGGCGAGATGGAGTGCTGGGCGCTGCAGGCCTACGGCGCCGCCTACACGTTGCAGGAGATGCTGACCGTGAAGTCGGACGACGTGTCCGGGCGGACCAAGATCTATGAGGCGATCGTGCGCGGCGAGGACACCTTCGAGGCCGGCATCCCCGAGTCCTTCAACGTGCTGGTCAAGGAGCTGCAGGCGCTGGGCCTGAACGTCGAGCTGCAGCAGGAGCAGGAAGTCGGCGACGATTGACCGCCGGAGCGGCCCGGCCGCACGGCCGGATAACCATTCGGTCGGTCGAGAGGAGCGAGATATGAACGAGCTGATGTACTTCTTCGGGCAGCCGAGCGGCACGCTCAAGTTCGACCAGATCAAGATCGCGATCGCCAGCCCGGAGCAGATCCGCGCCTGGTCCTATGGTGAGGTCAAGAAGCCCGAGACGATCAACTACCGGACCTTCAAGCCGGAGCGGGACGGCCTGTTCTGCGCCCGGATCTTCGGGCCGATCAAGGACTACGAGTGCCTGTGCGGCAAGTACAAGCGGATGAAGTACCGCGGCATCGTCTGCGAGAAGTGCGGCGTCGAGGTGATCCAGAGCAAGGTCCGGCGCGAGCGCATCGGCCACATCGAGCTGGCGGCGCCGGTCGCGCACATCTGGTTCCTGAAGTCGGTGCCGAGCCGGATCGGCGTCATCCTCGACATGACGCTGCGCGACCTCGAGCGGATCCTTTACTTCGAGAATTTCGTGGTCGTCGAGCCCGGCCTGACCGCGCTCAAGCGCCACGAGCTTCTGACCGACGAGCAGGTCCAGCGTCACCGTGAGGAATACGGCGAGGACAGCTTCACGGTCGGGATCGGCGCCGAAGCGGTGCGCGAGATGCTGACCGCACTCGAGCTCGAGGAGGAGCGGGACACGCTGCGCGTGGAGCTGGCCGAGACCAACTCCGAGGCCAAGCGCAAGAAGATCGTCAAGCGCCTGAAGCTGATCGAAACCTTCATCGAATCCGGCAACCGGCCGGAATGGATGATCCAGACGATCATCCCGGTGATCCCGCCCGAGCTGCGACCGCTGGTGCCGCTCGACGGCGGCCGCTTCGCGACCTCCGACCTCAATGATCTGTACCGCCGGGTGATCAACCGCAACAATCGGCTGAAGCGGTTGATCGAGCTGCGCGCGCCCGACATCATCGTGCGCAACGAGAAGCGGATGCTCCAGGAGTCGGTCGACGCGCTGTTCGACAACGGCCGCCGCGGCCGGGTGATCACCGGCGCCAACAAGCGGCCCTTGAAGTCGCTCTCGGATATGCTCAAGGGCAAGCAGGGCCGCTTCCGCCAGAACCTGCTCGGCAAGCGGGTCGACTATTCCGGCCGCTCGGTGATCGTGGTCGGTCCCGAGCTCAAGCTGCACCAGTGCGGCCTGCCCAAGAAGATGGCGCTCGAGCTGTTCAAGCCGTTCGTCTACTCCAAGCTCGAGCTGTACGGCATGGCGCAGACCATCAAGGCCGCCAAGCGCATGGTCGAGAAGGAGCGGCCCGAGGTCTGGGACATCCTCGAGCAGGTGATCCGGGAGCACCCGGTCCTGCTCAACCGGGCGCCGACTCTGCATCGGCTGGGCATCCAGGCGTTCGAGCCGATCCTGATCGAGGGTAAGGCGATCCAGCTGCACCCCTTGGTGTGCACGGCGTTCAACGCCGATTTCGATGGCGACCAGATGGCGGTCCACGTGCCGCTCTCGCTCGAGGCCCAGCTCGAGGCCCGGGTCCTGATGATGTCGACCAACAACATCCTGAGCCCGGCCAACGGCAAGCCCATCATCGTGCCGACCCAGGACATCGTGCTCGGCCTCTACTACCTGTCGCTGCAGCTCGAGGGCGAGCCCGGCGAGGGCATGGTGTTCGGCAACGTCGATGAGGTCTTGCAGGCGCTCGAGGCGGGCGTCGTCTCGTTGCACAGCAAGATCTGGTGCCGCCTGCTGGACGGCGCCGATCGCAACGATGTCGCCGTCAACGGCGCCAGTGCCCGGCTCGAGACCACGCCCGGGCGGATGCTGCTGTACGAGATCCTGCCCAAGAATCCGGCGATCAGCTTCGACCGGCTGCTCAATCAGCTGCTGACCAAACGCGAGATCACCCAGGTGGTCGACGAGGTCTACCGGCACTGCGGTCAGAAGGAGACCGTCGTGTTCGCCGACCGGCTGATGAACCTCGGGTTCTCCTACGCCGCCCGCGCCGGCATCTCGTTCGGCAAGGACGACATGGTGGTGCCGGCGACCAAGACCCGGTTCGTGACCCAGACCCGCGAGCTGGTCAAGCAGTACGAGCAGCAGTATGCCGACGGCCTGATCACCAAGGGCGAGAAGTACAACAAGGTGGTCGACGCCTGGGCCCAGTGCACCGACCGGGTCGCCGACGAGATGATGAGCGAGATCCGCGCCACGGCCCGGATCAAGGACCCTGCGACCGGTCGGTTCAACCAGCCGAACTCGATCTTCATGATGGCCGATTCCGGCGCCCGCGGCTCGGCCGCCCAGATCAAGCAGCTGGCCGGCATGCGCGGCCTGATGGCCAAGCCCTCGGGCGAGATCATCGAGACCCCGATCATCTCCAACTTCAAGGAGGGGCTCTCGGTGCTCGAGTACTTCAACTCGACCCACGGCGCGCGCAAGGGCTTGGCCGACACCGCGCTCAAGACCGCCAACTCGGGCTATCTGACCCGCCGGCTGGTCGACGTCGCCCAGGACTGCATCATCGTCGAGGAGGACTGCGGCACGACCAATTCGATCACGCTCGCCCCGGTGATCCAGGGCGGCGAGGTCATCGAGGAGCTGGCCGAGCGCATCCTCGGCCGGACCGTCGCCGAGGACATCAAGCATCCGGTCACCGGGGAGATCCTTGCCGAGCGCAACGAGCTGCTCGAGGAGGAGAAGGTCCGGCTGCTCGACGAGGCCGTGGTCGAGAGTGTCCAGGTCCGCTCGGTCCTGACCTGCGAAAGCCAGGGCGGCGTCTGCAGCCTGTGCTACGGCCGCGATCTCGCGCGCGGTACGCCGGTCAATACCGGCGAGGCGGTTGGCGTGATCGCTGCCCAGAGCATCGGCGAGCCCGGGACCCAGCTGACCATGCGCACCTTCCACATCGGCGGTGCGGCGCAGTCGCAGGCCGAGCGCTCGAGCATCGAAGCCACGGTCAGCGGCACGCTGCAGCTGACCAATCCGAACCTGGTGGTCGACAGCAAGCAGCGTTCGGTCGTGCTCGGCCGGACCACGGAGCTTGTGCTGCACGACGACACCGGGCGAGAGAAAGCGCGCCACCGGCTGCCCTATGGCGCCCGCCTGCTGGTCGCGCGTGACGGCCGGGTCGAAAAGGGACAGCGCCTGGCCGAGTGGGACCCGCACACGCTGCCGATCATTACCGAGGCCTCCGGGCGCGCGGTGTTCATGGACATGGTCGAAGGCGTGACCTTCCGCGAGGTGGTCGACGAGGCGACCGGCCGGGCGAGCAAGGAGCTGGTCGACTGGCGCCAGCAGACCCGGGGCGCGAGCCTCCGGCCATCGGTCCTGATCCAGGATGACGAGGCGCAGCCGGTCAAGCTGCCGAGCGGCGCCGAGGCGCGCTACTACCTGCCGGTCGGTGCGATCCTCAACGTCGAGATGGGCATCGAGGTCCACGCCGGCGACGTGCTCGCGCGCCTGCCCAAGGAAGCGAGCAAGACCCGCGACATCACCGGTGGTCTGCCGCGGGTGGCCGAGCTGTTCGAGGCGAGGCGGCCCAAGGACCCGGCGATCATCGCCGAACGCGCCGGCCGGGTCGAGTACGGCAAGGACTACAAGACCAAGCGCCGGCTGCGGATCATGCCGCTCGAGGACGGCGGCGAGGCGATCGAGTACCTGATCCCCAAGGGCCGCCACGTGGTCGTTCAGGAGGGCGACATCGTCCGCGAAGGCGATCTGCTGGTCGACGGCAATCCGGTGCCTCACGACATCCTGAGGGTCAAGGGCGTCGAGGCGCTGGCCGGGTTCCTGGTCAACGAGATCCAGGAGGTCTACCGGCTGCAGGGCGTCAAGATCAACGACAAGCACGTCGAGGTGATCGTGCGCCAGATGCTGCAGAAGGTCGAGATCACCGACCCGGGCGAGACCACCTTCCTGATCGGTGAGCAGATCGACCGGCTCGAGTTCGACGCCGCCAATGAGCGGGTAATCCAGGAGAACCGCACGCCGGCGACAGTGATCCCGGTGCTGCAGGGGATCACCAAGGCGTCGCTGCAGACCCAGTCGTTCATCTCGGCGGCCTCGTTCCAGGAGACCACCCGCGTGCTGACCGATGCCGCGTTCGCCGGCAAGGTCGACCACCTGAGCGGGCTCAAGGAGAACGTGATCGTCGGCCGGCTGATCCCGGCCGGCAGCGGCGGCGTGATGAACCGGCTGAAGCGGCTGGCGGTCAGCAGTGAGCGGTTTGCACCGCCCGAGGAGCTGCCGCCCGAGGAGACGGTGATGACGCTGCCCGAGATGAGCGAGCTGCCGCCCGCCGAATAGGGCTCCGCCGCGCCGCTCCCGGTGACCGAGGGCGCGGCGCGGCGCGATCAGTCAGGCAAACCCGGGACCGGATTCGGGGCTTGACGGTCGCCGGGCCGGCCTCTAAAAGCAGCCGCACTGTTCAGCTGGGTTGCTGGTGGTGAACCGACAGTTCAGACGCAGCATCCACGTTTAAGTCGACAACCAGCGCGACCCCACCTGCAGACCCTTCCGTCCCGGCGCGCCGGAGACGGGGGGTCGCATCGACGTCGTGGCCTCGATGGAGCACGCAGCCTTGCCGACCATCAATCAGCTCGTCCGCAAGCCGCGGCAGGCGGAACCGGCCCGCAACAAGGTGCCCGCGCTCGAGGCCTGCCCGCAACGGCGCGGCGTCTGCACCCGGGTCTACACGACCACGCCGAAGAAGCCCAACTCGGCGTTGCGCAAGGTCGCGCGCGTGCGCTTGACCAACGGCTTCGAGGTCACCAGCTACATCCCCGGCGAGGGCCACAACCTGCAGGAGCACTCGGTGGTCCTGATCCGGGGCGGGCGGGTCAAGGACCTGCCCGGGGTCCGCTATCACATTATCCGCGGCACGCTCGACACCCAGGGCGTGTCCGGGCGCCGCCAGCGCCGCTCGAAGTACGGCGCCAAGCGGCCGAAGTAGGAAACAGCCATGGCTCGTCGACGCGCCGCCGACAAACGCGACGTGCTGCCGGATCCCAAATATCGGCGATTCGGTGCTGTCCAAGTTCATGAACGCGATCATGCTCGCCGGCAAGAAGTCGGTCGCCGAGCGGATCGTCTACGGCGCTCTCGACAAGATGCAGAGCCGGGCCGGCCGCGATCCGCTCGAGCTGTTCCACAGCGCACTCGAGAACGTCAAGCCGACGCTCGAGGTCCGCTCGCGCCGGGTCGGCGGCGCCACCTACCAGGTCCCGATCGAGGTCCGGCCATCGCGCCGGCAGGCGCTCGCGATCCGCTGGATCATCGACATCGCGCGCAAGCGCTCGGAGAAGAGCATGGTCGACCGCCTGGCGAACGAGCTCCTCGATGCCGCCAACGCGCGCGGCGCCGCGTTCAAGAAGCGCGAGGACACGCTCCGCATGGCCGAGGCCAATCGCGCCTTCTCGCATTATCGCTGGTGAGCGAGACGGATCCGGTCATGGCTCGCACCGCACCCGATTGAGCGCTATCGCAACATTGGCATCATGGCGCACATCGATGCCGGCAAGACCACGACCACCGAGCGCATCTTATATTACACTGGAAAATCGTATAAACTCGGCGAGGTGCACGAGGGCACCGCGACGATGGACTGGATGGAGCAGGAGCAGGAGCGGGGCATCACGATCACCTCGGCGGCCACCACCTGCACCTGGAATGACCATCGGATCAACATCATCGACACCCCCGGCCACGTCGACTTCACGATCGAGGTCGAGCGCTCGCTACGCGTGCTCGATGGCGCGGTCGCGGTGTTCGAATTCGGTCGCCGGCGTCGAGCCCCAGTCCGAGACCGTCTGGCGTCAGGCCGACAAGTACCGGGTGCCGCGGATCTGCTTCATCAACAAGATGGACCGGATCGGCGCCGACTTCTTCCGCTGCGTCAGCGATGATCCGCGAGCGGCTGGGCGCGATGCCGCTGGTCCTGACCCTGCCGGTCGGGGTCGAGTCCGACTACGCCGGCAACATCGACCTTTTGTATCAACGGGCGGTGCTCTGGAAGGACGACACGCTGGGCGCCGAGTTCGAGTTCCGACCGATCCCGGCCGAGCTCGAGGCGCAGGCCGCCGAGTATCGCCATGCCCTGATCGAGACCGCGGTCGAGCTCGACGACGAGGCGCTCGAGCGCTATCTGGGCGGCGAGGAGCCGGACCCGGAAACGCTCAAACGCTGCATCCGCAAAGGCGCGCTCGCGCACAAGCTGGTGCCGGTCCTGTCCGGCTCGGCGTTCAAGAACAAGGGCGTGCAGTCGCTGCTCGACGCCGTGGTCGACTATCTGCCCTCGCCGATCGACGTGCCGCCGATCCAGGGCGTCAAGCCCGACTCCGAAGACATGGTCGAGCGCCGCTCCGATGACGCCGAGCCGTTTGCGGCGCTCGCCTTCAAGATCATGTCCGACCCGTTCGTCGGCACGCTTTCCTTCGTCCGGGTCTATTCGGGCGTGGTCGAGAGCGGCTCCTACATGATGAACACCGCCAAGGCACAGCGCGAGCGGATCGGCCGCATCCTGCAGATGCACGCCAACACCCGCGAGGAGGTCAAGGACGCGCGCGCCGGCGACATCGTGGCCCTGGTCGGGCTGAAGAACACCACGACCGGCGACACGCTTTCGGACATCGACCCGCCAGGTGATCCTCGAGCGGATGGATTTCCCGGACCCGGTGATCGAGGTCGCGGTCGAGCCGAAGACCAAGGCCGATCAGGAGAAGCTCGCCTCGGCGCTGGCCAAGCTTGCGGCCGAGGACCCCTCGTTCCGGGTCGGCGTCGACCCCGAGTCCGCGCAGACCGTGATCAAGGGCATGGGCGAGCTCCATCTCGAGATCATCGTCGATCGCCTCAGGCGCGAGTTCAAGGTCGACGCCAACGTTGGCGCGCCGCAGGTCGCCTACCGTGAGACCATCACCCGCGCGACCGAGATCGACTACACCCATCGCAAGCAGACCGGTGGCGCCGGACAGTTCGCCCGGGTCAAGCTCGTGTTCGAGCCGGGCGAGCGAGGCTCGGGATTCGTGTTCACCAACAAGGTGGTCGGCGGCTCGGTGCCGCGCGAGTACGTGCCGGGGGTCCAGAAGGGGCTGGCCTCGGCAATTCAGACCGGCGTGATTGCCGGCTTTCCGATGGTCGACCTCGCGGCCACGCTGATCGATGGCGCCTATCACGAGGTCGACAGCTCGGTCATGGCGTTCGAGATCGCCGCCCGCGCCGCGTTCCGCGAGGGCGCCGCCAAGGCGGCGCCGGTCCTGCTCGAGCCGGTCATGTCGGTTGAGGTGGTCACGCCCGAGGACTACATGGGCGACATCATTGGCGATCTGAACAGCCGGCGCGGCCATATCACCGGCATGCAACCGCGCGCCAATGCCCAGGTGATCACCGCCATGGTGCCGCTGGCGACGATGTTCGGCTACGTGAACACGCTGCGCTCGCTCTCCCAGGGGCGGGCGCAGTTCACGATGACGTTCGACCACTATGAGCCGGTGCCGCAGGTCGTGGCCCACGAGATCCAGGCGAAGTACGCCTGAGCCCCGCCCCGGCCGCTAGACCAGACGGAGATCGAGGAGCCATGTCGAAGGCGAAGTTTGAGCGGACCAAGCCGCATGCGAACGTGGGGACGATTGGTCATGTCGACCACGGCAAGACGACGTTGACGGCGGCGATCACGAAGATCCTGGCGGAGACCGGCGGGGCGACGTTCACGAGCTACGACCAGATCGACAAGGCGCCGGAGGAGAAGGCGCGCGGGATCACGATCAACACCGCGCACGTCGAGTACCAGACCGCGAACCGGCACTACGCCCACGTCGACTGCCCGGGCCATGCGGATTACGTCAAGAACATGATCACCGGTGCGGCCCAGATGGACGGCGCGATCCTGGTCGTGAGCGCTGCCGACGGGCCGATGCCGCAGACCCGCGAGCACATCCTGCTGGCGCGCCAGGTCGGCGTGCCGGCGATCGTGGTCTATCTGAACAAGGTCGACCAGGTTGACGATCCGGAGCTTCTGGAGCTGGTCGAGCTCGAGGTGCGCGAATTGCTCTCGCAGTACGATTTTCCGGGCGACGAGATCCCGATCGTCAAGGGCTCGGCGCTGTTCGCGCTCGAGGGCCGGGGCGATGCCGAGCTCGGCAAGGGGTCGGTTCTGGCGCTGATGCAGGCGGTCGACAGCTACATCCCGCAGCCGGAGCGGGCGATGGACCGGCCGTTCCTGATGCCGATCGAGGACGTGTTCTCGATCTCGGGCCGGGGCACGGTGGTCACCGGCCGGGTCGAGCGCGGCGTGATCAACGTCGGCGAGGAGGTCGAGATCGTCGGCATCAAGACGACCCAGAAGACGGTCTGCACCGGGGTCGAGATGTTCCGCAAGCTGCTCGATCGCGGCGAGCCCGGGGACAACGTCGGGGTGCTCTTGCGCGGGGTCAAGCGCGACGACGTCGAGCGCGGGCAGGTGTTGTGCAAGCCCGGGTCGATCACGCCGCACACGCGGTTTGCCGCCGAGACCTACGTGCTGACCAAGGAGGAAGGCGGTCGGCACACGCCGTTTTTCTCGAACTACCGGCCGCAGTTCTTTTTCCGGACCACGGACGTGACCGGGACGATCGAGCTGCCGGACGGGACCGAGATGGTGATGCCGGGCGACAACGTGACGATGAAGGTCAACCTGATTGCGCCGATCGCGATGGAGGAGGGGCTGAGATTTGCGATCCGCGAAGGCGGCCGCACGGTCGGCGCCGGCGTCGTCGCCTCGATCATCGAATAGCAGCAGCGGGCAGAGCGAACGCCATGGACACGCAGAACATACGGATCCGCCTGAAGGCGTTCGATCACCGGGTGCTCGATCAGTCGGCGCGCGAGATCGTCAACACCGCCAAGCGGACCGGTGCGCGGGTGCGCGGCCCGATCCCGCTGCCGACCCGGATCGAGCGGGTGACCGTGCTGCGCTCGCCGCACGTCGACAAGAAGTCGCGCGAGCAGTTCGAGATCCAGACGCATAAGCGCCTGCTCGACATCGTCGATCCGACGCCGCAGACGGTCGATGCGCTGATGAAGCTCGATCTCGCGGCCGGCGTCGACGTCGAGATCAAGGTCTAGGCAGCGGGGCGACGACGATGCGGACCGGACTGTTGGCGGAAAAGCTCGGCATGACCCGGCTGTTCGAGGAGGACGGCAGCCACAACCCGATCACGGTGCTGCGCGTCCAGGACTGCGAGGTGGTCGCGGCTCGCCGGCCGGAGCGCGACGGCTACGCCGCGGTCCAGATCGGCGTCGGCAAGGCCAAGGTCAAGAACGTCACGAAGCCGATGCGCGGCCACTTCGCCAAGGCGAACGTCGCGCCGAAGAGCCGGCTGGCCGAGTTCCGGGTCAGCGACGACGCGCTGCTGGAGCCTGGCACCGCGCTCTCGGTCGAGCATTTCGTGGTCGGACAGTTCGTCGATGTCAGCGGCATCAGCATCGGCAAGGGGTTCGCAGGTGCGATGAAGCGCTGGGGCTTTCACGGCCTGAGGGCCTCGCACGGGGTGTCAATCTCGCACCGATCGCACGGCTCGACCGGCCAGCGCCAGGATCCGGGCAAGGTGTTCAAGGGCAAGAAGATGGCCGGCCACATGGGCGACCGCCGGGTTACGGTGCAGAATCTCGAGGTGGTGGGCGTCGACAGCGAGCGCGGCCTGGTCCTGGTCAGGGGCGGCGTGCCCGGCGCCAGAGGCGGCTACGTCCGGATCACCGACGCGGTCAAGCGCGCCCTGCCCGCGGAGGCGCCCTATCCCGCCGGCGTGCTCAAAGCCGCGGCCGCGGCGGCGCCGGCCGAGCCCGGCGCCCAGGAGTAGCCAGATGCAGGTCGCGGTCACCACGCTTGAGCGGGGCGATGCCGGCACGATCGAGCTCAGCCCGGCGGTTTTCGGCCAGGCGGTGCGCAGCGATGTCCTCCACCAGGTCGTGCGCTGGCAGCTCGCCAAGCGGCGCCAGGGCACCCACAAGACCAAGAGCCGCGGCGAGGTCAACAAGACGACGCGCAAGATGTACAAGCAGAAGGGCACTGGCCGGGCGCGTCACGGCGCCGCCTCGGCGCCCCAGTTCCGGGGCGGCGGCAAGGCGTTCGGGCCGATCCCGCGTGACCATGCGATCGGCCTGCCCAAAAAGGTCCGCCGGCTCGGGCTCAAGATGGCGCTCTCGAGCAAGCTCGCCGACGGCAAGCTCGTGGTCCTCGACCAGGCGACGCTCGGCGAGCCCAAGACCAAGCAGCTGGCCACGCGGCTGGGCCAGCTCGGCTGGTCGTCGGTGCTGCTGATCGACGGCCCCGAGTTCGACCAGAACTTTTCCCGCGCGGCGCAGAACCTGACCGGGCTGCAGCTGATGGCGCCGGGCGGGGCCAACGTCTACGACATCCTGCGCCGCGACCTGCTGGTGCTCACCAAGGACGCCGTGCGCCAGCTCGAGGAGCGCCTGGCATGAACCGCGAGCGGATGTACGATCTGATCCTCGGGCCGGTGATCACCGAGAAGTCGACCCAGGGCTCGGAGCACAATCAGGTCACCTTCCGGGTGCGCAAGGAGGCGACCAAGCCCGACATCAAGGTCGCGGTCGAGGGCCTGTTCGGGGTCAAGGTCAAGGCGGTCAACACGCTCAACCGCAAAGGCAAGGTCAAGCGGTTCCGGGGCCGGCCGGGCAGGCGGAGCGACGTCAAGAAGGCGATCGTGACGCTCGAGGAAGGCCAGAGCATCGACGTCACCACGGGCGTCTGAGGGCGGGAAGCTCACCGATGGCACTGAAGAGCTACAAACCGGTCACGCCGTCGCTGCGCCAACTGGTGCTGGTCGACCGCTCGGAGCTGTGGAAGGGCAAGCCGGTCAAGCAGCTGACCGAAGGCCTGTCCAAGTCCGGCGGGCGAAACAACCATGGCCGGATCACCGCCTGGCACCGCGGCGGCGGGCACAAGCGGCGCTACCGGCTGGTCGATTTCAAGCGGCGCAAGTTCGGCGTCGAGGGTCGGGTCGAGCGCATGGAGTACGATCCCAACCGCTCGGCGTTCATCGCGCTGATCCGCTATGCCGACGGTGAGCTGGCCTATATCCTGGCGCCGCAGCGGCTGGGCGTCGGCGACCCGGTGATCGCCGACGAGCGGGTCGACGTCAAGGCCGGCAACGCGGCCCCGCTCAAGAACATCCCGATGGGTACGATCGTCCACAACGTGGAGCTCAGGCCCGGCAAGGGCGGGCAGCTGGCGCGCGCCGCCGGCACCTACGTCCAGCTGGTCGGTCGCGATGCCGACTACGCGCAGCTGCGCCTATCCTCGGGCGAGATCCGCCGGGTGCGCGCGGAGTGCATGGCCTCGATCGGTGCGGTCTCCAACCCCGATCACCAGAACGTCAACTACGGCAAGGCCGGGCGCATGCGCTGGCTCGGCTGGCGGCCGCATGTTCGCGGCGTGGCCATGAACCCGATCGACCATCCGCACGGCGGCGGCGAGGGCCGGACCTCGGGCGGCCGCCATCCGGTCACTCCCTGGGGCCGGCCGACCAAGGGCGCGCGCACCCGGCGCAACAAGAAGACGACGAGCATGATCCTGCGCTCGCGTCATCTGGCCAAGAAGAGGGGAGGCTGAGCTTCATGGGCCGCTCGGTTTGGAAGGGCCCGTTCGTCGACGGCCATCTGCTCGCCAAGGCAGAGAAGGCCAGGTCGTCGAGCCGCAACGAGATCATCAAGACATGGTCCAGGCGCTCGACCATCGTGCCCGAGTTCGTCGGCCTCACGTTCGCGGTCTACAACGGCCACAAGTTCCTGCCGGTGTACGTCACCGAGAACATGGTCGGGCACAAGCTCGGCGAGTTCTCGCCAACCCGGACCTACCATGGCCACGGCGCCGACAAGAAGGCGCGCCGGCGGTGAGCGCGCGGGGAGCAGACCATGGGCAAGCCTAAGCGCGAGCGCGCGCTGCCGGACAGTCGGGCGATGGCGATGGCGCGCCTGCTGCGCACCAGCCCGCGCAAGCTCAACCTGGTCGCGCAGCTGATCCGCGGCCTCAAGGCCGAGCAGGCGTTGCACCAGCTGACCTTCAGCCGCCGGCGGATCGCGGGCGAGGTCAAGAAGGTCCTGATGTCGGCGATCGCGAACGCCGAGAACAACCACGACCTTGATGTCGACCGCCTGGTGGTGGCGGAGGCGACGGTCGGCAAGTCACTGGTCATGAAGCGCTTCCGCGCCCGGGCGCGCGGCCGGGTCGGCCGGATCGAGAAGCCGATCTCGCGCCTTCGGATCGTGGTTGAGGAACGCGAGGAGGCAGCCTGATGGGCCACAAGGTCAACCCGGTCGGGCTCCGGCTCGGCATCAATCGGACCTGGGATTCGCGCTGGTACGCCGGCGGCCAGTATCGCTTTCTGTTGAACGAGGATCTGCAGATCCGCGCCTATCTGCACAAGCGGCTGAAGCAGGCGGGCGTCAGTAAGATCGTGATCGAGCGGCCGGCGAAGAAGGCCAGGATCTCGATCTACACCGCCCGGCCCGGCGTCGTGATCGGCAAGAAGGGTCAGGAGATCGAAGCGCTCCGGCGCGACCTCGCCAAGCGGGCCACGGGCGATGTCCACCTCAACATCGTTGAGATCCGCAAGCCCGAGATCGAGGCTCGCCTGGTCGCCGAGAACATCGCCCAGCAGCTCGAGCGGCGGGTGACCTTCCGGCGGGCCATGAAGCGCGCGGTGCAGTCGGCGATGCGGCTCGGCGCCCAGGGCATCAAGGTCAGCTGCCAGGGGCGGCTCGGCGGCGCCGAGATCGCGCGCGGCGAGTGGTATCGCGAAGGCCGCGTGCCGTTGCATACGCTGCGCGCCGACATCGACTTCGGCCGGGCGACCGCGTTCACGCCCTACGGCACCAACGGCGTTAAGGTCTGGGTTTTCAAGGGCGAGATCATGGAGCACGACCCGACCGCGCACGACCGGCGGCTCAGCGAGACCTCTTCGGTCCGGAGCTGAGGGGGTGAGTCGCTGAGCGGAGGATGTAGGCCATGATGCAGCCGAAACGGACCAAGTATCGCAAGCGCCACAAGGAGCGCAACGACGGCCTGACCAAGGCCGGGGCGGAGCTCAACTTCGGCGCGTTCGGGCTGAAGGCGACCACCAACGCGCGGGTCACCGCCCGCCAGATCGAGGCGGCGCGCCGTGCGATCACGCGCCATCTCAAGCGCGCCGGCCGGGTCTGGATCCGGATCTTCCCGGACCGGCCGGTGAGCAGGAAGCCCGCCGAGGTGCGCATGGGCAAGGGCAAGGGCTCGGTCGAATATTGGGTCGCGCCGGTCAAGGCCGGCCGGATCATGTTCGAGATCGACGGCGTGCCGGTGGCCTTGGCCCAGGAGGCGATCCGCCGGGGTGCGGCCAAGCTGCCGCTGCGCAGCCGCTTCGTGGCGCGGGTCGGCGAGGAGCTCGGCGCATGAAGGCGAGCGAGGTCCGCGCCAAGAGCGGCGATGAGCTGCGCGAGCAGCTCCTGCAGCTGAAGAAGGAGCAGTTCAACTTGCGTTTTCAGAAGGCGACCGGCCAGCTCGAGAACACCAGCCGGGTGCGCGTGGTCCGGCGCGACATCGCGCGGATCAAGACGATCCTCGCCGCGCGCCCTGCGGCCGGCTGAGGAGCACTGCGATGCCGCGCCGGGTTCTCCAGGGCACCGTGGTCAGTGACAAGGCCGACAAGACGATCATCGTCCGGGTCGATCGCCGGGTTATGCATCCCTTGTACAAGAAGTACGTCAATCGCTCGAAGCGGTACGCGGTCCATGACGAGACCAACCGCTACAAGGTCGGCGACCTGGTCCGGATCCAGGAATGTCGGCCGATCTCCAGAAGCAAGCGCTTCGAGGTGGTGTGGGAACCGCTGGCCGCGTCCGGCGCGCCGGTGAGCTGAGGCTCGGGCCATGATCCAATCGGAGACGAACCTCGAGGTCGCCGACAATTCCGGCGCGCGCCGGGTGCAATGCATCCGGGTCCTCGGTGGCTCGCGGCGCAAATTCGCGAGCATCGGTGACGTGATCGTGGTCGCGGTCAAGGAGGCGATCCCGCGCGGCAAAGTCAAGAAGGGCGACGTCCACAAGGCGGTGATCGTGCGCACCGCCAAGGAAATTCATCGCCCCGACGGCAGTGCGATCCGCTTCGACCGCAATGCCGCGGTCCTGATCAATCCCCAGGGCGAGCCGATCGGCACCCGGATTTTCGGACCGGTGACCCGGGAGCTGCGGGCCAAGCGGTTCATGAAGATCATCTCGCTGGCGCCTGAGGTCCTTTGAGGCCTCGGTCCGCATCTGACCATGAAGACCCAGTCATGAAGAAGAAGCTCAAGATCAAGAAGGGCGACCAAGTGGTCGTGCTGACCGGCCGCGACCGTGGCAAGCAGGGCGAGGTGCTGCGGGTGCTGCGCGCCGAGGATCGCCTGGTGGTGCAGGGCGTCAACGTCGTCAAGAGGCACCAGCGGCCGGCCGCGGGCCACCCGGGCGGCATCATCGACAAAGAAGCGCCGATCCACATCTCGAACGTGGCTCACCTCGATCCGGCCAGCCAGCGGCCGACCCGGGTCGGCTACAAGTTCCTCGACGACGGCCGCAAGGTGCGCTTCGCCAAGCGCTCCGGCGAAGTCATCGACCGCTAGGAGACGCGGCCATGGCCCGGTTGTATGACCACTATCGCGAAGTCATCCGCGGCGAGTTGCAGGCGCGGTTCAACTACAAGAACCCGATGCAGATCCCGAGGCTCGACAAAATCGTGCTCAATATGGGGGTCGGCGAGGCGACCGCCGATCAGAAGAAGCTGCAGAATGCGGTCAACGAGATGGCGCTGATCAGCGGCCAAAAGCCGGTGATCCGGCGGGCACGCAAGTCGGTCGCCAACTTCAAGCTGCGCGAGGGCATGGCGATCGGCTGCAAGGTGACCCTGCGCCGGACGCGGATGTATGAATTCCTCGACCGGCTGATCACGATCGCCCTGCCTCGGGTCCGCGATTTTCGCGGCGTGTCGCCGAAAAGCTTCGATGGCAGAGGTAATTATGCACTTGGGTTGAGAGAACAGATCATCTTCCCCGAGATCAACTATGACGATGTCGATGAGATCCGGGGCATGGATGTGGTGATCTGCACGACGGCGCCGACCGATGCCGAGGGCCGGGCGCTGCTCGAGCACTTCCAGATGCCCTTTGCGAGCTGAGAGGACGCTGCCGATGGCGAAGACGAGCGCGATCGAGAAGAACAAGCACCGGCGCCAGCTGGTTGACCGTTACGCCGCCAGGCGCGCGGCGCTGCGGGCCATCGCCCGGGACCGCAAGCGCGAGCCCGAGGAGCGGTTCGAGGCGACGCTCGCGCTGGCCAAGCTGCCGCGCAACAGCGCCAAGATCCGGCTGCGCAACCGCTGTGCGCTGACCGGGCGGCCGCGCGGCTATCATCGGAAGTTCGGCCTGTCGCGCATCGCGTTGCGCGAGCTGGGTTCGGCCGGGCAGATCCCGGGCCTGGTCAAGGCGAGCTGGTAGCGGTGGGGGCGCGGGTGCGAAAGGAGGGTTACGGAAGGTGCTGACTGATCCTTTGGGGGATATGCTGACCCGGATCCGGAATGGCCAGGCGGCCCACAAGCCGGCGGTCAACAGCCCGGCGTCGAAGCTGCGCATCAATGTCCTCGAAGTGCTCCAGCGCGAAGGCTACATCCGCGGCTATCGGCGCGAGGAGGTCGGTCACGGCGAGCTGTCGATCGAGCTCAAGTACCACAACGGCGAGCCGGTGATCCGCGAGCTGCGCCGGGTGTCCAAGCCGGGCCGCCGGATCTATTCGGGGGTCAAAGATCTGCCGCGGGTCTACAACGGCCTTGGGATCGCCATCCTGTCGACGCCGCGGGGCGTCATCTCGGACGCCGAGGCGCGTGAGGCGCACGTCGGCGGCGAGATTTTGTGCACGGTGTTCTGACATGTCGCGAATCGGCAAACATCCGGTCCGGATCCCGGCCGGCGTCGAAGTCACGCTGGACGGCCAGACCGTGAGCGTCAAAGGTAAGCTCGGGCAGCTGAGCCAAAGCCTGCCGGCCGAGGTCGAGGTGGCGCGGGAGGACGGCCGGATCAGGGTTCAGCCGCGCGGCGAGGGCAAGCGCGCCCGCGCCATGTGGGGGCTTGCCCGCACGCTGGTCGCCAACATGGTCGAGGGCGTCTCGACGGGCTTCACGCGCAAGCTCGTGATCAGCGGCGTCGGCTATCGGGCGGCGGTTGACGGCAAGATCCTCAATCTCCAATTGGGCTACAGCCACGATATCAAATATGCGATCCCGCCCGACATCCAGGTCGCCTGCGAGAGCCCGACCGCGATCGCGATCAGCGGTGCCGATCGCCAGCGGGTCGGCCAGATCGCGGCGGAGTTGCGGGCGTTCCGCAAGCCCGAGCCCTACAAGGGCAAGGGCATCCGTTATGACGATGAGGTCATCCTGCGCAAGGAAGGCAAGAAGAAGTAAGGACCATGGTCAAGCCAGCTGAGCGCTTTCTCCGGCGGCGGCGCCGGACCCGGGTGGCGTTGCGCAAGAGCGGTTCCGGTCGGCCGAGGCTCTCGGTGTTCCGCTCGAGCAAGCACATCTATGCCCAGGTGATCGACGACGACGGCGGGCGGACGCTCGCCGCGGCCTCGAGCCTGGAGAAGACGTTGCGCGCCGAGCTCAAGACCGGCGCCGACCGTGGCGCCGCCGAGCGGGTCGGGCGCCTGCTGGCGGAGCGCTCCAAGGCGGCCGGGGTCGAGACCGTGGTGTTCGATCGCGGCGGCTATCGCTACCATGGCCGGATCAAGGCCCTGGCCGACGCCGCCCGCGCGGTCGGGCTGGTGTTCTAGCCGGGTGATCGAGGCAGAGAGGGAAGCAGCATGGCACGCAGAGGCGAGGAGGAGCGCCAGGACGGCGAACTGGTCGACCGCCTGGTCAACATCAATCGGGTCGCCAAGGTGGTCAAGGGCGGCCGACGCTTCGGCTTCTCGGCTCTGGTGATCGTCGGCGACGGCAAGGGGCGGGTCGGCTACGGCAGCGGCAAGGCGCGCGAGGTGCCGGAGGCCGTGCGCAAGGCGACCGAGCAGGCCAAGCGCGGCATGATCCGGGTGCCGCTGCGCCAGGGCCGGACCCTGCATCATGACGTCCAGGGCCATTTCGGCGCCGGCCGGGTGGTGCTGCGCGCGGCCCCTGCGGGCACCGGGATCATCGCCGGCGGCCCGATGCGCGCGGTCTTCGAGTCGCTCGGGATCAACGATGTGGTCGCCAAGTCGATCGGCTCGACGAACCCGCACAACATGGTCAAGGCGACTTTTGACGCACTGCAAAAGATGATGTCGCCGCGCGCGGTCGCCGCCAAGCGCGGCAAGAAGGTCGGCGACATCGTCGGCCGCCGGGATGGCGGCGGCGCCGAGACGCGGGCGGAGGCGTGATGCCCGACCAGCTGCGCGTGACCCAGACCGGGAGCCCGATCGGCCGCCATCGGCGCCAGCGGGCGAACCTGATCGGCCTTGGGCTGAACAAGATCGGCCGGTCGCGGGTCCTGCCCGACACGCTCTCGGTACGGGGCCGGGTCAGCCAGGTCCACCACCTCGTGCGGGTCGAGCCGGCGGCCGAAGCAGCAGCCTCGGTAGCCACGGGCGAGGCTCCCCCGGTCACCGGCAACCGCCAGCGCCCCCGACAGCGAAAGCAGGCCGATGAAGCTCAATGAACTGGCTCCGAACCCCGGCAGCCGCAAGGCGGGCAAACGGATCGGCCGCGGTATCGGCTCGGGCACCGGCAAGACCTCCGGCCGCGGCCACAAGGGGCAGGGCGCGCGCGCCGGCTCGGCGACCCGCGCCTTCGAGGGCGGCCAGATGCCAATCTACCGGCGCCTGCCCAAGCGCGGCTTCAAGAACCTGTTCCGGAAGGTCTACGCGCCGGTCAATCTGGATCGCCTGCAGGCCGCGGTCGATGCCGGGCGGATCGATCCCGGCCGGCCGGTCGATCTGCTGAGCCTGCGCGCCGCCGGCCTGATCTCCAGGCGTCTGGACGGCGTCCGGCTGCTGGCGCGCGGCCAGCTGACCACGGCGCTCAGGATCGAGGTCGACAGCGCCTCCAAAGCGGCCGTGGCCGCGGTCGCCAAGGCCGGTGGCGAGCTGATCCTGGCGCAGGTGCGCGCCGAGGCGCCGCCTGCAGCCGAGCCAACGCCCGCCGAGGCACCACCGGCCGAGGGGCCGGCGAGCGCGTAACCGGAGGTCGCCATGGCATCGATGGCCGAGCAGCTGGCTGCGAACATCAATCTGGGCGCATTCAGCAAGGCGACCGAGCTCAAGAAGCGGCTCTGGTTCGCGCTCGGCTGCCTGATCGTCTACCGCTTTGGCACCTATATCCCGCTGCCGGGCATCGACCCAGTGGTCATGGCCCAGATCTTCGAGCAGAACGCCGGCGGCATCATGGGCATGTTCAATATGTTCGCCGGCGGCGCGCTCGAGCGGATGTCGATCTTCGCGCTCGGCATCCTGCCCTATATCTCCGCCTCGATCATCATGCAGCTGATGACCGCGGTCTCGCCGACCATCGAGCAGCTGAAGAAGGAGGGCGAGGTCGGGCGCAAGAAGATCAACCAGTACACCCGCTACCTGACCGTGCTGCTGGCGGCCTTTCAGGGCTATGGCCTCGCGGTCGGGCTCGAGGCGATGACCGGTCAATCGGGCAGCGCCGTGGTCGATCCCGGCTGGTACTTCCGGATCACGGCGGTGATCACGATCGTCGGCGGCACCCTGTTCCTGATGTGGCTCGGCGAGCAGATCACCGCCCGCGGGATCGGTAACGGCATCTCGCTGATCATCTTCACCGGCATCATCGCGCAGCTGCCGGCGGCGCTCGCCAGCACGCTCGAGCTCGGCCGGACCGGTGCGCTTTCGACCGTGCTGATCATCTTCCTGTTGCTGATGGCGGTCGCGGTCGTCACCTTCATCGTGTTCATCGAGCGCGGCCAGCGCCGGATTCTGGTGCAGTATCCCAAGCGCCAGCACGGCAATCGGATGTTCGGCGGCGAGAGCTCGCATCTGCCGCTCAAGATCAACGTCTCGGGCGTGATCCCGCCGATCTTCGCGAGCTCGCTGCTGCTGATGCCGGCGACCATGGCGAGCTTTGGCGGCGCCGGCGGGCCGGAGTGGCTGGCGACCATCGCCGCGCTGCTCGGGCGCGGCCAGCCGCTGTTCCTGCTGCTTTACGTCGGCCTGATCGTGTTCTTCGCCTTCTTCTATACGTCGATCGTGTTCAATCCGCAGGACACGGCCGAAAATCTGCGCAAGCACGGCGGGTTCATCCCGGGCATCCGGCCGGGCCAGCGCACCGCCGAATATCTGGACTACGTCCTGACCCGACTGACCGTCGTCGGCGCCGCCTACCTGTCGGTGGTCTGCATCCTCCCCGAGATCCTGATCTCGCAATATGCAGTGCCGTTCTATTTCGGCGGCACGAGTTTGCTGATCGTGGTCTCGGTGACCATGGACACGACCGCGCAGATCCAGTCGCACCTGATCGCTCATCAGTACGAAGGCCTGATCAAGAAGGCGCGCCTGCGTGGGGCCAGGCGCTGATGAACCTGGTGCTGCTCGGCCCGCCGGGCGCCGGCAAGGGGACCCAGGCCAAGCGGCTGAAGACGCGCTTCCGGCTCGCCCATCTCTCGACCGGCGACATGCTGCGCGAAGCGGTTGCGGCCGGCACCGAGGTCGGATCTCAGGCCAAGGCGATCATGGATGCCGGGCGGCTGGTCCCGGACGAGGTGATCAACCGCCTGGTCGCCGAGCGGATTGGCCAGCCGGACTGCGCCCGTGGCTTCATCCTGGACGGCTTTCCGCGCACGCTGGCCCAGGCCAAGGCGCTCGACGCGATGTTGGCCGAGCGAAGGTCCGGGCTTACGGCGGTCGTCGAGTTCGAGGTCGACGACGAGGTTCTGGTCGAGCGGATCTCCGGCCGCTTCGCCTGCGCCCGGTGTGGCGCCGGCTATCACGACCGGTTCAAGCCGACCGGCCAGTCCGGCGTCTGCGACGTCTGCGGCAGCACCGAGTTGATCCGCCGCAAGGACGACACCCCGGAGACCGTGCGGGCGCGGCTGCGCGCCTACCACAACCAGACCGCGCCGCTTCTGCCCTATTATCGTGCCAAGGGCTTGCTCGTGACGGTCGATGGCATGGCCGAGATCGATCGCGTAACCAACGACCTATTCAGCAAAATCGATGGTCTGGCAGGCGATGGTGTGTTACGCGTTGACAGCGCGCGGCCGCGACCTATAATCGCGCGGCTTTCGCGCCCGGGGGGCGCTCCCTATATTCACGGTGTCCGGAACCGGCCTCCGGAACCTTTGGGCCCGGATCCCGAGCAAGAGGAGAGTGTGGCGTGGCGCGCATCGCCGGAGTGAACATCCCGAGCGGCAGGCCGGTCGGGATCGCGCTGACGTACATCTACGGCATCGGCCGGACCAGCGCCGAGAAGATCCTGGCGGTCGCAGACGTGCCCTTCGGCCGCCGGGTCAACGACTTGACCGATGCCGAGGTCGGGCGCCTGCGTGAGACGATCGACCGCAATTACCGGGTCGAAGGCGACCTGCGGCGCGACGTCGCGATGAACATCAAGCGGCTGATGGACCTCGGTTGCTACAAGGGCCTCCGGCATCGCCGGGGCCTGCCGGTCCACGGTCAGCGGACCCACACCAACGCCCGTACCCGCAAGGGTCCGGCGCGGCCGATCGCCGGCAAGAAGAAGGTGAAGAAGTAGCCCATGGCCAAGGACACGAGCCCACGCCTGCGCCGCCGCGAACGCAAGAACATCTCCTCTGGCGTCGCGCACGTCAGCGCGAGCTTCAACAATACGATGATCACGATCACCGATGCCCAGGGCAACGCGATCGCCTGGTCATCGGCGGGCAGTCAGGGTTTCCGTGGCTCGCGCAAGTCGACCCCGTTTGCGGCCCAGGTAGCGGCCGAGCAGGCCGGCCGCAAGGCCATGGAGCATGGCATGAAGATCCTCGAAGTCGAGGTCCGGGGGCCGGGATCGGGCCGGGAATCGGCGCTGCGCGCCTTGCAGGCGGTCGGTTTCACGATCACCTCGATCCGGGACGTGACCCCGATTCCGCACAATGGTTGCCGGCCGCGCAAGCGCCGCCGGGTCTGATCGGCGGGAGCCGCCTGAAACCAGCGGCGCTCCCGCATTACCTCTGGCGCAGCCATACCGGCAGCCGCCGGAAGTGCCTTGACCGCTTGCCCACGCCTGTCACATCCGAGGTATGCCCGTGATCCAGAAGAACTGGCAGGAACTGATCAAACCGCCCAAGCTCGAGGTGCAGCCCGGGCACAGGCCGGACCGTGAGGCCACGATCATCGCCGAGCCGCTTGAGCGCGGCTTCGGGGTGACGCTCGGCAATGCGCTGCGGCGCGTGCTGCTGTCGTCCCTGCAGGGGGCCGCGATCACCGCCGCTCAGATTGACGGCGTGTTGCACGAGTTCTCGACCATTGCTGGCGTCCGCGAGGACGTGACCGACATCGTCCTCAACCTGAAGGCGCTCGCGCTTCGGCTGCACAGCGACACGCCCAAGCGTATGTATCTGAAGGTGCGCGGGCCGGCGGTGGTGACCGCAGGCATGATCGAGGCCGGCCACGACATCGAGATCATGGACCGCGACCACATCATCTGTCATCTCGACGAGGAGGCCGAGCTCTCGATCGAGATGACCGCGCGGGTCGGCCGCGGCTACGTGCCGGCGGCGCAGAACAAGTCCGAGGACGCGCCGATCGGGCTGATCGCGATCGATGCGATCTACAGCCCCGTGCGCAAGGTCGCCTACCGGGTCGATCACGCCCGTGTCGGCCAGGTCACCGACTACGACAAGCTGACCATGCAGGTCGAGACCAACGGCTCGGTGACGCCGGAGGACGCGGTCGCCCTCGCGGCCAGGATTTTGCAGGATCAGCTGCAGCTGTTCATCAACTTCGAGGAGCCGCGCACGGCGGCCGGCGGCGAGAGCAAGCCGGAGCTGCCGTTCAACCCGCACCTGCTGCGCAAGGTCGACGAGCTCGAGCTCTCCGTACGCTCGGCCAACTGTCTGAAGAACGACAATATCGTCTACATCGGCGATCTGGTTCAGAAGACCGAGGCTGAGATGCTGCGGACCCCGAATTTCGGGCGCAAATCGCTGAACGAGATCAAGGAAGTGCTCGCGCACATGGGCCTCAGCCTCGGCATGGAGGTGGCGGGCTGGCCGCCGGACAACATTGAGGACCTGGCGCGCCGGATCGAGGAGCCGTTCTGAGGGGCCGGCGCGGAGTCATGAGGTAGGGCTGGGAGAAGAGCGATGCGCCATCGTTGGGCCGGTCGTAAGCTGAACCGGACGTCGAGCCACCGCACGGCGATGTTCGCCAACATGGCGGCAGCGCTGGTCAAGCATGAGCAGATCACGACCACGCTGCCCAAGGCTCGGGAGCTGCGCCGGTTCGTCGAGAAGCTGGTGACGCTCGGCCGGCGGGGTGATCTGCATGCTCGCCGCCTGATCATCGCCAAGACCCGGGACCGCGCCACCGCAACCAAACTGATCGATGTGCTCGGGCCGCGCTACGCCCAGCGGCCGGGCGGCTACGTGCGGGTTCTCAAGGCCGGCTTCCGCCATGGCGACGATGCGCCGATGGCGGTGATCGAGTTCGTTGAGCGCGATGTTGCAGCCAAGGGGCAGGATTCCGGGCCTTCGCAGACCGGAGGCGAGGAGGAGGCGGCCGCGGCGGCCTGACGCCGCAGGCCGCCCAGGGCCGGTCGCGGGCAGCGCCCCGCCCATTCTGGCCGCCTCCGGTCGGCCCGAGATTGCCGGATGAGAACGGGGCTGGCGCTCGCTACCGCAATGCTGCCGGTGCCTGCGCGCTCGGAGCAACCCGCGCCAGTCCGGTGACCGCGGCCGAGCAGGTGCCGCAGTCGCGTGTCGAGATCGCGCTCTCGTTCGCGCCAGTCGTCCGCAGGGCCGCGCCCGCGGTGGTCAACGTCTATACCCGCAAGCAGGTCCCGCAAGCCGTCCTCACCCGTTCGCGGCCGACCCGTTCTTTCGCTATTTCTTCCGGGAGTTTGGCGAGCGCCAGCCGTCGCGGCAGCCGGAGAACTCACTCGGCTCGGGCGTGATCGTCGCGCCCGACGGCCTGATCGTCACCAACTATCACGTGATCGAGGATGCCGAAGAGATCATGGTCGTGACCTCCGACCGGCGCGAGTTCCGCGCGCAGCTGGTCGGTGGCGATGAGGCGGCCGATCTCGCGCTGCTGGACATCGAGAGCGGCGACAGCTGCCGGTCCTGCCGATCGGCGATTTGGACGCGCTCGAGGTCGGTGATCTCGTGCTCGCGATCGGCGACCCGTTCGGCATCGGCCAGACGGTGACCAGCGGCATTGTCTCGGCGCTCGCCCGGACCGCGCCGGGTCGGCATCTCCGATCTCTCCTTCATCCAGACCGACGCCGCGATCAACCCGGGCAATTCCGGCGGCGCGCTGGTCACCTGGATGGCGCGCTGGTCGGCATCAACACGGCGATCTTCACCCGCAGCGGCGGATCGATCGGGATCGGCTTCGCGATCCCGGTCAGCCTGGTCAAGGCGCTGATCCGCTCGGTCGATGGCGGTGCCAAGGGCTTGGCGCGCGCCTGGCTCGGGGCGCCGTGCAGCCGGTCGATGCCGATCTCGCGCCTTCGCTGGGCCTCGGCCGGCCGGCGGGGGTGCTGGTCAACCAAATCTATCCCGATGGCCCGGCGGCGCGTGCCGGCATCGCCAAGGGCGACGTGATCCTGGCCGTGGACGGCCGCGGGATCGAGGATGACAAGGCGCTCAATTTCCGTCTCGCGATCGGCGCGCTCGGCAAGCACGCCAACGTCGACGTCTGGCGGCGCGGGCGCGAGGTCAGCCTGCGTCTGCCGCTCGAGAGCCCGCCCTACCGGCCGGAGCCGGAGCCGACCAGCTCACCGGCCCGCAGGTGCTGGCCGGCGCGACGGTTGCCAACCTGTCACCCGGCCTGAACAAGGATTTGGGCTTCGATCTGTTCCACCGGGGCGTGGTCGTGCTCAAGGTCGAGCGCGGCAGCCCGGCCGCCGCGCTGCGCCTGCGCCGCGGCGATCGCGTGCTGCAGTCGCCGACCAGGCGATCGCGAACGTCGATCAGCTGGCAGAAGCCCTGGGCACGGCGCAGCCGCCCTGGCGTCTCGAGATCGAGCGGAAGGGCCAGCGGCTCGCCCTGGTGATCGGCGGATGAGCGATCTGTTCGAGGGCCCGGAGCTGCCGGCGGCGCCGCCGCGGGGGCGCGCGCCTAAGCCGCTCGCCGATCGGCTGCGGCCGCAGAGGCTCGAGGAGCTCGTCGGCCAGGACCATCTGCTCGGGCCCGACGCGCCGATCGGCCGGATGTTCGCCCGCGGCCAGCTCGGCTCGATGATTCTCTGGGGGCCGCCCGGCAGCGGCAAGACCACGCTCGCCCGCCTGCTCGCGCGGCCGGCTCGGGCAGCCCTTGTCCGCGCTCTCGGCGGTGATGTCCGGGGTCGCCGATCTGCGCAAGGTCTTCGAGGAGGCCAGGGCGCGCCGGCGGACCGGCCAGGCGACGCTGCTGTTCATCGACGAGATCCATCGCTTCAACCGCGCCCAGCAGGACGGGCTTCTCGCTCAGGTCGAGGATGGCACGGTCACGCTGATCGGCGCCACCACCGAGAACCCGTCGTTCGCGCTCACCGGCGCCTTGCTCTCGCGCTGTCAGGTCCTGGTGCTGAACCGGCTGGACGACGACGCTCTGGAGGCGCTGGTCGGCCGCGCCGAGACGGCGCTCGGCCACGCGCTGCCGCTCGACTGCCGAGGCACGGGCGCGCCTGATCGAGCTCGCCGACGGCGATGGCCGCTATCTGCTGAACATGGTCGAGAAACTGGCTGATCTGCCGGCCGCGCCGGTGCTGGATACGGCGGCGCTGGCCCAGGTGCTGCAACGGCGCATGCCGCTCTACGACCAGCCGGCAGGAGGCGCATTACAACCTGATCAGCGCGCTTCACAAATCGGTGCGCGGCTCCGATACGGATGCGGCGCTGTACTGGTTCGCGCGCATGATCGCAGGGCGGCGAGGACCCCCGCTACATCGCCCGCCGGCTGGTGCGGATCGCGACCGAAGACATCGGCCTTGCCGACTCTGGTGCCTGCCGCTCGCGATCGCGGCGAGTCAGGCCTACGAGCAGCTGGGTAGCCCCGAGGGCGAGCTGGCGCTTGCGGAATGCGCCTTGCATCTGGCGCTGGCGCCCAAGTCCAACGCCGTCTACCGGGCGTTCGGGGCGGCAAAGGCGCGCGGCGCAAGAGAGCGGCTCGCTGATGCCGCCGCTCCACATCCTTAACGCCCCGACGCGGCTGATGAGCGAGTTGGGCTATGGACGAGGCTACGCTTACGACCACGATGCGCCCGAGCGGTTCTCCGGCCAGAACTACTTTCCGGACGGCATGGCGCGCAGAGCGTTCTACGAGCCGTCCGGCGAGGGTGGGGAGGCCGCGCTCAGGCGCAGGCTCGCGGGCCTGGCGAAGCTGCGCCGCACGCGCGATCCGGCCGGATGACCGGGGTTGAAGTGCGCCCGGTTGCTGCGGACGAGGCCGAGATCCGCCTCGATCGCTGGTTCCACCGGCATTTCCCCGAGCTCAGTCACGGCCGGCTGCAAAAGCTGCTGCGGACCGGCCAGGTTCGGGTCGACGGCCGGCGGGCAGCGGCCAATGCGCGGCTGCGCGCCGGCCAGAGCATCCGGATCCCGCCGCTCGGCGAGCCCGCCGGGCCCGCGGCCAGGAAGGAGGCGGTCGTCAGCCGGCAGGATGCCGACTGGCTGCGCTCGCTGATCCTGCACGAGGACGACGCGCTCCTGGTCCTGAACAAGCCGCCCGGGCTCGCCGTCCAGGGTGGCACCAGGACCACGCGCCACCTGGACGGCATGCTCGCCGCGCTCGCCGCGGGTGGCGAGCGACCGCGCCTCGTCCACCGGCTCGATCGCGACACGAGCGGGCTCCTGGTGGTCGCCCGGACCGCGCCCGCCGCCACCAAGCTGACCGGCGCCTTCCGTCGCCATCGGGTCGACAAGCTCTATTGGGCGCTGGTGGTCGGCCGACCGGCGGTCGCCGACGGCCTGGTCGACCGTCCTTTGTCCAAGCAGGCGGGCGTCCGAGGCGAGCGCATCAAGGACGTGGCCGACGGCCAGCCGGCGCGCACGCGCTACCGGCTGGTCGCCCGGGCCGGCAAGATCGCGAGTTGGCTCGCGCTTCAGCCGCTCACCGGCCGCACCCACCAGCTGCGCGTCCATTCTGCCCTGCTCGGGACGCCGATCCTGGGCGACCGCAAATACGGCGGCCTGGCCGCCTGTCCCGCCGGCGCGCCGGCCGGGTTGATGTTGCACGCGCGCGAGATCCGCCTGCCGCATCCGGACGGCGGCCGCCTGGCGCTCAGCGCACCGCTGGCCCCGACCCTTGTCGCCGGCTTTGCGTGGCTTGGCTTCGAGCCCGATCCCGATCTGCCAGGGGCAAGGCTGGCCGACTTCGAGCCGACGTGACCGGTTCGCATGATCCGACTGATCGTCTTCGATTGCGATGGCACGCTGGTCGACAGCCAGCACGTGATCGTGGCCGCGGCGGAGCGGGCGTTTCTGGCGCAGGGACTCGTGCCGCCCGCGGCCGCGGCCGTGCACGCGGTGATCGGGCTCTCGCTCGAGCTCGCGATTGCCAGTTGGCGGCCGGATGCGGAGGCCGCCGAGCGCACGCGGCTGGTCGCCGGCTATCGGACAGCCTGGCGGGCCCTGCGCGACGAGGGTAGCTTGGGCGAGCAGCTCTTTCCCGGCGCGCTCGCGACCCTCAGGGAACTCGACCGGCAGGGCCGGCTGCTCGGCATCGCGACCGGCAAGACGCGCCCTGGACTCCTGAACGTTCTCGACCATCACGGGCTCACGCCCCTGTTCGTGACCCTGCAGACCGCCGACCGCCACCCGAGCAAGCCGCACCCGGGCATGCTCGAGGCCGCGATGGACGAGACCGGCAGCGCGCCCGCGGAGACGCTGATGGTCGGCGACACCAGCTTCGACGTGGCGATGGCGCGCGCGGCCGGGGTCCGCGCAATCGGCGTCGCCTGGGGCTATCATCCGGTAGAGTCACTGGTCGAGGCCGGCGCGACGACGATCCTCGAACGCTTCGAAGACCTGATCGAGCTGACCCAGGGGTAGGCCGCGTGAAGCGCTTCTATGGCGAAGTCGAGGTCGCGAGCGAGGACGAGGGTCACCGCGTGCTGCTCGACCGGCGGCCGCTCCGAACCCCGGCCAAGCGGCCGCTAACGCTGCCGACGGCAGCGCTGGCCGACGCGACCGCGGCCGAGTGGCGGGCGCAGGACGGGACCATTCGAGCAGCGACCATGCCGCTGACCCGGCTGGCGAGCACGGCCCAGGATCGCCTGCCCGGCTTACGCGCAGCGGCGGTCGGCGAGCTGATCGGCTACGCCGGCACCGACCTGCTCTGCTACCGGGCGAGCGCGCCGCTCGACCTGATCGAGCGGCAGGGGCGGATCTGGCAGCCGTTGCTGGAGTGGGCCGCGAGCACCTATGGCGCCCGGCTGAGCGTTACCACCTCGATCTTGCCGGTCGAGCAGCCGGCAGCCGCCATCGAGCGCGTGCAGGCGGTCGTTGCGGCATTGGCCGACTGGCCGCTCGTGGGCCTGCACGCGGCAACCACCGCGCTTGGATCGGTGGTCCTGGGTCTCGCGCTCGCCGAGCGCCGGATCGAGGCCGAGCAGGCGCTGGCCGCGAGCCTGCTCGACGAGCTGTTCGAGATCGAGCGGTGGGGCCGCGACGCCGAGGCCGAGCGCCGACACGCGGCGCTCCGGCGTGATGTCGAGGCGGCGGCAGTCTTTCTCGCAGCGCTCGCGGTCGATGGTCGCTGAGTCGGCAAGGCCGCCCCCTCGACCTCTCAGGGCAGGAGAGGTGCCGCAGCGGGCACGATCGAGCGATAGCCGAAGGGCGGCAAGATCAGGGCTGGGTTGCCGCCGCCGTTGCGGCACTCGGTCGGCCGGGCGCCTGGCGCGGCGCAACCGATCGGCGCCGGAGTGTTCGCCGCCGCCGGCTCGATCCCCGTCGGATCGATCTCGAGCGGGCTGTGCCCGGGCTCCGGCCTGACTTCGGGCAGGGCCCAGATCTCGGGGAGCTGCGGCAGCACCATGCGACCGTTGGCCGCCGCCTCGCTGATCTCGCCCCGCCGGTCCTCCTTAACCGCCAGGCCGGCCTCCGCGGCGTACCGGATCTGCCGGTCGGCGCTCGCCTGGAACGGCACGGACGATCGGGGCGCGATCTGAAAACAAGCTCCGAGCAGAGCGAGCGCACCCAAGATGGCAATGGTTCTGAGCGAGCGGTCCATGCGCGGCGATCCCATCGGCCCGGCGGCGAACGTCGGGGTCCGGGAACCTCATGGACGGTCGGGGTTAACAAATCCTTGTGCCTGCCCCGGGCGAAGGCCGCAGGAGAGCACTGAACGGGCGGGCGGCGCGGTTGCAAGCTCACGGCTCAGTTGTGAAATCCTCCGAGTTTGGGCGAGCGTGCCGCGTGCGTGCCCCCCAAAGGTTGGATCGATGCCCGCCCACTCCTCGAAGCTCGTGGCAGCCTTGGGGGTCTGGATCATGCTCGGCCTGCTGGCGGATCTGGCGGTCTTGGAGAGCGTCGTGCTGCGGCGGCTGAAGTGATCTGAGGCGGCCGACGGCGCGCGATCATGCTCATCGAGACCGAGCGCCTGCGGCTCCAGCCGCTCGCCGTCGAGGACGCGCCGGCGCTTGCGCGGTTGTTTGCTGGCGATTGGGAGGCGATCAAGCAGACCGGCCGGATGCCCTACCCGCCAACCGAGGCAGCGCTCGGACGCTGGCTGCGGGCGTATGTCGCGCCGGCCAGCCATTCGTTCCTGATCACCGGGCGCCGGGACCGCCTGCCGATCGGCGGCATCGGCTTCGGCGGCCGGGGCGGCGCCGCCGAACTGGGCTACGCGCTCGGCCGGCGGTTCTGGGGGCGGGGCTACGCGACCGAGAGCGTCCGCGCGATGGCGACACACGCCTCCTCGGTTGGCTATCGCGTGCTCGAGGCCTTCTGCTTCATCGAGAATCCGGCCTCGGTGCGGGTGCTCGAGAAGGCGGGGTCACCGACCTCGGCGTGTTCGAACGGAATTATCCGGAGCGCGGCGGCCTGCGGCGGGTGCGCCGGTTCGCGCTGCGGCTGGCCTTCACCCGCTCGGACGCTCGAGCCCAGCCGGACCTTCGCGACCGCTGACGATCCGGCTATGCTGGTCCCGCTCGAGGGAGGAACCGGATCATGGACTATCGCAAGCTCGGTTGCAGCGGCCTCAAGGTGTCGCCGCTCTGCCTTGGCACGATGATGTTCGGCGGGCCGACCGACGAACCGGCCTCAGCCCGGATCATCGCGCGCGCCAAGGACGCGGGCATCAACTTCATCGACACCGCGGACGCCTACGTCGAAGGCCGCTCGGAGGAGATCGTCGGCCGGGCGATCCGGGCCGGGCGCGACGACTGGGTGCTGGCGACCAAGATGTGCAACGCCATGGGCCCGGGGCCCAACCAGGCCGGGCTGTCGCGGCGTTGGATGTTCCAGGCCTGCGAGCGCTCGCTGGCCCGGCTCGGGACCGACTGGATCGACATCATGTACCTGCACAAGGAAGATCACGCCACGCCGCTCGAGGAGACGGTCGCGGCGATCGCCGATCTGATCCGGTCGGGCAAGCTGCGCTATTTCGGCCTCTCGAACTACCGCAGCTGGCGCTTGGCCGAGATCTGCAATCTCTGCGACCGCTACGGCATTGGCCGGCCGATCGTCAGCCAGCCCTACTACAATGCGATGAACCGGATGCCCGAGGTCGAGCATCTGCCGGCCTGCGGCTATTACGGCCTCGGCGTCGTGCCCTACAGCCCGCTCGCGCGGGGCGTGCTCACCGGCAAGTACGATCCGGACATCCCGCCGCCCGCGGGCACCCGCGGCGGCCGTCAGGACATGCGCATGATGCAGACCGAGTGGCGGCGCGAGTCGCTGCTGATCGCCCAGGAGATCAGGCGCCACGCCGAGGCCAAAGGGATCAGCCCGGTCCAGTTCGCATTCGCCTGGGTGCTCAACAATCGACTGGTGACCGCGGCGATCGCCGGGCCGCGCACGCTGGAGCAGTTCGAGGCTTACCTGCCCGCGCTCGACTACCGGTTCGACCCCGACGACGAGGCGCTGGTCGACAGCCTGGTCGCGAGTGGCCATCCCTCGACCCCCGGCTTCAACGATCCGGCCTACCCGATCGAGGGCCGCCCGACCTGGACTAGCGCGAGCGCCTGATCCCAATTAGCGCTCTGGCCGGCGACCGGCTCGGCGCCCCGCGGCTGCGGCTCGCGGCCTTGCGCCAAGCGCGGGTTTCGCGGTAGTCACTGCGCCGAGCGCGCGAGCACGTCGCCCTACCGGATCGCTCCCATGACCCCGCTGCCCGTCATCCTGGCCCGCGACCTCGAGAAGTCGTACGGCCAGGTCCAGGCCGTGCGCGGCATCGACTTCGAGGTCGAGCCCGGCCAATGCGTCGGCCTGCTCGGGCCCAACGGCGCCGGCAAGACCACGACCATGCGCATGATCATGGGCCTGACGAGGCCGAGCGGCGGCGAGCTCACGGTGTTCGGCGTGCCGGTCGAGGCGATCCGGCGCGAGCACAAGGCCAGGATCGGCCTCGTGCCCCAGGACAACAACCTCGATCCCGATCTGTCGGTGCGCCAGAACCTCGAGGTCTACGGGCGTTACTTCGGCCTGCCGTCGGCGGTGATCGCCGAGCGGATCCCGGCGCTGCTGGCCTTCCTGCAGCTCGGCGACCGGGCCGCGGCCGGCGTCAACCAGCTGTCCGGCGGCATGAAGCGGCGCCTGGTGATCGCCCGCGCCCTGATCAGCAACCCCGAGCTGGTGATCCTCGACGAGCCGACCACCGGCCTCGATCCGCAGGCCCGGGTGATGATCTGGAAACGGCTGCTCGATCTCCGAACCCAGGGCAAAACCCTGCTTCTGACCACGCACTACATGGACGAGGCCGAGCGGCTCTGCGACGACATCATCGTGATCGACCAGGGCCGGATCCTCGATCGCGGGCCGCCTCACGAGCTGATCGACCGCCACGTCAAAGGCCACGTCTTCGAGGTCCGCAAGCCGCTGCCGGCCGGCTTCCGTGACGGCCGCTTCGAGCACGAGGATATCGGCGACGCGATCCTCTATTACGTCGAGACGCCGCGAAGCTTCCTCGAGGACCTGCCCGAGGAGGTGATCTACTGGCACCGCCAGGCCAACCTCGAGGACGTCTTCCTGCGGCTCACCGGCCGCGCGCTGCGAGAGAACTGATGTCCCAGGCCATCGCGATCGCGTCCCACTCGCTCGCGGTCTGCCACCGCCAGTACCTGGTCTGGCGCAAGCTGATCTGGGCGTCGCTGACCACGAACGTCGCCAATCCCTTGCTGTTCCTGTTCGCGTTCGGCTTCGGGCTCGGCGCCGTGATCAGCGACATGGGCGGGCTCAGCTATCTCGCCTTCGTGGTCCCGGGCATGATGGCGTACTCGGCGATGTTCGCGGCGAGCTTCGAGACCACGATCGGCTCCTATGCCCGCTTCAACATGCTCAAGACCTGGGATGCGGTGCTCGCGACCCCGGTGAGCCTGATGGAGCTCTTGCTCGGCGAGGCGCTCTGGGCCGCGGCCAAGGCGCTGTTCTCGGCGGTCTGCGTGCTGGTGGTCGGGGCGCTCTGGGGCGGCATCAACTCGCTCGGGGGCGCGCTGTTGAGCCTGCCGCTGATCTTCATCGCAAGCTTCGCCTTCGCCGCCTGCGGCCTGGCTGCGACCGCCCATGCCAAGACCTGGGAGTTCTTCAGCTATTTCTTCACCTTCTGGGTCACGCCGATGTTCGTGTTCTCGGGCGTGTTCTTCGGCGTCGACCGGTTCCCGGACTACGTCCAGCCGATCGCCTGGGTGTTGCCGATGACCCATCTGATCGGGGTAGTGCGGCCGCTGACCGCGGGTCAGGAGCTGGAGCTGTCCACGAGCCTCGGCCACATCGGCTACCTGGTGGCACTCGGCGCCGTGGCCTTCGGGCTCGCTTACCGCCGCCTGCGCATCCGCCTGTTTGACTGATCCTCCGGCGCGGGCCGGGCGTTCGTCCCTATATGAGCTCGCGTGGGACCGGGAGAGGGGAGCCGCCATGACCGCATGCATCGTCGGCTGGAGTCATACGCCGTTCGGCCGGCACGAGCAGGAAGACGTCGAATCGCTGATCGTCAAGGTCGCGGGCGCGGCCGTCAGCGATGCCGGGCTCGGGATCGAGGACATCGACGAGATCGTGCTCGGCCACTACGGCGGCGGCTTCAGCCCGCAGGGCTTCACGAGCTCCCTGGTGCTGCAGGCCGACGACGCCTGGCGGTTCAAGCCGGCGACCCGCGTGGAGAACGCCTGCGCCACCGGCTCGGCCGCGATCCATCAGGGGCTGAAGTCGATCGCCGGCCATAAGGCGCGCTTCGTGCTCGTGGTCGGGGTCGAGAAGATGACCGATCTGGCCGGCCCCGAAATCGCCGACGCGCTGCTCTCCGCCGCCTATCTCAAGGAGGAGAGCGCGATCGAGGGCGGCTTCGCCGGCGTCTTCGGCCAGATCGCCCAGCGCTATTTTCAGCGCCACGGCGATCAGTCGGACGCGCTCGCCGCGATCGCCGCCAAGAACCACAAGAACGGCTGCGCCAACCCGCTGGCCCAGCTCAGGAAGGATTTGGGCTTCGAGTTCTGCCGCACCGTGTCGGAGAAAAACCCGCTGGTTGCCGGCCCGTTGCGCCGGACCGACTGCTCGCTGGTCTCGGACGGGGCCGCCGCTCTGGTGCTGACCGACGTCGAGACCGCGCTCCGGATGCCAAAGGCGGTCCTGCTGCGCGCCGCCGTCCAGGTCAACGACTTCCTGCCCATGAGCCGGCGCGACATCACGCTGTTCGAAGGTTGTGCCGAGGCCTGGAAGCGAGCATTGAAAAGTGCCGACATCGGATTGGAAAATCTGGACTTTGTCGAGACCCACGACTGTTTCACGATCGCCGAGCTGCTGGAGTACGAGGCGATGGGCCTGACCGAGCGCGGCCAGGGCGCGCGCGCCGCGCTCGAGGGCTGGACCCAGAAGGACGGCCGGCTGCCGGTCAACCCGTCGGGCGGGCTGAAGGCCAAGGGGCATCCGATCGGCGCCACCGGCGTCTCGATGCACGTGCTCGGCGCGATGCAGCTGACCGGCACGGCCGGCGAGATGCAGATCAAGGGCGCGAAGCTCGGCGGCATCTTCAACATGGGCGGCGCCGCGGTCGCGAACTACGTCTCAATTCTCGAACCACTGCGTTAGACCCCGGCGCGGCTCCTGATGGACTCCGGTCGGGCGGCGCGCCGGTTCCAGGCGCGCGCCGGGGTGGCCGCGGTCTTTGGGCTCAACGGCTTCGGCTATGGCAGCTGGGTGCCGCGGATCGCCGAAATCCAGCAACAGCTGACCTTGAGCGAGGGGCAACTCGGGCTCGCGCTGTTCATGGCCGCGATTGGCGCGCTGCTCGCGATGCCGCTCGCGGGCGCTGCTGCCCATCGCCACGGCAGCCGGGCGGCGAGCGCGGTCACGATCGCGGCCTACGGGCTTTGTCTGCCCGGCCTGGCACTCGCGCCCGGGCCGCTCTGGCTGGGCGGTGCCCTGTTCCTGCTCGGGGCATCGTCGGGCGCGCTGGATGTCTCGATGAACGCGCAGGGCGTGGCCGTGGAGAAGCATCACTGGCGGCCGATCATGGCCTCGCTGCACGGGATGTTCAGCCTCGGCGCGATGCTCGGGGCCGGCGCCACCGGCCTGATTGCAACGCTCGGGATCGAACTCCTGCCGCATCTGCTCGGGATCGGCGCGCTAACGGTCGGGGTCGGCCTCACCGCCTGCCGACCGATGCTGCCGCTGGCCGTCGAGGGCGGCGCTGCCGGGCCCGGCTTCGCGCGGCCTTCGGTCGCCCTGCTGCTGCCCGGGCTCGTGGCGCTCGCGGGCCTGTTGTCGGAGGGCGCGATCGGCGACTGGAGTGCGGTCTACCTCAGCGCCGGCCTCGGCGCCGGCACGACGATGGCGGCCACGGCGTTTGCCGCCTTCTCGCTGGCGATGGCCGGCGGCCGGTTCACCGGCGACCGGCTGGTCGCCAGGCTGGGCGGTGATCTGGTGGTGCGCGCGGGCGGCGCGCTCGCGGCCTGCGGGCTGGGCCTCACGCTCGCGATCGGCGAGCCCGCGATCGCGGTTTTCGGCTTCGGCCTGGTCGGCGCCGGCCTGTCCTGCGTCTTTCCGGTCGTGCTGTCGTCGGCGGCGCGGACGCCGGGCGTGGCACCGAGCGCCGCGATCGCCGCCGTCTGTACGGTCGGCTACGTCGGCTTTCTGATCGGCCCGCCGGCGATCGGCGGGCTCGCCGAGCTGATCGGCCTGCCGCGCGCGCTTGGCCTCGTGGCCCTGCTCTGCGCGCTGATCGCCCTGCTCGGCAGCCGGCCGCCGGCTCAGCCCGAGCCTAGTCCAAGGCGGAGCTCCTGATAGCTGAGCGTCCTCGTGGGCAGGTCGATCGTGAGCAGGTCCTCGCCGATCACGACCGGGCCGGCGAAATCGGCTTGAACCTCGCGCAGCAGCGCCTCGCGGTCGAACTCGACCGGGACGAAGTGGTTCAGCGCGAGCATCGCCGCACCGGCGCGGGCCGCAACCTTGCCGACCTCGGAGGAGAGGGTGTGATAGGCGGCGACGTTCTCGAAGCCCTGATCGGTCCGGCCGCCACGTCGTGCCTGCATTGCCTCGTGGAGAAAACACTCGTGGATCAGCAGATCGACGCCCGCGGCTGCGCGCACGAGGTTGTCGCAGACCCGGGTGTCGCCTGAGAACGCCGCCTGGCAGCCGGCGGTCGCAAACCGGAAGCCGAACGCGGGCACGACCGGCCGATGATCGACCTCGAACGCCGTGATCCGCACGCCGTCCGCGTCCCAGATCGTGCCGGCCTCGAACTCGACGATCTCGAGCTCGAGGCCAGCGGTCGAGGGCCGGCGCTCCCAGGCGATCCGCTGTTCCCGCTCGCGCTGCCAGACCGCCATCGTCGCCTCGGCAAAAGCGCGCGTGCCGACGGGCCCGAAGATCCGCTGCGGCTGGTCGCGGCCCTGGTGCCAGCCGGAGACGATCAGCTGGTAGAGGTCGACCAGATGGTCGGAGTGCAGATGGGTGAGCAGCAGCGCATCGACCGCGGCGCCTGAGCTGCCCGCCTCGACCAGCCGCTGGGTCACCCCCGAGCCGCAGTCGATCAGAAAGCTCCGGCCGCCGGCCCGGACCAGGCTGGCCGGCCCGAACCGGCGCGGGCTGACCTGCGGGCAGCCGGTGCCGAGCAACGTGATGCGCATGCGCGCATCCTAGCAGCGCCTCGACGGCAATCCGAAGCGTCACTTCGCGATCGCCGGCCCTTACTCCTCCTTCGAACGTCCTGGCCCTCGGTCGTGGCTGGCTCTATCCTCGCATCCGGGGGCGGCGCGAGGGCCAGCGGCATGGCGGCCAGAGTCGTGTTGATCAGCACCGGCGGGACGATCGCCTCGCGCTTCGATGCGCGCTCCGGCCGGACCCTGGCGTCTGCCCGCGGTCAGGACCTGCTGACGCAGGCGCCGGAGCTGGCGGCGATCTGCGAGCTGGAGATCGACGACTTCGCGACCGTTCCGAGCTTCGACATGTCGGTCGAGCTCGCATTCGGCCTTGCCCAGCGGGTCAACCGGCACCTCGCCCGTGCCGAGGTCGCGGGCGTGGTCGTGACCCATGGCACCGATACCATGGAGGAGAGCTGCTATCTGGCCGACCTCCTGCTCGAATCCGACAAGCCCGCAGTGTTCACCGGCGCCCAGCGGCCGCACGACGATCCGCTGCCCGACGGCCCCAGGAACCTGCTCTGCGCGGTGCGGACCGCGGTCGCACCGGAGGCTGCCGGGCTCGGCGCCCTGATCTGCTTTGCCGATCAGATCCACGCTGCGCGCGACGTGACCAAGATCAGCGCGAGCGCGCTCGCCGCCTTCCAGTCCTACGACCGGGGCGCCCTCGGCGAGGTCGACGGCGGCAAGATGATCCTGCACCGCCGCCCGACGCGGCGTCGGCGCTTCCGGCTCGACCGGCTGCCGCCGCTCCAGGTGCCGCTGTTCCGGCTGAGCCTCGGTTTCGATGTCCGGATCGTGGAAATGGCGCTCGATCTCGGCCTGGATGGCCTCGTGATCGAGGCCTTCGGGCGCGGCAACGGGCCGGCCGCGCTGGTGCCGGTGGTCGAGCGCGCAGTCGGGATCGGGCTGCCGGTCGTGATCGCCTCGCGTTGCCCGATGGGCCGGGTCGAGCCGATCTACGGCAACGGCGGCGGCAAGGACCTGCTCGATGCCGGCGCAATCTTCGCGGGCGACCTCAAGGGGCTCAAGGCGCGCCTGCTGCTGATGGTGCTGCTGGCGGCACCAGACACCAAGGGGCGGATCCGCGAGACGTTTGCAGAGCTGGCGCCTTGAAGCCCACTGCGATCGGTTGAACACGCGCCGCGCGCGCAGCAAGTGGAGAAGACCATGGCCGCGACCGCCGAGACGATGAGCAAGCCCGCCCAGCCGCTCGATCCGAGCTTCCCCAAAGGCCCGTTCACGATCGCCAGCGCCAAGGGCGCCAAGTGGCGGGTCGGGCTGCGGCCGCATTTCGAGTACCGCGACCTTGGCATCGACCGGGCGACCGAGGGCAAGGTCCTGGCTCAGGTGATCCGCGCCCGGCAGGCCTGTGACGGGCCCGGCGATGAGCACACCCACGCGCTCGATTTCCAGATGGTCTATGTCCTCAAAGGTTGGATGAAGACCCGGTTTGAAGGCGAGGGCGAGCGCACCCTCCAGGCCGGCGACTGCATGTACCAGCGGCCCGGGATCGCGCATCGGGTGCTGGGCTACTCCGACGATCTCGAGGTGCTGGAGATCACGATCCCGGCCGATTTCGAGACCGACACCACGGCGCCCTGAACGGCGCCGGACGGCTTCTCCGCGCTTACCCGGAAGACGGCGGGGGCGGACGCCATCGCTTATCGAGGGCACGCGGCAGCCAGGCGCGCAGCCTTGCCAGGCCGGGATGCCGGGCGCCGGGCTCGAGATCGATGCCGATCCGGCGAATCCGGCCGCGACTGACGCCCTGCACGACCAGCTCGACCTCGGCGAGCCGCAGCCGGTCGCCGACCGCGGGCGTGCGTCCGAGCCGCCTGTGGACGAAGTCGGCGACCGGCAGCGAACGCTCGGCCGCGGTCACCGGCAGGTCGTAGAACTCGGCGATCCGGCCCACCGGCAGCTCGCCATCGAAGGCGAACTCGCCGAACAGGCTGAGATCGGTCGCCGGCCGCGGGCGCTCGGCGAACAGCTGATCGAGGGTCGCCAACTGTTCCGGCGGCGCGATCACCAGCACGGAATCGCCGGGCTCCAGCCGGCCGAGGTTGCGCGGCCGCAGCAGCTTTCCGTCGCGGACGGCGCCGACCAGGGTCGCGCGCTCGACCTGCAACAGCCGCCGCGCGCCGCGCAGCGCGATCGGGCTGTCGGGCCCGACCGTATAGAGCAGAAGGTCGCGCCCGCCCGGGGCGGGCAGGTCGATCTCGACCCGCTCGGTCGGCCGCGGCCGCGGCGGCAGCTCGAGGTCGAGCAGGCGCGCGGCGCGCGCCAGCGTCCAGCCCTGAACAGTCAGCGACACGAGCACGACCGCGAAGGCGACCTGGAAATAGATCGAGGCGTTGTCGATGCCGCCCAGGACCGGGATCGTGCCGAGGAAGATCGCGACCGCGCCGCGCAGCCCGACCCAGGCGACGAACAGCAGCTCGTTCCAGGCGAACCGGAACGGCAGCAGGCACAACACGACCGCGACCGGGCGGGCGACCACCACCAGGAAGGTCGCGATCAAGACCGAGGGGATCACGGTCGGCAGCAGATGCGAGGGGGTGACCAGCAGGCCGAGCATCACGAACATGACCATCTGCGCCAGCCAGGCGAGGCCATCGTGAAAGCGCTCGATCAGCTGCGCCGCCCGGTGGCGCCGGTTGCCGACCACCAGGCCCGCGAGATAGACCGCGAGAAAGCCGCTGGCGCCGAGGCTTTGCGCCGCGCCGAACGTGAACAGGGCGGACGCCATCGCCAGCACCGGATAGAGGCCGCTGGCAAGCTCCAGCCGGTTGATCAGCCAGACCAGCGTGAAGCCTGCGACTAGGCCAGCGACCGCGCCGCCCGCGATCTCGTTGACGAACTCGAGAGCCAGCGCCCAGGACGGCTGGGCACCCTCGACCCGAAGCAGCTCGACGCAGGCGATCGTGAGGAAGACCGCGACCGGGTCGTTCAGGCCGAACTCGACCTCGAGCACGCTGCGCACGCGCGGCCTGATGTCGAGACCGTGCAGATGCAGCAGGAAAAACACGGCTGCGGCATCGGTCGAGCCGACGATGGCGCCGATCAGGAAGCTTTCGATCCAGCCCAGCTCGAGCAGCTCGCGGGCGGCGACCGCGGTCAGCGCCGAGGTCACGACCACACCGACGCTCGCCAGCAGCAGCGCCGGCCAGGCGGCCAGCCGGAAGTTGCCGAAATCGGTGCGCAGGCCGCCATCGAACAGGATGATCGCGAGCGCAATGCTGCCGATCACGTAGGCGGCGAAATAGTTGTCGAACAGGATCCCGCCCGGGCCGTCCTCGCCGAAGAACATGCCGAGTGCCAGGAACGCCAGCAGCAGCGGCGCGCCAACCCGGGACGAGATCAGCCCGACGAGAATGCTGACGAGCAGCAGGAAGGCTCCGAGCAGGATCAGGTGATCGGCAAAGTGCACGACGGCCTCGGTGCGACGGCTCGTTCCGCAAAGCTATATCGGCGGTTGTGCGATCCCGACAGCGCAAACGGCGGTCGCGGCACTTCCGCGGGCGCTTCACCTCGCGCAGCGGACGCCGTACTGTTTGGAGCCAAGAGCCAACGGGGGTGGCAAAATGGCGACATTGATCAAGGGCGGCCGGATCGTGACCGCCGAGGGCGAGTTCCCGGGCGATATCCTGATCGAGGCGGGCAAGGTCCGGCTGCTGGGCCAGGGCCTGCCGGCGCCGGCCGGCGCCGAGGTCCACGACGCGAGCGGGCTCTTGGTCATGCCGGGCGCGGTCGACGTGCACACGCACCTGGACTGGGAGTTCGGCAGCGCGCGCACGGTCGACACCTTCGGCACCGGCACGATGGCCGCGGCGTTCGGCGGCACCACGAGCGTGATCGACTTTGCCAACCAGAGCCGCGGCGCAAGCCCGCTCGAGGGCCTCGAGGACTGGCACCGGCGCGCGGCCAGCCGCTGCGTCGACGTCGGCGCCCATATGATCATCCTCGACCCGTTCCCGCAGGCGCTGGCCGACCTCAAGACACTCGCCCGCGCCGAAGGGGTGACCAGCTTCAAGCTGTTCATGGCCTATCCGAACGTCTTGATGGTCGACGACGGCGTCTGCTTC